>NZ_SSXV01000027.1 GCF_009469595.2 Thauera sp. 2A1 | reverse complement strand
ACCGCGAGCACATGCTGCTCGAGGAGCGCGAAGTGCTGCCGCTGATCCTGGCGCACTTCACCGACGAGGACTGGGCGCGGGCCGACGCGGGCTTCCTCGCCGACGACCCGATGCGCGGCAGCCGCGCCAAGGCGGGCGAGGAGGACTTCACGCGGATCTTCTCGAAGCTGGTGGAGGCGGCACCGGCGCCCATCGGGCTCGGCGGCGGGCCGTACAAGGGCGATTGAGCGCGGCCGGCGTGCGCGATTCACGGACGTGAAGTGCGTTGCGCCCCGTTCGTGATGTTGTGCTCAGCTTCGCGCAGGCTGGCGGCGGGATGATCCGGCTTCGTCGTGCGAGCCTTGTGGCGCATCCGCTGCCGCCAGACCGGATTGGGGGTACTCACGCAACCGACCTGGCTGCGCCGGGACAAGGTCGTTGTGCGACATCAATTTGATATGGTCAAAGTTTTTTGATTCATGTTAATTTGAGCAGAACAGCAAGCCTGACAGGCGCAATCCACAAGACGCCGGGCAACCCTTTCCAGTCCATCATTGGAGGAGACACCATGAAGCTGCGTAGCACCCTGATTGCCGCCCTCGGCCTCGCCTTTGCCGCTGCCGCCCAGGCCGACATCAACGTCGGCGTGATCGTGTCGGCGACCGGTCCGGCCGCTTCGCTCGGCATCCCCGAGAAGAACACCGTCGCGCTGATGCCGACCACCATCGCCGGCCAGAAGATCAACTACATCGTGCTCGATGACGCCTCGGACACCACCACCGCGGTGAAGAACATCCGCAAGCTGGTGTCGGAAGACAAGGTCGATGTGGTGCTCGGCTCCACGATCACGCCCAATTCGCTGGCGATGATCGACGTTGCTGCCGAGTCGAAGACGCCGATGATCTCGATGGCAGCTTCCGCCCGCATCGTCGAGCCGATGGACGACAAGCGGCGCTGGGTGTTCAAGACGCCGCAGAACGACGCCCAGATGTCGACCGCCATCGTCGAGCACATGACCAACAACCAGGTGAAGACGGTTGCCTTCATCGGTTTTTCCGATGCCTACGGCGAGGGCTGGTACGAGCAGTTCAAACCCGTCGCCGAGGTGCGCAAGCTGCAAATGGTGGCCAATGAGCGTTTCAGCCGCACCGACACTTCGGTGACCGGGCAGGTGCTGAAGATCATCGCTGCCAAGCCCGACGCGGTGCTGATCGCCGGTTCGGGCACGCCGGCGGCGCTGCCGCAGAAGGCGCTCAAGGAGCGCGGCTACACCGGCAAGATCTACCAGACCCACGGCGTGGCCAACAACGATTTCCTGCGCGTCTGCGGCAAGGACTGCGAGGGCACCTTGTTGCCCGCGGGGCCGGTGCTGGTTGCCGAGCAATTGCCCGATTCGAACCCGGTGAAGAAACCGGCGCTCGAATACATCGGCAAGTACGAGGCTGCTCACGGCAAAGGCAGCGTGTCCACCTTCGGCGCCCACGGCTGGGACGCCGGCGTGCTGATGGCCAACGCCGTCCCGGTCGCGCTGAAGAAGGCCCAGCCCGGCACCGAGCAGTTCCGTGCGGCGCTGCGCGATGCGCTGGAGGGGTTGAAAGAAGTCCCTGCAGCCCACGGCATCTTCACCATGAGTCCGACCGACCATCTTGGCCTCGACCAGCGCGCCCGCGTGATGGTGCAGATCCAGAACGGCAAGTGGGTACTGGTGAAATAGGCGCCTGAACGCACGGTGTCGAGCAAGGAAGCCCGCCGCACGGCGGGCTTCCTGCATTCAGGGGCCGCGCTTGTGTGCGCGGTTCAGGGCTGCACGCCGTGGCGCAGCATCGCCACCATGGCGGCGGCGATGTCGTGCGGGCTGCGCCTGCCTTCCCGATACCATAGATAGATCCAGTTCATGCCGCCGAGCAGGAACAGGCGCAGCAGCGAGCGGTCGGTGCCTGCGCGCAGCGGCAGCGCATCGATGAGCGTGCGGAACACGGCCTCGTAGTCCGCACGGTGCGGGCGGATCTCCTGCAGCAGCTCGTCATTGCGTGAAATGGCCAGGTTGCTTCCTGCCAGGCGGTCGATCGACGAGCCGCCGACGATGCCTTCGATGTGCACCTCGCACGCGCGCTCGAGGCACTCCCACGGATCGTCGCTGCTCGTCGCCGCCGCCTTCACCCGCTCGAGCGTGCGTTCGAAGCCTTCGCGATGGACGGCGAGGAAGAGTTCGCGCTTGGACGGAAAGTAGTGATAGACCGACCCCGGCAGCAGGCCGACATTGCGCGCGATGTCGCGGATCGAGGTGCGGTCGTAGCCCTCGGCGGAGAACAGCCGTGCTGCGGCATCCAGGATCAGGCGGCGCCGTTCCAGCGGCTCCTGATCGCCTTCGGCCGGACCGCCGGCCGCGTCGCCGCGGGCCAGGCGCTCGCTCAGGCGCCCACGTTCCAGATGGCGGCGCTGCGTTTCAGTGAGTCCCTCGGCGTCGCCCCCCCGATGCTCCACCAAGGCCTGCAGACGCTTCACCGCCGTCTCCAGCCCGTGCTTCTGCCACAGGTAGCGCACCCCGGATGGCGAGATACGCAGGCCGGCCTGGCGCAGGCGCTCGGCCACTGCGACCTGTCCCAACTCGGGTTCTTCACGCGCCAGGCGCAGGATTTCTTCTTCGGCGGTCACGGATGACGCGGCATGCGCGTCGGCAGCGAGGGAATCGGTCATTGCGTGGGACTTCTCTTGGGATCTGCGCGGGTCGTGGTGGCGGTCGGCCAGCGCTGGTGCCGCGCTGCCGCAAGTTTGCCTCAATTCGGCTCGGGGCAAGCCCGCATGGTACCTAGATGTCTTGATGAAATATATCGAACAATCGTTTGACAAGGTAGTTAGTGATCGATATCTTTCCATTCCAGAAGAAGCCTGTACGCCCTGCCGCAACAGCTCGGGCCGGTCGCCATTGCGGGCGATCCGGCCAACCCACCACCATCCGGAGGAAACATGAAACTGCACAAGCTCTGCGTTGCCCTGTCCGTGACGCTTGCCGCCGGCTCGGCCCTGGCCGACATCACCATCGGCGTCTCGCTGTCGGCAACCGGTCCGGCGGCATCCCTCGGCATTCCCGAGAAGAACGCGTTCACGCTGATGCCCACCGAGATCGGCGGCGAGAAGGTACGGCTGATCGTGCTCGACGATGCGACCGATCCCACGCTGGCGACCAAGAATGCGCGCCGCTTCGTGTCCGAAGACAAGGTCGACGTGATGATCGGTTCGTCGGGCACGCCCGCCAGCGCGGCCATCGCCGAAGTCGCCAACGAGGCGAGAACGCCGCTGGTGACGATGAGCCCGGTGTCGCTGCCGGCCGAGCGCAACGAGTGGGTGTTTCGCGCGCCGCAGCAGAACAGCGTGATGGCCGGCGCGCTGGTCCAGCACATGAAGGCGAAGGGCGTGAAGACGCTGGGCTTCATCGGCTTCTCCGATGCCTACGGCGAGGACTGGCTGAACTCGATGACCAGGCTGGCCGACGCCGCCGGCATCAAGATCGGCCCGGTCGAGCGCTACAACCGCACCGACACCTCAGTCACCGGCCAGGTGCTGAAGCTGGTCACCGCGAAGCCGGATGCGATCCTGATCGTCGGCTCGGGCAGCCCAGCGGCGCTGCCGCAGACGGCGCTGGTCGAGCGCGGCTACAAGGGCCAGATCTACCAGACGCACGCCGTCGCCAACCAGGCTTTCCTCGGCGTGGCGGGCAAGGCTGCAGAAGGCGCGATCCTGCCGGTCGGCCCGATCGTCGTCGTCAATCAACTGGCGGCCGATCATCCGTCGAAGAAGCTGGGCGGCGAGTTCGCACGCAAGTACGAGGCCCAGTTCGGCGCCGGCTCGCTGTCGGCCTTTGCCGGTCATGCGGTCGATGCCTTCCGCCTGGTCGAAGCGGCGGTGCCGGTTGCGCTGGCGAAGGCCAAGCCGGGGTCGCCCGAGTTCCGTGCCGCGCTGCGTAGCGCGATCGAATCCAACAAGGACGTGGTCGGCGTGCATGGTGTGTTCAACATGAGCCCCACCGATCACTTCGGCCTCGATGCACGCTCGCACGTGCTGGTGCGCATCGACAACGGCGGCTACAAGCGCGTCGACAACTGATCGGCCAACGATACAAAGGAGGGATTCCATGAGCGAGATCATCCGCGATCCAGTCCGCATGTTTGCCGAGCCGGATCTGGTCGAAATCCATCGGGGGGACGGTTCGCGCATCCTGCGCTCGGGAATCCCCCTGCCCGACACCTATGCCCGCTGCGTCGGCGACTGGCTCGAACACTGGGCGCGGGTGCAGCCCGATGAGCTGTTCCTCGCCGAGCGCAACGCTGCCGGCGAGTGGGACAAGTTGAGCTATGGCGAAGCGCGCCGCAGGGTGGTGGCGATCGCCACCTGGATGCTGGGGCAGAAGCTGTCGGCCGAGCGGCCGGTGGCGATCCTGTCGGACAACTCCATCGAGCATGCTCTGATCATGCTGGCGGCGATGCACATCGGCGTGCCCGCGTGCCCGATCTCGGCCGGCACTTCGCTGATGTCGAAGGATCACGCCAAGCTCAAGGGCAACATCGAGCTGCTGCGGCCGGGCGTCATCTACGCCGATCCGGTCGAGCGCTTCATGCCGGCGATCGCCGCGATCGCCCCGCTGCACGACGGCGTGGTGGTTGCCGGCGGCCGCAGCCAGGCGCAGCCGGGCACCGTGCCGATGGCCGAGGTCGAGGCGCGCAGCGACGAAGCGGCGGTGATGCGGGCCTTCGACGCGATCACGCCCGACACCATCGGCAAGTTCCTGTTCACCTCCGGTTCGGTCGGCACGCCCAAGGCGGTGATCAACACCCACCGCATGATGTGCTCCAACCAGCTCGCCAAGGAGCTGATCTGGACTTTCCTCGCCGACAACCGGCCGGTGCTCGTCGAGTGGCTGCCGTGGAGCCATACCTTCGGCGGCAACCAGAACTTCAACCTGATGCTGCGCTGGGGCGGCACGATGTACATCGACGACGGCAAGCCGACGCCGGCGTTGCTCGAGAGGACCCTGCGCAACCTGCGCGAAGTGTCACCGACGATCTATTTCAGCGTGCCGCGCGCCTACGACATGCTGGTGCCCGAGCTGCGCAAGGATCCGGTGCTGTGCGAGCGCTTCTTCCGCCGTCTGAACCTGATCTCCTACGCCGGTGCCGCGCTGCCGCAGCACCTGTGGAGCGAACTGGAGGAGCTGTCCGAGCGCACGCTGGGCTGCCGCGTGCCGATGGTGTCGTCCTGGGGCTCGACCGAGACGGCGCCGCTCGCCACCGACTGCCACTTCCAGGCGGTGCGCTCCGGCGTGATCGGCGTGCCGGTGCCGGGCACCGAGCTGAAGCTGGTGCGCTCGCAGGACAAGCTGGAAGTGCGCATCAAGGGGCCGAACGTGTTCCCCGGCTACTGGAAGCAGCCCGAGCTTTCGGCGGCGTCCTTCGACGAGGACGGCTTCTACATGATCGGCGACGCGGTGGAGTTCGTCGATGCCGAGCGCCCGGAGCTGGGGCTGCTGTTCGACGGCCGCGTCGGCGAGGACTTCAAGCTGCTCACCGGCACCTGGGTGCATGTCGGCTCGCTGCGGGTGAAGGGCATCGAGGCGATGTCGCCCATCGCCCAGGACATCGTCGTCACCGGCCACAACCGCGACGAGATCGGTTTCCTGATCTTCCCCAACGTCTCCGAATGCCGTGCGCTGTGCCCCCATCTGCCGCCCGACGCCGACCTCGCCGACGTCTTCCTCAACCCGGCGGTGCGCGGCCGCGTGCAGCGCGGCATGGCGATGCTCAGGCAACTGGGCGGCGGCTCCTCGACGTATCCGGAGCGCGCGCTGATCATGGCGGAGCCGCCGTCGGTGGAAGCGGGCGAGATCACCGACAAGGGCTACATCAACCAGCGCATCGTGCTGACGCGGCGGGCCGACCTGGTCGAGTTCCTGCACCAGGACGTGCTCGACAAGACCGTGATCAGCGTGCACGCCGCGGTGTGACGGAACAACGAGGAAAACGACAATGACCGAACAGATCGTCAAGACGTCGTCGGAAGACGGCATCTACACCATCACGCTGGCACGCCCGGCCAAGCGCAACGCGATCAGCGACCGCCTGCTGGCGGCGCTCGAGGCGGCGCTGGTGGCGACGCCGGAAGGCACGCGCGCCATCATCCTGGCCGGCGAGGGCGAGCATTTCTGCGCTGGCCTCGACCTTTCCGAGCACCAGCACCGCGAGCCGTTCGGCGTGATGCTGCACTCCCAGTCGTGGCATCGCATCTTCGCCCGCATCCAGAACGGCGGCATCCCGGTGATCGCCGCCTTGCAGGGCGCGGTGATCGGCGGCGGGCTGGAACTGGCGACCGCCACCCACATCCGCATCGCCGAGCCGAACACGATCTACCAGTTGCCCGAGGGGCGGCATGGCATCTATGTCGGCGGCGGCGCCTCGGTGCGGGTGGCCAAGATCATCGGCGCCGGGCGCATGTGCGAAATGATGCTGACCGGCCGCATCCTCGATGCCGAGGAAGGCCAGCGCCTGGGCCTGTCGCACTACCTGGTCGGCGCCGGCGAGAGCCTGGCGAAGGCGCAGCAACTGGCGCGCCGCGTCGCCGAGAACGCGCCGATGGCCAACTGGGCGATGGTCACCGCGATCGCCCGCATCGACAACATGGCCAGCGACGACGGCTTCTTCGTCGAGTCGCTGACCGCGGCGGTCGTGCAGACCAACCCCGAGATTGCCGAGCGCATCGGCGAATTCCTCAAACGCAAGGGACAGGGAGCGCGTCAATGAGCACCCAGGGCATGGGCAATTTCGCCGCCTCCGAAGCCGCTGCGCGCGGCACCGCCTACGACGACATCTGGCTGGTCGCCGGGCAGCGTACGCCGTTCGCCGACTACAATGGCGTGCTGCGCGACGTGTCGCCGACCGACCTGGGCATCGCCGCGGCGCGCGCGCTATTCGCCACCAGCGGCATTCCGGCGACCGAGGTGGACGCCATCGTCGCCGGCAACATGGCGCAGGCGAGCTTCGACGCCTACTTCCTGCCGCGCCACATCGGCCTGTATGCGGGCGTGAATCCGAATGTGCCGGCGCTGCTGGTGCAGCGGCTGTGCTGCACCGGCTTCGAGACCATCCTCACCGCCGCGGACCACATCTCGCTGGGCAAGGCGAACGTGGTGCTGTGCGTGGGCACCGAGTCGATGTCGCGCAACCCGGTGGCGGCCTACACCCATCGCTCGGGTTTCCGCATGGGCCAGGTCGAGTTCAAGGACTTCCTGTGGGAAGCGACGCTGGATACTGCGCCGGCCACCAGCATGGGCGGCACGGCGGAGAACCTCGCGACGCGCTACGGTATCGGCCGCGAGGAAGTCGATCGCTTCGCCGCGCAGAGTTTCGCCCGCGGCGTGGCGGCCTGGGAGGCGGGGTGGTTCGCCGATGAGGTCAGCGCGGTGACCAACACCACCTGGGAACTCGACGGCTACAAGCCGCGCGGCATCAGGCTGGCCGACCGCGCCACGTCGGTCGAGCGCGACGGCCATGTGCGACCGACTTCGTTCGAGACGCTGCAGAAGCTCAAGGCGGCCTTCGGCGGCGTGCAGACCGGCGGCAACAGCTCGGCCATCGTCGACGGCGCGGCGGCGGTCATCGTCGCCCGCGGCGACTGGGTGCGCGCGCACGGCCTCACGCCGATCGCCCGCATCGTCGCCGGTGCCGCGGCGGCGGTGCCGCCCGAGATCATGGGCATCGGCCCGGCACCGGCGATCCGCGCCGCGGCCAAGCTCGCCGGCATCGGTGTCGGCGACATCGGCCGCGTCGAGATCAACGAAGCCTTCGGCGCCCAGTACCTCGCCTGCGAGCGCGAACTGGCCCTGGATCGCGACCGCGTCAACGTGCATGGCGGCGCCATCGCCATCGGCCATCCGCTGGGGGCCTCCGGCGTGCGCCTGACCCACACCGTGGCGCGTGCGGCGCGCGCCGCCGGCCTGCAGTACGGCGTGTCGTCGGCCTGCGCCGGGGGTGGCCAGGGTGTGGCGGTGATCGTCGAGAACGTGGCTTGACCACACAGAAAGGACAGGAGAAGGCAATGAAATTCGAAGGCAGCACTTTCATCGTGACCGGTGGCGCGTCGGGGCTGGGCGAGGCGACCGTGCGCGCATTGCACGGCGCCGGCGCCAGCGTGGTGATCGCAGACCTCAACATGGAGCAGGGCGAGAAGCTCGCCGCCGAGCTGGGCGCGCGTGCCGCGTTCGCGCGCACCAATGTCGCCGACGAGGCGGACGCGAAGGCGGCGGTCGATCTCGCCGTGAGCCGCTTCGGCGGCCTGCAGGGGCTGGTCAATTGCGCCGGCATCGGCAACGCCGGCAAGGTGCTGGGCAAGGAGGGGCCGCAGCCGCTGGCCGACTTCGCGCGCTCGGTGCAGATCAACCTGATCGGCACCTTCAACATGATCCGGCTCGCCGCCGACGCGATGAGCAAGGGCGAGGCGCAGGCCGACGGCGAGCGCGGCGTCATCATCAACACCGCTTCGGTGGCGGCCTACGAGGGCCAGATCGGCCAGGCGGCCTATGCGGCTTCCAAGGGCGGCATCGTGTCGATGACGCTGCCGATCGCGCGCGAACTGGCGCGCTTCGGCATCCGCGTGATGACGATCGCGCCGGGCCTGTTCATCACACCGATGATGCGCGGCCTGCCGCCCGACGTGCAGAAGTCGCTGGGCGAGAACACGCCCTTCCCGCAGCGCCTCGGCGAACCCGAGGAGTTCGCGAAGCTGGCGCTGAGCATCGTCGACAACGTCATGCTCAACGGCGAAACCATCCGCCTCGACGGCGCGGTGCGCCTGGCAGCACGCTGAAGCGGGAGACGACATGGCCCGCCGCAACGTCTATCGCATGCGCATCGCCTTCAGCGACTGCGACCCTGCGCAGATCGTGTTCTTCGCCAACTATTTCAAGTGGTTCGACACCTCCAGCCGCGAGTTCTTCACCGCCTGCGGCGTGCCGAGCTGGCGCGACACCACCGCCGAGCGCGGCATCATCGGGACGCCGCTGGTCGATGCGCAGGCGAGCTTCCGCAACTCGGCCACCTACGGCGAGGACATCGAGATCGAGTCGTGGATCGAGGAGTGGCGCGGCAAGAGCTTCGTCATGCGGCATGTCGCCCGCCGCGGTGACACCGTGCTGTGCGAAGGGCGCGAGGTCCGCGTGTTCGCGATGCAGGACCCCGAGAATCCGCTGCGCATCAGGGCGGTGCCCATCCCCGAAGACATCCGCGCGGCGTGCGCCTGAGCGCGACCTGACGACAGAACAAGGGACACAGGAGACAGCCCGATGCACGACTACATCCCCCCATTGAGGGACATGCAGTTCATCCTCGACGAGCTGGCAGGGCTGGACCGGGTCGCTGCGCTGCCCGGCTGCGAGGAGGCGAGCCCGGATCTGGTGGCGGCCATCCTCGAGGAGGCGGGCAAGTTCGCCGCTGGCGTGCTGGCGCCGATCAACCGCGATGGCGACGTGCAGGGCTGCCGCCTGATGGACGACGGCCGCGTGCTGACGCCGGAGGGCTGGCAGGCGGCCTACGACCAGTTCCGCGAGGCGGGCTGGCTCGGGCTGTCGCTGCCGGTGGCATTCGGCGGCCAGGGCATGCCCAAGCTGGTGTCCACGCCGGTGATGGAGATGTGGTGCGCGGCCAACATGGCGTTCACGATGCTGCCCATCCTGAACCAGGGCCAGGCCGAGGCGCTGCTGATCGCCGCCAGCGAGGAGCAGAAGCAGACCTGGCTGCACAAGGTGGTGAGCGGCGAATGGGGCAGCACGATGAACCTCACCGAGCCGCAGGCGGGGTCCGACCTCGCCGCCACCCGCAGCCGCGCCGAGCCCGCAGCGGACGGCAGCTACAGGCTGTTCGGCCAGAAGATCTTCATCTCCTACGGCGAGCACGAGCTGACGCCCAACATCGTGCACCTGGTGCTCGCCCGCCTGCCTGATGCACCGGCCGGCGTGAAAGGGCTGTCGCTGTTCATCGTGCCCAAGTACCTGGTCGAGGCCGACGGCAGCCTGGGGGCGAAGAACGACGTGCGCTGCATCTCCATCGAGCACAAGATGGGCATCCATGGCAGCCCCACCTGCACGCTGAGCTTCGGCGACGGCGGCGGCGCCACCGGCTGGATGGTGGGCGCGCCCAATCGCGGCCTCGAGACCATGTTCGTGATGATGAACGAGGCGCGCTTCGGTGTCGGCGTGCAGGGACTCGGCCTCGCCGATCGCGCCTACCAGATGGCGCTGGCCTATGCACGCGAACGTGTGCAGGGCCGCGATGCGGTGACCGGCGAATCGGGCAAGCCCATCATCCATCACCCCGACGTCAAGCGCATGCTGCTGTCGATGCGCGGGCGCATCATGGCGATGCGCGCGCTGCTGTACACCGCGGCGGGCTGGTTCGACATCGCGCACCACCATCCCGACCGCAGCGTGGCGGACAAGCACCGCCGCTACGTCGATCTGCTGATGCCCGTCGCCAAGGGCTGGTGCACCGAAGTGGGCAACGACGTCTGCGACGACGCCATCCAGGTCTTCGGCGGCATGGGCTTCGTCGAGGAGACCGGCATCGCCCAGCACTTCCGCGATGCCCGCATCATCACCATCTACGAGGGCACGACCGGCATCCAGGCCAACGACCTGGTGGGGCGCAAGATCCTGCGCGAAGGCGGCGCCACACTGCGCGAGCTGATCGTCGACCTGCGCGACGCCGCGGGGGCGCTGGACAGCGCCGGGCTGGCCGAGATCGGCGACGGCCTCGCCGACGGCATCGATGCGCTGGAGTCGGCGGCTGAATGGATGCTCGCCAACGGCCGCGAACAACTGGCCGACGTGCTGGCTGGCGCGGTGCCTTTCCTGCACCTGCTCGGCACGGTGTGCGGTGGCTGGCAACTCGGACGTGCCGCGCTGGCGGCGCAGGCCGGGCGCGCTGACAGCCAAGGTGATGCCGTCCATCGCGCCAGCCTGGTCGAACTTGCCCGCTTCTACATGGCCACCATCGGCCCGCAGGCCGCTGCGCATGCTGCGACGGTGTGCAAGGCGGGCGGTGCGCTCACCCGCTTCGACGAGACGGCATTCTGACGCGTTCGCTGGCGATGCCGGCAAGCCGGCTCCCGGTGCCCGTTCACGCGCGGCGGCCCGGCTGCGCGACGGATCTTTCGTCACGCCCCGAAAGCCGCGTCGGTGCTAGAATCCGCCCGGTACATCAGAATTCCCGTCACTTACACACCAATCGAGGAAAAGCATGAACAAAGGTGAATTCGTCGAAGCCCTGGCTGATCGTCTGGACGTCTCCCGTGCTCAGGCCGACCGCGCCCTGACCGCCGTGCTCGACATCATCGGCGAACAACTGGGCAAGGGTGAAAAGGTCGCCTTCACCGGCTTTGGCTCGTTCGAGGTTTCCGAGCGCGCGGCCCGCACCGGCCGCAACCCGCAGACCGGCGCCGCGATCGAAATCGCCGCCTCGAGCGTGCCCAAATTCACTGCCGGCGCGACGCTGAAGGCCGCAGTCAACAAGTAATCCGCCGCAAGGCAAGGCGCCGACGGGCGGGGCGGCATCCAGGATGCCGCCCCGCTTTTCTTTTTTCTTCAAGCACTTTGCAATGATTTCGGGCGACAGTCTCGAGAAAAGCGGTTATACTGCCGCTCGTTGTGCAATGCAGCAGCAGGGCCACCACGGTATCAAGTGCGGAACAGGATGTCCGCCTGCCTGGCCCGAGGGACTGTAACCACAGCCCCATCGCCCCCGACCTCCCGCCGAACTCCATTCGTTCTTCCGATCGTCTGGCATCGTGACAACCGGTTGGTGCCGATGCGCGGCCTCGAAAACCCGGTTCTCATGACCGGGGCTCGACAGGCCGGCCACGCCCATCGCGCGTTTGTCGCACCTGCGATTCCACGCCCCGACCCTGTGCACCAACAGGTCCGGCGCGGCGCGATGCCATGAGGCCCGTCATCCCGGGCCCGAACCTGCCGTCCGCAGCCATGCGAGGCGGCTCGCAATACAGGAAGAACCATGACGTTCCACAGCCTCGGCCTCGCCGACGAACTCCTCAAAGCCGTCGAGCAGACCGGCTACACGATCCCGACTCCGGTGCAGCAGCAGGCCATCCCTGCCGCGATCGCCGGCGCCGACTTGCTGGTGTCCAGCCATACCGGCAGTGGCAAGACGGCAGCCTTCACGCTGCCGGCGCTGCACAAGCTCATCGACCGGCGCCCGGCGCCGGGTGCCGGCCCGCGCGTGCTGGTGCTGACACCGACGCGCGAACTCGCGCAACAGGTGGAAAAGGCGGTGCAGACCTACGGCAAGGCCCTGCGCTGGCTGAACACCGCCTGCCTGGTGGGCGGCGCGCCGATGTTCGCGCAGATCAAGCAGTTGCAGCGCCAGTGCGACGTCGTCGTCGCCACGCCGGGCCGCCTCCTCGACCATCTGAACCGGCGCAAGATCAAGCTCTCCGACCTCGAGGTGCTGATCCTGGACGAAGCTGACCGCATGCTCGACATGGGCTTCGCCGAAGACATCGACGCCATCGTCGCCGCCACCCCGGCCAAACGCCAGACGCTGCTGTTCTCGGCCACGCTCGACGGTGTGGTGGGCAGCATGGCGGCGCGCATGACGCGCAACCCGCAGCGCATCGAGATCGAGGTGGCGCAGGAAGACCGCGGCCAGATCGAGCAGCGCCTGATGTTCGCCGACGACCTCGGTCACAAGAACCGCCTGCTCGAGGCCCTGCTCGGCGACGACAGCCTGAACCAGGCGGTGGTCTTCACCGCGACCAAGAGGAGCGCCGACGAGCTGTCGCTGTCGCTGCAGGAAAAGGGCATCGCCGCCGCCGCGCTGCATGGCGACATGCACCAGACGCAGCGCAACCGCACCCTCGACCGCCTGCGCCAGGGCCGCATCGGCGTGCTGGTGGCGACCGACGTCGCCGCGCGCGGCATCGACGTCGCCGGCATCAGCCACGTCATCAACTTCGATCCGCCGCGCCAGGCTGAGGACTATGTGCACCGCATCGGCCGCACCGGCCGTGCCGGGCGCGACGGCGTGGCGATCACGTTGTCCGGCCCGCGCGAGACCGGCCTGATCCGCGCCATCGAGCGCTTCACCGGTGATCGCCTGGCAGTGCATACCATTCCGGGCATGGAGCCGTCGCCGCGCAAGCCCTCGGCGCCGCGTCCCGCTGGCAATGGCGGCCGTCGCTTCGGCAGCGGTGCCAGGCCCGGCGGTTACGGCCGCCCGTCCGGTGACTCGCGCCGCAGCGCGGGTGGTCAGGGACGCGAGGGCCATCCTTCGCGCGGCGAACGCAGCCACGGTGATCGCCGCGACCGAGGCTTCCGGGACTGAGCACGTCGCGGTGAGCCCGCCTCGCTGCGAAGGCGGGCGATAAGGCGGGCAGACACGATCCAGAATCCCGCCGGGGCGAAAGTCCCGGCGGGATTTTTTTGACCCGCGACGCGAACTCCCGGACTATATATAATTAAATTCTTATTCATTCAGGCCGGGAGCCGAACATGAAGCTGAAGCACGTTGTCCTGAGCGCCATGATGCCCGCCATGACCTTCGCGGCCGTGCCCGCCGCCGCCGAGGAGTTCGCCTTGCTGCAGGAGGCGCGCACGGTGGCATCGAGCATTCCGCCGCGGCTGGTGGGTGTCCTGCAGCAGGAAATCGAAAAGGGTGGCGTCGAGGGTGCGATCAGCGTGTGCCGCGAGAAGGCGCCGCAGATGGCGAAGGAAGCGTCCGAGAAGACCGGCTGGCAGATCCGCCGCGTGAGCCTGAAGAACCGCAACCCGAAGGCGGTGCCGGATGCGTGGGAGGCTGCCGTGCTGCAGGATTTCGACCGCCGCGCAGCGGCCGGGGAAGATCCGCGCCAGCTCGAGCGCGGCGAGATGGTGAGCGACAACGGCGCCTATAGTTACCGCTACATGAAGGCATTGCCCACGCAGCAGTTGTGCCTGAGCTGCCACGGTGGCCCGAGCGACATCGCGCCGGCGGTGAAGGCGCGTCTGGCGGAGCTCTATGCTGGCGACAAGGCCACCGGCTACAGCCTGAACCAGATCCGCGGTGCGATGACGATACGGCGCACGTTCTGAAGTGCGCTTCTGACACGCGTGGGTTTCTGGCAGAAAAAGCCTGGCGGGGCGTCCGGTGCGCGTGCTCCGGGCCGGGAAGCCGAAGGCCGCGAACGCTTACGCCCGTGCGCCGGACGCCCCGCCAGGCGTCTTAGCGGCAAGGCTCTTGATTCCTCGCTTGATCAGCCCTTCGCCTTGCGCGCGGCCTCGACTTCTTCCGGGCGCAGCCGGGCGGCGAGCTTGTCCAGCACGCCATTCACGAACTTGTGTCCGTCGGTGCCGCCGTAGCTCTTGGCGAGCTCGATCGCCTCGTTGATGATGACCCGGTAGGGCGTCTCGATGTTGTGGCGCAGCTCGTGCGCGCCCAGCAGCAGAATCGCATGCTCGATGGGTGACAGCTCGGCCACCGGACGGTGGATCAGCGGCGAGAACCCGGCGCGCAACTCGTCGGCGTTTTCCAGCGCGCCGCGCAGCAGGCTCACGAACAGTTCGCGGTCCACCTTGTCCAGGTTTTCCGCCTCGGCCTCGATGTTGCGCTGCACGGCGGTCATCGAGTTGCCCGACAGCAGCCACTGGTACACGCCCTGCAGTGCCAGTTCGCGCGCACGGCGGCGCGCCATCTTGCTCGTCGGGTTCGGCGTGGCGCCGGGTTCGCCACTGCCGGAGTGTATCGGATCGCTCATTTCAGGGCCTTCAGCAGGTTGGCCATCTCCACCGCGGCGCGGGCGCAGTCGGCGCCTTTCTCGCTCATGCGCGCCACGGCCTGGTCTTCATCCTCGGTCGTCAGCACACCGTTGGCGATCGGCACGCCGGTGTCGAGGCAGACGCGGGTGATGCCGGCGCCCATCTCATTGGACACCAGCTCGAAGTGATAGGTCTCGCCGCGGACCACCGCGCCGAGCGCCACCAGCGCGTCGAATCTGCCGCTCTTGCCCATGGCCTGCAGCGTCAGCGGGATCTCCAGTGCGCCGGGCACGGTGACGATGCGGATGTCGCTGCGCGCGACGCCGAGCTTGAGCAGCTCGTCGGTGCACGTCGACAGCAGTCCCTCGCAGATGTCGAGGTTGAAGCGGGCCATGACGATGCCTACGCGCAGGCCGGTGCCGGCGAAGTCGGGCTCGAGCTCGACGATGCCGTCGTAGCGGGCGGTGCGGCGGGTGTTTTCGGGCTGGGTGCGTTGCATGCGGGTTCTCGGTTCTTGCTCAGTTCTTGTCGACGAAGCCGGTGATTTCGAGGCCGAAGCCGGCCATGCTGCGGATCTTGCGCGGGCTGGCGAGCAGGCGCATCTTGCCGACGTTGAGGCTGCGCAGGATCTGCGCGCCGACGCCGAACAGGCGGGCGTCCCACTTCACCGGTCGGTCCTGGGTGCGGTTGAGGCTGGCGAGCAGCTCGCGCCCCGATTGCGGGCGGTACAGCAGCACCATCACGCCGGCCTCGGCCGCCGCCAGCGTGGCGAGCGAGACATCCACCGGGAAGCTGTGACTCGCGCTCGCGGGGTCGAGGAAGTCGATCACCGAGATCGGCTCGTGCACCCGCACCAGGGTCTCGCGCTCGGGGCGGATGTCGCCGTGCGCCAGGGCGAAATGCACGTCGCCCGAGGTCTTGTCCTCGAACGCGGACAGGCGGAAGCGGCCATGGACGGTGTCGACCTCCTTCTCGGCGACTTTCTCGATCAGGTGCTCGGTGGCGGCGCGATGCTCGATCAGGTCGCGGATGGCGCCGATCTTCAGGCCGTGTTCGCGGCCGAACTCGATCAGGTCGGGGAGCCGCGCCATGGTGCCGTCGTCTTTCAGGATCTCGCAGATCACCGCGGCCGGTTCCAGGCCGGCAAGGTGGGCGAGGTCGCAGCCGGCTTCGGTGTGGCCGGCGCGGATCAGCACGCCGCCCTTCTGCGCGGTCAGCGGGAAGATGTGGCCGGGGGTGACGATGTCGTCCGGCCGGGCGTTGCGGGCGACGGCCACCTGCACGGTGCGCGCGCGGTCGTGCGCCGAGATGCCGGTGGTGACGCCGGTGGCCGCTTCGATCGACACGGTGAACGCGGTGCCGTGCGGCGTGCGGTTGTCGCGCACCATCTGCTGCAGGCCGAGCTGGCGGCAGCGCTCGTCGGTGAGCGTCAGGCAGATCAGGCCGCGGCCGTGCTTGGCCATGAAGTTGATCGCCTCCGGCGTGACGAATTCGGCCGCCATGACGAGGTCGCCCTCGTTCTCGCGGTCTTCTTCGTCCACCAGGATGACCATCTTGCCCGCCTTGATGTCGGCGATGATGTCGGTAATCGGCGCGAGTGCGCTCATGCTGTTTCCTTGTGTGCTGTTCTTGCTGGCGTTCTGACGACGCGTCGTTGTGCGTGGTTCAGCCTTGTGCGGCGGCTTCCTCGCTGCGCCAGGCGAGCATGCGCTCGACGTAGCGTGCGATGAGGTCGATCTCGAGATTGACCTTGCGCCCGGGCGCGAGGTGCTTCAGGTTGGTCATCGCCACCGTGTGGGGGATCAGGTTGATCCAGAAGTCGCGCCCCTCGACGTGGTTCACCGTCAGGCTGACGCCATTCACGGTGATGGAGCCCTTCTTCGCGATGTAGCCGGCGATCGCCGCCGGCGCGCGGATCACGAGCTCGTGGCTTTCGCCCACGGGTTCGAACTTCTGCACTTCGCCCACGCCATCCACATGGCCGGTGACGAGGTGGCCGCCGAGGCGGTCGGCCAGGCGCAGCGCCTTCTCCAGATTCACCTCGTTGCCCACGGCATCCAGGCCTACCGTGCAGTTGAGCGTCTCGCGCGAGACGTCGTACTTCAAGTGGCCGCCGTTCATGTCGACCACGGTCAGGCACACGCCGCTGTGCGCGATGCTGTCGCCAACGATGACGTCGGACAGGTCGAGCCCGTTGGTGTCGACGGTGAGGCGAATGCCGTCCGCGAGCGGCTCGATGTGTTCGATGCGGCC
This sequence comes from Thauera sp. 2A1, assembly GCF_009469595.2. Classification (GTDB taxonomy): domain Bacteria; phylum Pseudomonadota; class Gammaproteobacteria; order Burkholderiales; family Rhodocyclaceae; genus Thauera. The sequence continues at coordinate 59,830 of NZ_SSXV01000027.1, read as the reverse complement.
GAGGGCCGCGACGATGCCGGAGAACATGAAAGGTCTGAACCGAAAGGTAAAGGCAGAATTGTAGGGGAAAACCTGCGTACCGGCCGGGCTGCGGTTACAGCGCCCGGTCCAGCACCGCCGCGAACGGCTCCGCCTTCATGTAGCCCACCACGCGCAGGCCTTCGCGCTCCTTGCCGGTGGGGTCGAAGAAGATGATGCCCGGCGGACCGAACAGGCCGAAGCGCTTGAGCAGGGCCTTGTGCTCGTCATTGTTGGCGGTGACGTCGGCCTTCAGCAGCAGCATGCGCCCCATGCGGCTCGCCACCTGCGGATCGCTGAAGGTGTAGCGTTCCATCTCCTTGCACGACACGCACCAGTCGGCGTAGAAATCCAGCATCACCGGGCGGCCGGCGCCGGCCAGGCGGGCGTCGAGCTCGGCGATCGACGACACTTTCTCGAACGCCGGTGCCGCCTCCGACGCCGCTGCTTCGGCGCGCAGCACCGCGAGCGGCTGCAGCGGGTCGCGCGAGCCGGCGAGGGCGCCCACCAGCATCGCCGCGCCCGAGATCAGCAGCACCACGCCGACCCCTTTCCAGAAACGCTGCCAGCCCTTCGCATGCGGCGGCAGCGGGTCGATGGCATGCAGGAAGATGCCGGAGAACACCAGCAGCGACGTCCAGCCCAGCATCGTCGCCAGCGGCGGGATCACCGGGCTCAGCATCCACAGCGCCACCGCCAGCAGCAGCACGCCGAAGGCCTTCTTGACCCCTTCCATCCATGGCCCGACCTTGGGCAGCAGCGAGCGCGAGGCGACGCCCACCGCCAGCAGCGGCGCGCCCATGCCCAGGCCCATGGCGAACAGCGCCCAGCCGCCGAGCACGGCATCCCCCGTCTGCGCGATGTAGAGCAGGGCGCCGGCCAGCGGCGCCGCCACGCAGGGGCCGACGATCAGCGCCGACAGCACACCCATCACCGCGACGCCGCCGAGGTGGCCGCCCTTCTCGTGGCTCGCGGTGCTCGCCAGCCGGCTCTGCAGCGCGCTTGGCAACTGCAGCTCGTAGAAGCCGAACATCGACAACGACAGCAGCACGAACACCAGCGCGAACGCCGACAGCACCCACACGTTCTGCAGCGCCGCCGACAGCAGCGTGCCGGTCACGCCTGCGGCGACGCCGGCCAGCGCGTAGGTGACGGCCATGCCCAGCACGTAGGCGAGCGACAGCACGAAGGCGCGGGTGTGCGACACCTTGTGCCCCTGGCCGACGATGATCCCCGACAGGATGGGAATCATCGGGAAGGTGCAGGGGGTGAAGGCCAGCAGCAGGCCGAAGCCGAAGAAGCTCACCAGGATCAGCGGCACGCTGGCACCCTTCAGGAGGCTGGCGATGCGCCCGCTCTCGTCGCCGCTGCCGGCGTCGGTGGGCTCGCGAACGGCTGTCGTCGTGTCGTCGCTCGCCGGCGCGACGCTCTGTGCGCCACCCTGCGAGCGGCCGCCGACCAGGCCGGCGAGCAGGCCGCCACCTTTTGCCGTCGGCGCGGAGAGATCGATGGCGGTCTTCTGCGGCGTGGGCGGGTAGCAGATGCCGCCGTCCCAGCAGCCCTGGCTGGTGACGGTCAGCTCGAAGCGGCTGACGCCTTCGGGCGCCGTCACCGGCAACAGCACGCGCAATTCGCCGCGGTGGGTCTCGACCTCGCCGAAGAACTCGTCGTGCTTCACCTTGCCGGCGGGTTTTTGCGGTGCACCCAGCGTGATCGTGGCGGGCTCTGCTTCATAGCGGAACTTGTCGCCGTACAGGTAGTAGCCCTTCGCCACCGTGAACACGACCTCGACCGTCTGCGCGTCGAGCGCATGGGCGCGCATGGCGAAGGCCTTTTCCGGTTCGATGGGATCGGCCGCGCGGGCCATGGGGAAGGCAAGGAGCAGCAGGCTTGCGAACAGGGCAAGCAAGATCGACAGGCGGTGCGTCATCGGGTTTCGGGTCGGGAGGATCTGGGGGCGGGCAAGGCTCACCTTGCAGGCTCGTCGCTACCGGGCGACGGGCGCGTTTCGTCGTTCATCCAGTCGAGGAAGGATTCGAGGCCCTGCTGCACAGGGACCGCGAGGATTTCGGGAAGTTCGTAGGGGTGGGACTCGAGGATCGCTGCCTGCAGCGCCTCATAGCGGTCGGCGGTGGTCTTGATCAGCAGCGGCACTTCGCCCGCCGACTCGATCGCCCCCTGCCAGCGATACACCGACTGGCAGGGGGCCATGATGCTCACACAGGCGGCCAGCCGCTCGCCCACCAGGCGTTGCGCAAGTGTCGCGGCCGTGGCCTGGTCGGGCAAGTTGGTGAAGACGATCAGTGCGTGAGTCATGTCGCTTCCGTGGGCGGGGAAGCGCGATTATCGCGGACGGCGCGCGCTTGTGCGCTAACCTGGATCAAGCGGCCCGCTGCAGGCGGCTGCGCCCTGCCTCTACGCCACGGCCGCGCCCTGGCCCGCCACCGGCGGGCTAGATGTTGCGCGGGGCGAAAGCCTGCAGGTCGCCGGGCTTGCGCAGCATCTTGTCGACCTCGGCCAGATGCAGCTCCTCGGCGTGGATCATCTGGCGCGAGAACTCCTCCAGCGCGACCGAGCGGCCTTCCACCTGCGCCAGCAGTTCGCGGTACAGGCCCAGGGCCTTGCTCTCCGCTTCCAGCGACTCGCGCAGGATCGCTCCCACATCGTGCTGGTGGGAGTCGAGCAACGGCCCGATGCCCAGCGAAGGGTAGGCGCCGAGCGTGGTGATCCATTCCCCTGCCTGGCGCGCATGCAGCAGTGACTCGTCCGCCTGGGCATTGAGCCAGGACACGATGGGAATGCGGCCAAAGCCGAAGACGAGGAAGGAATAATGCGTGTAACGCACCACCCCCGCCAGTTCCGCTTCGAGGATGCGGTTCAGGACCGCGACGACGGCCTCCTTGTCGAGCTCTGCCATGACATTCTCCTTCCCTGTGGGGGCCGGCGTTGTACGTGCGACGCGCTCATTCGCGTGCGTGCGGGCCGGCTCGTTTCACTCTAGACGACGACTGCCGTGGCGCAAGCCACTGCCCGCCCTGCCGGGACGTGGCTCCGCGGGTCGTCGCGGCGGAGCGGCGATGTCCGCAGGACGCGCTCAGCGCGCCGCCTCATCCGGCTTCACCAGCGTGACCGGCACGGTGGAACGCTGCGAGACCTCGCGCGCCACCGAGCCCATCAGCAGGTGCAGCAGGCCGGTGCGGCCATGCGAGCCCATCACGATGCGGTCGAAGCCGCGTTCCCGCGCGTAGCGCACGATGGTGTCGGCGACATGGCCGATCGCAACATGGTGCGTGTAGGCCACGCCGGCTTCATCGAGCTGCTTTCGCGCACTGGCGAGCGCGGCAAGGCCTTCCTCGCGATGGTAGTCCTCCAGCGCTTCCTTGCTGACGAAGCTGCGCGCGTGGCCATCGATGGGGATCTGCACGGCGAGCAGGTGGATCTCCAGCGCCGGGGTCTCGCGGCGTAGCGCGAGCACGTGGGCCACTGCGCGCATGGCGTTTTCCGAGCCATCGACGGGGATGAGTACCTTCATGGTGCGCGCCTCCTCACTTGTCGCCTGCACCGGGAGGCGCGTCGGCGAGCGTCAACTCGGCGACGCCGGCTCCCTCTCGCGTCCGGCGTCGTGCCAGCCAGCCGCCCAGCGTCACCACGAACACCGCACCCACCACCGAGGTCAGGTAGTGCAGCCAGCCCGGCAGTCCCTGCAGCAGCGGCTGCAGCGTGACGTCGCCCACCACCATGCCGCCGGCGATCCAGCCCAGCAGCGCGGCGCCGAGCGTGATGACGGCGGGAAAGCGGTCCATCAGCTTGAGCACGAACTTGCTGCCCCAAACGATGATGGGAATGCTGACCACGATGCCGAACACCACCAGACCGAGGTCGCCCTTCGCAGCGCCGGCCACGGCGATGACGTTGTCCAGGCTCATCACGGCATCGGCGACGACGATGGTCTTGATCGCGCCCATCAGGTGGGTGCTGCCCTCGATGTTGCCATGGCCGTCATCGTCTTCCGGCTGCATCAGCTTGACGCCGATCCACAGCAGCAGCAGCGCGCCGACCACCTTCAGGAAGGGCAGCGCGAGCAGTTGCAGGGCGAAGAAGATCAGCACGATGCGCAGCGCGATCGCGCCCACCACACCCCAGGCGATGCCCTTGTTGCGCTGATGCGCGGGCAGCTTGCGGCACGCCAGGGCGATGACGACCGCGTTGTCGCCGCCGAGCAGGATGTCAATGGCGATGATCTGCAGCACCGACAACCAGAAGGCGGCGTGCATCATGGATTCGAACACGCGTGATTCTCCTGTGTGCGCCGGCTGTTCAGCCCGCCGGCGGAACGGTGGTGGTGAAGCTCGGCCGCGCGAACAGCCGCGCCGCCAGTGCGGCCAGCGCCGCATGGCGGCCGCGCCAGTCGATCTTCGGGAAGCGCAGGTCGAGGTAGCCCAGCGCGCAGCCCGCGGCGACGTCGCCCAACTGCATGCGGTCGCCATTGAGCCAGTCGCGGTCCGTGGCGCGGCGCTCGAGTTCGACCAGGGCGCGCTCCACCTTCTCGAGCTGGCGCGCGATCTCGCGCTCGCTGCGCTCGCCGTCGGGGCGGCGCGACTCGAGCAGCGCGGCGACTGCCGCATCGGTGATGCCGTCGGCCAGCGCCTCGTTCTGCCGCACCCGCACGGCTGCAAGCGCGTCGGCGGGCAGCAGCCGCGGCGCCGCGTCCAGCGTCTCGAGGTAACCGGCGATCACCGGCGAATCGAAGAAGATGTCGCCGGCGTCGGTGACCAGCGCCGGCACCTTGCCGAGCGGGTTGACCGTCGGCACCCGGGTGTTCGCCTCCCAGGGCGAATCGACCACCAGTTCGAAGTGCAGCGCCTTCTCCGCGAGGATCACGCGGATCTTGCGGGCGTAAGGGCTGGTGAGCGAGGCGAAGAGCTTCATCGGGATCTCCTGCGTCGGGGTGGCAAAGTCAGCGGCGGGTTCAGGCCAGCGGCGGAAGGTTGCGCGCGATGATGTCGCGGATCACGTGCAGGCGGGCATGGAAGAAATGGTCGGCGCCCGGCACCACCGTCACCGGCAGCTCCTGCGGGCGCGCCCAGTCGAGCACGTTGGCGAGCGCGACGGTCTCGTCGTTCTCGCCGTGGATGATGAGCGTCGGAATGGACTTGGGCACTGGCGGCGTGTCGTAGTGGCGTGCGCCATCGGCCGCCATCCCGGCCGCCATGCCCACCAGCACGAGCTGGCGCGGCGGCGCGATGCCGTCGGCGAGGCGATTCGCCACTCGCGTCTGCACGAAGCCGCCGAACGAGAAGCCGCCCAGCGCCAGCGGCGACACGCCCCAGCGCGACTGCGCCCAACTGATCACCGACAGCATGTCTTCGGTTTCGCCGTTGCCGGCGTCGTGCGCGCCCTCGCTCTTGCCCACGCCGCGGAAGTTGGGCCGGATCGCCACATAGCCGAGGTCGCGGAAGCTGCGCGCCAGCGTGTGCGCCACCTTGTTGGTGTTGGCGCCGCCGAACAGCGGATGCGGGTGGCACACCAGCGCGATGCCGCGCACCTCTCCCGGCGCGTCGATCAGGACTTCGATGTTGCCGGCCTGGCCGCGCAGCAGCGCGGATTCGGTGGGCAGCGGGCGGCTCATGCGGCGTCCTCCGGCAGGCGCAGGCGGTCGACGATGCGGCCCTGCACCAGATGGGTGTCGATGATGTCGTCGACGTCGTCCTTGTCGACGTAGGTGTACCAGACGTTGTCGGGATAGACGACCAGCACCGGCCCCTCGTCGCAGCGGCCCAGGCAGCCGGCCTTGTTGATGCGCACGCTGCCCTTGCCCTTCAGGCCGAGCGCGGCGGTGCGCTCCTTGGCATAGGTCTGCAGCGCGCTGGCGCCGTGGTCGTTGCAGCAGCTCTCGCCGTTCTGGCGCTGATTGCAGCAGAAGAAGACGTGGTGTTTGAAATAGCTCATCGCGGGTTCGTCTCGGTGCGCCGGCGCCATGTTCGCGGGCGGCGCCTGCGCGGCAGTCGGGTGGTGGTGCGTTGCCGCCCCGGCGTGGTGGCCGGGTCCTGATTTGGTGCTGCGGATTATAGACGCCGCTCGCGCGAATCCGGGCGGCCGCTCAGGTGCTCGCCACGCCACAGGCCCACGGCGGACAGGTAGGCCAGGGCAAAGAACGGCCACAGGCTGTCGGTGAGCTGGGTCAGCCCGTGGAAGTTGAGGAAGTTGCTGAAGTTCGTCAGGCGCTGCTCATACACCACATAGGGGTTCTCAGGCATCAGGTTGACCAGCGCGGTGCTGGCCAGCAGCGTCATGCCCGCCAGAGCGTGCTGCAGTACGCGCGGCAGCATCAGCGCCCCGGCCAGCAGCGCGCCGCCCAGCAGCAATCCGCGTCCGGTCCCGGGCGTGAGCCAGGCCAGCGGTGCCCCGGGCACGAAGAAGGTGGCGGTGGCCAGCGTCTTGGCGCCGACGCCGAGCAGCAGCACAAGCACCAGGGGCCACACGGTGGTGTGGCGCATCATGCAGCGCGCGAACAGCCCGATCGCCAGCACCGACAGCGTGGTCAACGCCATGTCGAAGGCCATGAAACGCTCGGCGCTGAAAGGCAGCGGCGCAGCGATGCCGAGCAGGTTGCGCACGTCGCCGCTGGCGAACAGCAGGTCGGTCGCGGTGAGCTGGCTCAGCAGCCACAGCCCGACGAGCACCAGCCCCGCGTCGCCGGTGTTGCCGCCGATGACGTAACGCGTGCGCCAGCGCCGCGCACGGCCATCGCGTCCGAACAAGCTGCGTCCCCAGCGCATGCCAGGCAGCGTGCCGAGCAGCGCACCCAGCGTGTTGCCGCCCAGGTCCACGTTGCTGGCGACGCGCGACGGCAGGAAGTTCTGTGCCGTCTCCAGGAACAGGCTCAGCAGGCCGGCGGCCAGCGTCGCGACGAGGATGCTGCGCCTGGCCGCCCATTTGCCGGGCAGGGCAGCGACCAGCAGGAAGCCCAGTGGCAGGTAGCCCAGGACGTTGAACACCAGGTCGGCAAGGACGAAGTACTTCGGCCACGGTGCCACCAGGAAGTCGAACGCCGGCAGTCCGCTCGCTTTCCAGCCTGCGAAAGGATGCAGGGAGGCGTAGGCGATCAGCAGCGCGTAGGCGAGGGCGAGGTTGCGCGGCAAGGCCGAAGCCGGGCGCGTCGTCGTGGGCATGCAGACGGAACGGAGGCGCAGCATCGAGCTGCAGGAGGGTCAAGTGTAACGGCAGCGCCGTGCGCTGCGGTCCGGTCTGTGCAGCCGACGGCCGCGATGGGAGTCTGGGGGCGGCTGCGCCGCATCGCGGCCAGGTCCGCTCCCACCCGGGTATGCGGTGTGCCGGGGCTTTTCCTGTGGGAGCGGCGACAGCCGCGATGCGGAGGCGCTCGTGCTGCCTGGCGCCATCCGGATGCACGCGCAGGGCTTCGCGCACTGTCCTGGTGCATCGCCGCGGCAGGGGTGAGCCCGGAAACCGTGCATCTCCTTTCTTTTCCGCTCGGATGCAGGGATTGCACGCTTCTTGCGTAGCAGTGCGTCACTCAGTCCGAAAAATCACGAGGCGTCCCCGTGTCGATACACGTCAAGCTCAATCACGTCACCCATTACCGTTACGACCGGCCGGTGAGCCTGTCGCCGCAGGTGGTGCGCCTGCGCCCCGCGCCGCACTCGCGCACGCCGATCCATGCCTATTCGCTGAAGGTCGAGCCCGTCGGCCACTTCATCAACTGGCAGCAGGACCCGCAGTCGAACTACCTCGCACGCCTGGTCTTCCCCGACAAGGCCACCGAGCTGCGCATCGAGGTCGATCTGGTGGCCGAGATGTCGGTCATCAACCCCTTCGACTTCTTCCTCGAGCCGGTGGCGGAGAAGATTCCCTTCGTCTATGCGGACGAGCTGAGCGTCGAGCTGGCACCCTATCTGGTGAAGGCGCCGGCCGCCGCGCTCGGGCCGAAGTTCATCGACTACCTCGAATCCATCCCGCGCGAACCCAAGGCCAGCGTCGATTTCCTCGTTGCGCTCAACCAGCGCCTGCAGCAGGACATCCGCTATCTGGTGCGGCTCGAGCCCGGCGTGCAGACGCCCGAGGAAACGCTGACGCTGGCGAGCGGCTCCTGCCGCGACTCGGCCTGGCTGCTGGCGCAGTTGCTGCGCCACCTCGGCCTGGCGGCGCGCTTCGTGTCGGGCTACCTGATCCAGCTCGTGCCCGACGTGAAGTCGCTCGACGGCCCTTCCGGCACCGAGGTGGACTTCACCGACCTGCACGCCTGGTGCGAGGTGTACCTGCCCGGCGCCGGCTGGGTGGGGCTGGACCCGACCTCGGGCCTCTTCGCCGGCGAAGGCCATATCCCGCTCGCCTGCTCGCCCGAACCTTCGTCGGCGGCGCCGATCACCGGCTTCACCGACGAATGCGAATGCGAGTTCGAGCACCACATGAAGGTCGAGCGGGTGTGGGAGGCGCCCCGCGTCACCAAGCCCTACACCGACGAACAGTGGGCGGCGATCGAGGCCCTCGGCCACCGTATCGATGGCGACCTGGGCGCCCACGACGTGCGCCTCACGCAGGGCGGCGAGCCCACCTTCGTGTCGCTCGACGACCGCGACGGCGCGGCCTGGAACAGCGACGCGCTCGACCCGCAGCAACGTGATGCGAGCAAGCCGAGCAAGCGCACACTGGCCGAGAACCTGATGTTCCGGCTGAAGGACCACTACGCGCCGCAGGGCCTGCTGCACTTCGGCCAGGGCAAGTGGTATCCCGGCGAGCAGTTGCCGCGCTGGTCGCTGAACTGCTACTGGCGCCGCGACGGCGAGCCGATCTGGCACGACCCGGATCTGTTCGCGCGCGAGCTCTCCGGCACCGCGGTGGACGAGGCCATGGCGGCACGCTTCCTCGCGCGCGTCGGCGAACGCCTCGGCGTGGATGCGCAGTGGATGATGCCGGCCTTCGAGGATGCGTGGTACTACCTGTGGCGCGAGCGCCGGCTGCCGACCAACGTCGATCCACACGACTCGCGCGTCGACGATCCGCTTGAGCGCGCGCGTCTGAGCAAGATCTTCGACCAGGGCCTGAAGCAGGTCATCGGCCATGTGCTGCCGATCGTGCGCAATCACGCGGGGGCCTGCCGCTGGCAGAGCGGCCCGTGGTTCCTGCGCAGCGAGCGCCTGTACCTGATCCCTGGCGACTCGCCCATCGGCTACCGCCTGCCGCTGGACTCCCAACCCTGGGTGGGGAAAGGCGATTTCCCCTGGATCCACCACGCCGATCCCAACCAGGCCTTTCCCGCGCTGCCGGCGCACGCAGAGCTGCGTCAGCAGTTGCGGCCGACCGGCGCTGCGGGCGGTGCCACCGTCGGCGCCGACAGCGGACTCGGCTTCGAGGCCCATGGCGGCGGCTGGACCCCCGGCCGCGCCGAGCATGCCGGCTTCCGCGGTGCGCAGGGCGAGGCGGCAGTGCCGCTGCCCGGCGCGGCGGAAGCCGGGCTGGCGACGCGCGACGAGCGCATCGCCCCCACGCGCCGGCCGCAGCCTTTCGAATCCGCCGCCTGGATCACCCGCAGCGCGATGTGCGCCGAACCGCGCGGCGGCCTGCTCTACCTCTTCATGCCGCCGACCGCGGCGCTGGAGGACTACCTCGAGATCGTCACCGCGGTCGAGGACACCGCGGTGGAGTTCAAGCTTCCCGTCGTCCTCGAAGGCTACGAGCCGCCGTCCGATCCGCGCCTTGCGCATTTCCGCATCACCCCCGACCCGGGCGTGATCGAGGTCAACATCCACCCGGCAGCCAACTGGGACGAGCTCGTCGAGCGCACCTCCACGCTCTACGACGAGGCCCACCAGTCGCGCCTGTCGACCGAGAAGTTCATGCTCGACGGCCGCCACACCGGCACCGGCGGTGGCAACCACTTCGTGCTCGGTGGCGCCACGCCGGCCGACTCGCCCTTCTTGCGTCGTCCCGACCTGCTGCGCAGCCTGGTGAGTTACTGGCACAACCACCCCAGCCTGTCCTACCTGTTCTCGGGGCTCTTCATCGGCCCCACCTCGCAGGCGCCGCGTGTCGACGAGGCGCGCCACGACTCGGTGCATGAACTGGAAGTCGCCTTCCAGCAGCTCCCCGAGGTCGGCGCGCAGGTCCCGCCGTGGCTCATCGACCGCCTGCTGCGCAACCTGCTCATCGATGCCAGCGGCAACACGCACCGCTCGGAGTTCTGCATCGACAAGCTCTACAGCCCGGACAGCGCCACCGGCCGCCTTGGCCTGCTCGAGCTGCGCGCCTTCGAGATGCCGCCGCACGCGCGCATGAGCCTCGCCCAGCAACTGCTGCTGCGCGCGCTCATCGCGCGCTTCTGGCAGCAGCCCTATGCGCCCGGTCGGCTGCGGCGCTGGGGCACCGAGCTGCACGACCGTTTCCTGTTGCCGCACTGGGTGGCGGAAGATTTCCGTGACGTCGTCACCGAGCTGCGCGAATTCGGCTATCCGATGGAGTTCGACTGGTTTGCGCCGCACTTCGAGTTCCGCTTCCCGAAATACGGTGAGTTCGCCGCGCGCGGCGTCGACGTCGAGCTGCGCATGGCGCTCGAGCCCTGGCATGTGATGGGCGAGGAGGGCGCGCCCGGTGGTACCGTACGCTATGTCGATTCCTCGGTGGAGCGCGTGCAGGTGAAGGTCAGCGGCCTCAATGACGATCGCCATGTGCTCACCTGCAACGGCCGCGCGGTGCCGCTGCAGCCGACCGGTGTGGTCGGTGAATTCGTCGCCGGCGTGCGCTACCGCGCCTGGCAGCCGCCGTCCTGCCTGCATCCGACGATCGGCGTGCATGCGCCGCTGGTGTTCGACCTGGTCGACGGCTGGATGCAGCGCTCGATGGGCGGCTGCGTGTATCACGTGGCGCATCCGGGCGGGCGCAACTACGAGACCTACCCGGTCAACCCGTACGAAGCGGAAGGACGGCGCCTGGCGCGCTTCACCACCACCGGCCACACGCCGGGCCGCATCGCGCCGGCAGCGGCGGAGCGCAACGCCGACTTCCCCTTTACCCTCGACCTGCGCCGGCAGGGGTGAGGGACGATGCAGGTCCAGTTGCAGAGCCCGCCCGAACTGCTCGCCGCCTACGCGGCACGGCCGGATCGCTACGACGAGCTGTGCCAGCGCATCGGTAGCGTCGTCGTGGTGCGGCCGCACTGGCGCGAGTTCTTCCGTGGCCTGGCGGCGCTGTCGGCGGGCGAGCTGGCGGCGCGGCGCGCGACGCTGCGGCGCCAGATCCACGAGAACGGCATCACCTACAACGTGTATGCCGACCCGCGCGGCTTCGAGCGGCCGTGGGAGCTCGACCTGCTGCCCTACATCCTGCCGGCGGCCGAATGGGCGCAGATCGAGGCGGCGGTGATCCAGCGCGCGACGTTGTTCAACCGCATCCTCGCCGACCTCTACGGTGAGCAGACGCTGCTGCAGCAGGGCCTGATTCCGCCTGCGCTGATCTACGGCCACAGCGGCTTCCTGCGCCCGCTGGTGGGCGCGAAGCAGCCGGGTGACCTGTTCCTGCACCTGTATGCGGTCGACCTGGCGCGCTCGCCCGACGGCCGCTGGTGGGTGGTGGCCGACCGCACGCAGGCACCTTCGGGCGCCGGTTATGCGCTGGAAAACCGTGGCGTGGTGGCGCGCGCGCTGCCCGAGCTGTATCGCGCAGCCGGCGTGCAGCCGCTGGTGCCCTTCTTCGAGGGCTTCCGCGACAGCCTCGCGGCGCTGGCCCCGGCCGACGCCGCAGAGGGCGGCGACGAGCCGCTGATCGTCGTCCTCACGCCGGGTCCCTACAACGAGACCTACTTCGAACACGCCTTCCTCGCGCGCGAGATGGGTTTTCCGCTGGTCGAAGGCCAGGACCTGACGGTGCGTGACGAGAAAGTCTTCCTGCGCACGCTGGACGGGCTGCGCCGGGTGCATGTGATCCTGCGCCGGGTGGACGACAGTTGGTGCGATCCGCTGGAGCTGCGCGACGACTCGGCGCTGGGCGTGGCCGGGCTGGTGGCGGCGGTGCGCGCGGGCAAGGTCACGGTGGCCAATGCGCTGGGCAGCGGCATCCTCGAGACGGGGGCGCTGCTGGGCTACCTGCCGCGCCTGGCGGAGCATCTGCTGGGGCAGAACCTGAAGATGCCATCGGTCGCGACCTGGTGGTGCGGCGAGCCGGCCGCCTGCGACTACGCCTTGAAGCACCTGCGCGAACTGGTGCTGAAGCCGGCTTATCCGACGCTGGGGCAGCGCCCCGTGTTCTGCCGCGACCTGCCGGCGGAGGAGCTGGATGCCCTGGCGGCGAGCATCGTCGCACGGCCCTTCGACTTCGTCGCGCAGGAGATGGTGAACATCTCGCAGGCGCCGGTGCTGGCGACCGAGGATGCATCCGCCAGCCTGGTGGCGCGCAACATCGGCTTGCGCGTTTTCGTCGCCGCGAGCCCCGACGGCTTTCGCGCCATGCCGGGTGGCCTCACCCGCGTCGCCTCCGGTCCCGACACCCGCATCGTGTCCATGCAGCATGGTGGTGGCAGCAAGGACGCGTGGGTGCTGGGTGAGCGGGTGCCGCCGCGCGCCGCGGCGCGCATCGTCCCCGGGCTGATTGCGCCTCCCGAGCGGCGGGCGCGGGCACTCAGCCTGTCGAGCCGGGTGGCGGAGAACTTCTTCTGGCTGGGCCGCTACAGTGAGCGCGCGGACACCGCCGTGCGCCTGGGCCGCGAGACCCTGGCGCGTCTGGGGGGCCTGGCCGGCGGCGCCGATGCCGCTCCGGCCGAGGCTGCGGAGCCGGGCAGCCGACTGTCGCCCGGCGCGATGGCGCTGGCGGCTGCCGCGGCGGAGCGTGATCCGACGCTGGCGTCCTTGCTCGGGCTGTGCCGGCGCATCGGCATCGTGCTGACGCCAGCGGACGCAGCAGCGTCGCCGCCGTTGCGCGCGCTCGCGCCCGCCGAGAATTTCGCGCACGCATTGTTCGATCCGGCCTGTGGCGGGGTCGCCGCCAACCTGCGCCTGGTGCTGCGCCTGGCCGGCCAGGTGCGCGACCGCCTGTCGCCCGATAGCTGGCGCATCTACAACCGCCTGTCCGAATTTGCCACGTTGGCCGACAGCACTTCCTGCCTCGGCGACGCACTGGACCGGCTGGACGAAGCGATGCTGTCGCTGGTCACCCTGTCGGGCTTCGTCATCGAGAGCATGCCGCGCGATGCGGCATGGCGCTTCCTGTCGATCGGCCGGCGCGTCGAGCGGCTGCAGTTCCTCTCCGCGGCACTGGCGGCCTTGCTGCCGACCCCCGGCACCGGTGCGCTGCAGGCGCTGCTGGCCGTCACCGATGCCGAACTGCGTTATCGCAGCCGGCATGCGCGCGGGCTGGCGCCGCAGCCGGTGGCTGAGATGGTCATGCTCGACGGCGACAATCCGCGGGCGCTGCGCTATCAGCTCGAGTCGCTCATCGAGCACGCCGCGGCATTGCCGGGCGGTGCCGGGCTGGCGACGCCGCTGCAGCATCGGCTCGAGGCGCTGAGTTCGCTGTCGCTGTGCGACTGCCTCGTCCGCGAACTGGCCGGGGCGAAACAAGGCAGGGCGAAAGCGGGCGCGACCGGTAGCCATTGCGAGCTCCTGCAGCAGGCGCTTGCAGAGACCTGGGCGTGCGGCAACCGGCTCGCGGATGCCTTGTCGCAGCGCTACTTCACGCATCTGGACACCCGCAGCCAGGCGACCGCCTCGCGGTGAGCGTGCAGGAGAGTCCGGAATGCCCCTCTACGACATCGCGCATGACACCATCTACCGCTACGACAGCGCGGTGATGCTGTCGCAGCAACTCGCCCACCTGCGACCCCGCGACTGCGCCGGCCAGCACTGCCTGGCGCACACGCTGACGATCGAGCCCGGCGAGGAACGGCGTCGTGAGCGCATCGACTTCTTCGGCAACCCGGTGACCGCCTTCAGCCTGCAAGCGCCGCACGACACGCTGGCGGTGCATGCGCGCTCGCGGGTCAGGGTAAGGCCATCAACGTGGCCCGAGCCCGCGGACAGCGCGCCCTGGGAGCTGGCGCGCGAGCACCTGCGCAAAGGGCTGTCGGGGCACGCGCCGCTGCAGGACGATGCGCGCGATGTCGGGCAGTACCGCTTTGCCTCGCCCTTCATCCCCCTGGGCGACCCGTCCGCGCGTCTTGGCGACTACGCGCTCAGGAGCTTCCGGCCGGGCCGGCCGATGGTCGAGGCCCTGCTGGATCTGGCCTCGCGCATCCATGCCGATTTTCGGTTCGATCCGGCGGCCACCAGCGTGGCGACGCCGGTGGCCGAAGTGTTCGAGCGCCGCTGCGGCGTGTGCCAGGACTTCTCGCACCTGATGATCGCCTGCCTGCGTGCGATCGGTCTGGCTGCGCGCTATGTGTCGGGCTACCTGCTCACCGAACCGCCGCCCGGCCAGCCGCGGCTGATCGGCGCCGATGCCTCGCATGCCTGGGTGGCCGCCTGGTGCCCCGGGGTGGGGTGGGTGGATGTCGATCCCACCAACGACATGCGGCCCGACGGTGCGCACGTCACGCTGGCGTGGGGGCGCGATTATGGCGATGTGTGTCCGTTGCGCGGCGTGATCCTCGGCGGTGGCGGGCACCGTGTGGACGTGGCGGTCACGGTGACACCGGTCGGGAGCGGCGCCCTGCCGCAGCACGCCGCCCGCGAACGGTGATCGAGCGGTGATCGAGCTTCTGGTGCATGTGGCATGCCGCATGCACCGCAATGATGCGCGGATGGCCGAGATGGTGCGCACCAGCCGGGTGCGACGCCGCGCAGCCGCGGTTTGACGCGGGTTTGGCGCTGGCACGGTTTCTGCTGAAGTCAAATCGGAAAGGGGAGTCTGAACATGTCCGAAGCGACCAGAACCGGGGCCAAGCCCTACGACGAGATGCACTCTGCGGACGGCGCCGTGCGCCCGCACTACCAGCCCTATGAGCGCTGGCTGCACGAGATGCCGCGCGAGTTGATCGAGCGCAAGCGCAGCGAGGCCGACATCGCCTTTCATCGCGTCGGCATCACCTTCAACGTGTATGGCGCAGAGGGCGGCAAGGAGCGGCTGATCCCGTTCGACCTGCTGCCGCGCATCATTCCGGGCAGCGAGTGGCGCGAGCTCGAGCGCGGCCTGGCCCAGCGCGTGCGCGCCCTCAATGCCTTCCTCGCCGACATCTACCATGGCCAGGAAATCCTGCGCGCCGGCCGCATCCCGGCCGACCAGATCCTCGACAACGCGCAGTTCCGCCCCGAGATGAAGGGCGTCAAGGTGCCCGGCGGCCTGTATTCGATGATCGCCGGCATCGACCTGGTGCGCGCGGCCGGGGCCGACGGCAAGGGCGAGTTCTTCGTGCTGGAGGACAACCTGCGCGTGCCCTCGGGCGTGAGCTACATGCTGGAGAACCGCAAGATGATGATGCGGCTCTTCCCCGACCTGTTCTCGCGCTACCACGTGCAGCCGGTCGATCACTACCCCGACCTGCTGCTGGAGACGCTGCGCGCGGTGGCGCCGGCCGGCGTGGTCGACCCCACGGTGGTGGTGATGACGCCGGGCGCCCACAACAGCGCCTACTTCGAGCACAGCTTCCTCGCCCAGCAGATGGGAGTGGAACTGGTCGAAGGCCAGGACATGTTCGTGCAGGACGACGTGCTGTACATGCGCACCACGCAGGGACCGCGGCGGGTGGACGTGATCTACCGCCGCATCGACGACGACTTCCTCGACCCGCTCGCCTTCCGCGCCGATTCCATGCTGGGCGTGCCCGGCCTGATGCGCGCCTACCAGGCCGGCCACGTGACGCTGGCCAACGCGGTGGGCACCGGCGTGGCCGACGACAAGTCGATCTATCCCTACGTGCCGGAGATGGTGCGTTTCTACCTCGGCGAGGAGCCCATCCTCAACAACGTTCCCACCTGGATGCTGCGCGAGCAGGACGACCTCGCCTACGTGCTGGACCGCCTCCCCGAGCTGGTGGTGAAGGAAGTGCACGGCGCGGGCGGCTACGGGATGCTGGTCGGGCCGGCGTCCACAAAGGCCGAGATCGAGGACTTCCGCCAGCGCATCCTCGCCGCGCCCGAGAAATACATCGCCCAGCCCACGCTGTCGCTGTCGACCTGCCCGACCTTCGTCGAGGCCGGCATCGCGCCGCGCCACATCGACCTGCGTCCCTTCGTGCTGTCGGGCGGCAAGCAGATCCGCATGGTGCCCGGCGGCCTGACCCGGGTGGCGCTGAAGGAAGGCTCGCTGGTGGTGAATTCGTCGCAGGGCGGCGGCACCAAGGACACCTGGGTGGTCGACTGAGCCCGCGCGCCCAACCGCCGACAAGAACGATACGGAGGATTGCATCATGCTGAGCCGCACTGCCGACCACCTGTACTGGATGGCCCGCTACACCGAACGCGCCGAGAACACCGTACGCATGCTCGACGTGTCCTATCGCATGTCGATGCTGCCCGGTGTGAATGGCGACGGCCACGCCGACTGGCGCGCGATCCTCGACATCAGCGAGCTGACCGACGCCTATGCGCGCACCGGCCGGCCGCTGAGCCCGCGCGACGTGATCGAGTTCGTGCTGCTCGATCGCGACAACCTGTCCAGCGTGTGGAACTGCCTGCGCGCGGCGCGCGAGAACGCCCACGCGGTGCGGGGCAAGCTCACCAGCGAGATGTGGGAGACCACCAACACCACCTGGCTGGAGATCCGTGAGCTGACGCCTGCCCGCTTGCAGGACATGGACCTCGGCGCCTTCTTCGAGTGGGTCAAGTTCCGCTCGCACCTGCTGCGCGGCGTCACCGTGGGCACCATGTTCCACGACGACGCCTTCCAGTTCGCGCGCCTGGGCACCTTCCTCGAGCGCGCCGACAACACCGCGCGCCTGCTCGACGTGAAGTACCACGCGCTGATGCCGGCGGGCGAGGACGTGCACAACGCCACCGACTACTACCGTTGGGGCTCGCTGCTGCGCTCGGTGTCGGCGTTCGAGACCTACCGCCAGGTCTATCGCGATGTCATCACGCCGCACAAGGTGGCCGAGCTGCTGATGCTCAACGATGCCATGCCGCGCTCGCTGCACGCCTGCCTGGACGAGATCGTCGACATCCTCGGCCAGGTCGCGAATTCGCGTTCCTGCGAGACGACGCGCAAGGCCGGCGCGTTGCATGCCAGCCTGCACTACGGCAGCATGGACGACATTTTCGCGGTCGGCCTGCATGAATCGCTGGAGAAGTTCCTCGCCTGCATCAACAAGCTCGGCGACCGCATCAGCAACGATTTCCTGATGCCGGTGGCCACCCCATGACCTACTGCGTTGCCATGCGCCTCGACGAAGGCCTGGTCTGCCTGTCCGACTCCCGCACCAACGCCGGGGTGGACCACATCAACACCTTCCGCAAGATGACCGTCTTCGAGCGCCCGGGGGATCGTGTCGTGGTGCTGATGAGCGCCGGCAACCTCGCCATCACCCAGGCGGTGGTCAACCTGCTGCGCGAACACGCAAGCGTGCAGGACCATGAAAGCGTGTGGAGCGCGGCGACGATGTTCGAATGTGCGCGCATGGTGGGCGACACCGTGCGCAAGGTCTACCAGCGCGACGCCGGGCCGCTGAAGGAGTTCGGCGTGGACTTCAACGCCTCCTTCATCCTGTGCGGGCAGATCGACAGTGAGCCGCCGCGGCTGTTCCAGATCTACGCCGCGGGCAATTTCATCGAGGCCACGGAGGACACGCCCTACTTCCAGATCGGCGAATCCAAATACGGCAAGCCCATCATCGACCGCGTCGTCACCAGCGCCACCTCGCTCGACGAGGCCGCCAAATGCGCGCTCATCTCGATGGACTCCACCATCCGCTCGAACCTGTCGGTGGGCCTGCCGCTGGACCTGCTGATCTACCGCAGCAACGAACTGAAAGTCGCGCGCCACGTGAGCATCGACGCCGAGAACCCCTACTTCAACATGATCCACGGCCAGTGGGGCGCCAGCCTGCGGCGCGTGTTCGCCGAGCTGCCCGACCCCGACTGGGCGAACTGGGCGGAGGATGCATCGGCGTCTGCTCCTCGCTAGCCCGGCAGCGAGCAGGCAAAAATTTCGAGAAACCCCTTGTAATTGATTTTGTTGCAGTGCAACATACGAATCACATCAAGAGTTTGCAGCTTCCAGATCAATCCAAGGAGTCTCACCATGAACATGTCCGCTGAAAAATTCGTCGCCGCCGGCAAGGCCAGCATCGAGACCGGCCTGCAGGCCGCTTCCGCCGCCAGCGCCAGCCTCTTCTCCGCCGTCGAGCGCCTGTCGAGCCTGAACCTGGCCGCCGCCCGTGCGCTGTTCGACGACAGCATCGCGCTGAGCAAGTCGGTCGCCGAAGCCAAGGACCCGAAGGCCCTGGCCTCGCTGCAACTCGGCCTCATCACCCCGGTGCTGGAAAAGAACGTCGCCTATCTGGGCTCCGTCGCCAGCATCGCCGCCCAGGCCCAGGGTGAGCTGAGCAAGCTGTACGAAACCGAAGCCGATCAACTGGTGAAGAACCTGAACGCCGCGGTCGAGGATTTCGCCAAGAACGCGCCGGCCGGTTCGGAAGCTGCCGTCGCCGCGCTCAAGAGCGCCATCGCCAACGCCACCGCCGCCTACGAAGGCGCGACCAAGGCCGCCAAGCAGGTGTCCGAAGTGGCCCAGGCCAACGTCGAGAGCGCCACTGCCGCCGCCGTCGAGACCGTCTCCAAGACGACCCAGGCTGCCGCCTCGGTGCTGAAGGCCGCCTGAGCCTGAGGACCCCGCGCGTGCGGTTCGCACGCATGCAAAAGCGAAAGGGCCCTGCGGGGCCCTTTCGCTTTTGGTACGGCCGGTTTGCGACCGCACTGCGCCCTCGCTACCATCCCGGCGATGCCAGCCACCGCCACCGATCTCGACGTCTTCGCCTGCCCGCTCGACGGCCTCCGCCTGGTCGAGGCCTCCGCCGGCACCGGCAAGACCTGGAACATCTGCGGGCTCTACCTGCGCCTGCTGCTGGAGCAGGCGGTGCCGGTCGAATCGCTCCTCGTCGTCACCTTCACCCGCGCCGCCACCGCCGAACTGGCGACCCGCATCCGTGACCGCATCGTCGATACCCTCAGGGTGCTGGAGGGCGGCGAAGCCGACGGTGATCCCTTCGTCCCGTCGCTGATCGGCGCCGTGCTCGCCACCGGCCGCCTCGCGCATGACGACATGGCGCGCCGCTTGCGCACCGCACTGCAGGCCTTCGATGAGGCGGCGATCTTCACCATCCACGGCTTCTGCCAGCGCGCCCTCGCCGACACGCCCTTCGCCGCCGGCCTGCCCTACGCGCTGGAGCTGGTCGAGGACGATGGCGAACTGCGCCTGGAAGTGACGCAGGACTTCTGGCGCCGCGAGATCGCCGGCGGGGATCTGCCGCAGCCGCTGGCCGACCGCCTGCTGCAGCGCGGCGACAGTCCGGAGAGCTGGGCGGAGCTGCTCGCCGGCGACATGGCGCGGCCGCTCGCCGAACGCCGTTGGGACGAATTCCCCACCGACCCGGACCTGGCCGCGGCCGCCGTGCGCATCGACGCTGCATATGCTGCGGCACGACGCTGCTGGCAGGGCGAGGAGGCCGCCATTGCCCGGGCCCTGGACGATGCGCTGCCCGGCCTCAACGGCAACAGCTACAGCAAGGAGTCGGTGGCGCGCGCCAGCCAGCAGTGGGCCGCCTGGCTTGCCGCCGGCGATGCCCGTGCGCCTTTGCCCGAGGACAGCAAGCTCGCGCTGCTGACTGCGGCGATGCTCGAACGGCGCACCACCAAGGCCGGCCTGGCGAAGGGCATCGCGCCGCCGAAGCATCCCTTCCTCGACGCGGCCGGCGAACTGCTCGCGGCGCGCACCGAGGCCGAGGACCGCATCGAAGCCGCGCGCCTGGCCCTGCTGCGCCGTTTCATCGGGCAAGCCACCGAGGAGCTGCGCCGGCGCAAGCGCGAGCGTCGCCAGATCGCCTTCGACGACATCCTGTGGAACGCCTACGACGCGCTCACCGCCGGGCGCCAGCCGTGGCTGGCGGCGGCGCTGCATGCGCGCTTTCCGGTGGCGCTGATCGACGAGTTCCAGGACACCGATCCGCTGCAGTTCGCCATCTTCGATCGCATCTACAACGCCGAAGGCCGCCACGGCAGCCTGTTCCTCGTTGGCGACCCCAAGCAGGCGATCTACAGCTTCCGCAGCGCCGACCTGCACACCTATCTCGCCGCGCGCGAGCGCACCGACACACGCCATACCCTGCGCCACAACCAGCGCTCGTCGCCGGCGCTGATCGAAGCCTGCAACCGGCTGTTCGGCGCCAATCCCGGGGTTTTCATGTTGCCCGGGCTGGCCTACGAGCGTGTCGATGCCGGCGCCCGCCCGCGCGCGCCTTTCGTCGATCGCAGCGCGAGCGGCGCCAGCCCGGCCGCGCTGCGCCTGTGGCGGATTCCGCGCGACGAGGAGCTCGACGACGATGACGGCGGCGGCGAGGGTGGTGAGCGCCTGCCGCGCGGAATGGCGATACAGCGCGCCGCGATGGCCAGTGCCGCCGAGATCGCGCGCCTGATCGCCGCGGGTGGCACGGGCGAGGTCCGCATCGGCGAGCGCGGCCTCGTCCCCGCCGACATCGCCGTGCTGGTGCGCAGCCATGCCCAGGGTGCGCGCATGCGCCGCGCACTGGCGGCCTTCGGCGTCGGCAGCGTGGAGCTGTCGCAGGCGAGCGTGTTCTCCAGCGAGGATGCGGAGGAACTCGAGCGCGTGTTGCTGGCGATCGCGGAGCCCGCGCGCGAGCGGCGCGTCAAGGCCGCGCTCGCCACCGCGGCGATGGGGCGCGATGCCGGGGCGCTGGCTGCGCTCGCCGCCGACGAAACGGCGCTGCTCGCGGCGCTGGACGCCTTCGCGCGCTGGCGCGACACCTGGCTTGCGCGTGGCTTCGGCGTCATGCTGCGGCAGTGGATGGCCGACGAGGACGTGGCCGCGCGGCTGCTTGCCCGCGCCGACGGCGAGCGCCGCCTCACCAACCTGATGCACCTCGCCGAACTGCTGCAGCAGGCCGCCGGCAGTGCCTCGCCCGAGGTGCTGCTGCGCACGCTCGCCACCCGCCGCCGCGACGGTGCCGGCGGCGACGCGGCGCAGCTTCGGCTGGAGTCGGACCGCAACCTGGTGCAGATCGTCACCATCCACCGCGCCAAGGGTCTGGAATACGGCGTCGTGTTCTGCCCCTTCCTGTTCGATGGCTATCCGTCCGGCGCCGAGGGCGGCGACACGTGCGCCTGGCACGACGATGACGGCCGGCTGGTGCTCGACTACCGGCGTGGCGCGCGCGCGGATGACGACATCAAGGCCCGCATGCGCCTGGAGCGCGACGCGGAGAGCGTGCGCCTGATGTACGTCGCGCTGACGCGCGCGATACATCGCTGCTACCTGGTGGTGGGCTGCTACGCAAAGATCACCCGTGGCAAGGCGAGCTACGGCGAAGCCGGCCGCAGCCTGCTGAACTGGATGGTGGCGGGCGCCGAGGTCGAACTTTCCGCCTGGCGCACGCACAAGATGACGCCGGCCGAGATCGATGCGCGCTGGCGCGCGGTGGTGGGCGCGAGCGTGCTCGACGGGCAGCCGACGATGTCGCTCACCGACCTTCCTGACGGCAGCGGCGCGGCGCTGCCGCCCGCGCAGGTGGCGGGTGCGCGACCGCGCGCGTTGCGGCCGCCGGCGATACCTGCGGGCTGGCGCATCGGCAGCTTCAGCGCGCTGCTGTCCGGCGCGGCGCACGAGCAGGCGGCGCTGGACCATGACGCGCGCGCGCTGCCTGCCGCCGAAATTGGCGCGCCGGGCAGCGAATCGGAAGCGGCATGGGGCGCACCGCGTGCCGCTGCGGACAGCGCGGCGATCGCCGACGACGACATCCTGCGCTTTCCACGTGGGCCGGTGGCGGGCGACTGCCTGCATGCGGTGTTCGAGCGCATCGACTTCACCGCGCCCGAGGGCTGGGAGGCCGCCATCGCCGCGGCGCTGGCCGACCATCCGCAGCGCCTGCCGACCGCTGCGGACGCCAGCCGCCTGCCGCGCATGCTGCGGCGCATGCTGGACGACGTGCTGGCAACGCCCTTGCTGACCGATGGCGCATCCATGCTGCGGCTGGACAGCCTGCCGACAGCACGCCGGCTGGTTGAGCTCGGCTTCCATCTGCCTGCGCCGCGGCTCTCCGCCGCCGCCCTCAATGCCTGGCTGGCTGCGCGCGGCTACCGCGTTCCGCGCCTCGCGTTCGCCGAGCTGAGCGGCTACCTGAAAGGCTACGTCGACCTGGTGTTCGAGCACGACGGCCGTTACTGGGTGCTGGACTGGAAGTCGAACCACCTCGGCGACGGAATCGAGGACTACGCGCCGCCGCGCCTCGAGGTGGCGATGCAGGCGCACGGCTACCACCTGCAGCATCTGCTCTACAGCGTGGCGCTGCACCGCCATCTTGCCCGCAGCCTGGCGGGCTACGACTACGAGCGCCACTTCGGCGGCGTGCTCTACCTCTTCGTGCGTGGCGTACGCCCGGGCTGGCGCCAGGATGGGCAGCCAGCGGGTGTGTTCCACCACCGCGCAGAGCACGCGACGATCGCCGCGCTGGATGCCCTGCTGGCCGGGGTGGCGTCCGCGCTCGACGAGGTGCCGGCATGAACGACACGCTTCCGGCACAGTTCGACCTCGCCGATGGCTTCGCCGCGCACGTGCTCTCCTGGGCCCGCAGCATGGGGGCGCCGGCCGACAGCCTCGCCGTGCTGCCGGGCGTAGCGCGTGCGCTGAGCCTGGCGGCGAGCGCGGGCCATGTGTGCCTGCCGCTGGCGGAGTTCCAGCGCGCGGAGGGCAGCGCCCAGGCGCTGGCCGTGGAGGCGCTGCGCGAGCGGCTGCTGCATAGCAGCCTGGTGGCGAGCGAAGACGAGATCGGTGGGCCGCGGCCTTCGCCAAAGCCGATGGTGCTCGACGCGGGAGACCGTCTGTATCTGCGCCGCTTCTTCGACCTCGAATGGCGTCTCGCCCGGGCCCTGGCCTCACGCGCCCGGGCGCGCACCGCCGAGCCGGCGGGCGAGGGCGTCGCCGCACTGCTCGATGCGCTCTTTCCGCCACGGGCGGACGCTGCCGGCCCCGACTGGCAGAAGCTCGCCGTGGCGCTCGCGCTGGACGGGCGGCTGACGGTGATCAGCGGCGGTCCGGGCACCGGCAAGACGACGACTGTCGCCGCGCTGCTCGCCTGCCTGCTGCAACGCGAGCCGGCGTTGCGCATCGCGCTGGCGGCGCCCACCGGCAAGGCGGCGGCGCGCATGCTCGAGGCGCTGCGTAGCCGCGCGCAAGGCCTGCCGAAGGCGCTGCGCGCACGCCTGCCGGACGAGGCCCACACCGTGCATCGCCTGCTGGGCGTGACGCCCGCGCCGGGCCGCTTCCGCCACGATGCGGACAATCCGCTCGCCGTCGATGTGCTGGTGGTGGATGAGGCTTCGATGCTGGACCTGGCGCTGGCGGCGCGGCTGTTCGACGCGCTGCCGCCCGCGGCGCGCGTGGTGCTGCTCGGCGACAAGGACCAGCTTGCTGCGGTGGAGGCGGGCGCGGTGTTCGCCGAATTGTCGGCTACGCGGACATTGACGCCGGCCATGCTGGAGCGCCTCGCCGCGCTGTGCGGTACGCCGGCGGCGAGGATCGCGCAGGCGCTGGCGGGCGATGACGCAGCGGCGGGCGAGGCGCGCGCGGTCCAGGGCGCAGCCGACGCTGTGGAGACGCTCGCCGACAGCGTGATCTGGCTCAGCGAGAGCCACCGTTTTCGGGGTGATTCGGGCATCGGCCGCCTCGCCGCGGACATCAACGCCGGCGCCGGTGGCGCGGCGCTGGCCTGGCTGCAGGCGGGCGAGGACGCGGCGGCGCAATGGATCGCCGATGAGGGCGCGCGACCGGGGCCGCAGACGCTGGCGCGCATGCAAGCCGGCTACGCGCCCTACCTGGATTGCCTGCGCGACCAGCGCGGCGATGTGCAGACGCGCGTGGCGGCGGCCTTTGCGGCCTTCGACCGCTTTCGCGTGCTGGCTGCGGTACACGAAGGGCCGCGCGGCCTGGCGGCGCTGAATGCCCATCTTGAGCGCCATCTTCGCGCCGCCCTCGGCCTGCCCGTCGCCACGGGCAGCGCGGGACGCTGGTATCCCGGCCGGCCGCTGATCGTGCTGCGCAACGACTACCTGCTCGGCCTCTACAATGGAGACGTCGGTCTGTGCCTGGCGGACGAGGGTGGCGAGCTGGTGGTGTATTTCCCGCGCAGCGGCGGCGGTTTCCGCGCCGTCGCGCCGCTGCGGCTGCCCGAACATGACACCGCCTTCGCCCTCACGGTACACAAGAGCCAGGGCTCGGAGTTCGACGAGGTGCTGCTGGTGCTGCCGGCGGCGCCGAGCCGGGTGCTGACGCGAGAGCTGCTGTATACCGGCGTCACCCGCGCGGCGCGCCGGGTGGCGCTCGCCGGCCCGCAGGACGTGTTCCTCGCCGCCTGCGCCGCCCGTACCCGACGCCATGCCGGCCTCGCCGCGCGCCTCGCGCAGCGCGCGCGGGCCGGCTTTCGCTGATCATCGACCAGGAGTTCCACGTGCCCCAGCCTACCCTCAAGCAGCGCAAGACTTTCGCGCTCATCCGCATCATCGGCGGTCTGTTCGCCGGCTGCTATCTCGGCTACGTCGTCGTCGTCAATCTTGCTGCCGGGCTTCCTTTCGACCGCACGCTGATGTTCACTGCGCTCGTCGCGGTGGCGGGTTTCGCCTATGCCGCCTGGTACCTGCGCGACCTGTCCGCGGTGGCGCGCGAGGAGGGCGAACAATCGACCAAGTAGCGCACCGCACCCGGTGACCGGCGCATCGCCGGGGCGGCGATTTTTGTATCCGCATGAATCGACATGCACCGTGCAAGGCCAGACGATGGCAGCATCCCGCCTGACGGGCGAAGGCCTGCCGCAGCAGCTTGTGTATTCTCCACGCCTGCAGCCGGATCCCGTCCCAAAACCCCAACAATCCCATTCGAGGTGCGTCATGAAAAAGTTCAAGCGGCTGCTGTCCGTCCTGCTCATCGTCAGCTTTTCCGGTGTCAGCATGGTCCAGAACGTGCAGGCTGCCATGGTGAGCACCGAACAGGTCGCCCAGGCCGCGGCGGTGCAGCAGGCGGGTGACAGCCATGCGCGTCTCAACGACATGCTGGCGCGTACCGAGGTGCAGGCCGAACTGCAGCGCTACGGCCTGACCGAGGACCAGGCGCGCGAGCGCATCGCCGCGCTCACCGACGAGGAAGCCGCGGCGCTGGTCAAGCAGGTGGACGACGCCCCGGCTGGCGGCATCATCGGCGCGATCCTGCTGGTGTTCTTCGTGCTGCTGCTGACCGACATCCTTGGCCTGACCAAGGTCTTCCCCTTCACCCGCTCGATCCGCTGAGTCTGCGTCCGATGCCGGGGTCCAGCGCCGCCGCAAGGCGGCGTTTCCTTCTGGGCGGGGCGGCCGTCGCAGCGCTGGCGCTGTCCGGCTGCGCGGTGCAGACGCCGCGACTGCTCGCCTCGCCGCCGGACGGACTGCCGCGACGGGTGGAGCTGAGCGCCACGCCTTTCTTCCCGCAGGAGGATTACCAGTGCGGCCCGGCGGCGCTGGCCACCGCGCTCAGCGCGGTGGGCTTGCCGACGCGGCCGGAGGCCCTTACCGGCAAGGTTTTCCTGCCGGGGCGCGAGGGTTCGTTGCAGATCGAGATGCTCGCCGGCGCGCGCCGCTCGGGCGCGGTGGCGACGGTGATTCCCGGCACGCTGGAGGCGGTGATGCGCGAGACCGCTGCGGGCAACCCGGTGGTGGTGCTGCAGAACCTGGGGCTGTCGTGGGCGCCGTCCTGGCATTACGCGGTGGTGATCGGCTACGACCTCGACGCGGGCGTTTTCCTGCTGCGTTCCGGTCCGATCGAGCGCCAGGAATTGCCGTTGTCGACCTTCGAGCACACCTGGGACCGGGCGCAGCGCTGGGCCTTCGTCGCGCTGCCGCCCGACAGGCTGCCGGCGACCGCCGACGAGGTGGAAGCCACCCGCGCGCTGGTCGCCTTCGAGCGCACCGTGCTGCCGCGCCAGGCGGCGCAGGCCTACGCCGCAGGGCTGGCGCGCTGGCCGGGCAGCCTGACGCTGGCGATGGGGTTGGGCAACGCCAGCTACGCCGCCGGCGACCTCGAAGGTGCGCGCCGCGCCTTCGCCGCTGCCGCGCAGCGGCATGACGCCGCTGCCGCCTACAACAATCTCGCGACCGTGCTGCTCGAGCTGGGCCGCCGTGCGGAGGCGCGCGTCGCGGCAGTGAAGGCGGTCGGGCGCGCCGGAACGGAGGGTGCGATCGCCGACAGCGCGCGCGCCACGCTGCGCCGCATCGACGACGCCGCTCCCCCCGCCCCCAGGCGCCAGCGCCGCCGACCGACCGCGGCGCCGTCGCCGGCCAGCCCGTGAGCAAGCGTCTGCGCCGCTCGCCACTGGCCGGATCCGCGCTGGGCAAGTCGCTGCAGCGCGCGGTGACGGCGATGACGCGCGCCACCTTGCGCAGCGGCAGCCGCATGGCCGGTACGCTGGCGAAGCGGGCGGTGGACGTGGCCGCGGAGCAACTGCGGCCGCCGCCCGGGCCGGGCGACTGGATCAGCGGCCAGGCCATCGGCGCTGGCGGCGTGCGCCGCTTCTTCCTGTTCCGTCCGCCGGGCGTGACGAACGCCGAGCGCCTGCCGCTGATGGTGATGCTGCACGGCTGCGGCCAGACCGCGGCGAGCTTCGCGCGCAGCACGCGCATGAACCGGCTGGCGGTGCGCGAGCGCTTCCTGGTGCTGTATCCGGAGCAGGACCGGCGCGTGAATCCGCAGGGTTGCTGGGACTGGTACGGCACCGTCACGCGCCAGGCACAGGCCGAGGCGGCGACCCTGATGGCGGCGATCGACCAGGCCTGCCTGCTGTATCCGGTGGACCCGGCGGCGATCGCCGTGGCCGGGCTGTCGGCCGGGGCCGGCATGGCGGCGCTGCTTGCCACCCTGCATCCCGAGCGCTTCCGCGCGGTGGTGATGCACTCGGGCGTGGCGCCGGGGGCCGCGCATTCGGCCGCGTCGGCGCTGGCGGCGATGGGCGGGCGGCGCGATCCCGAGCTGCCTGTGACGTCGCAGCCCCTGCCGCCGCTGCTCGTCATCCAGGGCGACCGCGATCCGCTCGTTGCGCCGGGCAACGGCATCGCCGCCGTGCAGTCGTGGGCGGCGGCGGCTGGCGCGATCGCCGCCGAACCGCGTGCCCTGCAGCGCGGCAGGCGCCATCCGGCAACCGTGACCGACTTCAAGCTGAAGCGAAGGACCATCGCCAGCCTGTGCCTGGTCGAAGGCCTGGGCCATGCCTGGAGCGGCGGCGATGCGCGCCAGCCGTTCAGCGATGCGCACGGCCCGGACGCCTCGAAGATGGCGTGGGCCTTCGTCGCACGCCAGTTGCCGCGCTGACCTGCGCTCAGCCCAGCAGCAGGGCGTCGTCGTCGATCTGTTCGCCGCGCACGCGCTCGAACATCGCCAGCAGGTCCTTCACCGTCATGCCCTTGCGCTCGTCACCGGACACGTCGAGCACCACCTTGCCCTGGTGCAGCATCACGGTGCGCTCGCCCACGTCCAGCGCCTGGCGCATGCTGTGGGTCACCATCATGGTCGTGAGCTTGTGCTCGGCGACGATGCGCACCGTCAGTTGCAGCACGAAGTCGGCGGTACGCGGGTCGAGCGCCGCGGTGTGCTCGTCGAGCAGCAGCAGGCGCGAGGGGCGCAGCGCCGCCATCAGCAGGCTCACCGCCTGGCGCTGGCCGCCCGAGAGCAGGCCGATGCGGTCGGACAGGCGGTTCTCCAGGCCGAGGCCCAGCGTCGCCAGTTGGGCGCGGAACTCCTCGCGCAGCGCCGGCTTCACCGCCCAGCCCAGGCCGCGCTTGTGGCCGCGCATCTCGGCCAGCGCCATGTTCTCCTCGATGGTGAGGTCCTCGCAGGTGCCGGCCATCGGGTCCTGGAATACGCGCGCGACGTGGCGGGCACGTTCCCACACCGGCTGGCGTGTCATGTCGATGCCGTCGATCTCGATGCGGCCGCTATCGACCCGGAGTTCGCCCGAGACGGCGTTGAGGAAGGTGGACTTGCCCGCGCCGTTGGAACCGATCACGGTGACGAACTGGCCCGACGGGATGTCGAGCGACATGCCGCGCAGCGCCCGCGTCTCGATCGGCGTGCCGGGGTTGAACGTGATGTGCAGATCCTGTGCTCTCAACATTTCAGATCCCCTTCCTGCCCGACCAGTGCTGGCGCAGCTTGGGCACCACCAGCGCCACGGTGACCAGCAACGCGGTGACCAGGTTGAGGTCCTGCGCCTGCAGGCCGATGAAGTCGCTGTTGAGCGCCAGCGCGATGAAGAAGCGATAGACGATGGCGCCGACGACCACCGCGATGGTCGCCAGGTAGAGCCGGCGCGAGGGCAGCAGGCTCTCGCCGACGATCACCGCGGCGAGGCCGATGACGATGGTACCCACGCCCATCGAGATGTCGGCGCCACCCTGGGTCTGCGCGAACAGCGCGCCGGCCAGGCCCACCAGCGCGTTCGACAGCGCCATGCCGCCCAGCACCATGAGGCCGGTGTGGACGCCTTGCGCGCGCGCCATGCGGGCGTTCGAGCCGGTGGCGCGCATCGCCAGGCCGGTCTGCGTCGAGAAGAACCAGTCGAGCAGGAACTTCGCCGCCAGCACGACCACGACCAGCAGCAGCGGGCGCAGCACGTAGTCGGAAATCGAGTCGGGCTGCAGCACCGAGAACACGGTGGGCTCGGTGATCAGCGGCACGTTGGGCTTGCCCATGATGCGCAGGTTGATCGAGTACAGCGCGATCATCATCAGGATGCTCGCGAGCAGATCCATGATCTTCAGGCGGATGTTGAGCCAGCCGGTGATCAGGCCGGCCACCGCGCCGGCGATGGTCGCCACGATGGTGGCGAGGAAGGGGTCGGAGCCGCTGGAAATCAGCGTGGCGGCAACCGCGCCGCCGAGCGGGAAGCTGCCATCCACGGTGAGGTCGGGAAAGCGCAGCAGCCGGAACGAGATGTACACGCCCAGCGCGACGAGGCTGAAGATCAGCCCGATCTCGAATGCCCCGAGCAGGGTATAGAGCGACATGGAGGATTACCGATGAAGGTCTGGAGGCAGGCCGCCGCAGCCGGCGCCATGGCCGGCTGCGAAGCGCGCGCTGCGATTACTTGACGATCTGTGCCGCAGACTTCAGCACGGATTCGGACAGCTTGACGCCCTGCTTTTCGGCCGCACCCGGATTCACGAACAGCTCGAGCTTGGAGCTGGTCTCCGAGGCGATCGTGCCCGGCTTCTCGCCCTTCAGGATGCGCGCGACCATGGCGCCGGTCTGGCGGCCGAGGTTGCGGTAGTCGATGCCCAGCGCCGCGATGGCGCCGCGCTTCACGCTGTCGGTGTCGGCGGCGATCATCGGGATCTTGGCATCGTTGCCGACCTTCACCAGCGATTCATAGGCCGACACCACGTTGTTGTCGGTGCTGGTGTAGAAGAGGTCCACCTTGCCGATCAGGCTGCGCGCCGCGGCGCCCACATCCACCGTGCGCGGCGCGGCGGCTTCCACCAGGCTCATGCCCTGCTTGGGCAGCGCCTCGCGCAGCGCCTTCACCACCACCACCGAGTTCGCCTCGCCCGGGTTGTACACCACGCCCACACGCTTGGCCGTGGGCACGACCTGCTTCATCAGCGCGATCTGCTTGTCCAGTTCGAGCACGTCGGACACGCCGGCGACGTTGGTGCCCGAGGGCGCCATCGACGGCACCAGTTGCGCCGCCATCGGGTCGGTCACCGCCGAATACACCAGCGGGATTTCCTTGGTCGCCGCGGCGACGGCCTGGGCCGACGGCGTGGCGATGGCGACGATCACGTCGGGCCTGTCGCCGACGAACTTGCGCGCGATCTGTGCCGCCGTGCCGGTGTTGCCCTGCGCGCTCTGGTACTGCCACTTCAGGTTCTTGCCTTCCTCGAAGCCCGCCGCGGCGAGGCCTTCCTTGACGCCGTCGCGCACCGAGTCCAGCGCCGGATGCTCGACGATCGCCGTCACTGCGACGGACTTCTGTTGCGCGACGGCCGGGGCGGCGATCGCGAAAGACAGCATCAGGGCGCTCAGCAGCGTGGTGCAGGGCTTGGCGAAGGACATGGGGAACTCCTTTGGGGAATGAATCGGGCACTCCGGCCCGCGGGCGACAACGCACTAGTCTACCTGTGCGGCGGGCGGCCGCAAAACGCCTCAACCCGGCGCATCAACCCGGCCGCTCCCCCACGCGTCTGGCGAGGCTTCCCGCGCGCTCAGGGCAGCGTGGCGCGGATGCGCTGCAGCGTGGTGCCCAGCGCGCCTGCGGCGGCACCTGCCAGCGCGAGGATGAAATCGAGGTTCTCGACCACCGAACTGCGCTCCCGCGGACTGGCGCCACGCTCCATCGCATCCCGATAACGCGCGATCACCGCGTCCGCCAGCGCTTCGGCCTCCGCCGGCAGCGGTGCCGCAGGAGCAGGGCCGAAGCGGACAAGCAGGCGTGCCAGGGCGATGTCGCCGAGTGCGGCAGCGTCCCAGAAGCTGGGATCGGCATCATTGCTGCGCTGCGTCAGCGCAGACAGGCGCTCGGCGTCCTGCTGGAACTGCGTCTGCCATCGGGTGCGCGCAGCCTCATCCTGCGGCAGGCCCGCCAGCACCGCCGCGGTGGTCCAGTTTGTGAAGGCGTAGGCTTTTGTCTGGCCGCCACGCTCGAACGCGCGCTGGTAGTAATCCGCCATGCGCTGCAAGGCATCGGCCCGGCGCGCCGGGTCATCGTCGATGAGGGCCAGGCGTTTGCAGGCGCTGCCCAGCAGGCTCAGCCTTTCCTCGGTTTCGCCGTTGCGCGCGAGGCGATCGAGGTCGTCGATCGCGTCGCGCACCGCCTGCAGCAGCCGCGTCCGGTCTTCGGCGGCCAGCGTCGTGCCGGCCTCGGCCGCCTGCCATGCGTCCGCGGCGCGGCGCACGATGAAGTTCGCCCGTTGCTCGGCGGCGCGCAGCGGACAGTTGCCCTTGTCGGCGTCCAGCGCCAGGCCCAGCCAGTCGATGGCTTCGTCCCAGCGCCGCGCCTCACCCCAGGCGAAGCCGAGCGCGGCGCGCACTTCCCCGAGCTTCAGCCAGTTGTCGTGCTGGCCGTCGGGAATGCGTGCCAGCCGCGCGTCGATCGCGGCCGCCGCGTCATCGTCCGTGCTGCTGGCGTGCAGGCTGCAGGCGAGGTTGTCGAGGTCGGCGACCAGTTCCGATACGGCCGCATACGGCGTGCGCGGGCGCGGTCGCGAGCCGGCATCGCGCCGCAGGCGGAAGGCCGGGTCGCCGTAGCACTGGTAGGCGCCCCAGGTATTGACGCCCGGATGGCGCCGCCAGGCTTCCTCGCGCGCGGCACGGACCGCGTCGCCGAAGGCCTCGCCGGCCAGCATGCGGCCGTAGAAGGCTTCGGCGAAGGTCAGCGCGGCACCGTCGTCCACCGCCCAGCCGGCGGCGACCACCGCGCGCACGCCCATGCGGATGAACTGCACGCCCAGGTTGGCCGCCAGCGCGCCGCGGTCGGCCGGCTCGGTGGACAGCGTCTTGCCCAGATGGCAGCAGTTGATGAACACCAGCTCGGGGACCCAGCGCATCTGCTCGATGTCGCCCGGCGTCAGGAACACTTCCTTGCCGATCACCATGCCGGAGACCTTGCGGACCGCAGGCTGACAAGCCGCTGCGGCTTGCAGCACGCCGGCAACCGCCGGCGGCAGCGCAAGCTCGTACTCGTGCGCGCCATGGCCGGCCAGGTGCAGGATGCGCCAGGCGTCGCGGTGCAGGTTCTCGATGATCGCGTCGGTGCCTTCATCGACGCTGTCGGTCACGCGGAATTCGCTGCTGGCCAGCAGGTCGGCCACGCGGCGCGCTTCCTCGCGCGCCCCCGGAAGGTCGCTGAACTTGTCCCAGCCCTGCAGGTCGGGGTGGCCGATCACCAGCGCACGCGCCTCGAAGGCATGCGCCGGGCGTGGGCGGAAGGTCTGCGACTTGAGCTGCCGCACCAGGCCGCAGGCCACCGCAGGCGGCCGGCCGTTGGCGCTCCAGCGGTCTTCGAGCAGTTCCCAGGGATAGCGCGCCGAGCGCTCATCGACCAGCAGCACCAGATCGCTCTGGCGCGGCGCCATCTCGCGCAGGCGCAGCGGCAGCAGCATCTCGAACAGGGTGCGCGCGGCTTCAGGGTTGGCGCGCGCCGAGCGCGAGGCGCTGCGGATGAACGCGTCCGCCAGCGCGAGCTGGCCGGTGGACAAGGTCTCCTCGGCGCGCGCGCGGTCGGTCGCGAACACGAAGCGCAGCACATCGGCGCGGTTCTCGTCTTCGGCGATCTCGAGGCGGTGCCACCACTCGGGTGCTTCCTCGAAGCGCACCCGGCGGTGGCCGCCGACGCCGGGCTCGACCTGGCGTGCGGACCAGTTCACCGTCGCCGCCAGCTCGCCGTTGGTGAGGATCTGCGCCAGGCCGGCGGCGGCATTGATCGCCACATCCTCGTACAGCTCGAGGAAATCGACCTCGGCGATCGTCACCTGGCCGTCCAGCTCGGCCTCGACCAGCCGCGCGTTGGCGGCGACTGCGCCGCGCAGCATCGCCTCGATGGAGTCGCGCACCGGCATGCCGCCGGCGCCGGTCCCCACCAGCAGGCAGGTGACGGAGGCGCGGCGCGGGCTGCCGGCAGGGCCGAAGCGGTCGTCCGCCCATTGCGCCACCTGCAGCGCGTAGTCGAGCAGGGCAGAGCGCGTCACCGCCTCCAGCAGGCCCGGCGTCAGCTCGCCGACCTGGCCCAGGCCGATGACGATGGCGCCACCAGGCTTGCCCTCCTTGCGCGGGTGGAAGAACAGCGCATGGGTGTGCAGGCGGCCGGGATAGAGACCGAGGAAGTGGCGGCGCGACAGCGCATTGCCCATGCGCCGGTCCAGCATCTTTTCCGCGCTGACGATGGTGTCGCCGAGATAGTGGCCCACCACCACCGGATGGCGGGCGTAGGACAGGTCCCCGTGGCGGATGCTCACCGAGATCGTCGGCACCGGCGGGCGCGTGTCGTCCTCTTCCGGCAGTTCGCCGCCAAAGCCCAGGCGGGACACCTGGCCCTCGCCGGGGATGCCGTCGGCGGGCGGGCAGGCGGGCAGCACGAACACCGGCGCCTCGCCTTCGGTGCCGCGGGCGCGCGCCGGCGGCGCCGAAGGCAGGCGCCTGGTCGTGCCGGTCTGCAGCAGCTCCAGGTAGGCGGCGAAGGCGCGCCGCTGCGTGCACAGCGCATCGTGCGCGGTGTCTTCCGCATACCAGGTGTCCACTCCGGGCAGGCGTCCGGAGGCCCAGCTCACGGTGCCATCGCCCTCGCGCGTGGCGAGGAATTCGATGCGCTTGCTGCCCTGGCGGCCCAGGGTCTCGTCCTCCACCAGGCGGTAGTCGATCACGGTGGCGGGCTGGCAGCCGGCGACGTAGCGCATCAGCGGGTCGGGCGCAGCCGCGCGCAGGCGCGTCCAGGTGCGTGCCGCGTCGCTCAGGCGGGGCGCAGTGGCGATCTTCCATGCGGCGCGGGTCTCGCTGCAGATCCGTTTCCAGACGTCCTGCTTCGCGAAGGGAAGCGCCGCGTCGGCGAAAGGCAGCAGCTCGAGCAGGCCGGGGTAGTCGCGCACGATGCCGATGATGTCGTCGGTGCCCTGGGTGAAATCGAGCAGCGCGAGCTTGGCTTCGGTCGGGTTGAAGCCGGTGAGCCAGCGCACCGCCTCGTGCGAACCGAGGTTGGGCGTGCCCAGCATCAGGAAGCGGCTGTTGGGCAGGCGTCGGACGCGCTCCCACAGCGCCTTGCCCGGCCCGTCGTCGGCGATCATCGCGCGCACCACCAGGCCGCCCATCGAGTGCGCGACGACATGCACCGGCTGGCCCTGGCGCTCGGCCAGCGGCAGCCAGTCGGCGAGGCGCTGGGCGAGCTTGGTCGCGGCCTCGGTTACCGACATGCGCCAGTCGTAGGGGAAAACCTTCACCCGGTGGGTGTGCGACAGGAACTCGAGCAAGGGGCCGTAGAAGTCGTCGAGCAGATCGACCGGGGCGACGTCGCTGGCGGTGCTGGAGATCCGTTTCAGGCCGCCGCGCAGCAGCGCCCAGTAGTTGAGCCAGACGCGATCGCCCCGCACCGACAGTGCGCTGCCCATCGTGCCGGGCAGCACGATCGCCAGCGGCCGCGGCGTGTCGTCGTCGCTGCTGCGCTGCACCGCCTCGCGCCAGCGCGGCGGTGCGCTGGGCGCCGCCTCGATCGGCAGGAAGCCGCCGGCGTCGCCTTCCGCCCGCAGCAGCCCGGCCTGCAGCCACTGCAGGCTGCGCGCGTTGCGGAAATAGCTGAAGTGATTGACGTCGGCGCCCTTGTCCTGGCGGAAGCGCGCGCCGCCGGGCGGGCGCGGCAGCCCGCCGGACATCGAGCCGGTGTTCACCACCAGGTCGTGGTCGGCCCCATAGAACCAGTCTGCCGCCACCAGCTTGATCTTCTGCCACAGCGAATCGCCCTCGATGTCGCCGGCGATCACGCTGAGGTCGGCGGTGGTGAGGAGGTCCGGGTGCTGCAGCAGGCGGGTCAGCGCCGAGCCCGGCATCATCGCCTCGAGGCCGGGCAGGATGCGCGGGTCGGTGCGCTCCTTGACCACCGCGAGGAGGAAATCCAGCCCGCCGGCGAAGAGGTCGGCGCCCGCCGCGTGGCCGGCGACGAAGCCGAGCACCGACAGCCAGCGGTCCAGCCGGCCGGACGCCAGCGTGGTGCCGCGCGCCGGGCAGGCGACGCGCACGAAGCGCTGCACCGTGACGCTGCGGCTGCGCAGCGTCTTCAGCAGCCTGGCGAGCCGCGCGCAGTCCTGACGATAGGCGTCGTCGCGCGCCTTCTTCTCGCTGGCGCCGAGCGGGAACAGGCCGAGCTGCGGCGCGATCGTGCGGTCGGTGCGGAACAGCGCCTCCAGCGTGTCGGCCGTCAGCAGTTCGGTGGCCCCTGCGCTGCCGGCCAGGCACAGCAGTTCGCCGACCAGCCCGCCGCGAGAATGGCTCACGAGGTGCAGTTGCGCGCCTTTCGGCAGCGATTCGGCCAGCGCCAGCGCGTTCTGGATCGGGCTTTCGGTGAGCGTGCGGTGCTCCAGTGCGTAGACGTGGTCGCCATAGGCCTGCCGCAGCCGCTTCCGGACGTCGGCGCCCACCGCGTTGGCCGCATCCCACAGTTTGCCGAAGCTGCCTTCGGTGCTCGACGCCGTGCCATGCAGGAACAGCAGCACCGGTGCGCCGGCCGGCACGGCTTCGTTCGCGCCGAGCTTGTGCAGCGCAAAGCCATCGTCCAGCGGGCAGCGGTACAGGCCGGGGCCGTCGCGATGGAGCTGCTTGTCCTCGAACCAGGTCGACAGCTCGGTGGCGCCATGCTTGGCCAGATCGATGCCGAAGAAGTCCAGCACCCGGATGCCCAGGCCGACCAGGCCGCGCTCGTCGCGCGCTGCGGCGCCGGAGCGCCGTGTGCCGGGCGCGCCGACCACGCTGTCGAACTCCCAGGCCTCGCCGCCGTCGCGCGACAGCGATAGGCGGCCATGGTCGCGCACCAGGCTGTCGGCGCGTGACCACAGCACGAAGCCGTTGTCGAGCTCGATGCGCACCACCTCGTCGGCGCCAACCTGCAATTCGCCACCGACGCCGTCGCGCGCCCGCCCGGGGATCAGGCGCCGCGCGCTGGAAACGACGACGCCGGTCGTCACCGGCGGGGGCGCGGTCTGGGCTGTCGTGCCGCGTAGGGTGAAGCTGCGCTGCGCCATGGAGGGCTCCGGAGCGGGGCATGGCGGCCGGGCGGCCGCGGGAGTGGGAAAGCGGGGCGCCGCGCCGCGCGCCGCCGGGCCGCAGCCGCGCAGCCCGGGCGGACACGGCCTGCGGCCTTACTCGAAGACGCGCATGCGGCGCGCGCTGCGCGTGCCGAAGAGCTGCGGCTCCTGCGGCAGCCGGGTGGACGGCAGGTAGCGGCGGATGGCGGCATGCCACGCGTCGTAGGTCTCGGGATTGTCCTGCTTCAGCGTCTTCAGCGCGTAGTAGGTGAAGGCGCCGTTGGGACGACCGCCGAAGCCGGTGTCCCAACTGTATTCGTCGTCGCGGCAGCCGGCCAGCAGCAGGTCGCCGCCGGTGCGGCGCATGCCGCCGATCAGGTTCATCGCGCTGGCGCGCGGCGCGGCGGGTTCGGTGCCCAGCTTCATCCATGCCGCGGGCGGCAGGTAGCGCGGGCGCGGTCCGCCCGGATCGAGGTCGCTCTCGTCGCCGCGCGTGACCGAGCCGGAATGGCAACTGTCGGAGATCAGCAGCAGACGCACACCTGCGCCACGCTGGTCGAACAGGACGCGGATGTCGTCGTCGAGCAGCGGGCCGGCGGTGGTGATGTCCTGCGGGCACAAGGCCTCATCGCGGCCGTCGGGCTCGTCGCCGTTCGTGTCCTCCACCCAGGTGCCATGCCCGGAATAGGTGAATATGATGGTGTCGCCCGGGCGTGCGTCACGGATCAGGCCGCTGATCGCATTTACCATCGCGCTGCGCGTGGCTTTTTCGTCGAGCAGCGTCGTGACGGTGAAGCCTCGCGACTGCAAGGTCGCACTCCAGTCGAGGGCGTCATTGACGCAGCCGGACAGGTCGCTGTCGGTGCCTGGGTAGTTGTTGATGCCGATGCAAAGGGCGCGTTTGGCCATGGCTCCACTCCTGCGTTGATGCGGTCTTGATCCGGATGGGCAGCAGGGCTCCCCAAGGAGCCCGATTCAGTTTAAAAATAGCGCATCGCCATGGCGATAACCAGCCGCGGCAAAAACGCATGGAATTGTCCGGATTGAGCAAGTGCACTACAGGATCGGTCGATACTGCCGAAAACCCCTTGTGCGATGATTCGCAGACAGGAAATCCGGAACGGAGAGCAGCAAAAGGTCTATGACGTCTGTGTCGACACGCGATCTCAAGGTGGGGATGTTCGTTGCCGAACTCGATCGTCCCTGGCTGGAGACGCCCTTCCTGCTGCAGGGATTCCTGATCGAGGAACAGTCGCAGATCGACCATCTGCAACTGTTGTGCCGAACGGTGGAGATCGATCCGAGCAAATCCGTCGGCATGTTCTTCGCCGCCACGGTGCATGGCAAGGATGCGCCTCTCGCCGGCCTGCCGCCGCCCGCCCGGCCCAGACAGCCCGATTTCGTCCGCATCGCCAAGGCGGTGCGCCGCGGCGGCATGAGCCGCCGCGCACGCACGCCGCGCGTGCGCGCCCGCGACTCGCTCAGCCTGCTCGAGGAGGAACTGCTCTATTCCGCATCGGTCATCGACGACGTGCAGGCCAGCCTGCGTTCGCTGACCGCCTGCGTGCAGGCGGACACGCCGCTCGATCTGGCGGATGTGTCGAAGAACATCGCCGAGGTTGCGGCCGGCGTGGTGCGCAACCCGGAGGCGCTGCTGTGGCTCACCCGGCTCAAGAGCACCGACGAATACAGCTACGACCACGCGCTGGACGTCTCGGTGCACCTCATGGTGTTTGCGCGCTTCCTGGGCTTGCCCAGGGAGCAGATCGAGAGCGTGGGCGTGGCCGGCCTCATCCAGGACCTGGGCAAGACCCAGTTGCCCAAGGAAATCCTCACCAAGCCCGGCCGCCTGACTGCGGAAGAGCTCAAGCTGGCGCGCTATCACGTGGTGAGCACGCTGCGCATCGTCGCCAACCGGCCAGGCCTGCAACCGGACACGCTGGAGATCATCGGCCGCCATCACGAACGCATCGACGGCAGTGGCTACCCGCTCAAGCTGCAGGGTCAGGAACTTGGCCTGCCGGCCGAAATGTCGGGACTGATGGACACCTACTGCGCGATGATCCGCGAGCGCTCCTACAGCCTGCCCATGTCCAGCCAGAAGGCAATCGGCGAACTGGTCCGCATGCGCGGCGGCAAGTTTCGCGACACGCTGGTCGACCAGTTCGTGCAGTGCATGGGCCTGTACCCCATCGGCACCCTGGTCGAACTCAACTCCGGCGAAGTCGCGGTGGTGCTGCAGCAGAACCAGGTGCGGCGCCTGCAGCCCAAGGTCATGGTGCTGCTGGCGCCGGACAAGTCGGTGGAGCGCTACCCGCGCACGCTGGATCTGATGCTGAACCCGCTGGGGCCGACCGGCGAGCCCTACCGCATCCTTGGCGCACTGCCCGACAACGCCTACGGCATCGACCCGGCGGAGTTCTATCTTGTCTAATTCCCCTGCCGGCGACGTCGATCTGCCGGGTTCGCTGCCTCGCCTGCGCCAGGCGCTGGCCGACCTCACACGCCTCGCCGGCGATGCCGACGCGTCGAGCTGCCAGGGGCTGGTCGTGTTCAGCGTGGTGCGCGAGCCGGCCTTGCTGCGGCTGGCGCCCGAGGCAGTCGCGCGCCTGAGCATGCACATCGCCGACCGCCTGCGCGCCGCCTTGCGGCCGGCCGATCGGCTGTACGTGCTGGGCGAGTGGGAATGGCTGCTGCTGTTGCCCAACCTGCCCAGCAGCGCCCCGGTTCATCTCGCGATGCTCAAGTTCCGGCGTGTGTTCTATCAGCCGCCGCTCGCGATCGGCGGTGTCGAGGTGGGGCTCAACGCGGTGTGCGGCTCGGCGCTCAGCCCGGAGCATGGCAAGGATCCGCTGCATCTGGTGCAGTCTGCGCGCATCGCGGCGCTGGCCGCATCGCAGCGCGGCGAATGGGTCGCGTTGTACGACCCCGAAATGGAGCAGGAAAGCACCGCGCAGCAGAACCTGGTCACCGAACTGCAGCAAGACCTCGCCGACAACGCGCTGGCGCTGTATGTCCAGCCGCAGGTGGAAGTCGCGAGCGGTCGCTGTGTGCACGGCGAGGCCCTGTTGCGCTGGCAGCGGCGCAACGGCGAGTGGGTACAGCCGCCGCTCGTCATGGCGACGATCGAGCGCGCCGGCCTGCGCCACGCCTTCAACCGCTGGCTGTTCCAGGCGGCGGCGCTGACGCTGGCACAATTGCGTGACGCGCAGGTGCCGGTCGACATGTCGATCAACATCACCGCCCACGACCTGCTCGATCCCGAGATGCCCGACCTGGTGGCGCAGGCGCTCACCCTTTGGCACCTGCCGCCGGAGCGGCTGTGCGTCGAGATCACCGAGACGGTCGCGGTCGAGGAGTCGCAGGAGGTCACCGACGTGCTGCATCGCCTGCGCGGCCTCGGCGTGCGCCTTGCCATCGACGACTTCGGCACCGGCTATGCCGGCATGGCCTACCTTCAACGCTTGCCGGTGCACGAGGTCAAGATCGACCGCCGCTTCGTGGCGCCGATCACCGATTCGCCGCGCGACCGCGAGATCATCCGTTCCATCTCGAGTCTCGCGCGCTCGCTGGGCCTGCGCATCGTCGCCGAGGGGGTGGAGACGAACGAGGTGATGGATCTGCTCGGCGAGCTGGGCTGCACCTCCGCGCAGGGCTATCTGCATGGGCGTGCGATGCCCCTCGCCGAGTTCATCGCCTGGTGGCGCGAGCGAGAGGGCAGGGCGGGCTGACGCCAAAGACCGCGTGCGGTGACGGCTTGGTAACATCACGTCCCATGTCCGCATCCTTCCTCCTGCCGCTTCTCACCTTGCGTCCCGTTTCCGCCGCGTTTCGCCGGCTCGCCAGACCGCTGCCGCATGCGAGGCGCGCGTCATGACGGCGCAGCTCGCCCTGGGCTTGCGCGACATCGCGGTGCTCGGCCAGATCTTCACTCCCGATCCCGTCGTGCGGGCCATGCTCGCGCTGCGGCGCAACCGTGGCCGCGTGCTGGAGCCCTCGTGCGGCGACGGCGCCTTCCTGCGCCACCTGCCGGGCGCGGTGGGCCTGGAGCTGGATGCCGACCATTGCCCGCCGGGTGCGCTGGCGATGGATTTCTTCGCCTATCCCGAGCGCGAGCGCTTCGACACCATCATCGGCAATCCGCCCTATGTGCGCTTCCAGGACATCGGCGCCGCCACGCGCGGCCTGATCGAGCGTGCACCGCAGCGTTTCCACTTCGACGGCCGCGCCAACCTCTACCTGTTCTTCATCGAGAAGTGCGTGCGCCACCTGCAGCCCGGTGGCGAGCTGATCTTCATCACGCCGCGCGACTTCCTCAAGGCGACGTCGGCGGTGAAGCTCAACCGGCTGCTGTTCGAGGCCGGCACCATCACCGACGTCATCGAGCTAGGCGACGCGCGGGTGTTTCCCGACGCGGTGCCCAACTGCCTGATCTGGCGCTTCGAGAAAGGCCGCGTCGAGCGCACGATGCGGCATGCCGAGATCGGCGCCGGTGACGACGTCACCGCCAGCCTGGCCGCGCCGCGCTGGGAGACGCGCCACTTCATCGAATGCGCCGGCCACCTGATGTTCACCCGCGGCGACTATCCGCTGCGCCTGTCCGACGTCGCTTTCGTCAAGGTCGGCGCGGTGTCCGGTGCCGACGACCTGTACGCCGATGCGGAGCATGGCAACCGCGACTTCGTCTGCTCTGCCACCGTCGGCACCGGCCGCACCCGGCGCATGATCTGGAGCGAGCCGGGGAGCCCGCCGCCGGAGGTGCTGGTGCCCCACAAGGCACGCCTGCTGCAGCGCAAGGTCACCCGTTTCGATGAATCAAACTGGTGGATGTGGGGTCGCATGCATTTTCGCAGCGAGCGGCCGCGAGTCTACGTGAACGGCAAGACGCGCGTTGCCCGGCCTTTCTTCATCCACGACTGCAAGGACTACGATGGCGCGGTGATGGCCGTGTTCCCGCTCCGCGACGACATCGACCTCGCCGCCTTCCGCGACGCGCTCAACGCGGTCGACTGGGGCGATCTCGGCTTCGTCTGTGACGGCCGCTTCCTGTTCTCCCAGCGCAGCCTGGAGAACGCGCCGCTGCCGGCGGAGTTCGCTGCCTTCGCGCCGCTCTGAGGCCGCATCCGCTTCCACCGCCTGCCCAGCGCGCACAACTTCACCGCCTGGCGCCGGCAGAGGGCGCCGGGCTTCGTCTTCAGCGTGAAGGCCGGCGGCTTCGTCACCCGCATGAAGAAGCTGGCCGGGAACGGCGCCCGCTCACCGCGGCAATGAACCGATCGCGCCAATCGGGTTCTCACCGGAGCTGTCCAAACTTTCCCGGGTCGTCCGCATGAAAACAGCACGAATCCTCACGCTCGGCTTCATCGCCCTGCTGACCCTGTCCTTCGGCATCAGCCTGGCCAAGGATCCTCCGGGCGCCGGCCATGGCGAGCCGCAAAGCTGGCGCACCGCGCCGCGTCATTCGGCCGGCATCGCGCCCGACCCGGCCGCGCTCGCCGACACCGCCATCGTGCAGGTCTATGCCGCCCAGACCTACGGCTGGCGCGGGCATTTCGCCGTGCATCCGTGGCTCATCTGGAAGCGTCAGGGCGAAACCGCCTACACCCGCTACGAGGTGACGCGCTGGGGCGGCGGCAAGGTCGTGCGGCGCAATGGCGCGGTGCCCGACGGCCTGTGGTTCGGGGCCATGCCGTCGCTGCTGGTCGACCATCGCGGCAGCGGTGTCGAGGCGATGATCGACGACATCGAGGCCGCGATCGAGCGTTATCCCTATGCCTACGAATATCGCACCTACCCCGGGCCCAACAGCAACACCTTCCTCGCC
The DNA here is from genome assembly GCF_009469595.2 of Thauera sp. 2A1. GTDB lineage: Bacteria > Pseudomonadota > Gammaproteobacteria > Burkholderiales > Rhodocyclaceae > Thauera. The sequence goes on along the minus strand of NZ_SSXV01000027.1, from coordinate 18,088 downwards.
CACATCGGCCGCGAGGTGCCCGCGCTGCGGCTCGACCTGCCGGCCAACGCGATCGGCAAGGACTATCGCCCCCTGAGCGAGATCGTCGGCCTGTCGCCGTCGGGTGCCGGCGTGCAGGCCACGCTGCTCGGGATGCTCGGCCTCATCGTGGGGCCGGAGGAGGGCATCGAATTCAACATCCTGGGGCTCAGCTTCGGCCTCGACTTCAATCATCCCGGCCTGCGCCTGCCCTTCGTCGGGCGCCTGGGCATGGACGATGCGACGGTATCGCACGATGCTGCTGCCGCTACCCCTTGATCACGCCCGCGGCCGGCGGTCTTCTAGTCGCGCGGCGTAGCGAGGCGCGTCTGCCAGGCCACCAGGTTGTGCACCTGCATCAGGTCGACGCGTGCGGCCCACAGCAGGCGCAGCGGATCCTCCATCTGGTGAAGGCCGGCTTCGCGTCCGCAGGCAGACGCGCGATGTCGTGGAACAGCTCAAGGGCGGGAATTTCGTCACCGTGAACGATCCCGACGGGCGACTCCCGCGCGATCAGTCCAGTTGGGCGCGGTGAGCGGCTGGGGGGCGCGGTCGAGCCCGCTCCTGCGCGGTTGCATTCTTGCGCATTTCATCCCATCGGGGCTGTGGGTGTGCGGAACTCAGCCTTTTTCCCCTTTCGCGGCCAGGTAGATGCCCGCCAGCAGCAGGCTGAAGCCGACGAACTGCAGCGGCGCGAAGCGCTCGCCGAAGATGATGAAGGCCATCAGCGCGCTGCCCACCGGCTCGCCCAGCGTGACGACTGCGACCAGCGTGGCCGACACGTAGCGCAACGACCAGTTGTAGGCGGTGTGGCCAAGCAACTGGGGTCCCAGCGCCATTGCGCCCAGCACCAGCCAGGCCGTGCTCGAATGCGCCAACAGCTCCACCCCGCCCGCGCCGCAGGCGGCGAACAGGAACAGCGCCGCGGCGCCATAGGCCAGCCAGATGTAGGCCGGCAGCCCCAGCCCGGCGCGCAACCGCCGGCCGATCAGCAGATAGGCGGAAAAGCACCAGCTGCCGACCAGCGCCAGCAGGTTGCCGAGCATCGGATCGCTGCCGGCGCCGGCGGTCTGGCTGTCGCTCCAGAAGATGAACAGGCTGCCGGCGAGGGACAGCGCGATGCCGCCGAGCATCATCTTCGTCGGCGCCTCGCGGAAGAGGACGAAGGAGGCCAGCCCGATCCATAGCGGATTGGTGGTGACCAGCGCGGTGCTGGAGGCCACCGAGGTGTATTCCAGCGAGCTGATCCAGGTCGCGAAATGCAGCGCGAGGAAGAAACCCGCCGCCAGTGCCATGCCGATCTGCTTGCGTGTCAGTCTTATCAGTTCGTGGCGCGACTGCAGTAAGGCGACCGGCGTGATGATCAGCGCAGCCAGACCCAGCCGCCAGGTGGCTACGGCCAGCGAGCCGACGCCTTCGGCCTGCGCGAGGCGGGCGAAGATGGCACCGAAGGAGATGGCAGCGAGGCCGATGCCGAGGACGACGAAGGGGAGCCAGCGAGCAGGTTGGGGGGAGTGGGACATTGATCGGAGGTGAGCGAGAAAGTGGGAGCGCGGGTACACGAAATGTGCTGTGCTAGAGTGTGTACATCTGATCACAAGATGGAGCGGGGCGATGTCCACCACCATGACGGTTCGTATCGAACCGGACGTCAGGGAGCGCCTCGATGCGCTGGCCGATGCGACGCAACGTAGCCGGTCATTCCTGGCGGCAGAGGCGATTCGCGAATACGTCGAGACGAATGAGTGGCAATTGCGCGAGATCCAGAATGGCGTGAGCGAAGCCGAAGCCGGCGATTTCGCCAGCGACGAGGATGTTCGCACCCTGGCCCGTAAGTGGGGCGTAAATGAGGGGGCGTGAATGAGGGGGCGTGAATGCGGATCAGGTGGCTGAGAACGGCACTACGCAATCTCGACGAAGAGGCTTCATATATCGCGAGTGACGACCCGGTTGCGGCCGGCAAGGTCGTCGACCGGGTCCTGACTTCGGTTGCAAGCCTCGCCGACCATCCTGCCGTTGGCCGCCCGGGGCGCATTTCCGGCACGCGTGAGCTGGTCGTGCCCGGCACGCGCTACCTTGTGCCGTACCGCGTCGTCGGTGATCAAATTCAGATCCTGAGGGCTTTCCATACTTCCCGGCGCCCGCCGGCGAGTTGGTAAACGGGTCCCTGCCGTATCGAACCGCAGTCGCTGGGGATCGGGCGGGGTATCCATGAAAAAGGCGAGGACTGTCCGAGCACCGAGCGCAGCGAAGGCGAGTTCCGCAGCCTTTGGAACGGATACCCCGCCCGATCACCAACCCAGGCAGCGACCGCTCAGGCATGCCCCCCTTCCAGATACGCCGCCCGCACCTCCGGGCTCGCCAGCAGTTCGGCGCCGGTGCCGGCGAGCGTGATCTCGCCGTGCTGCAGCACGTAGCCGCGGTGCGCCACGCGCAGCGCCTGGTTGGCGTTCTGCTCCACCAGCAGGATGGTCATGCCGTGGTCGCGGTTCAGTTCCTTCACGATCTGGAAGATCTTGCGGATGTAGATCGGCGCGAGGCCCAGCGAGGGCTCGTCGAGCAGCAGCAGCTTGGGCCGGCTCATCAACGCGCGGCCGATCGCCAGCATCTGCTGCTCGCCGCCCGACAGCGTGCCGGCGCGCTGCGACTGGCGCTCCTGCAGGATGGGGAACATCGCGAACACGCGCGCGGTGTCGGCCGCGTAGTTGGCCGGGTCGGCGTGCGCGGTGCCCATCTGCAGGTTCTCGACCACCGTCATGCGCGGGAAGATGCGCCGGCCTTCGGGCACCAGCGCGATGCCGCGGCGGGCGATCTCGTGCGTGTGCACGCGGGTGATGTCCTCGCCGTCGAACACGATGCGCCCCGCGCTGGCCTTGGGGTTGCCGAACAGGCTCATCATCAGCGTCGACTTGCCGGCGCCGTTGGCACCGATCAGGGTGACGATCTCGCCCACCTGCACCTCGACGTCGATGCCGCGCAGCGCGTGGATGTGGCCGTAATGGGCGTGCACGCCCTCCATCTTGAGCATCATGCCGCGGCCCCTCCCGTCACTGCGTTCGCCTTTTCGTCTTCCTCCTCGTCCTCGCCCAGGTAGGCCTTGATCACCTGCGGGTCGTGCTGCACCTGTTCCGGCGTGCCTTCGGCGATCTTCCGCCCGTAGCTGATCACCCCGATGTGGTCGGACACGTTCATCACCACGCTCATGTCGTGCTCGATGAGCAGGATGGCGATGCCCAGCTCGCCGCACAGGTAGAGCAGCAGCTCGTTGAGTTCGGCCGATTCGCGCGGATTGAGGCCGGCGGCCGGCTCGTCCAGACACAGCAGCACCGGATCGACGCACAGCGCGCGCGCGATCTCGATGCGGCGCTGGATGCCGTAGGGCAGGTCGCCCGCGGCGTCATCCGCGAGGTGGGTGAGCTTCAGGCGCTCCAGCCACATCGCCGCGCGCTCGATCGCCTGCCGTTCCGCCTCGCGGTAGCCGGGCAATTTGAAGATGCCGGCGACGGAGAACTTCGACGCGCGCTGCAGCACGTTGTGCTGGGCGACGATCAGGTTCTCCAGCACTGTCATCTTCGGGAACAGGCGGATGTTCTGGAAGGTGCGCACCACCTGCGCGTCGCGTGCGACGAGATGGCTGGCCAGCGCCTCCAGGCGGATCTCGCCGCGCGTCGGGTGGGCCAGGCGCAAGGTGCCGGTGGTCGGCTTGTAGAAACCGGTGAGGCAGTTGAACAGCGTCGTCTTGCCCGCGCCATTGGGGCCGATGATGCCGGTGATCTTGCCCGCCGGCACTTCCAGCGACAGGTCGTCGATGGCGGTGAGGCCACCGAAGCGCATCGTCAGGTTGCGCACCGACAGCAGGGTGCCGCTCGCGTTCTTGCTCATCGTGCGCCCTCCTTGCCCGCCACGCCGAGGCGCAGCGTCGGTTCGCGATGGGCGAGCAGGCCGCCCGGTCTCCACACCATGATCAGCACCATCGCCAGGCCGAACAGCAGCATGCGGTATTCGGCGAAGTTGCGGCCGAACTCGGGGATCAGCACCAGCAGCGTCGCCGCCAGCACCACGCCCATCTGCGAGCCCATGCCACCCAGCACGACGATGGCGAGGACGATGGCCGACTCGGTGAACACGAAGCTCTCTGGCGAGATGAAGCCCTGGCGCGAGGCGAAGAACACGCCGGCGAAGCCGCCCAGCATGGCGCCGATGGCAAACGCCGACAGCTTGATGTTGGTGGTGTTCATGCCCATCGCCTGGCAGGCGATCTCGTCCTCGCGCAGCGCTTCCCAGGCGCGACCCACGGGCAACTTGCGCAGGCGCGACACGAACAGGTTGGTGAGCAGCGCCAGCACCAGGATCAGGTAGTACAGGAAGATCAGCCGGTGCATGGGCGAGAAATCCAGCCCGAAGAAGCCGGCGAAGGTCTGCTGGCCTTCCGGCGCGCTGCGGCTGAAATCCAGGCCGAAGAAGCTCGGCCGCGGGATCGAGCTGATGCCGTTCGGCCCGCCCGACAGCTCGGTCCAGTTCACCAGGATGATGCGGACGATTTCGCCGAAGCCGAGCGTGACGATCGCCAGATAGTCGCCGCGCAGGCGCAGGATGGGGTAGCCGAGCAGGATGCCGAAGCTCGCCGCGAGCGCGCCCGACACCGGCAGCGCCTCCCAGAAGCTCCAGCCGAACTGGGTCGACAGCAGCGCGTACGAGTAGGCGCCCACCGCATAGAAGGCCACGTAGCCCAGATCGAGCAGGCCGGCGAGGCCGACCACCACGTTCAGGCCCCAGCCCAGCATCACGTAGATCAGCACCGTGGTGGCAGTGTCGACCACGTAGCGGTTGTCGGAAAACATGATCGGCAGCGCGATGGAAGCGCCCAGCATCAGCCAGCCGAGCGTGCTCACCACCTTCTGTGTGCCACTTGCGCGCTGTGCGGCGCTCGTGGTGCTGGCGCGGTCGCGCTCCAGCTTGCGGTTGCGCGCCTGGTCGACCGCCCAGCGCAGCAGCAGGCGGCCGAAGAACACCGCCACCACCCCGGCGGCGAGCACGCCGAAGCGGGTCTCGATCGCCAGCCGGCCGCCCACGTCCACGGTGGTGAGGCCGACCAGCGGAATGCCCAGGATGAGGCCGACGAAAGCCACCCAGCTCGCGTCGCGCAGGCGCTCGGCGGGCGTCATCGCGTGACGCGCAAAGACGACGGCGCTCATCACACCTTCTCCACTTCAGGCCGGCCGAGCAGGCCGGAAGGCCGCAGCATCAGCACCAGGCACAGGATGCCGAATGTGGCCACGTCCTTGTATTCGGCCGACAGGTAGGCGGCCCAGAAGGATTCGATCAGTCCGATCAGCAATCCGCCCAGCATCGCCCCCGGCAGCGAGCCGATGCCGCCCAGCACCGCGGCGGTGAAGGCCTTGATGCCGGCGAGGAAGCCGATGAAGAAATCGACCACGCCGTAATACACCGTGACCATCACCCCGGCCACCGCGGCCAGCGCCGCGCCCAGCATGAAGGTGAGCGAGATCGTGCGGTCGACGTTCACCCCCAGCAGCGCCGCCATCGTGCGGTCCTGCTCGCAGGCGCGCTGCTGCCGGCCGAACGGCGTCTGGGTGATCATCCAGGTGAAGGCCGACATCAGCACCACGGTTGTGACGATGATCAGCACCTGGCTCCAGCCGATCTGCACGGTGAAGCCGGGCGTGCTCCACAGCTCGATGCCGCCCTGGATCACCGGCGGGATCGGCTTCACCCGCGCGCCCTGGGTGAGCTGTACGGTGTTCTGCAGCAGGATCGACATGCCGATCGCGGAAATGAGCGGTGCCAGCCGCGTCGAGCCGCGCAGCGGGCGGTAGGCGGTGCGCTCCACCGCCCAGCCGTAGGCCGAGGTGAAGAAGATCGACACGATCAGCACGAAGGTGAGCGCCAGCGGCACGGACGTCACGTCCGCGGCGGCCAGCAGCGTGAAGGCGGTGACCGCGATGAACGCACTCACCATGAAGATGTCGCCGTGGGCGAAGTTGATCATGCCGATGATGCCGTACACCATCGTGTAGCCGATGGCGATCAGGCCGTACATGGCGCCGAGCGTCAGCCCGTTGATCAGTTGTTGCAGTGCGTAGGCCACGATGTCTCCCGTGGTGGTCGGTCCGGCAAGGCGGGGGAACGGTGTAGGGCGGGCTTCAGCCCGCCATCGAACCCCGAACGTTCGCGGATGGCGGGCTGAAGCCCGCCCTACGATCCTAGCTGTAGGGCGGACTTCAGTCCGCCAACATTCCTTTACTTCGCGTAGTCGTACTTGCCGCCCTGCCAGCGATACACGACGAAGCCGGGCGCCTTCTGGTCGCCCTTGGCGTCGAAGGACAGCGTGCCGATCACCGTCTTGAAGTTGCCGCCGCGCAGCGCCTTCTCCAGGTCCTTGTACTTCGTGCTCTTGGCCGCGGTGGCGGCCTGGTCGAACAACTGCATCGCGGCATAGGCATAGAGCACGTAGCCTTCCGGCTCGACCTTGGCGGCGCGGAACTTCTCGACCACCGGCGCGGCATCCGGGTTCTTGCGTGGGTCGGGCGAGAACGTGAACATCACGTTGTCGGCGGCGGGGCCGGCGGCAGTCACCAGTTCGGAGTTGGTCATGGTGTCGCCGCCCATCACCGTGAGCTTGAGACCGGCCTGCTGCGCCTGGCGCAGGATCAGCGCGACTTCGGTGTGGTAGCCGCCATAGGCCAGCACTTCGACGCCGGCCTGCTTGAGCTTGGTGACGATGCCCGAGTAGTCCTTCTCGCCGGCGGTGATCGATTCGCGCAGGGTGGGCTTCATGCCCTTGGCCGTCATCGCCTTGGCGATCTCGTCGGCCAGCCCCTTGCCGTAGGCGCTCTTGTCGTCGACCACCGCGACCTTCTTGCCCTTGAAGTGTTCGGCGACGTAGCTCCCGGCCACCAGGCCCTGCTGGTCGTCGCGGCCCATGATGCGGAAGATGTTCTTCAGGCCGCGCTCGGTCACCTGCGGGTTGGTGGACACGGTGGCCATCGGGATGTCGGCTTCGGCATAGACGTCCGACGCCGGGATGGTCGAGCTCGAGCACCAGTGGCCGTGCATGAAGACGATGCCCTTGTTGACCATGGTGTTGGCGACCGACACCGCCTGCTTCGGATCGCAGGCGTCGTCGCCCACCTCCAGCTTCAGCTTCTGGCCGAGCACGCCGCCACGTGCGTTGATGTCGGCGACAGCCATCTCCGCGCCCTTGCGGATCTGGTCGCCGGCGGAGGCGTACTGGCCGGTCATCGGGCCAGCGATGGCGACGGCAACATCCGCCCAGGCCGCGCTCGAGAGGGTACCGAGGGCGAGGCAGGCGGTGGCAAGCAGGGTCTTCTTCATTCGGGTCTCCTGAATCGAGTCGTTATCGGGTGTTGCAGGTGGTGCATCGGGGTGTTGCGGGTGGTGCATCGTTTGCGGGCGTACCCGTCCGCGTAAGGTAAGCGAAAAAGCGCGTCGCGCAGTGCGTCAGGTCAAACCGGCCGCAGCTGCGCGCCTCATGCGCCCATCGCCATCAGGCTGGCGTTGCCGCCGGCGGCGGCGGTATTGATGCTGACGCTGCGCTCGTGCACCAGGCGGCCGTGGTCGTAGTCCGGCGCGGGGCGCAGCAGCGGCAGGATGGGGCCGGGGCGGGCCGCCAGACGCGCCTGCCAGGCGTCGGCCTCGGTGTCGCTGCCATCGACCAGCAGCGCGCCGAAATCGGCGTCGAACCAGCTTGCGCTCAGATCGATGCGGCTGCGGATGGCCTCGGGCAGCGAAGCCTGCACGCGGCGCGTCACCGCGCCGTCGTCGAACACGATGCGGTTGTCGCTGGCGAGCGCGGCCAGCAACTGATGCACGCAGCCTGCGGCCGTCGCCGCCACGCCGGCCACCCGGCCGCGCGGCACGAAGCGCAGGTTGTTGTCCTCGCCGGTGGGGCCGGGCAGCACCAGGCGCAGGCCGGCCAGCCGTCGTGCGCGGCAGGCGTCGGCGCGGTCGCGCAGCACAATGATCTCGTCGCCTTCGAGCAGCGCGCGGCCGTGGGTGTCCAGCCATTGCACCAGCTCATCGAACAGCGGCAGCTCGCTGTCGTGCTCCACCCGCAGCGCGCCGTCCTGCAACTGCGCGCCGGGGCTGCGCTGCACCAGCCGGTGCAGGTAGAGCGGGCCGCCGGCCTTGGGGCCGGTGCCCGACAGGCCCTCGCCGCCGAAAGGCTGCACGCCCACCACTGCGCCGATGATGTTGCGATTCACGTAAAGGTTGCCGACGTGGGCCTGGCTGCGGATCTGCTCCATCGTCTCGTCGATGCGGGTATGTACGCCCATCGTCAGGCCGTAGCCGCTGGCGTTGATGGTGTCGACCAGCGCGGGCAGCTCGCCCGCGGCAAAGCGCAGCACGTGCAGGATCGGGCCGAACTGCTCGCGGCCGAGTTCGGCCATGCTGCCGATCTCGATGATGGTCGGCGCGACGAAGGTGCCCGTTGCGCAGCCCGCGGGCAGTGGCAGTCGGGTGACGCGTGCGCCCTTCGCCTGCATCGCGGAAACGTGGGCCTCGAGGCCGCGCTGCGCGTCGGCGTCGATCACCGGGCCGATGTCGATGCGCACGTCCGCCGGGTTGCCGACGCGCAGCTCGTCGAGCGCGCCGCGCAGCATCGCCAGCGTGTGGTCGGCGATGTCCTGCTGCAGGCACAGCACGCGCAGCGCCGAGCAGCGCTGGCCGGCGGAATCGAAGGCCGAAGCGACGACGTCAGCCACCACCTGCTCGGGCAGCGCGGTGGAGTCGACGATCATCGCGTTCTGGCCACCGGTCTCGGCGATCAGCGGGACATTGCCGCCGCGCTGCGCCAGCGTGCGGTTGATGAGGCCGGCGACCTCGGTGGAGCCGGTGAACATCACGCCGCGCACGCGCGCATCCGCCACCAGCGCGGCACCCACCGTCTCGCCGCGGCCCGGCAGCAGTTGCAGCACGTCGGCCGGGATGCCGGCCCGGTGCAGCAGCGCCACCGCGCGCGCGGCGATCAGCGGCGTCTGCTCGGCGGGCTTGGCCAGCACCGGGTTGCCGGCCGCCAGCGCCGCCGCCACCTGGCCGCTGAAGATCGCCAGCGGGAAGTTCCACGGGCTGATGCACAGCACCGGGCCCAGCGCCGGATGGCTGGCCGGATCGAAGTCGCGCACCTGCGCGGCGTAGTAACGCAGGAAGTCCACCGCCTCACGCAGTTCCGCCACCGCGTTGGACCACGACTTGCCGGCTTCGCGGATCGCCAGCGCCAGCAGCGTGTCGGCATCGCCTTCGAAGAGATCGGCGGCGCGCTCGAGCATCTCGGCGCGCTGGCTGGCCGGGCGCATCGCCCAGCCGCGGGCTGAAGCGGCGGCCGCGGCGCAGGCCGCGTCCACTGCGGCGGTGTCGGCTTCCATGACGCTGCCGACCTCCTCGCTGCGATCGGCGGGGTTGGTCACCGGCAGCGCTTCGCCGCCGGTCACGACCGCCGCCGCCAGCATCGGTGCCGCGGCGAAGGCGGTGGCGCGGCTGGCGGCCAGCGCGGCGGCGATGCGCGCGCGCACCGGCTCGCTGGCGAGGTCGTGACCGGCGGAGTTCCGCCGAGCGCCGAGAATGCCGGATGGCAGCGGGATCCTGGGATGCGGCGCCCCGGCGAGCAGGGCCGCCTGCTCGACCGGGTCGGCAATCAGCTCCTCGACCGGCACGTTCTCGTCGACGATGCGATTCACGAAGCTGGTGTTGGCACCGTTCTCCAGCAGCCGGCGCACCAGGTAGGCCAGTAGCGTCTCGTGGCTGCCCACCGGCGCGTAGATTCGCACCAGGCGCTTGGTGGCGGGGTCGCCGACGATCTGATCGTAGAGCGGCTCGCCCATGCCGTGCAGGCACTGGAATTCGTAGTCGCCGGCCTGCCAGCCGCCGTCGGGCGTGCTGTCGGCGCCAAGCTGGAAGATGGCTGCCAGCGTGTGCGCATTGTGCGTGGCGAACTGCGGGTAGATCAGCTCGCGCGCGGCGAGCAGCTTCTTCGCACAGGCGAGGTAGGACACATCCGTGTACACCTTGCGCGTATACACCGGGTAGCCCGCCAGGCCGTCGAGCTGGGCGCGCTTGATCTCGGCATCCCAGTAGGCGCCCTTCACCAGGCGGATCATCATGCGCCGGCCGCTGCGTTGCGCGAGTTCGATGATGAAATCGAGCACGCAAGGTGCGCGCTTCTGGTAGGCCTGCACCACGAAGCCCAGGCCCGTCCAATCGCCGAGGGCCGGATCGTGTGCCAGCGCCTCCAGCAGGTCGAGCGAGATGTCGAGGCGGTCGGCCTCCTCGGCGTCGATGTTGAGGCCGATGTCGTAGCTCTTTGCCTGCACGCACAGCGCCTTCAGCCTCGGCAGCAGCTCTGCGAACACGCGCTCGCGCTGCGCCCAGGTGTAGCGCGGATGCAGGGCGGAGAGCTTCACCGAGATGCCGTTGCCGTCGACCACGCCGCGCCCGGCGGACGCCTTGCCGATGGCGTGGATCGCGCTCTCGTAGTCGTGGAAGTAGCGCTCGGCATCGGCGGCGGTCATCGCCGCCTCGCCCAGCATGTCGAAGGAGTAGCGGTAGCCTCGCTGCTCGTGGGCGCGGCCGCGCTCGAGCGCCTCGTCGATGGTGCGGCCGGTGACGAACTGCTCGCCCAGCATGCGCATCGCCAGGTCCATGCCCTTGCGGATGAGCGGCTCGCCCCCGCGCGCCACCAGCCGCGTGAGCGCCGAGCCCAGCCCTTCGGCGCTGCTGGTCGACACCAGCCGGCCGGTGATCAGCAGGCCCCAGGTCGCGGCATTGACGAACAGCGACGGGCTGTTGCCGATATGCGAGCGCCAGTCGCCGTCGGCAAGCTTGTCGCGGATCAGGCGGTCGGCGGTGGCCTTGTCGGGCACGCGCAGCAGCGCCTCGGCGAGGCACATCAGCGCCACGCCCTCCTGGCTGGACAGCGAGAATTCCTTCATCAGCGCGTCGACCCCGCTGGAGCGGGCGCGCGTGGCGCGCAGGCCCACGACCAGCTTGCGCGCCATGTCGCGCGCCTTCGCCTGCAGCCGTTCGTCCAGGCGCGCCGCCTCCACCAGGTGCGGCACGCATTCCGGTTCGGGCGTGCGCCAGGCGGCATCGATGCGCTGGCGCAGCGGACTGCGCGGGCTGTCGGGCAGGGCGGCGGCGGAAAGGCTGTTGTTCATGGTGCGGCTCCGTTGCATGCCCGAGGCAGGGGCACGACAGGGTTCGGACGGGCGGGCGGCAGGCTCGCTATGTGCCGGATCCCGGAGCGGAATTCTTCTCCAACAAGTGCAGTTAATGGCGCCAAAATTGCCATTTATACAGACATAATTCCTGAAATTACCTCGAGGCACAGGCGGAAAGCCTGCTGCAGTGCAATGGACCGGATCGATCTGAAAATTCTGGGCGAGCTTCAGGACGACGCACGGCTGTCGGTGGTCGAACTGTCACAACGCGTCGGTCTCACCAAGACGCCGTGCGCCGAGCGCATGCGGCGGCTGGAGAAGGACGGCGTGATCCGCGGCTACCACGCGGATCTGGACCCGAAGGCAGTGGGCGTCGACCACCTGGTGGTGGTGCAGGTGTTGCTGTCGAGCACCTCGGCGCAGGATCTGAGCCGCTTCAACGACGCCGTGAGGCGCATTCCGGAGGTCGAATCCTGCCTGATGATCGCCGGGGATTTCGACTATCTGCTGAAGGTGCGCACGCGCGACATCGCTGAGTATCGGCGCGTGATGGGCGACCGCATCTCGGCGCTGCCCTGCGTGCGCCAGACGCACACCTACGTGGTGATGGAAGTGGTCAAGGACGAGCGCAAGCTGCCGCTGCCCCGGTCATGAGCGGCCCGCAATAAGACGAGAGTGGCCCAGGAAGAGACGCCGACGTGGCCGCGCAAACGCTCTGGCGCGCCCGCAGACGCGAAGGCGCAACAGGCCTTTGGTGTAATATTCCAACCAATCCTTCTTGCCATCGCCGGTTCGCGTCGATGGCGTTTCCCCGGGAAAAGACATGGTCCCTCACCTCACCACCGCGCTCACCGGCCCGCTGCTGGAGCTGGAAAAGCAGTTTCTCGACAATGCCTCCGACATCGAAAAGTGGTTCCGCACGCAATGGCAGGACCACACGCCGCCGTTCTATGGTTCCACCGACCTGCGCAACTCCGGCTTCAAGCTCGCACCGGTCGACTTGAACCTGTTCCCGGGCGGCTTCAACAACCTCAACGACGCCTTCATGCCGCTTTGCGTGCAGGCGGCGCAGGCGGCGATCGAGCGCATCTGCCCCGACGCCAGCAAGCTGCTGCTGGTGCCGGAGAACCACACCCGCAACCAGTTCTACCTGCAGAACGTCGCCAAGCTGGTGTCCATCCTGCGCCTGACCGGGCTGGACGTGCGCATCGGCAGCCTGCTGCCCGACATCACCGAGCCCACCGTGCTGGAACTGGCGAACGGTGCCACGCTGACGCTGGAGCCGCTCAAGCGCAGCGGCAGCCGCCTCGGCCTGGAAGGCTTCGATCCTTGCGCGGTGCTGCTGAACAATGACCTGTCGGGCGGCATCCCCTCGCTGCTGCAGGGCCTGGACGAGCAATGGTTGATCCCGCCGCTGCATGCGGGCTGGCATTCGCGGCGCAAGTCGAAGCACGCTGAGTGCTACGACCGCGTGGTGCGCGATTTTGCCGGCGCCATCGGCATCGACCCGTGGCGCATCAATCCTGAATTCGGCGTGTGCAAGCAGATCAACTTCCAGGAGCGCACCGGCGAGGAGGCCCTGGCGGCCGAAGTCGATAAGCTGCTCACCCGCATCCGCGCCAAGTACGCCGAATATGGCGTCACCGACACACCCTTCGTGGTGGTGAAGGCGGATGCCGGCACCTACGGCATGGGCGTGATGACGGTGAAGGACGCTTCCGAGGTGATCGGCCTCAACCGTCGCCAGCGCAACAAGATGGCGGTCGTGAAGGAAGGCCTGCAGGTGCAGGAGGTCATCATCCAGGAAGGCGTGCACACCTTCGAGACGGTGGAGGATGGCGTCGCCGAGCCGGTCGTCTACATGATGGACCACTACGTGGTGGGCGGCTTCTACCGGGTGCACACCGAGCGCGGCCGCGACGAGAACCTCAATGCGCCCGGCATGCACTTCAAGCCGCTCGCCTTCGACGCCTGCTGCACGCTGCCCGACAGCGCCCAGGGGCCGGATGCGGCGCCGAACAGGTTCTATGCATATGGCGTGGTGGCGCGCCTGGCGCTGCTCGCCGCCTCGGTCGAGATCGAGGAAACCGCGCCGGCAGATGCCCTCGCCTGACATGCACGCGTAGGAGCGGGCTCGACCGCGACCGAACGCCGCTGATCGCGGTCAAGCCCGCTCCTACGCAGGATTTCCGAACCCCGAATCCCGAACCCCGAACCCTTTGCGCGCCTCGACCATGACCCGTCCCCTCAAGCTCGCCTTCATCCTCGACCCGCTCGACGCGCTGAAGGCCTACAAGGATTCGAGCATCGCCATGATGCGCGCCGCCGCCGCCCGCGGCCACGCGGTGTGGACGATGCAGCGCAGCGCGCTCACCTGGCGCGACGGCGCGGTCATCGCGCGCGCATTGCCGATCCGCCCGCTGGCCGATGACGAGCGCTGGTACGAGACGCTGGGCGACGAGCAGCCGATGTCGCTCGCCGACTTCGACGCCGTGCTGATGCGCCAGGACCCGCCCTTCGATTTCGAATACGTCACCGCCACCTGGCTGCTGGAAGACGCGATGCAGGCCGGCGCCCGGGTATTCAACAACCCGCGCGCGATCCGCGACCACTCCGAGAAGCTGGCGATCACCGAATTCCCGCAGTTCATGGCCACCTCGCTGGTGGCGCGCGACGCGGTGGATATCCAGGCCTTCATCGACGAGCTCGGCGACGTCATCCTGAAGCCGCTCGACGGCATGGGCGGCAGCCAGATCTTCCGCGTGCGCCGTGACGACCCCAACCGCAACGTCATCATCGAGACGCTCACCCAGGAAGGCCGGCGCACGATCATGGCGCAGCGCTACCTGCCGCAGATTTCCGAGGGCGACAAGCGCGTGCTGATCGTCGGCGGCGAAGTGGTGCCTTTCTCGCTGGCACGCATCCCGCAGGCCGGCGAGACGCGCGGCAACCTCGCCGCCGGAGGCCGTGGCGTGGCCATGCCGCTCACCGCGCGCGAGCGCGAGATCGCCGAATACCTCGCGCCGATCCTTTGGGCGCGCGGCCTGCTCATCGTCGGGCTGGACGTGATCGGCGGCCACCTCACCGAGATCAACGTCACCAGCCCCACCTGCATGGTCGAGATCGCCCAGCAGCAGGGCTTCGACGTCGCCGGGCTGGTGATCACCAAGCTCGAGCAGGCCTGCGGCCTCTGATGCGGGGCGCGAGCGCCGCCGGCCGGGTTGCCGGCCTCCTGCTGCTCTGCCTGGCAATGCTGTTGGTGGGATGCTCGCGTCCGCAGGTCTTCCATCGCGAATCCTACGTCTTCGGCACCCAGGTCTCGGTCGCGGTGTACGGCGAGGATGAAGCGCAGGCCGATGCCGCCATCGGCGCGGTGCTGCGCGAGTTCGATCGCCTGCATCGCGCCTACCACGCGTGGGAACCGTCCGAGCTCACCGCGCTGAATGCCGCCATCGCCCGCGGCGAGACCGCCACCGTGTCCGACGAGCTCGCGGCGATGCTGAAGGATGCACAGCGCATCGCCGCCGCCGGCGACGAGCTGTTCGACCCGGCGCTGGGCAAGCTCATCGAGCTGTGGGGCTTCCACACCGACACCTTCGTGCCGCGCCTGCCCGACCCGGCCAAGGTGCAGGCGCTGATCGCCGCGAGGCCACGCATGTCCGATCTGGTCATCGACGGCAACCGCGTCTCCAGCCGCAATCCGGCGGTGCAGCTCGACCTCGGCGGCTACGCGAAAGGCTATGCGCTCGACCGCGCGGCGAGCATCCTGCGCGCGCAGGGCGTGGCCAACGCGCTGATCAACATCAGCGGCAACCTCATGGCGCTCGGCACCAAGGGCGGCCAGCCCTGGCGCATCGGCATCCAGGACCCGCGCCCCGGCCAGCCGCCGATTGCCACGCTGCCGCTGTACGACGGCGAGGCCATCGGCACCTCGGGCGACTACCAGCGCTTCTTCGAACTGGCGGGCCGTCGCTATTCCCACTTGCTCGACCCGCGCACCGGCGAACCCGCGCACGGCACGCACTCGCTCACCGTGCTGGTCACGCCGGCAAGCATCACCGGCGCCATGGCGCTGGAATCGGTCGGCACGCTGTCGGACGCCGCCAGCAAGCCCGCCTTCATCGCCGGCGACCACTGGCGCGCGATGACCCGCCGCTTCAACATCGACCACGCGCTGCGCGTGGCGGAGGACGGCCGCGTCGAAGTGACGCAGGCGCTGCGCGCGCGGCTGCAGTTCAGCGATGACATCAAGCCCGTCGTCGTTGACTGAGGCGTACCGGGCGTGACAGCGCCGCCGTGGGTGAGTGGGGAAGCGTCGGATATTGTGGGCACTGACTTATCGCGGATTTGGGTCGATAATTTCCGAACGAAAACCATCACCGTCATTATCGATATGGCCAGTCGGCTGATGTTCGACCACGACGCGCTCGCCGGATTCTGTCGTCAGAACCACATTCGGCGTCTCGCACTGTTTGGCTCGCGATTGAAGGGCAGCGCGCGCCCTGATAGTGACGTCGACCTCCTGGTGGAGTTCGAGCAGGGGCACACGCCGGGCCTGCTGGGGATTTCGGCGCTCGAAATAGAGCTCTCCGGGATGATGGGGCACAAGGTAGACCTACGGACGGCGGCTGAGCTGTCGCGCCACTTCAGGGACGAAGTCATTCGCAGCGCCGAGATCCAGTATGCAGGCTGAGGATCGGGTCCGGCTGCTGCACATGGTGGACGCCTGCCAGAGCGTGCAGGCGTTCGTATCCGGCTGTGATCGATCCGCCCTCGATTCCGACCAGATGCGCCTGTTCGCCTTGGTGCGTGCAATCGAGATCATTGGCGAGGCAGCAAGCAAGGTTACGGCGGAAACACGGGATGCCTGTCGATCAATTCCTTGGGTGGCGCTGACGGGGATGCGTAATCGTTTGATCCACGCCTATTTCGACGTCGACAAGGACATCCTCTGGATTGCTGCGACCGTCGAGGTGCCTGCTCTCCTGACTCGGTTGAGGGCGATCATTGCCGGCGACGACTGACGCCTGGTGATGCGCTGCTTCAATGTCGAGCAAGTGCTGCGCGCACGGCTGCATGTCATCGGCGATGTGAAGCCGATCGTCGCGTGAAGCGGGTCGGGCGAGGGCGCATCGTGCATTGCCAACGCACTGGCGAACGGACTAGACTTGTACCGCTTGTTGTTCAATTCAGGGTGTGTTCGCCATGCGTGTCGTGAATTTCTCCGAGGTCAGAAACAGTCTCAAGGGTGTGATCGATCAGGTCATTGACGATGCCGACTACACGGTCATCGCCCGTCGCGACGCGCCCGATGCGGTGCTGATGTCGCTGGACACGTTCAACAGCCTGATGGAAACGGTGCATCTGCTGAGGTCTCCCGCCAACGCGGCGCATCTGGCGCGCTCCATCGCGCAATTCCAGCAGGGCAAGACCATCGAGCAGGGCCTCGACGATGCCGGCTGAGGGCCGACTGCTTCGACTGACCTGGACACTGGCGGCCTGGGAAGATTACGAATACTGGCAAACTCAGGATCGCAAGACCCTGAAGCGCATCAGTGCCCTGATCAAGGACTGCCTGCGTCATCCTTTCGACGGGGTCGGCAAGCCGGAACCGCTGAAGGAAAACCTCTCCGGCTTCTGGTCCCGCCGAATCGACGACACCCATCGGCTTGTGTACACCGTCGATGACAGCGCCTTGGTAATCATTGCCTGCCGTTACCATTACCACTGATCCGGCGTCGCACCCCCCCGCTCCCTTGCTCCCTGGCTATACTCTCTGCATAGTCAAAACACATGAGGTCGAGATGCAGCCGAAAACGGTCGTCAGAGTCGAGGCGGAGGAGCCGGCAAAGCGTCTTGCCGTACTGATCGATGCCGACAACGCCCAGGCGGGCGTGATCGAAGGCCTGCTCGAAGAAATCGCCCGCTTCGGTGAAGCGACCGTCAAACGGATCTACGGCGATTTCACGTCACCGAACAGCGCATCGTGGAAAAAGGTGCTGAATCGCCATTCGATCAAGCCTGTCCAGCAATTCGCCTACACGACGGGGAAGAACGCGACCGACAGCACCATGATCATCGATGCCATGGATCTGCTCTACACGCGCCGATTCGATGGCTTTTGCCTCGTCACCAGCGACAGCGACTTCACCGGCCTGGCCGTGCGACTGCGGGAAGAAGGCCTTGTCGTGTACGGCTTCGGCGAGCAGAAGACCCCCGAGGCATTCCGCAACGCGTGCCACAAGTTCATCTTCACCGAAGTGCTCCGCAAGCCCGTTGCCGCCGTCGACCCCGCCGCGCAACCGAATGCGCCTTCATTGCCTGTCGAAGTGCCCGGGAGTGCCACGGGCTCGCAGGCGGATATCCAGCGCCCATCATTTCCCAAAGATTTCCTGATGGAAGCGCTCGAAAAGTCCGCCGATGACTCGGGTTGGGCTCATCTGGGCACGTTCGGCAGCTACCTTCAGAAGATCCAGCCTGATTTCGACTCGAGACTCTACGGATTCAAGAAGCTTTCGGATCTGGTGCGTGGTCGCAGTGACTTGTTCGTGCACGAAGAACGAACGGCGCCTGGCGGCACGAGCAAGATCCTCTACATTCGGGCCAAGCAGAAGCCCTAGCGATCGGAAAGAGCCTGCGCACGGGAGAGGTGCGCAGCTTGTGATCGGCCAATTCGTTCGCACAGGGGACCTTGAGCTAACGCGGGAGGGAACGTCAGGTTCACAAACCCGCGAACGTGAACTGCCGACCCCTATGCATAGCTCTCAACTATGCGTAGGGGCACCCCCCAGCATGGCTGTTCGCTCGGTCGACGGCCGCACTGGGGCGTGGTGTGCTCTGCATAGTTACAGGGTCTGCAAGAACCTCATCAG
>NZ_SSXV01000026.1 GCF_009469595.2 Thauera sp. 2A1 | reverse complement strand
TCAGGGCCAGCAGACATCGGGTCTGCACAACAGGCCGGATATAAGACTGCAGCCAGATCCTCAAGCGTCAAATGCAAACTTCACTTGCCAAACCGGGAGGCGTCCATATAAGCGGGCTTGACCGCGACTGCAGATGACCGGCACCGCACAGGTCGCGGTCGAGCCCGCTCCTGCGGAGTGTCGGATCCGCGATCGAGTCGGTATTCGATCGCCAGGTTGCTATCCTTTCGTCCTTGCCGTCCGAGTGTGCCGTGTTGACCCGATCCGCATCGCTAACCCCGTTCGAATCCCGCTGGCTAGCCGAGACCGTGCGGCGGCACGAGGAGCGCCATGGCGCGCTGGAAGATGCCGCCGCGGTGGCGGCGGCGCGTGGATTGCCGCCCGAACTGGAGGCGCGCATCCTGCGCCGCGCCGAAGTGCTGGGCGAGCGCGAGGGCTGGTGCGACGCGCTGCTGCGCTGGCATGGCCGCGCGCGCCTGGTGCTGGGGCTCCTCGCGGTGCTGGTGGCGATACTCGGATGCGGTGCCGCCGCAGGGGTGCTCGGCGACGGCAGCCGCGCGGTGAACGTGGTCTGGGCCTTGGGCGGGCTGCTCGGCGTGCATCTGGCCAGCCTCGTCTTGTGGCTGGGCGCGATGCTGCTCGCCGGCCAGGCGTCGGGCGGGGGGCTGCATTCGGGGGGCGTGCCCGGAAGGCTGTGGCTGCGCCTCGTTTCCATGCTCGACCGCAGCCCTCAGGCAGCCGAGCTGCCGCTCGCACTGGCCGGCTTGCTCGGGCGCGGGCGCGCGGCGGCGTGGGGGATCGGCGCGGTGAGCCACGGGCTGTGGGCGCTCGCGCTTGCCGGTGCGGCGGCCGGCCTGCTGCTGCTGTTCGCCACGCGGCGCTACGGCTTCGTGTGGGAGACGACCATCCTGCCGGCGGCCGCCTTCACTTCGCTGACGTCGGCTCTCGGCATGCTGCCGGCACAGATCGGCTTCCCGGTGCCCGATGCGGCGCTCGTCGCTGCCAGCGGCAATGCGGTGATGATGGAAGAAGGCGGCCGGCATGCCTGGGCGGGCTGGCTGCTGGGTTGCGTGCTGGCCTATGGCGTGCTGCCGCGGCTGCTGCTGACGCTCGGCTGCGTCCTGCTGTGGCGGCATGCGACGGGCCGCATCACGCTCGATCTGACGCGGCCGGGCTATGCCCGCCTGCGCGCGCGGCTGCTGCCCGACAGCGAACGCATCGGCGTGCGCGATGCCGCCCCGGAAACGATGCCGCGCCCGGGGCGCCGCGGCGTGCACCCCGATGCCGGGGAGGGGCGAGCCCTGCTGGCGCTGGAGCTGGGCGATGATCTGCGCTGGCCGCCGAGCTTTGCCGACGCTGTTTCGGCGGAGTTCGGCGCCACCGAGCCCGCGGGCCAGGCGGCTTCGTCCGCGCCCCGGCCGGGTGCCGCGAGCGAAGGTGCGATTGCCACCGCGCGGCTCGACAGCCGCGAGCAGCGGCGCGCGGCGCTGGCGCACCTTGCCGCGCATCCGCCGCGCCGCCTGCTGGTTGCGGTCGATCCGCGGCAGACGCCCGATCGCGGCAGCCTGGGCCTGATCGCCCAACTGGCCGACCATGCGGTGGACACCTGCGTTTGGGCGCTGGCGGCACCGGGTGCCGAGGCAGGCGCTGCAGGCGAGCGCCTTCGGCTGTGGCGCGAAGGCCTGGCGAACCTGGGCTTCGGCGATGATGCGGTGATCACCTCGAGCGCTGACGCCCGCGACTGGCTGGGGGGCCTCCGATGAACGACATCCTGCGCGTGGCGGTGGTCGGCCACACCAACACCGGCAAGACTTCGCTGCTGCGCACGCTGGCGCGCGACGCCGGCTTCGGCGAGGTGTCGAACCAGGCGGGCACCACGCGCCATGTCGAAGGCCTGCGCCTGATGGCCGACGGGCGTCCGGCGGTGGAGCTGTACGACACGCCCGGCATGGAGGACGCGATCGCGCTGCTCGAGCGCATCGACGAGCTGGCGCCGCCGGCCGCGCGCATCGACGGGCCGGAGCGCATCGCGCGCTTTCTCGCCACCCCCGAGGCGAACGGCCGCTTCGAGCAGGAGGCGAAGGTGTTGCGCCAGTTGCTCGCCAGCGATGCCGGCCTGTACGTGGTCGATGCGCGCGACCCGGTGCTGCCCAAGCACCGGGACGAGCTGGAACTGCTCGCCGCCTGCGCGCGGCCGCTGCTGCCGGTGCTGAACTTCGTCGCCTCGCCCGATGCGCGCAGCGACGACTGGCGCGCCGCGCTCGCCCGCCTCGGCCTGCACGCGGTGGTCAATTTCGACACCGTGGCGCCGGCGCTGGACGGCGAGCGGCGGCTGTTCGAGACGCTCGCCACGCTGATGCATGCCCACCGCCCGGCGCTCGACCGCCTCGTCGCCGCGCGCGAGCGCGAGGCCGATGAGCGGCGCGAGGCGGCGCGGCGCGAGGTGGCCGGGCTGCTGATCGAGCTGGCGGCCATGCGCGACCGGCTCGAGGACGAGTCCGACGCCGCGTTGCAATCCGCCGTCGCGCGCCTGCGCGATGTGGTGCGCGCGCGCGAGCAGGCCTGCGTCGATGCCCTGCTGCGCCTCTACCGCTTTCGTCCGGACGACGCGCGCGCCGACGCGCTGCCGCTGACCGACGGACGCTGGGAGGACGACCTCTTCAACCCCGAGACGCTGCGCCAGATGGGCGTGCATCTGGGCACCGGCATGGCGGCGGGCGCCGCGGCCGGCGTCGGCATCGACCTGATGACGGGCGGCCTGACCTTGGGCGCGGCGGCGGCGCTGGGAGCGATCGCCGGCGGCCTGTGGCAGACCTTCGGCCACTACGGCGAGCGCATCGCCGCGAAGCTGCGCGGCCATCGCGAGCTGACGGTGGACGACGCCATCCTGCGCCTGGTGGCGCTGCGCCAGCGCCTGCTGCTGGCCGCGCTGGAAGGTCGCGGCCACGCCGCCGTCGCCCCCATCGAGCTGAGCGAAGCGCAGGCCGCCCGTGCTGCAGAGGGCGACCCCGAAGCCCTGCGCTGGCGCAAGGGCCCGCTGCCCTATGCGCTGGAGAAGGCGCGTGCGCATCCGGAATGGGCGCAGGGCGAAGGCGACCAGCGGCGCGAGGAAGCGATCGCCGAGCTCGCGGTCGAACTCGCGTGAACGGGCGCCATCGCGGCTGCGCATGAATTCCTCGCCCGGGCGCGCCGTGCCGGGGCGGATGCGACGGACACATCGCATCTTGTGCGCTCAGCAACGATCCCGCCCGCGGCCCTGCGCCGGGGCATAGAATTCCGCCCTTGACGGAACAGGGGCGTGCGGGATGCACTCGATCGAGATCGTGCTGGCAATGCTGCTGGCGGTGGTTGTCAGCGGCTATGTGGCGCGCACCATCCCCGCTTCCGTCGCCTTGCCCCTGCCGCTGGTGCAGATCGCGTTCGGCGCGCTCATCTCCGGCGTGTTCGGGCATGGTGTGCGGCTCGATCCGGAAATCTTCTTCCTGCTGTTCCTGCCGCCGCTGCTGTTCCTGGACGGCTGGCGCATCCCCAAGATCGGGCTGTTCCACGACAAGGGCGCCATCCTCGAACTGGCCCTGGGCCTGGTGGTGTTCACGGTGGTCGGTGCCGGCTTCCTGATCCACTGGCTGATCCCGGCGATGCCGCTGGCGGTGGCCTTCGCGCTTGCGGCGATCGTGTCGCCGACCGATCCGGTGGCGGTGTCGTCGATCGCGGCGCGGGTGCCGATTCCACGGCGGCTGATGCACATCCTGGAAGGCGAATCCCTGCTCAACGACGCCTCCGGCCTGGTGTGCTTCCGCTTCGCGGTTGCGGCGGCCGCGACCGGTGCCTTCTCGCTGCCGCAGGCGTCGCTGACCTTCGTCTGGCTGGCGCTGGGCGGCGTCGCGGCCGGCGTGGCCGTCACTGCCGGCGTGAGCCTGGCGCAGCGCCTGCTGTCGCGTCACCTGGGCGAGGAGAGCGGCTCGTCCATCCTGATCAACCTGCTGATGCCTTTCGGCGCCTACCTGCTGGCCGAGCATGTGGGCGCTTCCGGCATCCTGGCCGCGGTGGCAGCCGGCATCACCATGAGCTACGTGGAGTTGACCGGGCGCGCGCTGGCGACGACGCGCCTGCAGCGCGCGGCGGTGTGGGACACGGTGCAGTTCGCGCTCAATGGCATCATGTTCGTGCTGCTCGGCGAGCAGTTGCCGGGCGTCATGCTGCGGGCGGCGGCTTCGGTCGAGGACACCGGCCACGTGTCGCGATGGTGGCTGCTGCTGTATGCGCTGGCGATCAGCCTGATCCTGCTGGCATTGCGCTTTGCCTGGGTGTGGGTGTCGCTGCGGCTGAGCCTGCTGCGCGCGGGGCAGGGCGGCGAGCGGCTGAAGGGCCAGGCCGGGCGCATCGTCGCGGTGGTGTCGCTTGCCGGCGTGCGCGGCGCGATCACGCTTGCCGGCGTGCTCACGCTGCCGTTGCTGCTGCCGGACGGCAGCGAGTTTCCGGCGCGCGACGTGGTCATCTTCCTGGCGGCGTCGGTGATCCTGATCTCGCTCGTGCTCGCCACGGTGTTCCTGCCGCGTCTGCTGCCGGGGCTGGCACTGCCGGACGAGCCGGCTTCGCTGCGCGAGGAGGAGCTCGCGCGGCGCGAGGCGGCGGCCGCGGCGATCGCCGCGATCGAGCGCGTCATGCATCACTGTTCGGCCGCTGGGGCGGCTGACGCCGACCTCTACGCCAATGCGGCGGTGCGGGTGATGGCGGCTTATCGGCTGCGGCTCGGCGACGAGCCGGGCGCGGGCAAGGTCGGCGCCGAGCGCCTGCGTGCCGCGGAGCGTGCCGAAACCGCGCTGCGCCTGGCGGCCCTGGATGCCGAGCGCGAGGCGATCTTCCGCCTCGCACGCGAGCACGAGATCTCCGACGAGATCTCGCGCAAGCTGGTGCGGCAGATCGACCTCATCGAAGCACGCCACCACTGAGCCCGACGATCAGGCCGCCAGCATGCCCAACTCTCCGCTGCGCCTGATCCTGCTCATCGCCCTGTTCGCCTTCCTGGTGACGTCGGTGCAGCTCGGGCTGCTGCAGGTGGCGTTCCACAAGCTGGGCCTGGAGCCGCGCTCCGCCTACCTGCTGCTGAGCACGTCCCTGTTCGGCAGCCTCCTCAACCTGCCGCTGTTCAGCGTGCGCGCCGAGGCGCCGCCGGAAGAGGAGATGCCACGGCAGTTGCGCGAACTCTTCGGCCTGCCGCGGCAGGCCTTCACCGGGCGCACCATCGTGGCAGTCAATGTCGGCGGCTGTGTGGTGCCGGTGGCGTTCTGCATCTATCTGCTGGCGCACACCGCGCTCGATCCCGCCAGCGTGATCGTCGCCATCGGCGTGGTGGCGGCGGTGTCCTGGCTCACCAGCTTTCCGCAGCGCGGGGTGGGCATCGCCATGCCCTTCCTGGTGGCTCCGGCCACTGCCGCTGCAGCGGCGATGGTCCTCGACTTCGAACACGCCGCGGCGCTGGCCTACATCGGTGGCACGCTGGGCGTGCTGATCGGCGCCGACCTGCTGCGGCTGAACCAGGTGGGCAAGCTGGGTGCGCCGGTGGCGTCGATCGGCGGCGCTGGCACTTTCGACGGCATCGTGCTGACCGGCCTGCTGGCGGTGCTCCTGGCCTGACCGGCGAGGGGGCGCCCGACCGAGCAGTCGGCATTGGCGTTTTTCCTGATTGACCACTGAGGGCTAAAAGAAGTACTTTTGATGCATGTTAAAGCTGCGGCAACCGTCGATAGGGTTGTCGCGATTCTCGTTTTTCCTCTCCCTCCCACCCTGAGTCACTCCTGGAGTACGCATGGACGAAAAAGTACGCAGCCTCGTGAAGGCGACGGTTCCGGTCTTGAAAGAGCACGGCGTGGCGCTGACCACTTACTTCTATCAACGCATGTTCCGCCACAACCCCGAGCTCAAGCACCTCTTCAACCGCACCCACCACGAGTCGGGCAAGCAGGCCACCGCGCTGGCGATGTCGGTCCTTGCCTATGCGGAAAACATCGACGATCCATCCGTGCTGGCGCCGGTGATCACGCTGATCACCAACAAGCACGCCAGCATCGGCATCCGTGCCGAGCACTACCCGATCGTCGGCAAGCACCTGCTGGCCTCGATCAAGGAAGTGCTGGGCGACGCCGCCAGCGACGAGCTGATCGACGCCTGGGCAGTGGCCTACGGCGCGCTGGCCGACCTCTTCATCGACGCCGAGAACAAGCTGTATGCCGAGATCGCCAACCGCGACGGCGGCTGGAGCGGCTGGCGCGCGTTCCGCATCGTCGACAAGGTGAAGGAAAGCGAGCAGATCACCTCCTTCCACCTCGCCCCGGCCGACGGCGGCACGCTGCCCGACTACCGCGCCGGCCAGTACATTTCGGTGCGGGTGTACGTGCCGGAATGGGAAGTGATGCAGCCCCGGCAATACACCTTGTCCGAGGCGCCGGGTGCGTCCTGCCTGCGCATCTCGGTCAAGCGCGAGCCGGGCAATGACGACACGCCTGCCGGCCGCGTGTCCAACCTGCTGCACGGCAAGTTCGACAAGGGCGACATCATCGACGTGGCGCCGCCGTTCGGCGACTTCTTCCTGCACGAGGACCGCGACACGCCGGTGGTGCTGATCAGTGGCGGCGTCGGCATCACGCCGATGGTGGCGATGCTCAACCGGCTGGTGAAGACGGCGAAGGACCGGGACGTGCAGTTCATCCACGCCAGCCGCAACGCCGATGTGTATGCCTTCGGTGCGCATGTGGCGAAGGTCGCCGCGGAAAACCGCCAGGTGGGCGTGCACGTGTTCTTCGATGAAGGTCCGGCAGCGGCGCCGGCGAAGGTCGGCATGCTGAACCTGCGCGAGCTGGGCGAAGCCGTGCTCAAGCCGCAGGCCGACTACTACCTGTGTGGCCCGTCCGAGTTCATGGACGCCCACATCCGCACGCTGCACGAGCTCGGTGTCGGCTCGGAGCGCATCCACGCCGAAGTGTTCAGCACCGGCGGCGTGGCGGTGTGATCTAATCGGGGGCGCCAGCCGCACGGCGTCCCCGCGCTGCACGCGCGGCTGCCGAGTTCTGCCGTAGAGACCAGTCAAGACGCCCCGCCATGCAGATCACCCGCTTCACCGACCTCAGCCTGCGTGTGCTGATGTACCTCACCGTCCCGCCCACGGGCGGGCCGGCCACCATCGACGAGATCGCCACGCGTTTCGACGTGTCGCGCCATCATCTGGCGAAGGTCGTCCATCGCCTCGGCCAACTGGGCTGGATCGTCGCCACCCGCGGCAAGGGTGGCGGGCTGACGCTCGCCAAACCGGCAGATCAGTATCGCCTCGGCGAAGTGGTGCGAGAACTCGAAGGCGGCGAGCCAGTGATCGACTGCACCTCGCAGCCCTGCGTGCTGCTGCACGGCTGCAACGTGCGTGTCGCGCTGAGCGACGCGCATCAGGCGTTCTATGAGCGCTTGGACACCTATACGCTGGCCGACGTCGTCAGGCAGCAGACCAAGGCGTCGATCATCGAACTGCATCGCGGCCGCCGGCCTGCGCCGACGGCGGCATGAGCGCTCAGCGGACCAGCGACTGCGCCGCTTCGCCCGGCGCCAGGCGGGGTGCCGCCGATGTCGATGCCTGCGCCGGCGCATCCGGCGCATCCGGTGGAATTGGCAGGCCGGGGCACTGCGCTTGGTAGGGCAGGTCCTGCGTCACCCATTCGCGCCACTGGCCTTCGCTCATGTTGCGGGTGAGCTTGGCACAGGCCTCGTCGACCCACGCGGCGGGCCCCGGCCACAGGCGCAGTTCCGTGTTGGAGCTCGCCGAGACGATGCGCCGGCCGTCTGCGCTGAAGGCCACCGCGTTGACGCGCGCCGGGGCGGTGTCCATCGGCGCGGCAGCCGCGGCGCGGGAAGCGCGGGCCCGGTGCGCAAGGCTGGATTGACGCGGCGGGGCCTCGGCCATCGTGTGCCCCTTCAGCGCGTTGCCGATCGGCAGCCAGTTGTCCAGATCCCACAGCCGCAGCGATCCGTCGGCGCTGGCCGAGACGATCCGCCTCCCACCCACGGCCGAGAACGCCAGGCCGGTGATCCGGCCGTCCTGCTCCTTCAGCGCATTTCCGGTCATCCTGCCGCTGTTCGCGTCCCACCTGCGCAGGGTGCCGCTGTCGTCGCCGGTCACGATGTGCATGCCGTCGTCGGTGAACACCACGCTGACCGCCGGGGCGTCATGCAGCATCGGTGGCAGCACAAGCGGTTTGTGGGTTTCCGCGTCCCACACGCGCAGGCTGCGGTCGTCGCCCACCGTGGCGATGCGCTTGCCGTCGGGGCTGAAGGCCACGCCATTGACGCCGCCGGCATGTCCGCGCAGTGGCGGGCCGACATGCGCGCCCGACTGCGCATCCCACAGGCGCACGGTCCCATCCTCGCTGGCGGAAGCCAGCAGCTTGCCGTCGGGGCTGAATGCCACGCTCCACACCATGCTGGTGTGCAATTTCGGGAAGTTGCGGATCAGGCCCGGGCTGCGTGCATCCCACAGGCGCACGATGTTGTCGTTGCCGCCGCTGGCGACGCGCTGCCCGTCCGGGCTGAAGGCGACGCTCCAGACGAAGTCTTCCGCATCCAGCTCGACGAACGACACCGGCGTACCGTCCCCGGCGAGCTCCCACAGCCGCAAGCTGTGGTCCAGGCCGGCTGATGCGATGCGCCGGCTGTCGGGGCTGAAGGCCGCGCCCATGACCGACGCGGTGTGGCGGCCGAGGACCACGCTGGCCTGAGTGCCGGGTTTCCACAGCGCGACATCGCCGCCGTCGATCGCCGAGGCGATGTTCCCCGCCGGGCTCAACGCGATCGCCGTGACGCCGCGCGATCCGGTCTTCAGCACCTCGCCCGCGGCTTTGCGCGTGGCCAGATCCCAGCGGCGCACCGTGCCGTCCCAACTGCCGGTGATGATGCCGCGCCCGTCGGCGGTGAAGGCCAGCGCACCGATCCCGCCGGTGTGACCGCGCAGGGGCTCGCCGCTCGCCCGGCCGCTGCGGGGGTTCCACAAGCGCACGGTCCTGTCCTCGCCGGCGGACGCCAGCAGCCTTCCATCCGGGCTGAAGGCCACGCTCCTGACCGCCGCGCCGTGCCCGACCAGTTCCGCACCGACCTGCCAGCGCGTGACGGGATTCCACAGCCGCACCGTGCGGTCTTCCCCGGCCGATGCGATGAGCTTGCCGTCCGGGCTGAAGGTCACGCTGGCCACGGGTCCGTTGTGTTCGCCGAGCAGCGCGCCGAGCGGCTCGCCGCTCATGCCATCCCACAGGCGCAAGCTCTTGTCGGCACTTGCCGATACCAGCAGCCGGCCATCCGGGCTGAAGGCAAGCGC
The DNA here is from genome assembly GCF_009469595.2 of Thauera sp. 2A1. Taxonomy (GTDB): domain Bacteria; phylum Pseudomonadota; class Gammaproteobacteria; order Burkholderiales; family Rhodocyclaceae; genus Thauera. Next base: position 67,899 of record NZ_SSXV01000026.1, on the reverse strand, counting down.
CCGTACCGCGCCCGCATGTCGCTTCGGCGCCTGCGCGCGCAGCGCGATCGGCCGGCCGTCGCGCGCGTCCCACAGTTGCAGATTGCCGTCGTCGTCGCCGGTGGCCAGCCGCAGGCCGTCGCGGCTCACGGCGATCGCCCACACCCAGCCACCGCCGCCGATCCGCAGCACGTCACCGACGGTGCGCCCGGTGTTTACGTCCAGCGTGCGCAGCGTTCCCTTGTCCACCCCTGCGACGATGATCTGGTTGCCGTTCGCGGAGAAGCTCATCGCGCTCGCCGTGCCGTCGGTGGCGATCAGCTTGCGCATCTGCGGACGCTCGAACAACTCGTTGAGCAGCGCCGACTCGATGCCGACGTTGTGGCGGCCCATGCGCTGCGCGGCGATCAACTGCAGCAGCGCGCGGCGCGGCTTCTCCACCAGCCCGCCGTGCAGGATCGCCTGCGCCTCGCCCACCAGGCGCGCGTCCAGGGTGGCGAGCCTGGCGTCGGTCGCCTGCTTCTCGGCGCGGATGGCGCGCTGCGCCGTCCACACCGCGATCGCGACCGAGGCGAACAGGACGACGGACAGCGCCAGCAGGCCGTTGCGCATGCGGGCGATGCGCTCGCGGTCGCGCTCCACCCGCTTGCGACGCGCACGCTCGGCGAGCGCCTTCCGCTCCATGGCGTCGCGCAGCCGCGTGTCGCGCGCGACGCGCACGATCTCCACCAGGCGGTCGTGGATCAGCTCGATGCGCGCGGTGTCGGACTCCTGGTCGATGCGCAGCAGGCGGAAGTGATCGGTCAGCCGCGACAGCTCCTCCGCGCTCAGCAAGCGCTGCTCGAGCGCTTCCACGAGCGGATAGCTGCCGCGGTAGCGGTCGCCCTGGATCAGGTGGGTTTCGATGAACTCCGGCACGCGCTGCGGCATGCCGTCGATGGCCTCGCGGTAGAAGTCCTCCAGGATCTCCTCGCCGGCGCTGTCGACGAGGGCGGCGTCCATCCTGCTGCCGTCGGCGCGGCGCGCGTTGAGCCGGGTACAACACAGGCTGAGCAGCACCGGCTCCACCGGCGTTTCGCTGCGCGCCGCATTGCCGTCGCGGCGGGTGATGAGGTCGACGATGCGTGCCGCCACGCCGTCTTCCATCACCTGGGCGCCCGCCTCGTCGATGGCATGGATCGCCTGCGGACGGGTCATCGGCAGCAGGCGCAGGCGGTTGTTGAGCAGCGACGGGATCTTGTCCTTCCACGATTCGATGTGCGGCAGGAAATCCTCGCGGAACGACAGCAGGACCTTGTAGCGCTGCGCGCGCAGATCGAGCCGCTCGCGCTCCGCGCGGCTCTCCTCGCTTGCCAGCGGGGTGGGTATACGGTTGTCGATCAGGTCGCCGAGGGCGTCGATGACGGGGCCGATGCGTTCGGGCTGGGCACCGCCACGCGAGAACAGCTCCTCGAACTGGTCGAACACCAGGACCGGCACCAGCGGGAAGTTGTCCGCCGTCCACAGTTCGAAATCGCGCTGGTGCATGAAGCGCCACAGATCCTCGCCGGGCTCGCGCTGCGGCCCGTCGGCGGTGGACTCGGCAATCGCCTTCTCGAGACGGCGAGCGGCCTGCTCGAGCGGAGGCGCATCGGCGCGTTCGGAAAAATCGAGGCGCAGATACACCGGAAGGAAGTGCTCCGCGCGCAGGCGCGGGAACAGGCCGGCCTGCAGCAGCGAGCTCTTGCCCAGACCCGAGGCGCCATACAGCACGGTAAGCGGCGCGAGGCGAATGAGGCGGAACAGCTCCGCCGCCTCCTCGTCGCGTCCCTTGAACCAGGCGCCGGACGCCTCGTCGTAGGGCGCCAGCCCCGGCCACGGATGTTGCGCATCGACCTGTGCCCGCGCCTCCGGCGCCGGGCTGGCGGACGCGTCGGGCCGTGCTGCGGCTGCGGGTGTCATCGTGGCCATCGCTCAAACCTCATGCCGGCGCGCATCGCGCAGCAGCTTCGTCAGCTTCGCCATGGTGCGGGCATCCGGCGCGCCCGCCGGGGCATGGCCGAAATCGAGCGACTGCCAGGCCCTGACCGGCCTGGCGGTGTAGCGCTCGGGGGCGTAATCCGCATCGACGATGATGGGGTAGATGAAATCGCGATTCAGTTGCGCCAAGCGGTCGTTGGCCGCCTGCCATTCGCGGAACACGAATCCCTCCTCGCGCGCGTTGGTGGCCTCGGACAGCACCGGCAGGAAGTAGCGGCAGCCGGCAATGCCATCGAGGATCCTGTTGCGGAAGTCGTCTCCCGGCTCGATCGCCTGGCGGTCGAACCACAGCTCGCGCTCGGCGACGCCCAGTTGCCGCAGCGCCTCGACCAGGGCCTCGGCATACGGCTGGTCGGTGGCGCGCGAGTAGCTGACGAAGAAGATCGCGCCGGGCGGCGGCTGCGGCCGTTCGTCGTCACCGTCGCCGCCGCTGCCGGCCGGGGCGGCCTGCTGTCGCGCGTCGTTGTCTGCCTGCCAGCGGCGCAGCAGTTCGGCGACGAACTCGAGCGGCGGCACGTCGGCGAGGATCTCGGTGTCATGGCTGTAGTTGCGCAGGAAAGTCACCAGCCCCGGCTCGTCCTGCAGCTCCTCGACGAGCCATTCGCGCTTGGCCTTGGCCGAGGACAGCCGCTCCTTGTTAGTCAGGCGCAGGAAGAGCCGGCTCAGCCAGTCGGGGAAGTTGCAGCCCAACAGCATCAGGTTGAGCTCCTGCAGCTCGCCGAAAAAGCGCGGCAGCACGTGACCGCGCCCGGCGATCATGCTATGGGCGTACTCGAGCACGTCTTCCTCGGTGAGGGCATACACCGGCGTCGAGCTGACCTTGCCGAAGAGGTAGAGCAACTGCACCTCGTTCGGGCGGTCGCGCCAGTCGGCGGGCAGGTCGCGCGATTCGCTGCTCGACAGGTCGGGCGAATGCACGATCTCGTTCACCGCGCAGCGGCGCTTGAGCGCGCTGGCGAGCAGGGTGTCGGGCGTCAGCGTGACGAACAGGCGGAAATCGGCGATGCGGGCAAGCTGGTCGAGCGCCGTGGGCAGCACGCTGTCCCGCGCGCCGGTGAGCTCGCGCAGCACGCCGTGGACATCGGCATACAGGTCCTGCAGGTTGCGCACGATCAGGCCGTTGTCGTCGCGCGCCTGCCGCAGGCGCACCACGGCGTCGTTCAGCTCGCGGAACTCGGTCAGGCCCTCCGGCGGCAACGTCTGGTTGTACAGGGCGAGCAGCCTCTCGGCCACGCGCGCCTGCAGCGACTGCTTGCCGCTCGTGTCGTACACGAGCAGTTCCGGGCCGATGACCGGTACGACGCGGCCGTCGCGGATCTGGTCCAGCAGCCTTCTCCACGCGGCCTCGCTCATCATCGCTGCGACCCCGGATGACGTTGTTTTCAAGCTGACAATAGTCGAAACCGTACCGCAAGCTCAGCGGTGACGCCAGCCGCCGGCATCTTGCCGGCGGCGGCGATCAGATCAGCGCCCGCAACTGGCGCAGGCTCACCGACAGCATCGCCAGGTCCAGCGTGGCCGCGGGGCGCAGTTCGGCGAGCAACTGGCGGTAGCGGGCGAGGTGGGCGTCGCGATGCGCCTCCCAGGCGGCGAGCAGCGTGCCGGTGTCGTGCTCCTGCGGATTCAGGTCGAGCACCGACTGGGTCAGGCCGTGGGCGAGGGCGGTGAGGTCGTCGCGCAGTGCCACGCGCGCCAGCGCCGTCCAATGCCCGGCAGCGGGCATCGCGCCGATCTGGTGCGACAGCCAGCCGAGATCCAGGCGGCCGCCCAGGCCGAAATACACTTCGGCGACGGTTTCGACGCTGCGCGCGGTGTCGCCGGCGATCTCGACGATGTCGAGCGCGGAGAACTGTGCGTCGAGCTGTGCGACACGCTGCGCGAGCGGCTTCGGCACGGCGCGCGCAGCCAGGCGCCCGGCTTCGGCGTCCACCGGTGCGAGTTCGTGCGGCGCCAGCCAGCGCGCCAGGCCATTGCCGACCTCGCCGACGCCGGGGGCGAAGCGGGCGATGGCTGCCTGGAGCTCGCCCAGGATGGCGCGCCGCTGCAGCAGCCATACCGTGCCGCGCAGCGCCAGGCGCATGCTCGCCTGCAGGATGTCCTGCTGCACCTCGACCGGCACCGCATGGTCGAGTACCTCGGCGGCGTGCCACAGCGACACCAGGCCGAAGATCTCGCGCGTGCCGAGGTAGGCGCGCACGATGTCGGCGGCGGTGGCGCCGGTCTCCTCCTGCAGGCGGAAGCAGAAGCTGGGGCCGACGCGATTGACCATGCTGTTGACCACATGGGTGGCGATGATCTCGCGGCGCAGCGGATGCTGGCGGATCTGCTGCGGGAAGCGCTCGCGCAGCGCCTTCGGGAAGTAGCGCTCCAGCGTGGTGGCAATGTAGGGATCTTCCGGGATGTCGGACGCCAGCACCGCGTCGTACAGCTCCATCTTGCCGTAGGCCAGCAGCACCGCCAGCTCCGGCGTGGTGAGCCCGGCATGGGCCTGGGCGCGTTCGGCGACGACGTCGTCCGACGGCAGGAACTCGATCCGCCGGTTGAGGCGGCCGGCGGCGACGAGGTGGCGCATGTAGCGCGCCTGCTCGTCGAGCTGGGCCGCGCCGCGCGCGCGCTCGAGCGCCAGGATCTGGTTCTGCCCGCGGTTGTCGCGCAGCACCAGTTCCGCCACGTCGTCGGTCATCTCGGCGAGCAGGCGGTCGCGCTGCTTGCCGGTGAGCTCGCCCTCGGCCACCACGTGGTTGAGCAGGATCTTGATGTTGACCTCGTGGTCGGAGCAATCCACGCCGCCTGAGTTGTCGATCGCGTCGGTGTTGATGAGCCCGCCGCGCAGCGCGAACTCGATGCGGCCGCGCTGGGTCGCGCCGAGGTTGCCGCCCTCGGCCACCACCTTGCAGCGCAGTTGCGCACCGTCCACGCGGATCGCGTCGTTGCTGCGGTCGCCCACCTCGGCGTGGCTCTCGGTGCTGGCCTTGATGTAGGTGCCGATGCCGCCGTTGTAGAGCAGGTCCACCGGCGCCTGCAGGATGGCGTGGATCAGCTCGGCCGGCGGCAGGTGCTCGGCGGCGATGTCCAGCGCGGCACGCGCCTGGGGCGACAGCGCCACCGACTTGGCGCTGCGCGGGTACACCCCGCCGCCCGCGGAGATCAGCGAGGTGTTGTAGTCGGCCCAGGACGAGCGCGGCAGCTTGAACATGCGCTCGCGCTCGGCGAAGCTGGCGGCGGTGTCCGGCTCGGGGTCGATGAAGATGTGGCGGTGGTCGAAGGCCGCCACCAGGCGGATGTGGCGCGACAGCAGCATGCCGTTGCCGAACACGTCGCCGGACATGTCGCCGATGCCGACTACGGTGAAGTCCTGCGTCTGGCTGTCGCGGCCCAGGCTGCGGAAGTGGTGCTTCACCGATTCCCACGCGCCGCGAGCGGTGATCGCCATGCCCTTGTGGTCGTAGCCCGCCGAGCCGCCCGAGGCGAAGGCATCGCCGAGCCAGAAGCCGTATTCGGCCGCGGTGCGGTTGGCGATGTCGGAGAAGCTGGCGGTGCCCTTGTCTGCGGCCACCACCAGGTAGGGGTCGTCGGGATCGTGGCGAACCACGTCCGCCGGTGCCGCCACCTGGCCGCCCACCAGGTTGTCGGTGATGTCCAGCAGGCCGCGCAGGTAGGTCTGGTAGCAAGCGATGCCTTCCTGCATCAGCGCGTCGCGGTCGCCGCCGGCAGGCGGTCGCTTGAGCACGAAGCCGCCCTTGGACCCCACCGGCACGATCACTGCGTTCTTGACCTGCTGCGCCTTCACCAGGCCGAGCACCTCCGTTCGGTAGTCCTCCATGCGGTCGGACCAGCGCAGGCCGCCGCGCGCGACCTTGCCGCCGCGCAGGTGCACGCCTTCCACCCGCGGCGAATGCACGAAGATCTCGAACATCGGCTTCGGCTCGGGCAGCAGCGGCACTTTCGACGGGTCGAACTTGAACGACAGCCAGCCCTTGGGCCGGCCGTCGGCACCGCGCTGGAAGAAGTTGGTGCGCAGCGTGGCCTGGATCAGCGCCAGGTAGTGGCGCAGGATGCGGTCCTCGTCGAGGTTGCTCACGCCGTCGAGCGCGGCGGTGACGCGGCCGGCGATCTGCTGCTGGCGGGCGTCACGGTCTGCACCCAGCGCCGGGTCGAAGCGTGCCCGGAACAGCGCCACCAGGTCGGCGGCGATCGCCGCGTGGCCGGCCAGCGCCTGCTCGATGTAATGCTGGCTGAAGGTGAAGGCGGCCTGCTTCATGTAGCGCGCATAGGCGCGCAGCACCGCCACGCTGCGCCAGTCGAGGCCGGCGAGCAGCACCAGGCGGTTGAAATCGTCGTCGTCATTGTCGCCGCGCCAGGTACGCAGGAAGGTCTCCTGGAAGCGGTCGCGCAGGTGCTCGATGTCGATCTCGAGGCCCTCGGGCACGGCGAGGCCGAAGTCGTCGATCCACAGCTCCTCGCCATCGTTGCGGCGCACCTCGAAGGGGCGCTCCTCGAGCACGCGCACGCCCATGTGCTCGAGCATCGGCAGGCTCTGCGACAGTGGCGCCAGCTCGCCGGCGCGGATCAGCTTGAAGCGCAGCCGGCCCGGCGGCGCCTCCAGTGGCAGGTAGAGGTTCATCGCGATGGCGTCGGGCGCGTCCAGCGTCTCGAGCTGCGCGATGTCATGCACCGCCATGCGCGGCGCGTGTTCGTCACGGTAGCCGGCGGCAAAACCGCCGGCGTACTGCGCGAACAGTGCATTGGCGCGCTCCTCGCCGACCGCCTCGACGAGCGCGTGCGCGAGGTCGTCCTCCCAGCGCCGCGCCAGCCGCACCAAGCGCTGCTCGAGCTCGTGCACGTCGAAATCGGGCGCCGCGCCGGGCAGCGTGCGGATCACGATCAGGATGCGCGCCAGCGGCGAATCCGACAGATGCACGTTGAATTCCGCCGACACGCCGTGCAGTGCCTCGGACAGCACGGCCTGCATGCGCTGGCGCACGTCGGTATTGTAGTTCTCGCGCGGCACGAACAGCAGGCAGGCGTAGTAGCGGCCAAAGCTGTCGCGGCGCACGAAGAGTCGCGTGCGCTGGCGCTCGCCCAGGCGCAGGATGCCCATCGCGGTGTCGTACAGGTCGTCGCTCGAGGTCTGGATCAGCTCGTCGCGCGGGTACTGCTCGAGGATGGTGGCGAGCGCCTTGGCGGCGTGGCTCTTGGGCAGGAAACCGGCGCGCTCGGTTACCGTCGCGACCTTGCTGCGCAGCAGCGGGATCTGCGTCGGGCTGGCGCTGTAGGCGGCCGAGGTGTAGAGGCCGAGCAGGCGGCGCTCGCCGATCACCTCGCCGGCGGCGTCGAAGCGCTTGACGCCGATGTAGTCGAGATAGGCGGAGCGATGCACGGTGGCGCGCGCGTTGGCCTTGGTCAGCGTCAGCAGGTTGCGCGCGCGGGCGCTGGCGCGCAGCTCCGGCGGCATCTGCGAGAAGGCGAGCGAGGGCAGCGCCTGGCCGTGCTCGCGCAGGATGCCCAGGCCGCTGCCGGGCACCGCGCGCAGCTCGTCCGCGCTGCCGTCGGTGGCGCCGGTGGCGGCCGGGTCGCGCACCAGGTCGTAATCGCGGCAGCCGAGCAAGGTGAAGTTGTCGTCGGCGATCCACTCCAGGAAGGCGCGGCCTTCAGCGAGCTCCGCGGCTGCCACCGGCGGCGGCGCGGCGTCGAGCCCGCTCAGGATGTCGGCGATGCGCTGCTTCATGCGCGGCCAGTCTTCCACCGCGGCGCGCACGTCGCCGAGAATGCGCAGCAGGCCATCCTGCAGCGCGTCGAGCTGGGCGCGTTCGGTGCGGCGGTCGACCTCGACGTGGATCAGCGACTCGAAGCGGCCGTCAGCCTCGTTGCGCGCACGCGCGACGCGCACGATGCGGTGTTCGGCGTCGCGCACGATCTTCATCACCGGATGCACCACCAGATGCGCCATCAGGCCCTGGCGGTTCACCTCGTTGGTGATCGAGTCGACGAGGAAGGGCATGTCGTCGTTGATGATCTCGATCACGGTATGGGTCGATTGCCAGCCGTGCTCTTCCAGGCGCGGGTTGTACACGCGCAGCCGCGGCGCGCCACCGGCGAAGCCGCGGGCGAAATGCCAATGCGACAGCACTGCGCCGTAGAGATCGTCCAGCGGGCGTTCGGCGAGGTCTTCCGGTGCGGTCAGCGCGTAGTATTGGCGCGCGAATTCGGCGGCTTCGGCGGCCTCGTCGGCGGGAAGGCGCGCCGCGATCGACTCTGCGACGCGGGTGACGGGGTCCAGCGCGTCAGCAATGGGGGTGGTGTCCGGATTCGGCATGCCTGGCTCCTCCTCAAAGCGGCCTGCAGGGCGCTCGTGGTCGTGTCGATGGGCGTTTGCGCAACGAGGTCGGCGACGCGGCACGGGATGTGCATGCATGCCGGCATGCTTTGAGCTTAGCCCGGATTCCTCCGCCCGCAGGCTCAGGGTTCACCCTTGTCCGGCTCGAGCGCGGCGGCGGCACGCGGCGACGCCACCAGGATGAGCTTCATCGTCGCGCGCGTGGCACCGACGAAGAGCTTGCGCACCGTGGCCTCGTCGAGCGTGTCGAAGTCGATCTCGGTGAAGATCACGCAGGGCGCTGACTGGCCCTTGAAGCGATACACCGAGTCGATCAGCAGGTCGCCTTCGCTGTGCTCCGGCTCGCCGAACAGGTCGTAGCGGCCGGAGAAGGCGCGCAGGCGGTGCGGCCCGAGATGGGTGATGGGCGTGAAGCGCGAATGCTCGCGGCCGCGGAAGGTGACGAGCGCGATCATGTCGCGCCGGAACCCCAGCCCGATCGCGCGCGTGATCGCGCGCCGCGTCGCGTCCATCAGGCCCTGTTCGCCTTCGCCTTGCCAGGCGAACACTTCCGGCATGCTGCCGGCAACCGGGCTGCCGGCGCGTACCGGTGCGGGCAGCGGCAGGCGGCGGTTGAGGAGCGCGACGATGTCGGCCGGCGTACGGTAGTTGGTGTCGGCGCTCATGCGCACCCAGTCGGGCAGCGGCACCGGCGGGCGGCCATAGAGGTTCTGCAGCGGATCTTCCAGCCACCATGCGCGGCCATTCGCGGCGAGCAGCGCCAGCAGCGCGTCGCGCCAGCCTTCGGCGAAGTCCTGGCCCTCGTCCACGATCAGCTCGTCGAAGCGCCAGGCCGGGTCAGGCGCAGCGGTCACGAGTGCGGCGAAGTCGGCTTCCATGCGGCGGAAGGCGCCCGGCGCGGCGAAATTGGGCGGCCGGCCGGCAGCGCGCAGGCGGCGGTCGCACAACTGGTGGAAGGTCGCCACTTCGCCGCCCGGCGGTGCGATGCGGGCGAAATGGTCGGCCAGTGGTCGGTTGTAGCACACGTACAGCGGCCGCCGGCCGGCGCGCAGCGCATCGTCGTAGGCGGCGAGCGCGAGCTGCGTCTTGCCGCTGCCCGCCGTGGCGGTGACGTGCAGCCTGAAAGGGCTGAAGTCCAGGCGTCGCGCCCACTCCGCCAGGCCGCCGGAGAGCCGCGTGGTGAGCGCCTCGGCGCGCCCGGCCAGCGCCTGCACGTCGGGCACGAGCTCGAGCAGGTCGGCGAAGAAGCGGTGGAGGTCGGCGCGGCGCTCGACGTCGACCGATGCTGCCGCCTTGTCGGCTGCGCCCTGCGGGCCGGGCTGCGGATGTTCGCTGGCGAGGGCCTTGACGATGGCGACGAGCTCGCTGCGCCGGCCCGCATCGACGATGCGCGCCGGATCCAGGCCGGCGGTGCCGGGCTGCCGCACACGGTAATCGGGGCAGTAGAACAGGATCTCGAGCTGCGGCTCCGCGCCTTGCAGCAGGGGGCGCAGGCGGGTGCGCAAAGCCTCGGTGCTGCGCGCCAGCTCGACGCTGACCCGGCGCGCGCGGCGCGAGGGCGGGCGCAGCAGACCTTCCTCGGTCTCTTCGAGGAAGCCTGATTGCTGCTCGATCAGCACCACGCGACCGGCGGGGCCCATCACCGCGAAACCGATCTCGCCGAAGAGGGTGTGATCGCCCGCGGCGCGCGTCCAGTGCAGACCGTGATAGACGGCGAAATCGTCGGGCAGGGTGTCGGCTAACAGCGCCAGCGTCGCCAGTTCGCGCGCACGCGAGCCGCTGCCGGGGAGTTGGCGCCAGCCTTCGGGGTGGATGCGGGCCATGGAGCGAAGAAGTGTCGGGTCGGGTTCCGGAGAGGGCACGAGGCGTTCGTGCGTCGCAGCAGGGCAAGTGTGGCGAGTGGCACTGCAGCGAGGGCGAGTGCAGGAAGTCGCTCAATTGATGCCGATCAGCATAGTCTAGCCTGCGCATGCGCTATGCTCGCATGCCCCGACCGGAACCGCGCCGGGCTCACGAGGTCCGCGGCGCGAGGAAACAATAAATGGATACGCTGAAGGCCTTCATCACCCTGCTCGCGCTGATCAACCCCTTCGGCGCCATTCCGATGTTCCTGAGCCTGACCGCGCATCAGTCGCGGCCGCAGTTGCACCGCACGATCAACACCGCGGCGATCGCCACCGCCGTCGTGATCGGCGTGTCGGCGCTGTTCGGCCAGACGCTGCTCGGCATCTTCGGCATCTCGATCGCATCGCTGCAGGTGGGCGGCGGTGTGCTGCTGTTCCTGATCGCGCTCAACATGTTCAACGCCGAGCCGGGACGCGACCGCTCCACCCCGGAGGAGGCGCACGAGGCGACGGAGCGCGCCAGCATCGCCGTGGTGCCGCTGACCATTCCGCTGCTTGCCGGGCCGGGCACCATGAGTTCGGTCATCATCCTGTCGGAGAATGCCCGCCACTGGTGGCAACTGGCGCTGCTGGTGCTGATCGGCGTGGCGATCGGCGGCGTGGTGTGGGTCACCCTGCGCCTGGCCAGGCCCATCAGCCGGCTCGCCGGCCAGACAGGGCTCAACATCATGACGCGGGTGATGGGCCTGGTGCTGGCTGCGCTGGCGGTGGAGTTCATCGCCAATGGCGTGCGCACCCTGATCCGTGCCTGAGCGTCGATCGGGGCAGACACTGCGAGGGCAGTGGGCCGAGCGTGTCGGGTGCCGCAGGGCGGCCCACTTCGGGGTGGACCACGTCGCCGGGCATGTGCGACGCTCGCATGATCAGAAATTTCAATAGTTTGGACGAGGTTTGGTGGAAATGAAGCGGACGCTGCGGCAATCGGTCCTGTGCGTGCATGTCGTGGGCGCAGCCCTGTTGCCGTCTTTTGCGGCCAGCGCCGGAGATTTCTTCTTCGATGACATCCCCATCGTGCTGACGGCGTCGCGGCTGGCACAGTCGCCGCTCGACGCGCCCGCGGCGGTGACGGTGATCGATCGCGAGATGATCGCCGCCTCCGGCTTCACCGAAATCCACGACCTGCTGCGCCTGGTGCCGGGCTTTCTGGTGGCGCAGTGGGCGGGAGGTTCGCCGACGGTCGCGAACCACGGTCTGGGCGACGCTTACAACGGCCGCATCAAGGTCATGATCGACGGCCGCACGGTCAACAGCCCGCTGCGCGGCAACACCAACTGGCGCGAGTTGCCGATCCGCGTCGACGACGTCGAGCGCATCGAGGTGGTGCGCGGCCCCAACGGCGCGGCCTACGGCGCGAATGCCTTCCAGGGCGTGGTCAACATCATCACCCGTGCGCCCTCGACCGAGGATGGGGCGACGCTGATCTCGCGCCTTGGCCAGGACGGCTTCTACGACCATGGCTTTCGCCTCAGCGGCGCGGCCGGCGGCGCCGTCGACTGGCGGCTGTCGGGCTCGCGGCGGGCGGCCACGACCTTCCGCTCCTTCGCCAGACGGGATGGCTCGGCGACCCCGGCCGAGCACCTGCTGGTCGATACGGTGAATTTCACCGCGTCGACCCAATTGACCCCCCACGACGAACTGCGCCTGCAGCTCGGCACCAGCGACGGCACCTACGAACGTGGCGTGCCGGGGATCCTGTCCGATGCGGACAATCAGGTGCGGTCTCGCGCCGACTACATCCACATGGCGTGGCTGCACAGCTTCGGCGCCGAGTCCAGCTTCGCGCTGCAGTATTACCGGCAGACCGAACATTCACGACCGGGCAGTCTCGCAGTGGTCGAGCTCGGCGGGAGCCAGACGAGGCTGGCGATGGTCGACGTCGACGTCGACACGACGCGCGACGATCTCGAGCTGCAGTATTCGACGCGGCTCGGCGCAGCCTGGCAGATCATGATGGGCGCCGGCGTGCGGCAAGAGAGCGCACGCTCGCCCGATACCTTCAACACCCGCGACACGCTGTACGCGCGGCATGCGCAGGTCTTCGGCAGCCTTGGCTGGCAGCCGCTGGAGTGGCTCAAGATCGATGTCGGCGGCACGTTCGAGAGGCACGACTACAGCGGCGAGCTGTTTTCGCCGCGGCTGGCGGTCAACCTTGCGCTGTCGCCACAGTCTTCGATGCGCCTGTCGGGAGGGGTGGCCTACCGTGCGCCGACGCTGCTGCAGTCCGACGCCGAACAGGTGTACCGCGAGGGCGGAGTGATCAAGGCCCTCGGCCTGCGCGCCACGCAGCAGCTTCAGCCGGAGCGGGTGCGCTATGCAGAGATCGGCTATGTCGCGTTGCTGGCGGACCTGGGGCTCAACCTGGATGTGCGCGTCTTCCACGAGCGCTACGACCGCTATCTGGACGATCGGACCTGCTGGAATCCGATCATCGCGCCCGACGGCAGCGTGGTCGCGCTGCGCCCCGGTGCCACCCCACGCCGACCGGACTGCAATGCGCCACCGCCGGCCGGCTATGTACCCTACCTGCAGAGCGGGCAGCAGCGTGCCTCGGAGTTCCTGAACTCGGGCTCCTTCGTCATGGACGGGGCCGAGTTCAGCATCGACTGGCGGCGACCCGGCTGGGGCCGCATCGTCCTGTCGCAGGCCTTCATCGAGATCGATGCCGGCAAGGGCGTGCTCGACCCGGATATCGTCGTAAGCGCGCCGCAGGCGGTGAGCTCGCTGCTGCTGATCAAGGACCTTCCCGATCGCTGGCGGGCGAGCATCGGCTACTACCACAACGAGAAGATGATGTGGCTCAACCAGGGCGACGTCGTGCCGTCGCGCGACCGGGTGGATGTCAAGCTCGCGCGCAGCTTCGGTCCGGCACGCTCGGACAATGAATTCGCGATCACCGCGCAGAGCGTGGGCGGGCGCTATCCCGAGTTCCACGAGGGCCGCTACCGCGCCGAGCCGCAACTGTTCGCGAGCTTGCGCTTGTCCTGGTAGGGCTCATGTCGCCAAGCCTGTGGCCGTCCCGGATCTGCAGCAGCCTTGCGGCCTGGGGACGGTCCGTGGGCGCGTTTCGCCGCGCCATCGTGCTCCTTCTCTTCGTCGTCTGCCTGCTGGCACCCGGGCTCGCGGCGCCGGCGCTGGCGATGCAGGTGGCGCTGGCGCTGCCGCAGGCGGGTGGCGTCCACCAGACTTTTGCCGAGGCGCTGCAGCGCGCGCTCGCGGGCAGCGGCCATACGCTGCTGGCGGCGGGCAATCTCGCCGACGGTCTGGATCAGGCGGTGCTTGAGCGGGCGGACCTGATCATTGCTGCCGGCTCGCAGACGGCCGCCACGGTGCTCGAACACTATCGCCGTCCCACGCTGGCGGTGATGCTCAGCCGCGGTCAATGGGAGACGCTGCGCGCGCGTCACCCGCATGCGGCGCTGTCGGCGATCTACCTCGACCAGCCGGCCGAGCGGCAGATGCGCCTGGTCGGCGCGGTGTTGCCGCGCGGTGGACGCATCGGCCTGCTGTACAGCAGCGGGAGCGGCGAGCCCGATCCCGAACTGGCGCGCGCCGCCACCGCTGCCGGCCTCAAGCTCGTGCCCGAGGGCGTTGCGCAGGCGGGCGAGGTCATCGCCGGCCTGGAGCGTCTGCTGCCGAACGTCGATGCCCTGCTGGTGCTGCCCGATCCGATACTGTCGGCGTCCAATCCGGCGCGCTCCATCCTGCTCACCAGTTACCGGTTCCGGCGGCCGATCTTCGCCTTTTCGCGCGCCTATGTCGAAGCCGGCGCGCTCGCCGCCGTGTTCAGCACGCCCGAGGATGTGGCGCTGGATGTCGCCGACTGGCTGCGCAAGCCCGCTCCGGGCACCGGCCGCCTGCCGCCGGCGCGGCCTGCGTCGTCCTGCGAGCTGGCGGTCAATCGCCAGGTGGCGCGCTCGCTCAACATCGGCGTTCCGCCCGATGCGCAGTTGCGGGAGCTGGTGCAGGGGTGCGCGTCATGAAGCCGCTGCGCACGATGACGCTCACGCAACGCGTGCTCATCACGGTGCTGGCGCCGGTCTTCCTGCTCGCGCTGCTGATCAGCGCGCTCTACCTCGACCGCGATGCCGAACTCGCCGAGCAGGCGACGCGCGAGCGCGGCCTGGCCATCGTCAGTTTCCTCGCCCCTGCCGCCGAGTACGGCGTGATCTCGGGTAACGCGGCAAGCATGCGCGGTCTGCTGGACGCTGCGCTGGCACAGCAGGACATTGCCGCGGCAGCGATCTATGGGCGTGATCGCGCGCAGGCCGCACTCGCCGGCACCGCGCTCATCGCCAACCTGGAAGCGCTGGCGGCTGCCAGCGCGCCGCATCTCATCTCCCATGGCGCCGGGCGTTACGGTTTCGCAGCGGCCGTCACCTCGCAGCCGGTCGCAGTGGACGAACTCGATTCCGGTGCGCTCGCCGCCAGGGCGGATGTCGTGCCGGAAGTGATCGGCTGGGTCTATGTGGAACTGGACACGAAATCCTACGTGGCGCGTCGGCGCGCGACGGTGCTGACGGTGCTCGCCGTCGTGCTGGCGACGATGATCGCCACCGGCGTGCTGGCGGTGCGCCTGGCGCGTTCGGTCGGCCAGCCGGTGAGCCGCCTGGTGGAAGCGGTGCGGCGCATGGCGGCGGGCGATCTCGACGTGCGCGTGACGGTGGGCGGTGGAGGCCAGGAGATCAGCGAGCTGCAGCAGGGTTTCAACAACATGGCGCGTTCCATCGCCGACGCCACCCACAACCTGGAGGCCCGCATCGCCGAAGCCACCGGCCAGCTCGCGCACCAGGCGCTGCACGACGCGCTCACCGGCCTGCCGAACCGGCGCGCCTTCGAGCAGGCGCTGGAAGAGGCGGTCAGGGCCTCGCGGCGTGCGGCGGACCACGGCGCGCTGTGCTTCGTGGATCTCGATCGCTTCAAGCAGGTGAACGACACCTGCGGCCATGCGGCCGGTGACGCGCTGCTGCACGAGATCGGCGAGCTGGTGCGGCATCGGGTGCGCGCCCAGGACCTGATCTGCCGCATCGGCGGCGACGAGTTCGCGCTCATCTTGCGCGGCTGCAGCCCGGAGGATGCGCGGCGCATCGCGGGGGATTTGCTCGAGGCCGTCGAAGGGCATGTCTTCACGTGGGAGGGGCAGATCTTCCGCGTGGGCGCGAGCATCGGCCTGACCTACATCGACGATCACGCGCAGAGCCCCTCGGCGGTGCTCAAGGCCGCCGACAGCGCCTGCTATGAGGCCAAGCGCGGTGGACGCGGCCGTGTGGTGGAGCGGGGCATCGGCGGCCCGCCGGCGGGGCAGCCTGCCTGAGCGGCGGATGGCACAATGGCGCCCTTCAGCAAGCGCCGCGCCGATGCTCCACCTCGCCTTCTCCAACCGCTTCGAGATCCTGCTCGACATGCTGCTTGACCGCCTGGGCGACGAGCAGCCCGGGCCCTTCGGCCTGCGCCATGTGTTGGTGCCCAGCAGCGCCCTGCGGCGCCGCGTCGAGCTGGCGCTGGCCGCGCGCGAGGGCGTGTGTGCCAACCTCGACTTCTCCTACCTGGCGCAGTGGCTGTGGGCGCAGATGGGCCGTGTGGTGGACGTGCCCGAGCGCTCGCCCTTCGCGCCGGCGCTGCTCGCCTGGCGCATCCATGGCCTGCTGGAAAGTGCGTCCGCCGACGGCTGGCTGGCGGCGCACCCGCGGCTGGCGGCCTACCTGGAGGGGGCGGATGCGCCGATGCGCTTCGAGCTGGCCGGGCGCATCGCGCGCGTCTTCGACCATTACCTGACCTACCGGCCGCGCTGGCTGGCGCTGTGGGTCGAGGGCAGGACGGCGTTGCAGGGCGGGGCGAGCGACGTCGAGCGCGCCGACGAAGCCTGGCAGGCCGAGCTGTGGCGGCGCATCCGCGCCGGCCTGCATCTGCGCGAAGAGCATCCTGCCGCGCTCTTCCTGCGCCGCGTCGGCGCCATGAGCGAGGACGGGCTGGCGGCCGCCGGCCTGCCGCGCACGGTGCATGTGTTCGGTTTGCCAGCCTTGCCGCCGCTTTACCTGGACATGCTGCGCGAGCTGGCGCGGGTGGTGGAGGTGCGCCTGTACGCGCTCAATCCCTGTCGCGAGTACTGGTTCGAGATCGTCGATGCGCGCCGCCTGTCCTGGCTCGCGAGCCGCCAGCAGGACATGTTCCACGAAACCGGCAACCGCCTGCTGGCGGCCTGGGGGCAGCAGACGCAGGCGCACCTCGGGCTGCTGTTCGAAGGCGAGCACGTCGTCGACGAGGAGGCGGTGTTCGCGCCGCATCCCGGACGGCACCTGCTGGCGCGGCTGCACAACGCCGTCCTCGACCTGCAGGAACTCGAGCCGGGCAGCGTGGCGCTGGCCGAGCGCGATCGCAGCGTCGAACTGCACGTCTGCCATTCGCGCACGCGCGAGCTGGAAGTGCTGCACGATAGGCTCCTGGGGCTGTTCGCCGGGCGCAACCCGCCGCGCCTGGACGACATCGTCGTGCTCACGCCCGACCTCGACGCCACCGCGCCGCTGATCGAGGCGGTGTTCGGCACCGCGCCCGTCGGGCGTCGCATCCCCTGGCGCATCACCGGCCTCGGCGGCACGCGTGAGAACCCGGTAGCGCAGGTGCTGGACCGCCTGCTGACGCTGCTGGCCGGCCGCCTGCCGGCGAGCCGGATCTTCGACCTGCTGCAGCAGCCGCCGGTGGCGGCACGGTTCGGGCTGGACGAGGCGGCGCTGGAAGCGGTGCACGACTGGATGCGTGCCGCCGGTATCCGCTGGGGCCTCGCGCATGACGCACCGGGCGGCGAGGACGCCGGGGCCGCCCGTCATACGCTGGAGGAGGGCCTGCACCGCCTCTACCTCGCCTGGGCCGCCGGCGACGCCGCGCAGGTGGCGCCGCTGGCCGGCCGCATCGGCGCCGCGGCGCCGGAGGGCAACGCTGCGCTCGCCCTCGGCCGCTTCTGGCGCTATGCGCAGACCTTGCGCACGCTGCGCGACGGCCTGCGGCGCCCGCATGACGCAGCAGGCTGGCGCAGCGCATTGGGCGAGGCGCTCGACGCATTGGTGGGCGACAGCGTGGCTTGGGCCGACGACCTGCGTGAAGTGCGTGCCGCCATCGCCGCGCTGGCGGACGCGATGGCAGGCGGCGACCTGTCCGCGCCGGTGCCGCTGGAAGTCGTCCATCCCGCGCTGTCGGCGCTGCTCGACGATCCGGCGCGCGGCGGCGTGCCGGGCGGCACGGTCACTTTCTCTGCGCTGTCTGCACTGCGCGGCCTGCCCTATCGGGTGGTGTGCGTGATCGGGATGGATCATGGCGCCTTTCCAGGCAGCGACCGCCCGGCCGAATTCGACCTCATGGCCGCACGACCCCAGCGCGGCGACCGCCAGCGCCGGCTCGACGACCGCAACCTGTTCCTCGACGTGCTGTTGTCGGCGCGCGAGGTGCTGCACCTGTCCTGCGTCGGGCGCAGCGTGCGCGACGGCAGCGCGTTGCCGCCGTCGGTGCTGGTGGACGAACTGCTCGACACGCTGGCCGCGGCCTGTGCGGCCGATCCCGCCGACCCCGGATCGATTGCCGCCGCGCGCCGCCGGCTGACCGTGGAGCATCCGCTGCAGGCCTTCGCCGCCGATTACTTCCTGCCTTCCGCGCAGCGCGATCCGCGCCTGGTCAGCTTCCACGAGGAGTACGCCCGGGCCCTGGCCGCCCGCCTGGCCGCGCCGCAGCGTGGGCAGGAGGACGCTTGGGGAATGGAAGAGGGTGAGATGGAAGCGGGCGAGGCGGAGGCTGGCGAAGCGGACGAGGGCGGCGGACACGCGGCGGCCGACGCGCAGCAGTCCGTCTTCTTCGCCGCGCCGCTGCCGCCGCCCGGCGAGGAGTGGCGCGAGGTGGCGTTGGAGCAGTTGATCCGCTTCTTTCGCAATCCCTGCCGTTACCTGCTGCGCGAGCGTGTTGGCCTCGACCTGCCCGAGGCGGACGAGGAGCTCGCGGATGTCGAGGGCTTCATCCCCGACTGGCCGGCGCAGCAGGCGCTTGCGCAGCGCCTGCTGCCGGTGCTGCTGGCCGGCGGCGATGCTGCGGCGGGCGAGGACGCTGCCGTGCCGACGCAACTGCTGGCGCTTGCGCGCGCGGGTGGCGAGTATCCGCCCGGCGTGCTGGGCGACGGTGCGCTGCAGGCCGAACTACACCGTCTGCGCGGCTTCGCCGCAGCGGTGTCGGCGGCGAGTGCGTCGCCTGCGCTGGCCCCGCAACTGTCCCGCATCGAAGTCGCACTCGGTGAGGAACGCTGGACGTTGACCGCGCCATTTCCCAGCCTGCGCCGCGACGGTCTGCTGCGCCCCCGCTATGACGACACCCGCGCGGCGGACTACCTGGCCGCATGGTTGATGCACCTGGCGCTCTGTGCGGCGCCGGTCGCCGGCGTCGCGTGCGCGACGCGCGGCCTGTCGCGCGACGGCGAATTCCGCTTCCGTGCCGTCGACGCGGGCGAGGCGCACCGCCTGCTGCGCGACGCGCTGGCGCTGTACCGCGAAGGCCTGATGCGGCCGCTGCATTTCTTTCCCAAGTCGGCGTGGGCGTACGTGACCAACGGTGACAGCCTCGCCAAGGCGCAGGCGCGCTGGATGGGCGGGCGGCCGGGACATGGCGAGGCCGGTGATCCGGCTTGCCGCCTCGCCCTGCGCGGCGTCGCGGTGCCGCTGGACGACAGCTTCCGCGCACTGGCCACGGGCGTGCTCGGCCCGCTGCTGCAGCACCTCGACGACGCGCGTCTGTAGGGTCCCGCATCGGTCGCGTGGCGGCCTGGAGGTCGACAGCGCAGCGCGCACGCACTACGGTTAGATCGACGGGCCGGCGCGAGCTGGCCAGGTTGTTGCCGCCACTGCGCGGCACGGAGGCAACGATGTCATCCCCCAGCGAACAGATAGTGCAGACGGTGGTGGCCGTGCGCCCCGAGCGCGAGATCCTCACCCATCAGCGCCTGCCGTATTTCGTCGGCATTTCCGGCGAGACGGCCGGCAGTCGTGGCCTGTCGATGCACATGGTGGTCATCCCGCCCGGCGGCGTGGCTGCGCCGCACCGGCACCGCGGCTACGAGACGGCGATCTACGTGCTTGAAGGCCGCGTCGAAACCCGTTACGGGCCGGGCCTGCAGCAGCGCGTCGTCAGCGCTGCCGGCGACTTCCTCTTCATCCCGGCCGACATGCCGCACCAGGCGTTCAACCTGAGCGACACCGAAGCGGCGCGTGCCATCGTCGCGCGCAATGATCCGGCCGAACAGGAGAACGTCGTACCGTACGATCCGGCCGCGGGCGGTTGAATCGGGACGCCCACCGGCTGCCGCTGCCGCCATCGCCAGCGAAGGAGCGGCCGATGCGGGATTAGTTCGCGCATTGCAGACTTTCGTCCGGGTAGAATCCGGAGCAATCGAAAGAATATGCAAAGGGCCGCCCCATGGCCGTCAAGCCCGGCGACAAGCCGTCCGAACTGCGCGCCGCCCTCGACGCGCAGAAGTCCCTGGTCAAGCAGGTCGTCTTCTTCAGCTTCTTCACCAACCTGCTGGTGATGACGCCGACCCTTTACATGCTCGAGGTGTATGACCGGGTTGTGAACAGCCGCAGCGGCATGACGCTGGCGATGCTCACCTTGCTGATCGTCCTCGCCTACGCGGTGATGGAGCTGCTCGAATGGGTGCGGAGCCGGATGCTTCATGAGGCCTCGCTGAAGTTCGATGCGCGCATCGCCAGCCGCGCCTTCGATGCGCTGTTCGAGGCGAGCCTGCGGCGCATGCCGGGGGTCAGCGCGCAACTCTTGAACGATCTGCGCACGGTACGCGAGTTCTTCCACAGCCCGGCCGCGACGGCGCTGATCGACGTACCCCTGGCCCTGCTCTACATCGTGGCGATCTTCCTCATCGATGCCGCGCTCGGATGGCTGTCCATCGCGGGCGCGCTGCTGCAGGTGGGGCTGGCCTGGCTGACCGAGCGCGACACCCGGCCGCCGCTGGAGCGGGCCAACAAGGCCGCGATCGCGGCGCAGAACTATGCCGCCAACAGCCTGCGCAATGTGCAGGTGATCGAAGCCATGGGCATGCAGGGAGGAATCCTGCGGCGCTGGCTGACGCGGCAGAACGAATTCCTCTCGCTGCAGGCGGATGCTTCCGACAAGGCGGGGTCCTACGCGTCGATGGCCAAGTTCGTGCAGCTCACCCAGTCGTCCTTGCTGCTGGGCGGCGCGTGCTGGCTGATCATCGCCGGCGATTTCCCCGGCGGCGGGGGCATGATGATCGTGGCCTCCACGCTCGGGGTGAGGGTGCTGGCGCCCATCGTGCAGGTGATCGGTGCCTGGCGACAGGTGGTCAACGCGCGCGATGCCTGGGCGCGGGTCGACCGGCTGCTCACCGCCGTCCCGGCGCGTGAGCCGGGCATGCCGTTGCCCGCGCCGCGCGGCCTGCTGTCGGTGGAAGGCGTGGTCGCGGCGGCGCCCGGATCGCAGCTTCCCATCCTGCGCGGCATCAGCTTGGCGGTGCCGCCCGGCAAGGCGCTGGCGATGATCGGCCCGGCTGCCTCGGGCAAGTCCACGCTGGCACGACTGATGGTCGGGGTGTGGCCGGCGTCGAGCGGCAAGCTGCGGCTCGATGGCGCCGACCTCTTCGCGTGGAACAAGGCCGAACTCGGCCCCCAGGTCGGATACCTGCCGCAGGATGTGGAGCTCTTTGCCGGCACCGTGGCCGAGAACATCGCCCGCTTCGGCGAGCCCGATGGCGACGCGGTGGAAACCGCGGCGCGCCTGTCGGGCGCGCACGAGCTGATCATGGCGCTGCCCGACGGCTACGACACCGACATCGGTGACGACGGCGCCATCCTGTCGGGCGGCATGCGCCAGCGCATCGGGCTGGCGCGGGCGATCTACGGCCAGCCGCGGCTGGTGGTGCTCGACGAGCCCAATTCCAACCTCGACGAGGCGGGCGAGCAGGCGCTGCTGCAGATGCTGCTTGCGTTGAAGGCCCAGGGCACGACGGTGGTCATCGTCACCCACCGCACCTCGGTGCTGCCGGCGGTCGACCTCATCCTGCTGCTGCAGGACGGCCAGGCCAAGGCCTTCGGCCCGCGCGACGAGGTTCTCGCCAGCCTGCAGCGCGGTGCGCAGCCGACTGCCGCAATGCCGCGACCGGTGGCCGCATGAACCGGTCGCCCGAGTCATCGAGGATGAACATGCCCGCCGCCGCCCTGCGCAGCCCCCTTGCCACGACCCTGTGGGGATTCCGGCGTGAGTTCGCCGCATGCATGGCCTTCTCCGTGGTCGTCAATGTGCTGATGCTGACGCCGACGATCTACATGCTGCAGGTGTACGACCGGGTGATGGTCAGCCACAGCAGCCTCACGCTCGCCGCGGTGACGCTGGTCATGCTGTTCTGCTTCGCGGTGATGGCCTTCGCCGAGTGGGTGCGATCGCGTCTGCTGGTGCGCATGGGCGTGCGCTTCGACGCGCTGCTGGGCACGCGCGTGTTCCAGGCGAGCTTCCAGTCCAGCCTGGGCGAGCGCAGCCGCAACCCGGCGCGCACCTTTGGCGACCTCACCAACCTGCGTCAGTTCATGACCGGCAACGGCCTGTTCGCCTTCATGGATGCGCCCTGGACGCCGATCTACATCGCCGTGCTGTTCATGCTGCATCCTTCGCTCGGCCTGCTGGGCGTGGGCTTCGTGCTGCTGCTGGCGGTGCTGGCCTGGCTGTCGCACCGCATCACGCAGCAGCCGGTCGAGGCGGCCGTCGAGGCCGGCTCGCAGGTCGGTGCCTATGTGCATGGCAAGCTGCGCAATGCCGAGGTGATCGAGGCGATGGGCATGCTGGGCAGCCTCAGGCGGCGCTGGCAGGTACGCCACCATCGGCACCTGGCGCTCAACGGACGGGCGGCCGATGCCAGCGCGCGTGTGCTCGCCCTGACCAAGTTCGTGCGCTACACCCTGCAGTCGCTCACGCTGGCGGCCGGCGCGGTGCTGGTGATCGAGGGCGAATTGACCGCCGGCGCGATGATCGCCGCCAACGTGCTGATGGGGCGTGCGACACAGCCGCTGGACCAGATCGTCGCGAGCTGGAAGCCCTTCCTCGCGGCGCGCCAGGCCTTCCGCAACCTCGATGCGCTGCTCGCCGCGCATCCGCTGCCCCAAGACGCGCCGCGCCGCGGCCTGCCCCGCGGGGACGTGCGCATCGAGAATCTGGTGGCGACGGCGCCCGGGCGTGCGCAGCCCATCCTGAAAGGCCTCACGGCCGCTTTCGAGCCGGCGCAGGTGACCGCCATCCTTGGCCCGTCGGGCTCGGGCAAGTCGACCCTGGCGCGTGCACTCGTCGGCATCTGGCCGCAGCGCGAGGGGTGCGTGCTGGTGGACGGTGAGCCCATCGAGGAATGGGACCGCGAGGAGCTCGGCCCCGCCCTCGGCTACCTGCCGCAGGATATCGAACTGTTCGAGGGCAGCATTGCCGAGAACATCGCGCGCTTTGGCGAGGTGGACGCAGAGAAGGTCATCCGCGCCTGCCAGCGCGCCGGCGTGCATGACATGATCCTGCGTTTCCCCAAGGGGTACGACACCCAGATCGGCGAGGCGGGCAGCATGCTGTCCGGCGGCCAGCGCCAGCGCATCGGGCTGGCGCGGGCGATGTACGGCGATCCGCGCATCATCGTCCTCGACGAGCCCAACTCCAACCTCGACGACGTCGGCGAGGCTGCCCTGGTGCGTGCGGTGCGGGACCTCAGGGAGCAAGGCAGCACGGTGTTCCTGATCACGCACCGGCGCGGCATCGTCGGCATTGCCGATCGCGTGCTCGTCCTCGATGACGGCGTGATCACCCGTGACGGTCCGCCTGCCCAGGTGCTGCCTGGCGGGGGGGCGGCCACGGCGTCGGGTTTCCCCGCCGGCGGTGGCATGGCGCCACAACCGGCCTGAGCCTGGCGGGCGGCAGGGCGCCGGATTCCTCAATCCCATACTCGGAAGTTCCTCATGGCAATTCGCAACATCGATCCTGGCAGGCCCGTGGGCGCCGATCGGCAGTCCCCGGCGCAGGTGGTCGACGCCGAACCGGGCCTGCCCACCGACACCGGGCGGCCGGCACGGCTGGGCATGTGGGTGCTGGGCCTGGGCTTCGGCGGATTCCTGCTGTGGGCCGGGCTGGCGCCGCTCGACGAGGGCGTGCCGACGGCCGGCATGGTCGCCATCGACACCAAGCGCAAGGCCGTGCAGCACCTGTCCGGGGGCATCGTCAGCGAGGTGCATGTGAAGGAAGGCCAGTACGTGCGCAATGGCGATCCGCTGTTGCGTATCGACGATGCGATGGCGGTGGCCAACTACGAATCGGTGCGCCAGCACTACCTCACGCTGCGCGCGATGGAAGGGCGCCTGCTGGCCGAGCAGGCGGATCGCGCGAGCGTCGCCTTTCACCCCGACCTGCAGGATGCGCCGGCCGATCCGCTGATCCGGCAGGCAATGGACAACCAGCAAAGCCTGTTCGCCGCGCGCCGCAGCGCGCTGAAGGCGGAACTGGACGCCATTCGCGAGAACATCCAGGGCGAGGAGGCGGCGATCCGAGGTTACGAGGGCATGCTGTCGGCGCGCCGGACCCAGCTCGAGCTGCTGCAGGACGAACTGAAGGGCCTGCGCGAACTGGTGCAGGAAGGCTATGCGCCGCGCAACAAGCAACTGGAGATCCAGCGCCTGGCGGCCGAGGCAGCCGGATCGATCGCCGACCTGCAGGGCAACATCCAGCGCGCGCGTCGCTCGATCGCCGAGATGAAGCTGCGTGCAGTGCAGCGCACGCAGGAATACCGCAAGGAGGTGGATGCGCAGCTCGCCGAGATCCGCCGCGAAGTGCAGGCCGATGCCGAAAAGCTGAAGGCTGCGGGCAACGAGCTGGCGCGCACGACGATACGTTCGCCCGCCGAAGGCCAGGTCGTCGGCCTGGTGTCGCAGACGGTGGGTGGCGTCATCGCGCCGGGCCAGAAGCTGATGGACGTGGTGCCGCGCGACGAAACCCTGCTGCTCGAGACCCGGGTGCCGCCGCACATGATCGACCGCGTGCAGCCGGGCATGGAGACGGACGTGCGCTTCTCGTCCTTCGCCCATTCCCCGGCGCTGGTCGTGCAGGGCAAGGTCGACTCGGTGTCGACCGACCTCATCACCGAGCCGGAGACCAAGCAGTCGTACTACCTCGCCCGCATCTCGTTGACGCCCAGGGGCATGAAGGAACTCGGCGACCGCCAACTGCAGGCGGGCATGCCTGCCGAGGTGGTGATCCGCACCGGCGAGCGCACCGTGCTGACCTATCTGCTGCATCCGCTGCTCAAGCGCATGGCCGCGTCGATGAAGGAGGAATGAGTCATGCCGAGGCGCAAGACCGGCCCCGCGGCCTTCATGTCGTGCCGGGCCGCCGCCGCGCTGGCCGGCGGCCTTGCACTGTCGCTGCTCGCCGCCCCTGCGGCCGCGCTCGATCTGCTCGACAGCTACCGGCTGGCGCTGCGCAACGATGCGCGCCACCAGGCGTCGATCGCGCAGGCGGCGGCAAGCCGTGAGGCCTTGCCGCAGGCGCGTGCGCAGCTCATGCCCAATGTGTCGGCAAGTCTCGCGCGCAGCCGTAACAGCACCGATCGCCAGGCGCTCGACATCTTCGGCCGCCCGAGCAGGGAGAATTTCGACTACATCAGCAGCAACTACGTGCTGTCGCTGCGCCAGCCGGTGTTCCGCATGTACAACTTTGCGCTTTACCGCCAGGCGCAGCGCCAGGTGGACGGGGCGGAGGCGACACTGGACCGCAGCCTGCAGGATCTGCTGGTCCGCCTCGCCGGTGCCTACTTCGAGGCTCTGCTGGCGCAGGATCAGCACGCGCTGGTGATCGCGCAGAAGGAGGCGTATGCCGGCCAGCTCGACGCGGCGAAGCGCTCGTTCGCGGCCGGGCAGGGCACGCGCACCGACATCGACGACGCGCAGGCGCGCTACGACCTCACCCTGGCGCAGGAACTCGAGGCGAGCCAGAACCTCGGCTACACGCGGCGCCAGTTGCAGACCATCGTCAATGAGCCGGTGGACAGCCTGGCGGTGCTCGATGCGGCGCGACTGGAACTGCAGGCGCCCACCCCGGCCAGCGCGGAGGAGTGGATTGCCCGCGGCGAAGAGGTGAACGCGGAATTGCGCGCACTGCGCGCCGACATCGAGGTGGCGCGGCAGGAACTCGACAAGGCGCGCGCCGGCCACTATCCGACGGTCGACCTCGTTGCCCAGCGCAGCAAGAGCGAAAGCGAGAACAACGTCTCCATCAACACGCGCTATCTGACCACGCAGGTCGGCGTGCAGGTCAACGTGCCGCTCTTCGCCGGCGGCTACGCCCTGTCGCAGACCCGCCAGGCGCTGGCCAACATCGAGCGCGCCGAGCAGTTGTACGAGGCACGTCGCCGCGAGGTCGCGCAGGAGATCCGCAAGGAGTTCCAGAACGTGGCCGAAGGCATCCTGCGGGTGCGTGCCCTGGAGCAGGCCCGACGCTCCGCCGAACAGGCGGTGCTGTCCAACCAGAAAGGCTTCCAGGCCGGCACCCGCAGCCGCATCGACATCCTCGATGCGCAGCAGCAGCGGGTGAGCGTCGAGCGCGACCTCGCCGTTGCCCGCTACCGCTACATCGTCGCCCGCCTGCGCCTGCAGAGCCTTGTCGGCTCGCTGGATGAGCCCGAGATCGAGGCGGTCAATGCCTGGCTGAAATCCTGAGGCTTCTGTGCTGTCAGGGTTCGGCGCGTGATGCCTGCCGGCACGCGGCGTCAGCGGACGATGGCCGTGCGTCCGCGGTTCGTGTGTCCGGCTCCGCCGCATCGGCCGCACGCACCGGCACGCGCCACAGGAAGAAGGCCAGCACGACGGCGATGCCGAGCAGCATCAGGCGGTGCCATGCCGACGGCACCATCAGCAGCGACACGCCGAAGGACACCGCCATCAGCCCGAATGCCCAGGGTTTGACGCCGGGCGGCATGCTGCGGTGCTCTTCCCATCCGCGCACGATCGGCCCGGCGATGCGATGCGCCAGCAGGTGGCGGTGGAGGCGCTCCGAGCCGCGGGCGAAGCAGGCCGCCGCCAGCAGCACGAAAGGGGTGGTCGGCAGCACCGGCAGGACGACGCCGAGCGCGCCGAGCAGCAGCGCGACGACGCCCAGCCACAGGAACAACGCGCGCATCAGGCGGGAGTCGTGCAGTTTCGACATCGGTGCCTGCCCTCGCGTCCTCATTGGCCGGGCGGTTCGCCGGCGGGGGCGGAGGCCGGGCTCTTGTGCGCGTCGCCGATCCATTCCCGCCACACCGCCATCAGCACCGCGAGGATCACCGGGCCGAGGAACAGGCCCACCAGGCCGAAGGCGGCGAGACCGCCGAGCACGCCGAACATGACCAGCAGGAAGGGAATGCGTGTCGCATTGCTGATGACCAGCGGGCGCACCAGGTTGTCCACCCAGCTCACGACCAGCGCGCCCCACAGCAGCAGGCCCACGCCCTCGGCAGTGTCGCCCCGCAGCAGCAGCCAGGCGCCGATCGAGCCCCATGCGAACGGCGTGCCGAACGGAACCATGGCGATCAGCGCCGTCACCGCGCCCAGCAGTACCGGCGCCGACAGGCCTGCCCACCAGTAGCCCAGCCCGGCGACGAGACCCTGCGCCAACGCGGTGGCGACCAGGCCCCACACCACCGCTTTGGTCATGCCGCCCACTGCGGCGAGGTAGTCGTCCACCCGCGCACCGAGGAAGCGATGCAGCACCCGCTGCACCTGGTCCAGCACGCGCTCGCCGTCGCGGTACAGGAAGAACACGGTGATCAGCGCGAAACCCAGCTTGGCGGCATTGCGGCCGACATCGCCGACCAGGGACACCAGGCGCTCGGCGCCCTGCCGCACCCATTCGGTGAGCTGGTTCTTGAAGCTCTCGACGTCGCCGGTCAGCGCGTCGAGCTGGCCCTGCAGGAAGTCGCCTGCCCAGGGCAGGTCCCGGATCAACCCGGGCAGCGTCGGTGGCCCCTGGCGGATCTGGGCCACGACCGCGGCGATGGCGTGGCCGATCTCGCCGCGCAGCAATGCGGCCATCCACAGCGCCGGCAGCACGAAGGCGGCAGTCAGCAGCAGCGTCATGATCAGCGCGCTCAGACCGGGAGAGCGCGGCAGCCGGGCACGCAGGACGAGGTAGAGCGGCCAGGTGGCGAAAGCGATGATGACCGCCCACGCCACCGGCACGATGAAGGGCTGCAGCACCGCGTAGCTCAGGATCAGCAGCCCGCCGAGCAGGAAGCCGACGATGGCCCGGCTCACGATGCGTTCGGCGACCTGATCGAGCATGTTGCGTTCTCCAAGTGACGGGGGGTGGAGGCCCCCTGCGGCGCCTCCACCCCCCGTTGCAGCGACGTGCCGCCGCTTACCCTTGCTGGATGCCTGCGAGCAGCCATCCCCCGGTGCCGTTGCGCGGCTTGACCAGGTGCCAGATCTCGGCGATGTGCTCGGGCGGGGCGTCGCGCTCTTCGCGGATCAGCCCACTGTAGCGCACGCTGACGATATAGCGCGAGGCTTCCTCGATCACTTCCAGCACCTCGGCATCGAGCTGCACGATGTCGGTCTGCTGCGGCGCAGTGCCGCGCGCGAGGATGTTGGTTTTCAGCTCGGCGAACATCTCGGGCGTGGTGAATTCGCGCAGGTCGTCGAGGTTGGCTGCGTCGTTGGAGGCCTGCAGGCGGATGAAATTCACCTTGGCCTGGCGCACGAAGGCCGCTGCGTCGAAGTCGGCCGGCAGGGCGGTGGCCGCTGCTGCGGGCTGCTCGACGCCGGTGCCGGAGAAGGCCGCATCGGCAGTGCGCGGTGTCGCCATGTCGCGAGCGCCGGGCGCCGGGCCCGCATACTGCATGCCGCTGCCGGCCGCCCCTGCGCCGGCCATGGCCGGCTGGGTGCCGCCGGCACGGCGGCGCATGATGAGGCCGATCACCACCAGCACGGCCATCACCAGCAGGCCGATCATCATCATCGAGGCCAGTTCCTCGCCGAAGCCGAAGTGGGAAGCCAGTGCCGCGAGGCCGAGACCGGCGGCCAGGCCGGCGATCGGGCCCATCCACGAACGCTTGGGCTGGGCCTGGGCCGGGGTTGCGGTCGCGGGGGACTTTGCCGCCGCCGCCCCCGCCGTCGGCGCCTGGGTGGGCGCCACTGCGGGCGAAGAGCGGTCGGGCGTGGTCATGCTGCGCTGCATGCCGGACGAGGTGCCGCCGCCCAGGCGTTTGGCCGCCTCGGCGTCGGGTACGGACAGCGTGAGGCCGAGTGCGAGCACGGCCGCCATCAGCGAGAAGGATTTCATGGCAACTCCATCGTGGAAGAGGGACAGACGGCGTAGAGGATAACGGCTGGCTGGCGAAAGAAAAACCAGATAAAGCGAGACCGATACTTCGGGAAAAACGAAATCAAGGCAGAGGCGGCCGGTGGCCGGTTGGATGATCATGATTTTCGATCATGACGCCTATTACCACTAGTGCATTGAGTCATATCGTCAGGATCTCTAATCTTTGGCTCCCGACGCGGCGTACAGGTTCATTGCTGCGCCAGCTATTTTGCGTACACGACAACGAGCGCCAAGCGTTGCAGCAGGCTCGACTGGCAATGCGGACAGGCGGAAGGCCTGACAAGGAGACGGCATGATCAAGGCAGACTGGAAGATTGCGGTGGTCGGTGGGGGCATCGGCGGCCTCACGCTGGCGCTGGCGCTGCGCCAGCGCGGCATCGAAGTCGACATCTACGAGCAGACGGGCGAGCTGAGGGAAGTCGGCGCGGCGGTGGCGCTGTCGGCGAATGCGACGCGCTTCTACGACCGCATCGGCCTGCGCGCGCAGTTCGACGAGGTGTGCTTCTCGATTTCGACGCTGATTTACCGCGACGGCCGCGACGGCCGCGTGATCGGCAAGCACAGCGGCGACTCGAGCTACGAGCGGCAGTTCGGTGCCTGCTATTGGGGCATCCACCGTGCCGACCTGCAGGCCATTCTGTCGAAGGCGGTGGGCATGGAGCGCATCCACCTCAGCAAGCGCCTGCGCGACCTGAAGGACAGCGGCAGCGAGGTCGTGCTCGAATTCGAGGACGGCAGCTCGGCGCGTGCCGACCTGGTGATCGGTGCCGACGGTGCACGCTCACTGGTGCGTCGCTGGATGCTTGGCTACGACGACGCGCTGTATTCCGGCTGTTCCGGCTTCCGCGGCATCGTGCCGCCGGAGATGCTGGACCTGCTGCCCGACCCGGACGCCATCCAGTTCTGGGTGGGCCCAGGTGGCCACCTGCTGCACTACCCGATCGGCAAGGGCGACCACAACTTCCTGCTGGTGGAGCGCAATCCGTCGCCGTGGCCGGTGCGCGAATGGGTGACCGCTGCCGAGCAGGGCGAGCAACTGCGGCGCTTCGGCGACTGGCATCCCGCGGTGGTGCAGATGATCAGCGCGGTGCCCACCAGCCAGCGCTGGGCGCTGTTCCATCGCCCGCCGCTCGGCCGCTGGACGCGCGGTCGTGTGACCTTGCTCGGCGATGCGGCGCACGCGCTGGTGCCGCATCACGGCCAGGGGGCCAACCAGTCCATCGAGGATGCGGTGGTGCTGGCTGCCAGCCTCGCCGATCACGGCCCGGGTCGCTTCGCCGAGGCCCTGGAGCACTACGAGAGCCTGCGTCGCGGCCGTACGCGCAAGGTCCAGTTCGCATCGATCTCCACTGCCGACGTGCTGCACCTGCCGGACGGGCCCGCCGCCGACACGCGCAATGCGCGGCTGGCCCAGCGCGACGAAGTGATGCACAACCTGGGCTGGATCCACGACTTCGATCCCGCGACCCAGGTTCCGAGCGAACGCCAGGGCGGCACCTGGCTCTGAGGCGGGAAGGTGTGGGTCACGGAGAGCCGGCGACCCACACCGCAAAAACAAGAAGGCCAGCTCGCGGGAACTGGCCTTCTTGTTTGAATTTGTTGGTGGGGGCACTAGGACTCGAACCTAGGACCAATTGATTAAGAGTCAACTGCTCTACCAACTGAGCTATACCCCCGTTGCCTTGCGGCGGATCGGATTGGTGCCCGATCAAAGAAGGCGGATTATATGCGTGTTTTTTGCGCGCTGCAACAGGTCTTGTCGACCATGAACATGCCGCCGGCGACCGCGTTTCTCCGGCTTTCCGTGCCGCTCAGCCGAGCAGGCGGCCGGCGCGGCGGCGGCTGCCCGTACCGGTGAGGCCGGCCAGGCCGTGGCCGCCATGGGCGTGGCAAATGGCGCAGGCGAGCGCGTCGGCGGCGTCGGGGCTGGGGCTGGCGTCGAGCGTCAGCAGGCGCTGCACCATGTGCTGCACCTGCTCCTTGGCGGCCTTGCCGTAGCCGACCACCGACTGCTTGACCTGCAGCGCGGTGTATTCATGAACGTCCAGGTCGCACGATACGGCACCGCAGATCACCGCGCCGCGCGCCTGGCCCAGCAGCAGGGTGGATTGCGGGTTGACGTTCACGAACACCTTCTCCACCGCGACCACGTCCGGCCGGTAGGTCTCGATCACCTCGCGCACGCCGTCGAGCAGCGTCTTCAGGCGACCGGGGAGTTCGCCATCGCGGGTCTTGATGCAGCCGCTGGCGACGTAGCGCAACTGGCTGCCGAGGGTGTCGATGAGGCCGAAGCCGGTGATGCGCAGGCCAGGGTCCAGGCCCAGGATGCGGGTGGCGACGGTGGCCGACGCGGCGCGCATGCGGCGCGGCTCAGACCTTCACCGCGGTGCCGCTGACGCACACCATCAGCATCCCGTTGTCCTGGCCGAGAACTTCGTAGTCGACATCGATGCCGATCACCGCGTTGGCGCCGAGCTTTGCCGCCGCCTCTTCCATCTCTTCCATGGCGATGCGGCGCGCATCCGCCAGGGTGCGCTCGTAGCTGCCGGCGCGCCCGCCGACCACGTTGCGGATCGAGGCGAACATGTCCTTGAAGATGTTGGCACCGATGATGGCTTCGCCGTTGACCACGCCGAGGTACTGGCGGATCGGCTGGCCGTCGAGGTTTGGGGTGGTGGTCATCAGCATGGTTCGCTCCTGAGGCGGGGAAGGAAGTACTGTTTCCAGGGCTTGGGCACCAGCCGCACTCCCGGCGCGTGCCCGCCAGCGAAGCCGGGCGCGCGCCGGGAGTACGGCCGCGTCGGGCTCAGGCCAGCGGCACCGGGGTGCCGGGGCTGACGCACAGCGAATGGTTGAGGGCGATGATCGCCTTCTTGTAGTCGCTGCGCTCGATGATGAATTGCATGTTCACCTGGCGCAGGGTCTGCGACACGCAGTTCACGTTCACCTGCGCCTCGGCCAGCGCCTGCGCCGCGCGCGCGAGCACGCCCGGAATGCTGATGTTGGAGCCCATCGCGCACACGATCGCGCTCGGCTTCACGGTCACCACCTGGTAGCGGGCTTCCAGTTCGGCGACGAGCTCCGGCGTCACCGAGCTCTCCCACAGCACATGCGCGATCGAGTTGGCGTTGGTGGCCTTCAGGATGTAGGAGATGTCGTGCCGGCAGAAGATCTCCATCAGCCCGAGGTCGAAGCCGACGGTGCCCACCATGCTCGGGTCGTGGATCTCGACCAGCGTGACCTTGTCGCTGCCGGTGACGATCTCGACGCGCGCACGCTCGCCGACGTAGTCCTTGGTGATCAGCGTGCCCGGGTGGTCCGGCTCGAAGGTGTTCTTCAGGCGGATCGGAATGTTGGCCAGCTCGATCGGCTTGGCGGCTTTCGGGTGGATCGCCTCCATGCCGACGTCGGCGAGCTGGTCCGCCACGTCGTAGTTGGTGGCGCCGACGATCACCGCGTTCTCGAGGCCGACGATGTTGGGGTCGGCCGAGGACAGGTGGAATTCCTTGTGGATCACCGCCTCCTTGGGACGCACTTCGACGGCGATCTTGCTGAAGGTGACCTCGGAGTAGCCGCGGTCGAACTCGCGCATGATGCCTTCCGTGCCCTTGGTGTAGCCGGTGGCCACGATCACGTTGTTGTCGAGGTCCAGCCCCTTGAAGCTGTGCTGGATGCGCTCGTCGATGGTCCACGCCTCGTCGTCCTCGAAGCCGGCCAGGTCGAGCAGGATCGCCTGCACGCCGTTGGCCTTGAGGATCTCGACGGTGTTGAATGCGCTGTGCGACTCGCCGATCGAGGCCAGCAGCTCGCGCGCGGCCAGCAGCACGTCGGTGCGGCTGATGTAGCCGCTGGCGAGCACGTGCTGCATTGCGTCCAGGTATTTCTTGACCTCGGCGATGCGGGTATCGACGAAGGCGTCGGCTACGTCCAGCGGCAGGCCCAGCCCGGCGAAGCCGGCGTTGAGCTTCTTGAGGCCGGCGGCGAGGCCGTTGAGCGCGCCGTGGTAGTCCGCGCCCTTCGCGAACAGGGCGTAGATCCCGGGCTCACCGGTCTTCTTGTGCTCCAGGAGCTGGTTGGTCACGCCCGAATAGGCCGAAACCACATAGATGCGACCATAGATGCGCGACTTGTCGTACAGCATGATGTGGCGCAGCACATCGCCGAACGCCGACATCGACGTACCGCCGATTTTTTCAACCGAGATCGAGCGTGTCCCCGAGTTTTGCATGACGTGAATTCCAGTTCTGATTGAGAGACCGACCTGAACCCGTCATCTTATTGACTTCACGTGCAATTCGACAATCCCGGAGGGTAATTCGGGCGTCGGCACGCGGTTTTGGCGAGGCGTCAGCGGTAGTGCCGATGCATGCGCATCAGCGTGCTCTTGCCGAACAGGCTTTCGACCAGGTCCACCGCCAGCTCGGCCGTCATGTTGCAGTGGTCGAGGGCAGGGTTGAGCTCGACGATGTCGAGCGAGGCGAGGCACTCGGTGTCGGCGATCATCTCCATGCACAGCTCGGCCTCGCGGTAGGTGGGGCCGCCGCGCACGGTGGTGCCCACGCCCGGCGCGATCGTCGGGTCGAGGAAGTCCACGTCGAGGCTCACGTGCAGGTGGGTGTTCTCGTCGATACCCGCCAGCGCCTGCTCCATGGTGGCGCGCATGCCGATCTCGTCGATGTAGCGCATGTCGAAGACTTCGACCTGCAGCTCGTGCAGGAAGCGCTTCTCGCCTTCGTCCACGCTGCGGATGCCGATCTGGCGGATCTGCTGTGGCGTGATCGCCGGTACGTGCCCGCCGATGCCGGTGAGCACCTCCGGCCCGTAGCCGCACAGGCAGGCCACCGGCATGCCGTGGATGTTGCCGGACGGCGTCATCGTCGCGGTGTTGAGGTCGGCGTGGGCGTCGAACCACAGCACGCGCAGCCGCTTGCCGGTGGCGCGGCAGTGGCGGGCGACGGCGCTGATCGAGCCGATGGCGAGGCAATGATCGCCGCCCAGCATGATGGGCAGGCGGCCTTCCTGCAGCTCCGCGTAAACGGCGTCGTGCAGGGTAGTGTTCCAGAGCGCGACTTCCGCGAGGTGGCGGAAACCGTCGACCGCCGGCAACTCGGGATTGGAGGGGCCGGAGAGATTGCCGCAATCACGCACCTCCGCGCCGAACGCCGCGATCGCCCGGCTGATGCCGGCCACGCGCAGGGCCTCCGGCCCCATGCTGGTGCCACGCACGCCTGCGCCCACATCGGTAGGCGCGCCTATCAGGCTGACTTTGAGCGATTCCATGCGCCTCAGATTACCTCAGCGGGTGCCTTGCATGCAGCCTTCCCCGCAGGGGCCTCGGCCGGGATGAAGCCGAACAGGTTCTTGGGATCCTCCAGCGCCGGAATCAGCGACAGTCCCTCGCCCATGCCCAGTTCCTGTGCCAGATCACGCATGTAGCGCAGTGCCGAGTAGTCCTCGAGTGCAAAGCCGACGGAATCGAAGATCGTGACCTGATCGGCACGGGTGCGACCCGGCGCCCGGCCGGCGAGCACCTGCCACAGCTCGGTGACCGGGAAATCCGCCGGCATCTGCTGCATGTCGCCCTCGATGCGCGACTGCGGCTCGAACTCGCAGAACACCGGGCCCAGGCGCAGCACGTCGGCATGCAGCTCGGTCTTGCCCGGGCAGTCGCCGCCCACCGCGTTGATGTGCATGCCAGGCTCGATCATGTCGGCGGTGAGGACAGCGGCGTTGGTCTTGGCGGCGGTCACCGTGGTGACGATGTCGCAGCCGCCCACCGCGTCGCGCACGCTGTCGAAGCAGGCGAAGTCGAGGCCCATGCGGGTCAGGTTCGCGGCCAGCTTGCGCGTGGCGGCGGCATCGAGATCGAACAGGTGGAAGCGCTCCACCCCCAGAAGGTGGTGGAAGGCCAGCGCCTGGAACTCGCTCTGCGCGCCATTGCCGATGAGCGCCATGCTGCGCACGTTGTCGCGCGCCAGCGCACGCGCGGCGACCGCCGACATGGCCGCGGTGCGGATCGCGGTGGTGAGCGTCAGCTCGCTGACGAGATCGGGCGTGCCGGTTTCCACGTCAGCGAGCACGCCGAAGGCCATCACCGTCGGCAGGTTGTAACGGTGGTTCGACGGATGGCCGTTCACGTACTTGAAAGCGTAGCTGCGCGTATCCGACACCGGCATCAGCTCGATCACGCCGACGTCGGAGTGGTGGGCGAGGCGGGCGCACTTGTCGAAGTCGTGCCAGCGCAGGAAGTCCTGGCGGATGTAGCCGGCGACACCGGCGATGCATGCGGCGAGGCCCTTGCGCCGCACGATCTCGGCAACGTGTTCGGCGCTCAGGTAGCGGGTCCGGGGGCGTCTTGCGGTCGAGGTGATCATGGCGATCCTCACTGCTCGGTCGTGGCGTGGTGAAACCACACAAACATCATGGAGGAATCGCGCGGCAAACAGAATCAGCAGTTCTGTACCGAAAACGTCAGTTTGTTGGCAGAATTGCCTGGGTTCGATGACGAAATGACGAAATGGATGCGCTCGACCAGCAACTGATCGGCCTGTTGCGCAGCAATGCGCGCCTGAGCATCGCGGCCCTTGCGCACAAGCTCAAGGTGTCCCGCGGGACCATCACCAATCGCATCGCCCGCCTGGAGGACGATGGGGTGATCGTCGGCTACACGGTGAGGTTGCGGCCCGACGCACAGCCGAACGAGATCCGCGCGTGGGCAAGCATCGCTGTGGAGGGGAACGAGGCGCGCGCCGTGATCGCCAGCCTGCTCGGCGAGCCCGCGGTCGCCGAGTTGCACGACACCAACGGGCGCTGGGACCTGCTGGTGGGCCTGCGCGCGGCGAATCTGACGGAGTTATCGACGGTGCTGGAACGCATCCGGCTGATCAAGGGTATCCGGAGCAGCGAAACCAGCATCCACCTCAAGACCTACCGGGTCTGACGCCGGCAGCGGGCCGCCTACGATCAGTCGGCGAATTCGGCCGATGTGTACACTTCCTGCACGTCGTCCAGGCTTTCGAGGGCGTCGAGCAGCTTCTGCATGCGCGCCGCCTCGTCGCCGGAAAGTTCGATGGCATTTTCGGGCTTCATCGTGACTTCGCCGAACTCGGCGGCGAAGCCGGCTTTTTCGAGCGCTTCCTTCACCGAGGTGAATTCCCACGGCCCGGTGACCACTTCGATCGAGCCGTCGTCGTTGGTCAGCACGTCCTCGGCGCCGGCTTCGAGCGCGGCTTCCATCAGCGCGTCCTCGTTCGTGCCGGGCGCGAACATCAACTGGCCGCAGTGCTTGAACTGGAAGGACACGCAACCGTCGGTGCCCATGTTGCCGCCGTACTTGGAGAAGGCGTGGCGCACGTCGGCCACGGTGCGCGTCTTGTTGTCGGTGAGGCAGTCGACCATCACCGCCGAACCGCCGATGCCGTAGCCTTCGTAGCGGATTTCCTCGTAGCTCACGCCTTCGAGTTCGCCGGTGCCCTTCTTGATCGCGTTGTCGATCTTGTCCTTGGGCATGTTCACCGCCTTGGCCTTGTCGACCGCCAGGCGCAATCGCGGGTTGAAGCCCGGGTCACCCCCGCCCATCTTGGCGGCGACGGTGATTTCCTTCGCCAGCTTGGAGAACGCCGCACCGCGCTTTTCGTCCTGACGACCCTTGCGATGCTGAATGTTGGCCCATTTGCTATGACCCGCCATATTGGAACCTCTGTGCTGCCCGAGCGATTGAAGAGGCGCGCATTATAGCGCCCGCCCGCCGGCCGCTGGGGCCACCTCGGCTTCCGGGCCCCTGTGGGGGCCGAAGCAAGACGTGAGCGGGTCGGGGCGCACGAGGGGGCCTGCGGGGCTGCTAAACTCGGCGCATTCCGAACCGATTTCCGAGGAGCATGAAATGGCCGACCCGATGCTGATCGCACGCGCGCACGACAAGGACCAGTTCAAGGACATCTGCCTGCTGCCGCGCCTGGCCAACCGCCACGGTCTCATCACCGGCGCCACCGGCACCGGCAAGACGGTGACGCTGCAGAAGATGGCGGAAAGCTTCGCCAGCATCGGCGTGCCGGTGTTCATGGCCGACGTCAAGGGCGACCTGTCCGGCATCGGCGCCGCCGGCATCAAGTCCGACAAGCTGATGCAGCGCCTGGCAGCGGTCGGCATCGGCGACTACACGCCGCGCGCCAACACCGTCGTGTTCTGGGACGTCTACGGTGAGCACGGCCACCCGGTGCGGGCGACGATCTCCGACATGGGGCCGATGCTGCTGGGGCGGCTGCTCAACCTCAACGACACCCAGGCCGGCGTGCTGCAGCTCGTGTTCAAGATCGCCGACGACAACGGCATGCTGCTGCTGGACCTCAAGGATCTGCGCGCGATGGTGCAATACGTCGGCGAGAACGCGAAGGACTTCACTACCCAGTATGGCAACATCGCCGCCGCCTCGATCGGCGCCATCCAGCGCAACCTGCTGACGCTCGAGCAGCAGGGCGGCGACGTGTTCTTCGGCGAGCCCATGCTCGACATCGCCGACCTGATGCAGACCGACGGCGACGGCCGCGGCGTGATCAACGTGCTCGCCGCCGACAAGCTGTACAACTCGCCCAAGCTGTATTCAACCTTCCTGTTGTGGATGCTGTCGGAACTCTTCGAGCAACTGCCCGAAGTCGGCGACCCCGACAAACCCAAGATGGTGTTCTTCTTCGACGAGGCGCACCTGCTGTTCAACGACGCGCCGAAGGCGCTGCTGGAAAAGATCGAGCAGGTGGTGCGGCTGATCCGCTCCAAAGGCGTCGGCGTGTATTTCGTCACCCAGAACCCGCTCGATGTGCCGGACACGGTGCTCGGCCAGCTCGGCAACCGCGTGCAGCACGCGCTGCGCGCCTTCACGCCGCGCGACCAGAAGGCGGTGAAGACGGCGGCGGAGACGATGCGCGCCAACCCGGCCTTCGACGCTGCGACTGCGATCACCGAGCTGGGCGTGGGCGAGGCGCTGGTGTCCTTCCTCGACGAGAAGGGGCGGCCCGAGATCACCGAGCGCTGCTTCGTCATCGCACCCGACTCCCGCCTCGGGCCACTCGACGCGGCCGAGCGCGACGCGGCGATCAAGGGCTCGGTAATCTATGGCCACTACGAGAAGGCGGTCGATCGCGAATCCGCCTACGAGCTGCTGCAGGCCAAGGCCGCCACCACGGCGGCGATCGAGGCCGGGCGCGAGGCGGCGAAGCAGGCCGGCGGCGAGACCGGCAGCGCGGTCAGCGACATCCTGTTCGGTTCCACCGGCCCGCGCGGCGGGCAGCGCGACGGCCTGGTGCAGATCGCCGCCAAGACGGTCACGCGCACCATCGGCAGCTCCATCGGCCGCCAGATCGTGCGCGGCATCCTCGGCTCGTTGCTCGGGGGGCGTCGCTGAGCGCGGCGCCGCCGCGCGCGGGCCTGGTCTTCGCGATCCTCGGCGCCACCGGCTTCTCCTTCAAGGCCATCCTGGTCAAGCTCGCCTACCGCCATGGCGTGGATGCGGAAACGCTGCTGGCGCTGCGCATGGGCTTCTCGCTGCCTTTCTTCATCGCCATGGGTATCGTCGCCAGCCGCCACGCGGCGGCGCCGTTGCCCGCGCGCGACTGGGGGTGGATGGCCGGGCTGGGCCTGATCGGCTATTACCTCGCGAGCTACCTCGACTTCCTCGGCCTCAACTACATCAGTGCCGCGCTCGAGCGGCTCATCCTGTACCTGTACCCGACGCTGGTGATCCTGCTGTCGGCGCTGTTCCTCGGCAAGCCGGTCACCCGCCGCATGCTCGGCGCGCTCGGCCTGTGCTACATCGGCATCGGCATCGCCGTCGGCCACGACCTGACGATCGCCGGCGATGCGGGCAACGTGGCCATCGGCAGCCTGCTGGTGTTCGCCAGCGCGGTGACTTTCGCGCTCTACCTGATGGGCAACGGCGAAGTCGTCACCCGCACCGGTTCCGCGCGCTTCACCGCCTATGCCACCAGCTTCGCCTGCCTCGGCTGCCTGGTGCAGTTCTTCGTGCTGCGGCCGGTGTCGGCGCTGGTGCAGCCGTGGCAGGTGTATGCCTTGTCCCTGACGATGGCGCTGGTGAGCACCGTGGCACCGGTGTGGCTCACCTCGGAGGCGATCCGCCGCCTCGGCGCCGGGCCGGTGTCGCTCACCAGCAGCCTGGGACCGGCGATCACCATCCTGCTCGGCTGGCTGCTGCTTGGCGAGGCGATCGGCCCGGCCCAGCTCGCGGGCACCGTGATGGTGATCGGCGGGGTGATGTTCATGGCGCGCAAGGCGGGCTGATCGTGCATCGGGCCACCGCGCTCCGCGCGGTGGCGGGCCGGCGGTTGCGCCGTCAGCGCGGACCGGTGCGCAACTGGCCCTGAACGTAGATGCAACTGCGGTTGCGCCCCGACTGCTTGGCCTGGTACAGCGCACGGTCGGCCGCATTCACCAGGGCGTCGGCGTCGGACATGCCTGCTTCGCGGCTGGCGATGCCGATGCTGATCGAGATCTGGATCACGGCGCTGCCCGCCGTGATGCGCAAGCTCTCGATCATGCGTCGCAGCCGTTCGGCGGCCATCAGCGCCGACTTCAGGTCGGCGTTCTGGCAGATCATCAGGAACTCCTCGCCGCCAAGGCGGCACACGCTGTCGTCCTTGCGTGCGGAGCGTTGCAGCGCCTGGGCCACTTCGCGCAGCACCGCGTCGCCGATGGCGTGGCCGTACGTGTCGTTCACGCGCTTGAAGTGGTCGACGTCGAGCACCATCACCGACAGCGGCTGGCTCGAGCGGTTTGCGGCGCTCCAGGCCTTGGCCAGCGAGGTCATGCCGGAGCGGCGGTTGGGCAGCGAGGTGAGCAGGTCGGTCATCGCCGCGTGCTCGAGGCGACGGTTGCTGATCGCCAGCTCGGCGGCGAACTGCTTGAGTTGCGCGCGGTCGCGTTCCCACGCTTCGAGCAATTGCACGTAGTGCCAGGCGGCGCGCAGGCGGGCGCGCAGGGTGCGAATGTTGACCGGCTTGGTGAGGAAGTCGTCGACGCCGGCTTCGAAGGCTTCGCTGATCTCGTCTTCCGATTCGACGCTGGTCAGCATGATGAGATAGATCGTCTGACCCCAGTCGGTGGCACGCAGCGCACGCGACAGCTCGAGCCCGCTCATGCCCGGCATCATCCAGTCGGTGATGACGATCTGCGGCAGCGCTTCCACCGCAACTGCCAGTGCTTCATGGCCGTTGCCGGCGCAGATCACCGAATGACCGAGCGCGCCCTCGAGCATCGCACGCGTGGTGGCGTCGTCGTCGACCAGCAGCACGCGCAGCGCCGCCGCGCTGCCGCTATCCTCGGGGCGCGGCGCATGCAGTGCCGACATCTGCGCAAAGGACGGCAGGGCCGAGGCCGGGACCTTCAGCAACTCGCCCCATTCGCGCCAGCCGCGCACGAGTTCGTCGATGGTGGCGCCGAGTTCGTCCGCATTGAGGCCGATCTTGCCACCCAGCAGCAGCAGTTCCGCCGTGCGGCCGTTGCGCTCGCATTCGGTGGCAACGCCCAGATCGGCGATGCACTTTGCGAGGTAGAACAGATGGACGAGCTGATGCGGGCGCGAACCCTCCGAAAAACCCGAAGCATCCGGAGTCTCGTGATGATAGATGGGTTCCACCAGCGCACTGGGGACGCCCCATTCGGTGAGCAGCGCGGCGCTCAGTTCGTTGTGGTCGGTGTGGAGATGGTCCTGTTCGAGCGCCGTGAGCTGAAGGTCCGGCGCTTGCCGCCGCAGCAGGTTCGTGTATTCCGACGGGTAGGCGGTGGCCAGCCCGAGGCAGCCGATGCGTGCCAGCAGGCCGCAGGCGAAGAGCTCGTCGGCCGTGCCGGCGTGGGTCATGGCGCAGACCTTCTGCATCGCCAGCCCCATCAGCAGCGAGTGCGACCAGAAGGTCTGGTAATCGAAGCCTTCGCAGGGCCCGTTCTGGTACTGGT
Source organism: Thauera sp. 2A1 (assembly GCF_009469595.2). GTDB lineage: Bacteria > Pseudomonadota > Gammaproteobacteria > Burkholderiales > Rhodocyclaceae > Thauera. The sequence continues at coordinate 27,324 of NZ_SSXV01000026.1, read as the reverse complement.
CGACCAGCGAGAAACCCAGTGCCAGGTTGCGCACCGTGCTGAGACCCAGACGCAGGATGGCTTCGGTCACCGATGCGACCGGGCGGCGGCCGCCGTGGGCAGCGGAGTTGGCCTGGCGGATCAGGCGGCCGGCGAGCGCAGGGTCGGTCTGGGCAATGCGCGCGATCTCGGCGGCCGTGGTGTCGTCCTTGCGGCACATCTCGAGGATGGCCAGGGCCACCCCTTTCGGGCTGGGAAGTTCGCCGCTGATGGCGATGTTGTCGAGTTTCTTCATCTCTGTGCAGGCCGTCATGCCAACAGCGCAATTGCCTTCCAGCCACGGCAGCGCGTAATCATCGTCAAAGCTTACTCAATAATGCCGGGAATGTGCGTGCACCATTACGCTGCCATGCAACTTTCGCCCGTTCGCCAGCCCGGCGCGCGTGCCCCGCAAGGCGGAGTTCATCCCATTTCCGCGAGCAGGGAGCCGATTTCGTCGATCACGCGACGGTACTCGTCGCCGACATCGTCGATCGCATCGCGCGCGTCCTGCAAGCGCCCTTCCTTGCCCGAGAGCTCGACGTCCTTGAGCCGCGCCGCCAGCAGCGTCGCGCCCACGTTGGCCGAACTCGATTTCAGGCTGTGCGCCGCCTGGCGGATGGCTTCGGCATCGCCGCCCTGCGTCGCCTCCCGCAGCCGGTCCACAGCCTCGCCGCTGGTATCGGCATACACGCGCATGATGCGCGCAACCAGGCCCAGCCCGCCCGTCGGATCGAGTTCGCGGAACTGGACGAAGAAGTTGCGATCGATCGCGGCCGGCATTGCATCGGCCGGCCCGCAGCTCGCCATCGGCGTGGCGGGCACGCCCTCGGGCGTGGCCCGGGCCGTGGCGGCCTCGTCCTGCCGAGCGGGGTGGCGCACCACCATGTGACGCTGCAGCGTCTCGCGCAATTGGGCGAGGTCGTAGGGCTTGGACAGGAAGTCGTCCATGCCTGCCTCGAGGCAGCGACTGCGGTTGCCTTCCATGACGTCGGCCGTGAGTGCGACGATGGGTACGTGGCGCGCCTGACCCTGCTGCTGGCGGATCGCCGCGGTGGCCTCGTAGCCGTCCATCAGCGGCATGTGGCAATCCATCAGGATCACGTCGAAGTCCTGCGACGTCGCCAGGCGCAGCGCCTCGCGGCCGTTGCCGGCCACGTCGACCGCGATGCCGAGCTTGGCAAGCATGGCCTGCGCCACATGCTGGTTGGTCGGATTGTCCTCGGCCAGCAGGACTCGACCGGCAAGGACGGTCGTGTCCGCGAGGCCGCTCGAGGGGCTGATCGCGGCGGCCGCCTGCGGCCTGCGCGGGCTGCGCAATGCGCTGCACACCACCTGATGCAGCTCGGCCTGGCGGATCGGCTTGTGCACGCAGCGCAGGATGCCGGCGCGTTCGCGCTCGCGCACGCTGGCGCTGGAGTAGCTCGAGGTCAGCACGATGAGGCCCGTCGTCGCCAGTTCGGGCATGGCCTGGATCGCATTGGCCAGTTGCAGTCCGTCCATCTGCGGCATGTGCATGTCCAGCACCGCGAGCGCGAAGGGTTGGCCCCGGTCGTGCGCGCAGCGCATCCGCTCGAGCGCCTCCGCGCCGCTCGACGCGCATTCCACCTGCATGTGCCAGCCTTCGAGCTGGCGCTGGAGGATCTCGCGGTTGGTCGGGTTGTCGTCGACCACCAGCACGTGCACGCTGGCCAGACCGATGTCGCAGCACAGCGCGCCGACGGCGGTGGTGCCGGCCTCAAGCGGAATCTCGATCCAGAACTGCGCGCCCTCGCCCGGCGTGCTGCTGACGCCGATGCGGCCGCCCATCAGCTCCACCAGCCGGCGGCAGATCGCCAGGCCGAGGCCGGTGCCGCCGTACTGGCGGGTGGTCGAGCCGTCGAGCTGGGCGAAGTGCTCGAAGATCTTGCGCTGCGCCTCGAGCGGGATGCCGATGCCGGTGTCCTCGACACTGACGCGCAGGCGGCAGCGCTCGCCCTCCTCGGCGGCCAGGCGCACCCGCGCCACGACCTCGCCCTGCTCGGTGAACTTGACTGCGTTGCTGATCAGGTTGGCCACCACCTGGCGGATGCGGAAGGGGTCGCCACGCAGGCTGCGGCGCGCGTCCGGCGGAATGTCGGCCACCAGTTCGAGGCCTTTCTTTTCCGCCGGCTGGGCGAACATGGCGAGCGCGTTCTCGATCAGTTCGCCCGGCTCGAACTCGACGTCTTCCAGTTCCAGGTGGCCGGATTCGATCTTCGAGAAATCGAGGATGTCGTTGATGATGCCCAGCAGGTGGCGCCCCGAATTCTGCACCGCTTCGGCGAAGTGGCGCTGCTCGGCATTGAGCGAGGTGTCGAGCAGCAGCTCGGTCATGCCGAGCACACCGTTCATCGGCGTGCGGATCTCGTGGCTCATGGTGGCGAGGAAGTCGCTCTTGGCCTGGCTGGCGGCTTCGGCCGCCTCCTTCGCCCGCAGCAGCTCGTGCGTGCGCACCGCGACTTCTTCTTCCAACTGGTCGCGATGCGCCGCCAGGCGCGCGTCGCGCTCGGCGATCTGCGCCAGCATGCGGTTGAAGCCCTCGGCCAGCGAGTCGAGCTCGACGAGGCCGCTGGTCTCGGCCCGGGCCGCGTAATCGTCCTCGCGCGCCACCCGCGTGGTGAGCGAGGTCAGCGCGGCGAGCGGGCGCAGCACCACGCCGTGCAGGCGCCGCACCAGCGCGGTGGCCGCGGTGAGCGCCAGCAGCGCCGCCAGCACCATGATCGCTGCGTAGGTCGTCAGTTGCAGGTAGAGCGGCCCGAGTTCGACGTCGAGGCGGATTGCGCCCAGCACCTTCTGACCGCCGGCGATGGGTTGGGTCAGGCGCAGCCGGGAGAAATCGAATTGCGCCTCTTCGGTGAGTCCGGTAGGAGCTGACAGCGGTGTGTCGGTGGCGTTCTCGTAACGGGCGAACACTTTCAGCGCCGAGTCGTAGATCGCAGCCTGGGTGACGCTGGGCGAATTGCGCAGCGTGTCGAGCACGTCGGTGGCCGACTTCGGATCGCCGAACAGCAGGCTGGCCGACGCGTTGTCGGCGAGCACGCGGGCCATCGTGCGAGTGTCGGACTCGAGCGTGAGCGCGCTGACGACGAAGTTTCCCGCCAGCACGATGGCGGCGACGATGGCGAGCGTGACCCCGAGTGCCAGATGGTTGGCACGCCGGACCTGCTCGGCGAGCCGGATGCCGGGCGTGGGGGCCGCATTGTCGTCAGCAGCGGAACGCTTCATTGGATGACCTCGGTGGCGAGACGCAGCAGCTTTGCGCTCAGGTTCAGGTTCTGCCGCCGGGCTGCGGCGAGGTTGGCGGAGAAGCTCACCTTGCCGTCCGCCGTGTCCATGTTCAGCATCGCGCCTTGCTGCAGGGCGCCCGGACTGTCGGCCACGACCAGCGTCGGCGAGGCGCCCAGGCGGTCGAACACGCGCGACAGGTTGCCGATCATCGGCCGGGTGACGAACACCAGGTGGCAGCCTGCAAGGTTGTCGGCACTCACCGTGCGGCGCACCGCGATGCGGCGATTGCCGACTGACTGGCGGCTGAGCGCATCGATGTCGGCACCGAAGGGGTCATCGCCGTAGATGCAGACGGCCAGCGTGTTGCCGATCGAGTCGGGCCATTCGGTGAAGGTGGCGAAGTTGAACAGGTAGGCGGCCTTCAGGCGGTACTCGCTCACGCTGTCGGCCCCTGCCGGCTGCACCGCCGCCAGGCAGGCGGCGGCAAGCAGGCCGCAGATCAGGCGTCCCAGTCCGGGGCGCCCTGTTGCGAGCCGTGTGCGAGCGCTTCCCGGCATGGGCTCAGAAGCGGTAGTCGAGCGCCAGCCGCACGCTGCGGCCGTCCTGCTCGAAGACCGGCTGCCAGTTCAGCCCGGGGCCGCCGCTCGGATGCTCGTAGCGGCGGTCGAACAGGTTCAGCACGCTGAACGAGACTTCCAGCCCGCGCGCCCAGCGGTCGGCGATCAGGTGCAGGTCGGAGCGCCAGTACGACGCGACGGTGTCGCCGGCATAGTTGCGGCGTTCGCCGTCGTAGTGCAGCGCGTAGCCCAGGCGCATCTCCGTGGCGGGAATCGGGCTCGAGAACAGCAGCTTGCCCAGTACGTGGGGCGAGTTCTCGGCGGTTTGGCCGTCTGCCATGGTGGCCGACTGCACGGCGAGGCTCGCGCGCAGGCGGGCGCCCTGGCTCCAGTTGTGCAGGGCCGACAGCTCGACGCCCTTGGCGGTGACCTTGCCCATCTGCTGGTACTGCGGCAGGCCGCTTGCCGGGTCGGTGCCGAGGCCGATCAGATCATCCAGTTCCCAGCGATACACCGAGGCCCGCACCTGGAAGTCGCGCGTTAGCTGGTGATCGGCGACCAGCTCGAGGGTGTCGATGGATTCGCCGCGCAGCGCCGGGTTGGCGGCCTGCACGTCCGCTTCCGCATAGTCGCGTTCCCACGAATTGGGCGCGCGGTGCGCGCGGCCATAGAGCGCCTTCAGTGTGGTGCCCGCGCTTGGCTGCCAGATCAGCCCGGCGCGCGGGCTGAGCTTGGTGCCGGTGATGTCGTTGCGATCGATGCGCAGGCCAAGCGTGCTGGTCAACGTGTCGCCCAGCCGCCACTCGTCCTGAATGTAAAGGCCAGCGCGCCAGCCCTCGCGGCGGATGGCGACGTCGCTGGCCGGATCGGCCACGGCGTTGATGTGCTGGTCCATGCGCACATTGCGCTGGTATTCCAGCCCCAGCATCAGCTTGTGCGCGTCGACTGCGCTGGACACCAGCCGCAGTTCGGCGCCGTGCCAGTCGCCGGCAACCGGGTAGGCGTAGGCCGCGCCGTCGAACTGGAGCTTGCTGTCGTACCGGTAGCGGCCGGCGAAAGCGCGCGCGGTGAGCGACAGGGTGTCGCTCAACGTGTCCTCGTACTGCAGTTGCGCGTTGGTGAGGTGGTCCTGCTGGTACTGGCCGCGCGCCAGCGGGTCGGATCGATAGACGGCGGTGGGGTCGTCCTTGCGGCGATCGCCGTCGGCGAGGTCGAAGGTCCACGGGCCGCGTGCGACGCGGAAGTAGAAGTCCTTCTTGCTTTCGCCATCCATGTTGCGCGCGCGACCGCTGACGTCGGCGTCGCCGAAGTCGAAGAAAAGATCTTCGCCGCGCGAACGGAACACCGAGGCCGACACCAGCACGTCGATGTCGTTGTCCAGTCGCTTGCCCCAGGTGGCGCGCGCCTTGCGGCCGGCCTGTGGCCATTGCCAGTATCCGGACAGCTCGCCGCCGTCGACGCCGGCGCCGCTGCGGGTGACGATGTTGACCACGCCGAACATGGCGTTCTGGCCATAGACGGCGCCGCCCGGGCCGGGGATGAACTCGATGCGTTCGACCAGGCTCAGGTCGATGGGCAGCGTGTTGCCATAGGGCGCACCGTCATAGACGTTGTCGTTCAGCCGATTGCCATTCAGCGTGAACAGCACGCGGGTCACGTAATCGCCGGGCAGGGCGAAGCCGCGGACGCCGAGGTAGGCATACTGGCGGTCGTACGTGTGATGCGTGCCGGGCAGGCTCGCCAGCGCCTCGTCGATCGTGCGCCAGCCGAAGGCGCGGATCTCGTCGCGGGTGATGACCGTGACTGCGGCAGCGACCTCGCTCTGTTTCTGCTCGTATTTCGACGCGCCCACCACGGTGACCGCCATCAGTTGCTCCAGGCTGAGCTCGGTCAGCTCGGCGGCGATCGACGGCACCGGCGTGTGCAGCAGCGCAAGCGCCACCAGCCAGGTCGCGTGGCGGGCGGCTGCAGCTTGCGGGCGGGTGTGGCGGTGCGGGCGGCCGGGGACGGCGCACCCCGGCGTACGGGTATCCGGATTCATGAGGCGGTGGCGCGATGCCGTCCGTGCCGATGCGACCGGCGGCCAGGCGTGATGTTGTTGGGCTACGATGTGTTACGGCATCGCGCCCGCCTTCTTGAATGCTCTGCTCATCCCGCGCGACCGGTTCCGCCGTCGGCCGTCAGGCGTGGCGTTCGCCCTCAGCCGCCCAGGCCGAGGCGCCTGCAGATCTCGGTCGTCGGCCCGGCCATGTTCATGCTGTAGAAGTGCAGGCCGGGCGCGCCTTCGGCAATCAGCCTCTCGCACAGGCGGGTCACCACGTCGAGGCCGAAGGCGCGGATGGAGTCGGTGTCGTCGCCGTAGCTCTCGAAAGTCTTGCGCATCCAGCGCGGGATCTCGGCGCCGCAGGCGTCAGAGAAGCGCGCCAGCTTGCTGAAGCTGCTGATGGGCATGATGCCGGGCACGATGGGGAGGGTGACGCCCAGCTTGCGCACCGCGTCGACGAAGTTCAGGTAGGCGTCGATGTTGTAGAAGTACTGGGTGATCGCCGAATTGGCGCCGGCCTCGGCCTTGCGCTTGAAGGCGAGCAGGTCGTCCTTCGGGCTTCTCGCCTGGGGATGCCATTCGGGGTAGGCGGCCACCTCGATGTGGAAGCGGTCGCCCGTCTCCTGGCGGATGAACTCCACCAGCTCGCTGGCGTAGCGGAACTCGCCCGCCGCGCCTGCACCGGAAGGCAGGTCGCCGCGCAGCGCGACGATGCGGTGGACGCCGGTCGCGGCGTACTGGTGCAGGATCTCGCGGATGCTGTCGCGGGTGGAGCCGATGCACGACAGGTGCGGCGCGGCCTCCAGCCCGGCGGCGGCGATGTCCCTCACCGCGGCAAAGGTGCGCTCGCGGGTGGAGCCGCCGGCACCGTAGGTCACGGAGAAGAAGGCCGGCTTCAATGCAGCCAGCTTCGCGCAGGTGGCCTGCAGTTTCTCGGCGCCTTCGGTTGTCTGCGGCGGAAAGAACTCGATCGAGATTTCAGTGCTCATGATGTGTGCGGTGCAGTGTCGCCAGCCGTGGCGCGGATGGCGTGAAGGAAGAATTCGCGGTTGCCGTCGCCGCCGGTGATGGGCGAGTCGAACCAGTCCAGGATGCGCAGGCCGGCCTCGTGCGCCGCGGCGCGCAGGCGCGCCTCGACTTCGGCGTAGAGGCTGGCGTCGCGCACGATGCCGCCCTTGCCCAGGTTCTGCGGACCGACCTCGAACTGTGGCTTCACCAGCGCCAGCACATGGCCGCCGGGTGACAGCAACGCCGGCCACTGCGGCATCAGCAGCGCCAGCGAGATGAAGCTGGCATCGCAGACGAGGAGGTCGAAGCCATGCGGCGGAAAATGCCCGCCCAGGTCGGCAGGCGTGAGCTGGCGGGCGTTGAGCCCCTCCAGCGTGATGCAGCGCCGCTCGTGGCGCAGGCGCGCGTGCAACTGGTCGTGACCGACCTCCACGCCCACCACCTTCGCCGCGCCCGCCTGCAGCAGGCAGTCGGTAAAGCCGCCGGTGGATTGGCCGATGTCGAGGCAGGTGATGCCATGGATGTCGAGCAGGCTGCGCCTGAGTGCCCCTTCCAGCTTCAGCGCGCCGCGCGACACGAAGCGGTCGCTGTCGTCCGGCGTCACCGCCAGCCGGGCGTCGGGCGGCAACTCCAGCGCCGCCTTGGTGACCGGCTCGCCCTCGTGGCTGACACGCCCGGCATCGACCAGCGCGCGCGCCGCGGTGCGCGAGGCCGCCAGGCCCTGCGCCACCAGCAACTGGTCGACGCGCAGCAGGCCGTGGCGGTCGACCGGCTTGCGGCTGTCCGCGGCGGGCCGCGGTCGCCCGTGGCGGGCGTGGAAGGAGTTCATGCTCATGGCGGAGGCGTCAGTCAGGTCTGGCTGTTCGATATCGCGGTCAAGCCCGCTCCTACGCCTCTGCATCGCCGTAGGAGCGGGCCTGACCGCCATCACTGGCCGGCGCCGCTCAGTAGCGGTACGAGTCCGACTTGTACGGGCCTTCCTTCGGTACGCCGATGTAGGCGGCCTGCGCGTCGGTCAACACGCTGAGCTGGGCGTTGAGCTTCTTCAACTGCAGGCGCGCGACCTTCTCGTCCAGGTGCTTGGGCAGGGTATAGACGCCCACCGGGTACTTGTCGGTGTGCTGGAAAAGCTCGATCTGCGCGATCGTCTGGTTGGCGAAGGAGCTCGACATCACGTAGCTCGGGTGGCCGGTGGCGCAGCCCAGGTTCACCAGTCTGCCCTTGGCGAGCAGGATGATCCGCTTGCCGTCGGGGAAGATGATGTGATCGACCTGCGGCTTGATCTCTTCCCACCGGTACTGCTCGACCGAGGCGACGTCGATCTCGTTGTCGAAGTGGCCGATGTTGCAGACGATGGCCTGGTCCTTCATCTTCGCCATGTGGTCGTGGGTGATCACATGGTAGTTGCCGGTGGCGGTGACGAAGATGTCGGCCTTGTCGGCGGCGTAGTCCATCGTGACCACACGGTAGCCTTCCATCGCCGCCTGCAGCGCGCAGATCGGGTCGACCTCGGTGACCCAGACCTGGGCCGACAGCGCGCGCAGCGCCTGGGCCGAGCCCTTGCCCACGTCGCCGTAGCCGCAAACCAGCGCAACCTTGCCGGCGATCATCACGTCGGTGGCGCGCTTGATGCCGTCGACCAGCGACTCGCGGCAGCCGTACAGGTTGTCGAACTTGGACTTGGTCACCGAGTCATTGACGTTGATCGCCGGGAACTTGAGCTCGCCGCGCGCGTGCATCTGGTACAGGCGATGCACGCCGGTGGTGGTTTCCTCGGTGACGCCCTTGATGTGAGCCAGCCGCGTCGAATACCAGGTGGGATCCTGCGCCAGCTTGGCCTTGATGGCGGCGAAGAGGATCGTCTCTTCTTCCGAGCCCGGATTTGCCAGCACCGAGAGATCCTTCTCGGCGCGCGCGCCGAGGTGCAGCAGCAGCGTGGCGTCGCCGCCGTCGTCCAGAATCATGTTCGAGTAACCGCCATCCGACCACTCGAAGATGCGGTGGGTGTACTCCCAGTAGTCGGTCAGCGATTCGCCCTTGACGGCGAACACAGGGATGCCGTCCTTGGCGATGGCGGCCGCGGCGTGGTCCTGAGTGGAGAAGATGTTGCACGACGCCCAGCGCACCTGGGCGCCGAGTGCGGTCAGCGTCTCGATCAGCACCGCGGTCTGGATTGTCATGTGCAGCGAGCCGGTGATGCGCGCGCCCTTGAGGGGCTGGCTGGCGGCGTATTCCTCGCGGATCGCCATCAGGCCGGGCATCTCGGTCTCGGCGATGCGGATTTCCTTGCGGCCCCAGTCGGCGAGCGACAGGTCGGCAACAACGTAGTCTTGAATGTCAGCCACAGCGTTCATGTGAAGCTCCGTGCTATGGCCGGGAGGGAGGGGGTACGGCAGCATGCTCACCCGACATCCCGAACCCGGCAGGGTTGAGAGTAACGACCAGGTGAGCGCCGTTGAACTGCCCCGTCGGATTGCAGCGGGAGACGGGTTCCGAGCCTGGGGGCCGCTGCAGGGGGTGCAGCCGGCGCCTCGCAGCGCTCCTCGGAAACTGAAATTATAGCTTCAGATTCGCGGGTTTATTGCGCCTGTTTGAGTTCGCAATGGAGCAGGTCTGGCGGCGGGGGATGCGCGGAGCGGACGAGCACTGTCCGAGTCCCGAGCGCAGCGAGGTCGAGTTGCGCAGGACGTGGAGCGCATCCCCCGTCGCCAGACCGGATTTGTCGCAAACGATTCATCCGGCGACAGTCGGCCGGTGCTGCTAACCGCCTGCCGCGCCGAGTGTTTGCTCCGCGGGCTGCGCCGCTGCGCGGCGCTTGCGGAGGGCACGCAAATGAGCGCCCTCGCTTCGCTCGGTGCTCGGACAGTCCTCGCCCGCTCCGCAAACACCCGACACGGCAGGCTTGGCGTTGTTGCGTTACCCTTCTGCCTTCGCTTTACAGTCCAGCGTCCGCGCGCAGCGCGGCCGCCTTGTCGGTCTGCTCCCACGAGAACTCCGGCTCGTCGCGGCCGAAGTGGCCGTAGGCGGCGGTCTTGGAGTAGATCGGGCGCAGCAGGTCCAGCGTCTGGATGATCGCCTTCGGGCGCAGGTCGAAGTGGCGGCCGATCAGTTCGACGATCCTGTCGTCGGCGATCTTGCCCGTGCCGAAGGTGTTCACCATCAGGCTCACCGGGCGCGCCACGCCGATCGCGTAGGCCACCTGCACCTCGCACTTGTCGGCCAGGCCGGCGGCGACGATGTTCTTCGCCACGTAGCGGCCGGCGTAGGCGGCCGAGCGGTCGACCTTGGACGGGTCCTTGCCCGAGAACGCGCCGCCGCCGTGGTGGGCCGCGCCGCCGTAGGTGTCGACGATGATCTTGCGCCCGGTCAGGCCGCAGTCGCCGTGCGGGCCGCCGACGACGAAGCGGCCGGTCGGGTTCACCAGGTAGCGCACGTTGCCCTGCATCAGCTCGGGCGGCAGCACCGGCTTGATGATCAGCTCGATCACCGCCTCGCGGATCTGCTCCTGGGTGACGTCCGGGTCGTGCTGCGTGGATACCACCACGGTGTCGATCGCCACCGGCTTGCCGTCGACGTACTTCACCGTGAGCTGGCTCTTGGCGTCCGGGCGCAGCCACGGCAGGCGGCCGTCCTTGCGCACTTCGGCCTGGCGCTGCATCACGCGGTGCGCGTAGTAGATCGGCAGCGGCATCAACGCGGCGGTTTCATTGGTGGCGTAGCCGAACATCAGGCCCTGGTCGCCGGCGCCCTGGTCGAGCGGGTCGTCGTTGGCGGCATTCACGCCCTGGGCGATGTCGGGCGACTGGCGGTTGATTGCCGCCAGCACCGCGCAGCTCTTGTAGTCGAAGCCGATGTCGGAGTTGTCATAGCCGATGCGGCGGATGACTTCCTGCGCGATCTCGCGGTAGTTGGGGTGGGCAGTGGTGGTGATCTCGCCCGAGATCACGACGAGGCCGGTGGACACCAGCGTCTCGCAGGCAACGCGCGCCTTCGGGTCTTCGGTGAGGATGGCGTCCAGCACGCCATCGGAGACCTGGTCGGCGACCTTGTCGGGATGGCCTTCAGAAACGGATTCGGAAGTGAAGAGGTAGGTATTGCTCAAGATGCTGCTCCAAAAACGCGAAATCCCCGATTCGCACTGGCCTTGCGTCGCGGCCGGCTCCGGGGATGCTTTCGAGCAGCCGACGCTTTAGCAGAACTTGTTTTGCCGATCGGGACGCTTCGCCCCGCGGTGGCCGCCCTGCAAGTTGTCGAGTTAACTCGGCGGCTAAGTCATAATTATACGAAGCTGCATCCGGAGGTCAAATGCTCCGGCCCGCCGAGCGTGATTTCCTGCTGAGCGACGTGATCGTCCAATCCCTGTTCCGCCTTCTCGCCCGTCTTCCCCTGTCCTGGCTGCACCGCCTTGGTGCCTGGGCTGGCTGGATCACGTACGCGACATCGCCAACCTACCGCCGCCGCCTGCGGCAGAACCTGTTCAACGCCCTCGGCCGCGAGGACGAGCGCCTGCTGCGCGCGGCGATCGCCGAGACCGGCCGCCAGTTCATCGAGATCGCCTGGGTGTGGCTGCGGCCGGTCGAGGAAGTCATGCAGAAGGTGCGCGTCGAAGGCTGGGAGCTGGTCGAGGAGGCGCGCCGCGACGGTGCCGGGCTGCTGTTCATCACGCCGCACCTGGGCTGCTTCGAGATCAACGCGCAGTACATCGCCACGCGCGAACCGATCACCGTGCTCTACCGGCCGCCGCGCAAGTCGGCGCTGGCGCCGCTGATGGAGGAAGGGCGCAGCCGGCCGCAACTGCGCGCGGCGCCGGCCGACCTGTCGGGCGTGCGCCAACTGGTGAAGACACTGCGCGGCCGCGGCGCGGTGGGCATGCTGCCCGACCAGGTGCCGGGCGCGGGCGAAGGCGTGTGGGCGCCGTTCTTCGGCCGTCCGGCGTGGACGATGACCCTGGCGGCGCGCCTGGCCGAGGTGAAGGGCGTGCGGACGATCTACTGCTGGGTCGAGCGCCTGCCGCGCGGCGAAGGTTTCGTGATGCGCCTCTACCCGCCGACGCAGCCGCTGGAAGGCGATCTCGAGGCGCGCTGCGCCACCATCAACCGCGAAGTCGAGCGCCTGATCATGCTGCGTCCCGAGCAATACCTGTGGGGTTACAACCGCTACAAGAAGCCGCGCTCGGCGCAGGCCGAAGGGGTGGCCGCGGAAGAGCCTGCGCGCGATGCCGGCGCCGGTGCGGCTGAGGGCAGGGCGGGTGATGGCGCGGCGGGAGGGGAGCGATGAGCCATCTCGTCGTCGGCCTGATCTGGCTGCTGCACCTGCTGCCGCTGCCGCTGCTCGTGCGGCTGGGGCGCGGCTTCGGCCTGATGCTGTATCCGTTCGCGCGCTGGCGCCGCCATGTGGTGCTCACCAACCTGCGGCTGTGCTTCCCGGACCTCGACGACGTCGCGCGCCGGAGTCTGGCACGCCAGCACTTCGCGCTGCTCGGCCGCAGCCTGCTCGAGCGTGGCCTGCTGTGGTGGGCGAGCGCGGAACGCCTGCGGGAGCTGGTGCCCATCGACGGCCTGGAGCATCTGCGGCGGGCGCAGGACGAGGGCCGCGCGGTGATCCTGCTGGCGCCGCATTTCCTCGGCCTCGACATGGCCGGAACCCGGCTCACGCTCGAGATCAACGCCGTCAGCATCTACGCGCGGCAGAAGAACAAGGTCTTCGACCGCTGGCTCTATCACGGCCGCAGCCGTTTCGGCGACCAGTTGCTGCTGTCGCGCAGCGATGGCGTGCGCAGCACGGTGAAGGCGATGAAGTCGGGGCGGCCCTTCTACTATCTGCCCGACCTCGACTACGGCCCGCGCGAATCGATCTTCGTGCCCTTCTTCGGCATTCCGGCCGCTACCATCTCCGGCCTGCCGCGACTGGCGCGGCTGGCGGATGCGGTGGTGCTGCCCTGCGTCGCGCGCCTGCGGCCGGAAGGCGGCTGCGTGCTGCACATCGGCGCACCGTGGGACAATTTCCCCGGCGCCGATGTCGAAGGCGACGTGGCGCGCATGAACGCCTGGCTCGAGGGTGTGATCCGCACCATGCCCGAGCAGTACTACTGGGTGCATCGCCGCTTCAAGACGCGGCCCCCCGGCGAGCCCAAGCTGTACTGAGCTGAAAACCTCCGGACCCCTCAGATGAAACTGCACTTCACCAAGATGCACGGCCTCGGCAACGACTTCGTCGTGATCGACGCCACCCGCGGCGCGGTCGACCTCACGCCCGCGCGCGTCACCGCCATCGCCGATCGTCATTTCGGCGTGGGCTGCGACCAGTTGCTGGTGGTCGAGCCAGCGACCCAGCCGGGCGTGGATTTCCGCTACCGCATCTTCAACGCCGACGGCGGCGAGGTGGAGCAGTGCGGCAACGGCGCGCGCTGCTTCGTGCGCTTCGTGCACGACCACGCGCTCACCGACAAGCGTGAGATCCGCGTCGAGACGCGTGCCGGCATCATCGCGCCGCGCCTGCGCGACGATGGCCTGGTGACGGTGGACATGGGCGTGCCGGTGCTGAAGCCGGCCGACGTTCCCTTCGTGTCCGAGTCCGACGCGGTGGTACAGCCGCTGCAGGTCGGCGCCGACACGGTGGCGATCACTGCGGTGTCGATGGGCAACCCGCACGCGGTGCAGGTGGTGGCCGACGTCGACGCCGCGCCGGTCGTCGCGCAGGGCGCGCTGATCGAGCGCCACGCGCGCTTTCCGGCGCGCGTCAATGCGGGCTTCATGCAGGTGGTAGATGACCATCACATCCGCCTGCGCGTGTTCGAGCGGGGCGCGGGCGAGACGCTCGCCTGCGGCACCGGCGCCTGCGCGGCGGTGGTCGCCGGCATCCTCCGCGGCCTGCTGGAATCGCCGGTGCGCGTGGATACCCGCGGCGGCGCGCTGGAGATCGCCTGGGCGGGCGAGGGCGCGCCGGTGCTGATGACCGGCCCCGCGATGACCGTGTTCGAAGGCGAGATGGAGCTCGCCTGAGTCTGCACCGAAATTCTGCCATTTCCTGCCGGAACTGATCCGGCCTTGATCCGGGCCCGCTGCGCCCGGCTGGAGCTGCCTTGATGAATGCCGAAGACGTCGCCCGCTACCTGCGCGACAACCCCGATTTCCTCAGCGAGCACGGCGAGCTGTTCACCCGCCTGACGGTGCCGCATCCGACCCACGGCGGCCAGGCAATCTCGCTTGCCGAGCGCCAGTTGCACGCGTTGCGCGACAAGATCGGGCAGCTTGAGCAAAAACTGTCGGAGCTGATCCGCTTCGGCGAAGAGAACGACGACATCAGCGAGAAGGTGCACCACCTCGCCGTGGCGCTGCTCGAGGGGCGCAGCCTGGCCGGCTTGCGGCATGCCGTGTTCGCCAGCCTGCAGGAGGATTTCTCGGTACCGCACGTCGCGCTGCGGCTGTGGCGCGACGCGGCCGCGGAGGATGCCGACGCTGCGGTCGGCCAGGCCGTGCGCAATCACGTCGAAGGCCTGCGCCATCCCTACTGCGGCGCGCCGGACAGCATCGAGGTGCTGAGCTGGTTCGGCGAAGCCGCGCCGCATGTGCGCTCGATCGCGTTGATCCCGCTGCGCCATCGCGGCGAGACGGTGGGCGCGCTGGCCCTGGGCAGCGCCGAACCCGAGCGCTTCTACCCGGAGATGGGCACGCTCTACCTCGGCCGCATCGGCGACCTGGTGGCCGCCGCCTTGACGTGCGTGAGCGCCTGAACGAAGACGCCGGAGCCGCGGCCCTGCCTCCGGCCGGCGAGGAGTGGCTCGCCTGGCTGGCGACGCAGCGCCGCGCTGCGCCGCTGACGCTGCAGGCCTACCGCAAGGACCTGGCCGCGCTGCAGCGGCTCGCTGACGGGCGCGACGTCGCCGTGCTCACTGCGCACGACATCCGCCGCTTCATCGGCCGCCTGCACGCGGGGGGCCTGTCAGGACGATCCATCGCGCGCTGCCTGTCGGCGTGGCGCGGCCTGTATCGCTGGCTGATCCGCCACCGTGGCCTGCGTGCCAACCCGGTCGATGGCCTGCGCGCGCCGAAGTCGCCGGCGCGCCTGCCGCGCGTGCTGTCGCCGGACCAGGCGCAGGCCCTGCTCGACCCGGCGCCCGACAGCGTGCTCGAAGTCCGCGACCTGGCGATGTTCGAGCTGTTCTACTCCTCCGGCCTGCGCCTGGCCGAACTGGCTGCGCTGGATGTGGGCAAGGGCCTGGATGCGGCGGAAGGCATGGTCACCGTCACCGGCAAGCGCGGCCGCAGCCGCAGCGTGCCGGTCGGCGAGAAGGCGTGGGCCGCACTGCGCGCCTGGTCGGCGGCGCGCGCGCAACTGCCCTGCGCGGCGGAGCCCGCGCTGTTCGTCACCCGCAGCGGCCGGCGCATGAGCGCGAGCGCCATCCGCAGCCGGCTGGCGTTGCGTGCCAGCAGCCTGGGTCTGGGCGTGCATGTCCATCCGCACATGCTGCGCCACAGCTTCGCCAGCCACCTGCTGCAGTCGAGCGGCGACCTGCGCGCGGTGCAGGAACTGCTCGGCCACGCCAGCATCCGCAGCACCCAGGTGTACACCCATCTCGATTTCCAGCATCTCGCCAAGGTGTATGACGCGGCCCATCCGCGAGCGAAAAAGTCTGGCCCTGCTTCATAAGAAGTATTCAAGCGCCCACTTTGGGTACTTGGTCACAGGGGCTGCCGCCTGGCTTCGGATATCCTCGCGCTCCAAGATTAGAAAATGATCGAAACCTAATAACAAAGGCACGATTGTCGGTCGGTGGGTCAAGCGCACACCGTTTTTTACCGTAAACGCGGACATGCCCACCAGAAACGATAAAAATGCGGCCGCAACTGATGCGGCCTGCGCCGACCCGTCACCCACGCGCCTTCTCAAGCCGGTCGCGCTGCTGCTCGCGCGACACGAGATCCGAAACCTCAAGCGCTGGTTCGAGGAGTTCGATCGCGACATCCTGCTGCCCATCCTGCTTGGTGAAATCGCGCTGCACAATATTGGCGCGAGGGAGAACGGCGACCACGATCCCAAGTCGGAAGAGCCCTGTACTGGTCCGCAAGACTGTCTGTTGCGCCCCTGCAATGCCTATTCGATCGCGGCCGCCACCGGCCTGCCGCGCGAGACGGTGCGGCGCAAGATCTCCCGCCTGATCGAGCTGGGCTGGATCAGCCGACGCGAGAATGGCCACCTCTTCGTCACGCATGAAGCGCTGACTCACTTCGGTTCGCTGCTCGCGTCGCGTCAGCTTGGCGAGATCGTCGAAACCGCGGATCGGGCTCGGCGGCTGCTGGGCGAGTGAGTCGACGCGCGGCGCCGGGTATCGGACAGAATGCGCCGGGACGGATCACTGCCGCTGTGCGGCCGGCGGGCGGTAGTCGGGGTTGGGCGTCGGTACGGCCGTCACCAAGGCCGCGGCGATCAGTGCCAACGCCAGCGCCAGCAGCATGAAGTGGCGCCGTTGCGCCGCAGGGCCGGGCAGGCGGCGCCTGTCGCTGTAATAGAAATTCTGCAGATAGTTCGCCCCCGCTGCGGCCGTGGCGAGCAAGCCGCCGCCCAGCAGGCGCGAGGCGGTGGCGCCGAACTGCCAGCCGCTTGCCGGGTTCCAGCGGTCGGGCATGAAGAAATCCGGCGCCTGCGTCACCAGGTAGAGGCCGCCGACCAGGCACAGCGTGAACATCAGTACCTGAAAGCTGCGCATGAGGTGCGGCGCTATTGTCCGAACAAGTCGGCGCCACCGGCGCGCGGTGGCGCCAGGCCGAAATGCTGCCAGATCGAATGCGTCGCCATGCGTCCGCGCGGCGTGCGTTGCAGGTAGCCCTGCTGGATCAGGTAGGGCTCGATGACGTCCTCGATGGTGTCGGTCGATTCGCCGATCGCTGCGGCGATGTTGTCCAGGCCGACCGGCCCGCCGCCGAATTTCTCCAGCATCGCGCCGAGCAGCTTGCGGTCCATCAGGTCCAGTCCGAGCGAATCCACGTCCAGCATCTTCAGCGCCGCATCGGCCACCCTGCTGCTGATGTGTCCGCTGGCCTTCACCTCGGCATAGTCGCGCACGCGTCGCAGCAGGCGGTTGGCGATGCGCGGCGTGCCGCGCGCGCGGCGCGCGATCTCCAGCGCGCCGGCATCGTCGATGGCGACGTTGAGCAGGCGCGCCGAGCGGCTGACGATGAAGGCCAGTTCCTCCGGCGTGTAGAACTCCAGCCGCGACACGATGCCGAAGCGGTCGCGCAGCGGGTTGGTCAGCATGCCGGCGCGGGTGGTGGCGCCGACCAGCGTGAAGGGCGGCAGGTCGAGCTTCACCGAGCGTGCCGCCGGGCCCTCGCCGATCATGATGTCGATCTGGAAGTCTTCCAGCGCCGGGTAGAGGATCTCCTCCACCACCGGCGACAGGCGGTGGATCTCGTCGATGAAAAGCACGTCGTGCGGTTCGAGGTTGGTGAGCAGCGCGGCGAGATCGCCGGCGCGCTCCAGCACCGGGCCGGAGGTCTGGCGCAGGTTCACGCCCATCTCGGCGGCGACGATGTGGGCCAGCGTGGTCTTGCCCAGGCCGGGCGGGCCGAACAGCAGCACGTGGTCGAGCGCTTCCTGGCGGCGGCGCGCGGCCTGGATGAAGATCTCGAGTTGCTCGCGGATCTTGCTCTGGCCGACGTACTCGGCCAGGCGCTTGGGGCGCAGCGCACGCTCGATCGCGTCTTCCTGGCGGTCCGCCGGCTGGGCGGAGATCAGGCGCTCGGGCGTGCCGGCGCGGAGCTTGTCGGTCTCGATCATGGCTATCTTGACGGTGCGGTCTGCACGGTGGGCGCGGACCTGGGCGCGATTGGGCGCCGGTTGCGGCCAGGTCCGTTCCTGCTTGAAGTAGGCGCGCGCCGGGTCATGATTTCGACAAGGCCTTCAGCGCCTGACGGATGCCCTCGGACACGCCCACGTCCTCGGCCAGGCCCTTCATCGCGCCCAGCGCCTCGCGTTCGTTGTAGCCCAGCGCCAGCAGGGCGTTGAGGATGTCGCTCCTGGCGTCCGGCGCCGCGTCTGGCAGGGCGGCGAGGCGCGCGCCGGCGACGCTGGGCAACGCCTTGCCGAGCTTGTCGCGCAGTTCCAGCAGCAGGCGCTCGGCGGTCTTCTTGCCGATGCCGGGAATCTTCACCAGTCGCCCGGCCTCCTGCAGCGCCACCGCCTGCGCGAGGTCATTCACCGACAGCCCGGACAGCACCGCCAGCGCCATGCGCGCGCCGATGCCCGACACCTTGAGCAACTGGCGGAAGGTGGCGCGCTCTTCGTCGGTGGCGAAGCCGAACAGGAAGTGTCCGTCCTCGCGCACGACGAAGTGGGTGCGCAGGCTCACCTGCGCGCCGACGGCCGGCAAGCCGTAGAAGGTGCTCATCGGCACGTCCAGCTCGTAGCCGACGCCGTGCACGTCGACGAGGATCTGCGGCGGGTTCTTTTCCAGCAGGGTGCCGGTGAGGCGTCCGATCATGATGTTCCGGGCGAGGCTGTTTGCGCGAAGTCTACCAGCGCGCGCCGAGGCTTACGCGCGGAAAGTGAATCTTTGTACAGGCGCGCATGCCACCGCCTGGGTGGCAACGCCGGCCTCATCGCCCCCAGGCCAGCGCTGCGGCGAGGAGCAGGCCATGCAGGTTGGTGGCGAGTATGGTGCGCTTGATCGCCGGCGCCAGTGCCGGCGGGTCCTCCGCGTGGTGCAGCAGCTCGCGCGCCGCGGAAAACGACAGCACCAGCGTCATCGCTGCCGCAGCGGTCTGCTGTGGCAGCACCTCGCGTGCCACCATCGCCACCAGCCAGCCGTAGGCAAAGATGGCGATCAGCAGGTAGCCCCATTTCGCCACCTGCGGACCGAGCCGCACCACCAGCGTGCGCTTCGCGGCCGCGGCATCGCCATCGTGGTCGGGGAACTGGTTGATGAACAGCAGGTTCGCCACCAGCAACGCATACGACAGCCCCGCCGCGAGCGGCAGTGGCGCGAAGGCGTGGCGCTGCACGTAATCGCTACCGACCACCACCAGCAGCCAGCCGGCGGTGATCGCCAGCTCGCCCAGGCCGCGGCTCATCAGCGCCAGCGGCGGCGCGGAGTAGGCCCAGCCGACGAAGAGCCCTGTGGCGCCTATGGCGAGCAGCCCCGCGCCCGCCTGCCAGGCGAGCAGCAGTCCGGCCGGCACCACCGCGCCGAGCAGCAGGTAGCCGTAGCGGCCGACGGCACGCTCGCTCAGCACACCGTTCTGGATGAAGCGGCTGCCGCCGGTGAAGGGAAACAGGCGACGGGTGTTGGCCGCGTCGGCGCCGTTGCGTGCATCGTGGTAATCGTTGATGACATTCACGCCGGCATGCACGACCAGGGCCAGCAGCACCGTGCCCAGCGCTGTCAGCGCCTCGATGCCCACGCCGTCGCGGTGCGCGGCGGCGAGCCCGATCAGGCAGCCGACCAGCGTCACCGTCAGGAAGGCCGGCCGCGTCGCGGCGAAGTAGCGGGCGAGTCCGCTGCGCAACTGCGCGGCCTGTGGTTCGCGTGGAGGTGCGCTGGAGGTCACGGCGCGGCTACAGCAGCACGATGTCGAACTGCTCCTGCGTGTAGCTGGCCTCGGCGTGCAGCGAGATCTTCTTGTCGATGAAGTCCGACAGCATTGCCAGCGACTGGCTTTCCTCGTCCAGGAAGAGGTCGATCACGTCCGGCCCGGCGAGCACGCGGAACTCCTTGGCGTTGAACTGGCGTGCCTCGCGAATCAGTTCGCGCAGGATCTCGTAGGCCACGGTGCGTGCCGTCTTCACCTCGCCGCGCCCGCCGCAGGTGGGGCAGGGCTCGCACAGCAGGTGGGCGAGCGATTCGCGGGTGCGCTTGCGCGTCATCTCCACCAGGCCGAGCGCGGTGAAGCCGTTGATGCTCATCTTGGTGTGGTCGCGCGACAAGACCTTGCGGAACTCGTCGAGCACCATCTCGCGGTGCTCGACGTTCTCCATGTCGATGAAGTCGATGATGATGATGCCGCCGAGGTTGCGCAGCCGCAGTTGGCGCGCGATGGCATGGGTGGCCTCGAGGTTGGTCTTGAAGATGGTGTCGTCGAAGTTGCGTGCGCCGACGAAGCCGCCGGTGTTCACATCGACGGTGGTCATTGCCTCGGTCTGGTCGATGATCAGGTAGCCGCCGGACTTGAGATCCACCCGGCGCGCGAGCGCCTTCTGGATCTCCTCTTCGATGTTGTAGAGGTCGAACAGCGGGCGGTCGCCGCTGTAGTGCTCGAGCAGCGGCAGCACCTTGGGCGTGTATTCGGCGGCGAAGGCGCCGAACCTGTGGAAGTTCTCGCGCGAATCGATGCGGATGCGGCTGGTGTCGTCGGTGACCAGGTCGCGCAGCGTGCGCTGGCCCAGGCCGAGATCTTCGTGCAGTACCTTGGGTGGAAACGCGCCGGTGGTGCTGTTGCCGATCTCGCGCCAGAGCTTGCGCAGGTAGGCGATGTCGGCGGCAAGCTCGTCGTCGGAGGCGGATTCGGCCATCGTTCGCACGATGAAGCCGCCCGGTTCGTCGGCCGGCACCAGGCGGGTGAGCCGCGCGCGCAGCGCCTCGCGCTCGGCCTCGTCCTCGATGCGCTGGGAGATGCCGATGTGCTTCTCCTGCGGCAGGTAGACCAGCAGCCGGCCGGCGATGCTGATCTGCGTAGACAGCCGCGCGCCCTTGGTGCCGATCGGGTCCTTCAGCACCTGCACCATCAGGCTCTGGCCTTCGGCGAGGATCTTCTCGATCGGCCGCGCGCCCTCGCCGTTCTGGCGGTCGCTCCAGATGTCCGCCACGTGCAGGAAGGCGGTGCGCTCCAGGCCGATGTCGATAAATGCCGACTGCATGCCCGGCAGCACCCGCACCACCTTGCCGAGGTAGATGTTGCCGACAATGCCGCGACTCGCGGTGCGTTCGACGTGCAGTTCCTGCACGACGCCCTGTTCGACGATCGCCACCCGCGTTTCCTGCGGCGTGCAGTTGATGAGGAATTCGATGCTCATGGCGCGCTGGGACAATGGGAAATGCGCAATGGCGCACGCGTGGCTTGCGTGCGCCATTGCGCATGGCTCATCGTGGGCGCGGGCCGGCGTCGGCCCTGCTGAGACCGCGCGCGAAGTTACAGAGGATAGCCGAAGGCGTCGAGCAATTGCGCGGTTTCGAACAGCGGCAGGCCCATGATCCCGGAGTAGCTGCCGCGGATCTCCTCGATGAAGATCGCCGCGTGGCCCTGGATGCCGTAGGCGCCGGCCTTGTCCATCGGCTCGCCGTTGGCGACGTAGTGGCGGATGTCTTGGTCGCTGAGGGTGCGGAAGCGCACATCGCTTACCGACAGGCGGCTGCGCGTGCGCTCGCCGTCGCTCATCGCCACCGCAGTCAGCACGCGGTGGCTGCGTCCTGAAAGCCGCCTGAGGATGGCGTGGGCATCGGCCGCGTCGGCTGGCTTGCCGACGATCTCGCCATCGACCTCGAGCGTGGTGTCGGCCGACAGCACCGGCTGGCGCAGCATCTTGCGCCACAGCACGCGCCGCACGCCTGCCTGGGCCTTGGTCAGCGCGATGCGCTCGACATAGCGCTCGACGTCCTCGTCTGGCAGCGGGGATTCATCCACGTCAGCGTCGTCACCGCGCTCGCCGGCGCGGAAGGTCAGCACGTCGAAATGCACGCCGATCTGCCGCAGCAGTTCGCGGCGGCGCGGGCTCTTGGAAGCGAGATAGATGCGAGGTGGATTCATCTGCGAGGGGCGGTGTTGACCAGACCAGCAACGGATCGGGGTAGGCAGACGGCTTGACCGCATTCTACGCGCATTTGTGCGTGGCGCCTTGCGGGTAGGCGCGTGCTGCGAATCCGGCCTGGCGGCGGGTGAGGTGCTCCGTCAGACTGCGCAACTCGACCTCGCTGCGCTCGGGACTCGAGCAGTGCTCGTCTGCTCCGCACCTCACCCGCCGCCAGGCCTGCAGCGTTGCTGGCGCCTCATTTTCCGGTCTCTACTCGCGATGGTAGGGATGGTTGCGCAGCACCGACCACGCGCGGTAAAGCGCCTCGGCCAGCAGCGGGCGCACCAGGGCGTGGGGCAGGGTCAGGCTGGACAGGCGGATGGCTTCATGCGCGCTGGCCTTGAATGCCGGCGCCAGGCCGTCCGGGCCGCCCACGATGAGCGCCACGTCCTGGCCTTCGCCCTGCCACGCCTCCAGCCGGCGGGCCAGCGCCATGGTGGTGAGATCGGCGCCGCGTTCGTCCAGGATCACGCGGCGGCAGCGCGGCGGCAGTGCGGCTTCGATGCGCGTCGCTTCGGCCGTCATCATCGCGTCCACCGTCTTGCCGCCGCTGCGCGGTTCGGCCTTCACCTCGACGAGCTGCAGCGGCAGCTCGCGCGGCATGCGGCGGGCGAACTCGTCGAAGCCGGCCTCCACCCAGGACGGCATGCGATGGCCGACAGCGACGACGTAGAGCTTCATGCGCGATGCAGTGGCGCGAGGGCCGACAGCGGCGGAATCAGGCCGCGCTGCGCCGGCTCGCCGGCGTCGTGGACCACAGCTCCTCGAGCTTGTAATAGGAGCGCACTGCCGGCTGCATGATGTGCACGACGATGCTGCCGAGATCCACCAGCACCCATTCGCCGCTGTCCTCGCCCTCCACGCTGATCACCTCGCCGCCGGCTTCCTTCACCTTGTCGACGACGTTGCGCGCCAGCGCCCGCGTCTGGCGGCCGGATTCGGCACTGGCCACGACGATGGCGTCGAACAGCGCGGTGACCTTGCTGGTGTCGATGGTTTCGATGTCGCGCGCCTTGATGTCCTCGAGGGCGGAAATGACGAGCTGCTGCAACTGGAGTGTGTCCATGGAATGTCTGCTTGGGGTCAGCGATAGAGGTTGTGCGAATCAATATAGTCGAGAACCGCGTCCGGCAGCAGGTAACGGGCGCTGTGGCCGTTGCGCAGCAGGTCGCGGATCAGCGAGGCGGAGATCGCCAGCGGCGTCATGTCGAAGGGGATCACGCGGCCGGCCGGCTGGTAGCGCAAGTCCGCCGCGTCGTTGGTGACGCGGCCGCCGCAGGCTGCATCCAGCTCGGGCGACAGCACCGACGGCCAGCGCCGGCCGTGCGGCGCGTAGCCCGGGCGGTTGGCCACCGCGACGTGGGCGAGCGCGAAGATTTCGCTCCAGCGGTGCCAGGTCGGCAGGCCGGCAAAGGCGTCGGCGCCGAGGATCAGCACCAGCGGTCGTTGTGGCCCGAGCTCGGTGCGCAGGCGCTCCAGCGTCAGCACGGTGTAGCTCTTCTGCGCCGAGCGCACCTCGCCGTCGTCGATCTCCAGGCCCGGATTGCCCGCCACCGCCAGGTGCGCCATCGCCAGGCGATCATCGGCGGTGGAGCCGGGGGCGCCGCGGTGCGGCGGCTGGCCGGCCGGGATCAGGCGCACGCGCGCCAGCGACAGCGCCTCGCGCGCTTCCTCGGCAAGGCGCAGGTGGGCGAAGTGGATGGGGTCGAAGGTGCCGCCGAGCACGCCCAGCGGACCGGCGGCGCTGCCGCCTGCGCGCGTTTCAGCCGGCATCGCCGGGGTGATCCTCGGGCGGCGTGTCGCCGGGCACGGCGGTTGCCAGGACATCGCCCGGCAGGCCGAACACCTCGCGCGCATTCACGTAGAAACTGGCGAACACCACCGGCACCAGCACCAGCGGCACCGGGACGGACAGCAGGGTGGCCAGCGTCGGCGACACCATGCCGATCACCCCGACGATCAGCCCGGGCAGCAGCGCGCCGAACACCGCCAGCGCGATCGAATAGGCCAGGAAGGGGCGCCAGTTGCGCAGGCAAGCGTAGAAGCTGAAGAACAGCGCCTTCGCCGCGGGCAGCTTCCACCAGCCGGCCAGCAGCGGCGCAAACCAGTAGGCCATCATCACCGGCGTCGACAGCACCAGTGCCACGATCAGGGAGACCGTCAACGCAGGCTCGGCTGCTGCGGCCTCGTCGATCTTGCCGCCGGTCATCACCCGCATCAGCGTGCCGCCATCCACCAGCGTGGTCAGGAACAGCACCGCGAAGCTCGCCACCAGGTAGAGGCCGCCGATCTTGATCAGCTCGGGCAGGTTGCCCTTGAAGCCGGAGAACAGCACGTCCGGCCCGACCTTGCGCCCGGCGTCCACCGCGCGGCAGGCGTTGAGCACGCCGAGCGACAGCACCGGCATCAGCAGCGAGGCGATGGCCTGGCCGACGAAGGGGAACATGCTGACGACGAGCAGCGCCAGCAGGTAGCCGAAGGCGGCGAAGGTCAGCAGGGCGGGGTTGCGCAGCCACAGGGCGAGGCCGTCGCGCAGCCAGGCCCAGCCGCGCTGCATGGGGAGTTGGTTTGCTTGCATTGGGGGTCTGAAAGGCTAGGCCACGGGTGGCGCGTCGTCGTCCTGCGCACGCGCAGGTGCGGATGTGGGCGCAGGCAGCGCGGGGCGGGCGTGGAAAGTGTCCTGCCAGGCTTCGAGCAGGGCACCGGCCAGCACCGGCACCAGCACCAGCATGCCGAGGCCGGCCGGGAGCATCGCCACCCACACCAGCACGTAGAGCATCGCGGCCAGCACGACGAAGGTCAGCAGGTTGCGGAAGCAGGCCTGGGCGGAGAGCTTCATCGCCTCGAGCGGAGCGACGTCGTGCAGCATCACCAGCGCCGGCGCGAACCACAGCGCCATCATCAGCAGCGACCACAGCACGGTGAACACCAGCACGCCGAACATCATGCCGCCGGCGGCCATGCCCATGCCGGCAAAGGCGCCCACCAGCATGCCGGTGAGCACCGCGCTGCCGCCGATGGCCGCAGCGATCAGCGCCGCGAGCAGCGTGCCGAGCAGGTGGAATCCGCCCACCATCAGCAGGTTGCCGGCGTGACGGCGCAGGCCGTCGAACAGATGGCCCACGCGCAGCGCCTCGCCGCGCTCCAGCGCCAGCGCGCCCGACAGCATGCCGGCGCTCAGCACCGGCAGCGCCACCGGCGTGACCGCCCAGCCGATGAAGGGCACGAAGCCCAGCGCGGCCAGAATGACGATGAAGACGGCCGACTGCGCCAGCCACACGCCCGGGCTCTTCATGAACAACTGCCAGCCGGTGGCGAGCCACTGCAGCGCCTGGGCGGGCGTCACCGTGCCGGGCTGGGGATGGTTGTGCGGATGCGGGGTACGGGTCATCGGATTCGGAGGCGTTCAGGGCGGGCGGGTGGGCGAGGGCTGGCGTTCGAAAGCCGTCGGCGACGATGCCCGCCGTCGATGCTAGCCCATGGCCAGGGCGAGTTCAAAGGCGGGTCGTCACGGCAGCGGCGGCACGCCGGCGGCGCGCAGGCGCAGGATGTCGCGGTATTCGTCGGGGTTCTTCACCAGCACCATCTCGCCAGCGCGCGGCAGGTGGAAGTCGGCGGCGCGCGACATCCAGAAGCGGAACGCGGCTGCGCGCAGCATCGCCGGCCACGCCGTGCGCTCGGCGGCGGTGAAGGGGCGCTCGGCGTCGTAGGCCTGCAGCAGCGCGGTGCAGCGGGCGAAGTCCAGCGTGCCGTCGGCGTTGGCGCACCAGTCGTTCACCGTGACGGCGACATCGAACAGCAGCGCGTCGTAGCCGGCGAAGTAGAAATCGATCACGCCGCCGATGTGCGCGTTGCCGGCCTCATCGGCGTCCCACAGCACGTTGTCGCGGAACAGGTCGGCATGGATTGCGCCGGCCGGCAGTTCGGCGGCATTCACCCGGGCCTGGAAGGCCACTTCCGCGTCGAGCAGGGCCTGCTCGTCGGCCGGCAGGAAGCTGCGCACCGCCTGCGCGGTGGCCGCGCGCCAGGCCGGGCCGCGCGGATTGTCCTGGCGACGGCCGTAGGACTGGCCCGCCAGGTGCAGGCCGGCCAGCATGGCGCCGACCTTCTCGCAGTGCTGGGTGCCGGGTTCCATCACCGAGGTGCCGGACAGCCGCACCACCAGGGCGGCAGGCCGCTCCTGCAGCGTGCCGAGGTATTCGTTGTCGCGGTTGGCGATCGGTGCCGGCACCGGCAGGCCGTGGCGCGCGAGATGCGCCATCAGGTGCAGGTAATAGGGCAGCTCGGCGCGCGGAATGCCTTCGAACAGCGTCAGCACGTAGCGCCCGAGCGTGGTGGTGACGAAGAAGTTGCTGTTCTGCACCCCGGCCGAAATGCCCTTCAGCTCGACGAGGCGGCCGATCGCATAATTCTTGAGCCAGTCGGCGAGGACGGATTCGGGAACGGAAGTGAAGACGGACATGGCGTGCGAGTGGTTGCAGAGGTTGCTGGAGTTGCTGGGGTTGCGACGGACAAATGAATGTTGGGCGGCGGCTCAGGCGGCGTACGCCAGTGCGTGCGGGCGCGGTGTCGAGGCGGCCTCGGCATCGGCGAGAGCCTCGCGCACTGCCTGCCAGGCGGCGAGCTTGGCGGCGAAGTCGCGCGCCGCATGCGCCGGACTGGTCGAGGGCAGTCGTGCGAAGCGCAGCGGCCGCAGCCCCGGCGGCAGACGCACATGGCGGCGGAAGGCCGCTTCGGCTGTGCCGCCGTTGAAGAAAACATGCCTGATCTGCGGGCAGGCGCCGAACAGGCGAGCGAAATCGTTGGCCTCGACGCTGTCGCGGTCGATCGCGCTGTCCAGGCTGCCCGGGCGGCGGCAGCGCGCGATCACGTCCCACAGCGCGACGCCGGCATCGTTGAGCCGCGCCAGGCGCTCGGCGTAGGGTAGCTCGAGTCCGGCGCCGAACAGCCGGCCCATGATGGGCCAGAACGCGTTGCGCGGATGGGCGTAGTACTGCGCCGCCGCCAGCGAAGCCTCGCCCGGCATGCTGCCGAGGATCAGCACCCGCGCATCGGCACGGCACACCGGCCCAAAGCTGCAGACCTGCGGCGCAGTCCTCACCAGGACTTGATCACCCACATCGGCACCGACAGCGTCGGCGCGGTGTCGTCGCGCACCATCTGACCGGTGCCTTCCTTGTCGATCAGGTAGTAGGGCACGCCGTGCGGCGGCGTCACCTTCACCATGTAGAGCTTGCCGCGGATGCGGTACTCCTGCACCGTGTCCTCGCCGCGTTTGACGATGGTCACCTGCGGCTCTTCGATGTCGCTCATGCCGGGCGGCGGCGGGGGCGGCTCGGGAATGGGCTCGAGTTGCGGTCGCTGCTGCGCAAAGGCCGGCAGCGCGGCGGCAAGCAGCAGGGCGATCAGGGTGCGGCGCATGGTGTTCTCCTGGATATGCGCCAATTCTAGCCGGTTCGCGGGGCGAAGGCTGCAGCGCGGCGGCTTCCGGGTCGCGGTCAAGCCCGCTCCTACGACGGGGTGAGCGCTTCCGCCTGTGCAGGAGATGTAATGGACGCCTCCCTCCCGCCTCAGGTATGGGTCCGCAGTGCTCTTCAATGAGAAGAGCCCTCCTGTTACCTGACGGCATCGATGTGCCAAAGTGGAAGTGTCGAAACGACCACAAAC
>NZ_SSXV01000025.1 GCF_009469595.2 Thauera sp. 2A1 | reverse complement strand
GTTTGTGGTCGTTTCGACACTTCCACTTTGGCACATCGATGCCGTCAGGTAACAGGAGGGCTCTTCTCATTGAAGAGCACTGCGGACCCATACCTGAGGCGGGAGGGAGGCGTCCATTACATCTCCTACGCGGGTACGGTCTCCGTAGGAGCGGGCTTGACCGCGATCATCATGCGTGATCGCGGTTTTTGCCCCCTACCCGGGCAGATCGCGCAGATCCATCGTCGGCTGGGCGCCGAAATCCTCTGCCAGCAGGTAATCCACCAGGCGCGCCGCGGCGGCAGCCGGCGCGGTGAGGCCGCCGGCTTGCTGCATGGCGACGAACTGGTCACGTAGCGGGAACTGCTCCAGCGTGCACGCACGCACCGTCGCCTGCATGTCGGTATCCAGCACGCCCGGCGCCGCGCTGCAGATGCGCAGGCCGGCGCCATCATCCACCTGCACCGCGCGCGCATGATGGTCGAGCGCCGCCTTGGTGGCGCAATACACGCTCCAGCCGGCGTAGGGCTTGCGCGCAGCACCGCTGGACACATGCAGCACGCGCCGCTCGCCGACGTCCGGCAGCGCGGCCACCGCCGCGGCCAGCATCAGCGGCGCCGCGACGTTGAGCGCCACCGCACCGGCGATGGCGGCCGCGTCCTGCAGGCGCAGCGGCCCGACCGGCTGCAGCGTGCCGGCGTCGTTGACCAGCAGCAAGGTCTTGCTGCCGGCGGCGAAGCGGGCAAGCTCGCCGCCCGCGATCCACGCTGCCAACGCGGCCGAGTCGGCCAGGTCGATGGCGTGCTGCGCCAGGCTGCTCGAGAATCGCTCGCCCAGCGCATCGTTGGGCCGGCGGGCCAGCCCCAGCACGGCAACACCCCGCTGCAGCAGGTTCTCGGCGATCGCCGCGCCCAGGCCGCGGCTGTGTCCGGTGACGATGGCCCTGATCATGGTGGCAGCCTCCTCGCAATGCCTCAGTTCGATGCCGCTGGCGGCGAAAAGATCCGCTCGCAGCATTCCAGCCAGGCACGCGCCGCGCGCGAGACGTAGTCCTCGCGCCAGATCAGGCCGAGATCCCACACCACCTCGGGGTCGCGCACCGGCCGCCGCACGATGCGCGCCGGGTCGAGGCGGGCGAAGGCCTCGTCGGGCAGGATGCCGATGCCGACGTCGGCCGCCACCAGCTCGCCGATGAAGTCCCAGTAGCGGCTGCGCGCGACGACGTTGGGAATGAAGCCGGCGCTGGCGCAGGCATCGGACACCATGCGCGCCAGCGCAAAGTCGTCCTCGTACAACACGAAGGGGTAGTCGGCCAGCTCGCGGAACGACACCGGCCCCGCCGCGGCCGACGTGCGCGAGGCGGGGAACAGGGCCGACGCCGCCTGCCTCGCCACCGGATAGCTGGCCAGTCCCGGTCGCGACACCGGCAGGAAGGTCACCCCGATGTCCAGTTCGCCGCTGACCACCGCATCCTCCAGCGCGCGCGTGCCCTGCTCGCGCAGGCGCAGCGTCACGTCGGGATATTGCTGGCGATAGGCACCGATCGCCCGCGCAAAGTACGAGCCGGTCGCCGGCGGGATGCCGATCGTCAGCTCGCCGCGAGTGAGGCCATCGACCTCGGCCACTTCCTGGCGCAGGCGGGCGACCTCACCCAGCACCGCCTGGCCACGCGCATGCACCACCTTGCCGGCCTCGGTCAGCCGGGTATGGCGGCCGTCGCGGATCAGCAGCGGGCCGCCGAGCTCCTCCTCCAGGCTGCGCACCATCTTGCTGATGGTCGGCTGGGTGACATGCAGGACTTCCGCCGCCCGGGTGAAACTCTGCTGATTCACGACCTCGACGAAATAGCGCAAGGCACGAACATCCATGATGATTCTCTTTAAGAATTGAAATTATGATTTCTATTCATTTTACGAATTAAAAACCGCCGCGTACACTGCATTCGTCCTCCCGATGAACCTGTGCCGCAGCGACGGCACGTGGAGCGAAACGGCGACCGGCAGCAGGCCGGCGCCGGCGCGGAGGGACTGAAAAGGAGAGCAATATCATGAAAGCCATCGAACGCACCCATGCCCATGACCGTCACCCGACCGCCAGCCTCGCCGGCGAGGTCGAGCGGCTTCGCGCGCAGAACGCGATGCTGCTTGCGGCCATCGCCTCGGCCAACGCGGCGATGTCGGCAGCGCCGAGCTGGCATGAGATGCACCGCACCGCGCAAAAGATGCTGCGCACTGCCCTCAACGAGGCCGGCACCGGCTCGCGTCCGCACCTGCCGCAACGCCGCCTGGCCTGAGCGGCCCTCGCCCGCCCGTCGAGGCCGGGCGCCGCGTCAGGTGCGCGCCGACAACCCGGCCACGATCAATCCGCCGCACACGTCTGCCGGCACCGGGCGGCTGAACAGGTAGCCCTGCACCTCATCGCAGCCGGAGCCACCGAGGAAGGCGAGTTGCGCCTCGGTCTCGACGCCTTCGGCGATGACCTTCAGTTGCAGCGTGTGCCCGAGCTGGATGATCGCCTTCACGATGGAAGCGCCATCGGCATCGGTCAGCATGTCGCGCACGAAGGACTGGTCGATCTTCAGCTTGTCCACCGCAAGCTGCTTCAGGTAGGCGAGGCTGGAATAGCCGGTGCCGAAATCGTCGATCGACAGTTTCACGCCCAGCGCCTTCAGCGCACGCAGCGTGCGCATCGTCAGCTCCACGTCCTGCAGCAGGATGGATTCGGTCAGTTCCAGCTCCAGGCAGTGCGGCGGCAAGCCCGACTCGCGCAGCGCCGCGGTCACCGTCTCGAGCACGTTGCCGCGCTTGAACTGCAGCGCCGACAGGTTGACCGCCGTCACCAGCCGGACGCCGGTGTCCGCCAGCCACGCCTGCGCCTGGCGGCAGGCTTCGGAGATCACCCATTCGCCGATGGCGACGATGTGCCCGCTCTGCTCGGCGATCGGGATGAAGCGGCCGGGCGGGATCAGCCCCTCGAGCGGATGCTGCCAGCGCAGCAGCGCCTCGACACCGATGATGCGGCCGGTGGCGACATCGATTTGCGGCTGGTAGTGCAGCACGAACTCGCCCCTGCGCAGTGCCCCCGGGAACATGCCGGTGAGGCGCATGCGCTCGACGACGTCGGCGTTCATCTCGCGCGTGTAGAAGCGGAAGGTGTTGCGCCCGTTCTCCTTCGCGTTGTGCACGGCGGTGTCGGCGCGTTTGAGCAGCGTCTCGAAATCCCGCCCGTCGTGCGGAAACACGCTGATGCCGACCGAAAACGAGGTCGTCAGCAGATGCTCGCCCACTGCCAGCGGCTCGGCGAAGGCCCCCTGGACAGCTTCGGCCGCAGCGGCGATGGCTGCCAGGTCGCCGACATTCGTCAGCAGCACCACGAACTCGTCGCCGCTCAGGCGGGCAATGGTATCGACCTCAGGCAGGCACTGCTTGAGCCGCTCGACCGCCTGCACCAGCAGCCGGTCGCCGGCTTCGTGGCCAAGACCGTCGTTCACATGCTGGAAGTTGTCCATGTCCAGATACAGCACCCCGAGCAGGCCTGAAGCGCCCTCCCTGTCGGCGATCAGTGCCGCGTGCTCGAAGCGATCCCTCAACAGCAGGCGATTGGGCAGGCCGGTGAGGCTGTCGTAGCTCGCCAGGTAGGCAACCCGTTCCTTGGCGGCCACGTGCTCGGCGCGGGTGCGCAGCGTGATGATGCCGAAGGCAAGGTCGTTCGCCATCTCCTCCAGCAGGCTGATCTCGTCCGCATTGAAGGCGTTGGCCTCGCGCGCATACAGGGACAGCGCGCCCAGCGTGGTGCCCTCGCAGACCAGGGGGAGCGCCAGCGACGCCTGATAGCCGCGCTCCAGCGCGGCCTCGCGCCAGGGCGCCATCTTCGGATCGGTCAGCACGTTCTGGATGACGGCGCTGCTGCCGGTGCGGATCGCCGTGCCGGTCGGGCCGCGGCCGTACTCGGACTCGTCCCAGGTCACCCTGATGGTGTCGAGATATCCCGCCTCGTAGCCGGACTGGGCGATCGGCCGCACCGTCATGTCGCCGCCCTCGCCCACATAGCCGACCCAGGCCATCAGGTAGCCGCCGCGATCGACGATCAGGCGGCAGATCTCCACCAGCAGGCGGTATTCATCGTCGGCATGGACGAGCGCGGTGTTGCAGTCGCTGAGCAGGCGCAGCGCGCGGTTGAGCCGTTCCTGGGCAAGCTCGGCCTCCTTGCGCGCGGTGATGTCGTTGAACGTGACCGCGATATCGCCATCCGGCAGCTTGTACACGAAACGCTCGCGCCAGCCCGAGACATGCTCGTCGGCGTAGAAGCACGCCGGGCAGTCCTCCGGGATGCCGCTTTGCCAGACGCGGCGCATCGCGTCCAGCAGGCCGATGTCCGCCACACCCGGGAACACGTCCTGCACGCGCCGGCCCAGCACCGCGCTGCGCGACACGCGGTCGATGCGCTCGGCCGCCCGATTGAACGCTGAAAAATAGAAGTCGCGGCCGTCGTCCGAGGCGCGGAACAGCGCCACCGCATTGCTCATGTTCTCGAACACGGCGGTGTGCTTGGCTTCGGACAGACGCAGCTCGCAGGTCATGCGCTCGGCCATCGTCAGCGCGCGCCTGCGCGCGGTGAGCATCAGCCACGCAATGCCGCCCAGCAGGCCACTGCCCAGCACTCCGGTGACCAGCACCAGCGCGGCTTCGTCCACATTGAGCCGTGCATCGAAGGCCGGCAGCGAATGCGCCACCACCGTCCAGCGACGGCCATGGACCTCGATCGCGCGCTCGACCCGATGCAGGGCGCGGGACGCATCGACCGACGCTGCCGAATCGAACATCAGCGCATCCTCGTCACGGCCCTCGCCATCGTAGATCTTCAGCCCGAGGGCCGCGCCGAGCTCGCCCGGCTGGCTGCCGAGCAGCCCGCTCATCAGGTCGTTCATGCGAAAGGGCGCGTACACCCATCCCTGCAGCGCCATGCGCCGCTGGGCACGCGTATCCAGGCCGACGCCGGTCCGATACACCGGCAGGTACATCAGGAAGCCGGCCTGCCCGTCGCGCTCGGTCTCCTGCACCAGCCGGACGCGGCCGGAAATGCTCGTCACGTCTTCGTCGGCAGCGCGCTCCATGGCCGCACGGCGCACCGGCTCGCTGTACATGTCATAGCCGAAGGCGCGCTGGTTGCGCCAGTCGAACGGCTCCAGATACAGGATCGCCGCGTACCACTCGCGCTGGCCCGGCGGACGGATGTCATAGCCCGGGAAGCCTTCCGCACGCACGGCCAGCACATGGCGCGCCCGGTCAGCAGCCGGAATCCACGACGCGAAGCCCACCCCCTGTACGCCCGGGTAGCGGCTCTCGAGCTTGAGCGCACGCACGTAGGCGCGAAAGTCGCTCCGCTCCACCGCGCGCGACGCTGTGAACAGGCCGCCGACGCCCGCCAGGATCTCCTCGTAGGCTGCCAGCCGGCCACGGATATTGCCGACCAGGTCGTCGACGCGATACGTGAACTCCTCGCGCAACGCCGCTTCCGAGCGCAGGAGCAGCGTGCGCTGCACGACGTGCGTCAGGGCCAGTCCGACCGCGAAGATCAGCAACGGAATCAGGAAGCCATGAAGTCGGGACGGGCGGCTCGGCATGTCGTGGGGTGGCGGCGGAGTCATGCGCAGTGCGCTTTGGCGGGAAACGGCTTACCACTTTGGGTATGGATGCATGTTACCGATTAACGCGCCGGCGGACCGGCCTAAAGTGGGCGCGCCGCGTTCCTGGCCCATGCGCGGAGGCGCGGATAGAATCGCGCGTTCTGCGACCCGCCTCGCCTCCTTGCGGCACGTCATGAAGCCCAGCCCACTCCGCATCCGCCCGACGCTTCCCGCTGCACTGCTCGCCGCGGTCCTGGCCGCGGCTTGTGCCACGCCCGCACCGCAGCCGGTGCAGCCGCCCGCGCCGGTCGAAAGCCGGCAGCCCACCCCGGGGGCAGCCGTCGGCGGAGTGCCACCCGCATCGTCCCAGCCGCTGCCGCCCCCCTATCCTGTCGCGCCGGGCAGCCCGATGCAACCGCTGCCCGCGCCCGGCCTGCCGCCGCTGTCGCCGCCACCGGCGATCGGCCCACAGGGCCAGGCGCTCATCCAGCGCCTGCTGCCGCCGACGGCAGCGCGGGATCGCGCCGGCTGGGCCGCCGACATCGCCAGCGCCTTCAACGCGCTGGGCCTCGTGCCGAGCGCCGAGAACTACTGTGCAGCGATCGCGGTGATCGAGCAGGAATCCACCTTTCAGGCCGATCCGGCGGTGCCCGGCCTGCCGAAGATCGTATGGCGCGAGATCGAGACGCGACGCGCGAAGTACATGATCCCCAAGCTCGCGCTCGACGCCGCGCTGTCCAAGCCCTCGCCCAACGGCCGCAGCTACAAGCAGCGCATCGACGCGCTGCGCACCGAGCGCGAGATGAGCGAGCTGTTCGACGACATGATCGACGAGTTGCCCGGCGGCAAGCTGCTGCTGTCCGGCTACAACCCGGTGCACACCGGCGGCCCGATGCAGGTCAGCGTCGCCTTCGCCGAACAACACGCGCGCACGAAGCCCTATCCGCTGGCAGGCAAGGGCACGCTGCGCGACGTGGTGTTTTCCCGGCGCGGCGGGGTGTATTTCGGCATCGCCCACCTGCTCGACTATCCCGCCCCCTACCGCGACCCGCTTTACCGCTTCGCCGATTTCAACGCCGGCCACTACAGCAGCCGCAACGCCGCCTTCCAGCAGGCAGTGGCACAACTGAGCGGGCAGCGGCTGGTGCTGGACGGCGACCTGCTGAGCTATGTGAACGGCGCGCCGAGTGCCGCCACCAGCAGCACCCAGCGCGCGGTGTTCGGCCTGGCGTCCCGGCTAGGGCTGAGCCGGGACGAGATCCAGGCCGGCCTGCGGCAGGAGAAGGAGGAATCCTTCTACCGCAGCAAGGTGTATCAACGCGTGTTCCAGCTCGCCGACGCCGCCGCAGGGCGCCCCGTGCCGCGCGAGCTGGTGCCGCGCATCGATCTCAAGAGCCCGAAGATCCGCAGCAAGATCACCACCGCCTGGTTCGCCGACCGCGTCAAGATGCGCTACGGCCACTGCATGGACCGCGCCGCCCTCGCCCGCAGCCTCTGATGACGCTGCGGGAACGGCCCCGCGCCAGCGGCCGTCCAGAAGGAGCAGACCGGGCCGCGATCCTGGGCGAACCATTTCACCGTGCGCTGCCGCCGCAGGTCGGTATTCCGGTCATCGTTTGATCCAGGTCAAATACGACCGCCCGCCGCAGGCTATAGTTGCAATCACCAACTATTTACGCGTCCTGGCGGCTCGGCCCACCCGGCTCCCCGCGCCACCGATGCGAAGGATGACACCGTGACCCGCATCATCGACATCACCGAGCTCGCGCTGCGCGACGCCCACCAGAGCCTGCTCGCCACCCGCATGGCGCTGGAGGACATGATCCCCGCCTGCGCCGACATCGACCGCGCCGGCTACTGGTCGGTCGAATGCTGGGGCGGCGCCACCTTCGACGCCTGCATCCGCTTCCTCAACGAAGACCCATGGGAGCGGCTGCGCACCTTCCGCCGTCTGCTGCCCAACTCGCGCCTGCAGATGCTGCTGCGCGGCCAGAACCTGCTCGGCTACCGCCACTACGAGGACACGGTGGTCGACCGCTTCGTCGACAAGGCGGCCGAAAACGGCATGGACGTGTTCCGCGTGTTCGACGCCCTCAACGACGTGCGCAACCTGCAGCGCGCCATCGCCGCGGTGCGCCGGACCGGCAAGCATGCCCAGGGCACGATCTGCTACACGGTGAGCCCGCTGCACACGGTGCAGGGTTTCGTCGACATGGCGCAGCGCCTGGTGGACATGGGCTGCGACTCGATCTGCCTGAAGGACATGGCCGCGCTGCTGAAGCCGCAGCCGGCCTACGACATCGTCACGGGCATCAAGCAGCGTTGTGGCCCCGGCGTGCGCGTGCATGTGCACACCCACGCCACCACCGGCGTGACGCTGGTGAGCCTGATGAAGGCGATCGAGGCCGGTGCCGACTGCGTCGACACGGCGATCAGCTCGCTCAGCCTGGGCCCCGGCCACAACCCGACCGAGAGCCTGGTCGAGATGCTCGAAGGCACCGGCTTCGAAGCGCGCCTGGACAAGGACCGCCTGCGCCGCATCCGCGACCACTTCGCCAGCGTACGGCCACGCTACGCGGAGTTCATGTCCAACATCCACGGCGTCGACACCGACATCTTCGACAGCCAGATCCCGGGCGGCATGATCTCCAACATGGAGAGCCAGTTGAAGCAGCAGAACGCCGCCCACCGCCTGAAGGAAGTGCTGATCGAGGTGCCGCGCGTGCGCGAGGACGCCGGCTTTCCGCCGCTGGTGACGCCATCGAGCCAGATCGTCGGCACGCAGGCGGTGTTCAACGTGATGATGGGCCGCTACAAGGCGATGTCGGGCGAGTTCGCCGACCTGATGCTGGGCTACTACGGCGCAGCGCCCGGCGAGCGCGATCCCGAGGTGGTGACGCTCGCCGAGCAGCAGGCGAAGAAGCCGCCCATCGACTGCCGCCCCGCCGACCTGCTCAAGCCCGAATGGCACACGCTGCGCGAAGCGGCGATCGCGCTGCCCGGCAGTGACGGCAGCGACGAGGACGTGCTGACGCACGCGATGTTCCCGCAGGTGGCGCCGAAGTTCTTCGCCAGCCGCAGCCAGGGGCCGAAGAACCTGGGCAAGGATCCGGCCGCCAATGCACCCACCGCCAGCGGCAGCGCCGCCGCACCCGCCAGCGCCGGCAGCGCCACGCCGGTGCGCGTGCCCGTGGCCTACGACGTCACCCTCAATGGCCGCTCGCACCGCATCACCGTCGCACCGGTGGGCTGAACCCGCTGCGCCGCCCCCTCCCCCCAAGGATTCCGGAGAACATCGCATGAACACCATGCAGGACAAGATCGCCGACCTGCAGCACCGCCGCGCCGAGGCTGAAGCCGGCGGCGGCGCGGATCGGCTGCAGAAGCAGCGCGACGCCGGCAAGCTCACCGCGCGTGAACGCATCGCCGCGCTGGTCGATGCCGACAGCTTCGACGAGGCCGGCCTCTTCGCCGCGCACCGCTCCACCCTGTTCGGCATGGCCGGCAAGTCCCTGCCCGCCGACGGCGTGGTGACCGGCGCCGCCGCGATCGGCGGTCGCCTCGTGCATCTGGCGAGCCAGGACTTCACCGTGGCCGGCGGCTCGGCCGGCGAAGTGCATTCCACCAAGGTCGCCGACATCATGCAGATGGCGCTGAAGACCGGCTCGCCCTTCGTCTTCATCAACGACTCCGGCGGCGCACGCGTGCAGGAGGGCATCGATTCGCTGTCGGGCTACGGCAAGGTGTTCCACGCCAACGTGCTGCTGTCGGGCGTGGTGCCGCAGATCTCGCTGATCTGCGGGCCGTGCGCCGGCGGTGCGGCCTACAGCCCTGCGCTCACCGACTTCATCATCCAGACGCGCCAGGCCCAGCTCTTCATCACCGGCCCGCAGGTCATCAAGCAGGTCACCGGCGAGACGGTCTCCGCCGAGCAGCTCGGCGGGCCGGACGCGCACATGCTGCATTCGGGCGTGATCCACTTCATCGCCGACGACGACCGTCACGCGGTGCTGCTGTGCCAGAAGCTGCTGAGCTTCCTGCCCGCCAACAACCTGGAAGACCCGCCGCAGATCGAGGGTGACCGCCGCGTCGAGCCCAACCCTGCACTCGAAGCGCTGGTGCCGGTGGAAGGCCGCCAGGGCTACGACGTGCGCAACGTGATCGCCGCCATCGTCGACGCCGCCGACTTCCTCGAAGTGCAGGCAGGCTACGCACCCAACGTGGTCGTCGGCTTCGCCCGCATCAGCGGCGGCACGGTGGGCATCGTCGCCAACCAGCCGCTGGTGCAGGCCGGCGCGCTGGACATCGACGCCTCCGACAAGGCGGCGCGCTTCATCCGCTTCTGCAACGCCTTCAACATCCCGCTCGTCACCTTCGTCGATGTGCCGGGCTTCCTCCCCGGGGTGAAGCAGGAATACGGCGGCATCATCCGTCACGGCGCCAAGCTGCTGTTCGCCTATTCGTCGGCCACGGTGCCCAAGATCACCGTGATCCTGCGCAAGGCCTACGGCGGCGCCTATGTGGCGATGTGCAGCAAGGATCTGGGCGCCGACCGCGTGTTCGCGTGGCCGACCGCCGAGATCGCGGTGATGGGCGCCGAAGGCGCGGCCGAGATCGTATTCCGCAAGGAGATCGACCAGGCCGACCAGCCCGACGAGAAGCGCCGGGAGCTGATCCGCGAATACCGCGAGACCTTCTCCAACCCCTACGTGGCCGCCGAGCGCCGGCTGGTGGATGCGGTCATCGAGCCGGCGCTGACCCGCCGCCACATCGCGCAGAGCCTCGAATACCTGCGCACCAAGCGCGAACCCCGGCCGCACAAGAAGCACGGCCTGATGCCGCTGTGAGGACGCCGCGATGAGCGAACAGGACAAGCTGCTGGCGGTGATCGACGAACTGCGTGCCGAAGTGCGCAGCCTGGCGGCACGCGTGGCCGAACTCGAGGCGCGCGAGGCGGTCGCCGGCACGCCGACCACCGTCGCCCCATCCACCACGCCCCCCGTGGCACCCGCCGACACGGTGAGTGAAGAGGAAATGCTGGCGATCTCCGCCGCCATCGCCGCCTTCCTCGGCGTGCGTGCAAAGATCCGCCAGGTGCGCCTGGTGCATTCGGCCACCTGGGCGCAGGTCGGCCGCGTGCACATCCAGGCATCGCACCGCGTGCATTGAAAGGAATTCCACCGTGAAACTCAGGATCACCCTCAACGACAAGACCTTCGACGTGGACGTCGAGGTTGCCGAAGCCGACGTCACCACCCTGCCGCCGGCCTACCCGGTCGGCTCCGCGGTGCTCGCCGGCAGCGTCGCCAGCGCGCCGCCCGCCCCTGCCGCAGGCACGAGCGCAGCGCCGGTCAACGAGGACAAGGTCTGCCGCAGCCCCGTCTCCGGCATCGTCGTCCGCCTCATCGCCCAGCCCGGCCAGCACCTGCAGGTGGGCGATCCGCTGATGGTGCTGGAGGCAATGAAGATGGAAACCAACATCAGCGCCCCAATCGCCGGCCGCGTCAAGGCGCTGAACGTCGCCCAGGGCGACAACGTGCAGTCGGGGCAGGTGGTGGTGGAGTTCGAGTAGGCCTGCTGCCCGGGCGGCCCAGGACAGACGACGGCAAAGAATTCGGCCAGGTTTGCCGCCGCACGCTCCGGTGCTACCCCGTGCTCATCCCTTTCCCCGAAACCCCCCTGCGTTCAGTCACGCTCAGGGTAAACGGATGTGACGAGCGCACGAACGAAGACGCGATCGCGACGCGCAAAGTCCCACCGTTCGATGAGGCAGCATTGGCCTGCTTCGGTCCCGGCAAGTGCCGCGTCGCCACTCGCACCGGACGCCTCTCCCCAACGCAGGATGTTCACCGAATTCGGTACCCCGGGCAGCGTGCGCCACGACACGGCGGTTCCGGCCAGGAGCACCCACAGGCGCCGCGCCAAGCCTTGCGGCGCCAGCGTGCCGGGGAGGTGGATATGCCCGCACAGCACGAGATCGGCGCCGGCGGCCGACCACGCGCGTAGCGCGGCATGGTGGCCGCGCAACAGGCTGGAAGCATCCTCACCGCGGGGCAGCGCTGCCGGGTGGTGCACCACCACCACGCGCAACTGCTCCGGGTGGGCTTGGCTCAGCCGACTTGCCACGCGCTCGATCTGCGCCGGGGACACCTCCCCGTTCTTGTGTCGCCACATGCGCGTGGTGTTGACACCCAACACCAGCAGATCCTGCGATGCATGCAAGGGCTCGAGATCCGCACCGAACACCGTGGCGTAAAGCGCATACGGGCGGATCAGGCGCGTCCAGAGGTCGAACAAGGCCACGTCGTGGTTACCCGGCACGGCCAGGACAGGCACCCCCAATCGCGCGATGAAGTCCTGCGCCGCGCGAAACTGAGCGCGCCGCGCACGCTGCGTGATGTCGCCCGACAGCACCACCACATCCGGCCGCTGCTGCGCCGCCAGGGCGACCAGCGCCTCGACCACCGCAGCTTGTTCGGTGCCGAAATGCGTGTCGGAGATATGCAGCAGGACGCTCATGCCGCAGCCTGCGGCACGTTTGCCGTACCCGCTGGGTCCGTTGCCTGGAGCAGGTACAAAGGCCTGTCCAGCACACGAATGTCGATCGGCACGCGCATGCGCGCCACTTCACCGTCAAACGCCACCGTGATCTCCTTGCGGCCGGGCGCCAGCCTGGGTTTCACCACCATGTGCGTGAATTCGAAGCTCTCCATGCCCGCGGCCTCGCCCAACCTGCCCATCGCACCGTGCAGCATCAGCCCGATCATCGACAGCGTGCCGATGGGCCGCAGCATCAGCGCGGCCAGACTGCCGTCACCGGGCGTACCGGCGACGGTGTCCTCGGGCTCCGCGCCAAACTGCTGCAGTTGCAGCCGGTTGTTGCCAATGAAGAGCGTCAGGGTATGCAAATCGCGAACCGTGGCGCCCATCTCGATGTGCAGGCGCAGGCGGCGCTGCGCGCGCAACAGGGTCGAACAGCCCGCGATGAAGGCCACCCAGCGGCTGCGCCCAAAGCGGGCCTTGTAGGCCTCGCGGTCCTGCAACAGTTCCGGATAGACCCCCAGGCTGGCATTCACCAGGAAGACGCGGTCGTTGATGGTTCCCACCTGCACCGGCCTCGGTTGCGCATGCAGCAGGTGTCGCACTGCGGCGGCGGGTTCGGTGGGGATGCCGTGCGCCCGGGCAAAGTAATTGAAGGTGCCGTAAGGGATGACGCCCATCGCACAACCGGCCGCGTGCGCGGCCTGAGCCATCGTGCTGAGGCTGCCGTCGCCGCCGACGGCAATCACGGCCGAAGCGCGCGCCACCGCCTGCGCTGCGGCATGGGTCGCCACACGCACCAGTTCATCGGGACGGCAGATCAGCAACTCGCCCTTGCGGCCGTGCGCAGCAAGGGCCGCCTCGATCACGGCGCGCTTGGCGTCGAGTTCGAGTGCGCCCGCCGCGGCGTTGATGACGAACAGCAGGGCAGCCGCGGGGTCGATCTCGGGTTGAAGGGCGTGTGGGTTTCGTGTGTCTTGCATCGGGTGTGTCCTTCAGAAGACGCTTCGAACGGCCCCGCCAGAAACGGACGAACGCTCACGGAACCGTCGAGCAACATCGACAGTCCGAGGGGCAGACAGGTTCAAGCGGAGTCTGGCGGTCACTGACGTCAGCGTGATGCGGTCGGAATCCAGCAACGCGTTCAACTGGGAAAGCATGAAGAGAGAAAACAACCCGCCCCGGACCGTTACGGGATCCACGAGGGACAGACGGCGGGCAACCGTGGCGCGGATCGCCGAGGCTCACCTGGCGTCGATGAACGGCACGATGGCCGACGCCGTCGGTCAGAGCAACCGGCAACGCTTGGTCTGGTTGAGCCTGCTGGCGATGCCGCTTCTTTTCCCGGTTGCGCTACCCGGCATGGCCTCGGCGGTCGGTGCGTTTTGCCTCCTGATCGCTTGCGGGCTGCTCCAGGGTCAGCCGGTGCCCTTGCCGGGCTGGCTCGCCGCGCGGGAGATGAATGCCCGCGCGAAGAGGCTGCTGCAACGCATGATCGGCAGGGTGATCAATGTCATCGCGCTGCTCGGGCGCCCCCGCATGCTGCCCTTGACCGACAGGCCGGCCCGGGTGCTGAATGGTCTGCTCCTCTCTGCCGCGGGCCTTTCGATGATGGTGCCCGTCCCCCTCATCAGCTTTGACAACGTGCTGCCCGCGCTGGCCATCGTGTTGATCACCTGGGGTCTGCGCCTGCGGGACGGCCTGATGCTGCTGGCCGGCCATCTGGTCACGCTGACAGCCGTCGCTTCAGTCGTGCTGCTGTGGTGGGGCGGCACCGTGGCTGCTGCCGAACTGCTGTCGCTGATGGGACTCGATCCGGGCCGGTGAGCGCCAGCGCGTCTGCTGGCGCAATGGTTTCAGACGCGATGGTCCAGCGCCTTGATGGCGCCGTGGATGGCACGTTCGAAGATCGGCCGGTCCGGCTTGACCACTTGCGCCGTTCCGTTCTTCAGTCGCACGGCGAGCGCTTCCGGCGTGATCGAGATGGCGCAGTCGGATGCGCTATTGGTGAACAGGAAGAGCGTGCGACTCCGGTTGATCCAGGTCAGGCGCTCGCGGCGGGTCTGCCCTGCCGTCATGAAGTCCAGCCAGTCGCCCCGCACCAACTGACGCACCCGGCGCAGGTCGGAACGGTCCGGCGTGTCGTCCTCGCCGAGTTCCCGGCCATCCGGCAGCGAGATGTCCTGAAGGCGAACCCCGCTGTCTGTCGCATGGCTCACCTGTAGGGTCGGTCCGCCGCCGCGCCGGCGCAACCTCGCAATTTCCACCGCTTTTGCGGCAAGGTGCTTTTTCGCTCGCAGCGCGGCAAGCTGAAGCTCGATCAGCCGATCCAGGAAGGCCTTGCGCTCGGTGGGTGCCGCACCGATCTCATCGAAACCGGCGTTGATCCTGTTCAACAGCGCTGGCAGCGAGGCGGCCTGCAGTTGCTGCTCGGCCGACGCGTGTTTTGGCAGGACGGATCGCTGCAGATCGGTGGCAACCTGCAGCGCCTCGGCCGTCGCAGGGCTGTCCTCGCCGGACTGCGCAATGCGGTTCTGCACGACGTCGCGCCAGTAGCTGCGCAGGAATTCCTCGATCTCGATCGGCACCGCCCGTTCCAGCACGCGGACAATGCAGGCATCCGCCTGCTTCTGCGAGCGCACCTGCGCATCACGCTTCGCGCGCATCTCCTCCTCGCGGGCACGCAATGCGTCGGTCAGCGCGCGGTTCTGCTGCTCCTCGAGTTCCTCGCGCTCCGAGAGAAAGGCGTCCAGTTCGGCATTGGCCGCATCGAACACGCCCATGTCTCCGTCGTAGGTCGTCTGCACCTTGTCGACCAGTTCGGCGAGCTTCCGGTAGAACGGATCCTCCACATTCACCACCCTGCCCCAGCGCACCGCGACGACCGAGAGGCTGTCGAGAAAGCGCCGTGCCGGGTGGCTTCGATCGGCGAAGAAGCGCGGGTTCAGCATCGCGGCCCGCAGCACCGTGGTCTGCAACCGGGCCACCAGCGCCTTGATGTCATTGGCAACGTTGGGATCGCTGAAGATCAGGTCGAACAACTTGGCGACGATGTCGAGCGTCAATGCCTCGAGCGGCTTCATGTTGCGAGCCGCATCGCTGTCGCGCACCATGCGGACCACGTTGATGTGCTTGCCCGGGCGTACCGGCGGAGGCGCCGCCTGCAGCGTCGTCAGCGACTTGAACAGCTCGTTGCTGACCCCTGTGGAAGCGGGCATCTGTTTGCTGTCGGAATCCGCGGTCCGTTCCTTCACCAAACGATCGAGGGCTTCTGCCACCCGGGCGGACTCCTCGGCAACCTCCTGCGCGTCGGCAGGAATCACGTCCCGGTAGCTGCGCTTGAGCCGAGGCAGGACATCGGCCTCGATCATCGCCTCATTGACCACCCGATAGAGCTGCGGCATCTCGGCGGCCATCTGCTCGCCGACCAGTTGCAGCAACAGGATGAGCGCGTCCGTGTCGCGGACGAACTCGGCACAGGTGGCCTCGATGCATGGCCAGAGCGCCGAAAGCTTGAAAGTCGAGTCGCCCGGTCTCATGGCCTGGCGCAAGACGAGGTAATTGATCCGCCGCTCGAGCGCCTTCGTTTCGTCGCGACAGGCCAGGGCAATGCGCTCGAGCACCTCGCGCATGGCGAAACGAACCGACTCTTCCTCGCGGCTCAGAAGCCGGATGTTCGACTGTTCGGCCGCAGCGTAGCCCGACCTGGCCGCATCCGTCTCGCGCTTCCTGAGCTTGTCCCTGAGAGAAGGGGTCACCTTCTCCCAAACGGAAGGCAGTGCAAGTTTGAGCGAGACAGCGGCGACCCGCTCGCGGCGGTCGCGACCGGTTTCGGCACGCGCAATCGCCATCCGCGTCAGCAGGGGCCCCAACTCCTCGAACAACTCGCACAAGTCGGTTTCCATCAGCTCACGACAAGCCGCGACGATCCTGCCGAGCGTAGCTTCGTCCTGGTCTGTCATTCGAGCCTGATTCGAGGAAATCTGTCGGTCGATTATCACATATGCCGCACGGCCGCCTGCCGTCAGACCCGATCCCCACGGTCAGGCCTCCACGCTCGTGATGGGTATTGCAGCAAGCGGCCCGAATTCCGGCAACTGAGCGGATTTGCCACTCCGCTGCGCCACTGACGGAGGCCATTCCGGACCGAACGGCCATCCGTGGCCCCCAGAAGGAAGGGGCGGCGGCAGGCCGAGCCTTCGCTGAAGCAAGCGAGACACGGACGCTTCATGCCATTCAGGAGGATGAGCGCTGCTATCGACCCCGCGTCGCCTGATGACATTCTCAAGCGCGATGGCAGCATGCAGGTCTTCAAGCCGACGCCCGTGTGGACCTTGGAAACCATCCGACGTGCATTGATTTAATTGCGCAATTCCTGCACGACCTCGGGGTGAGCAACGGCAACACGGAGCAGCGTCTTGGCAGCACCTGTGGGCGAGCGACGACCCTGCTCCCACTCCTGGAGCGTTCTGGAGGACACTCCAAGGAGCTCCGCAAAAGCTTGCTGAGACAAGCCCATCTTTGCGCGAGCCTTGGCTGCTTCGGACAACTCAACACGCGTGGTGCGCGCGGCCTCGCCACGTCTCATTTGCTTGACGGACTCAAGCAAATCCTGCTGGAACTTTTCGATCTCAGAGGGCATCTTCGACTCCTTGCTTCAACTCCGCCAAGAAGGACGTAGGGAGATTGTCGAACTTGGCTTTCTTGTACACGATCAAGAGCCAAATGGTTTCGGTGTTCGCGTTGAAGTAGATGATCCTGGCACCGCCGCGTTTTCCTTGGCCCGAGATGTCCAACGGACCTTACGGCAGCCGCCACTTCCCCGGATGACGTCACCGGCTTCTGGATTGGCCGCGATCCAGTTGATGGCCGTTATTCGCCGACTGCCCGCGAGCGTGGGATGCCGTCGCTCATGAGATGGTCCGATCTTGCCCCAGTGCCTCCTCCGCGGCTGCGGCGGC
This sequence comes from Thauera sp. 2A1, assembly GCF_009469595.2. GTDB lineage: Bacteria > Pseudomonadota > Gammaproteobacteria > Burkholderiales > Rhodocyclaceae > Thauera. The sequence goes on along the minus strand of NZ_SSXV01000025.1, from coordinate 63,247 downwards.
ATGGATTGCGGTCGTATCGAACAGGGGAACGCTCGCGTCCTGCGGCCCGACCAGCAGGGATATCTCCGTGCAGCCCAGGATGATGCCTTGTGCCCCGCGCTCGACCAGGCGCTGCATCACGTCGCGGTAAGCTTTACGCGAGGCGTCCTCGGTGCGGCCGAGGCACAACTCCTCGTAGATCACATGATGCACGAGCTCGCGATCGGCCTCCTCCGGGACGAGCACCTCGATGCCGTGATGCCCGGCCAGGCGCCCCCGGTAGAAATCCTGTTCCATCGTGAACCGCGTGCCGAGCAGCGCGACGCGGCGCAGGCCCGATTGACGGATCGCAACGGCCGTCGGATCGGCGATGTGCAGCAGCGGGATCGTGACTGCGGCTTCGATGGCCGGCGCCATCTTGTGCATGGTGTTGGTGCACAGCACGATGAAATCGGCCCCGGCCCTCTCCAATGCCAGCGCCGCGTCGGCCAGCACCGTGCCGGCGGCATCCCAGTCGCCACGATGCTGCAGGCGCTCGATTTCGGCGAAATCGACGCTGTACAGCACGATCTTCGCCGAATGCAGACCGCCGAGCCGGGCCTTCACGGCTTCGTTGATCTGGCGGTAATAGGGCACGGTGGATTCCCAGCTCATGCCGCCGAGGAGACCGATCGTTTTCATGGAGATGAAGGTCCTGCTGGAGACGGGCGGCACATCATGCCATGAGGATGGCGCAAGCAAGCTTTCCATCGCCGGCCCTTCCGGCAGCAAACCCGGATTGCGCGCAGCGCTGGCCTGGCCGTTCGACTATGGTACGGGAAGGGGCGACGACAGCCCCTGCCCCAACCCCAGCGCAAGGAGAAGCCATGCCCACCGGTACCGTCCGCCTGCACCGCGTGCTGCGCGCGAAGCCCGAAAAAATTTACCGCGCCTTTGTCGATGCGGAGGCCCTCGCCCGATGGCTGCCACCGAACGGCTTCACCTGCAAGGTCGAGCACCTCGATGCGAAGGTGGGTGGCAGCTTCAGGATGGCGTTCCGGAATTTCAGCACGGGCAATGCCCATTCCTTCGGCGGCCACTATCTGGAGCTCGTACCCGACGAGCGCATCCGCTACACCGACAAGTTCGACGATGCGAACCTGCCCGGCGAGATGATCACGACCGTCACCCTGCGCGCCGTGGCCTGCGGGGCGGAGCTGAACATCGTGCAGGAGGGGATTCCCGAGGCGATCCCGCCGGAGTTCTGCTATCTCGGCTGGCAGGAGTCGCTCGAGCATCTGGCGCGACTTGTGGAACCGGAGATTCCCGATTGAGATCGCGCCTCGGTGGGGGCGCCATCGATCGGGATGCGGCGTCTTTCGACCCGATGCCGTTCAGGTCGGCCGCAGCAGGCGAAGCCGACGGGTGAGCTTCTCCTTCAGGTCGCGCTGGGTCTTCCACAGCAGCGTAGGGATGTCGGCCAGGTCGAAGGGCAGGACGGTGCCCTCCTTCGCGGTCAGGATGACATCCTTCTGCATGCCCTGCGCGAGGCCGATCTCGTAGTACACGTTCGGTCGCGGTTCGGTGACGTCGGCGACAACGACGGCGGCACGGCGGATGCCTTCGAGGATGCGCGGGATGATGCGCTCGGTGGTCTCCTCCTCGTCCGTGCCGCGCAACTCGAAGCCCGCATCGCGGCAGCTTTCGCGGAAGGAATCCTTCACGTCCTCGAAGTCCATCGAGAACGGCAGCACCGGAAACACGGTGGTTGGAATGACGATGCGCTCGGCCAGCGTGACGACGTCGGCGGCGAGCGCATCGGCGTCGGTGGCGTCCTGGTTGAGCACGTCGAACTCGTCGCGGGTGATCGAGCTGCCGAACTTCTCGCTGAGTTGCGCCTTTTCCGATGCATACAGCTCGCGACCGGCGCCGCCGAAGGCGGTGACGCCCAGCACCGGAATGCCGGCGATGCGCGCCCAGTTGGCGGCAATGAAGGTGCCTTCGCTGCCGGCGACGAAGACGGCGACGTCGGCCTCGGCGAACTGCTCCGGTGGAGACAGACGCGGATGGGTGAGCTCCCAGTCGCCGAGTTCGGAGATGCGGATGCGGCCGCAGCGGTGGATCGGCTCGGCATCCCGCAGGCGATAGCCGACCAGTTGATCTGCAGGCTTCCTGCCCAGCGCCTGGAGCCGCACGTCGGCCGCCTCGGCGATCACCTTGTCCAGCGACCCGCGGCAGCCGTTGAGCAACACGTGGCCGCGCTCGACGATCATCTCGCCCAGTCTCGCCACGAAGCAGGCGCACAGTTCCGGCTGGCTGGGAACGTTCTTGAGGGATCCGACAACGAGAATCTTCACCTTGGCATCCTCGCAATCATCCATTGCCGCGCCATTGCGGCGGAGGTGGCGGTGGAGTCCGAGCAGGGGTGTCTGCCGCCGAAGTGGTCAGTGCGTGGGCTCGAAGCGCCTGATGCGCGCAATCACCGGTGGTCTTCCATTCGATCGTTTCGCGCCTCATCGCGCCTGGGGCACCTGGCACCTCAACCCCCCGCTGCATACGGATACAGCCGGCTGATGAACTCCTTGTCGCCCGAAGACAGGGTGGTGTTGGTGCCGAAGATCGGCTTGCCGCCGGTCACTTCCTTCGGGAAGTAGTAGGACATGATCGACAGCGGATCGAAGGGTTTGTCGAACGGAAAGCGGTTCTTCTCCCAGGTGCTGTAGAGGTACTGGTCGATGGTGTGCGGGTCCCAGTGGTTGGGCGGTCCGCCGAGGAGCTTCTCCACCTCCTTCCTGTCCCACGGAATGTCGCCGCTGGGGTTGTTGTGCTCGTGCGCGAGGCCCAGCACATGGCCGAACTCGTGCAGCACCACGGATTCCACGTCGTCGATCGGCAGGGCCGGCTCCAGCCAGCCGAGGTTCATCGTCGGCTCGCCGGCGGGCACGCTCAGGCAATTCGAGCCCTCGTAGGACCAGGAGCCTCCGTTCTTGTCGAAGGCGACGCGCAGCTCGGCATCCTCGTCGTCGCTGGCGACGAAGAAGACGTTCGCGTACGCGCTCCAGATCTGGGCGAGACGCAGGATGCGGGCGGCGAACCCGGTGTCGGTGCCGATGAAGCGCACCCGCAGCCGCGAGCCTGGCACCCACAGCAGGGTGTTGGTCTTGCGTGCCGCGGCCTGCACGCCCGCCGACAGCGCCTCCTCGACGATGCCGTGCGCGCGCGCCGACTGCGCCAGCGAGGATTCTGCCTGCCAACTGTAAAGCGCGGTGACGACCTTGGTCGCGAGCGCCTCCGGCGTCTCGAAGGTCGACACCAGCCCCTTGTCACGCAAGGTCTTGCGCAAGGCGGCGATCTTCTTGCCGCCGTCGTTGTCGCCGGTGGTGGAGTCCATCTGGTCCGGCGGCCAGGGCGCGCGATTGTCGGTGAGGAAGATCAGGCAGGGCTTCCTGTGCTTCTTCGCCTCGAGATACTCCAGCTCGGTCACCGAGCGGCGCTGCGGATTGCCCGCGCGCGGCACGTAGCCGTAGCGCCAGGCGAACAGGCCGATGTAGACGTCGCTGTCGCGAACGTCGCGCAGGCATTTGTCGAGCGGACGCTCGTCGGCGGCGACGTAGTCCTCCATCGCGATGACGTCGTGGCGCAGGGCGCGCAACTGCTCGTACACGCGCCGCCGATAGTCCTTCAGATCCTCGAAGGTCGACGACACATAGATCTTCAGGCTCATTGCGCTCCCCTTGCCTGTTCTCGCTCACGCTTTCGAACCAGCGAGCTCCCGCGAGCGGCGCGGCTATTGCTTCGCTGGCGGCGCCATCTGCAGTGCCCGGCGCGCCGCCTCCTTGTGCTCCTGCGGCAGGGTCGAGATCAGCACCAGCTCCTTGACGAACTCGATGACGCGTTCGTCGTCGATGTCGTTATGGTCGCGGATGAGCTCCCCGGAAACGTAGATCAGCAGCTCCGGGTTGCGTCCGGCCGAGTTGGGGGTGCGCTCGAGGGTGAGGTCGGCGAAGGCGATCTTGCTGCCGGGCTCGTCACGCTCCCAGGCGCTGGCCGCCTCCAGTGCGTTGCGCACGCTTTCCCGGCTGGGCAGGGCCGGCGTGGCGCCGCGCGGCGCGTCCTTGGCCGGATAGAGCCGATGCGTGCGGTAAGGCTCGAAATGGCCCACCGCCGCCACGTTGGCGTCGCCCTGGCTGATGGTTTGCGTCGCCCGGAGCGTCTGGTTCCAGCGCTGCATGTCGTGCGTCTTCTCGAAGAAGGTCGACACATGGCGACCGGCGGGGAACGCATAGCGCGTGGCGTAATCCGCCTCGGAGGTCAGGATGGCGATGGTCGGGAGCTGGGTGCCGAAGTAGTTGCCGCGCTCCGCGGACATGTCGCTCAGCGGGGTGAACTGGCTGGCCTCGAACGCAGGGTTGATCAGCACCACCAGGTTGCCGAAGCCTTCGGCGTCGGACTGCAGCCCGTCCGGCCCCCTGGTGCGCACGAAGCGGGCTTCCAGGAGCTGCGACAGGGCCGTGTGCACGACGGCCCCGCCGAAGCTGTGCCCCACCACCACCAGGCGCGTCGCGCTGCGGCCCGCGTCGACGCTGTCCTTGTCGCGCTTGATCTGCTCCAGCCGGGCCAGCACCTCGGTCACGCCGCCATGGCCGACCTTCTGCGCCGTGTTCTTGCGCTCCCAGAACGTGAGGTTCTCGACCCACGGCACGCTCACCGAACCACCGCGCCAGCCGAGGTACACGCCGGCCACGCGGCGCGCCGGCTTGCCGGACTGCAGAGCGATCTGCGCCTCGTCCAGGCTGAGCTTGCCGAGCACCTTGCGGAAAGTGTCGATGTTCGGATCGCCCGGGGCGGCGCTGTGCTTCCAGCCGTGCACGAACACCACCATGAGCAGATCGCGCGCGGCCGTCTCCTCGGTGAAGCGATCGACGACGGCGCGCATCTGCTTGCGGTCCCACAACTGGCCCTGATCGTCGAACTCGACGAAGCCGAGCAGGTAGTCGGCCCCCTCGCCAGCCTTCAACTGCTGCAGGGCGTGCGGAGCGCAGGCCGGCATGAAGTCGTTGCCCGCATTCACGCACAGGTCGTACTCGGTGCGGTACTGCATGAACGGCGTGCAGGCGGACAGCACGAGCACCAGCGGCACTGCGACGAGCCTCGAAAACGATCCGATTCGCATGGTCGACGACCTCACGGCATGTGTGCGGCATCCCTCGGCGATGGCCGGGGCGACCGCACCCGGCATCCATGCCGGTTCTCGATTCAAGACTAGACCAGATCCGCGCCTTGTCATCGTCGCAGCCGTGCGATCGCCCTGTACCGGACACCCCATGGTCTAGACTGGATTCATGAGGGGAATCACGCAGTTCGCCGCCAGGGCGCGCGGAGGTGACTCATGGCTGCAGGCGAGGCACTGCTGTTCACGCCGATCCGTATCGGTTCGCTCGAGCTGCCGGCGAGGCTGTTCAAGACTGCGACGGCCGAGACCCGCGCGTCGGCGGACGGATTCGTCACCGACGAACTGGTCGAGTTCTACCGTCTCATCGCGCTGGGCGGCACGCCCCTGATCATCACCGGCAACATCTACGTCAGCCGCCAGGGCAAATCTGCGCCCCGCCAGGTGGGCGCGGACGCCGATGAGAAGATCGTCGGCCTGGCACGCATCCCCGAGGTGGTGCACGCCTGCGGCGGACGGATCTTCGCCCAGCTCAATCATTGCGGTCGCCAGGTGGTGCCGGATTTCGTCGGCGCGACGGACGTCGTATCCGCCTCGGCGGTGAAGGATCTGCTCACCGGCACGCAACCGCGAGCGATGCGGGCGGCGGAAATCGCGGCCATCGTCGAGCAGTTCGGCGAGGCCGCGCGCCGCTGCAAGGAGGCGGGCTTCGACGGCGTGCAGATGCACTCGGCGAACGGTTACCTGATGAGCCAGTTCCTCACCCCCTACACCAACCGGCGCGACGACGAGTACGGCGGCGCGCTCGAGCAGCGCACGCGCTTTGCACGCGAAGTGCTGGGCGCGATCCGCCGCCGGGTGGGCGCCGACTTTCCGGTGATCATGAAGATGAACGGCGCCGACGCGCTGCCGCTGCGCGACGGCCTCGCACCGCCCGAACTGGCGGAAGCCGCGCGCATCATGGAGGCCGCGGGGGTGGATGCGATCGAGATCTCGGTCGGCCACTACGAATCGGGCTTTCCGATGGTGCGCGGCACTTTCGACCGCTGCCTGCGCAACATGTTGCAGGGAAGCATGGCCCACCTGCCGCCACTGCGCCGCACGCTGCTGCAAGTGTTCCGGCCGCTGGTGACGCTCGCCTGCAACCTGCTGTGGAAGGGGCGCGAGGGTTTCAACCTCGACTACACGCCGGACTTCAAGGCGCGGCTGCGCATCCCGGTGATCTGCGTGGGCGGCTTCCGTACGCGTGCGGCGATGGAGGCCGCGCTCGCCCGCGGGCTGTGCGATGCGGTGTCCGCCGGCCGCCCCTTCCTCGCCGACCCCTTCTTCTATCACCACGTGCGCGATGGCACGCCGGGGCCGCGCTGCGTCGACTGCAACGCCTGCGTGGGCCACCTTGGCGCGCAACCCGCCGACTGCTACCACCCGCAGGTCAGGGCCGACAAGGACGCGATGCTGGCCCAGCTCGCATCCCGCCCCGGCGGCCAGCGTGCGGCCGGCCAAGCGGGATAGGACGGGACGAGGCGGAGGGCGCGGCACACCGCCCGCGCCGCCGCCAGAGATCGAGATCACGCATCAGGAGACAAGCCATGGACGACGAACTCGACAAGCCCGTCGAACTGGGCGACGACGACATCGCCAAGCTCGTGGAGAAGAAGGCGACCTGCCCCTTCATCGGCAGCGCCATCGCCCAGGGCGCCCTGCCGGTCAGGAACAGCGCCGCCGATCCGCTCGCCCGCCTGGAAGACGTCAGGGCGCTCGGCAACAGCGGCGGCGGCGATCTGGGCGACCTGCTGGTGCTTTTCGCCGCCGGCAATCACGCCTTCATGCGCGGCAGCAGCGGCCAACTGGACCAGCATGTGCCCGCGGGGCTGTTCTCGCTCGCCTTTCCCGGATCGCAGGGCTCCCACCCAGGGCACAGCGGCATCCTGCAGGGCGACCCGACCGTGCCGGACTCGGGTCGCTTCAGTGCCGACGACTTCGCGCGGCTCGCGGCGCTGGGCCGGGACGGCTGGATCAGGCGCTCGGACATCGGCCGCTTCATCGCCGACAACCTGTTGCGGGACCCGGCCGCACTGGTGTTCGGCACCGCGGTCGCCAGGCTGCTGGGCTCGGACCTGCTGGCGCTCGCCGAGAGCGCCGGCACGGCGTGGATGCGCAGGATCTTCGGTTCCGACGATGGCAGCCGCAGCGCGCATCGCGACATGGAGGAAAAGCTCACCCGCCTGCTCGGCCAGGACAACCTGGTGGGTTCGGCCGGCGAGTTCGGCCTGCTCTTCGCCTTCTTCGCCAACCGGCCGGACGCCCGGGAAGTCGACGGCGAGCCCGCCCTCGCGGTGGCCGACCTGCAGGCCATGTTCATCGCCAAGCGCCTGCCCGACGGCTGGGACACCTGGAAGAAGAAGCGCATCGACTGGGTCAAGAACACCACGGCGCTGCTGGTCGCTGCAGCGAGGGAATACCTGGCGCGCAAGCCTCGCACCTGAGCGGGCAACGTCATTCGTACGGCTACCCCACCGGCCCCTGGACGGCCTCGATCCTGCCCATGCCTGCCGTCGAATCGTCGATGAAGCGCATGGATGGTGGCTTGGTGACCCGCGCGGCCTCTTGCCAGGCCTCTTCCCCAAGGCGAAAGCGCGCCACAGGCCAAGGGGAAAGAATCTGTGGAAGAATCCGCAGCATGTCCCTGGTCGGCCCGAATTCCCTCCCGCGTCGTTTGCTTGTCAGCCTGGCGGTGGCCTGGCTCGCTGTCGGCGCACTGGTCAGCGCGTGGCTGATTCAGGGGGCGGCCGATCGCGCGCGCGAGGCGTTCGAGACGGACGCACGCATTGCTCACCGCCTGATGTCCCAGCGTGCCGTGCAGCATGAGGCAATCCTGGCGATGCTCCAGCTTGTGCAGCCGGATTCGGCGCATGAGCTCGCCCGGCGCTTGGCTGCGGTCTATCCGCAGGTGCTCGACATACGTCGGGGCGATCCTGAGGTTGATGGAGCGCTTGGCGAGGCCCCGAGCGTGCCGCGATTGCGTGTGGATTGGTCCGCAGGTCGGTTCTGGATGGCAACGCCACCGGCGGAGACGGGAACCGCATATGCGCTGGAGATTTCCTTGCCGCTCATGGTGCCGTGGTCCGAGTGGCCATTCGGGGCAAGCCCGGAAAGAGGTACGGCCGAGGTGGCCCTCGTGATCGGACCCGACCGCTGGGTGGTGCAGAAGCGGCCAGCGGAAGAGGCGTTGTGGCGGTTCGAGTTCCGCAAGCATCTGGCCGCACCGAGCCAGCCCTTCGATCTGGTGGCTGTGCGCGCTTTTCTCTGGCGCGACCTTCCCTGGATGCCGCTGCTGCTTGCGTGGGCGATATGGGCAGCCCTCGCCTTCATGGCGCTGCTGCTGCGACGTCAGCGCGAAGCGCGGCAGCATGCCGAGGCCTTGCTGCGGCTCGGTCAGGTGTCGCGGCTGAATGCCCTGGGCGAGCTGGCGGCCGGGCTGGCGCACGAGCTAAATCAGCCGCTGACGGCGGTGCTGGCAGGTGCGCAAGCGAGCCGGCGGCTGCTCGCGGATGCACCGCCCGATGTCGAGGCGGCCCGCGACGCGATGCAGCAGGTGGTCGGCCAGGCACGCCGCGCGGCTGACGTGGTGGCGCGCCTGCGGCGGACAATCGACCGCCCGGGCGCACACGAGCGAGAAGCGGTCGAACTGCGGAGCGTGGTGCGCGAGGTGATGCAGTTGATGGCGACGGAGTGCAAGCGTCGCGGCGTCGCGGTGCACTTGCCCGCCGAAGAGGGCTGGGCGTTCGCGGATACGGTGGCGGTCGAGCAGATCGTGCACAACCTGGCGAGCAATGCCTTGCACGCGCTTGAAGACACCCCCACGCCCCAACTGACCTGGACACTGCAAGCGGGCGGCGGGCGAGTGCGCCTGTCGTTGCGCGACAACGGCCCGGGCCTGCCGCCCGAGGTGGCGGCGCGGATCTTCGAGCCCTTCGTGACCGCCCGACCCGGCGGGCTGGGGCTGGGACTGAGCCTGTGCGAAACATTGGCGCAGGAGATGAACGGCAGGCTTTGGCATGAAAAGCCGGCCGACGGTTCCGGGGCGATTTTCGTGCTCGAGTTGCCGGCGGCGTCGCCGGCACCGGAGGGAAGATCATGACCGCTGCACAGAATCCGGTTGCGTCGCTGTCGCCCCTGATCCACCTGGTCGACGACGATGCCGCCGTGCGCGAATCGCTCGCGCTCCTGATCGGCACCGTGGGCCTGCGGGTGCAGACCTGGGGCGATCCGGAACGCTTCCTGGCCGAGTTCGACCGACACTGCATCGGCGCCATCGTGCTCGATGTGCGCATGCCCGGCGTGTCCGGCCTTTCGGTGCTGGACACGCTGCAGGCAGCAGGCGTCGACCAGCCGACCATCATGCTCACCGGCCACGGCACGGTCGACTTGTGCCGGCGTGCCTTCAAGGCAGGCGCGGCTGAATTCCTGGAGAAGCCGGTCGATGACGAACTGTTGCTCGATGCCTTGCAGCAGGCCGTGCGCCGGCACGTCAGGTCGCGCGAGCGGCAGGCTGCGGATCGCGATGCCCAGCATCGCTACGCCGCGTTGAGCGAGCGCGAGCGGGAAGTGCTCGGCCTCATCGTCGAGGGGCTGACCAACAAGGAAATTGCCCGCGCCCTGGTGCTTTCACCCAGGACGGTGGAAACCCATCGCGCCAACCTGTTCGAGAAGCTGGCGGTGCCCTCGCTGGCGCACCTGATCCGACGCTACGCCGCCCTGGTGGAACAAGTGGATTCCAGCCGGGAGGCTCGCAACTGACGGCTCCGTAGTTTTACGGAGCATCGGGCGTAGCGCTACGCATGGCTCCGCAACGGCGGGTCAAATAAAGTTCTTTTCAACGGCGGAGCGGTTTCGCCGTACCCCGCACCGAGGAGAACTCTCATGAAACGACAACTGGCAATCCTTCTTGTTTCGGCCCTGGCGACTTCGGGCGCTTCGGCGCAGGCCATCCGTACGGAACGCAACATGTCGCTGGAACTGGCGAACCAGCTGGCCTCGGCCGCCGTGGCCGCGTGCGAGGAAAAGGGGTACGCCGTGGCCGTCACGGTGGTGGATCGCGCCAGCCAGGTGCGGGCCGTGCAGCGCGCCGACAATGCAGGCACGCACACCCTGGAGGCCAGCCGCGCCAAGGCCTTCACCTCTGCATCGGCGAAGAACACGACGCTTGCAATGATGGAAGGCGCCCAGAAGAACCCTGCGGCCGCGAATCTCGTGAATATCCCCGGCTTCCTGCTGCTTGGCGGCGGCGTACCGGTCAAGGTCGGAAACGAGGTGATCGGCGCCATCGGCATCGGCGGCGCGCCCGGCGGGCATCTGGACGAACAGTGCGCGATGGCCGCCCTCGAGAAGCACAAGGATCTGCTGAAGTAAGCCGGCTGCAGGAAGAGCCAGGGAATTCATCCTGGCTCATCCCAAGCGAGCCTCATTCTGCATTGCCAGCGCGCGGGGAATTGCCCCGGCGTCGCGGACGGGACGACATGCCTGAGCCCCCGTCTCACCCACGCCTGGTTCCTCCCTCGAGCAGATAGGCAGGCCTCAGAATGCGTGACGTATGCCGAAGGCCACGGTGTTGCCCGACGACGCGTCCGTTTTCTTGTCATACGAATAGACGGCATACACATCGGTGCGCTTCGAGAGCCGGTGGTCATAGCCGAACGAAGTCGTGGTGCGATGCTTTTCGACGCCGTTCGGCAGGTCGATACGCGAGCGCGCCCCTTCGAGCAGCAGGGTGCCGGCAGCGGACACCGGCACGGACAAGCCTGCATCATAGAGGCGCGTATCCGCCCCGCTGTCGATGCGGGTGCCTGCCGCGCTACCGTATAACTTCAGGGGACCGAAGTCGTAGTTCGCGCCCGCCAGCCACGAGTCCTGCGCCTCGGGCAACGGTCGATTGACGTTGATGCGCACGCGCTGCATCGACAGCGCCGCCATGAACGGTCCGTCGCGATAGGTGCCGTGCACGCCGAGGTTGGCTTGCCCGGTATGCCCCGGCACCTCTCCGGTGCCGTAAAGCACCGAGCCGCGCAGGCCCTTCAATTCGGGTGTGCTGTATTGCACAGTGTTGTTCCACACCGTGTCGCCGATGATGTTGCTGCCATAGGCCGCAACGAAGGATTGGACGGCCAGGGGCGAGAACACCACCGAGCTGCCGAACGGGCTCAACTGCGACATCACCGCATAGGTGGGATTGGTCTGGCGCCCGAGCGTCACACGACCGTAGGCGCTGTCGACGCCAACCCAGGCATTGCGCGAGAACAACGGATCGGCGGGCGTGCGGCCCTGCTCCCCCGTGTCCGGGCGGAAGAAGCTCTCCAGCGAGAAGATCATCTTCAGTCCGTTTCCAAGGTCTTCCTCCCCCCTGAAGCCCAGATACGATGTGGTCAGCCCCCCCGCACCCAGTTGCTTCGTTCCTTCCCTTTCGCCGCTACGCTGCACGCTGCCGGCAAACACCCCGATCAGGCCATACACTTCCACGGCCTGCGCACTGGCTTCGCCCGCCACCAGGCAAGTCAGCATTGCGGCCATCAGCACCTTCGGTGCCGTCGATCTGCACTTCATCCCTGTCTCCATCCACGTCGTCTTTTGAATTCATCCGGTCGGCATGCCCCCGCGCGGGATGAGCACTGCCTGACCAAACACCGGATGCCACCGAGCTCTCGTGTGAATCTGCGGTTCGGTCAGCAGCCATGAATGCAGTCTAGGGATGCGCTAGCCATGCAAGAAGTAGCAGATCTTGTATTTCAGATATACTTTTTTTGTATATAAAAGTGCGAGGCTCAGGCATGGATTACGCGACCTGGAAGCTCTTCATCGACGCCACCGAACTGGGCAGCCTGAGCAAGGTCGCCACGGCCTACGGCACCAGTCAGCCGCACATCAGCCGACAGATCGCCGAACTCGAAAGGGAATGCGGCGGGCGGTTGTTCCAGCGCACCGGTCGTGGCGTCGTGTTGACGGAACTCGGCCAGCGCGTTGCGCCGATGGTGCGTGCCTGGCTGGCGGGGACGGATCAGTTGGTCAACGACATCCGCACCACGGCGGGCAAACCGATCGGCCGGGTGAGGATCGGCATCCTGCCGTCGATGGCACATCCGCTGGTCAGTGCGCTGTACTACCGGATGCGCGAGCGCTACCCGCTGGTGCAGCTCATGGTGCGCGAAGGACAGGGCGCGCAACTGGAAACCTGGCTGGAAAACGGCAACGTCGACCTCGCCATCCTGTATCGCTACAGCGCGGCGCCCATGAACGGGGACATCTACCTTTTCGAGACGGCGACCTACCTCGTCGGTGCCGAGGGCGACAGCCTGACCGCCCAGCCGACGGTCCCCTTTTCGAGCCTGGACAAGCTCCCGCTCGTGCTGTTCTGCCGCCCCAACAGTTGGCGCGACCGGCTCGACCAGCTCTGCCTCGAACACGGCATCTCGCTCAACGTCGCCGTCGAAGCCGACTCCCTGAGCCTGCAGACGCACATCGCCGCCGACGGCGGCGCTCATGCCCTGCTCGGCCCTTATGCCTACGCGGCTGCCGCCCGGGAGTGCCGGCTGCAATCCTCGATGCTGGTCGAACCTGTTGTATTGCGCCACATCGCGCTGGCAATGTCACCTCACGGCGAACTGACGCTCGCATGCCGCACGGTCATGCAGGTGACGCAGGAAATCGCGAGGACGAGCGGGACGACATTGCCGCAGATCGCTGCGGACTGAGCACCCGTCGCGAGTGGGCGCGCCTGCGCCGCCGCCCCCATGCACGACCGATCCGCCTCTGCGACGGATCGGCACGGAACGCGATGCGATCAGGGCGACAGCTCCTCAAGCACGCGGCCCTTGGTCTCGATGGCGAAGAACAGCGTCACCAGGCCGCCCACCAGGGCCACCGCGGCGAAGGCGGAGAACACGTAGCGGATGCCGAAATCGCCGACGATGAAGCCGACGGTGATCGGCCCCAGCGCCGACCCCGCCCGCAGCCACGCACTGCCGAAGCCGGTGCCGACCGCCCGCAGCCGAGTCGGGTACAGCTCCGAGGAGTACAGGTACAGCGAGAACGACACCGTCTGCAGGATCGCGTAGGCGGCCGTGGCCAGGATCAGCACCTGGACCGCGGAGGTGGCGCCCAGCGACGTCAGCGTCAGCAGCGGGATCATCGCCAGCAGGAAGGCCGCCGCATACCAGGGCTTGCGGCCCACCTTGTCGATCATCAGTGCGCAGATGATCGAGGCGATGACGCCCACGCCCGAGGTGATCCAGCCGTAGGCGAGGCTGGTCTGCAGCGGCAGATGGAAGACCTGCTTGTACAGCGTCGGCAGCCAGGTAATGAGGCCGTTGTTGACCATGTACACACACATCCAAAGGCCCCAGATGGTGAAGGTCCGCTTGCGGTAGATGCCCTGGAACAGCTCGCGCCAGTCGGACTTGGCGGTCGCCCGCGGATCGAGCGGCTTGACCGCCGGCTCGCGCAACACGCCACCCCGCCTGGTCACGTCGTTCTCCAGCAGTTGCACGACGGCCTCGGCCTCCTTGATGCGCCCGCGCGAGGCTAGCCAGCGCGGCGACTCGGGCAGGAACCAGCGCAGCGGGATGGTCAGGATCGATGGCACCAGACCCACCACGAACATCGCCTTCCAGCCGTAGATCGGCACCAGGAAGTAGCCCGCCATGCCGGCGAACATCAGCCCGATCGGAAAGATGACTTCGTACAGCAGGAAGAAGCGGCCGCGCTTCTCGGCCCCCACGAACTCGTTGATGTAGGCACTGGCCACCGGCACTTCGCCCCCGGTCCCCAGCCCCTGCAGGAAGCGGAAGAGCATCAGTGATGCACCGCTCCACGCGAACAGGCAGGCGATGTCCATCGACACGAACAGCACGATGGTGATGAACAGCGTCTTCAGGCGCCCGAATTTCTCGGCCAGCGAGCCGAAGATCACCGCCCCGAAAAGTTGGCCGACGTAGCCCGCCGAGATGATGAGGCCGACCTCGGTCGGCGACAGCTTCCATTCGGACACCAGTTGCGGCATCGCGAAGGCGATCGCCAACACCGTGTACGCATCGAAGAAAGTGGCGATGCCCACGATCACGCGGATGAGCATCAGCCGGCGCGTCACCGGCAGCCGCTCCAGCCGCGCCACCAGTTCGGCGTTCGCGGCGCCGTGGGCGGCCGAGCCACCCGTTACAAGTTGATCCGCCCGTAGTGCTGCGGCGCCATTGGCGACGAGTCCCGACATGGCTTTTGTCTCCTCTCATTATGAAGACGGCGGAGCGGAAGCCCGCTCCGCCGTCCGGCGATTTCGCCTCAGTCTGCCGATCGACACCTCACCGGCATGACGCTTCTGTCGTCAGATGGATCACACCACCCGGCCCAGGCCGGCCGCGCGCATGGCGTCGGCGATCTCCTTGTCGGCACCTTCGGCCAGCGGCAGCAGCGGCGAGCGCACGGTGGCATGGTCCAGAATGCCCCGGGCAACCAGCGCCCACTTCAATGCGACCGAGCCTTCCATGTGGGAGCCGCGGTGATAGACGTTGGCGGTCACCGGCAGCAGCCGATCGTGCAGCTCGCGCGCCTTCTTGTAGTCCTTGGCCTTGCCGGCGGCGATCATCTCCACCAGCAGCTCGGGGGCGATGCAGCCATAGCCGACCAGCGCGCCATCGACGTCGAACATCGTGTGCAGCAGGTACTCGTCGTGGCAGGTCAGCACCGGCACGTTGGGACGCTCCTTGCGGAACACAGGGATCTCGCGGTCCCAGCGCTTCATGTTGCGCACGCCGTTCTTCATGGCGACCACACCGGGCAGCGCGGCGATGTCGAGCTGGGTTTCCAGGTCATAGGTGCACTTGGTGGCATCCGGGTACTGGAACAGGATCATCGGCAGGCCGCTGCCGTCATAGATCGCCTTGTAGCGGTCCTGCGGAGCGCCCTTCTGGTAACCGAAGCGCAGCCAGCCGTGGGACGGATAGATGAGGCCGACCGAGGCACCGGCTTCCTTGGCGCGCTTCGCTTCGTCGGCAGCGACCTTCGTGCCCTCCAGCGTGATGCCGGCGATGATGGGGATGCGGTCATCGACGGACTTGCGGAAGGCTTCGATGACCTTGAGCTGCTCGTCGCGCTCCAGGAAAGTGCCTTCGCCGGCGTGACCCAGCACCGTCAGACTCTTGACACCCTCGATGCTGGCGAGCCAGGCGCCCAGGCGCTGGATGGCGGCGTAATCGACGGCGCCGTCGCGGGTGAAGGGGGTCACGGGGGCGGGGTTCAGGCCGCGCAGGTCGATCGTGGTCATGGCTTTTCCTTTAGGGTGTGTGAGTGCTGCAATGCTCGTCTCCACCGTTGGGCCGGGCATCTCCGGATGCCCCGGCGCCACCACTTGATGGCACCTCGCACAACGACAGCTCGCCGCCTGTTTCGCTTGAAGCTCTGGTTTCCGACAGCGTGCGAGACGCAGTGTAGGGAGGCCCATGTCATGCCGGAACTGGCAGATTTGACATTACAGCTATGCGTCACCTGTATTTCAGATCATGCTCCTCTGACAATGCCGACGAGAGGCGCCGCCTGGATGGATTTCCTCTTGCAGCAGCGCGTGCATCGATCAGGCTGCGATGCGCAGCCCGGCATCACCTCGATGAACACCGCGACCGACGCGCAGATGGGTACACTCGAGTCCCTCCAAAGCCTCGAGAATGCGCCACATGAGCCAAGGCCCCCCCGTCCCACCGCAGGACCGACGCATGGTCCTGCTGCTGATCGGCATCCTGCTGGTCGCCACCAACCTGCGTGCGCCGATCACCGGCCTGGCGCCGGTGCTGTCCCTGATCCAGGACGCGTTCAACCTCTCGACCGCGCGCGCCGGCCTGCTCACCACCTTGCCGCTGCTTGCCTTCGCGCTGGGTTCGCCGGTGGCGCCGTGGCTGGCGCACCGCTTCGGGCTGGAGCGCTCGCTGTTCGGCGCGCTCGTGCTGATCGCCGGCGGCGTGGTGTTGCGTTCTGCCGGGCCGGCATGGAGCCTTTTTGCGGGCACGGCGGCGATCGGCGCGGGTATCGCGGTAGGCAACGTCCTGCTGCCCAGCCTGCTGAAGCGCGACTTCCCGAGCCGCATCGCCACCGTCACCGGCGCCTACGCGCTGACGATGGGCATCGCCGCCGCCGTGGCCTCGGCGACGGTGTATCCGCTCGCGACCACCGTCGGGCTGGGCTGGGCGGGCGCATTGCTGGCCATGGTGCTGCTGCCGGTGGCGGCCATGCTGTTGTGGTGGCCGCAGCTCGGCAAACCTGCCGTCGGCCAGGCCACCGCCGCGGCGCAGGCCGGCAGCCCCATCTGGCACCACGCGCTGGCCTGGCAGGTGACGCTGTTCATGGGCCTCAACTCGTTCATCTACTACGTGATGATCGGCTGGCTGCCCGCCATCCTGGCCAGCCTCGGCTATTCGGCTGCCGAGGCCGGCTCGCTGCATGGGCTGATGCAGCTCGCCTCCGCGGTGCCCGGCCTGCTGCTGGGGCCGCTGATCCAGCGCCTGAAGGATCAGAAGTTGGTCGCGCTCGTGATGTCGCTGCTGGTCGCCGCCGGGCTGCTGGGCCTGCAACTGCTGCCAGGCCTGGCGAGCCTGTGGGTGGCCTGCTTCGGCTTCGGCGCGGGAGCGTGCATCATCCTGGCGCTGATGTTCATGGGCCTGCGCACCGAGAACCCGCGCCAGGCGGCAGCGCTGTCGGGGATGGCGCAGTGTGCCGGTTACACCCTTGCGGCCTTCGGCCCGCCGCTGATCGGCGGGCTGCGCGACCTGTCGCAGGGCTGGAGTGCGCCGCTGGCGATGTGTGTGATGCTGTCGCTGGCGATGGCAGTCGTGGGAATGCTCGCCGGCCGCAACCGTCGCATCCGCACCACCCCCGGCCCGGCGCGACAGCCGGCCTAGCGCTCTCGCCCGGGCGGCAGCAGGTCCTTGTCCTGCGCCTTGGCGTACAGCGTCACCGTGTCCGAGTAGCCGGCGAACGGCCACAGCGACAGCGGGCCGTCCCAGTCGATGGCGACCGCTTCGTCGATGGTGGCCAGGGCCCGCCGCACCGCTTCGTCACCCTGGCGCCCCTCGCGCAGCAGGCGCGACACGATGTCGTCCTCGGGCGAGACTTCGCGGTAGTGCGCGAGGTCCGCGCGCTTCAGCGTGCCGCCGTTGATCGCCGGCACCAGCACGTCGGCGGCGGCGTGGAACATCAGCGCATGCGCGGCCACCGATGTGGCAGTGACGTCGCCGCCCAGGCGGTAAAGCTTGCCCAGCAGGTAACGCTGCACCTCGACGCCTGCACCGCTGAAGGCCGCGCCGAGCATGCGCCGGGCGAGGTATTCCGCGGTCTCCTCGTGCGCGAGCCGGGCATCCGCTTCGGGCGGATCGTAGTGGATGACCTCGCCGGTTTCGTAGTTCAGGACGGTGTAGTCCTTGAAGATGTCGCATGCGTCCATGTAGGCATGCATGCAGCGATCGAAGAACAGGTTGCGCTCGGTGTCGCTGCGCGCACCGAGGATGTTCTGCCAGGCAGAGCGGATCAGCTTGTCGTCGATCTCGCGCGCCGACGAATGGCGAAAATCGATGAACGCCCTGCCCCCCATGCGCGGGAACTTCATGGCCCGCAGGGCTGCGGCGAAGGGGTGGTCTGCCGAGTGCGCTGCGTGCGCCGCGACTGAGCTGGCTGGAGTGGATTGAATCATGGCTACGAAAGAACGGTGATCGGGCAATTGGCGCACCGGCCTTGCGACGGCAGGCGGTAACGGGGGGCGTCATTGTCGCACCGATGGCCACAGGGGCAAAAACGCGCGTCAGCAGGGTTTCCCCTCGGCGCAGCTCTGTCTATCTTGAAGGCATAAGAAATGTGCGCCGTGGGCCATGACCTGAGGGAGGATTGCCATGCAGAACTGGAATCGTGCGTTCACCAATCTGATTCGCAACAGTCGCCCCGCCTACTGGGGGAACTGGGCGCTCAACCCGCAGATCAAGCCCGGCGCGGTGGGCGTCGTCGATCCCGTGTCGGGCGAGTTCCGTCTGGTGGCCGCAGACCTGCTGGCGGTCAAGGTCAATGACATGCCCGTGTCGAACACCTGGCTGCTCTCGTCCGAGCATGTGTCGCGCAAGGAGGCGACGATGAAGCTCGACGGCACCAGCGTCGACCCTGAAACGGGCACCACGGTGGAAGCCGGCCTGGAAGTGAAATGGGGGCTGGAGAAGGCGGGCGCGATCGCCTCGGAGTTCGCCCTGTCGCACGAAGCGACGGTCGACGACTTCGGCAGCGTGATCCTCGACAACATCGACCGGCTGGCGGTCAAGGCGAAATCGGTCAGCATGGGCGACGGCACGAACATCGCGCAGGGCTTCGGCGTCGTCACCGGCGTGCTGTGGGCGCACAGCGGGCTGAACGTCGGCTCGCAGGAAGACAGCGGAAGCTTCTCGATCGCGGGCTCGGTCAGCGGCATCAACGGGATGCTCGGCAAGGCCTCCGGCAAGGGCTCCTATCTGTCGACGAACCAGGAGAAGAGCATCGACCGGCATCTGTGGCCGGAACGCTCGGGCACGCTCGCGCCGGTGCCGGTGCCGATCGCCTACAGCTTCGCGTCCTTCGACGGCCGCCTGCTGATCCCGAACTGGATCATGCCCTTGGGCGCGTTCGAGCTGGTGCTGGTCAATCAGGTCGGCTGCACCTACATCGTCGACGCCACCCTCACCTACGACACGCGATCCGGCCCACGGACCCAGAAGACCCAGATCAGCGGCGGCCTGACGAAGACCTTCGGCGATATCCCGCTCGACGCGACCAACCTGAAGTTTCACCTGCGCTTCATCGGCATGATCCACGACGACCACTACGAACTCCACTGGCCGGCGCCGCTCGGACAGTGGCTCAACGGCCAGCGCCACGTCGACATGTGGGGCGTGTGGCCCGCCGCGACGCACCTCAGGGAGCGCGAGGCGCGATAGGGTGACGCCCCCCGTCCGGCGCCAGGCCGCGACCGGACGTGGACTGCGCTCAGCGCGCGGTGTCGATCTGCCCGAGTGCGTTGAGCATCTCGCTCGCCTCCGTCGGCCGCACCAGGCGCGCGACCTCCTGCCCGTTGCGCAGGAACACCAGCGTCGGCCACAGCTTGATTCGGAACGAGCGCCCCAGCCGGCGGCCGGGGCCATCTTCGATCTTCAGGTGGCGCACGCCCGGATGCGCGGCGAGGGCTTCGGCGATCGCCGGCTGCGCCCCCCGGCAGTAGCCGCACCAGTGCGCTCCGAACTCGACCACCGTCGCGCCCGCCAACCCATCGACTTCGCTGCGCGCAGGTTCCTGCTCGAGATAGCTCGTCTGCACTTGGATTCTCCGGCTCACAGCGCCGCGCGGATCCACTCGGCCACGCTCGCCGGCGTGGGAATGCGCCCGGACGACACCAGCTTTTCGTTGATCACCAGGCCCGGTGTCTTCAGCACGTCGTAGGCGACGATCTGCTGCATGTCGGTGACCTTGCTGATCTCCGCCTCGACGCCGAGCGTCGTGACCGCCTCGCGCGCGACTTCTTCCAGCTTGCGGCAGTTGGCGCAGCCGGGGCCGAGAACCTTGATGCTGAGCATGATCAGACTCCTTTCAATGAGGATGAGCTTGCGCGACGGCTGGCCAGCGACAGCAGCACGGCCAGCAAAGCGATGAAACCCGCCAGATACAGGGCGAGCGAAAACGGCGACATGCCGTCGATCCAGGCGCCGTACGTGAATCCGGCCGTCGCGCTGAAGAGCGCGACCAGTCCGACATAGGTGGCCGTCTTCTTGCGCCCGATGATGGCCGAGATGATCAGCATGCTCTGCAGCGACAGTTCGGGGTCGGACATCAGGTAGGCGAGCAGCGGCCCGCGGTGCATGCCGAGGTCGAGGAACATCTTCGCGATCGGCACTTCGACCAGGGTCGGGAAGTACATGAACACGCCGAATGCCACGCCCGCCAGGTTGCCGGTCAGCGAGTTGCTGCCGGCGAGCATCTCGATCCACTCCGGGCGGATGACCACGCGGATCATGCCGACGATGAAGACGCCCACCACCAGGAGCGGAAAGATCTGCTTCACGAAGCGCCACGACTCCCACAGCCAGTCGCGCAACTCGTCCTCCGTCAGGCGGTCGCGGATCAGCACGTAGAGCACCGCCAGCGCCGCGGCCACGCCGAAGAACTTGCCGGTGAGGCCGATGCGCAGCCCGCCCGGCAGCGGCTGCACCGCCAGCGCGGCCACCAGCAGCGTGGCCGCGATCAGCATGAGGCTGGCCCACGTCCAGGCGTTGGGCCCGTCCTGGATGTTCTCCAGCCCGCGCCAGGCGCTGAAGCCGATCGAGGCCAGCAGCCCGATCAGCACCACACCCTGCACCGACACACCCTCCTCGCCCTTCGCGGCGTCGTAGGGCACCAGCCGGTCGAGCGTGGCCTGCCACCCCTGCGCATCACCGACGGGCAGATCGAAATTCAGGTAAGTGCCGGTCAGCACGCCCAGCTTCAGCGTGCCGGCCAATAGCAGCGCCACCCACACGAACAGGAACACCAGCGCCATGCGCCCCATGCCGGCGCCCTGCGCGGCGAAGGCGTTGTCGGTGGCCAGATCGTGCGCGGCGTCGTCGGCGCGAAAGATCAGCGCCATGATGAGGCCGATGCCGATGCCGAAGGTCAACGACAGCAGCAAGCGCGCGATCGCCAGGTCCGGGCCGATGACGCCGCCGGTGTACACCAGTGCCAGGATGTTGGCCGCCGGCGCGAAGAACAGGAAGGTGATCGCCGGGCCCAGCCCCGCGCCCTTCTTGTAGATCCCGGCAAACAAAGGAACGATGGTGCAGGAGCACACCGCCAGCAACGAGCCCGCCGCCGCCGCCGCCGGGTAGGAAACGGCCTTGCTCGAGTTACGCCCGAGGAAGCGGGTAACTGTTTCCTTCGGGATCAGCGCCGCCATCGCCCCGGCAATGAAGAAGGCCGGCAACAGGCACAGCAGCACGTGCGCTGCCAGGTAGGCGGCCAGATTGCCCGCACCGCCGTAGAACACGGCCAGCGCCGAATGGAGCATGCCTTCCATCGCACAACCTCCCGCGGAAAATCCCGCTGCGAAGCTCAGATGACTGAACGCTAGCGGGCCGCGCAAACGGCCACAAGCAGCCAGATCAAATCGAGCGCTGATTCACCCGCTTGGACAGTTCCTCCGCGCTCTCCTTGCGCTCGCTGTAGCGGTCGACCAAGTAGGGTGTGATGTCGCGCGTCAGCAGCGTGAACTTCACCAGTTCCTCCATCACATCGACCACGCGGTCGTAGTAGGTCGAGGGCTTCATGCGATCGTGCTCGTCGAACTCCATGAAAGCCTTCGCCACGGAGGACTGGTTGGGGATGGTCAGCATCCGCATCCAGCGCCCCAGCACGCGCATCTGGTTCACCGCGTTGAAGGACTGTGAGCCGCCGCACACCTGCATCACCGCCAGCGTCTTGCCCTGGGTGGGGCGCACCGCGCCGACCGATAGCGGAATCCAGTCGACCTGCGTCTTCATGATGCCGGTCATCGCGCCGTGACGTTCGGGCGAGCACCACACCATGCCTTCGGCCCATTGCGTCAGCTCGCGCAACTCGACGACCTTGGGATGGGTGTCGGGCGCGTCGTCCGGCAGCGGCAACCCGCTCGGATTGAAGATGCGCACTTCCGCCCCCATCGCCCGCAGCAGCCTGGCTGCCTCTTCGGCGAGCAGCCGGCTGAACGAGCGTTTGCGCAGCGAGCCGTACAGCAGCAGGAAGCGCGGCGGATGAGTCGAAGGCTGTGCCGGACGCAGCAGCGCCCCATCGGGTATGCGGAACAGGTCGGCGCGGACATTCGGCAGATCGGTCAGGGCGTCAGACACGGCGACCCTCCGCGTCGATCACGGCCTGCCGGCCTGTCGTGCCGGGATCGCCTGCGCCGCTGACCGACCCGTGGCGATACCAGTGTTCGGTCCGGTTCACCAGCGCCACCAGCGACAACATCACCGGCACTTCCACCAGCACGCCGACGACGGTCGCCAGCGCCGCGCCGGAGTTCAGCCCGAACAGCGAGATCGCCACCGCCACCGCCAGCTCGAAGAAGTTGGAGGTGCCGATCAGGCAGGCGGGGCCGGCGATGTCGTGCGGCAGCTTCAGCATGCGCGCGCCGATCAGGCCGATGGCAAAGATGCCGTAGCTCTGCACGACGAGCGGCACCGCGATCATCGCGATGACCAACGGCTGGGCGACGATGGTGCCGGCCTGGAAGCCGAACAGCAGCACCACTGTGGCGATCAGGCCGACGATGGACCAAGGCTTGAGCCGGGCGACGAAGTCCGCCACCGCGTGCGTCGAGCGCCGCTCCAGCGCATGGCGCGTGGCCATCCCGGCGAGCAGCGGCAACACCACATACAGCACGGTGGAGAGCACCAGGGTTTCCCACGGCACGGTGATGTGGGTGACGCCGAGCAGGAAGGCGGCGATCGGCGCGAAGGCGAACACCATGATGAGGTCATTCACCGACACCTGCACCAGCGTGTAGTTGGCGTCGCCCTTCACCAGTTGGCTCCACACGAACACCATCGCGGTGCACGGCGCCACGCCGAGCAGGATCATGCCGGCGATGTATTCGCTGGCCGACTGCGGATCGACCCAGGGTGCGAAGAGGTACTGGAAGAACAGCACGCCCAGCGCCGCCATGGTGAACGGCTTGATCAGCCAGTTCACCACCAGCGTCAGCACCAGTCCACGCGGCCGCTTGCCCACGTCGCGCACCGCATGCCAGTCGATCTGGATCATCATCGGGTAAATCATCACCCAGATGAACACCGCGACGACCAGGTTCACGTGATAGATCTCGAGCCCGGCGATGAGCTGGAAGGCATCGGGTGCGGCGAGGCCCAGCGCCACGCCGGCGACGATGCCCAGCGCGACCCAGACGGTCAGATAGCGTTCGAACAGCCCCAATTCAGACTCCTTCAGTGATGTTGCGAGTTTCGCCGGCCAGTTCGAGCAGACGCCCTACACCGACCGGCTCGGTTTGCAGCAGCGGCACCACCGCAACGCGGGCCGCGTGGCGGGTGGCAACTGCGTCGATCTCGCGCAATTCGGTGGCGGCGCGACGCCTCAGCAGCGATGAGCGCGTGTCGGCCGCCGCGACGCTGGCATTGACGACCCAGGCCCAGGGTTCGATGCCGGCGCGGCGCAGGTCGGCCTGGAGACTTGCCGCCTCGAGCACCGGCGTGGTCTCGGCCAGCGTGGCGATGAGCACCTTGGTTCGCTTCGGATCCTGCAACTGCATCATCGGCGTGGTGAAGTTCATGCCCGTGCCACCCATCTGCCGCGCCACCTCGCGGTGGTAGGCGCCGGTGGCGTCGAGCAGCAGCAGCGTGTGGCCGGTGGGCGCCGTGTCCATCACCACGAACTTGCGCCCCGCCTCGCGGATGATGCGCGAGAAGGCCTGGAACACCGCGATCTCCTCCGTGCAGGGCGAGCGCAGGACCTCCTCGAGCAGTGCGCGGCCGGCATCGTCGAGCGCGCCGCCCTTGGTCGCCAGCACCTGCTGCCGATAGCGCTCGGTCTCGGCCTGCGGGTCGATGCGGCTGACGCTGAGCCCGGGCAGCGATCCGTCCAGCGTCTCGGCCAGGTGGGCGGCGGGATCCGAGGTCGTCAGATGGACCGGCAGGCCGCGCTGCGCCAGCCCGACCGCGATCGCCGCCGCGAGCGTGGTCTTGCCGGTGCCGCCCTTGCCCATCAGCATGACGAGCCCGTGGCCGTCGGCAGCGATGTCGTCCATCAGGTTCGCCAGCGTAGGCGCCTCCATCCGGCCGGGCATCGACGCCAACGGATCCCGCGCGGACTCACCGGCCTGCGCGTCGTCGAACAATCCGCGCAGCGCATCGACGCCGACCATATTGAAGGGCTTCAACGCGATGCGGTCGCAGGGCAGCGCCGCGAGCGTTTCCGGCAGGGCGGCCAGCGCCTGCGCCTCGCGCGCATGGATGGCGGCGGCGAGCGCATCGCCCGCAGCCTCGTCGGCGGGCAGCAGCCCGTTGATCACCAGATACTGGCGGGTAAGGCCGATCGCGGCGAGTTCCTCGTGCGTGCGCGCCACTTCGCGCAGCGTCGCCGGCTGCGCGCGTGCGACCAGCACCAGCCGGGTGCGTGCCGGGTCGGCCAGCGCGTCCACCGCGGCGCGGTACTGCGTACGCTGCTTCTCCAGGCCCGCGAGCGGGCCGAGGCAGGACGCGTCGCCCTTGCCCGCCTCCAGGAAGCCACTCCAGGCACCGGGCAACTGCAACAGGCGGATCGTGTGGCCGGTGGGCGCGGTGTCGAACAGGATGTGGTCGTAGTCGGCCACC
The DNA here is from genome assembly GCF_009469595.2 of Thauera sp. 2A1. Classification (GTDB taxonomy): domain Bacteria; phylum Pseudomonadota; class Gammaproteobacteria; order Burkholderiales; family Rhodocyclaceae; genus Thauera. The sequence goes on along the minus strand of NZ_SSXV01000025.1, from coordinate 38,746 downwards.
AGCGCGGCATCGGTCAGCAGCGAGGTGAATTCGTCGAAGGCGGCGATCTCGGTGGTGCAGGCACCGGACAACTGCTCCTCGATGCCCTGCACCACGGCGTCGGGCAGCACGCCGCGCACCGGCCCGACGAGGCGGTCGCGGTAGGACTGCGCCGCTGCCTGCGGGTCGATCTCCAGCGCGGCCAGGCCCGGCACCGCGGCGATCGGCGTGATGCGGTTGCCGATCGCCAGGCCGAACACCTGGCCGACGTTGGACGCCGGGTCGGTGCTGACCAGCAGAACCCGTCGGCCCGCGGCGGCCAGGCGCAGCGCTGCCGCACAGGCGATCGAGGTCTTGCCCACGCCGCCCTTCCCGGTGAAGAACAGGAAGCGCGGCGGATCGGTGAGGAAGTTCATGGCTCGCCTTCGGTGATCAGCAGCAGCGGCCGCCGGAGCAGCAGTTCGAGTCAGCGACGGGTTTGAGCTTTGCCGGCTCGGCGATGCCAGCCCAGCGCGCCAGGTCGCTGCGCGTCGGGTAGCGGCCGGCGAGCGCGAGCTGGCCATCGACCAGCACCAGTGGCAAGGCCTCGGCGCCGGAGCGCTCGAGGACGCCCTTCACCACCGCGTTGTCGGCGAAGGCCAGCGGCTGCTGGGCCAGGTTGAAGCGCTCGATCTGCGCCCCGTTCTGCCTGGCCCATTCGACGTCGGCAGCGACGCGGATCAGCGCCTCGTCGACGTCCACACCGCACACGCCGGTGCTGCAGCACAGGGCGGGATCAAACATCTGGATATTGGCCATTTCGATACTCCATCGAAGATTGAAACGTGAGTGAAAAATCAGACTCGCAGCGTGCCGATGCGGTCCAGTTCGGCCTTCAGCCGCACGCGGTCCTGCGCCAGCTCGGCCAGCGGTAGCGCGAAGAAAGCCTCGATGCGGGCGCGCAGGATACGGTAGGCCGTCATGAAGGCGGCGTCCATCTCGGCGTCCGTGCCGCTGGCGTGCGCCGGATCGTCCACGCCCCAGTGGGTGCGCAGTGCCGACCCGACGTAGACCGGACAGGTTTCGCCGGCGGCGCTGGCGCACACGCTGACGACGATGTCGGGCGTGACCGGCAGCGCATCCCACGACTTGCTGTGAAGACCTTCCGTGGGGATGCCTTCGCGCGCCAGCAGCGCCAGCGAACGCGGATGCACGTAGCCGGCGGGCTGGCTGCCAGCGCTGATCGCCTTCCAGCCTGCGGGCGCGAGGTGGTTGAAAGTGGCTTCGGCGAGGATGGAGCGGCATGAGTTGCCGGTGCAGAGGAAGAGGACGTTCATGGATGGGGCGGTTTGCAGGAAGGAGTGCGGAGAAGTCAGCAGCAGCCCGGGCCGCTGCCCGGCTGCGTGGGATCGAGCAGGCGGCTGGCGGCGATGAGACCGGCGCGCACCACCAGGCTTTCGGGAATCGTCTCGTAGATGGCCCCGTCGACCTCGATCGTGCGGCACTCGGCATCGCCACAGGCGTCACAGCAGGGGCTGGCGCCCGGCGCGCCGTCCAGCCAGGCTTCGAGTGGTTGCCCATCGATCCAGATGCGGTTGGATTCCAGCGGCCGGTCCTTGAAAGCCTCGGGCGTGATTTCGCGCGTTTCCAGCCGCGGTTCGACGCCCAGCGGCACGAGCGCGGCCTTCAGGCGCTCCACCGCCTGCTCGATCGACTGCTCGGTGCCCTCGCAGCGCGGACAGGTGCTGCCACCGGCGTCCACCAGGCGTTGCCAGACGATCGTCAGTGTCTTCATGGTGCGCTCGGATCTGTCATGTTCATCTCGGCCGGCGGGGCATCACTGCATCGCGCGCGCCGACCCGCAGGCCGCATCCACGCAGGCCCCCGCCTCGGTCACGCCGGCGCACTGCTCCGGGTGGCCGGCACAGCATTCGGCGGTGAGGTAGGCGATCAGGTCCACCATCAGCGGCATGTTGGCGCGGTAGCGCTGGAAGCGGCCTTCCTGCGCCACCGACACCAGGCCCGCATGCGCCAGCGCCTTCAGGTGGAAGGACAGGTTGGTCGGCGGCACCTCGAGCGCAGCGCCGATCTCGCCCGCCACCAGGCCTTCCGGCCCGGTCTTCACCAGCAGGCGATACACGTCCAGCCGCGTGGCGGAGGACAGGGATTCGAAAATCGAGAGGGCTGTCGGCTTGTCCATTTGCGGATGATACAACAATTCTTGAAATATTGAATTCACTCCTGCGCGGTTCCAGCCTCTCCGGGAGTTCGCGACACGGCAGATCTGCGGGAGGGCGATGCGTGGAGCGGGTGAGGGCTGTTCGAGTCCCGAGCGCAGCGAGGTCGCGCATTTATGTGAGTTCCGCAGCCCGACGGAACGCCCCCCCGGCGGCAGACTGGATTCGTGGCCGTCCCGCATGAGGTTCCGCGGTGCTGTTGGCAATAGAATGGCTCCATGCCCCTTGCCCGCCCCCATCCATGCCCCTGTACCCGCACGTGCTGTTCGATCTCGACGGCACCCTGATCGACTCCGCCCCCGCCATCCTCGCCAGCTATCGCGAAGCCTTCGCAGCCGCCGGCCGCGCGCCGGTCATGCCGATCGATGCCGGCATCGTCGGCCCGCCGCTGCTCGAGACGCTGGAAATGCTCACCGGCAGCACCGATCCGGTGCTCATCGCCGAACTCGCCGCCCACTTCAAGGCCAGCTACGACACCACCGGCTACCTGCAGACCGCCGCCTATGACGGCGTCGGCGACATGCTGACGCGGCTGGCCGCCGGCGGCTGCCGGCTGGCGATCGCCACCAACAAGCGCCTGCACCCGACGCGGCTGATCCTGCAGCACCTCGGCTGGGCGGGGCATTTCGACGCGGTGTACGCGCTCGACATGTTCGAGCCGCGCCTGCCCGACAAGGCGACGATGATCGCGCGCCTGATGGCCGATCGCGGCATCGCGCGCGACATCGCGGTGTACGTGGGCGACCGCAGCGAGGACGGTGAATCGGCCGATGCCAACCACCTGCCCTTCCTCGCCGCCACCTGGGGTTACGGCAGCCTGGACGCAGCCGAGATGGCGCCGCACTGGCGCGCCGTCACCAGCCCTGCGGCGCTGGCCGAACTGATCCTTCAGGACTGATGCGAACGGCCACGCGCATGCATGAACATTGCTTCACCTACGGTTCGCTGATGTGCGAGGACATCATGTCCGCGGTGTGCGGCACGCCCTGCACTCGCCACGCGCCCGCCACGCTGGCGGAACATCGCCGCCACTCGGTGATCGGCCAGCACTACCCCGGCATGGTGCCCACGCCCGGCAGCGCGGTGCAGGGCGTGCTCTACCTGGACCTGCGGTCGTCCGCCTGGGCGCGGCTGGACGCCTTCGAGGGCGAGGAATACACCCGCGAACGGGTCACGGCGACGCTCGCCGACGGCCGCAGCCTGGCGGCCTGGACCTATGTCTTCAAGCCTCGATACGCCGGCCGGCTCGCCGCCGGCGACTGGGATTTCGAACACTTCCTGCGCCACGGCAAGGCACGCTTCGAAGCGGCTTATCTCGGCTTCTCGACGCTGGGCCGGAATCCGGACGACATCGAGTAGGAGCGGGCTTGACCGCGACCGGGCCGCGACCGGACCGCGACCGGGCAAGGCACAGGTCGCGGTCGAGCCCGCTCCTGCGAGGCGGATAGTGCTCTTCCTGTGGGAGCGGGCTTGACCGCGATCCGATTGGCAATCGCGCTCAAGTCGTCGGCGGCGATCGCTCAGCCGGCCGAGGCCACTTCGATGCGGCCGGCGGCGGCGGCGACAATGCGCTTCTTCATCGCCATGACCTTGCGCGGGTAGCGCATCGACGGATCGCCGAGCGAACCGTTGTAGGCCTGCAGCGCCCGCTGCACGTTGCCGTAGCGGGTGATGGTCTCGTGCAGCACCTGGGTGCCGACGTGGACATTGAACTCGGGGTCGAAGAGCGCATTCTTGCCGCGCTTCTTGCCGATCTTGTCCTGGTGGTAGCGCGGGATGATCTGCATCAGCCCCTGCGCCCCCATGTTGCTCACCGCGCGCGGGTTGAAACCCGACTCCACCGCCATCACCGCAACAATCAGCATCGGGTCGATGCCACGGTCGCGCCCGGCCTCTTCGGCCGCAGCAAGTACCGGTTGCAGCGTTTCGACAGGCATGCCGTAACGGTCGGCCACCCAGTCCCGGACGCGCCCCATTTCGGGCGACAGGCCACCTTCTTCGGCAACAGCCTGGGCAAGGTGGACCGGCTTGCCACCGGTTGCGGCTGAGGTCCCTTGCGGAGCTTCCACCGCGAGGCCGGCATGCGCGCCGACCTGCTGCACGGAGATCGCGTTACGCGTGTCCGTGTAATTGACGCTGACCGGATCCAGCCTGTCGGGAACGACCGTGGCCATTCCCATCAAGCCACCAGCCAGCAATGCGCCGTGCGCGAGGGTTAAAAGAACGCCGCCCGCCTGACGCGCGAGGCCCTGAGTTCGAGTTGCGTGTTTCATGGTGTCCTCCATGCTGTGGCCAGAGCTCGACGTCCCGCATGCCCTTGTGAGGCTGACGGCTGCCCAGTGCCGGTGAGGCCCTGAACACGCGCGAGGGCTGCGGTCAGCAGCCCTCGCGTGTCGGAATACTCGGTCGCCAGTAGGTGTTAAAGCCTGCCGCCGCAACCAGACGACAAGCCCCGCGGTGCGTACGTCCATGAAACTGCGCCTTCCCGAAGGACTGCGCCGCACCGATGGTTAATGGTTAAAAAGGCTAAGTTGAAAATGTTGCAGAGCAACATTGGGACGCAGTGTATTTCCTCCTGCCCGTCCTGTCAAATTTTGACAGCGCATACTAAACAAGCACTTAACGCCTTGCAACAAGTGTGAAACCCTGCAGGCAGGCCCAATCGAAGCACGGACCCGGGTCTGTCTTGCGTCCTGGCGCGATATCGGCGTGCCCGACGACAGCCCGAATCGGGTAGTTTGCCTGCAGAATTTCGAGCAGCCCGGCAAGCCTGCGGTACTGCTCCGGCGCGAACGGCAGGCTGTCGCAACCCTCCAGTTCGATGCCGATGGAGAAGTCGTTGCAGCGCTCCCGCCCGTCCCAGCTCGACACCCCCGCATGCCACGCGCGCGCATCCGCCGACACGAACTGGATCAGCTCGCCGTCGCGCCGGATGAAGAAATGCGCCGACACCCGCAGATGGCAGATCGTCGCGTAATACGGGTGCTCGTCCGGGTCCAGCGTGTTGGTGAAAAGCTGCTCCACCCCCGGGCCGCCGAACTGGTCGGGCGGCAGGCTGATCGCATGCACCACGATCAGGCTGGGCACCTCGCCGTCGGGACGCTCATCGAAGTTGGGCGAAGGAATGCGGCGGGCGCAGGCGAGCCAGCCGCCGGAAAACGCCTCGGATTTCATTCGTCGGGAAAGATCATGCTCGGATCGATCTTCGCGGCCAAGCCGAGCAGCCGCTTATCGCTCGACAGAATCCGCGCTCGGTGCGCATCACGAGGTTCATCGCCGCCGAGGCGTCAAGCACCACTCTCACGGAATCAACGCTCGCGATCGTCGCGGATCAGTTGTTCCGGAGAAGGCGCGAGGGCGCCGGCGTCCGGGCTCAGACCGAGCTTGATCCGCTCCAGGACCGTCCTGCGCCGGTGTCCCGCCGTGCCTTCCACGTCGCCCGCGAGTTCGACCAGCGCCTGTTGCGCAAGGCTTCGGTGCGCGCGCTCAGCGCGCAAGGCAAGCGCCTGATAGACGTGGTCAGGCAGGCTACGAATCTGCAGAGAATGCATGCTTGGGCTCCTCCAATCACGTTGCATCATCATAATGCATGCATCGTGATGCGAGACATCAGGCAAGGCGAGCACGATCAAGCGCTCCACCCGCTGCGCTGCGCAATCAACGCTTGCGCAGCATCGCGATCACCGGTTCGGTCTCGGGCCGCACGCCGCGCCACAGGTGGAAGGATTCGGCCGCCTGGCCGACCAGCATGCCCAGGCCGTCGGCCACGCGCGCCGCGCCCTGCTCGGCGGCGCGCTGCATGAAAGGCGTGGGGCGGTCGCCATAGACCATGTCGTAGGCCAGCGCGCCGGCGTCGTACGTGCCCGCCGGCAGCGACAGGCCCTCGCCGCCCAGGCTGGCCGAGGTGGCGTTGATGACGAGGTCGAAGGCCTGGCTGCCGAGCTCGTCGAAGCGCGCCACGCCCACCTCGCCACGGCCTTCGCACAGCGCCTTCAGCTCGAGCGCCTTCTCCGGCGTGCGGTTGGCGATCACCAGGCAGGCCGGCTGCTCGTCCAGCAGCGGCAGCAGCACCCCACGCGCCGCGCCGCCGGCCCCCAGCAGCAGCACGCGCCGGCCAGCGATGGGCGCGCCCAGGCGGTCGCGGATGTCGCGCACCATGCCCACGCCATCGGTGTTGTCACCGAGGATGCTGCCATCGGCCTCGAACTTCAGCGTATTCACCGCCTGCGCATGCCGCGCGCGTTCGGTGAGCCGGTCCGCCAGCTCGAACGCCTGGATCTTGAACGGCACCGTCACGTTCATGCCCTTGCCGCCCTCGCGCATGAACTGCCGCACGCAGGCCTCGAAGCCGTCCAGCGGGCCGAGGATGGCGTCGTAGCGCATGTCCTGCCCGGTCTGGCGCGCGAATGCGGCGTGGATGAGGGGCGATTTCGAGTGCGAAATGGGGTTGCCGATGACGGCGTAGCGGTCGGTCATGGTTTGGCGCCAAGGAGGAAACCCGGTCAGATTGTCCAGATTGATCGGCACCACGCAAGGCCGATGCGTAAGCGCGCGGCTGCGGTCGATACGATTGCGCGCATCGGCAAGCAGGAACCAATGCGCTGCGATCTCTCCGGCTACTGCTCACGCCGCATCGACGACGTGAATCGCCTGATCTATCGGGCGAACGACCGCGAGCTGGTGATCATCGCCTGCCGCTTCCACTACAACTGACCAGGGCGCGCCTTCCCCGAAGCACACTCAAGGCGTCCAGCCGATCATGTAGGAGCGGGCTTGACCGCGACCTGCCCTGCGAGATCGCGGTCAAGCCCGCTCCTACAAAAACCGCCTGTTTCCACACCCACCGTCGCCGGAATCACGAGCGGCGCCAAGACGCAAAAACGGGCACCGAAGTGCCCGTTTTCCTTGAACCGCAAGCTGCGACAGATCAGAACACGTGGCGCAGGCCGAGGTTGAAGCCGCGCTGGTAGCCACCGCCGCCGCTGGTGGCGTCGCCGACCGAAGCAGCAGTAATGGCCTCGCCAGCTTCGACAGCCTTGGCAGACCCCTTGTTGTTGATGTCCGAGTAGGCGGTGTAGATCGAGGTGCGCTTCGACAACGCATGCTCGTAACCGAGCGCCCACTGGCCGGACTTCGCATCGGAATCCGTGTTCAGACCAACTGGGCTCTTCGCACCGGCTGTCAGCTCGGACTTACGGTGCACATAGGACAGCAGCACCTTGCCCGACGGCCCGACCGGCACGGTGGCGCCGACCAGCCACTGTGTGCTCTTCTTGAACAGCGGGTTGAACAGGAAATCGCCGACCACATCGCTGTCAGCCTTGCGCTGACCGAAGATCGCCGACAGCTTCACGACACCAAGATCATAGCTGCCACCGATGTCCCAGACCTTGACCTTGTCGCCATCCGAACCAGCAAGCAGATTCGGAACGCCGCCAACGGAGTTAGCCGCCTTCAGGGTCGCCTGATGGTAATTGAGGCCAACTTTAAGCGGTCCATTCGCGTAATTGGGGTTGATCGCCCAAACGCGAACATCGCCGTAGAAACCATCGCCCAGATCCGTCGAGTTGTTGCCCTTGGACTCGTTCCCCGCCGCGCTGAACGTATAGCCGGCGACCACGTTGAAGCCGTTCCAGCTCGGCGAGGTGTAGCTCACTAGGTTGTCGAGGCGAACTTCGATGGCGTAGATGTTGTTGGATGCGCCAACCTGGCCGGTGCCGAACGGATCCATCGAGTCGAGCAGGATGAACTGCGGCGCGTACTGGCGGCCGAGGGCGACGGTGCCGAAGTTGCCACCGAGATAGGCGAAGGACTGGCGACCGAAGGTCTTGCCGTCCTGGGTCGACGTACCGGTATCCGCAGCAATGCCCTGCTCCAGCACGAAGCCCGCCTTCAGGCCGTTGCCGAGGTCTTCGGTGCCCTTGAAGCCCAGACGGCTGCCGTTGGCGATGCCGGAATCGATGCCGTTGCGGTTCTTGACACCATCAACCACGTTGTCGCCGCGATAGGCGTAGCCCATATCGACGATGCCGTAGATCGTAACGTTCGACTGGGCGAACGCCGGGACGGAAACAAGACCTGCGACAGCGAGCGCAATCAGCTTCTTTTGCATAAGAGTCTCCAAGGGTGTCGAGAAAATCGGGCGAAGGAACTGCCGGTTTTGCCGTCAGTCATTCGATGGACGAATCCTAAAGACGAGCGACGCACGGTCGCAAGCACGAGCTTGCAGATGCAATGAATCTGCCGCAAATCTGTTGCCGCCGCGCAACGTCTTGCCCGCCTGGTCGCGTAGACGAAAAAACGGGCGCCGAAGCGCCCGTTCTGGCTAAACCCGTCGTGAGACGAGATTAGAACGAGTGGCGAACACCCAGGTTGAAGCCACGCTGGTAGTTGCCAGCGCCAGTGTCGCTCGCGTCGCCGATGCCAGCGCCGAGACCCGTGAAGGTATTCACGTTCTGGTTAGGCGTGCCAAGAGTCGCGCGTTCCTGGTCGTTGTTCTGGTTCTGCTGCGCGTAGACCGCATACAGCGCGGTGCGCTTCGACAGCGCGTGCTCGTAGCCCAGACCCCATTGGCTGACCTTGGCGCCGTCGTAGGTGTTGCCACCTTCGTCGAACTTGCGCTGGCCATACATGACCTGAACCTTGCCGGCCGGGCCGACCGGAACGGCGCCGGTCAGGGCCCACTGCTTGACCTTCGCGTCATCGATCTTGCGCTGGCCATAGATGGCGCCAACCTTGACCATGCCGAAATCATAGGTACCGGCCAGATCCCACACCTTGGCGCTGTCGACGCCGGTCTGAACCGGATCCAGCTTGTGGAAGTTGGCAGCGACGAAGATCGGGCCATTCGTGTAGCTCGGCGAGATCACCCAGGCACGAACGTCGGTAGTATTGACATTGTTGCGCGGGGTCGGGTTCGCCTCGTTGGTACCGGCGCCGTTGCCGTTACCCGCACCGAACGTGTAGCCGGCGGCGACGTTGAAGCCAGACCAAGTCGGCGACACGTAGGCCACCAGGTTGTCCAGACGCGCTTCGCCGATGTAGAAGTTCTGCAAGCCGGCGGCCGTGCCCTTGCCGAAGCCGAACGGATCGACGGCGGCCATGATCTTGTGCTGCGGCGTGTATTGACGGCCGAGGGCCACGGCACCGAAGCCGCCGGACAGACTCACGAACGACTGACGAGCCCAGGTACCGCTCGACGGGGACGAACCGGTGTCGACCGCGATGCCCTGCTCGAGCACGAAGCCAGCCTTGAGCCCGTTGCCCAGGTCTTCGGTGCCCTTGAAGCCGATGCGGCTACCGCCGGAGATGCCGGAGTCGATGGCATTGCGGTTCTTGACGTTGCTAGCGACGTTGTCGCCCTGGTACTTGTAGCCCATGTCGACGACACCGTAGATCGTGACGTTGGACTGCGCGAAGGCCGGAACCGAAACCAGGCCAGCGACGGCCAGCGCGATCAGTTTCTTCTGCATGTGTTTCTCCTCAAATTGAAGTCGAGACTCAGGAAGAGCCTTCCTTGGTCTTGCTCACCTCTCTGGCGAGAAGTTGAGCGGATTGTGCGGAGCGGGTAAGGGCGTGGCAAGCGTGGAATCACAAAAACGCCACATATCCGGGCATCTTGTTGTTTGGTTGCAACATGGGCACTTCCTCGGCTGGACGACCCGACGAGGCAAGCGAGGCTCTCGGCTCTTTCCCGCAATCTCCATGACGTCGCGATCGTGGCTCAGGTAGTTTCCCTGGCGGAGGTCTGACAAAAAACCAGATTCCGACTGCGCTTCTCAAACACCGCCGCCAGTCGTCACGCGAGCAGCATGGCCTGGACGCCCAGGCCCCGCGCAGCGTCCGCCATGCCCCGGTCGAGCGTGCAGACCAAGGCGCCCTGCCCAGCCGCAATCGCCAGGTGAAGCGCATCGCCCGCCCTCAGGCTGGCCGTCCATCCTTCGAGCAATCGGGCCGCATCGCGATGATCCGCGTCCTCAACCGCACACTGACGAAGATGCCGCGCAACGACCTGACGGTAGGTGCGATAGACCTCCGCGGCGAGCTCCCTGGTGAGCTGCCCGGTTCGGATCTTCAACCCGAGGGCGGACAGCAATTCGGTTTCCACCCAAGAGCTGACGCACAGCGGCGGGCCGGGACTGCGCATGAAAGCCTCCGCGCAGTCGCTTTTCGCCTCGCGGGTCAGATACGCCAGCAGGACGCTGGTGTCGACATAGCGCATCGTCAATAGCGCGCCCCGTCCCGGAGCGCGCGCAGGAAATCACCGGCCGATTCCGTCTGCAGGGGTTGGCCTGCACGCAGCGCCGCCAGGCTCGGGAGCTCCTGCCGTGCGGCCCGCTCGGCCACGAGCCGGGCAACGGGTTTGCCGCGACGCGTGATCGTGACCTCCTCGCCTTGCTCGACCAACTCGATGAGACGACTCAGATGTGCTTTTGCATCCGCAAGACTGATGGTTTGCATACGCTCCTCCTGACCAGTTGATTAGTCTTTTAGAACGAACGCACGGACCGGTCAAGGAGCGAGTTGCGACGATGGTCTGAACTTGCATTCACGTTTAGCACTCTCAGTTGCCGAGTGCTAAGATTGCACGCAAGGAGGAAACACGCCTATGTCTCTTACCCTTTCGTACCCCGTCCCGTCGGCTGGCAGCATCGATCAGTACATCCAGTCGGTGAATCGCATCCCCATGCTCACCGAGCAGGAGGAGGTGTCGCTGGCGACGCGGCTGCGCGAGGAAGGCGATGTGGATGCGGCGCGCCGACTGGTGATGTCGCACCTGCGCCTGGTGGTGGCGATCGCGCGCGGCTACCTGGGCTACGGCCTGCCCCACGCCGACCTGATCCAGGAAGGCAACATCGGCCTGATGAAGGCGGTGAAGCGCTTCGACCCGTCGCGCGGCGTGCGCCTGGTGTCGTTCGCGATGCACTGGATCAAGGCCGAGATCCACGAATACATCGTGAAGAACTGGCGCCTGGTGAAGATCGCCACGACCAAGGCGCAGCGCAAGCTGTTCTTCAACCTGCGCGGCATGAAGCAGGACACGGCGACGCTGCAGCCGGCCGAAGTGCGCTCGATCGCCGCCCGCCTGGGCGTGAAGCCCGAGGAAGTGGTGGAGATGGAAACGCGCCTCACCGGCCGCGACATCCCGCTGGAAGGCAGCAGCGACGATGACGACGAACGCTTCGCCCCGGTCGCCTACCTGCCCGACCCGCACGCCGAGCCGTCGGAAGTGCTGGAGCAGACCCAGCTCGCCCGCCTGCAGGACAGCGGCCTGCGTGAGGCGCTCGCCAGCCTGGACGAGCGCAGCCGCCGCATCGTCGAGCGCCGCTGGCTCACCGAAGGCGACGCCGCCACGCTGCACGAGCTCGCCGCCGAATACGGCGTATCGGCCGAACGCATCCGCCAGATCGAAGCGAAGGCCATGCAGAAGATGCGGGGGGTGCTGGCGGCGGTGGTGTGAGGGCAACGTTCGGGACCCGAAGCGATGGCGGAATCGCAGCTATACTGAGTGACGATTCTGTGGGTGGAGAACCGCGGTGAAATCCAACAGCGATTTGCTCGAAAGAATCACCGTGTCGCCCGACCATTGCGGGGGACGGCCCTGTATCCGCGGATTCAGGCTGCGGGTGTCGGATATCCTGAGTCTGTTGAGCGCCGGAGCCAGTTTTGGCGAGATCGTCGAGGATTATCCCTTCCTCGAAGAAGAAGACGTTCGTGCCGCCCTTGAATATGCTGCCCTGCAAACCGATCACGCGATACTGGTCGCGGCGTGAAGCTGCTGGTCGATAACCAGTTACGGGTGGCACTCGCGCGCTGGCTTGCCACGACTGAACTTGATGCGGTGCATGTCACGGACTTCGGGCTCGGCAGCGCATCGGACCACGAGATTTGGGCGTTCACTCGCGACGCCGGAATGGCGATCGTTACGAAAGACGACGATTTCCGCATCCTTGCAAACCAGCAACGCAGCATCCCACCCCAGGTAGTGTGGGTTCGGCTTGGAAATTGTCGGAAACAGCCACTCCTGGATGCGTTCGCTTCAATTCTTCCTCAACTGGTACAAGCGCTGAACGCCGGTGAGTCAATCATTGAAATCCGCTGAAACGGTAGGCCCTTGCCTCACTTCCCCGCCAGCAGCGCCTTGATGTCTGCGGCGATGACTGCCGGGTCTTCGGCGTGTCTCACGTACAGGCGCAGCCGGCCGCTCGGGTCGAAGACGTAGGTGCCGGCGCTGTGGTCGATGGTGTAGTGGCCGTTCAGGTCGCCGCTCTTGCGGTAGAACACGCGAAAATCCTTCGCCACCTCGGCGATCTGCTCCGGCGTGCCGTAAAGGCCGAGGAAGCGTTTGTCGAAAGCCGGGACGTACTCCGACAGCAACGCCGGGGTATCGCGTTCGGGGTCGACGGTAACGAAGATGACCTGCAGCCGGTCCCCATCCGGTCCGAGCTGGCGCATGACTTCGCTCATGCCCGACAGCGCGGTGGGACACACATCGGGGCATTGGGTGTAACCAAAGAAGACCGTCACCACCTTGCCGCGGAAATCGGCCAGGGTGCGCTTCTGGCCGTTATGGTCGGTCAGCGCGAGCGACTTGCCGTAATCGGCCCCGGTGATGTCGGTGGAGCGGAATATCGGTTCGGCCGGCTTGCAGCCCGCAAGCAGCGCCACGCCGAGGGCGAGCGCCGCCCCCCTGCAACACACCATCATGAAATCTCTACGCTGCACACCCATCTTCCAACTCCAGCACATCATCTGCACGCGCCGATGATAGTCGGCCGCCGCGGCAGGCGTTAATGCGCTGCGTCAATTCGCCGCGGCCGCGGCTGAAGTCGTGCCGGGGGCAGGCTCAGTAAGGCAGGTAGTGGTCGAGCAGCAGTGCGGCGAAGAGGCCGAACAGGTAGGCGATGGAGAAGCGGAAGGTGCGCCGCGCCAGGGCATCGCTGTAGTCGCGATGCAGCCGCCAGGCGTAATGCACGAAGCGTGCGCCGAGGGCGACGGCGGCCAGCAGGTAGACCACCCCGGACATGCGCGTGGCGTAAGGCAGCAGCGTGACGCCGAACAGGATCAGGGTGTAGAGCAGCACGCTCAGGCGGGTGTAAGCCTGGCCGTGCGTGACCGGCAGCATGGGCAGGCCGGCGCGCGCGTAGTCCTCGGTGCGGTACAGCGCCAAGGCCCAGAAATGCGGCGGCGTCCAGGCGAAGATGATGAGGAACAACAGCAGCGCGTCGGCAGACACCTCACCGGTGACTGCCGACCAGCCGAGTACCGGCGGCATCGCTCCGGAAGCGCCGCCGATGACGATGTTCTGCGGTGTGCGCGGCTTCAGGAACAGCGTGTAGACGACCGCGTAGCCGACGAAGGTGGCCAGCGTCAGCCACATCGTCAGCGGGTTCACGGCACGATGCAGGACGGTGAGGCCGATACCACCCAGCAGCCCGGCGAAAGCCAGCACCTCCACCGGGGCAAGCTCGCCACGCGGCAGCGGCCGGCCCCGGGTGCGCGCCATGCGGGCGTCGATGTGCTGCTCCACCAGGCAGTTCATGGCTGCCGCAGCACCCGCGACGCAGGCGATGCCGACGGTGGCGCAGAACACGACGAAGGGCTCGGGCAGGCCTGCTGGCACGGCGAGGAACATGCCGATCACCGCGCAGAACACGATCAGCGTATTCACCCGCGGCTTGGTCAGCACATAGAAGGCCCGCGCGCGACGCGCGAAACCATCTTGAGCGGGGGCCAGGATCCTCATTGCACGCTCCTTCATACGGTGACAATGGCGAGTTCGTGGCGCGCACGTGCGGGCGCGCCGGCCAGCCGGTAGTTGATCGAAACCATCAGCGCCAGCAACAGCGCGGCGCCCGCGTTGTGCGCGGCGGCCAGCCCCAGCGGCAGCGACAGCCAGACGTTGGCAGCGCCCAGCGACACCTGCAGCAGCAGCGCGGCGGCGAGGGCAAGCCCGAGGCGTTCCATCCCCTTCCGGCCGGCAAGCGTGAAACCCAGCGCCAGCAGCACGGTGCCGACGACCACCGCGCCGATGCGATGCGCCCAATGGATGGCGGTGAGCGCCGCATTCGACAGCAACTCGCCATCCGCCGTCATACCGAGTTCTCGCACCACATGGAAGGCGTTGCCGTAGTCGGCGCGGGGCCACAGGCTGCCGTGGCAGGTGGGGAAGTCGGTGCAGGCGAGCGCGGCGTAGTTGGTGCTCGTCCAGCCGCCCAAGGCGATCTGTGCGAACAGCAGCGCAAGGCCGATGCGCGCCGCCATGCACAGCCGAGGCGCGACGCCACCGACACCCCCCGCCTGCAGCCGCGCCACACCCATCGCGCGCAGCGCAAGCCAGGCGAGCAAGGCCAGCGTCGTCATGCCGCCCAGCAGGTGGGCGGTGACGATGGCCGGTTTCAACAGCAGGGTGACTGTCCATTTGCCCAGCAGCCCCTGGAACACCACCACCCCGACAAGCAGGCTGGCCACCCGTGCGGATACCGTCGCCTGGCTGCGCAGCCGCCAGGCGAGAAAGGCGATGGCGATGATCAGCAGGCCAAGGCTGGCCGCCAGGTAGCGGTGGGTCATCTCCTTCCAGGCCTTGGGCAGGCTCACCGGGCCGTGCGGCGCGGCCTCGTGTGCATCGAGGATTTCCGCCGCCGCATGCGCGGGGCTGAGCTTGCCGTAGCACCCTGGCCAGTCGGGACAGCCGAGGCCGGCATCGGACAGCCGCACATAGGCGCCGAACACCACCACACAGGCGGTGAGGCCGAGCGCCAGCAGCACAAGGCGGCGATAGAGCATCAGCGCGCGGTCCATGGCCGCCCTAGCCCTTCGCGCCACGACCGAGCGCGGAATACTTCAGCAGGCGCTGCAGGTCCTTGGTGAGGCCGCGTGCGGCACGGATCGAGTCGGAGTCGTCGTCGAAACGCATCATCACGTTGCCGAGCGGATCGACAAGGAACACCGCGCCCGCCACCGCGTCGGCGCCCAGCGCGGCCAGCCAGGCGGCGTCGGCGCGTGCCAGGCGCAGGCCTTCCTGCGCGGCCAGCGCCGGGGCAGCAGGCGTGCCGGAGTCGGTAACGAGCCACACGCGCGCGACGCGTTCCGCGTCCTGCGCCTGCGCCAGCCTCGCCTGGCGCGACACATAGAGCGCACGCGCACACGCTGCATCGCAGGCCGCGGGCGCAGCGAACACCAGCGTCCAGCGGCGCTCCAGCTCCGCACGCGCCAGCGGGGCCTGCCCGCTAACGCCGTCGAGCACCGTTGCCGGCAACATTGCCGGAGTCAGCAGCGTGCCGTGGTTGACCCGGCCCTGTGGCTGCCACAGATAGAAGGTGAAGTAGGAGGCGAGCACCGGCAGCACGCAGACGATCGCGAGCAGGATCAACGTGCGGCGGCTGCGCCGCCGCTGGCCCGGTGCGTGGGGCTGCAAGTCTGCCACTGCGTCAGCGCGATGAAGGGTCAGGCTATCGTTCATGAAAGGATTCCCGCGTCAGGAGGCGCCCCGCATACCAGGCCGTCAGCGCCGCAAAAAGTCCGGCCAGCGCGTACCACTGCAGCGCATAGCCACGGTGGCGGTCGGCGCCCACGAAGGGTTCCGGCCAGTCCCGCGACAAGCCATCGGCCGCCGCGGAGGTCTGCTGCACCATCCAGCCGGCCAGTTGCGTGCCGGCCGCATCGCCAATCAGGCGGCGATAACGGTCGACATCGAGGTGCTGCCAGCGGCGGCCGTCCGCCACGTCGGCACCCAGGGAGAAGGGTCTGGCCTCGAACGGGCGCACGCGGCCTTCGACGGTCTGCGGCCCGGGCGGCGTGAGGGTGACGGGCAAGCGGCTGCGGTCGGCATCGGCCGCCACCCAGCCGCGGTTCACCAGCACGGTGCCCGAGCCGTCGGCAAGGCGCAGCGGCGTCAGCACGTGGTAGCCGGCACGCCCGCCCTGGGTGCGGTTGTCGAGCAGGATGCCGTGCTGCGCCAGCCATTCACCTTCGAGACGCAGCGGCTGGCCGGGGGCTGGCAGGTCGCTGGCGCGCGCTGCGACAAGACCGCCGCGCGCCAGCAGGTTGAAGCGTTGCTGCAGGTCAGCCTTTTCCTGCGCCCTGCGCGTCTGCCAGTTGCCCAGCGACACCGTCAGCGCAACAAGCAACAGGCCAGCCACCAGGGGCACCGCCGTGCGCAGCGCCGTGGCCATCGAGCGCCCTCCGCGCCGGACCGCGCCGGGCGACGGCCCCTGCGCGACGGAGCGCAGGCGATGCGCGGAACGATCGGCCGCCTGAAGGCTCATTGGCCCCGCTCCGCCGCCGCATTACACTGGCGCGACACCGTCCGGAGCCCGGCCATGCGCATCATCGTCATCCTTTTCCTCATCCTGATCGTGTCCAGCCTGGGCTCGGCGCTGCTGTTCCTGCTGCGCGACCGCGGACAGGGTGGCACGCGCGTGGCGCGCGCGCTGGCGATCCGCGTCGGCCTGTCGCTGACGCTGTTCGCGCTGCTGATGGCGGGATTTGCGACGGGGCTCATCGACGGCAGGCTCTGACGGTTTTCACAGCCAATAGACGACGACGAAGAGCAGCAGCCACACGACATCGACGAAGTGCCAGTACCACGCCGCGGCCTCGAAGCCGAAGTGGTGCTCCGGGCTGAAATGGCCGGCAAAGGTGCGGAACAGCATCACCGTGAGCATGATGGCGCCCACCGTGACGTGCATGCCGTGGAAGCCGGTGAGCAGGTAGAAGGTGGAGCCGTAGATGCCGCTTTCGAGTCGCAGGTTGAGCGCTTCGTAGGCGTGGATGTACTCGTAGGCCTGCAGCGCAAGGAAGATGGCGCCGAGCAGGATGGTGACCGCCAGCCCGAGCTTGAGTTGACCGCGCTTGCCGTTGAGCAGGCCGTAGTGCGCGAAGGTGAGCGTGACGCCCGAAGTCAGCAGGATCAGGGTGTTGATCGCCGGGATTCCCCACGCAGCCATTGGCGTGAAGGGGTCGGCAGCGTATGGGCCGGCAGTCGGCCACGCGCCGCTGAAGCCATTCCACAGCAGGGCGGCATTGTCGCCCGACGACAGCCAGGGAACGGACAGCACGCGGGCGTAAAACAGGGCACCGAAGAACGCCGCAAAGAACATCACTTCGGAGAAGATGAACCAGCCCATCGACCAGCGGAAGGACTTGTCCACCCGCCGCCCGTAGCGTCCTCCCTGCGATTCGCGCACGACCTGGCCGAACCAGCCGAACATCATGAAGATGAGGGTGGCGATGCCGAGGAAAAACATCCAGCGCCCGGCAGGCACCGCGTTCAGCCACAGGGCCGCACCGCTGCCGAACAGAAGCAGGGCGACCGAGCCGACGATGGGGTACTTCGACGGTTCGGGGACGAAGTAATGATCCCCTGCATGCATGCCTGAAGCCCGGTTCATGACTTTGCCTCCCATTTCAGTTCTTGCTCCGCGGGCGCGGACGTCGCCGCGACTCCTCATACGTCATGCCGCCAAACTTTGAATCGCTCCTGGATCCATCCCTAGAGGCCGGCGACGCCGACGATCCACTGCACGATCAGCACCAGCACGATCACGAACACCGCCCCCGCCAGCACGCCGGCCACCACGACGGCGAGCGGGTTGAGTGAGCCCGCGTCGTCGATGTAGGCCTGACGCCGGCGCACCCCGAAGAACGACCACAGCACGGCCCGCATCGTGGCGAGGAAGCCGGCACGCCGAGGGGCGTCGGTCACGATGCCCTTCCTCCTGCGCTGCTCGCGGCACTGCGACCCTTGAGCTCGAAGAACGTGTAGGACAGCGTAATGGTATTGACGTCGGACGGCAGCGCGGGATCGACGACGAAGACGACCGGCATGATTCGCCGTTCACCCGGCGCGAGGGTCTGCTGCGCGAAGCAGAAGCAGTCGAGCTTGCGGAAGTACTGCCCGGCCAGTTGCGGGCCGTAGCTGGGTACGGCCTGGCCGGTGATTGGTTCAGCGCGAGTGTTGGTGACTTCGTATTCGACATGGACGAGCTGCCCGGGGTGCACGCTGACCGAACGCTGCACGGGCTGGAAGCGCCACGGCAGGTCGTGCAGGTTGGCGTCGAACTGGACGAGGATGCTGCGGCTGGCGTCGACCTGAGAGTTGAGCGGGGCGTCTGCCGCGAAGCGGGCGCCGGCTTCGGCCTCAGGGCGTAGGACGTTGTTGATGCCGGTGGCTTCGCAGATCTTTTCGTAAAAAGGGACGAGCAGGAAACCGAATCCGAACATGACGAGCGCGGACAGCGCCAGCCGCAGCAGCAGGCGCCGGTTGTCTGAGGCGAGGCCGTTGTCGACGGGCGAATTCATCGGCCGAAAACCTTGTACTTGAGGATGACGAAGAGGAAGAAGGTGAGCGCCACCGCAGCCAGGGCCAGGCCCATGCGGAGGTTCGCGGCGCGGCGGTCAGACTTGGTCATCTCGATGGTTCCGTTCATGAGTGCCTGCGATCCGCGCCAGTCGGGGTGTGCGCGCCGCACCCTGCGGAACTCGCCCTCGCTGCGCTCGGTGCTCGGACAGTCCTCGGATGCTCTGCGCACACCCCGACCGTCGCTCTCTCCAGATAAATACGGCGCCCATCATGGTCACCAGCCGCTCACCGGACGACCGGCGCTTCCTCGAACGTGTGATACGGCGCGGGCGAAGGCACGGTCCATTCCAGCCCTTCGGCGCTTTCCCATGAGCGTGCCGCGGCGCGTTCGCCACCGCGGATGCATTTCACGACGACGACGATGAAGATCAGTTGCGACAGTCCGAAGCCAAAGGCGCCGACGCTGGCGAGGGCGTTGAAATCGGCGAACTGCAGCGCGTAGTCGGGGATGCGGCGCGGCATGCCGGCCAGCCCGAGGAAATGCATCGGGAAGAAGGTGATGTTGAAGAAGACGAGGGAGCACCAGAAGTGCAGCTTGCCGAGGAATTCGCTGGGCATGTGGCCGGTCCATTTGGGCAGCCAGTAGTAGGCGCCGGCGAAAAGCGCGAACAGCGAGCCGGCGACCAGCACGTAGTGGAAGTGGGCGACGACGTAGTAGGTGTCCTGCACCTGGATGTCGATCGGGGCGATGGCGCAGATGAGGCCGGTGAAACCGCCCATCGTGAACACGAAGATGAAGCCGGTGGCCCACAACATGGGCGGCTCGAAGCTCAGCGAACCGCGCCACATGGTGGCGATCCAGTTGAACACCTTCACTCCGGTGGGCACGGCGATCAGCATCGTCGCATACATGAAGAAGAGCTGCCCGGCGGCGGGCATGCCGGTGGCGAACATGTGGTGTGCCCACACCGCGAAGGACAGGATGGCGATGGAGGCGGTGGCGTAGACCATGGACGCGTAGCCGAACAGCGGCTTGCGCGAGAAGGTGGGGATGATCTGGCTGACGATGCCGAAGGCCGGGAGGATCATGATGTAGACCTCCGGGTGGCCGAAGAACCAGAAGATGTGCTGGTACATCACCGGGTCGCCGCCGCCGGCGGCGTTGAAGAAGCTGGTGCCGAAGTGGCGGTCGGCGAGGATCATCGTCACGGCGCCGGCAAGCACCGGCATCACCGCAATCAGCAGGTAGGCGGTGATGAGCCAGGTCCAGCAGAACAGAGGCATTTTCATCATCGTCATGCCGGGCGCACGCATGTTGAGCACCGTCACGACGATGTTGATGGCCCCCATGATGGAGCTCACGCCCATGATGTGGATGGCGAAGATGGCCAGGTCCATGCCCATGCCCATCTGCACCGACAGCGGCGCATAAAGTGTCCAGCCCGCAGCGGTGGCGCCGCCGGGCGCGAAGAACGAGCCGATGAGCAGGATCGCGGCCGGCGGCAGCAGCCAGAAGCTCCAGTTGTTCATGCGCGCGAAGGCCATGTCGGAGGCGCCGATCATCAGCGGGATCATCCAGTTCGCGAAGCCGACGAAGGCCGGCATGATGGCGCCGAACACCATGATCAGGCCGTGCATGGTGGTGAGCTGGTTGAAGAACTCCGGCTGCACCACCTGCAGCCCCGGCTTGAACAGTTCGGCACGGATCGTCAGCGCCAGCACGCCCCCGGACAGGAACATGATGAAGCTGAAGATCATGTACATCGTGCCGATGTCTTTGTGGTTGGTCGTCGTGAGCCAGCGCATCACGCCCCTGGGGGCGTGATGTCCATGCAACTGATCCGGGGTGACGGCAGCCATGCGAAGTTCTCCTGGCGGATGGCGACGAGTGCGACGGTTACGACGAGTGCGACGGTTGCTGGACGCAGGTGCCGGGGCGGCAGCTCAGCCCTTGTCCGGCGCGGTGGCGGGCGCGGAATCGGGCTCGGCTGATGGCGCTGCAGACGCAGTTGCCGCAGCCTTGGCCTTCTGTTCCGCAACCCAGGCGGCGTATTTCTCTGCTGACAGCACCTGCACGACAATGGGCATGAAGCCGTGGTCGCGGCCGCAGAGTTCGGCGCAGTTGCCGCGATACACCCCTTCCTTGTCGGCGCGGAACCAGGTGTCGCGGATGAAGCCGGGAATGGCGTCCTGCTTCACCCCGAAGGCGGGCACCCACCACGAATGGATGACGTCGTTGGCGGTGAGCAATACGCGGATCTTCTTGCCGACCGGGACCACCAGCGGGTTGTCGACTTCCAGCAGATAGGCATCGCCCTTGGGCGCGCCGCCGTCAATCTGCTCGCGCGGCGTGGACAGCGCCGACAGGAAGCGGATGCCCTCGCCTTCGCCCTGCAGGTAGTCGTAGCCCCATTTCCACTGATAGCCGGTGGCCTTCACCGTGAGGTCGGGGTTGGAGGTGTCCTTCATCGCGATGACGGTCTTCGTCGCCGGCCAGGCCATGCCGAGCAGGATCAGCACCGGAATGATGGTCCAGGCGATCTCGACGGCGGTGTTCTCGTGGAAATGGGCAGCGACGGCGCCCTTGGACTTCCGGTGATTGAACACCGCCCAGAACATCACACCGAACACGCCGACGAAGATGATCAGACAGATCAACAGCATCAGGGTGTGCATGTCGTTGATCTGCTCGGCGATCCCGGTCACCGGTTGCTGCAGGTTGTAGCGGGCGTGCGGCTCGGCGTGCGCGAGCGAGACAGACGAGGCGAGGCATAACGCTGCGATGCGACCGGCACGACCCATGACTTCCCCCAGGCGGATGCAGTATTAGCAATTTCGATCGATGGTGCCATAGCGAATTTAATGATCGCAACATAGGTTTTTGATAAAAATCAATATGCTGCGTTGCAGCACCTGCTAGTCACCAGAGCCTGCAACCGCTGCGGGGCCAAATTGGGGGTTTTCCCGCAGGGCATTTTTTCGCTACGCAACATCGCCTGATGCGCGGGCATTCCCGTCCCTGGCGGAGACACACCAATCCGCCCTAACCCGCGTCCGTCGGGCGTGACGGCTGCGCATTCCCGGGTGGTGCAATCAGTATTACCCTGATGACTCCTTCCTTAGGCGCCACGAGACCTTGGGCACTGCAACCTCGCCCCCTTTCGACCTGTTTGCCAGCCTGACGGGCGGCATCGGCATGTTCCTGCTCGGCATGCACATGCTGACCGAAGGCCTCAAGCTCGCCGCCGGCCGCGCGCTCGAGACCCTGCTCGAAAGCGGCACGTCGACGCGCCTGCGTGGCCTTGCCGCGGGCGCCCTGATCACCGCGCTGGTCCAGTCCTCGACCGCAGTCACAGTGGCCAGCATCGGCTTCGTCAACACCGGGTTGCTGTCGCTGCGCAACGCGATGTGGGTGATCTTCGGCTCCAACGTCGGCAGCACGCTCAACGCCTGGCTGGTCGCCGCGCTGGGATTCGGCCTCAAGATCGACGCCTTCGCGCTGCCGCTGATCGGCGTGGGCGCGATCATGCTCTTCGCCGGCCGGACGGTGCGCTCGCGCGCCATGGGCCAGGCCCTGGCGGGTTTCGGCGTGCTCTTTCTCGGCATCGACGTGCTCAAGGAGGGTTTTTCCTCGTTCGGCACACGCCTCGAGCTGACCAGCTACCTGCGACCGGACTACGTCGGCTACCTGATCCTGGTCGGTGTCGGGACGGCGCTGACGGTGCTGATGCAGACCTCCAGCGCCGTCATCGCGATCGTCATCGCCGCCGCGCAGGGCGGCCTGATACCGGTCGATGCGGCCTGCGCCATCGTCATCGGCACCAATGTCGGCACGCCCTCGACGGCCATCCTCGCCGCCATCGGCGCCACCGCCAACGCACGCAGACTGGCGGCAGTCCACGTGCTGTTCAACCTGGTGACCGGCGCCGTGGCCCTGTTGATGCTGCCCTTGCTCATCGCCCTGCTCGACGTGATGCGAAGCTGGTTCGACCAGCCTGCAACACCGGCGGTGATGATCGCGATGTTCCACACCGCCTTCAACGTGCTCGGCGTGCTGCTGATGATCCCGATCGCCGCCCCCATGCTGCGCATCGTGCGCAAGCGTTTCCGCACGCGCGAGGAAGAGATCGCCCGCCCCCGCCATCTCGACCGCAACAGCCTCGCCGTGCCCGACCTAGCGGTGCGGGCGCTGCGCATGGAGCTCGCCCGCACGCAGGCTTTCGCGAGCGCCAGCCTCGACGCATCGGCCGCGATCCCGCCAAATGAATGCCTCCTCGCCCGCGAGGCCGGCGCGCTGCAGGCGCTCGCGCCGGCAATAGCGAACTATGCCCGCCAGCTCAGCGGAGCACGACTGCCGCCCTCGCTGGTCGATGTGCTGGCGCGTGCGCTACGCACCCTGCAGTATCAGGAGAACGCCGTCGAAGCGGCGCGCCAAGCAAGCGCGCTGGGCAGTACGCTCGGCGTACCGACCGACCCCGAACTCGCCAGCCGGCTCACCGCCTTCCATGGCGCACTCGACGCCCTCGCCACGAGCACCGACATCGACAAGACGGCGTTCAGCGTGGGCGCCGTCGAGATCCTGCTGGACGCGGCGGAGGAGCACTACGCCCACCTGAAGGAGAGCCTGCTGCAAGCCGGGGCGAACGCGCGCATCGACATCCGCAGCATGCAAGACTGGTTGCGGCTCGCCAGCCTGCAGCGGCGAGCCACCGAGCAGGTCGCCAAGGCCGCGCGCATGCTGGCGGCGCTAGAAAGCGGCACCGCCGCACCTGCGGAGATGCGCGCCGAGGCCGACGACGGCGCGCTGGCGGCGAACGGCAGCTGAACGCCGCCCCGCTCCTGGCCGCTGCCTTGAAGGGTGAGGCGCAGGCCCCTCCCCCAGCATCATGTATTTGCGGTGGGCGCTGGGTCAGTCGCGGCCTGCGGTGGCCGATCCTCTACAATCCGTCGCTTCTCGAGACTCCCGCGCCGCCATGTCCTACGCCCGCCCCGCCTTCGAAGGCAAGATCTGCCCGCCCGACCAGCTCGCCACCCGCGCCGCCGCGCTGCCGCGACCGCTGGTGTTCACCAACGGCTGCTTCGACATACTCCATCGCGGCCATGTGACCTACCTTGCCCAGGCCCGCGCGCTGGGCGCCTCCATGGTGGTGGCGCTGAACACCGACGCGTCGGTGAAGCGCCAGGGCAAGGGCGACGACCGGCCGATGAACCCGCTCGAAGACCGCCTGGCGGTGATGGCGGCGCTCGACAGCGTGGATCTTGTCACCTGGTTCGATGAAGACACGCCGATCGCCCGCATCCTCGAAGCGCGACCCGACATCCTGGTGAAAGGCGGCGACTGGGCGCCGGAGAACATCGTCGGCGCGCCCGAGGTCATCGGCTGGGGCGGCGAGGTGCACTCCATCCCATTCGAGGTCGAGCGCTCAACCACCGCGCTGATCCGGCGCATCCGGGGCGCGTAGCACGCATCGGATGGTGGCCGTCTGCGGACGCCATCGGCCGAACAATCTGAGGCAGTAATCCTAAGACAGGGAAGCTGCACATTGCGGATCGCCCGCAGGCTGATCATGTTGGTTGGTCCGGCACGCACCGCCTGCGCATGCTTTTTCATAAGGTGCGTCATCGCTCGCGATCTGCTCCATGTTGCAGCGCGCATGTCGAGACAGATACCAGCCAAGCGGGTACATGACTTTCCCCTGCTCAAGGTTGATGTCCACGACCGGCAGTATCTGGTTGCGTGCTGCCCGTTCCCCGTTGTCGACACCAACTGTTTCGGGACGTACCGCATCAACCGCCTTTGCTTGCAGGCTTTCCCCCAGGCGTCCGTTTGCGCCGATGCCTCCGGCTGCAATTGCGGTGACGACCGGCCCCAGAAAATCCACAAACAGCTCCATCTGGCCAGCACATCTGGGCCGGGATTTATCGCTCGAATCGCAAGGTAGTTCTGCCTTGTCCCGGCTTGCTGCTGTAGGGGTGAAAACATCATTTCGGATCATGACGACCTGAGGAACGAGATGGGCGCGAAGCCAGTCGCGCTGCTCCGTCCTTAGTCCACCAATCGCGCCGCTATGCAGTACTTGCCGCAATGTGCGCAGGATGTCCCCCGTGGTGTGGCCCCCGCTGTTGTCAAAATACCCACCATCCGCAAGATGGCCGCAGATCACCTCGGCGTTCCCTTGCGCGGATTGCGAGCATCTCGCAGCTGGTATTCGGACACTGCCGATGGCATTGACGTAGGGAAAGCGCGCCGCGTTGTGTGCGGCTGTACTGACGGGCAGACCAAGGCCCAGAAATTCGATCTGATCGCGTGCGGTCGGAAAATCGTTGGACGCAATGCGGACATCGCTCGCAATCGCTCTCTCGCCAGTTTCCACCCAAGTGCTGTTCAGGAACAAATGAGGCAGGTGCGTCGAACCGGAGCGCGACAATGACGCGAGCGGTTTCCGCAGGTCCACATCGGACTCGGCCACACCTTCTTCCAGAGCGCGCTCGAACCACGCGCCACGGCTCAGGAATCCGCAGCCAGGCTGGGCACACCAATACGTCGGAATGAAGCGCGCCAGCACATCTTCGAACATCCAGCTCCCTAGCAGCGGCGTCAGTAGGTCTCTCGCACCAAGACTACGGATGCAGGTTCGCAGCCTATCAATCCCATCATCGCCCGGATGACGTTCACGACATACTCGATAGATGCTGATACCGACGGCACCGCCGGACACCCCAGACAACGAAAACGTGCGCCGATCGAACTCCGTGATGCGAGCGGAAAGCTCCGCTAGCACGAGCGCGGGCCAATACGCCGCACGAATGCCACCACCTTCGGCAGAGACGAAGTAAACCGTCAACGATTCAGGACCCTGGCAGCGATTCGACTCTCCCGCACTCCTCCCACACAGGTGTTCCAGCCATGCGACAAGCGCCTCTTCGAGCGTCTGCCGCGGGTCCTTGGCACTCTTCCACTCCTCACCGGACGCGGTAGCGGATTGCTTGCCGCCCAACCCACCGGTCTGATCTTCAGCGGCGCCGAAACACGCCGTTGCACCCGCCGAGTTCGTGTGTACGCAATCCGCAACGCGTGGCCCGAGCATGACAGTGGCAAGTAACGCACCCCCGAACAGGTAGCGCCGCCAGCCGGTGGCCATACGCCATGTCATCAGGGCACCTGCCATCAACAAAAAGGCAATTGCTGCCTGCGCGAACCACATGTCGGACATAGGCAGCGGCGGGATCGCTGCCGCCATCTCTTTCCACGCCACGTGGTTGTCGGCCACACCCGCCCATCCAAGCCCACCAACCACCAATACAAGCAAGCCAAGCACGGGGAAGCCGCTCCGCAGGGTGTACTGCGCGAGCAGACCGACAACGCCGACCCAAAGCGTCATCGCACTGCAGATGACGGCCAGCGTAAGCGGAGGCTGATCCGGAAGCCAAAGGTTCAGCCCGCGTAGGGCAAGCAACAGTAGCAATGCGGCGATCGGCAAACGCGTCGGTGCCTGGGCAAGACCAAGGAAGCGATATCGCTCAAGGTGCAGTTCCCCTCGCGCACCGTCGCTGTCACCCTTGTATTCGAAGTACGCGTCCGGGGCGACGGGCCACTTCGTACGTTTGCTATCCGCACTACGCCCCCAAAGAAAGACGATCGCACCGACCGTGGTCATCGCACCGAAGCCGAGCAGCAGGTAGGCGCTCGACAGCGCCTCAGCGCGGACGGCATCACGCGCTGCAAGACCGCACAGCCAGACAAGCATCAGCACTGGCGCAGCGCCCAGCAGACGTGCCCACCACTTGGCAAACTGGTGGGCCTCGGACGGCCACGTCCGTGGATCTGCTGCTCGATCAACACCGGATTGGCGCTTGATCGCATCCCTGAATGAGGTCGGCCGCCTGAGCCTGCACAGGATTCGCGTCCACATCCAGCACGCATACGCCAGCGCCCAGATCGAGACGGCGCTCACGATCATCGCAAACGCCGCACCTGGGTACAGCCCGGACTGCCAACCATGTGCGATGCCGGCCAACACATCACGGCTCTGATTCAGAGCCAGCACGAGACCAGCGAAGAAGACCAGCGTCGCGAGAACGTAGCGGCTGCGCCAGATGACGTCCGACACGGCGAAACGGAGCAGAGCCCGCTCCAGCACATTCAGGGCAGTGTCCGGCCGTCTGCTGCTGTCCCCGAGCGCCAGGAACCACCGCAGAAATGACAGCAACAGCAAACCGACGGCACAGAAAAAGTAAAGCCACTTCGAAAGAGTTGCCGAAGCTTGCGCCCATGTCGGCAAGTTCAAGTCGTTCGCCAGCAGCGCCCACAAACCGAGCCCGTTCTCGATCTCGTCGGCCACCATGGCCGCCAGCGAGAAAAGGACGATCGCGCACATCAGCATGTGCTGCCGCGGCCAGTTCGGATTCAACGTCGCGACCTTGCCGGAGATCCCGATCAGCAGCACCCCGTAAAGCGGGACGAAGATAAGCGCATCGATGCCCAGATAGGCCAGCGCCAACCACCACACTCCGTGATCCTTCCACCCACATGCGATTGACGAATGATCCGCCTCCAATCTGAGGAAACGCGTCATGCCCTGATCATCGTCCAACTCGAGCACCAAGCCCATCACGCCCAGCAAGATCAGGATCAGGCCGGCGCCCACCGACAGCAGGACGAGCCTGTCGGCAGTCACCGACTCAACGCGTCGAAGGATCGCGGCGCACACCGACTTGCCGCGCGTCCCACCATCTTTCCCGTCGCTGCCCATGATCATCCCCTCCAGCATGTTTCCGAATCCAAACTCGCTGCACTCGACAGCACGGGCGTGCAGCGATCGCACCCCATCCAGCTTGATCAGCCGGACGCAGCCTGTGCCGCCGGCTTACGCCCCGCGCCGCGCAGGCTGACGAGCTTGCCGAGGAGGTCGAACCAGAACGGCGCGCCGAGCCCGGCCATGATCGCGGTCGCGAGCCAGCCGAGAACCGCCCGGAACGTACGCCAACCATCCCATCCGGCACTCACTTCACCGATCCAGCCCACTTCGGGCAGCTTGGCGAGGGCCGTGTCGACACCGTCGGCGAACTTCTTCGTGTCGGCGTCGAGCGCCGCGAGGTAGGTCTTCAGCGCCTCCATTTCCGCATTTCCTTGATCGGACACGACGGCTCGGGCGAGCAAGCGCCCCAGCGTCGGGTTGATCACGCGGTCGGTCTGCGCCCACAGGACCGCCGACTTGCGGAAGCGCTCGATCGCCGTATCGAGGTCTACCCCATCCGACCGCGGACAACGCAGGTATTGAACCCAGTCGGCGAGTGGTGCGGCATCGACAGGCTGTGGCAGCGGCGATTCACCACAGGGCTGGCCCGCGGCGGCCGACAGTTCGGGCAGCGCGGCGGCAAGCGCCTTGCTTCTCGCGCCGAGCGCCGTCGCGGTCAGGAACGGCCATGCCGCGTTCGCCAGGAGCGGGTTCCAGTGGTTGGCGTCGTGCATCATGCGGAGCGCGAGCGCGGTCGCGTCGCGCGTGCCGGCAGCCTTCAGTTGATCCGTCGGCGTCTTGTTTGCGGACGCCTTGTGCGGTGCGACCTGAGTTGCGTCGTCACGCATGCGCACGGCCCAACTGCCCACCACCGCGGCGAAGCGCTCGGGTGACTTCGCCTCCTCGCCGGTGACGGCATCGACGCTCATCTGCAGCGCAGTGGCGCGCAGGGCCTCATCCTTCAACAGGCGGCTGCCGATGTAGAAGCTGTCGAGATTGAAGACGGCGGCAAAGACGAAGGCGAACAGCGCCAGCCAGAGCTGGGTGCGCCGTTTGTACCAGCCGGAGGCTCGCTCCATGGCGGCATCGAAGCCCGCCTCCATCGACGCCCTGACCTTATCCAGCGAATCCGCGCCGTTGGTGAGCGCCGTCTCGATCATCGCGCGGACGCCGGCCGGCAGCGCAACGCTCGGAGTGGCGACGATCTCGCGCAGCCGGGCAACGGTCAGCGACTCGCCCGGCGCCAGCCCCGCCGCCTTGCGCACCAGATCGAGCAGCACTTCGGCATACTGCTCGCGCGGAATGTAGCTCGGCCGCGAAGCGCTATCGGCAGTCATCACCCGCGCCGTGCTGAGCGCACGGATCAGCGCATGGCCATAGAACCGGGAGGTCCAGTTGTCATCCGCGCCTTGTGCGCCGCCGGCGCGATTCGCGGCGCCTTCCACCAGCTGCGCGATGCAACTCTCCAACCCCTTTGCGCGCAGCTTCAGGTAGCTCGCGACGGCCTCGACGACGAAGGAGGCAACGACCGCGGTCAGCAGGTACAGCAGGGCCAGGCCGATCAAGAGTTCGAGCAGGACGTTCATGGCACGCTCCCCGGAGTGACGGTAGGCAAAGCCTAGCAGCCGCGCGAAACTGCGCCATCACCCGATCGGGTGAAAAAGCCGCAGCGCATCACCTATATTGCGTATGTCGGGCCAGCATCCCGGCCACCCCGTCGTGGAGACATCGACCATGAACGCCCCCGACATCCATCAGCTCGACCCGGTGATCTCCGCCCTCTACGAGGCCACGCTCGAGCCCGACCGCTGGCCCGGCGCCCTGCAGGCGATGGCGCAACTGGGTGAGGCGCAGGCCGCGGTCTTCGTCGACATGGACTACGCGCTGTCGGTGCTGTGGCGGCACGTGCTGCACAACGTGGACGAGGAGGCGCACCACGTCTATCTGAAGCGGTACGCGCAGCTCGACCCGCGCCTGCCGGTGATGATGAAGGCGCCGGAACTGCAATGGATCTCGGACGTCGAGGCGCTGCCCGCCGCAACGCGCGCCGAAAATCCGGTCTATCGCGACTACCTCGTACCCCGCGGTCTGCAGGAATGCCTGATGGCGAAGACCGCGGTCGAAGGTGCACGCCACGGTAACCTGGTGCTGCTGAAGGTCGGCGCTGCCGACCGCTTCAGCGCGGCGCAGCGCGCGATGCTCGCGCTCCTGTTGCCACACGTGGATCGTGCAGTCCGCATTTCACGGCGGCTCTCGGCCTTTGCCCGGGCGTTGGCGTTCGGCAGCCGCGGAATAGACGAAAGCGACGAGCCGGTGGCCGCGCTCACCAGCACCGGCCAGGTCAACGAAGCGAATCCCGCCTTCGAGTGCCTGCTCGCGAACGGCGACATCTTCGTCCTTGGCCGTGGTCGCACGCTGCGCTGCACTTCGGACGATGCACAGGCCCGGCTCGGACGTTCGATCGCCGACGCGCTCGAACTGGCCAAGGGCAACACGCGTCACGACGGGCGCAGCTCGCCGGTGGTGGCGGTAGACCGCGCAGAAGGCCCCCCGCTGCTGGTGACCGTCGCGCCGCTGATGCAGATGGGCGCGCACCCCTGGTTCGAGCAGGCGGGGGTCCTGATCAAGGTGTCCGATCCACTGCGGCCACCGAGCGAGGCGGTGCTGCAGCAAGGCTTCGGCCTCACGGCGGCCGAGGCGCGGCTGGCCTGCACTCTGCTGGGCGGCGGTACGCTGGCCGACGTCGCATCGCGCATCGGTGTTTCGGCAAACACGGTGAAGACGCAACTTCAGGTGGTGTTCCAGAAAACTCGCACCACCCGGCAACCCGAGCTGGTCGCACTGCTGCGCGCCATCCAGCACTGAGGCCGCCGGCCCCCAGCCAGCGATCCGGCAACGCCACACGGCGACACCACCGAAACCCGGTAAAATCCCGGGCGATGAGCTTCGCCCGCCCCGCACCTTCCGCCCTTCACGTCCTCGAGCACGTCTTCGGCTACACCGCCTTCCGCGGCGAGCAGCAGGCCATCGTCGAGCATGTGGCGTCGGGGGGCGATGCGCTGGTGCTGATGCCGACCGGCGGCGGCAAGTCGTTGTGCTACCAGATCCCGGCGCTGCTGCGCGAAGGCACGGCGATCGTGGTGTCGCCGCTGATCGCGCTGATGCATGACCAGGTCAGCGCGCTGGTGGAAGCCGGCGTGCAGGCGGCCTTCCTGAACTCCAGCCTGGACGCCGATGCCGCGCGTGCGGTGGAACGCGCGCTGTACGCGGGCGATCTCGACCTGGTCTATGTCGCGCCCGAGCGACTGATGACGCCGCGCTTTCTCGACCAGCTCGACCACCTGCGCGACACCGGCCGGCTGGCGCTCTTCGCCATCGACGAGGCACACTGCGTGTCGCAGTGGGGCCACGACTTCCGCCCGGAATACCTGCAGCTCTCCATCCTGCCCGAGCGCTATCCGTCCATACCGCGCATCGCGCTGACTGCCACCGCCGACCGCCAGACGCGCGAGGAGATCGCCCAGCGCCTGAACCTGCAGGATGCACGCCGCTTCGTCTCCAGCTTTGACCGGCCGAACATCCGCTACACCATCGTCGAGAAGGACGATCCGCGCCGCCAGTTGCTGCAATTCATCCGCGAGGAGTTCTCGTCGGAAGCGGGCATCGTGTATTGCCTGTCGCGGCGCAAGGTGGAAGAGACCGCCGTCTGGCTGCAGGAGCAGGGACTCAACGCCCTGCCCTACCACGCCGGGCTGCCGCAGGAGGTGCGCGCCGAGCACCAGACCCGCTTCCTGCGCGAGGACGGACTGATCATGGTGGCGACGATCGCCTTCGGCATGGGCATCGACAAGCCCGACGTGCGCTTCGTCGCGCACCTGGACCTGCCGCGCTCGATCGAAGGCTACTACCAGGAGACCGGCCGGGCGGGGCGCGACGGCCTGCCGGCTCAGGCATGGATGGCCTGGGGTGCACAGGACGTGGTGCAGCAGCGGCGCATGATCGACGAATCGGAAGCAAGCGAGGAGTTCAAGCGCCTCGCCCGCAACCGCCTCGACGTGCTCGTGGGTCTGGTCGAAGCGACCACCTGCCGCCGCCAGCACCTGCTCGCCTACTTCGGCGAGCAGGCGCCGCCCTGCGGCAACTGCGACAACTGCCTGCATCCGCCGCAGACCTGGGACGCCACCGAGGCAGCGCGCAAGGCACTGTCCTGCGTGTACCGGACCGGCCAGCGCTACGGCGCCGGCCACCTCATCGACGTGCTGCGCGGCGAGCGCACCGACAAGGTGGTCGAGCGCGGCCATCAGGACATCACCACCTTCGGCATCGGCAGCGATCTCGACGAGAAGCGCTGGCGCACGATCTTCCGCCAATTGGTGGCACGCGAGCTGGTGGCGGTGGACCACGAGCGCTACAACGCGCTGCGCCTGACCGACGCCGCCCGCCCGCTGCTGCGCGGCGAAACCGAATTCCACCTGCGCCTCGAACGCGAACAGGGTCGCAGCCGCAGCAAGCGCCGCAGCGCCACCAGCATCGACATTCCCGGCGGCATCCCGACCACGCTGTTCGACCGCCTGCGCGCGTGGCGCGCCACTCAGGCGAAGGAACGCAACGTGCCCGCGTACGTGATCTTCCACGACGCCACGCTGCGCGAGATCGCCATCGCCCGTCCGGGCAGCATCGGCGAACTGGCCGGCATCAGCGGCATCGGCGACCGCAAGCTGGAGGCCTATGGCAGCGCCATTCTCGACGTGATCGGCGAGACGAGCTGACCCCGCCGCCGGTTGCGAACGAGCCCGCCCTCCCGCGCGCCGGTGCAAGTCCATCATGCCGAGCCCGAAACGCAAGCCCATCACCACCGTACTTCGCATGCTCGCCGCGGCTGCGCTGGGCTACGCGATCGTCCTCGGCTACCTGTACCTGAATCAGGAAAGCCTCCTCTTCCATCCGGAACCCCTGCCCGCCGATTACCACTTCGACCTCGACCATCCGGGCCAGCGCGTCGACGAAGTGCGCATCCCGGTGCCGGACGGCGAGATCCATGCGCTGCACTTCCGCCAGCCGGCGGCGCGCGGGCTGGTGTTCTACCTGCACGGCAACGGCGGCAACCTCGCCACCTGGACGACCAATGCCGACTTCTACCGACAGCAGAACTTCGACCTCTTCATGCTCGACTACCGCGGCTACGGCAAGAGCCGTGGCCGCATCACGAGCGAGGCGCAGTTGCACGCCGACGTCCGTGCGGCCTGGGACACGGTGGCGCCCGCCTACGCCGGCCGGCCGGTGGTGGTGCTCGGCCGCTCGCTCGGCACCGCGCTCGCCACCTGGCTGGCGCGCGACGTGCGGCCGGACCTGCTGGTGCTGGTGACGCCCTACACCAGTGCGCTGGCGCTCGCCCGCCAGCATTACCCCTTCGTGCCGGGCGCGCTGGTGCGCTATCCCCTGCGCAACGACACGCTGATCGGCGAGATTGCCAGCCCGGTGCTGCTGCTACACGGCACCGCGGACGATCTGACGCCGCTCGAGCATGCGCGCACGCTGCTCGCGCTGGCCCGCTCGCCGGCCGAACTGCAGGTGATCGCCGGTGCGGGGCATGACGACATCCACGGCTTCCCTGCCTACCGTCAGGGGCTGGCGACCCACCTCCAGGATCTGAGCCGCTGAACGGCCGATGACGTCGGAGTCCCCGCCGGTCCGGCTGAGAACCGCGACAAACTGCCAGCCCCACCCGACGACCGCCCCGCTACTGCAATGGCGGCGCCGGCTGCGGCAGAGGCTTGATCTGTTCGATCAGGTTCGGCACGTCTGCCGCACGCGGGACATGGCAGGCGCGCGCAGCCGCCTTCGGGTCACGGTAGAAGCGTCCCTTGACAGACTCGCATCGCTCTCGGGTGGAAGCCCGCACCTGCCCGCGGTTGCAGCAATAGCCCTGCTCCGCCCGCCGGCAGACGGCCTCGGCGCGCGCCCCACTGGTGAAGAACTCGCCGCCGGCACGCTCGCACCTGTCGCGAACGGTCTCGAACAGCTTGCCGCGGTCACAGCAGTAGCCTCGCTCCTCCGCCGGACGGCAGGTTTCAGCGGCCTCGTCGCGGCCCACAAAGAAGCGGCCACTGCAACGATCACGGGACGTCGCGCTCAGGCGACCGTCGCTGCAGCAGTAGCCATTCTGCGGCTCGTCGGGACGTGGCTGTTCGCATCGCGCCGCAGCCTCGCGCTCCGATGCAGAGAAGAACCCGCGGCAATCATCGACCGCGCTGCGTCGCAGGCGGCCACGCTCGCAGCAGTAACCGATGCGCGCCGGTTCCGCCTGGCCGCCTGCGGCAGCGCCGTCGATCCCGGCGATCCAGTTTCGCGCCGCCTCCCACTCTTGCGGCGAGG
Organism: Thauera sp. 2A1; assembly: GCF_009469595.2. Taxonomy (GTDB): domain Bacteria; phylum Pseudomonadota; class Gammaproteobacteria; order Burkholderiales; family Rhodocyclaceae; genus Thauera. The sequence goes on along the minus strand of NZ_SSXV01000025.1, from coordinate 5,135 downwards.
CACGCTGCACGCTGGGCACGCTGCGGTTCGGGTAGTCGGACAGCAGCATCTCGCCGCGCTGCAGCCGCATCGGGCTCCAGCGACCCGTGCGCGAGCGGCACACGACGACACCCTCGAGCACGACGACCTTCAGCATGCCGCCGCGCACGACCTGCAGCACGTACTCCGTGCCCTCGACGCCGGTAACGACGTTCTCGGTGTCGACCTCGAACAGTCCACGCACGCGCGCCAGGATGCGGCCGAATTCGACGAACAGCGACCCCGTTCGCACGCGGGTGTTGCGGTCGAGCACGATCTCGCCGCCATCCGGGTAGCGAATCACCGCGAGGGCGTCCGGTCCGGTGTGCACCACGTCGCCCGGCTGCAGCGCGGCGGGCGGTTTCACCGCCAGCGTGCGGCCGTCACGCCACACCTCCACCATGCCGGCCAGCTCCGTGCCCCCGTACGACTGATAGCGGCCCGGGCGCAATGGATCCTCGCGCATGACATTCACCAGCGATGGCGCACAACCTGCCAGCATCAGGCCTGCAAGCAGCACGGCGATGGCGCGCAGCACGACGCAGACCGGCGTGGCAACACGGGCGTTCATGGACCACCTCCAGGAATGGGGACGCCAGCCGCCTTGCGCTCGAGCCTGCCAAGCAGCAGGAAGGCGGCCAGGAAGGCGCCGACATCGTAGAGCGGATTGAGCAGCACACCGGCTGCGGCGAGAATCGATGCGCTGAAGGCGAGATATGCCAGCACCACGGCGACGGGCACGAGCATCCGGATCGCGCGGGACCGCCCGACGAGGAAGAAGGCGGTCACCCCACCCGCCAGCGCCAGCACGACCATGCCGCCAAGCTGCGCCGCCCAGCCGGGTGGCCGCAGCGTGGAACCGACAAGCAGGCTGCGCATGGCGTCGGCCTGCAGCTCGACGCCGAAGCGGTCCTCGGTGCGCAGGCCACGGCGCACCGAGTGCTCGTCGAGCGCCGACGAAGTGGCGATGCCGACGATGACCAGCCGGCCACGCGCCTCCGCGGCGGAGGCATCGGTCTCAAGCCACCGGGCGTAGGCATGGCGCCGGGCGGGTGCGCGCCAGTCGTCCAGTGGCGACAGCCACAGCAGGCGCGAGGCGATCACGTCGTCGTCGGCAAGTGCCGGACAGTGCGAGCGCGCCCGCCGCCGGATTTCGGAGAAGCCGACCGGCGCCACCCCGGGGCCGGTGCTGCGCAGCGTGATCTCGCGCGGCCCGCGCCGGATGAGGTCGGGCGTGCCGCCGAACACCGCGGTGAGCGCCAGCGCCGGGGCCTCGGCCGGCTCGGCGTCCAGCATGGTGAAGGGGTTGGCCGCGCGTTGCCTGTCCACAGCGCGGGCGAGCGGCATGGCGAACAGATAACCCTCCTGCTCGCCCAGGCAGGCCACGCCCCACTCGGCGCCCGCGTTCAGGAGCGCGGGCGCGAGCCGCGGGCGGCCGTCGTCGAGCTGCTTGACGGCGAACACGACACGGCTGCCGCGCTGGCGCGCGCGAGACAGCGCCGCGACAAGCATGGCGTCGGCAGGGCTCTCGCGCTCGAGAAAGAAGTCGAGGACGATCACCGCCGCGCCGGCCGCCGACAGACGGTCGATGAGCTGGGCGTGCAGTTCGCGCCAGGCGGGCGAACCATCGTAGGCGCGGCCGAGTCGCCGCTCGCTGTCGTCGTCGAGCGCGACGATGAGCACCCCCTCCTCGCGCCCCAAGACCGTCGGTTCGCCGGCCAGCGCCATGCTGTAACTGGCGATGCGGGTGTCCAGCCCCAGCAGGCCGAACAACCCCAGCCAGGCGGCGAGGAAGGCGAGCAGAACGACCAGCGGCACGACGACGGCGCCGCGCGCGGCAAAGCGCAGCAGGCGCTGCACCTCGTCCACCCGCCGCCGCACGAAGCCGCGCGGGCGGCCGAGCACGGCATCGACCAGGCGCTCGAAATCGTCGCGAAAGTGCGCGGCGTCCAGGGCCAGCGCCTCGCAGTCGGCGAGCGGGCGCAGCGCCGCCGGCAAGGCCTCGCGCGCGGGCATCGCAGCGCCTTCGACCAGCACCGGGATCACCCGCTTGCGCAGCGCCAGCCCGGTCGCCAGCTCATGCGCAACGAAGTCTCCCGCCGCCCACAACCGTGGCTGCCCTCCCGCATCGGCGATCGTCGCCCAGCGCGGGCCGATCACCGCCAGCAACACGTCGCACGCCGCCAGCCCGTCCTCCAGCCGCCGCGGGAACGGCTCGCCGGGCGGGATGGACTCGCGATCGAAGAAGACCCGGTCCATCCCGAACTGCCGCTCGCACCAGTCGAACAGCCGCCAGGTACTCCCGGCGGAGTCGTCACGGCGATAGCTGATGAAGATCCGCGTCATCGATCCGGCCCCGGCCCGCATGCGCGTCCTCCCGCGGTGCGTATGCCTTGCATTCTAGGTGCGCCGGCAGCGGATTGCCGGCCGACGGAATCCCGCTACGGGAAGCTGTGCGAATGCGCCGAATCCGGCGGGGCGACCGGAGGACGCACCGGCGCGATCAGGTCGGCAACCGACTGCGCGATGGTGTCCGCGATGGCGCGATTCCTCCTCTTTCGCGGCGAGGAATCGCGGCCTTCGATCGCACGTCTGTCAGAAGGCCTTGCTGACGCCCAGCATCCCCGCCCAGTCCGACGTGAGCTGCACGCCATTCACATGCTGATGGAGCGGCAGCTGCACGAAGGCATAGGCCTGGAAATCGCGCGCGATCGCGTAGCTCAGGCCGGGGCTGAGGAACAGCTTGCGCGAGCCGCTGTCCTCGGGCTCGGCCTCGATGCCGCTGTCGCGGCTGCGCAACTGGAAGTTCGCCTGCACGAAGGCGGCCCACTGCGGTGCCAGTTGCCGCTGCCAGCCGACATCGACGCTGTACTGGTTGCCGGGCCGGAAACCATCGCTCTGGCCGACGGCCACCTGAGCCATCGCCTGCACGAACAGCGCCGAGTCGCCGTCTTGGAGCGGCAGCCGATACCAGGCACCGACGATGCCGTCGGTGGTGCCGGTGCCTGGCTGCAGGCTGCGTTCCGCCCGCTGCCCGTCGGCGTTGTCCACCTTGTGGCTGCCGGTGGGCAGCTTGACGCCGAAGTTCACGCCGGCGCTCGGCGACAGGCCGTCGCCCATCAACTGGTAGCGCCCCACCACGCGCACGTCGCCGACGCGGCTGAAATTCCAGGCCTCGGTCTCGTGCGCGATGCTGCCATCGTCTTCGTGATGATTGTGGACGTGCGAATGGCTGCGGCTGGTGACCGGCATCGTGACCGACACGCCCCAGCGCGGGTCGATCGCATAGTCCAACGTGCCCAGCCAGTTGCGGTTGATCGTGCGCAGTTCGTCGTGGTGGCGTGGAACGTCGCCGACGGAGGCCTCGTGCGAGCCGCGGCGCAACTGGTCCTGGTCGATGAACTGGTACTGCAGGTCAAGCCGCAGCCCAGGCTCGGTCCATACCCCCTGCGCATGCCAGTTGGTGTTGATCGAGCAGAACGCTTGGCCGCATGAGGCCGTCGCCAGCGGTGAAGCCGAGGCAGCGGCGAGCGCGAGAAGGAGCGGGCGGAGCGGGCGGAGTGCGGGTCTGGCACATGCATTCATCGTGAATTCCTGGCTATTCGTCGGCAGGCAATATAGCAAGGACCCCCTGTAGCCGCTCATGCGACGCAATGTCGCACCGCCAGTTGGCTGCAACCTCGTCACTGCATGTCAGTCCGCCGTCCGCCACCGCGTTCTTGCCGACCATGAGACAGGACGGGAGCCCCGTGGGCTCCCGTCCTGTCTCACAGCATCTGCAGCAAAGGAATCAGCGCTTGAAGCGCTCCTCGGCGATCGCATCGGCCACTTCGCCGGTCGGGCGTTCTTCCTTGCGCGAGCGCTCGAAGACTTCCATCAGGTTGTCGTAGATACCCTCGATGTGGCGCAGCAGCACACCGCGATCGAAGCCGGTGCGCTCGTGGTACACGTCGATGATGCCGCCGGCGTTGATGACGTAGTCGGGCGCGTACAGGATGCCGCGGCGGAACAGCTCGGTGCCGTGGCGGGCCTCGGCGAGCTGGTTGTTGGCGGCGCCGGCGACGATCTTCGCCTTCAACTGCGGGATGGTCACATCGTTGAGGATGGCGCCCAGTGCGCAGGGGGCGAAGAGGTCGACGTCCAGGCCGAAGATATCCTCGGGGGCGACGACGGTGGCGCCCAGTTCGCGCGCGGCCGCGGTCAGCGATTCGCGGTGGATGTCGGTCACCCACAGCTCGGCGCCGGCTTCCTTCAACTGGCGGGCGAGGTCGAAGCCGACGTTGCCCACACCCTGCACCGCGACGCGCAGGCCTTGCAGCGAATCGCGGCCGAGGCGCTCCTTCACCGCGGCCTTGATGCCGACGAACACGCCGTAGGCGGTGGCCGGCGACGGGTCGCCGCTGCGCACGCCGTCATCGGTGGGCTTGTCGACGATGCCGGCGACGTGACGGGTGAACTGCGCCATGTACTTCATGTCGGCGACGCTGGTGCCCGAATCCTCGGCAGCGATGTAGCGGCCGTTCAACTGCTCCAGCGCGCGGGCGAAGGCGGCGAGCAGCTCCGGCGTCTTCTGCGTGCGCGGGTTGCCGATGATGACCGACTTGCCGCCGCCCAGCTTCAGGTTGGCCATCGCCGACTTGTAGGTCATGCCGCGCGACAGCCGCAGCACATCGCGGATCGCCTCGTCCTCGGTGGCATAGGGCCACATGCGGCAGCCGCCCAGCGCGGGGCCGAGGTTGGAATTGTGGACGGCGATGATCGCCTTCAGTCCGCTCGCGTCGTCGCTGACGAAAACGACCTGCTCGTGATCGGCGAAATCGATCTGGGAAAAAACGGCCATGGGTGTCTCCTTCCTTATGGTGAAGTGTGCCGGCCTGCGCGCCGCGAGGCGGTTGGCCACGAGACTGCGTGGCCGGCGGGTGGTTGATTCGGTTGAATGATGCGTTGCCGCCTTGTAGGAGCGGGCTTGACCGCGATTTGACGGGGTCGGTCGCGGTCAAGCCCGCTTATATGGACGCCTCCCGGTTTGGCAAGTGAAGTTTGCATTTGACGCTTGAGGATCTGGCTGCAGTCTTATATCCGGCCTGTTGTGCAGACCCGATGTCTGCTGGCCCTGA
>NZ_SSXV01000024.1 GCF_009469595.2 Thauera sp. 2A1 | reverse complement strand
ATTGATCACCGCGTCAAGCGAACCATCGACCTGCTCGGCACGGCCGAGCGTGGCGACGGTGCGCTTCTTTACCCGTCCGGCTTCGTCGCGATAGGACTCGACGAGTTGGACGTAGCGGCGACCTCCGGAGGTGGTGAGCTTGACGTGCATGCCCCCACTCTACCCAGGCACAAAGCCTCGTCAAGTTTGAAGGTGACTGTTACAAACGTGCCACCACAGAACTTTTGCGGTCGCGGCCTTCAAACCCGCGCCGGCGCTGGAGGCACTTTCCGAAAAGGGGCGAAAATCGGGGTGAAGTGTCGAACCCCGGGGGGCCGATCCTTGCTGTAAGTGATGAAGCATGTGGCGGCTAGTTCATCCTTTAGCCGGCAATAATATCCCACTCGGTGTATGCCGACCATCCTCGTGATCTTCCCTTCGGATGAGCGTCTTCGCTGCCTTCATCCTCGGCGAACGACTTCTCTCCGGTGGGGGCTTGGCATCGAGAAACTAGAATGCCAAATCGCTACTTGCAGGGACGGCAAGGGGAATAAGTGTCACGGAAATCATTATTGTCGGGAGGGTGCTGGCTGTGCGCCCGGTGCAAGCGGGCATCAGTTGCGCGGATCAGGGGCACGGGGCTACACGTGGGCCGGAGCAGAGTGTAGGCGAAAGCTGTTTACGGGGGGCGGGCCGGGGTGCGGCAAATTCTCGGCCTTTGCGCCCGGCCGCCAGGAACAGTTCGAACGGCGGCAGTGCGAATGCTGCCGCCGTCCATGTAGATTCCGTGCGACGGCCTCCATCTCGGTCCAACCGGGCTTATGCATCCCCGGGGCTATTGTCGCCACGGGGAGTAGCCGAAACATGTTGGCGGCACCTCGCGCACCACGCTGTCGTCTTCCGCCTGCGGTGTACCGAGTCTTGTGTGTTCAGCCCTCTTCTTCAGATTTGCGGCAGGAGGCGACGAGCTTGTTTCCGTCGAGGTCGCGTATGTATGCGGCGTAGGCATGCGGCGCGAAAGGTCGGGGGCCTGGGGCGCCTTCGCAGGTACCCCCGAGTTCAAGCGCACGCCGATGGAACTCGCGCACGGCAGCGCGGGTCGGGGCTGCGAGGCCGATGGTCATGCCGTTACCCGTAGTTGCAGGTTCTCCGTTACGCGGATAGAGGATCATGAACTGCGGTGCCTCGATACCCCAGCCGCAGGCCTTGCCTTCGACCTCAAGCAGGCACTTGAACTGAAGCGGGTCTAGAACCTGGTCGTAGAAGGTCTTCGCGCGCGCGATGTCGCGCGTCCCGAGCGTGACGTGGGTAAAGATGCTCATGATGTCTTCCTCTCCGTTTTTCTGCCTTATGGGAATCAGCGTTTGCTGACCTTGATGTCGGTCTCTTCCAGATCCCAGGTCGTTGGCGTCTTGCCCTCTTCGCGCAACTGGTACTTCAGCACCCGGCCCTGCGGGTTCTTGGGCATCGAGCTGCGGAATTCGATATAGCGGGGGAGGGCGTAATAGGGAACGGAATCGATTGCCCACTTGAACAATTCTTCGGGCATGAGGGAGCTGCCGGGCTTGAGAATCGCTGTGACCTTCACGTCATCCTCGCCCTTGTCCGAAGGCACGGCGTGGACCGCAACTTCTTCGATGGCCGGATGCGCCGCGAAGGCGGCTTCCATCTCGAAGCTCGAGATGTTTTCGCCGCGCCGGCGCAGGTAGTCCTTCTTGCGGTCCACGAAATAGAAGAAACCCTCTTCGTCGAATTTTCCGATATCGCCGGTGTGGAACCACATGTTGCGCAACAGCTTCATGGTGTCGGCGGGGCGTCCCCAGTAGCCCATGAACATGATGTCGGGGCGCAGGGGCCGAACGACGATCTCGCCCGGCGTGTTGGCCGGAAGCTCACGATCGAGGTCGTCGACGATGCGCACGTCAAAGTCGGGGATGCGCTTCCCGGATGAGCCGGGCGCTGCGTACTCGCCGCCGGGTAGCGAGGTGATGACGCTCGCTTCGGTGAGGCCGTAGCCATTGCCGCCCACCTGCTTGGCGCCGAAGCGTTCGCGCCAGATCCTCTTCGATTCCTCGGTGAAGGGGTTGCCGCGCACGGTGTGGATCTGTCCGACGCAACGTTTCATCGACTCGTTGTCCGGCGCCTGGGCGAGTAGTCCGCCCATGCTGCCGAGGATCGACGCGATTGTGGCGCCGCTGCGCTCGACTTCGGGCCAGAAATTGGATACCGAGAAGCGCTGCACGATCGCGACCCGGGCGCCGACCATGATGTTCGAGAGGATCCCGACGCACAGCGCGTTCATGTGGAAGAGCGGCAGCGGGGTGATGGTGATGTCGTTCTCGGTTGCCGGTCCCGCGCGCAGCTGGAGGCGGGCGAGATTGCACATGTAGTTGTAGCTCAGCATGCAGCCCTTGGACGGCCCGGTGGTGCCCGAGGTATAGACGATGCACGCAAGGTCCCAGGGATTCGGCTTCGTCTCGATCGCGTCGTCGCGCCGGCCGCGGTGTTCGTCCAGCGGCGTGATGCGGGCGCGGCACTCCGGGACCTTGGTGAGGTGGGCGCGGTGAAGGATCAGCTGGACTTCCGGCAATCCGTCCGCCACCTGCGCGATGCGTTCGACGTAATCCGCCTCGCAGATCACAATTGCAGCCTGCGAGTCCGCGATCTGATGGCGGAGGAACTCGCCCCGCAGCGCAGTGTTGACGGGGACACTCACGGCACACAGCTTGTTGATGGCGAGCCAGGCCACGACTGCATCGATGTTATTGTCGAGCATGCTCAGGACGGTCTGCCCGGCCTGGACGCCCAATGCTGCGAGCGAGTGGGCGAGGCGCGTCGAAAGCTGGTCGACCTGGCCGTAAGTGTAAAGCTCGCCGCCGAAGTCGAGCAGCACCCGCTCGGGGTGCTTTGCAACTGCCCGGTCGAGTGCCGCGATGACCGTATCCTGTGGGCCGACCGACCAGCTTTCCTGATTGCCCATGCCTGCCATGTAATGTCTCCTGTCCCGATTCGCCGTGTTGGGGTGATGTGCAGCTTTCGTTGTGACGGCAAAACATAAACACAAATAGAAAAACTGTCAAATATAAGGAGGCGTAGTGATCATTTTGATGGGGGCTCGGATGTTCATGCGGTTGGGGCACGCTACAATCATCCATCGGTGAATTCTCGGGGAGCGGAGATGGCGGAAGCAGTCGAGGCGGGAAAGGCAAAGGTGAAGAAGCCTCGCGCGACCGCCTCTGCGAAGGAGGGCGCCGAGCCCGCGCCGGTCAAGGCCGTGAAGGCAGTTCGCCGGAACAGGCGGTCCGAAAGCACGATCCTGGGCATTTTCGACGCTACCGAAGCGGTGATTCTCGAGTCCGGAGCAGACCGGGTAAATATCCTCGACGTTTGTGAGACCGCAGGCATCTCGCGTGGGACGTTCTACAGGTATTTTTCGTCGCAGGACGATCTCCTGGACGCGTTTTCACGTCATCGGCGCGATCGTTTCCATGCCGCGCTGATCGAGGCGACTGCTCCGTATACCGATCCGGACGAACGTTTCGACGCCGTATTGCGATTCGTCGATGATTACCTCGAGCGCGGGAATGCACGACGGCTGCTCGTGGTCGCGCCGGAGTACGCAATGCGCTGGCTGCAGCGCATCTTCCCCGACTCGGTGATCCGGTTCCAGGACGTGCTTGGGCCGGTCTTCGATGCGTGGGAGTCGCGTGCGGGAATCAAAATCGACCGCGAGCTCACCTGCGAACTGCTGGTCCGATACATCCTCAGTGAGATTCTCGTCCCCGCCGGCCCTGAGCGCCGAAGCCTGCCGCGCCGCCTCGAGCGGATGTTCGCCATGCTGATGCAGGGCCGCGTTTCCCGCCGCTGAACACGCCGCGTCCGCCCGCCGCTGCGGACGAGTGAGGGTGCGGCATCCGTCCGTCTTCCACTGCGCTTTGACTCCGCGTCAAACCGCTCCGCCGTGTCCGGCCGGGGCGCTGTGCTTCAATCGGTTGGTTCGTCGAATCGGACGCATTTCACCAACAAGCGCATCCGGTACACCCCGGAGGGAGACAGAATGAGTGGCGCAAACAGTTATGACGTGGCGATCGTCGGTGGCGGGCACAATGGCTTGGCGGCCGCCTGTTATCTGGCCGAGGCAGGCAAACGTGTCGTCGTCATCGAGGCCCGCGAGAAGATCGGCGGCATGGCCTCCAGTGGTTACCTGATTCCGGAGGCGCCCCGGCATCTGATCAACCCCTGCGCGCTTGATCTTATGTCGCTCCGGGTTCATCCCATGATGCCGCAGGAGCTGCAGCTCGAGCGTCATGGGTTTCGTCAGGTCGAAATGTCTCCCGGATATGTGTACGTCCATCCGGATGGCAATTCGCTGGTGTTCTGGCGCGAGCCGGAAAAGACTGCGGCCGAGATCCGGCGCTTCTCGTCCCGAGACGCGGAGGAGTTCCTGGCACTGATGAAGCTCGTGGATGCCTTCATCGACATGGCCATTCCGATGATGCGTGTCGACCCCGCGCAGCGCAACCTGGGCGCGAAATGGCAGGCCCTGAAGGCGGTCCTCAGGAACCGCCATCTGAAACCGGAAATCATGGCGCTCATCGGCAGTCCGGCGTACACGTCGATCATGGAGCGCTTCGAGCATCCGGTCGTACAGTCGGCGCTGTGCTGCCTGCTTGGCGCGGCCGGACCCATCGCGAACGACGCGACGGGGATCTACTTCGCGCTGTTGGGCTTCATCCATCGCTTCGGGCTGGGTCGCGCCGTGGGGGGGACTCAGGCGTTGTCGGATGCGCTGGCAGCCCGGTTGCGCGAGCTGGGTGGGGAGATCCTGGTTTCTGCGCCGGTGGCGGAGATCATTGCCGGCGATGGTCGGGCGAAGGGGGTGCGACTCAAGGACGGACGTGTACTGTCGGCGAAAGCCGTGGTGGCGTCGATCCACCCGAAGATGGCGCTGGAAATGGTTACGCCCGGGGCGCTCGATCGGCGCACGCTAACTCGCGTAGCACTTGCGCCGGCCAACGGCCACGGGGCATCGCCACTGAAGGTCGATGTCGCGCTCAGTAGCCAGGTGAATTACCGCCGCATTGAAGCCCTGCGGGCCGACGGGCTGAGTCTGCGCAAGAGCGTGCTCCTGATCGGCACCTCCGATGCCGTGCTCGACAACTTCCGCTGCGCCGCGCGCGGCGAGGTGTCGAAGCTGCCCTACATGTGGATCACGGTCCCGACCGCTGTCGATCCTGGGCAGGCGCCAGAGGGGCAGGACGTGGCCTACCTCTATCCCGTTGCGACGCCGGTCGAGCCGCGCGAAGGATGGGATGCCATCAGGGACCGGGTAGGGCAGACGGTCATCGACCAGGCCGCCGAATACATGCTGGGTCTCAAGGAATTCGAGATCGGTCGTCGGGTCGAGGCCGCGCCGGACCTGGAGAAACGGCTCAATGTGCATCGCGGCTGCGTGGTGCATGTGGATACGAGCACCACGCGTTCCGCGATGATGAGGCCGGCGGCGGGATTGGGTGGGGACAGCCTGCCGGTTGCAGGACTCTTCCTCGGAGGCGCGGGCATCCACCCGGGTGGTGGGGTCAACGGCTTGCCGGGACGGATCGCCGCCAGTCGGGTGAAGCGTTTCCTCGCACGCTGATGTGGCGCGCGTCGCGCAAGGTGGCCGTAGCTGTCAGGCCGCTTCGGGCGGCGTCTTCGGCGGGGCGTCGGGCCGCATGAGCGGATGTTGGTCGCTGCGCTCGCGCTCGACGGCAGCCAGCACGAAGTCGACCGCGAAGCGTCGCCATGTGTCCGCGTCGTCGGCGTTCGCCACGTCCAGGCCGCACAGGGTGACGACGGTGTAGCGGCTGACGAAGGCGCTGGTGGTCACCTGCGCGGCTGCGGCGAGGAACAGGTCCGGGTCGACGTTCGCACGAAAATCGCCACTTTGGGCCCCGCGAGCGAGCACGCTGCGCATCTTGCGCTTGAGCTCGGGAGCGAGGTCGACAAAGCTGTTGCGCGGCGTGGCATGGCTCTCGTGGTAGCGGATCCCTTCCTGTGCGAGCGCGCTCAGCATGGGGTCGCAATAGGGCCGGATCATGTGGTTGAGGAGTGCCCGCAGCGCGTCACGTGGCGCCAGGTGATCCAGTTCTACCGCGACGAGTTCGCCCATGGTCGTCGCGGACGAGTCTTCCAGCACGCAGGCGAAGAGTTCCTCCTTGCTCCGGAAGTAGTGATAAACGAGCTGTTTTGTGACGCCGGCGGCATGGGCGATATCGTCGATGCGGGCGTCCGCCAGTCCCTTGGCGGCGAATTCCCGTCGCGCCGCAGCGCTGATGCGGCGCAAGGTCTCCCTCTTATCGGGGGCCGCGCGTTCGGTCGACTTGCTCGGGTTTCGGGAAGAGCTGGGCATGTTGGAAGATTTCGTTTCCGCTTGTTGTCCGCGAAGCTTAGCGCAGTTGACTCGAGGTCAAACGACAGTCGCTGCCGAATCGGCCACCGCTTCGATTTGATGGTTAGGATGTGGACGCTTTTGCAAAAAATGCGCATGTGTCTGGCGGTTGTTTCTCGATAACCGCAGCAACGGGCGCCACACAGGAGACAACCGTGAGCACCGATATCCTCAACCTCGACCTCGAAACCGCATACACGGCCGTATCGGAAACCTACAAGGGCAAAGGCGACATTCACGCCGCGTGCCGGGCGATGCGCGGCAAGTCCCCGATCTACGTCGGGGACTTCATCAAGCAGTTCGGCGTGCCGACGAACGCCGGCCTCAAACAGGGCACTCGGCCCACGTTCGCGCTGTTCGGCTACAAGGACGTGATGAACGTGCTGCGTGATGCCGACACTTACACCAACGGATTCATTGCCGAGGGACTGGGGGCATTCTTCGATGGCCTGATCATTCTCGCGATGGACGGCGAGCAACACCGGCGCGTGCGGGCCTTGCTGCAACCGGCCTTCATGCCGGATACGGTCAACAAGTGGCGGGGCCAGATCGACCACGTGATCCGCAAGGACTTCCTCGAGCCGATGGTGTCGCAGAGGAAGGCGGATCTGATGGACTTCGGCTTGTACTTCCCGATCCGTGAAATGTACGCGCTGATGGGTTTCCCGACGGACGACACCGAGAAGTACAAGAAGTACGCGGCATGGACCCTGGCGATGGTCGGAGGCAACCAGGTCGACCCCGAGAAGATCGATGAGGCGCGCCGCAATGCCGGGGTTGCGGTCAAACTGCTCTATGACGCCATTCAGGAGGTGGTGGTCAAGCGCCGCGCCGAGGGCTCCCACGGCGACGACATCATTGGGCGCCTGCTGCGTGCCGAATATGAGGGCGAGAGGCTCGACGACCACCAGGTCATCACCTTTGTGCGCTCGCTGTTGCCGGCGGCGGGCGAGACGACCACGCGCACGTTCAGTTCCGTCATGACCCTGTTGCTGACGACGCCGGGGCTGGTCGATCGCGTCAGGGCCGACCGCTCGCTGGTGCCCAAGCTGATCGACGAAGCCGTCCGCTATGAGCCGGTGGCGACCTTCAAGGTGCGCGAGACGGCCAAGGAGGTGGAACTGCACGGCGTGACGATCCCCAAGGGGTCGTTCGTGCAGTGCATGGTGGTATCGGCGAACCGGGACGAGGAGGTGTTCGAGAACCCGGACCAGTTCGACATCGACCGCAAGCTCAAGCCCTCCTTCGGTTTCGGGTTCGGCCCGCACATGTGCATCGGACAGTTCGTTGCCAAGGTGGAGCTCAATTGCGCGATCAACGCGATCCTCGATCTCTTTCCGAACCTGCGGCTGGACCCGGACAAGCCCGCACCGGTCATCGAAGGTGCCCAGCTGCGCGGCGCGTCCCACGTGCATGTGATCTGGGACTGAACCCGGGCACCGTTCCCGCCCGTCGCGCGCACGGGCGGCTTCCCGACCTCTTCCGGAATTCAACGATGAGAATCTTCCAGACCGTTCCTCAACGGGGCGATTTCGCCTATCAATGCCTGGTCGGACCGCAGAAAGTCAGCGGCGCCAAGCTCGCGGACCTGCGTGATCATTTTGGGCTCAAGCTCACCAAGCACATGCCCTTCGGCAGTGTGCGCGACGAAGAAGGGCACATCTATTCCTTCGTCCGTGCCGTAAATGCGCCTGGCAGCTCCCCCAATCCGACAAAGTTCATCTATCAGTCCACCCGGATTGACGAGCGCCACATTCGGGTCGACAAGGAAAGGATCCTGCCTCGCGCGATGACGATGTTCCCTAAACGCTGGCTGGAAGGAGATACCGCCTGCTGGTCCAGCCTGGACGGCGAACCCGGCGAGCCGTGGCTGATCACCGCGTCGGGTGAGCTCTTCAGCTGGAAGGAGGAGGGGCTTCTCGACATCGGCGGGCCGCTTATCGGCAACGGCATGCAGTGGTACCTGCCCGGCGAGGATTGGGGCACCTTCTACGTGTCGCAACTCTACGACGTGTCCGGCATCTGCGAGGGGCGTCCGGTGAAGGGCGTCATCGCGCTCGACCAGGCGTGGATGGCCGACGGCGGCGCCATTCACTTCCAGAAGGACCTCGTCGTAAACAACAAGATGCACGTCATCTGGTGGTCGTTCGCGACGATCTACAAGGACGGGACCTGGGATGCGGGCTCGTTTATGGTCGGTCACGAGAATCTGGGCTACGCGATCTTCCAGAACCACAAGGGCGAGATCTATTGCACGACGGATATCGAGGGCGAGGTGCGACACAAGGAGGGAAGTTATTTCGCCGAAACTGCCCGTATCGTGGTCGATGGCCGGGAGGAGTGGGAGTTCCTGCCTGATCCGAAAGGCGAAATGATGGACTTTGTCGGCGGATTCCCGATCACCGCGCAACAGGAAGGCCGCTGGAGGCGTGTGGGTGATACGCGCGAGCCGGATCGCTGGATGGCCTGGGGCGAATCGGACCGCCGCAACGGCAGCGCGCGCAATGTGCGCGGCAGCGAACTCTGACGCGCCCAATCAACACGAGACACGAAAAAGGAGCTCCCATGAGCATCGACGCGAAGGCCATCGAGCATTTCCTGCACACACAGCTTGCCCGATGGAACGCCTCCGACAAGGAAGGTTTTCTGGCTGCTTACCGCGAGGTCGCGCCCGGCGGTCTCTCAATCGAATACGTCGGCCGACCGCCCGCTGACGGGTGGCCGGTGCTTGAAGCGATGTGGACCGCGCAGAACGCCAAGATCGACATCGAGGAGGTCGCGATGATCATCAATGGCTGCGAGGCGGCCTGTCACAACCGCAACAGGGTGAAGGGGACCGATGTGACGATCGAAACCATCGAGCTCTATCGCTTCGACGAGGGCGGCAAGCTCCACGTGCGCTACTTCATTCGTCAGCCCTGAACGGGCAGTAACGGCGCGGTCGGGAAAAACCGCGATTGCGAACGTCCTCTCTACATCCTGAGGCAGGTGCGGCGTGTTCTGACACCCGGTCAGATCACGCCGTTCTTGTTTCGGAGGGGATTCAGTCGTATATTTGAACAAAAATGCAAAAACTGAACATATAACTACGAGAGGCTGTGCATCGGTGAGGCCGCTCGACCCCGCGATCGAGCGCTTCATGCAGGGTCGGGTGGCTCGTCGAAGTTCTGCAGCCTTGCCTGAGCGTTCTGACCGACGTCTCGCCGGGCAATCCGTTCATCCCAACCGAGGACCCACCATGGCGAGAATCCAGCCCATTCCCCTCGATGCGTTGCCTGCACCGCTTGCCGACGCAGTGGCGCGGGGGTGCGCCAACCGCATGTTGAGTTCCACCGTCCCGGTGCAGGTCTGGGCACATCGCCCCGAGCTTGCCCAAGCCTGGCTCGCGACCCTGGAAACGATGCACGTGAGTGGGGTGCTCGACGGCCGCCTCCGCGAGCTGGTGCGGCTCAGGATCGCCTCGATCACGACCTGCAAGGCGTGTCAGCTCGCGCGCAAGGACGACGCGGTGAGCGAGGAGGATATCGCCTGCCTGAGCGCGGACGATGCTCGTTTTTCGCCGCACGAGAAGGCGGCGCTGCGATACGCCGAGCTCTTTGCGGCCGACTACATGGCCATCGACGACGCGGTATTCGCCGAGCTCGGCCGCCATTTTTCCACCGCCCAGATCGTCGAACTGAACATGTTCTGCGCGCTGATGCTAGCGGGTGGGCGCATGACCTATGTGCAGCAGGCGTACGCGGAGTAGGGCGATGCACGAAGGCATCCTCGCCGGTATCCGCGTCGTCGAGATCGCATGCGGCATCCCCGGTCCGGCGGCCGGGTTGCTGCTCTCGGAGGCGGGTGCGGAAGTCATCCGCATCGAAGCGCCGGGCAGCGATGCGGAGCAGGGCACGGCCTTGTTCTCCGTTCTCAACAGGGGAAAGCGTCGGGTCGAGCTCGACCTGGATCGCGATGATGGGCGCGGGCGTCTGCGTGCCTTGCTGGCCGACGCCGACGTGTTGATCCACGACTTCATACCCCGCCGTGCGGCGGCGTTGGGGCTGGCGGACGACGTGCTTGCTGCAGCATGCCCGCAGCTTGTTGTCTCGGCAATCACCGGCTGGCCATCCCGGCATCCACTCGCCGAGGCCTTGCCGCGGGAATCGCTCGTGCTCGCGCGCTTGGGTCTGCTCGACGAGCAGCCTGGTCATCGGCCGGGCCCGATCTTCGTCCGCATGCCATTCGCGAGTTGGCTCGCCGCCTGGTTCTGCGTCATCGGGGTGATGGCGCGTCTGATCGCACGTCGACGCGACGGGCGCGGCGGGGCGGCTCACACCAGCCTCGCCCAGGCCGCGCTCGCACCGATGAGCATGCACTGGTCACGCGCCGAGACGCCGACACCGGTGTTCGTGAAAGGGCTCGACAAGACGACGCCTATTCCGCTGCACCGATGCTTCGACGGGCGCTGGATCCATGTGCACTACTCGCCGGACAAGGCGCCTTGGATGGCAGAGGCGCTCGCAGCGATGGGGCCCGAGGCGGTCGCGGCCGAGAACGCGAAATATCCACCCAGCCACGTTGCGCCAAACTTCGGCGCGAATAGGGCAATCATTGCCACGCGCCCTGCGCAGGAATGGGTCGAACACTTCTGGCAGCACGACGTGGCCGCACAGGTTGCGGCCCCTTTCGGTGAGATATACCGCGACGAACAGGCGCGTGCCAACGGATTTGTCGTGATGGTGGACGATCCCGTCCTCGGTCACGTGTTCGAACCCGGGCCGGCGTACACCACCGACCCTCCCCCGCGCCTGCGCGGCGGGTTGCTGCCGCTTGAATCGGACCCGGCTTGGAGCGTCCCGCGCGCGCAAGCATTCGACGGCGTGCCGAAGGGGCAGTCGGGGAGCGCACCCCTCACTGGCCTCAGGGTGCTCGACCTGGGCGCCTACCTTGCGGGGCCCTTCGCGACGCAGCTCCTCGCCGACCTCGGCGCCGAAGTCATCAAGGTGGAACCCCCCGGTGGCGATGCGATGCGCCGTCTGGAACGGATCTTCGCCGGCACGCAGCGTGGCAAGCTCGGTGCGACGCTCAAGCTCGGGGATCCGACCGCACAACCGGCACTCGCGGCGCTGGTGCGCTGGGCCGACGTGGTTCATCACAACGTCCGCCTGCCGGCCGCGCACAAGCTGGGTATCGACTACGAAACGCTGAAGGCGATCAATCCGGCGCTTGTGTATTGCCACATCAGCTCCTACGGTCCGCTGGGACCGCGCAAGGACTGGCCCGGGTTCGACCAGCTGATGCAGGCGGCCTGCGGCTGGGAAGTGGAATGCGGCGGCGAGGGGAGGCCGCCGATGTGGTTGCGCTTCGGCGTCGGGGACTACTTCGCCGCGCTGTCGTCAGTGTTCGCACTCCTGCTCGCGCATTTTCAGCGCCAGATAACGGGCGACGGACAGGCGGTGGCGGCATCGCTCCTCGGCGCGACGCTACTGACCGTGGGCGAGGCCGTGATGCGCGCCGACGGCAGTCTGTCCCCGATCGATCACCTCGACGCGGCGCAGACCGGCGTGTCGCCGGATCACCGTCTGTATCGCTGCGCGGACGGCTGGCTGGCTGTCGCCGCGCTGCGGCCGGAGGAAGCGCGGGCGCTCGCCGCCTTGGCCGGGAACGATCGCGAGGCCTGGTTTGCGGCGTTCAGCCGCGAGACGGCCTGCGAGTGTCTGACCGCGGCGGGGGTGCCTTGCGAGCCCGCGCTCGAAAACCCCGGTCTGAGCTTTCTCGACGACGACGGCTGCCGACGGGCGGGGCTGCACGCCGCCTATCCGCACGCGGTGTATGGGCACCTCGAACAGGTCGGCGCGTACTGGAACTTTTGCGACCTGCCCCTCGCCCTTGACCGGGCACCGCCGGCGCTGGGCGAGCACAGCCACAGGGTGTGGCGATCGGTCGGGCTCGACGAAGGGCAGATTCAAAGCATGGTCGCCGCGGCCGTGACCAATCCCTGACGCATGGACGAAGGAGAAACGAACACGTGAACGAACTGGACTTCAGCGGCAAGACGGTACTCGTGGTGGGAGGATCGAGCGGGATCGGCAACGGCATGGCGCAGGCCTTCCGTCGGCGCGGGGCGAGCGTCCACGTCTGGGGCACGCGACCGACCGCCGCCGATTATGCGGATTCGGCCGACTCGAACCTCGAGGGACTCGCGTATGCGCAAGTGGACGTGGCCGACGCCGATGCGGTGGCGTGCGCGCCGGTGCCGTTCGAGCGGCTCGACGTGCTGATCTGCTCGCAAGGCACGGTGCGCTACAACCGCGAGGAGTTCAAGGTGCCGGCCTTTCGGGAGGTCGTGAATGTGAACCTCGTGAGCCTCATGGCCTGTGGCGACAAGTTCCACGACATGCTCGCCGAGAGCCGCGGATCGATGATCATCGTGAGTTCGGCCGCGGCCTTCCATTCCACGGTCGGCACCCCGGCCTACAACGCTTCCAAGACGGGGGCCTACGGCCTTACCCGCACGCTGGGCGAAGCGTGGGCACGTGACGGCATCCGCGTGAACGGCATCGCCCCCGGGCTCGTCGCGACCAAGCTTACCCGCATCACGACGGATCACCCCAAGCGCCTTGAGGCGTCGCTCAAGAATATTCCCCTCGGCCGCCTCGGCACGCCGGAAGAGATGGCCGGTGCGGCGCTCTTCCTCGCTTCGCCGCTGGCGTCCTACATGCTCGGCCAGACCCTGCTGGTCGATGGTGGCCTGCTGCTCGCCTGATGGAGATCGAAGATGGCATGGGATTTTGAGACCGACCCGGAATTCCAGCAGGAACTCGACTGGATCGACCGCTTCGTGCGCGACGAGGTCGAGCCGCTCGAGCATGTCCTCGGCAGTCCCTGGAATATCCACGATCCGCGCTTCGAGGCGCTGGTCCGCCCGCTGCAGCGCGAGGTGAAGGCCAGGAATCTGTGGGCTTGCCACCTCGGACCGGAACTCGGCGGGTCGGGCTATGGCCAGGTCAAGCTGGCGCTGATGAACGAGATCCTCGGTCGCGCGCTGTTCGCGCCCATCGTGTTCGGTGCGCACGCGCCCGACTCGGGAAACTGCGAGATCCTCGCGCACTACGGCACGCCCGAACAGAAGGCGCGCTACCTCGAGCCGCTTCTCGACAACCGCATCGTGTCCTGTTTTGCGATGACCGAGCCGCAGGGGGGCGCCGATCCGAAAGTGTTCACGACGCGCGCCGAACAGGATGGCAATGATTGGCTGATTTCGGGGCAGAAGTGGTTCGCGTCGAACGCGCGCTATGCCGCGTTCTACATCGTCATGGCGATCACCGATCCGACCGTGTCGCCCTACAAAGGCATGAGCATGTTCATCGTGCCTGCCTGCACGCCGGGAATCGAGATCGTCCGTAACGTCGGCGTCCCTGACGATCCCGAGGCGACTCATGGCTACCTGAACTTCGACCGGGTGCGGGTGGCGGCGGAGAACATGCTCGGCGCGCCGGGCGAGGCCTTCGTCGTCGCGCAGGTGCGCCTCGGCGGGGGGCGCGTGCACCACGCGATGCGCGTCATCGGCCAGTCGCAGAAGGCGCTCGACGCGCTGTGCGAGCGGGCCTTGTCGCGCAGCACCCAGGGCTCGCTGCTCGCGGACAAGCAGATGGTGCAGGAGAGGATCGCCGATGCGTGGATCCAGCTCGAGCAGTTCCGCCTGCTGGTCATGCGCACTGCCTGGCGCATCGACAAGTACCAGGACTACATGAAGGTGCGCAAGGACATCGCCGCGGTGAAGGCGACGATGCCCAAGGTGCTGCACGACATCGCGTCGAGCGCATTGCAGGTGCATGGATCGATAGGGGTGTCGTCCGAGATGCCCTTCGTCGGCCTGATCGTGCGCGCCTACCAGATGGGGCTCGCAGACGGTCCGACCGAGGTGCACAAGGTCACCGTCGCCAAGCAGTTGCTGCGCGAGTACACCGGTTGTGAGGACCTGTTCCCGGACTATCACCGGCCGACGGCCGAGGCCGCTGCACGGGCGAAGTTCAGCGCGGTGCTGGGATGAGCGCTCACGGGGGGGCGGCGGAGGTCGATCTCGGACGACTCGCCGAATGGATGGATGCGCAGGGGCTGGGTAGTGGGGCGATCGACTCCGTTACGCCGCTCACCGGGGGCACGCAGAACGTCCTGCTGCGCCTTTTTGGGGACGGCGCCGAGTACGTCCTGCGCTGCCCGCCGCCGGGCGCAAAGCCCGAGATCCACGCGACCTTTCTCCGTGAGGCGCGGCTGCTCGGAGCACTTGCCGGCACGGCGGTACCACACCCGCGCCTGATTGCTGCCTGCAGGGATGCGTCGGTGCTCGGTGCGCCGTTCTACCTGATGGCTCCGGTGGATGGCTTTACCGCAACGCCCACGCCGCTCCGGGGGCTCTATGCCACTGATCCGACGTGGCGCCATGCGATGGGGCTGTCGATGGTCGATGCCTTGCTGCGCCTGGGCGAGGTCGCGCCCGATGCGGTCGGACTGGCGGACTTCGGGCGGCCGGAAGGGTTTCTTGAGCGGCAAGTGCCGCGCTGGCTCAAGCATCTCGAGCGCTGCGCGGAGCAGCCCGGTTGGCCGGGGCCGCAGGCGCTGCCTGGTGTGCGCGAGGTGGCCGACTGGCTCGAAGCGCACGTGCCGGCAGCCAACGTTCCGGGGCTGATGCACGGCGATTATCACTTCGGCAACGTGATGTTCCGGCATGACCGGCCGGCGCTTGCAGCGATCATCGACTGGGAGCTTGCGACGCTGGGGGATCCGCTGCTCGACCTCGGCTGGCTCGTCGCGACCTGGCCCGACCGCGACGGGCGGGGCGCCGGCACCATCCGTATCGCGCCCGCCGACGGTCTTCCCTCGACTGCCGAACTCATCGAACACTATCGCCAGCGCACCGCGCGCGACCTGTCGGCGATCGACTGGTACGTCGCGATGGCACGCTTCAAGCTCGGCATCATGCTCGAGGCGAGCCATGCGCGATCCTGCGCAGGCAAGGCACCGGCGGAAACCGGCGCGCAGCATCATGCGTCCGCGGTGCGCCTGCTCGAAGCGGCGATCGCGGGGATCGAGGTGCGGGCGTGAATGGGCGCGGTGTTTCCCCGACATCCATGCGTAGCGCCCTGGTGGCGCTGGTCGCATGCCAGGTCGGACTGCACGCCTGCGTGCAGGGGGCTCGCCTGGCCGCGCCGCTGAGCGTCCTTCGGCTGGGGCATTCCGAGTGGGCGGTGGGGCTCGTGATGACGATGTTCGCGCTCTTTCCCGCGATCTTCGCTATCCCGGCCGGACGGCTTGCCGATCGGCACGGCTACCATCTGCCGGTGCGCATTGCGGCCGGCCTGTCGCTCGCGGGTGCGTTGCTCGCAGCGTCGGTACCCCATCTCATTGCCCTGTGTGCGGCCGCTGCGTTGTGCGGCGCGGGCTCGGGTTTCGGCATGATCGCGATCCAGCGCACGGCCAGCCGATTCGCGCGGGACGAGGCGGATCGACTTCGCGTGTTCAGCTGGATCGCGCTCGCTCCGGCCGTGGCGGGACTCTTCGGGCCGATGATGGCCGGCGTGCTGATCGATCATCTCGGCTTTTCGGCGGCGTTCGCCGCGCTCGCGCTGCTTCCGTTCGCGACCCTGGTGATCGCCCAGGCGGTCCCGCATGAAAGCCGGGCGTCGGTCTCCGCGTTGAACCGCAAGCAGACGTCCGCTTGGGGCCTGCTCCGCCTGCCGTCGTTCCGGCGCCTGCTCCTCGTCAACTGGCTGGTGTCGGCCAGTTGGGACGTGCATGGCTTCGCGTTGCCGATTCTCGGGGTCGAACGCGGCTTCAGCGCGTCGGCGCTGGGGGCGGTGCTGGCGGCCTATGCGGTGGCGTCGATGTCGGTGCGCGTCGTGATCCCGTTTGTGGCCGAACGCCTGCCGCGACGCCATTTGCTTGCGGGGGCGCTTTTCATCACGTGTCTGGTGTTCGTGCTGTATCCACTGCTCCAGAGTGCATGGGCCATGGCGCTGTGCGCCGCGACCCTCGGACTTGCGCTGGGCGCGATCCAACCGACGATTCTCGCAACGCTGCATCAGGTCACGCCCCGCGAGCGGCACGGCGAGGCGCTGGCTTTCCGCTCGATGACGGTGCACGCCTCGATGACCGCGATGCCCCTCCTTTTTGGCGCCATTGGGGCGAGTGCCGGCGCGGCCGTGCTGTTCTGGGTGATGGCCGCGGCGCTCGGTCTCGGAGGCCTGCAGGCCCGTCGGATCGACACGGACAACGGGGTTCCCGCGCGCCGCGAGGAACATCCACAACAGGAGGAGAGGACATGCAGCTGAGCGGAAAACGCCTCATCGTGACCGGCACCGCAGGGGGCATCGGTGCGAGTGCACTGCGCGGACTGGTGGCGGCCGGTGCGCGGCTGG
The DNA here is from genome assembly GCF_009469595.2 of Thauera sp. 2A1. Taxonomy (GTDB): domain Bacteria; phylum Pseudomonadota; class Gammaproteobacteria; order Burkholderiales; family Rhodocyclaceae; genus Thauera. Next base: position 65,379 of record NZ_SSXV01000024.1, on the reverse strand, counting down.
CGGCGCTGGACGTGAATGACGAGGCCGGCCGCGCGGAAGTGGCGCGCGCCAATGTGGGAGCCTCGGGCGAGGCGAGGTATTTCCACTGCGACATTCGCGAGCGTGCCGAAGTCGATAGGATCGTCGCGCAGGCTGTCGCCTGGCTGGGCGGCCTCGACGGACTGGTGAACATCGCCGGCGTCGAGCGCGCGGCGCCGGCCGAAGCGATCGTCGAGGCTGACTGGGACCTCATATTCGACGTCAATGCGCGCGGTACCCTGAACACCAACCAGGCCGTCTTTCCGCATCTGCGGGAGAAGGGCGGTCGCATCCTCAACTTCGGCTCCGCGGCGGGGGTCATGGGGCTACCCGGGTGTGCCCACTATTCGGCCGCCAAAGCAGCGGTCCTCGGCTGGACCCGAACGGTGGCGAAGGAGTGGGGGCGACACGGCATCAGCGTGAATGCCGCTGCGCCGGGCATGTGGACACCCATGTACGACGCCCACCGCGCACGAATGGACCAAGATGCCCTGCGGGCGCACGACGCGATGATGGCCGGGTTGATCCCGCTCGGCGGCAAGCTCGGCGACCCCGATCGCGACATGACGCCTTTCGTGGTGTTCATGATGAGCGACGGGGCGCGCTTCATCACCGGCCAGACGCTGGCCGTCGACGGTGGACTCATGATTCCGTGATGCAGGAGCGAGAACCGTTGCACTGTCGGCTGCACTAACGCGCGCCACGTCAGCATTCCCGCCCAGGCAGGGCAGGTGTCCTCCGGCCTGCCCCGGTCCCTGCTTGAACACTTGGCAGTACGCATTAAATGGAGCACTATGCGCAAAAATGTTCAGAAACAGCGCCGTCTTATCCGGCGTGAAGGCACCGTGTCGAGGCCATTGCACATGGCCGGCACAGCGTGTTCGTTCACGACCGGGCGGTGCGCCAACGGAGGAAGACGAAATGAGCAGTGTCAAGGACGTTACGCTGGAGAGCGCGTTCGCCGGAGTGGCCGACAACTACCGCGGTGAGGATGTCGATCTGCATGCGATCTACCGCGAGATGCGGAAGAACTCGCCGATCATTGCCGAGAACTTCATGGGCAAGCTCGGCGTGCCGAACATCGCAGGGCTGGATCCGAACCGGCCGACCTACACCGTGTTCAAATACAAGGACGTGATGACCGTCCTGCGCGATGCCGCAAACTACACCAGCGGTTTCATCGCCGAAGGGCTGGGGGCCTTCTTCGACGGCCTGATCCTCACCGGCATGGACGGCGAGGCGCACAAGAAGGCACGCGGCCTGCTGCAGCCCATCTTCATGCCCGACGTGGTCAACACGTGGCGCGACAGCAAGATGGATCCCATCGTGCGCAACGAGTACCTGTTGCCGCTGGTGCCGAAGAAGAAGGCCGACCTGATGGACTTCGGCCTCCACTTCCCGATTCGCCTGATCTACGCGCTGATCGGTTTTCCCGACGACGAACCCGAGAAGATCGAACAGTATGCGGCATGGGCGCTGGCGATCCTTGCCGGCCCGCAGGTGGACGCCGAAAAGGCCGCGATTGCGCGCAAGGCTGCAATGGAAGCCGCACAGGCGCTCTACGACGCGGTGAAGGAAGCCGTCGTCGCCGTGCGCCAACGCGGCGCCGAAGGAAACGACCTCATCAGCCGCCTGATCCGGGCCGAATACGAAGGGCGCAAGCTCGATGACCACGAGATCACGACCTTCGTGCGTTCGCTGCTCCCGGCTGCCGGTGAGACCACGACGCGGACCTTCGGCTCGCTGATGGTGTTGCTGCTCGAGCGTCCGGACGTGCTCGACAGGGTCCGCAAGGATCGCAGCCTGGTCGGCAAGGCCATCGACGAGGCGATCCGGTTCGAGCCCGTGGCGACCTTCAAGGTGCGTCAGGCGGCACAGGACCTCGAACTCGGCGGCGTCCGCATCCCGAAGGGTGCCATGGTCCAGTGCATCGTTTCTTCCGCCAACCGCGACGAGGAAGCCTTCGAGAGCAGCGAAGAGTTCGACATCGATCGCAAGCTCAAGCCTTCATTCGGCTTCGGCTTCGGCCCTCACATGTGCATCGGGCAGTTCATCGCCAAGACCGAGCTCCAGGTGGCGCTGAACGCCATTCTCGATCTGTTCCCGAACATCCGCCTCGACCCGGATGAGCCGAAGCCGCGGATTACGGGCGCACAGCTTCGTGGCCCTCACTCCGTCCCGGTCATCTGGGATTGAGGTGGCGCGCGGACCGGCTGAGCCTCCGGCCGATCTGGAAATTTCGTTAAACATGAACACAAAGCAAAAAAGTGTTTAACAAAACGAATTTCTTGCTCTAAGATAGAGGCTCATAACCGGTTCGCGCCCACCGCGGACGCCACTCCAACAGGGGACACACACATGAAGCTCGAAGATCTCATCCTTGTCAGCGTCGATGACCATGCGATCGAACCGCGTGGCGCCTTCGACCGCCACATGCCCGCCAAGTACAAGGGCCGCCAGCCGCGCGTCGAAAACCGCAACGGCCGCGACATCTGGGTGTTCGAGGAGCAGGCAACGGGCTACATGGGACTGAATTCGGTGGTCGGGCGTCCGAAGGAGGAGTACGGCATGGAGCCGCTCTCCTACGAACAGATGCGCCGTGGTACCTGGGACATCAAGGCGCGGGTCGACGACATGAATGCGAACGGCGTGCTCGGCTCGCTGTGTTTCCCGACCTTCCCCGGTTTCGCCGGCCAGCGCTTCCAGGTCATGCCGGACAAAAACGTCAGCCTTGCAGCCATCCAGGCCTACAACGACTGGCACCTGCATGACTGGTGCAACGCTGCTCCGGGTCGCTTCATCCCCTTGATGATGGTGCCATGGTGGGACATGCAGGCCGCCGCGGCCGAGGTGAAGCGCATGGCCGATCAGGGTGTGCATGCCATCACGCTGTCCGACAACCCGACCGTGCATGGCTACCCGTCGATCCACAACCCGCACTGGGATCCCCTGTGGAAGGCGTGCGAAGAGAACAATGTCGTGATCTGCTGCCACATCGGCACCGGGGTGAAGGCGGCTCACGCCTCGGATGAATCGCCGATCGACGCCTGGATCACGTCGATGCCGATCTCGATCTCCAACTCGGCGGCGGACTGGATCTGGGCACCCATGTGGAAGAAGTACCCCAAGCTGCGCATGGCCCTGTCGGAAGGCGGCATCGGCTGGATCCCGTATCTGCTCGAGCGCGCCGACTTCACGCACAACCACCACCACGCCTGGACGAACTCGAACTTCGGCGGCAAGAAGCCCAGCGACATCTTCAACGAGCACTTCATCACCTGCTTCATCGAGGATGCGTTCGGGCTCAGGAACCTCGACTCGATCAACGTCGACATGGTCACGTGGGAGTGCGACTACCCGCACTCGGACTGCACCTGGCCGAACTCCGCGGACGTGTTCTGGCAGCAGGCGAAGAACCTGCCCGACGAGATCATCAACAAGATCAGCCACCTCAACGCGATGCGCGAATTCTCTTACGACCCGTTCGCCATCCTGGGGCGCGAGAACTGCACCGTCGGTGCGCTGCGCGCGCAGGCGACGCATGTCAGCATCGAGCCGGCGCTGGGCCTCGGCGGCGCAGCTCCGCAACGCGATCCCAGCAAGCCGGTGACCTCGGGCGATATCAACAAGATGTTCGCCTCGGCGGACGCGCAGACCGCGCTCTGAGTCCGGCTGCAGTGCGGTTGGCGGGCACGCGGGGCGTGTCCGCCGGCCGACGGTCGTCCGTGCCGTTCGCGGGCGACGTGACCCGGGTCATCCACGCCGTTGCTCAAGCCGACGGCCCACTATCGAACGCGCCATGTCCATAGACCAGTTCAAGTACAGTCGCATTCCACCGGAGGCCGAAGCACTTCGTGCGGAAGTGCGTGCCTTCCTCGCCGAAGCCCTGAAGGACTACCCGGCGGTCCGCCGGGCGGATTCCTGGATGGGGTTCGACGCCGAATTCAGCCGTCGCCTGGGAGCGAAGGGCTGGGTCGGCATGGCTCTGCCCAAGCGCTATGGTGGCGGCGAGGCGAGTCCCTTCGCGCGCTACGTCGTGATCGAGGAGCTGCTCGCCGCCGGCGCGCCGGTGTCCGCGCACTGGTTCGCCGATCGCCAGAGCGGCCCGCAGATCCTGCACTACGGCACCGATGCGCAGAAAGAACGCCACCTGCCGGCGATCTGCCGCGGAGAACAGTTTTTCTGCATCGGCATGAGCGAGCCCAATTCGGGCTCCGACCTCGCTTCGATCAAGACGCGCGCACGCCGTGAAGGGGACAAGTGGGTGGTGAATGGGCAGAAGGTGTGGACCACCAACGCCCACCGCTCGCACTACATGATCGCGTTGGTACGCACCGGCGAGAACAGCAAGCGCCAGGAAGGACTCTCGCAGTTCATCATCGACCTCAGTCTGCCGGGCATCACCATCCGGCCGATCAAGGACCTGACGGGCGCCGAGCATTTCAACGAGGTCTTCTTCGACGAACTCGTACTCGATGCCGACGCCATCATCGGTACCGAAGGGCAGGGCTGGGGGCAGGTCACCGCCGAACTCGCCTTCGAACGCAGCGGTCCCGAGCGCTTCCTCAGCTCGATCGCGCTGCTCCACACGCTCATCGACGCGGTGGGCCGTAGTCCTGATGCCCTGCAGGCCAAGGAGATCGGCCGCTTCGCCGCGCGACTGGTGACGCTGCGCAACATGTCGTTGGCGGTGACGGCCCAACTCGCGGCGGGCAACAACCCGGCGTGGGAGGCCTCGGTCGTGAAGGATCTCGGTGCGGTTTTCGAGCAAGAGATTCCGGAAGTCGCGCAGCTGTTGTGCGAGCTTCCGCCAACCGTTCAGGGCGGCAGCGACCACGCCCAGGTGCTGGCCTATCTGACCCAGATGGCGCCATCGTTTTCACTGCGCGGCGGCACGCGGGAGATTCTCCGCGGCATCATCGCGCGCGGATTGGGGCTGCGTTGATCATGAGAGACCTATTCGATTCCTCTGTCGAGCGCCTGTTCTCGGACCTCGTCACCGCCGACGCGGTGTTGGCTTGCGAGGGCGGCGAATGGCCGACGGAGCTGTGGACGGCTGTCGAAGCATCCGGATTCACGCTGGCACTGGTGCCGGAGTCGCTCGGCGGTGCAGGTGCCACGTGGGCGGATGTATGTGGTGTGCTGCGTCTGGCCGGCCGCTTCAACCTCCCGCTGCCGCTGCCCGAAGCGATGCTCGCCAATTGGTTGCTGGGTGCGAGCGGACTGGCCGCCGTGTCGGGAACGCTGAGTGTTGCCGCGCGCGGCACACTGCGCCTGGAAAACGGCCGTGTGACCGGGGCCGCTGTCGATGTGCCATGGGGGCGCCACGTCCGCCACGTGGTGGCCGTCGCAGCGGGCGCGGCGCCGGCGGTGGTGCTCCTGCCGACCGAGGCGGCGACGGTGGTGCGTACCGTGAATACGGCCGCCGAACCGCGCGACACGCTCAAATTCGAAGCGGTGGTGCCGCTCGCAAGCGCGGCTTTGCCGACGGCACTGTCGGCCGACGTGCTCAAGCTTGGCGGTGCAATGATGCGTGCCGCGCAGATTGCGGGCGCGCTCGAAACCGTGTTGGCGATGGCCACCACGTATGCCGGTGAGCGCGTGCAGTTCGGCAAGCCGATCGGCAGTTTCCAGGCGATCCAGCACCAGATTGCAGTCCTCGCCGAACATGCGGCGGCCTCCGTGATGTCCGCCGAAGCGGCCTTCGCCGAGTCGGACGATCGGCTCGCACGCCTGCCGGTGATGGCGGCCAAGATCTGCGCCTCCGAGGCCGCGGGGATCGGGGCGGGTGTCGCCCACGCCGTGCATGGCGCGATCGGCTTCACCCACGAACACGCCCTGCACCTGACGACCCGCAGGCTGTGGTCGTGGCGCAGCGAGTTCGGCTCGCTCACCGACTGGTCGCAGCAGCTCGGTCGCGCGCTCTGCGGCGCCGGCTCCCAGGCATTGTGGCCATCGGTTACCGCCGGCGTGCTCGCCGCATACGAGGAGACTGCAGCATGAAACCCTTTCTGATCCTCGAACGCGAGGACGCCATCCTCACCGTCCGCATGGATAGCCCGGAGACGCGCAACGCGCTCTCCGACCCGTCACAGATGCAGGAGTTCGTCGACCTGTGCGCCAACGTCCGTACGGACCGCTCGATCAAGGTCATCGTACTCACCGGCAACGGACCGGCTTTCTGTGCCGGCGGCAACGTCAAGGACATGCGCGAACGCGGCGGCATCTTCGCGGGGTCGCCCTATGAGGTGCGCGAGACCTACCGCAATGGCATCCAGCGCATCCCGCTGTGCCTTTACGACCTGGACGTGCCCGTCATCGCGGCGATGAACGGACCGGCGATCGGCGCTGGCCTGGATTTGGCGTGCATGTGCGATGTGCGCATCGCCGCCGACACCGCGAAGTTTGCGGAAAGCTTCGTGAAGCTCGGCATCGTGCCGGGTGATGGCGGTGCGTGGCTGCTGCCGCGCATCGTCGGTATGCCCAGGGCCAGCCTGATGGCGCTCACCGGCGACATGATCGGCGCCCAGACCGCGCTCGCGTGGGGCCTCGTGACCGAGGTGGTACCTGCTGCCGAACTCGAGACCGCGGCGCTGGGCATTGCCCGGCGCATGGCGGCTAATCCGGCCCACGGCCTGCGCCTTACCAAGCGCCTGTTGCGGGAAGGCCAGCACATGCGTCTCGATTCGCTGCTGGAGATGTCGGCGGCCTACCAGGCGCTTGCCCATCACACCGAAGATCACATGGAAGCGGTCGCAGCCTTCGTCGAGAAGCGCGAACCGAAATTCACCGGCCGCTGAGCCGGGAAACTGCACGAGAACAGGCGGAGGAACAAGGATGCGGACCGTATTCCGTGAAGATCATGAAATGTTCCGCGAGATGGCGCGGCGCTTCATCGAGAACGAGATCGTCCCCCACCTGCACGAGTGGGAGGCGGTCGGGATCGTGCCGAAGTCGGTCTGGCGCAAGGCGGGCGAGGTCGGCCTGCTGTGCTCGACGGTGCCGGAGGAATACGGCGGTGCGGGTGGCGATTTCGGCCACTCGGCGGTGATGATCGAGGAGCTGGCGCGGGTCAATGCGACCGCGATCGGCTTCACGACCCACTCCGAGATCGTCGCCCCTTACATCGTTGCCTACGGCAGCGAGGCGCAGAAGAAGAAGTGGCTGCCGCGGATGGTTGCGGGCGAGATCATCGGCGTCATCGCGATGAGCGAGCCCGGCATCGGTTCCGACCTGCGCTCGATGCGCACCAGCGCACGGCGCGATGGCGACGAATACGTCATCAACGGCCAGAAGACCTTCATCACCAACGGTGGCAACGCGGACCTGATGGTCACCGCGACCAAGCTCGACCCCAATGCGAAGGAGCTCACGCTGATCTGCGTCGAGGCCGATCGCCCCGGATTCTCCAAAGGCCGGCTGCTTGAAAAGATCGGACTGAAGGGCCAGGACACCTCGGAACTCTTCTTCGACGACGTCCGTGTCCCGGTCGAGAATCGCCTCGGCGACGAGAACAAGGGCTTCGGCTATCTCACGCACCAGCTCGCGTGGGAACGCACCATCATCGGCATTCGCGCTGCCGCCTCCATCGAGGCGCTGATCGACGACACGCTCGAGTACGTGCGCGAGCGCAAGGTGTTCGGCAAGACGGTCTTCGATTTCCAGAACACCAAGTTCAAGCTCGCCGAATGCAAGGCGCAGGCAACCATGCTGCGCGTGTTTGTGGACGACTGCCTGGGCAAGGCCATGCGCGGCGAACTCTCGCCCGAGGTCGGCGCGATGTGCAAGCTGGTCGGTTCCGAGATGCAGGGCAAGGTGCTCGACGAACTTCTGCAGCTGCACGGCGGCTACGGCTTCATGAGCGAGTACAAGATCAGCCGTGCTTGGGTCGATGCACGCGTCGCGCGTATCTACGGTGGCACGTCCGAGATCATGAAGGAAATCATCGCCCGCTCGCTCTGAGCAGACCAGACCGCGCGGGCGTGACGCAGATTATGTCTTCTCCTCCGACGGTGCGCGGTGCGCTGCCGGTTTACGGGACCTCGGCAACACGGTCCCGCTCTTTCTTCTGTGGGGACGCCCTGCGTCACGGGCGCCCCCGCACGCCGCAGGACAAACGGGAGAACGCAGCATGAAAGAAGGGCAAACCGACGACGCCGGTGACGCGGACCTGCGCGGTGGCGTATCGCGCGAGGCGGCGGAAGACGCCGTACGCACCCTTATCCGCTGGGCCGGCGACGAACCGGGCCGCGAGGGGCTCGTCGATACGCCCTCGCGCGTCGTGCGCGCCTACGAAGAATTCTTCGCCGGCTATTCGCAGGACCCGGCCGAAATCCTGGCTCGCACCTTCTCCGAGGTCGAGGGCTACGACGAGATGATCGTCATGAACGACATCCGCTTCGAAAGCCACTGCGAGCACCACATGGCGCCGATCATCGGCAAGGCGCACATCGGTTACCTCCCGAACCACCGCGTGGTCGGCATCTCCAAGCTCGCGCGGCTGGTCGAGATCTACGCAAAACGCCTGCAGATCCAGGAAAAAATGACGGTGCAGATCGCCGACACGCTGCACTCCGTGCTGCAACCCAAGGGCGTCGCGGTTGTCATCGAGGCGTCCCACCAGTGCATGACCACGCGCGGGGTGCACAAGCCCGGCGCAGGCCTCGTCACCAGCCGGATGGTCGGCGCGTTTCGCGAAGACGCCTCGACGCGCCGCGAATTCCTCGCGATGATCGGCATGGGCGGCCCGCGCGGCCTGCCGAATACCTGAACGGAGACCGGAAATGAGCGAGCAGGCGACCCCCTGGAGCGACGAATTCCTCCTCGGCTATGGGCCGATGGACGACATCCACCACGAGTTCGTCGAGCTCGTGCACGCCATGCAGGTCGTCGGAGACGAAGTCTTCCCGGCGCTGCTCGACCGTTTCGCCGCCCACGCCGAGCACCACTTCGCGGAGGAAGCCGCCTGGATGTCCGCGGGAAACTTCCCGGCGCGGGACTGCCACATCGAGGAACACGAGAAGGTCATGGCGTCGGTGCGCGAAGTGCAGCAGATGGTCGCGGCGGGCAACATCGAGGTCGGGCGCCGCCTCGCGGTCGCGCTCGAGGAGTGGTTCCCGGGCCATGCGACCTACATGGATTCGGCGCTGGCGCAATGGATGGTCAAGCGCAGTACGGGGGGCGTGCCGCTGGTCCTGAAGCGCGCGGTGACGACCTGAAAGTCGGCTAGGTAGGCGCGCTGCGGTGGCTATGGCAGAGCCGGGTTAGGTCGGTGACGTCGGCTGCGGTATCCAAAGTGCACTTTGTGCGACCATTCATCACTCAGTTGTGATGTTCCCTGCGCACTGACCGTCGTTCGGCCAATGCCGACGTCCGACGTCGCGTGATGCTACGTCAGCAATGTGTCGAACAACTGACCTTCGACTACCCCTCGTACCGACGTGGCTTCTCAACCGGTCCTGCCAACCAACGCGGTGCTGCATTTCCCCGTGGCCCTGAATTCTTCGTGCTGGATCGTCTTTGGCCGACTACAATATCCCCCTGAGATAATTTAGCCAGTATCCTCATCCGGACAGGGGCATTGGAAAGTCATGGATTGCATTCGACTCGTAAATATTCGTAGCCTTGTAGATAGTGGTCCAGTTCGCATTGCTCCGATTACAGTCCTCGTTGGCCAAAATAGCTCTGGTAAGAGCACTTTTCTTCGCTTTTTTCCTCTGCTCAAGCAAACCGCGGAAGTATTGGCCAGAGAGCCGCTACTCTGGTTTGGTCGTTTTGTAGATTTCGGTAGCGCTGAGGAGGCGGCATCGCAAATCGGTGTACCGGAGGCGCTGGGTTTTGACGTTACTTTTAACGTTGACAAGTCTTCAATTGAAAATCGAAGACGAGGGTTAGTCACATACAGAGCGTCTGCGGTGAAAGAGTCGACGCCTGTGACCGTATCGGTACGATACCTAAAACCTCAGGGCGGCACGAAGCAGCACGAATTCAAACTCACTTTCCTGCAGCACGAAGTACTGCTGCACATAAACGACACATCGGTCACTAAGCTGCTAATCAATAACGTTGATTACTCTGACATGGTGCAGGGAAAGCTAGTTGTTTCAAATTGGTCAGCTTGCTTCCCAAACCTGATTTTTCGAGATGATGGTCCTGCTCAATTAGATCCATTTTCGCGGTATATATTCGCATTTACACGCGCCAACACCCACGGAAAATCGCAGTCGGATCGTGTTGCTTACTTGGCGCGTAGCCTAATGCAAGCCCCTCTCGATAACGTTTTAAATTACGTCACGCATCCTCCAGGTGCGGATTCCATCTGGCAACGCACAACCCAAAATTGGAATACCGAAAGCCCATTATTCAAGACTCTTCGCGATTGGATCATTGGCACCCGTATTCCAGAGTTAATCCAGATCGCAGGGAATTTTTTTAGCAGCCAATGTTCCCAAGTTCGTTACATTACTCCAATTCGGGCATCTGCTGAACGCTATTATCGAAGGCAAGGGTTGGCTCTTGGCGAGATCGATCCACAAGGTCAAAACGTCGCAATGTTTCTTCACAACTTGTCCCCTGCAGACAAGCAGCGATTTATGGCGTGGATGAGCGAGCATTTTGGTTACGTGGTGGACACCGTTGCGACGTCCGGTCACATTTCAATGGTCGTGCGTGACCCAAGTGAGCAATCCGGAGTCAGCTCGTTCAATTTGGCGGATACCGGCTTTGGGTTCTCCCAGATGATCCCGGTTCTGATGCAAATCTGGACACTGCTGAACGCGCGCGGTGGAGTTCATAGAGCACTTTCGACGACTACTGTGCTTGTCGCAATTGAGCAGCCTGAATTACATTTGCATCCAAGGCTGCAAGCAGTCTTGGCCGACCTCTTTTGCCAATCGGTTAAGCTCGCGCGCGAGAACGGCATAGATCTACGCCTTATCATCGAAACGCACAGCGAGCAAATCATCAATCGCTTGGGGCGACGAGTCAGCGAGTCCAAGATGGACCCAGATGCCATTGCAGTGGTTCTTTTCGACAAGCCAGGCTTTGCCTTGCCCACATCTGTAGAGACAGGAAGTTTCGACAACGAGGGGTTTATTTCGAACTGGCCCTACGGATTTTTTGAGGCAGATTATTGATGTTGATCATCTTGGATGAGTCGCTCGCGTCCGAATTAGAGTCAATTAAACCGAGTTCCAGCGCCGTCTTGACTGCGTTGACGATATGCGCACAGCAAGTCAGGGAAGGAAATCATATACTCTTCGCGGAGCGAAACGTATACCGGCGCCTTCGTGCGTTTCACAAGAGTCTTGACACTAGATCAGCGTCAATATTAGCTCGCGCTGAGGAACGCTTGCCCCAATTGGGGGTAGTAAATAAATTCTCAACGCGTGCGATACGGTTAATAGCCGCCTGCGAATCTTCACTTCCGTCTCGCGTAATTGAAAACGGCCGAGAGGAAATTATCTTGCCGGCAAAGTCAGTTGAACAGCATAGCTCTTTATTAAGCGCACCGATACTCATGGTGGAGAATTTGAATGATGGCTTGTGCTATGTGAAGCTGGCGCAATCCATTGCTAATGCCAAAGTCCTCCCGGATCTCGCTTGGCTAAAGGCTGTTCCGCTGCGATACGACATCGCGCCTGGCGGCGGGCATACCCTGTCTGGCCTTTTTGCATACCACAAGGCGCGGTCTGACCGTCTGGGAGCAGCGATCGCCGACAGCGATTGCCGCTACCCGGGATCTGCCCATGGTGGAACCGCGCTAGCCTTAGTTAAAGAAGCGGAGGCTAAGCCTGTATCGCCGCTACTTGAGGCTCACGTTCTTGATGTTCGCACAATAGAGAACTGTATTCCTCGCGCGGAGATTCGGTCAATCGCTAAAGAAATGGACCCAGTACAGGCCCAAAGGTTCGAGCAGATTGAAAAGCAGTTCTCAACATCATCCCACTGGAAGTTTGTGCCAATTAAGTCTGGTGTCAGATGCTTCGAACTCAGTCAGAATTCAGCTGAATCAATATTCTGGACCGAGATATGCGGGAAGCGAACTTGTACATCCGGGGCACAATGCGCAAAGAAGCGCGACTGTTCATCATATGTAGTGCCCCCACTGTCGGACCAAATCCTCGCTCGAGCTGTCAGGCGTTCAGACTTCTTCTCGGTTACCGAACGCTGTGCGGATAACGTTGCCGATACATGGAGGAGGCTTGTCATTCTTTTGTATTCTGTTTTTTGTGGGTCCGAGCGCATAACAGTTCTTTGACTGCCAGAGCGGGATTGTGAGCAAATCGAAAAAGCGGAACGGAGTTGATTTTCCGCGAACGGGACTAGTGGGGTTCATCGAGTATTCAATAATGTGGCTGTTCGTTCATGCCAAGCATGCTCAATAGCTGAATTTGGTTTAATTGCAGTCGGTCGATGGTGGTGCCTCAGGGTCCGCTCCGGCCGAGTACTTGTCGTCCGACCGTCGCCGCTAGACCATCCCGTCTGACGTGCCCGTAACGACCGCCGCGCCGCTCAGCTCCCGCAAGCCTGTATCAGGAACTGCCTGAACGCGTCGGCGGATCGTTCCAGCGTGCCGTCGTGCCGCCAGATCAGCCCGACTTCCATGTCGGGTACCACATCGAGAATGGGGCGGGCCTCGATCTTCTTGCCTTCCAGCGACCACGGCCGATACACCATGTCGGACAGGATGGTGACGCCGAAGCCGTGCGCGACGAGCCCGCGCAGCGCTTCGACCGAGCCGGTGCGAAACGCGATGTCGGGCTGAATGCCCTTGGCTGCCCAATAACGCTGCGTCGACAGTTCGCCTTCGTCAACGGTGACCTGGATGTAGGGATAGGCAGCGACGTCGGCGAGGGCCGCGTTGTCTTTTTGCAGGAGCGGGTGGGCGGCCGAAGTCCATAGCTGGCGGCGGGAGCGCAGCAGCACGTGGTGGCCGAAGCGTTCGCGCTCGACGACGTTGGACAGGATCACCACGCCCAACTCGATATCGCCGGCCGCGACGCCGGCTTCGATGGCTTCGCGGTTCATGTCGTGGAGGTCGAGTTCGACGTCCGGATAGTTCGCGCGAAAGCGGGCGAGCAGCGGGGGCAGGAAATAGCCGAGCACGGTGTACGAAGCACCGATGCGGATCGCGCCTTTCAGGTGGTGGGCCTGGAAGCGCGGTTCGCGCAGAGCGTCTTCGAGCGCGTCGAGGATGTCGCGCGTGCGTCGATAGAAGCTGTGCCCCTCGGCGGTGAGGCCCACGCCGTGGGGTTTGCGGTCGAACAGGCGCACCCCCAGCGATTCTTCCAGGAGCAGCACCGCATTGGTGATGGCCGATTGCGAAACGTGGGCGCGCGTGGCGGCCATCGAGAACTGGCCGGTCTCCGCGGCGGCGATGAAGTAGCGCAGCTGGCGCAGGGTGACATTGTTGTCGACCGGCATCCGTTTTCCTAATACCAGAACTCAGTATTGGTGATTTTACGATACATAGACAGATTCGTACTATGTGTCGATATAAATAGAGAGTCTGGAGGGGATGATGAACTCACCGCTGTCTGCCGAGGCGAGGGATGCACTGCTTTCGGTCACGCTGGAGGACAAGTACACCCAGGAGTCCGGACGCATCTACCTGAGCGGTACTCAGGCCTTGGCGCGCCTGCCCATGCTGCAGAAGGAGCGCGACCGGCGCGCGGGGCTGAACACCGGCGGCTACATTTCGGGCTATCGCGGCTCGCCGCTGGGCGGGCTGGACATGGCGCTGTGGAAGGCGAAAAAGCATCTTGCCTCCCACGACGTAGTCTTTCAGCCCGGCCTCAACGAAGACCTCGCTGCGACCGCCGTGTGGGGCACGCAGCAGGTGAATCTTTACCCCAACGCCCAGCGCGACGGGGTATTCGGCATGTGGTATGGCAAGGGGCCGGGCGTGGACCGCTCGGCCGACGTGCTGAAGCACGCGAACGCCGCAGGGACCTCGCCCCATGGCGGCGTGCTGATGCTCGCCGGCGACGACCATGCGGCGAAGTCGTCGTCGGTCGCGCATCAGTCGGAACACCTGCTGATCGCCTGTGGCATTCCGGTGCTGTACCCGGCGAACGTGCAGGAGTATCTCGACTTCGGCCTGCATGGCTGGGCGATGAGCCGCTACTCCGGGTTGTGGGTGTCGATGAAGTGCGTCACCGATGTCGTCGAGTCGTCCGCATCGGTCGAGATCGATCCGGACCGCCTGCAGATCGTCATTCCGGATAGCTTCGCAATGCCTGAAGGCGGGCTCAATATCCGCTGGCCGGATACGCCGCTCGCGCAGGAAGCGCGCATGCTCGATTACAAGTGGTATGCGGCGCTCGAATACGTCCGCGCGAACAAGCTCAACCGTATCGTGATCGATTCGCCCGACGCGCGCTTCGGGATCATGGCGGCAGGCAAAGCCTATCTCGACGTGCGTCAGGCGCTGACGGACCTGGGTTTGGACGACGATGCCTGTCGACGGATCGGCATCCGCCTCTTCAAGGTGGGCTGCGTGTGGCCGCTCGACGCCCACAATGCGCGCGCGTTTGCGACCGGACTGGAAGAAATCCTGGTGGTCGAGGAGAAGCGCCAGATTCTCGAGTACGCCCTCAAGGAGGAACTGTACAACTGGCGCGACGACGTCCGCCCGCGCGTCTACGGCAAATTCGACGAGCGCGACAACTCGGGGGGCGAGTGGTCGGTGCCGCGTGGGCAATGGCTGCTTCCGGCGCGCTACGAGCTGTCGCCGGCGATCATCGCGAAGGCCATCGCCGCGCGACTGGAGCGCGTGGGGCTGCCCGAAGACCTTCGCGCCCGCGTGTTCGCGCGCATCGATGTCATCGAGGCGAAGGAGCGCGAAGCGGCGCGGCCTCGCGTGACCGTCGAGCGCAAGCCCTGGTTCTGTTCGGGCTGTCCGCACAACACGTCCACCCGCGTGCCGGAAGGCTCGCGCGCGCTCGCCGGCATCGGTTGTCACTACATGGCGATGTGGATGGACCGGCGCACCGAGACTTTCACGCAGATGGGCGGGGAGGGCGTGAGCTGGCTCGGCCAGATGCACTTCTCGGGCGACAAGCACGTCTTCGTGAACCTCGGTGACGGCACCTATTTCCATTCGGGCCTGCTCGCCATCCGCGCGGCGATCGCCGCCAAGGCGACCCTCACTTACAAGATCCTCTACAACGACGCGGTCGCGATGACGGGGGGGCAGCCGGTCGACGGGGTGCTGACGGTGCCGCAGATCGCGCAGCAGGTGAGCGCCGAAGGTGCTAGCCGGGTCCTGATCGTGAGCGACGAGCCGGAGAAGTACGCGATGCGCGCCGGTCTGCCGGATGCGGTGACGGTGCACCATCGGGATGAGCTTGACGCGTTGCAGCTCGAGCTGCGCGAGAGTTCGGGGGTGTCGGTCCTGATCTACGATCAGACCTGCGCCACCGAGAAGCGCCGCCGCCGCAAGCGCGGCGATTACCCTGATCCGGCCCGCCGCGCATTCATCAACCCGGCAGTCTGCGAGGGTTGTGGCGACTGCTCCGTGGCCTCCAACTGCCTGTCGGTGGAGCCACTGGAAACGCCGCTAGGCACCAAGCGCAAGATCAATCAGAGCGGCTGCAATAAGGACTTCTCCTGCCTGAAGGGTTTTTGCCCGAGCTTCGTGACCGCCGAGGGCGCGCAATTGCGCAAGCCCGCAGCGCGCGAGTCGGCGCCGGTGACTGCCTCGGAAGCGCTGCCTGAACCCGCACTGCCCGGGCTGGACAAACCCTGCGGTATCGTCGTGACGGGGGTCGGCGGAACGGGGGTCGTGACGATCGGTGCGCTGTTGGGCATGGCGGCTCATCTGGAACACAAGGGCGTCACCGTGCTCGACATGACCGGGCTCGCGCAGAAGGGCGGGGCGGTGTTGAGCCACGTGCAGATCGCGGCGACCCCGGCGGCCATTCACGCCACCCGGATCGCTACCGGCGAGGCCGACGTGCTGATCGGCTGCGACGAGATCGTCTCGGCTTCGGCCGAAGCGCTCTCCAAGGTTCGTCAGGGACGCACGCGAGCGGTGGTCAATAGCGCGCAGACCCCGGCGGCGGAGTTCCTGTCGAATCCCGACTGGAAGTTTCCGGGGGCGGCGGCCGAGGGCGACATCCGCGCCAGTGTGGGCGATGCCTGTGAATTCATCGACGCGAACGCGCTTGCACTGCGGCTGCTCGGCGACACGATCTACGCCAATCCGCTCGTGCTGGGGTTCGCGTGGCAGAAAGGCTGGATTCCGGTCGGCAAGGCGGCATTGCTGCGCGCGATCGAGCTGAATGGCGTCTCGGTCGAAAAGAACCAGCAGGCGTTCGAGTGGGGACGGCTTGCGGCACACGACGCGGGAAAACTGCCGGTGGCCGACGCTTCGGGGCGGGGTGAGGCGGTGGTGCTGGCTATGCCGGAGTCGCTGGACCGGCTGATCGAACGCCGCGTCAGGCTGCTCAGCGATTATCAGAATGGTGTCTATGGCGAGCGTTACCGAAAGGCCGTGGCGCGGGTGCAAGAGGCCGAGCGAGCGGTGGTTGGACAAGGCCGACTCGCCCTGACCGAGGCTGTCGCGCGCAACCTCGCGAAGCTCATGGCGTACAAGGACGAGTACGAGGTGGCGCGGTTGCACAGCGCGCCCGAATTCCTCGCCCAGTTGCGCGAACAGTTCGAGGGCGAGCCCGGCCGGGATTACCGGCTCAACTTCCACCTCGCGCCACCCCTGTTCGCGAAGCGTGGCGTTGACGGCCTGCCCCAGAAGCGCGCCTACGGTCCGTGGATGATGCGTACCTTCCGCCTGCTCTCCCGCTTCAAGGGCCTGCGTGGCACCGCCCTGGATCCCTTTGGCAGGAGCGCGGAGCGGCGCCAGGAGCGCGAACTGGTGAAGGACTATTTCGTCTTCATCGACCGCATCTGCGACGGCCTGTCGCGAGACCGGCTGGATGTCGCGATCGAGCTTGCGCGCATCCCGGAACAGATTCGTGGCTATGGCCACGTCAAGGAACGCAGCATGGCCGGCGCGACCAAGCGTCGCGAAGAGCTGCAGGCCCGGTTCGAGGCTGGCCGGTCGGAACGGGCAGCCTGAAGTGCGCCGGACAACAACATCGAGGCGCTCGCGCCCTTGATGGTCGTACGGCGCGAATCAACCAGCAATCGACAACAAGGAGACTCATGAAGATCCTGGTACCCGTCAAGCGCGTGCTTGACTACAACGTGAAGGCCCGCGTGAAAGCGGACGGTTCGGGCATGGACCTCGCCAACGTGAAGATGGCCATGAACCCCTTCGACGAGATCGCGGTGGAAGAGGCTGTGCGGCTGAAGGAAGCCGGCATCGCGACCGAAGTGGTGGCGGTGAGCTGCGGCGCGGCGGTGTGCTCCGAAACCCTGCGTGCGGCGATGGCAATCGGGGCCGACCGCGGCATCCTCGTCGATTGTGGTGAACTGAACGACGCCGAGCTGCAGCCGCTCGCCGTCGCCAAACTCCTGAAGGCCCTGTGCGACACGGAAGCCCCGCAGCTGGTGATCTGCGGCAAGCAGGCGATCGACGACGACGCGAACCAGACCGGCCAGATGCTCGCAGCCCTGATGGGCTGGCCGCAGGCCACCTTTGCATCGAAGCTGTCAGTGGACGGGAACCTTGCCACGGTCACGCGCGAGATCGACGGCGGCCTCGAAACGCTCGAGATGACGCTGCCCGCGGTCGTCACCACGGATTTGCGCCTCAACGAGCCGCGCTACGCGACGCTGCCCAACATCATGAAGGCGAAAAAGAAGCCGCTCGAGACCGTGAAGCCCACGGATCTGCGAGTCGATGTGGCTCCGCGTCTGGCGATCCTGAAAGTGGCCGAGCCGTCCAGGCGCAGTGCCGGCGTGCTGGTTCCGGATGTCGCGACGCTGGTCGATAAACTGAAGAACGAAGCAAAGGTGATCTGATGGCCGTCCTCGTCATTGCGGAACACGACAACCAGTCGATCAAGACCGCGACTCTCAACGCCGTGACCGCCGCGCAGGCGGTCGGAGCGGACATCCACGTCCTGGTCGCGGGCAGCGGCTGCTCCACCGCCGCCCAAGCCGCCGCCGCCATCAGCGCCGTCGCGAAGGTGTTGGTATGCGACGCGGCCCAGTACGAAGCACAGACCGCCGAGAACGTTGCCGAGCTCGTGCGTGCGCTCGCCGCCGACTACAGTCACGTCTTCGCCGCGGCAACCAGCGCCGGGAAGAACATGCTGCCGCGCGTCGCCGCACTGCTCGACGTCGCGCAGATCTCCGACATTGTCGCGGTCGAATCGGCCGACACCTTCGTGCGACCGATCTACGCCGGCAATGCGCTAGCGACCGTCAAGAGCACCGACCGCGTGAAGGTCGTGACCGTGCGCACCGCTGCGTTCGACGCCGCGCCGCTCGGCGGCTCCGCGCCGATCGAGGTCGTGCCCGCCGCGAAGGACCTGGGCCTGACCCGTGTCGTCGGCCGCGAACTCACGAAGAGTGAGCGCCCCGAACTCGGTGCCGCCAAGATCATCGTCTCCGGTGGCCGGGGGCTGGGTAACGGCGAGAACTACCGCACCCTGCTCGAGCCGCTGGCGGACAAGCTAGGCGCCGCGCTCGGAGCGAGCCGCGCCGCGGTCGACGCGGGCTTTGTCCCCAACGACTTCCAGGTCGGCCAGACCGGCAAGATCGTCGCGCCCCAGGTCTACATCGCGATCGGCATCTCCGGCGCTATCCAGCATCTGGCGGGCATGAAGGATTCCCGGCTGATCGTCGCGATCAACAAGGACCCCGAGGCGCCGATCTTTCAGGTTGCGGACTACGGGCTTGTAGCGGATCTGTTCGCCGCAGTTCCCGAACTGACAGCGAGCCTTTGATCTGCAGGTCATGCCGATTCGCTGGCCGTGATGCCAACCCGTTCCCGTTGGATTCTTCGGTGGCAGCTATTCCTCTCCCGCTGCAATCCCTGCCGAAGATCCCTTCGCCCATCGGTCGCAAACCGGTGGTTTTTTTTGGTTCAAGGGTGTTACCGCGCAGCTGACCCATTCACTGTCTTTTCCATGGTCAGGGAACCTCTGCATGCGCACCGCACAAGCGTGTGTCCGGCCAGGGTCTTGTCGAACGGTCGAGCGTGGAGGCTCTGACAGCGGCGCTTTGGTAAAGTAATCGCTCGCAGTAGGGCCTCACGGCGTACCGGTCAGCGTGTGTGCCACAGGCAGGTACTTGGCGAGAATGGCTAGCATGGTGGCTGCCTCAGCCTTCGATACCGGGGGGAACGGAGAAAGGTAGAAAGTGCCGTTGCGCCGCTCATGAGCCTTCGTGATGAAGGCAAACTCTTGAGGGCTCACACCCAGCGAGGACGACACCCGCTGAATGGCCAAGTTACGACCAGCATCCTTGGTCCGAACCTCGTAAAATTCCAGGACGGCCTGTACCACCTGAAAATAGCCTTCGTAGGCTAAGGTGAAGACCTGCAGATGTCGGGTGGGGTCTATCTGTTCGGCGGTGACCTTGTAGTCCGCCGCGTTACGCAAAAAGCCCAATATAGCCCCGGGTGTCGGGGCGACCGCTTCAAAGGCTTTTGTCTTGATGAGGTTTTCGTATTCGGCCGGGCGTGGCATTACAGTATCCTCAGGGTTGGGCCTTGGGCAATTTGAGCCATGATGGGGTCGGACTTCACCAGAGCAGCCCACTCAGCAGGCTCGTACAGAGAGAAATTGACGGGGCGCAGCAGAACTTGCTCGGCGAGGGTCAGGGCCTCGGATAGCTCGAGGAGCGGGGCACTCCCGATTACAATCAAGTCAATATCGCTCTGGCCGCTGTCGGTGCCCTTGGCCACAGAACCAAATACGAACGCTGAGGTGATGTGGTCAGCAAAAGGCGCCAGGGCCTCTTTCAGCGGCTCCACAACAGCAAATGACTTGCGAGCGATGCTGAGCAACTCCGGATAGAGAATGAAGTCGGTATTCGCCCGGATACTCCGCTGCCGGCCTCGCCGGGCGTCTTCTTTTAGTACGCCGGCCTCGACTAGGCGGTCCACCTGCTTCTGAGCGCTTCCGCGCCCGCTGTCCGCCAGGCGTAGCAGTTCCTGCAGTGTGAAGCTGCGGTTAGGTTGCAACAGCGTAGCCCCCAGCACTCGTTGCAGGCCTGGAGTGAAGAGAAAGTCGGCAAGACTCATGGCTAATCCTCACTTTAGGGATAGCTGTCCCTATTATAGGGATTTATCGCAAAATCCTCAATTAAGGGATATATGTCCCCATTTAGAGGATTATACAAACGCCCTGATTCAACCACGCTAGGGATGCGGCAAAAAATCCTTGCGCTCGTTCAGGGTATTGTCTAATCTTGAACACAAGCACATATAGTGTGCAAATACAAAAATCGCCCGATAGAGGCGCACCTTCGACAGGAGGAGACATCATGGCTCTCAGAACACTCGGCATCAGCGCCGTCGCGGCGGCGTTGCTGACCGCTACCGACGGTTCCTTCGTTTCGCTGCACCCCCCAGGTGTCACCCAGGCGTGTGCTTCAGCTCCATCGTGCGATGGGACGCTGGAGAGTCACGCGTATGCGGTGTCGCATCTCTATGCGCACAAGACGATGAACGAGTTCGTCGGCATGTTGTTGATGCACCGCTAAGTGTCGAGGGGACGTCAATGCGTCCTCGGCCGCGCCGGGACGCTGCGGAAGGTCCTCGCGACCGCTTTCAGGCGTCACGCTTCCGCAATGAAGCGGCGTGTGCGCGAGTTCCCGTCCGTGGTGAGGGCCTCCAGGCGGCGCTCGATGTCGCGGTCCTGCCGAGTGACACGGTCGCGCTGGCGCAGGTAGTCGAGCCACGAGTCCACCAGGAAGCGTTCGGCAAGACAATCCGTGTGTTCGAGATCCCTATAGAGGCGCCAGGCGATCGCCCCGTTTCGTCGGCGTGAGATGCCGAGTTCGTGGGCCGCGCGCACGAACTCCTCATGCCGCTCGGCCGGCACGTGGTAAGTGATTTCGACCGCAACCGGTCCCTGCTCATGGTCGGCCGGGCTGGCAGCGGGCCCCGTTTCCTGCGTGTCGGCGACGCTGAAATCGGACTCCGATCCCATTTGCATGCGAGCTCGTCCGGTCAGCATCAGCCCGGCCGCAATCGACCCGGCAGCAATCCACAGGCTTGCCCCGACGCCCATGCGTTCGGCGATCGCGCCCCACAATACGCCGCCCGCTGCCATCGCCCCCATGATGACGAGCAGGTATACCGACGCAACGCGAGCACGTACCCAGGCTGCGGCCGAGGTCTGGATCACGGTCCCGGTGGTGGTATTGACAGCCATCCACGCCATTCCGCCGACGAAGAGCAGTGCACTCATGACAAAGAGATTGTGTACCACCGGAATCAGCGCTGTGACGGCCATGAACAACAGGCCGCCGCCGGTCACGATGCGGCGCACGGAGAAACGACGATACAGTCGGGTGACCTGTAATGCCGCGATGACTGCGCCCGCGCCGAGACTGCCGAGGAGCAGGCTGAACCCGCCCGCAGCGAGCCCGAGCTGGTCACGGGCGACGAGTGGGAGCAATGCCCAGATCGCGCTGCCTGCGGTCACGAAAGCGAAGACCAGTCGCAGCGCGAGCCGCAGCTGCGCCGAATGCTGCATGTAACGTACGCCGCTGCGGATGCCGCTCCACAGCCGCTCGGGCGGCAGGCCGGGCCGCAGATCCGTGTCGGGCAGGGCGCGCAGCAGCCCCAGTGAGATCAAGAAACCGACCGCGACCACGACGAACAGCGTCGGGACGCCCGCGAATGCGATCAGTGCCCCCGCGGCGGCCGGTCCCACGACGCGCGCGATATTGGGCGTGACCGTGGACAGGGCGATCGCTGCCGGTATCTGCCCCTTCGGCGCGCTGTCGATGTTGGCGGCAATCCACGCCGCCATGCCGAACGCGTTGCTGCACCCGAGCGCGAAGGTGAGGCCGAGGAGCAGCCAGGCGCCGATGCCGCCAGCCAGGGCAGTGGCTGCGAGCAGGCAGGCGCATGCGAGGGAACAGGTCTGGGTGATCAGAAGGAGGCGCCTGCGGTTGACCAGATCGGCGATCACGCCGCTCGGGAGCCCGAGCAGAAAGGCCGGCAGCGCCATCGCCGTCTGGACCAAGGACACCATGAGCGGCGAATCGGGCCGCAGTTCGGTCATCATCCAGGCGGCGCCGATGTTCTGCATCCACATCGACAGGTTGACCGCGATCGCCGCGATCCACAGCGCGCGAAACGGCCGATGGAGGAGAGGTGCCCACGCACCCGTGGCATTGCGCTCGACACTCACGGGCGGGGCACCGGCGTCGTCATGACTGGCCGGGCGTGCTCATGCGGGGCAGCGTCTGGTGCAGGTTGGCAATCCGCGAATACAGGCGTCGGTAGGTCTCGCGTTCGCGATGGTTGAAGCGCGCGTCGCCGTTCGGTCCGAAGGCCGCCACGATCTCCTTCCAGTCCTGTTCCGCGAGGTGTTCGCAGGCGCCCGGGATGACCGCCCGCTCCTCGAGTGCGATATGCCTGAGCTGCCCGAGGGCGAAGGCGTCGATGGCGCTCGCGAGCGTTTCTGCGTCTGGGTCGGGAGACGCCTGATAGTGGGCGACCGCCGCGCGCAGGGCAGCAAGTTGTCGGTCGCCATCCAGGTGCTCCTGTTGCAGGTCGTCGATGACTTGGTCGAGCGAAGACGTGCGCCTCCTGAGTGCAGCGAAGAGATAGGCATCTTCCTTTGGATGGTGCAGTTTGGCCGGGAACTCGTCGAGGTAGGTGAGCATGCCGTCGAGCAGGCCGATATCCGCAGGTTTGCCGTCGCGCAGTCCGCCGGCCAGCATCCGCATGCCGTAGGACACGACCGCGATCGAGCGGTGCTCGTCCTTGATAATCGCGCAGACCTTCGTCATCGCCGGGTTCGGGTCGTTCTTTTCGACCGACGACACGAGCACCGGAATGCGGCTGCCAGCGAGCACCTTGAGCGTTTCGGAGGCGAGCATGACGCCGCCGATGCTGCGCGGCCCATGCGATGCCATGAAGATCAGGTCGCAGCCCAATTCCTTTGCCGCGGCGAGAATGGCCTCGTGCGGCCGGTTGCTCCGCCGGGTCACGCACTCGCAGTCGATGTCGCCCGCGCGCGCCGACACCTCGGCCTTCGCGAGGATCTCGCGGGCGCGCCCGCCGAAGTCGTCCTGGTACAGGCCGGGGTCGAGAAGGTGGATCAGCGCACCGTCGTCGGTCAGAGAGGCGCCGGCATCCGGGTCGGCATAGAAGAACGTGATGCGCGCCCCCACGCTGCGGGCGAACTGGACGGCCTGAGAGATCGTCTGGCTGGCGAGATGGGTACCGTCGGTCGGAACGAGGATATGGCTGTACATCGCGTGCTCCGGTGGCTGCATTCAGATGATGTCGATAGGGTGCGCGGTAGCGGCCGGCGCCGCAACCGGCGCGCGCAGTGCGGAACCCGGTCCGGCTGGTGCGCTCGCAGGCACTCAGCCCCTGGCGTGGAGAACCTCGGGGTCGAAGACCTCCGCCGGTGTGCGCACGCTAGGGCCGAGGATGGGCCCGACGATCTCATGACCCCAGGTGGAGAGCTGCTCCGGATTGAGTTCGAAGCCGTCATCGTGCCAGGGTTCGAGTTCGGTGATGCATTCGATCGCGAAGCCGGACGGCGTGAAGTGATAGAAGGACATGTGCGGGTCCTGCGAATGCTGTCCCAGCGTCATCATCATCTGCAGTCCGTTCTTCTTGACCAGATCGTAGGTTTCGCCGACGTCGCGAACCGAGCGCACGAAGAGGCCGATGTGCTGCACGCCGGCCTTGCCCGGGCCGAAACCGTAAGCGATGTCGTGGCTCGTCTTGTCGTTGAGCCTGGAGCGGAAGAACCCCGTCTTGCCCTTGCCGGCGCCCGAACCGTACCAGTGCATGCCCATGATGCCGGTGAGGAAGTGTTCGAGTTCGGGCGTGTATTCGGGCGTGATCACGACGATGTGGCCGACGCCCCGTTCGCCGCAGACGAATCCGCCGTGCGGACGGCCCGGCACGAAGGAGCGCGGGCTCCATTTCTGGGCATAGAACAGCTCGTGCTGGTATCCGACCGGGTCACGGAAACGGATCAGCTCCTTCACGCCGCGTTTGTCGCACAGTTCCGGATCGCCGAAGCTGACCTCGACACCATGGCTGTGGAAGCGCTCGACGGCGGCGTGAAACTCCAGCTTGCCCTTGGCTTCCCAGCCGATGTAAGCGAGGCGGTCGATCTTGCCCGGATGGAATGCGAGCCGATGACGACGGTCATCGAGCTTGAAGTAGAGGGTGTCCGGATCCGCAGTCGGGGATGTCCCGATCTGAAAGCCCATGACCTTCGGGCCATATTCGCGCCAGGCATCGAGGTTCGCCGATTCGAACCCCAGGTAGCCGATACCGATGATGTCCATGCTGTCTTCCTCCTGTTTTGAGCGACCTGCGCCCGCGATTTGCACCGCGCTTTGCGCAGACTTCGGACGGTGCCGCAGCGGCACGGCGTCCGTTCGTTCACTGTTGGGTCACGAACTTTCGGGCTCGTGCTCAGATTGCGAGCAGGCCCCCGTCGATGACGAGGTCGGAACCGGTCATGAAGCCGGCTTCGTCCGACGCCACGTACAGGGCCAGCGACACGACTTCCTCGGGTTCCCCCGGCCGATCCTGCAGCACGCCATCGAGTAGCGCCCGGCGGGTGACGGGGTTCTCGACGAAGGCCGCGGTGCCGGGCGTCTTCACGAAGCCCGGACTGATGCTGACCGCGCGTATGCCGACCGGCGCCCCTTCGACCGCCAGCTGGCGGGTAAAGGAGACGACCGCACCCTTGGCGGCGCAGTGGGCGCTGATGCCTGCAACCTTTGAGCCGCCCCAGGCGGCGGTCGAGGCGATGTTGATGATCACGCCACCGCGCACGGCAAGGTGCTTCCACGCGTATTTGGTCGTGTAGAAGATAAGGTCGATCTCGTTCCGGATCGTGTAGTGCCAGTCAACGATCGAAAATTCCGCCACCGGTCCGAAACGCGCGGCCGATGCGTTGTTGTAGAGAACGTCGATGCGCCCGAACTGTTCCGCCGCGGACTCGACCCAGGTGCGGGCCTGTTCGTGGTCGCCGAGGTCCACCGGGGCGGAGCCGTGCAACTCGAATCCTTCGGCCTCGACCAGCCGGCGCGTTTCGGCGTGGGCCGCGGCATCCGTATCGCAACCCACCACCACGGCGCCCTCGCGCGCGAAGCGCAAGGCTGCGACACGACCCTGACCGCCGCCGGTGCCGGTGATCAGCGCTACTTTTCCTTCAAGACGATTCATTCGGATCTCCGCGAAGTGGGCGGTTCCAGCGCTTTTCGCGCTACCAGTCCGGCGAAGAGCTCAGGCGCTCGGTGCTTCGACACGGATCGCCTCGGCGGGGCAGGCGGCAGCCCCCTCGATCGCGGCCTCTTCCTGGCCGGCGGGGACGAACTCGCTGTCGAGATAGACGATGCCGTCGCCGTCCAGCTTGTACACGTCGGGGCACAGGGCCGCGCACAATCCGTAACCGCAGCAGCGGCTGCGATCGACAATAACCTTGTGAAGTTTTTCGTTCTGTTCGCTCATGGCGTGTCTCCTCATCTGCTCGGGGCCATCGAGGCCTGCGAGATGATTATGCACAGAAAACGAAAAAGTGTCACTATTTTTGCGGGGCGTGTCGCGGGGCCGCAAAAAGGGTTGTTCAATGACCGCCGGCAGCCCTCGCGACGACCCTCAAAACAACAGGTTCGACAGCTTGTCCGCGAGTTTGCGCACCTCGCCCCCGAGCTTGTCCGCGTCGGCCCCGATGTACTGGCCCCGGAACATCACCGCCGATACGGCAAAGGCAATGGCACCGGCGCGATCGCGCACGGGGGCCGCGATAGCCATGATGCCGGCGGAAAAGTAGCCGTCATCGATCGCCCACTGGTGTTCCCTGGCGAACTGCACCTGCTGGCAGTACTCGTCGAACTCCAGCGGTCGGGCCCAGCGGATCTTCTCGAATGCGGCGCGCATCGCGGTCGGGTCGAGATCCACCTCCGCCGCGAACAGTCTGCCGCTGGCGCCCATGAAGATGGGCAGGCGCTGACCGATCGCCATGTCGATGCGCAGATCGCTCGGGCTTGCCTCGGAACTCACCAGCACGATGCGGTCGTATCCCATCTGGCGCCACAGGGTGACCGTGACATGGAAGCGGGCGGCGAATTGTTGCAGGAGTGGGCGCGCGATATCGAGCCGCTGGCCTTGTGTTACGAGGTGTCCTACGAGTTTGGCGAGCCCCAGGCCGGGCGAATAGGTCTTCGACGCGGGATCGAAAGCAACCATGTCCTCGGCGGCCAGTGTGCGTAGGATGTTGAAGCAGGTACTGGGGTTGATCGACAACTGCCGGGCGATGTCCGCCGCGCGCTCCGGGGTGTCGGTCTCCGTCAGAAAGCGCAGGATCCGCACCGCATTGACGACAGGCTTGACGGTGACCCCGCTTGAAGACCGGCCCTCGGTTTCATCCTCTTGTGTGGTGTCCATCCCTTGTCTCCTCCGTCCGTCGTGCAGGGTCCCGGTCGGCAAGCGGGAGACGTCTTCCTCGCGTGCGCCCTAGGCGAGGCGCCTTAGGAAGGGTGTCCATCCGTGAGCCGGAGAATCTGCACGCAAAACGGTTTTGTGTTTGCGTATTAGAATTAAATTCTGTCCGCAGAATACTACGGCGACGACGAAAAGGCGACAGCCGGGCGCGCTTAGGACAAGGGGAAATGGCCCTCAGGGTTTGAAGTAGCCCACCGCGACGATGTGGTTGCCGACGACTTCGAACAGCGTGTGCTTTTCCTCTGTTCTTTTCGTGACCGGGTTTTTCCACAGGTAGTCGAGTTCGCCTCGCGGTCGGTTCGCGGTCTGCTCCAGCATCTTGCGAACGATGGGCGTGCCGGCCTGGTCGTACAGGTCCCGGCCGTTGGAGCCGACCAGGCGCGGCATCGTGCCGTGGGCGACGAAGCGTCCCGTTTTCCGGTCGATTACGAACACGTAGAGATCGTCCCGCACGAAGCGGCCCTCGATGCGGTTGAATTCGGCAATTGCGCTGGCGGGCGCGGCCTTCATCGCCGCAACGGCCTGTTCGAGGAAGGCCTGCGCCTGGTCCGGGGACGAGCGGCTGATGTAGTAACCGACCGCGACCACTCGTTCGCCGACCTTCTCGAAGAACGCATGCTTGCGCTGAACAGTGTTGTCGGTCCAGTTGACCCAGCGGTACTCGGCTTCGCCGCGGCCATCGGTACGCGCCTTGTTCAGCATCTCCGCGAAGAAAGCCTTTCCGCTGGCGTCGCGCATCTCGGAGACCTTGCGGCCGATCAGGGTCGTGGACGAGCCCCCGCTCGTCAGCATGGTGCCGTCCATGTCGAGCACGTACACATAGAGCTCACGGTCGATGAAGTCGCCCTGCCGGCCGAATTCCGCCAGTGCCCGGTCGCCGACGGCACGAAGTCGGGCGGTGGCCTTCTCCAGCAATGCCTGCGCGCGCGTGGCGGAATCCGGTGCGGACACCGGGCTACCCGAAACCGCTTCGGCCGCGCTTGCCGGCGGCAGCCAGGTGCTCGCAAGAATGAACAGTCCCAGCGCGAGTGTTCTTATCGCCATGCTCCCCTCCGAATAGTCGGAAATTGGACAGTAAATCTGATTGTGAAGGAATCCGCCTGCGACCGTGGCCGGGCTCAGTCACGGACCAGCAGCACACTGCCGCCCAGCGGTCCACCGCCTGCCGCAACCACTGAAACGTGATGGGGCGCGATCTGTCGTTCGCCCGCGCGTCCCCACAGCTGCGAGCAGGCTTCATGAACGTAGCCCAGACCGTGCGTGCGCCCACCGGAGAGCTGGCCGCCGTTGGTATTGATCGGCAACTGGCCGTCGCGGGCGATGCGGTGGCCACCTTCGACGAAGCGGCCGCTTTCGCCGCGCGGGCATAGCCCGAGTGCTTCGAGCCAGATCATCGTGAGGATCGAGAATCCATCGTAGAGCTGGGCCGAGCCGACGTCCTTGGGCTTGAGATCGGTGCGCGCCCACATCATTTCGCCGACATCGCGCGCGGCAGTCGCGGTGAGGTCGATCTGGTCCCAGGACCAGGGCTGGTGCAGTGCGGCACCGATCGCTTCGAGGCGGATTGGTGGATTTGGCCCGTCCCCGGCGACGTCGGCACGCGAAAGGATGATCGCGGTCGAGGCGTCGCAATGGACGTCGCAGTCGAGCATGCGCAGTGGAGTCGAGATCATGCGCGAGGCGAAGTAGTCATCGAGCGAGAGCGGCGTCCGGTAGATCGCCTTGGGGTTCAGCGCGGCGTTGGTGCGACAGGTGAGGGCGATCTGAGCGAGTTGTTCGGGCGTCGTGCCGTATTCGTGAAAGTGGCGCTGGGTGTAGAGCGCCATGAGGTTGATCGCGGAGAGCACATTGAATGGCGTGTACCACTGCCAGAAGAAGCTGCTGTCGCGTCCGATCGTCTTGTTCGTCAGGGCGCTGGCATTCTTGTCGACCTTGCGGCGGCTCGCTTCCGTGATGGTGCGGAAGACCAGCACGTGGCGGCACAGGCCGGATGCGATCGCCATCGCGCCGTTGATGATGCCTGCGAGCGGTCCGGGGCCTTCGTAGCCCCCACCGTACCAGTTGACCTGGAGGCCGAGGGTGCCGATCAGCGCGTTGGGGCCGACGGGCGAGAAGGCATCGCCATTGTTGTTGTCGCCCGGCCAGCACGCCACGCCGTCGATGTCCGCGCGCGTGAGTCCGGCGTCGGCGATGGCTTCGAGGCAAGCGTCCAGCGTGAGTCGCATGCCCGATCGGGCAACCGGGCGTCCTACCGCGGACTGGCCGACACCGGTGATGGCGACGTCTTTTTCAAAGATTCGGTCGAACATCATGCGTCCTTCTCGAAGAGGGGGAGCCACACGTCCTCGTGCTGCTCGAAGCGCACCCTGACGGGCATGTCGATATGCACCGCCTCGGCGGGAAGTCCCACGATATTCGTGACGAAGCGCAGGCCGGCCTGTTCCGCGAGTTCGACGATCGCCACCACATAAGGCTCGGTGAGGTCGGGGCGCCATGCCTGGTGATTGATCGTGTAGCTCAGGACCTTGCCCTCGCCGGAGACCGCCCGCGGTGCCACCTCGAAACTGCCGCAGTGCGGGCAGATCGGGGCGGGCGGATGAAAGAAGCGCGTGCAGTCCGCGCAATGATGTATGAGGAGGCGCCCCTGCGCGCCGCCCTGCCAGAACGGGGAGTTGTCCTCGGTGAGGAGGGGGAGTTTTCGGGTCATGGTCTGCGCGCTCTCGACGATTTGACGATCGGTCAAGCGGGATTCTACATGCACATATAGACAGAAGTGCAAAATCTGTCTAAAGTTTGTCGCAAGGACCTGCCTGCCAGCGTGCAACGACGCGGAGGCCATACAAGGAACTCTGATCCCATGAGTACTCGACTCGAAGCTAGAAGTATCGTCGTAACCGGTGGATTCGGCGCGCTTGGCCGCGCGGTGGCGCAGCGCCTCGTGGAAGACGGTGCGCACGTCACGCTTGTGGACCGTGCGGCGGCGCCCGCTGGCGGCCTGCCTGCAGGCGTCGCGGTTGTGCTCGGCGGGGTCGACCTGAGCGACGAAGCGGCCTGCGCGGCAGCCTATGCGCGCGTGCGTGTGGCTGCTGGTGGCATCGACGGCGTGGTGAATGTGGCCGGTGGCTTCGCGTGGGAGCCGATCGAAGGCGGAGCGCTCGAGACCTGGGATCGCCTGTACACGATGAATGTGCGTACCGCCGTAGCGAGTTGCCGGGCGGCTCTGCCGCATCTGCTGGCGCGCGGGGCGGGGCGCATCGTGAATGTCGGCGCACTGGCCGCGCAGAAGGCCGGAATGGGGATGGCGGCGTATGCCGCATCGAAGTCCGGCGTCGCGCGGTTGACCGAATCACTTGCCGAAGAGCTCAAGGACCGTGGCGTCACCGTGAATGCGGTGTTGCCGAGCATCATCGACACCCCCGCCAACCGCGCCGACATGCCGGACGCCGATGCCAGCCGCTGGGTGGCGCCGGACAAGCTCGCCGCGGTGATCGCTTTCCTGCTCTCGGATGACGCCTCGGCCGTCACCGGAGCCTGCGTGCCGGTGAGCGGCCGGGTGTAGCAACCGCCAGCGCCTCTCCCATGGGGGAGGGGCAGAACTCGAAGAAGAGAGGATTCGCCCGCATCGAGCGGGACGAGTCCCCGACAGGAGACAATAGATGCGACTCGTCACATATCGTGACTCTCACGGCTTTCAGCGTGCCGGCGCGCTGATCGAATCGGATTCGGCGATCCTCGACCTCGCCACGGCTTGCGAAGTCGCCAACGGCCATGGGTCCCCCACCTTCGCGAGCGTGCTGGGTTTGGTCGAGGCCGGTGAAGAGGCTCTTGCAGCGGCACGCGTCCTGGTCCGGAAAGCTCCGTCGGCGGCGGTCATCGCGCGTGAGGGCGTGAAGCTGTGCGCCCCCATCCAGCCGCCGCCGCAGATGCGCGACTGCTCCTGTTTCGAGCTGCATCTGCGACAGAGCTTCGCTGCTGCGCGGCGCGCGCGCGTGGCGCACTTGCCCGACCCCGAGGAGGCGCTGCGGCAGATGAACACGCGCGCCGACGAGCGCGTCATCGAGACCTTCAATCGCCAGCCGATCTATTACAAGTGCAATCGCTTCGCGGTGATCGGTCCCGACGACGATGTCGTGTGGCCGGCGTACAGCAAGGCGATGGACTTCGAACTCGAGCTGGCCTGCTACATCGGCCGCAAGGGGAAGGACGTGCCGCGCGACAAGGCGCGCGATTACATCGTTGGCTACACGATCTTCAACGACATGAGCGCCCGCGATGCGCAGGCCCTCGAGATGCCCGGCATGCTCGGCCCGGCGAAGAGCAAGGACTTCGACACCGGTAACGTGATGGGGCCTTGCCTCGTCACTGCGGACGAGATACCCGATCCTTACGACCTGCAGATGATCGCGCGCGTGAATGGCGAGGAATGGGGGCGTGGCACCACGCGCGACATGCGCTGGACCTTCGAGGACGTGATCGCGCACATCTCCCGCTCGGAAACGCTCTATCCGGGCGAAGTGCTGGGCTCGGGCACGGTCGGCAACGGCTGCGGACTCGAGCAGCTGCGCTATCTCAAACCGGGCGACGTCGTCGAACTCGAGATCGAGGCGATCGGCACGTTGCGCACGCGCGTGACGAAGCCGTGACGGGAAGACGCAGTCCTTCGCAATAAGGACGTTAGACGGTGGGCAACGGCTACCGAAATACAGGGTGCCGAACACCGGTGCCCGAGCAATTGAACAACCCACAAGAAGTGGCCGTCAGGCCCATCGAACGAGGATCGTCCTTACGGACGGCTTCACTCCACAGGAGATGACAATGTTGACCAAGGCAAGCTACACGTTGGCGGACGGTACGCCGCTGTCCGATCTGGTTCGCGTCCCGACGCGGGAAGTCCAGATGCGGGCCCTGTCGGATCCGGAGATCTATCAGCTGGAGATGGATCGCGTCTTCGGCAAGACCTGGCTGCTGCTCGGGCACGAATCCGAAGTGCCCAACTCGGGCGATTTCGTCGTGCGCGACATGGGGTCGGATTCGGTCATCGTCGCGCGTGCGAAGGACGGGAACATCCACGTCTCGCTTAACGTGTGTCCCCACCGCGGCATGCGCATCTCGACGGTCGACGCGGGCAATACCCAGATTCACAAGTGCATCTACCACGGGTGGGCATTCAAGCCGAGCGGCGAGTTCATAGGAGCGCCTGTCGAGAAGGAGTGCATGCACGGCAAGATGATGCCGAAGGAGGAGCTGGGCCTGCCGCAGGCGCGGGTGACGCTCTACGGCGGCATCATTTTCGCGACCTGGGACTTGGAGGGACCGTCGTTCGAAGAATTCCTCGGTGATGCGAAATGGTACTTCGACACCCTGTTCGAGCGCAGCGACAAGGGGCTCGAAGTGCTCGGCCCGCCGCAGCGTTTCATCGTGCGCGCGAACTGGAAAGCCGCGGGCGAACAGTCCGCCGCCGACGGCTACCACACGCTGACCCTGCACCGCTGGCTGGGTGAGGTCGGCAACTACTCCAAGAGTGGCGACGGCGGCAGCGCGGACCTGTCGCCCGAGATGTACGGCGTCGAGGTGAGCTCGCCGCATGGCCATGCGCTGCGCTGCATCGACCTCGGACGCAAAATCAAGAAGCTCTCCGGCCTTGATCCGGCGGAGCTGACGGTGGATCAGAAACTCGAAGCACTGCCGCCGCCGGGGATGACGCGTGAAATGTTGCCTCAGCTCAGGAAGCACCTGAGCGAAGAGCAGCTCGAAGTGATGGTGTCGATGCCGCCGCAGGTGGGCGGGATTTTCCCCAACGTGCTATTCGCGTTCGTGTATATCCCGCAGGCCGACGGCTCCGTGCTCGGCCTCACGCTGCTGCACGCCTACGTGCCGAAGGGGCCGGATCAACTCGAGTTCGTGAACTGGGTGCTCGCTGAGAAGGATGCCCCGCAGGAGCTCAAGGACAGGATGCTGATGCAGAGCATCCAGTTGTTCGGCACCTCGGGCATGGTCGAGCAGGACGACTCCGATACCTGGCCCCACATGACCCTCGCCGCCAAGGGCGCGCGCGGGCGTCGCTCGACCCTCAAGTACCAGGCGGTGTACGAGACCGGCGCCCCTGCCGGCTGGCCCGGGCCGGGCATTGTCAATGAAGGGTTCACCAAGGACGACACCCAGTGGCACTGGTGGCTGTACTGGAACGAACTGATGAACGCCAAGGCCTGAGCCGTCCGGTCCGACCCAACACCTTCGAAGGAGCGACACATGAGCGCCGCACAACAAGTTGCCGAGAACGCCCCCGTCATCGGAAACCCGATCCCGGTCGGGGCCGAGGTCTATAACCGCGTCGTCGGCTTCCTCTACCAGGAAGCGACCCTGCTCGACACGATCCGTCTCAAGGAGTGGGGCGCGACGCTTGCGCCCGACCTGGTCTACACCGTGCCTCTGCGACAGACCCGCCCGATGTCCCAGCAGGCCCAGTCGGTTATCCGCACCGTGCAGCACTACCATGATAACTACCGCTCGATCATGGGGCGCATCATGCGGCTCACCGAGACACGTAGCGCGTGGGCCGAGGATCCCCCGTCACGCACCCGCCGCATGGTCAGCAACGTGCAGGTATTCGCTACCGACAGGCCCGACGAATTCGCGGTCGTGAGCTATCTGCTGCTGACACGCAGCCGTTTCGACTTTCCGGATATGGATGTCATCAGCGGCGAGCGCAACGATCTGCTGCGCGTCGATGGCGAGGGATTCAAGCTCGTGCGTCGCGAAGTCATTCTCGACCAGGCGGTGCTGGGCACGCCGAACCTCGCGATCTTCCTCTAGGCAACCCGGGCGCCGCCGGTCCGGTTACGGATCGGACGGTGCCCGTTCTGTCCTTCGGCACGAGGCTGGAGAGAGAGCCAGGACGGGGAGCGGAGTAGAAAAATGGCATCAAATGGAAATCACGCGGCGATCGATCTGACCGAGTTCAGGCAGGGCTGGCAGATCGTGGTTCTGTCGGTGATCGGTGTGGCGATCAGCATCAACGCCGCATTGCTGTATGGCTTCGGCGTCCTGGTGATCCCCCTCGAGCAGGCGTTCGGTTGGGACCGTGGTTCGCTGCAAGCAGCAATCACCTTTCTGTTCGGCGGCGCCGTGCTCGGCCTGCAACTCGTCGGCTGGCTCAACCTGCGTTTCGGCATGAAGCGCGTGACAGTGATTTCACTGCTGCTGATGGCGCTCGGCTATCTGGCGACGACGCAGATTGGCGGCTCGGTCTGGTCGCTCTACGCAGCATTTTTCCTGCTCCCGATCATCGGCATGGGTGCGCTGGCGGTCACCTGGACGCAACTCCTCAATCTCTGGTTCCACCGCAATCGCGGACTGGCGCTCGCGATAGGGCTTTCGGGCACCGGTATCACCGCCGCGCTGGTACCGAGGCTACTGGGCTGGGGGGTCGAGAACTGGGACTGGCGAGCCGCCTTCGTCATCCTGGCGCTGCTCAATGTGCTGGTGGGACTGCCGCTGACTCTATGGTGGTTCCGCCTGCCTGGCGAACGTCCCGTGAGCGGCGCGAAGGCAGACGACGGTCCGCCGCTGGTGCGGAGCGGCGTCAGCTTCCAGGAGGGAATGCTCCTGCCGCGATTCTGGATCTGCAATGTGGCGTTGTCGCTGGTCGTGTCGGCGGTGGTGGGCCTCGTTACCAGTACCGTGCCGATGCTGCGAGACAAGGGGCTGTCGGCGGCGGATGCGACCCTGGTCTTCGGTTACTTCGGCATTGCGCTGATCTGCGGTCGCCTGGTGGTCGGCTACCTGCTCGACCGGCTGTGGCCGCCCGGCGTGGCGGCCTTGAGCCTTTCCCTGCCCGGGGTGGGTTGTCTGATCTTCCTGTCGGGAACCACCGATCCGGCCGTCATGAGTCTTGCAGCGGCGCTGGTCGGACTTGGCGCCGGCGCCGAATTCGACATCGCGGCCTTCCTCATCGCACGCTACTTCGGTCTGAAGGACTACGGCCGGTTGTTCGGCGTGCATCAGGGGCTCATCACGGTAGCGTCGGCGGCCGCACCGCTGATGTTTGCAGCGATGCTGAGTGTCACCGGTACCTACTTTGCCATGCTCGTCTATTGCACCGTGGCCACCCTGCTCGGCGCGTCATTGCTGCTGACGCTCGGGCGCACTCCCCAGTTTGCCCTGCACGCCGAAGCGCAGCGGGCCTGATTTCATCCTTCTCATCGGAGCCACCAAATGCCCACGATCACCTTCATCGAACACAACGGCACCCGGCACGAAGTGCATGCCGAAGTCGGCCAGTCGGCCATGCAGGCCGCGACCTTTGCCGGCGTTCCCGGCATTCCCGGTGACTGTGGCGGGGCCTGCGCCTGCGCCAGCTGCCATGCCTACGTCGACGACGCGTGGGCGGGGCGTTTTGCACCCGCCGAAGGCACCGAATACGACATGCTCGAGAACGTCGTCGAGCGCCAGCCCACCAGTCGCCTTACGTGCCAGCTGGTCGTCGGAGCGGACATGGACGGCCTCACGCTGCGGCTGCCGGCTGTGCAGTTCTGAAGACGGCGATCTGAAAAACGACAAGGAGACGGGAAGATGTCGCTCGATTCAGTGGTGATCGTGGGGGCGGGGCACGGGGGCGTGCAAGTGGCGATTTCGCTGCGCCAGGAAGGTTTCGGGGGCCGCATCGTGCTCGTGAACGACGAGCCCGGTCTGCCTTACCAACGGCCGCCCCTGTCGAAGGCCTACCTTCTCGGCAAGATCAACGCCACTGCGATGCTCTTCCGGCCGGAGACCTTCTACGCCGATCAGCGCATCGAGCTCGTCCATGACCGGGTGGCGGCGATCGATCGGCAGAACCGTCGTGTCATGCTCGACTCGGGGAGTGCGCTCGACTTCGGCCATCTGGTGCTCGCGACCGGCGCCCACAATCGGCCGCTCAACGTGCCGGGTTCTACGCTGGGCGGCATCTTCGGCATCAAGACCAAGGCGGATGCCGATTTCTTGTCGCCGCTGGTGAAGCAGGCCAGGAACGTCGTCGTGATCGGTGCCGGCTTCATCGGTCTGGAGTTCGCCGCGGTGGCGGCGGCCGAAGGAGCTGCGGTCGAAGTGCTTGAACTCGGCGACCGCCCGATGGCACGGGCAGTGTCCCCGCAGATGTCGGAGCTCTTCCGTGCTGCACATCAAGGCTGTGGCGTGAAGTTCAACTTCCGTACCGGGCTGGCGGAGCTGGAAGGCGAGGACGGGAAGGTGAGCGCCGTGACGACATCGGACGGACGACGTCTGCCTGCCGAGTTGGTCGTCTACGGCATCGGCGTGATTCCCAACGTGCAGCTTGCGCTCGAGGCCGGGCTCGACATCGATAACGGGATTCGCGTTAATTCCAGTCTCCTCACTTCGGACCCCCACATCTCCGCCTTGGGTGACGTCGCCGCCTTCCCGTGTGTGCAAAACGGCGAAAATCTCACGCGCCTGGAGTCCGTGCAGAACGCGGTCGACCAAGGCAAGCTCATCGCGGCCCGCCTCGTGGGCAAACCCGCACCCTACACAGCGCTGCCCTGGTTCTGGACCGACCAGGGCAATCTCAAGCTGCAGATCGCCGGTCTGTCGATCGGGGCAGACAACTACGTGACGCTGGGTGACGCCGCCGCGCAGCAGCTCTCGGTGCTGTGCTTCCGCGGGGAGGAGCTGATCGCGGTCGAGTCCTGCAACCGCCCCGGCGACCACGTGTTCGCACGCAAGATCCTCGCACGCCCCCCGGCGTTGACGCCCGCTGCCGCCGCTGCCCCCGATTTCGATCTGAAAGCCTGGGAAGCGGCCAACCGGCCCTGATCGTCCGGTGTGCTACTCGGCGCGATCGCATGTCGGCGTCCGCCGCATGGCGCTCGCGCCGACACCTGGAGCGTGCTTACTCCGCGAAAGCGTGGAGCCAAGACTGGTCGTCGCGGCAAAGGCGTTCAGGATGCGCGGTGAAGTCCCAGGTCGAGCCCACGATGCGAATCGCCTGGGGCGCGCGTTCGGGTTGCTGCACGAAGCAACGGCCGCTCGGGCGGGCGTGCAAGTCCTTGTCGATGTCCCGCAGACGTCCGAGCGCGATCAGCGCACAGCGGCGCAGCACGAGGGCCGCTTCCGCCTCGTCGGCCGCGAGACTGCTGAGCGCCCAGCGCGCCATGCCCTGGCGCATGTCGACGCCGGCATAGGGCGAGGGGGACACGATCGTACGGTCCTGCACTTCCCAGTCGAGCCGCAAACCGTCGTCACGGACCAGACGGGCGTGCGAACGGCCGTCGACATGACGGGGAACTTCGATGTCGAAGCGGCGATGGGAGATCCCCCTCGCCGCTGCGGCGATCGCGAGGCCGGCGAGGTCGAACATATGCGTGCACTGCAGGCTGGCGTCGGTATGGCGGGTTACTGCGCTGGCGATCGGGTCCAGTTGCATGCCGCGTAGTGCGTTCAGCGGTGCGGCGGCATTCGGGCACTCGGTGAACGGATGTCGCGGAGCCTCGGCGGAGATTTCGATCACGCGGCCGAGGCGATGACGCAGCGCGACGCGGAAATGGTGAAAGTCGTCTTCGAGGACGGCACGGACTTCGCCCTCATGGCTGGTCTGGCGGCCTTCAAGCTGGATCCGTCGGCAAAAGGAGGGCATTGCAATGGCTTCCGTTTGGGGAGTGTTTCTTTCTTCTGAATGTGTACAATAACAAAAATAGTGTTTAAAAACGCCAGGAGACGAAAATGGGCTTGCTGAAGGACAAGGTTGCGTTGATTACCGGGGCCGGCGGCGGCATCGGGCGCGGCGTGGCGCACAGCTTCGCGCGCGAGGGGGCTGCCGTGGTGATCGCGGAGATCAACGAAGAGACTGGAGCCCAGGTGGCGCGCGAGATCGAGGAGTTGGGCGGGCGGGCGCTGTTCGTGCGTACCGACGTGATGCAGAAGGCGTCCGTGACGGGAGCGATCGAGGCGGCAGTGGCCCATTTCGGCGGGCTGGACATCCTCGTGAACAACGCCTTCGTGCCGACGCCGAACGTGCGCCTCGAAGACAAGACGGACGAAATGCTCGAGCAGACGCTGACCTCGACGATCAAGGCGTCGTGGTGGGCGATGCAGGCATCGCTGCCGCACATGCGGGCGCGCGGGGGCGGGAAGATCGTCAATTTCTACTCGATCGACGTCGAGATCGGCGCGTGGCTGCATGCCGACTACAACACGGCGAAGGGAGGCATCGTCGGCCTCACGCGCAGTGCGGCGGCGGAATGGGGACGCTTCAACATTACGGTGAATGCCGTCGCCCCGACGGCAATGGGAGCGACCTTCCACAAGCTGGCCGCGGAGAACCCCGGTTTCGCCGAACGCTCTGCCGCGATGCGCCCCCTCGGCCGGTGCGGCGATCCGGAACTCGACATCGGCCCCGTTGTGGTCTTTCTCGCATCGGACATGTCCCGCTATGTCACCGGCGAAATGCTGCATGTCGACGGCGGGCTGCACTTGCCCGGCTACAACTCGCGTCCGGCGGATGTGCCGGTGCGCGAATACTGAATCGAAGGTCTGATGGGCCCTGCGGTTCGCCCCGCGGTCCGTCCATTCCCAAGGCACACGCATGAACGACGAAGCCGAGACAGTCGCTGAAGACGGACCGGTAATGGAGTCCGCTCGGCGCAATCGCCGCTCGGACGCGACCATTGCACGAATTCTGGCATCGACGGAAAGGATCATCCTCCAGGGAGGTGCCGAGCGCATTTCGATTATCGACGTGTGCGACGACGCAGGTGTCTCGCGGGGCACGTTCTACCGCTATTTCTCGTCGCAGGACGACCTGCTCGATGCGTTTTCGCGCCACAAACGCGAGGGTTTTCACAGGGCGATGCAGGAAGTGACCGCCCCTTACGACGACCCCGACGAGAAATTTCGCGCCCTGATCGGTTACCTGGAGCACTACGCGGCGCACGGACAGGCGCGGCGTCTGCTGGTGGTGGCGCCCGATTATGCGATGAGTTTTTTTCGCCGCGTCTTCAACGACGCGCGCGTGCGCTTGCAGGACGTCCTCAGGGCCGTGTTCGACGCGTGGGATGGGCGTCTCGGCATCAGCATCGATCGCGAGCTCGTGTGCGAAATGCTGATCCGCTACGTATTGAGCGAACAGCTCGTCCCCAATGAGCGCGTAACCGAAGGCACGGCGCGCATCGAGCGTCTCGTGCGCTCGCTGATCGGTTTTCCTGCCACCAAGGGCGATGAGGCTGTCGAGGTGCCTGCGCCGGCACGTTCCACGGCCTCTCGGCGCCGCGAGAAAGAAAAAACATAAACAGATTTGCAAAATCTGTTTATGTTTGGCATGATGAATCTCATCGTTGCAAAGACACCGGTCGAGTGTCGCAGGCAGGAGACAAATCCCCGATAGCCAGGCGAGGTCCGCCCGGCGCATCGATGCTCCCGTCCGCGATTGCGGCACTCGGCAGGTTCCACCAACCTGCACTGGGAGACACCACATGCTCATCGACCTCCACGCCCACGCCCCCCATCCGGATTACTACGACCAGCACCCCTATTGGGGGCCGGCTTTCGAATCGCAGCCCGACGGCGACATCAAGCTTCGCGTCGGCGACTGGATCCTCACGCTCGGCGCGCCCGAGCGAAAAGCCGCCTTGCGCAAGGCGAAGGCCGAGGGCAATGCCCTGAACGTGCAGGACTACATGAGCCGTTGGCGCGACCCCAAGACGCGCCTTGCGGGGATGGATGCAGCCGGCCAAAATGCCCAGGTCGTCTCGGTGCCTTCGCATTGCTACATGTACTGGACGGAGCTCGACTACGCGATACCGTTCTCGCGCAAGGTCAACGACGTGCTCGCCGAGTACTGCTCGGCGGCGTCCGACCGACTGATGTTCTGGGCGCAGGCGCCCCTGCAGGATCCGAAGGAGGCAGCCAAGGAAATTCGCCGCGCGTGCACCCAACTGGGCGCAAAGGGTCTGGGTGCGGGGGGGTCGAATTTCGGCGGCCTGGAGTTCGATTCGCCTGAGATGGATCCCGTGTGGGAGGCCCTGTGCGACCTCGACCTGCCGATGTTCGTGCATGGCTACAACCAGTCGGTGACGTGGGGCAAGAAGGCCAATACCGACCGCTACGAAACCACGGCCATCGTCGGCATGAACTACGACGAGACCAAGGCCTTCTGGTACCTGGTGAACGGTGGTGTGTTCGACCGCTTCCCCAAGCTCAAGGTCTACATCACGCACGGTGGTGGCTATGTGCCTTATCAGCTCGGCCGCCTGGCGCAGACCAACCCCAACCTCGACACGTACCACAACAAGAAGCCTGTGCTGGAGTACATGCGCAACTTCTGGTTCGACGTGGAGCTGCACGAGCTGCCGATGCGTCAGGCACTGATCGACGTCATCGGCGCCGACCGCATCCTCTACGGTTCGAATTTCGGAGGCAGTGATGCGGTGCGTCACGACCTCACCGAGGGCCTGCGCCTTTCGGAGGAGGATCTGCAGAAGATCCGCTGGAGGAATGCCTGCGAACTGCTCCACCTCGATCCGGCGAAAGTGGGCGCCGTCGCAAAGGCCGAGGTGGCGGCATGAAACTCGCGCGCTGCAGTGATGGCGGCGCGCCATTCTGGGCCGTCGTCAATGCCGAAGCCCGCACGGTCACACCGATCGTCGGCAGCTTCGCGGATTGGGGACCGGCGCTGACCCGCGCGATTGCCGCGGGGCAGGGCGGAGCAGCCCATTCGGTGCTGAAGCCCGGCGGCGATGCCCGGCCGCTGGATTCGGTGCGTCTGCTGCCGCCGATCGAGCCGGTCAATCGGGTCGTCATCGCGGGCGCGAATTACGCGAAGCATTTGGCCGACGACTTCGGCCTGAAGTCTCCCCCGCAGCCGATCGCCTTCCTCAAGGCCTACGGCGCCCTGATCGGTGCCAATGATCCGATCCGCTATCCGCCGCTGACGAACGAACTCGATCATGAGGTCGAACTCGTCGTCATCGTGGGGGAGGTGCCGGTCGACCCGGAAGACCCGCTCGCCAGCGTTCTCGGCTATGCCGTGGGCAACGATGTATCGGCGCGCGACCTGCAGCGCAGCGGTCCGGCCGGCATCGGCATGGATCTCTTCGCGGCGAAAAGCCAGGACCGCAGCACCGGAGTGGGTCCGTGGATTGTGACGCGCGACGAGTTCCCGGAGGGGAGCCCGAAACTGCGACTGACCCTGAAGGTGAACGGCGAGACGCGCCAGGACGGCAATACCGGCGAGATGACGTGGAACGTCGCGCAACTGGTGAAGTTCGTCGAAGAGCGTTCCAGTTTCGCGCCCGGCGACATCCTGTTTACCGGATCGCCGGCCGGCGTGGGCCAGGGTACAGGCCGATTCCTCAATCCCGGCGACGTCGTCGAAGCCGGAATCGAGGGGATCGGGACGATCACGAACATCGTCGGGCCCAAATCCGGCGTCTGAGCAAGGAGGCAAGACAAATGCTCGACAAGAATCACAAGGTTGTGGTGGTCGGCGCCGGTCTGATGGGCACCGGCATCGCCCATGCGTTCGCGAGCAGCGGCTTCGCGACGCAACTGGTGGATACCAGCGCCGACGCACTCGCCAAGGCGGAGAAGAGCATTCACGGCATCCTCGATGGTGGCGTGAAGCTCGGAAAGCTCGTCGTGGATGTGGCCGACGCCGCCAAGGCGCGGCTTTCCACGAATACCTCATTGAAACAGGCTGCCGAGGGGGCTCACCTCCTGGTCGAGACCGTCTCGGAGAATCTCGCGGTCAAGAAGGCGGTGTTGGGCGAGGCGGTTCCCGTACTGGCCGCGAACGCGGTGATCGCGACCAACACATCGGCGCTCAGCGTCACCGAGATTGCAGCGTCGGTGCCGTGTCCCGAGCGCGTCATCGGCATGCACTTTTTCAACCCGGTGCACAAGATGAAGCTCGTCGAGCTGGTGCTCGGTATCGCGACCGACGAAGCCACCGTCGCGACAAGCCGCGAATGGTGCGACGCGATCGGCAAGACCTCGATCCTGGTGAATGAGTCCCCCGGCCTGACGACCAGCCGCATGTCCGCGATGCTGGGGAACGAAGCGATGTGGATGCTGCAGGAAGGCACTGCCAGCGCCGAGGACATCGACACCGCGCTGCGGATGGGTTTCAACCACCCGATGGGGCCGCTCGAGCTGGGTGACCTGACCGGTTGGGATACGCGCCTGTCGGTGCTGCGCTACCTCCATTCGACGCTCGGCGAGAAGTTCCGTCCCTGCCCGCTGATCATCAAGATGGTGGCGGCCGGCCGCTACGGGCGCAAGACCGGGCACGGAGTATACAAGTATGACGAGACTGGCCAGCGCGTTCCGGGCTCGGGCCTGAAGGCGAGCAATCTATGAGCGATGTCTTCATAGTCGAGGCCGTCCGCACGCCGGTCGGCAAGTACCGGGGGAGTCTGGCCGGCGTACGCGCGGACCACCTCGGCGCCCACGTCCTCAACGCCGTGGTCGAGCGCGCGGGCATCTCGGCGGGCGAGGTGGACGACGTCATCTTCGGCTGCGTCACTCAGGTCGGCGAGCAATCCGCGAACATTGCGCGCACCTCCCTGCTGGGGGCCGGCTGGCCGGATACGATTCCCGGCCTCACGATCGACCGCAAGTGCGGCTCCGGTGAGGCCGCGGTACACGTCGCCGCAGGACTGATCGCCGCCGGATCGGCGCAGGTCGTCGTGGCGGGCGGTGCCGAGAACATGAGCCGCGTGCGCATGGGCGGCAACCGCGAAATCTACGGCGATCCCTTCGGCTGGCTGGCTTCCGAGCGCTACGAGCTGACCAGCCAGGGTGAGGCGGCCGAACGGGTCGCTGACAAATGGGAATTGACCCGCGCCCAACTCGACGCCTTCGCGGTGGAGAGTCACCGCCGCGCCGCAGCCGCGGCCGAAGCGGGATATTTCCGCAAGGAGATCGCGCCGGTGCCTGTCGCCGCGCTCAAGGATCGGGACTACGTCGAGCCCGCGCCGGAAGTCTTCGCCGCTGACGAAACGATTCGCCCCGGCACCAGTGCCGAGAAGCTTGCCACGTTGAAGACCAGCTTTCGCGACAACGGCAAGATGACCGCCGGCAATTCGTCGCAGATTTCCGACGGTGCCGCGGTGCTGCTGCTGATGTCCGCAGAGGCGGTCGACCGGCTCGGCGTCAAACCCCGTGCGCGCATCCGCGCCTTCACCACGGTCGGCTCCGACCCGACGCTGATGCTGACCGGGCCGATTGCCGCAACCCGGAAGGTGCTCGCCCAGGCCGGGTTGAATGTCGAGGGCATTGATCTGTTCGAGGTCAACGAGGCGTTCGCGCCGGTGCCGATGGTATGGATGAAGGAGCTCGGTGTGTCGCATGACCGGCTCAACGTCAATG
This sequence comes from Thauera sp. 2A1, assembly GCF_009469595.2. Lineage (GTDB taxonomy): Bacteria > Pseudomonadota > Gammaproteobacteria > Burkholderiales > Rhodocyclaceae > Thauera. Next base: position 22,430 of record NZ_SSXV01000024.1, on the reverse strand, counting down.
GCGGAGCGATCGCCCTCGGGCATCCGCTCGGCGGAAGCGGCTCGCGCATCATGACCTCGCTGCTGCACGAACTGGAACGGCGTGACGCGCGCTACGGCCTGCAGGCGATCTGCTGCGCGGGCGGCATGGGCACCGCGACGATCATCGAGCGCATGTAAGCGGGCGCCGCGGCAGGCAAACGACAGGAGACACGACATGAACATCGACCTTAGCAACCGGCGCGTAATCGTAACCGGCGCCTCACGCGGCATCGGGCGTGCGATCGCGCGTGCCTTCGCCGCGGAAGGTGCGCGCGTTGCGATCTGCGCACGCACTCCCGAAGCGGTCGAAGAGACTGGCAGGGAGCTTGCACAGCAGGCCCGGGCGGTCATCGCGCACGCGGTGGATGTGACCGACACGCCGGGTGTGAAGGCCTTCGTGGATGAGGTCGCCGAGAGCTGGGGCGGGGTCGATGTCCTCGTCAACAATGCCGGCCAGGGGCGGGGGGGGAATCTGGACACGCTCACCCCCGAGGCGATCCTCGAGCACGCCAACATTCTGCAGATGGGGCACTTCCGCTTCGTGCAGGCGGTGGTCCCGTACATGCGCCGGCAACGCTGGGGTCGCATCATCGAGATCAACGCGCTGGCCGGTGCGATCCCGACGCCGGACGGCATCCCGTCGGTCATCAATCGTGCGTCCTGCCTCGCGCTCTCCAAGTCCCTCGGGATGTCGCTCGCGAAGGAAAACATCCTCGTCAACTCGCTGAACATGGGTTGGATCGACACCGGCCAGTGGGAGCGCCATTTCAGGGAGGTCGGCCCCGGAGTCTCCCGTGAGGAGTTCAACGAGATGGTCCTCAAGGTGGTGCCGATCGGGCGTTTCGGCAAGCCGGAAGACGTGGCAGGCATGGCGCTGTTCCTCGCCAGCGAATACGCCAGCTTCATCAGCGCGGCCTCGATCGATATCGCCGGTGGGCTGCAGGGCCAGATCGCGTACTACCCGACACTCAAGCGCGATTTCACCGAAGCCGTGAAGCGGCGCAACGAGGGCTCGGCGACAGTCTGATTCGTCGGTGCCGACCCGGATCGGCGTGTGTTTTTATGATGTCAATGGAATTAATGGGCGGGCGGGTTGTGCGGGATACAATTCTAATAAGAGAATTTAAATCCGACTGTAGAATTATCATAAATTACTCGCTACAATCCAGTTGTGTGAAAACCCGCCGTACCGGGACACAGCGATCGATCTGAAAACAGGCCGGATTCGCCCTCCAATGAGGCGTGAAAAGACAAGGTCAGGGCGTCACGGTCATCGATATAACCAGAGGAGACAAATTCATGAGTAATGGGAGCAGGTCTGTCCGTACCCGGTTCGCGCTGCGAGGCGTCACTGCCGCGCTTGCACTTGCATGGGTGGGGGGGGCGTCGGCATTCGAGGTCGAAACCGGCAACCCGGACGTCAAGATGCGTTGGGATAACACGATCCGATATACGACGGGCGTGCGCGTCGAGGATCAGGACAAGAAGCTGATGCGCAATCCGATCTATGACGAGGGCGACAGCAAGTTCGATCGAGGCGACATCGTGACCAACCGCCTCGATCTGCTCTCCGAATTCGATGTCAGCTATCGCGGCAAATTGGGCGCCCGTGTGACCGGTGCAGCGTGGTACGACCATGCCTACGACGATCATTCGGTGACTGCGCCGACCGGCACTGCCACCGCCTATCGCAATGACAAGTACAACGGCACGGTCAAGCGCTACGTGAATGGTCCCTCGGGCGAAATCCTCGACGCCTTCGTCTGGACTAACCTCGATCTCGGCAAGGTGCCGCTCAACCTGAAGGTCGGTCGCCAGACCAATGTGTGGGGCGAAGGCCTGCTGATCGGTGCGCACGCAATCTCCTACGGTCAGTCCCCGGTCGACGGCGTGAAGGCCGTAACTAATCCCGGCATCGAGACGAAGGAAGTTTTCCTTCCGATCGGGCAGGTACACGCGAGCGCCCAGCTCACGGACAGCCTGACCGTCGTCGGGCAGTATTTCTACGATTGGGAACCGACCCGCGTGCCGCACGCCGGCACTTACCTGATGGGTGCCGACACCGCGCCGACGTCCGATAACCTTTCCTTCGGGATCGGCCAACTCAAGGCCTCGATCATCGACGCGAAGGAACCAAGCAAGCGCGGCAATTGGGGCGTGGGTGCGCGCTGGAACGTGGAGGCGATCGAGTCGACCTTCGGTGCCTACTACCGCAAGTTCGACGACTACGCGCCGGAACTCGGCGTGCAGCTCTCGGACTTCGTTCGCTTCGGTCCGGCCGTATTGCCCAGTAAGGCGCGCTTCCTGTACCCCGAGGACATCGAGCAATACAGTCTGAGTTTCTCGCGTGTGATCGGCGGCGTAAGCGTGGGTACCGAGTTGTCGTACCGCAAGAACGGGCCTCTGAATACGCCGGCGTCGCATACGCTCGACACCGGGGCGCGCGGGGACACCTGGCATGCGGTGTTGAATGGCGTCTATATGTTGCCGCTGACGCCGATGTGGGATACCGGGACCCTGATCGCAGAGATCGCATACAACCGACTCGATCGTGTGACCGAGAACGAGCAGCTGTATCGCAAGGTCGGCGCGGCAAGTTGCGTCAATTCGGCAATCGGACGCCCGGGGACCGGCACCAAGCGCGACGGCTGTTCAACCGACGATGCCTTGCAGCTCGCCGTCAAGTTCTCGCCGCAATATCTCAACATCTTTCCGTCATGGGACCTGACGGTGCCGGTCAGCATCAACTATGGGCTTTCCGGAAACGCGCCCTCTTCAGGTGGCGGCACAGAGGGTGAGCTGCGTTGGTCGATCGGTACCACCTGGACCTATGCGTCCAAGTACGAATTCGCCCTCAACTACTCCGACCGCACCCTGCCGGTGCGCAAGGGCGTAGTTGGCGGTGAGGAACGGATTACCGGCGGTGCGGCCCACAGCAACTCCTCGGTTGGTGTGATCGACCGTGGCTGGCTGTCCTTCACATTCAAGACGGCTTTCTGACAGGCCGCAAACAGGAGACGAGAGACATGAAGATGCGCAATTTCGTATGGGTCGCCGCGGCGGTCCTCTCGAGCCACGCGATGGCGGCGGTTACGGCAGAAGAGGCGAAGCAGCTCGGTGCGACGCTGACCAAGTACGGCGCGATCCAGGCGGGCAACAAGGAAGGGACGATCCCGGAATACACCGGAGGGCTGACCAAGGCTCCGGCCGACTTCAAGCCCGACAGCGGTTTCTGGGCGGATCCGTTCAAGGACGAAAAGCCCCTGCTCCGGATCGACGGCAAGAACTATCAGCAGCACGCAGACAAGCTGTCGGAAGGGCAGAAGGAGCTGTTGAAGAAGTACCCGAGCTTCTATATGGATATCTACCCGTCGCACCGTACGGCGTCGTATCCGGCCAAGATCCTGAACAACACGGTGCGCAATGCGACGACGTGCAATACCGCCAAGAACGGCCTTTCCGTCGAGGACGCGTGCCGGGGCGGTCTGCCGTTCCCGATTCCCAAGACCGGCTACGAAGTCATGTGGAACCAGCAGCTTCGCTACAAGGCCGATACGACGACCAAGTCGTCGCGCTCGTGGGTGGTGGACTCCAACGGCAAGGTGGTCATGGCGGCCCAGCAGAAGACGATGGAAGAGACGCCTTACTACCATGACGATCTGGACGGCCGCGACGCAAAGCTTTATTGGCGCACCTACTCGGTGACTCAGGCACCGATCCGCAAGGCAGGCGAGGCGACCGGCCTCTCGGATTTCCTCGATCCGACCGAGAAGCCACGCCGCGCGTGGAGCTACACGCCGGGACAGCGCCGCATCAAGCTCGCACCAGAGTTCGCGTATGACACGCCGGTCGCAAGCATGGGGGGCGTCACACTGTTCGACGAGCTCTTCGTGTTCTCGGGACAGATGGACCGTTTCGAGTTCAAGCTGGTCGGCAAGAAGGAGATGTACATCCCCTACAACGCCTACAAGCTTTATTTCGGTTGTGGCGTCGAAGAGCAGTTCATGGACAAGCACCCGAATCCGGCCTGCTGGCGTTGGGAGCTTCACCGCGTCTGGGTCGTCGAAGCCACGCTGAAGCCGGGCGTCCGCCATGTATACGCTAAGCGCATGTACTACTTCGACGAGGACACTTACGGCGCAGGCCTGTACGACGCCTTCGACCAGAGCGGCCAGTTGTATCGCTCGATCTTCAACTCGATGGTTCAGCTGTACGACGTCCAAGCGCCCTACACCGTGAAGAACGTGGTGTATGACTTCAATAAGGGCATGTACGCGCTGGTGAACGACGGCCTGGTGGGCGGTTACGGCGTCCTGAAGGCGCCGATGGCCAACCGCGAACTCAACCCCGAGGCAATCGTCGCGCAGGAAACCGCGCGCTGATCGTCAGCCCTCGTGTGGAAGAGGGCAGTGCGGCTTGCCGTGTAGCCCCTTCCGGTTCCGGCTCACTCTAGATAGATCCCCCGCACGGTGCTTGCCATGGGCGGGGGATGGCATCGGCAAGGAGTTGTCTCTTGAATCGCGTTAGCAGTTCGATCTCCCGTTGCAAGACCCACGGCCGGCGTCTGCGTCTGACCCTTGCGGCAGCGGTTCTCGGCGCCGCCGGCGTGGCGCTCGCCACCGATCCCGCCGTGCGCGACGTATTGGCCGTCCCCGCGGTGATCTCTCCCCAGTCCTTGCGGGGTGCCATGTCAGGTATCGCCAGCAAGGATGGGCGCGCCCTGGCCGTCGGGCCGCGCGGGGTCATTCTCTTGTCACGCGACGGTGGTCGGAACTGGTCCCAGATCGCCGCGCCGGTGAGTGCAGATTTCACGACCGTGCGCTTCGGGACGGGCGGCACCGCATGGGCACTCGGACACGATGCAGTCGTCCTGCGTTCCGATAACGGCGGGGAAACCTGGTCCCGGGTGATGGACGGTCATGCGCTCTTCGAGCTGCTCTCCAAACACTACGGCGCTTTGGCCAATGCGGGCAATGAAGAGGCTGGACGCGTGTTGCGGGACGTCGAGGTGGCGGCCGAGCAGTCTGCGACGCCGGGCGTGCTGGCCTATCCGTTTTTCGACATCAACGTAAATGAGCGTGGCGAGGGTTTTCTGGCCGGTGCTTTCGGTCTGCTGCTGCATACGACTGACGGTGGCACCACATGGGAGCCGTGGATCGAGCGCGCGGACAACGGGCGTCGCATGCACTTGTATGCCGTCGAACCGACCCCCGACGGTGGGGTGTTTCTTGCCGGAGAGCAAGGTCTGGTGCGTCGCCTGGATCGGGATGCGGCCCGGTTCAAGACCGTGGAGACGCCCTACAAGGGCACGTATTTCGGCATCACGGCAGGGCACTCGAAGCTGATCGCCTACGGGTTGCGCGGCAATGCCTATATCAGCCGCGATGGGGCAGCGAGCTGGTCGTCTCTCGCCATGGGCAGCGATGCGAGCGTTGTCGGGGCACTCGACCGCGGCGCGGGACGACTGGTGTTCGTGACCCAATCTGGCCAGGTTCTGCTGAGTAACGATGATGGGGCGAGCGTGACGGCGCTCGAGGTGCCACGCGGCGGGGAGGCATTTGCCGCTGCGATGGCCGGTCCGGAAGCGCTCCTGCTCGCCCGGGTCAATGGCGTTGATCTGATCCGTTTGCCCCTCCGGTAACGGCCTCTTCCGATACTGAAATTTGCGAGACACAGCATGGCAGGCCACAGCGAACAAAGAGTGATGCCGGTGATCCGGGACCTGAAGGATTTCGATTTCGGTTCCGGCAGCGTGCTCGAGCGCATCATCTTCAACAATCGCATCGTCGTGCTCCTGGCATGCCTTGTGGCGACTCTCGTACTCGGCTTCGCCGCGACGCGCATCCAGGTCAATGCCAATTTCGAGCGGATGATTCCGCTCGGCAGCCCGTACATCAAGAATTACCTGGATAACAAAAGCGAGTTGCCGGGTCTGGGCAACACGATCCGGATCGTCGTCGAGAACAAGTCGGGGGACGTCTTCGATCCCGGGTACCTCGACGTGCTCAAGAAAGTCAATGACGACCTTTACCTGATTCCCGGCGTCGATCGTTCGTGGATGAAGTCGATCTGGATGCCGATTGTCCGCTGGCGCGAGGTGACCGAAGACGGCATTACCGGCGGCGCGGTGATGCCCGCGAGCTTCGACGGCAGCGCGAACGAAGTCGCGAAACTGCGCGAGAACATCGGCAAGGCGGGCATCGTCGGCAGCCTCGTCGCGAATGACATGAAGTCGAGCATGATCGTGGCGCCGCTGCTGGATATTCATCCGAAGACCGGTGAAGCGCTGAATTACGGTGAGTTTGCGGAGGCTCTCGAAGCGAAGATCCGCACCTACGAGAGTGACAAGGTCGGCATTCACATCGTCGGTTTCGCGAAGATCGTCGGCGATCTGATCGCGGGCCTGCGCGAGGTGATGGTGTTCTTCGCGGTGTCAGTCGTCGTTGCCGCGTTCTTCGTCTATCTCTACACCCGCTGCGTGCGCAGCACGATGCTTCTTGTGACGGTCGCCGTGATCGGCGTGGTGTGGTTGCTCGGGCTGATGCAGTTGCTCGGGTATGAGCTCGATCCGTATTCGATCCTGGTGCCTTTCCTGATCTTCGCCATCGGGCTGTCGCACGGCGCGCAGAAGATGAACGGCATCATCCAGGACATTGGCCGCGGCACCCACAAGTACGTCGCGTCACGCTACACCTTCCGGCGCCTGTTCATGGCCGGTCTCACGGCACTGCTGGCGAACATCGTCGGCTTTGCTGTACTGATCATCATCGACATCCCGGTTATCCGCGACTTGGCCCTGACCACCAGCGTCGGCGTTTCGGTCCTGATCTTCACGAAGCTTTTCCTTATTCCGGTCGCACTCTCCTATCTCGGCGTCAGCGAATCGGCCATCCGGCATGCCACGGCGGACGACATGAGGGCGGGCGGCCGGCGTTCGTTGCCGGGGCGGATCTGGCACGGTTTGGACGAACTCACCGAGCGGAGGTGGGCGATTGCGGTCATCGCCATTGCCGCGATCGTGACCGTCGTCTCCGCAATCGTCATGCAGGACCTGCGCATCGGAGATCTGGATGCCGGGGCGCCCGAACTTCGTCCCGAGTCGCGCTACAACCGCGACAACGCATACATCACGGAACACTACGGGCTCTCGAGCGACCAGTTCGTGGTCATCATGAAGACCAGCGACGAAGGCTGTCGCCTGTATTCGAACCTGCAAAAGATGGACGGGCTGGCACAACTGCTGCGGCAGGATGCGGCGGTCCAGACGACGACCTCACTGGCCGAAACGGTGCGGTTCGTGACGTCGGCGATGTTCGAGGGCAGCGGCAAGTGGCTCACGATCAGCCGTAACCAGTCGATCACCGACGGCTCCGTGTCGGCAGCCGTGATCGCGACGCCGGATATCACGAACCAGAGTTGCTCCGTGTCGCCGCTGGTCGCCTACCTGAAGGACCACAAGGCGGATACCGTGGGACGCATCCTGCAGACTGCTGAAGCGTACGCGGCTGCCAACAATACCGCGCCCGATGCAAAGGAGCCGGTGCAGTTCCTGCTGGCTGCGGGCAGCGCTGGTATCGAGGCGGCGACCAACATCGAGGTACAGAAGAGCATCGTCACGATGTATCTCGCGGTCTATGGAGCAACGGCGCTGCTGTGCCTGATCACGTTCCGCAGCGTTCGCGCGACGATCGTCGCACTGATCCCGCTCGTCATCACCACGATCCTTTGCAAGGCGCTGATGGTCTGGCTCGGGATCGGACTCAAGGTCGCGACCCTGCCGGTCATCGCGGTTGGTGTCGGCGTCGGTGTCGACTACGCGCTTTATCTGCTAAGCGTGCAGATTGCCGTCCAGCGCCGCGGGGGAAGCTTGCGCGATGCCTATCGCAAGTCGCTCGATTTCACAGGAAAGGTGGTCGCGTTGGTGGGACTCACGATGGCTGCCGGCGTGATCACATGGGCATGGTCGCCGATCAAGTTCCAGGCCGACATGGGGATCCTGCTGACCTTCATGTTCCTGTGGAACATGCTCGGTGCCCTGATCCTGATTCCGGCGCTGTCGCATTTCATGCTCAACCCGCGCGAACCGAGCGGCGCGGGCGGAACTCTTTTGCGCGCGGCGGCCTGATTCCTCAAGAAATTCAAGAAAGCCGACATCGCCCGGGCGGGCGACTGGCGGACTAGACAGACCACAACTGGAGACAAGACGATGTTCGACCTCTTGCTGAGTGCCGACATGATGCTGCCTGATCCCGACGACATGGCTGCGCGGCTGGTGAACAAGCTCGGAGTGCATGGCCATCCGAACTGGCGTCAGGCGTTCGACGACCATCCCTACATCGCGCATTTCCTGCGCGTGCACAAGTCGCTGGCGGTGTCACCGACCCGGCTCGAACCGCAATGGCATCTGGATCGCGAGAATCCGGGCGACCCGATGTTCCATGAGTTCCTCGAAAGCCTGAAGGACTACCAGGGGCGCCATCGTCCGATGCTCACCCACTCGGTCGTGCTCGCGCTGCAAGGGCCGAAATTCGACGCCTTCGTCGACAAGCTGATGCGTCGCGGGTTGCCGTTCCGGATGGCCCAGCGCACGCCGGACATGCCGTTCGACCGGTTGTGGCTCGGCGCGACGCCCGAGCGGCCGCGTTACACCCCGGTGGTGGATGGCGGCCTGTGCATCGAGGTGATGCCGACCGAACCGCTGCAGATGCCGTCCGAGACATTCGCCGCGCAACCCATGCAGCCGCGCGACCCGAAGCCGGGCGACATGGTGCGCGTCAGCGCGCGCGGATTCCTCGTGCGCGATCTGGACGAGACGCTGCGCTGCTGTTCGAAGAATCTCGACTGGGAGCCAAGCGGCGAAGTCGAAGCGCTGCATCGCGAGGGATACCGCCGCGCGACAATGCCCTTTACGGTGGCCAACAGCGCCAGCCTCGACGTGATCCAGCCCAGCCGCTGGAACAGCGACGCGGGCCTGTACCTGAACAACTGGGGGCCGGGTCTTTACTACATCCGCATCGCAGTGAATGGCCTCAAGGCCAAGGCCGAGGACTTGCGCGCGCGCGGGACCCGTTTCCAATGGATCGAGGAGTCCGAAGCCGTCGGCGGCGGCGCGATGATCCGGATCGATCCGAGCGAGATGCGCGGGCAGCTCATCGAGTTCGAGGAGGTCTGACATGACATCCGACCTTGCGGTCAAGAACGCGGGGGCCGAGTCGATGGCGGTCCCGCTCAACGACGCCGTGGCCGTGGAGCGTCAGGGCAGCATCGGCTGGATAGTGCTGACCCGTCCGGCCCAGATCAATGCCATCAACGACGACATTCGCACCGGCGTTCCGCAGGCTCTGCGGGATCTCGAGGCAGACCCGTCGATCCGCGTGATCGTCATTCGTGGGGATGGCCCGCGGGGTTTCTGCGCGGGCGCCGACATCAAGGAACAGCGTGGCCCCGAGACCTCGATCGAAGTGCGCCGGCGCATGCAGGGCGCGCGCTGGGTCGAGGCGTTCGATGCGGCCGAGAAACCCACGATTGCGGCCATTCATGGCTATTGCATGGGAGGGGGCATGGAGCTCGCCCTCGCTTGCGACATCCGCTTTGCCACGCCCGACGCGGTTTTCAGTCTGCCAGAGACTGCCCTGGGCCTGATTCCCGGCGGCGGGGGAACCCAGCGCCTGCCGCGCGTGGTGGGGCCGGGCCGGGCGATGGACCTGCTGCTCACCGGTGACCGCCTGAGCGCCGATGAAGCGAAGGCGATCGGGCTGGTCACCCGGGTGGCGAGCGCGCCGGACAAACTGGTGGAAGAGGTGCGTGCCTTCGCGATGCGCATCGCCTCACGGGCGCCGGCGGCGACGCTGTGTGTGAAGCGCGCTGCGCGTGCCGCACTGGACGTCGACCTCAAGAAGGGGCTGGACCTCGAGCTGGATCTTTTCGCACTGCTCAAACCCAGCGACGACGCGCGGGAGGCGGCGATCGCCTTTCGCGAAAAGCGCGAACCGCGCTTTACCGGTCGCTAAGCGACGCGCTCCGCGCAGACAAGAATCAGGAGACATACAGATGAGCGAGCGAAAACTGGATGGCCGTGTCGCGATCGTGACCGGTGCGGCCGGCGGCCTCGGCGCCGAATCGGCCCGCGTGCTGGCGATGCACGGTGCGAGTGTGGCAATCACGGACATCGATCTCGACGGCGCACGCAAGGTGGCCGCCGAGATCGAGTCCGGTGGTGGGCGCGCGATTGCCGTGCGGGCAGACGTCTCGTCCGAGGCGGACGTCGCGGCGATGGTCGCGACGGTGGTGGAGCGCTACGGGCGAGTGGACGTCCTGTACAGCAATGCGGCGATTCTGAGCGTCGAGCAACGCCAGCGTGACCGCGACGTTGCCAACATGGACGTCGAGGCGTGGGACCGCGCGATGGCGGTGAATCTGCGCGGTGCGATGCTGTGCGCCAAGTATGCGATCCGCGAGATGCTCAAGCAGAAGAAAGGCTCCCTGATCTTCGCGACCTCCGGGCTCGGCGCCCAAGGCGACCTGTCGCTGTCGGCCTACGCCGCCTCGAAGGCGGCGCTGATGATGCTCAGCAAGTCGATTGCGACCCAGTACGGCAAGGAGGGCATTCGCTCAAACGCGCTGCAGATCGGCCTCGCGCCGGCGGAGAACGCCCACGGGAGCATGCCGCCGGCCGTGATCCAGATCATCCGCGACAACCACCTTACGCCCGATGTCGGCACCCCGCGCCAGATCGCCGACGTGGTGGCCTTCCTCGCGTCCGACGAGTCGTCCTTCGTGACCGGCACGACGCTGGTCGCCGATGGCGGTTTCTCATGCCACACGCCCTCGCTTGTCGCAATGAAGGCCCTCTTCGCGCAGACCGGCGCGAAGGGCATGTAAGGAGTCGTCGATGAAAGCAGCGGTCATCAGCGAGCGGGGTGCCGCTCCGGTCGTGCAGGAGTTTCCGGAACCGGCGCCCCAGGAAGGCGCCGTCCTCATCGACATGGACACGGCGGGGCTCGGGGGCTGGGACGTACTCGGCGCGTACCGGCTGGGCGTGCAATACCCGTGCGTGATCCGCGGCGAAGGCGTGGGCAGGGCATCGGACGGCCGCCGCGTGTATTTCGGCGAGCGCTCGGTGATGCCCTTCGGGGCGTGGGCCGAGCGTACGCTGGTGCCGACCGATGAAGTGTGGGGCGTGCCCGACGACGTCGACGACAAGACCGCGATCACGATGGGTATCGCCGCCACCGGCGCACTGGTGCCGCTCGAGCAGGCCAACATCCAGCGGGGTGAGCAGGTGCTGGTGCTCGGTGCGACCGGCACGCTCGGGCAGGTGGCGCTGCAACTCGCGCGCTATCTCGGCGCGGGCAGGGTCGTCGCGGCCGCACGCTCCGCCGAGACCCTGCAGCGCCTGAAGACGCGCGGGATTGCCGACGAAGTCGTGGCGCTCGGTAGCGAGAACGATGTCGCGGCGTTGAAGGACGCGGCGGGCGACGGTTTCGACGTCGTGCTCGATCTGGTGTGCGGGCAACCGCTGCTCAACGCCCTCAAGGCGACCCGATGGGGCGCACGCATCATGACGATCGGCACGGGTGCGGGGCGTCAGATCAATCTCGACATCGCCGATCTGCTTTTCCGCACGCTGTCATGCGTGGGTACGGGGCAGCGTCCGCCGGCCGATCGCCGCGCGATCTGGGAGCGACTGCTGCGCATTGCACACACAGAGAATATCCAGGTCGACTACGCCGACTATACGCTGGATCAGGCTGCCGAAGCCTGGGCGTCGCAGATTGCCGGGCCGCACGCGAAGATCACCGCGCGGATCAGGGGCTGACCGGCAAGGGGCAGGGGAGGCTGAGCATGGGACGATGGTGGGTGGTCGCGCTGTCCGAGGCGGTGCACGGTGACAAGGCGCTCGCGGTGACCTGCGAAGGCGAGCAACTCGCCGTGTTTCGCGACGGGAAGGGCGCCGTGTTCGCGCTGGAGGACCGGTGTCCGCACCGGCGTGTGCCACTGTCGCCCGGACCCGTGAAAGCCGGTGGTCTTCAGTGCCCCTACCACGGCTGGACTTTCGACGGCGCGACGGGCCTGTGCAATGACATTCCCAACCTGCGTCGCGATGAGCGGGTGCCGGCGCGTTATGCGGCGCGCGCCTTTCCGGCGGCCGAGGCGAACGGCTTCATCCACGTCTGGCGGGGGGCGGGAACGCCTGCTGCCGAATTGCCGGGCGCGTCGTATCGCGCGGCAGATCGCGAGCAGACCGGTTCAGCGGTGGCCAATATCGCGTTCGAGCAGTATCTCGACGTGATGCTCGACGGCCCGGAATGCCTGCTTTCCTTCCCCGGCGTACACATCACCGATTTCTTCCTCGGCGATCCGCGCCGCGACGGCGAGCATCTTGTCCTCGATCGAGGCGCGGTGTGGAAGGGCAAGGGAAATGGGCCGGCCTTCGTGCGAGACCATTCGCTGTGGGTACGTACTCGCGTACCGGTAACGGGCGGCGACATTCGCGTGGAACTCCTAAGCGCCGACGAAGATCCGCTCGTCACGATCTTCATCGCTGCCAGCGAGAACAGGCGCGGTACCACCAGTCTGGTCTGGCGCGGTTTTCGTCATGCCACGGCAGCGCCGCTGTCGTGGCGGTGGCGGATGGCGCGGGCGATCGGACGTGCTCCGTTCGCAATCTTCCCCCATATCGACGGCGCAGCCGTGGCGGCACTCGAAGTCGCACCGTCACGAGATCGCAGATTGGCGAAGACCGATGCGAGGACGCCGGCCGAGCGCGTGGTGCCCGTGCAGGAGAGGTGCGCAGTATGAGCGAAGTCCCGATGATGGATGCGGCAGGGCGCGAAGCGGAGGTGACCTCCAAGCGCGACTGGGTACCGATCAATCTCGATCTGCGCGACACCTGGTTTCCGGTCGCCTACAGTGCCGACATCGGCCAAGGGGCGGTACGCCGTATCGTCCATGCGCAGGACGTATATCTATGGCGCGATGGCGGGAGGTTATATGCGGCCGAGTTCCGCCCCGACCGCCTCGAGGCGATGCGCGCCGGTGCAAGTGCCTTCACGAACGGCTCCGGTTTCTATCCGGCCGTCGAGCGTTACGGGTATATCTGGGCGTGGTACGGAAACCCCGATAATGCGCACGAGGAACTGATTCCGAACATCCCCTTCCTGCCGCCCGATGGTCAGGGGATCCCTCGCTACACGCAGCGCGCGGTGCGCTTCGATGCGGCGTCGCCGCTGTCCGTCGAGAACCTCATCGATCTGACACATGCCGACTTCCTGCATGCCAACGCGATCGGTGACGGCCAGTCCGAGAACGATGTCGTCGAGGTCCATTCGACCTCCGAGACGGTGACTCGCATCCGTAACGTCACCCGCAAGTCGGTGGCACCGGTGATGCGCTGGATCGGAGGCGTACGCGCCCAATACCAGGATCTGCGCGCCGTGCTGCATGTCCATCTGCGCAACAACGTGTGCATCTCTTACCCGAATTTCACCCCGGGCTATCCGATTCCGAACGTGCAGCCCTTTGTACCAGTCGGCAAGCACCGTTCTCGCGTTGACCAGACGAACTACACCGTCCATGCGCCGGCACCGTTTCGCTGGCTGATGCCGCGCATCTCCTACGTGATCCAGCCACAGGACAACTCGGTGCTGCGCCCTCAGAACGCGCGCTATTTCGAGTCCACCGAACGCCGCGACCTGAGCTCGCGTTTCGACGGCCCCGGCAACCGCTACCGATTGCTGATGGTGCGTCTCGCCGAGAGGCAGCAGCGCGGGGATTTCGGCTATGGCGCCGACGCCGACCCGAGTGCCGACATTTCGGCAGTTCTCGGCATGCGGGGCTGATTTCTGCAATCCGGATACCGTCCCGGTACAAGGCAACTCGGCACGACCGTGATCCTGGCGGGCTTGGCGATGCTCGGCCCGTTTTCGATCAACACCTACCTGCCATCCTTCGGGGAAATGGCGGTGGTGCTCGGCACGGATCGAGTCGCGTTGCAGCAGACAGTGGCGATCTACTTCGCCGCCTTTGCCTTCATGGCCCTGTGGCATGGCACGATCTCGGATTCCTTCGGGCGCCGCCGCGTGGTGCTGGCCGGTCTGGTCGTCTATGCATTGGCGTCGCTCGGATGCGCGCTTGCGACACAAGTGGAGCAGTTGTGGGTTCTGCGGGCACTCCAGGGCTTTTCGGCGGGTGCCGGGATCGTGATCGGTCGCGCCGTCGTCCGGGACCTGCATGAAGGGCCGCGTGCGCAGCGCATGATGTCGCAGGTGGTGTTGATGTTCTCGATCGCACCTGCCGTCGCTCCTTTGGTGGGCGGCTGGTTGCAGGTCGCGCTGGGCTGGCGCTCCGTATTCGTGTTCCTGTGCCTGCTTGCCACCAGCCTGCTTGTCGCCGTGTTTTTCGGATTGCCGGAGACCCTGCCAGCCTCGCAGCGTCACCCGTTCAATCCGGCGGGTGTGCTTCGCGGTTACGCGTCCGTGCTCGGAAACGCGCGCTTCATGAGCTGGGCACTGGCGTATGCCTGCATGTTCGGCGGCTTCTTCCTTTACGTCCTGTCTGCGCCGGTGTTCCTGATGGAGCACCTTGGCCTGGGCGAGACCGATTTCCTGTGGATGTTCGGACCTGCGACGGTGGGGCTGATGTTGGGCTCCGCGCTTGCGGGCCGCCTTGCGCAGCGCTGGTCCACGGCATCCACGCTGAAGGCCGGCTTCGCGATCATGGCTGCCGCCACTCTCTGGAATCTCGCCGTGTGCCTCGTCGAACCCGGCGGCACGGCGTGGTATGTGGCGTATCTCCTGTTCTTCAATCTGGGCATGGCGGTGATGATTCCAACGATCACGGTGCGCGGCCTGGATTGCGTACCGGAGCGCCGCGGCACCGGCTCATCGGTTCAGCTGTTCATCCAGACGGGATTCAACGCCTGGATTGCCGCGGTGCTGGCGCCACTGATGTGGAATTCGCTGCTGTCCCTCGCGCTGGGAGCCGCCGCTCTCGCCCTGTGCGGCGTCCTCGGGGTGGTCGTGGCGGGCCGCCTGTCCAGCTGAAGATCCGAGGCCTATCAAGGAGAGGGGCGCCCCTTTACTGCTGCGCTATGTGCGAGCGACCGCGAATCAGCTTGATCTTGCGGCGTGGCGGTAGCCCCGAAACAGGATCAACGGCATCCGCAGCAGCGTCCGCCAACCGAGCAGCTGCAGCGCCTGCCAGCAGTCTTCGGGGCGGATCAGGATGGTGGTGGCCATCGAGCCCATGACCTTGCCCTTCATGACCAGGGTGTCGTCCTTTCGCTGGATGGACTTCACTTCGACCATCTCCACGCCTTCCTTGCTGAACATCTTCACGGCTGCCGCTCTCCATCACGTTGGACGTGACCGCAACCGCGCGACGCGGTCGCGGCGTTCCACGGGTCAGTTTTCGATGAGGTCGTCGAAATCCATGCCCAGGTCTTCCAACACCACCTGTGCCGCATTGCGTCCGGACGCTGCGGTGACTCCGCCCCCCGGATGGGTGGACGCGCCCGCCATGTACAGACCTGCCACCGGCGACTTGTACTGCCCGTAGCCCGGGGCAGGGCGGTTGCCCGCGATCTGCCAGTTGTACGAGCCGAAGTGCAGGATGTCCGCACCGATCATCGCGTTGTTGTGGCGCTCGATATCGAGCGGTGTGAACCACGAGAAACCGATGATGTTGTCGTCGCCCATATTGGTCGTGAGCTTGCGCAGGTCGTCGAGGAATCCGTAAGCGATTTCCTTGCCGATCTCGTCCCAACGCTGCGGGCCGCCCTTTACGTTGTAGGGGCAGAACGCGTACATGTTGAGCACACGCTTGCCCTCGGGTGCCCGCGTCTTGTCATAGACGTCCTGCATCACGTAGGCGACGAAGTCGCGGCGCGGGATGCCGTATTCGAGATCGGAGAAGGCGCGTGCGAACTCCTCCCAGTCGGAGTGCGAACGCTCGACCCAGAAGAAATCGTCCACCGCAGGACCGACCTTGTACTGCGGCGCCTCGTGCAGCGCGAGGTGCAGGTTGAAGGGCTGGAAGCTGTTGCGTTTCAGCCCCCGAATCCGCGGCTCGAATCCTTCCGGCAGATTTGCGCCCGGCACCATGTGCGGGAACACCTGTTGCACGTGCATCGTCGAGATGACGCCTTTCCTCGCGATGATCTCCTCGCCCGATTCGAGCACGACGCCCGTCACCTTGCTGCCATCCATGCGCATCTGCTTGACGGGTGCATTGACGCGTACCGCGCCGCCATGCGATTCGAAGCACTCCCGCAGCTTGTCCGCGAAGGCGCCCGAGCCGCCGACGGGAATGCCGACACCGTAGCGGTGCATGAAGGGCAGAATGATGTAGAAACCGAATCCCGTGCCGTTGTTGAACGGGTTCATCATGGCTTCCGAGGCATAGCGGGCCAACGCGATGCGCACCTTGGGGTGCTCGAACCATTCGCAGATGAAGTCCCATGCGCTCATCGACTGGGTTCGCATCAGCGATTGCCCGACCACGCTCTGCTCCATCATCACGGCTTGCGCCCCCGCGTTCGGGGGTGCATGGAACATGCCCATCACCATCATGTCGAGGTTCTGGAAAACCTCCTTGTTGAAGCGCCGGTAGGCTTCCGCATCCTTCTGCGAGAATTTTGCGATCGCTTGGGCAGTCTGCTCAAGGTCGGTGTAGAACTCGAGCGTGGTCCCGTCGTCGTAGAAGATCGCAGTCATCTTGTCGGGGTTGATGTACTTCAGCCCGAACTTCGATTTCAGCTGCAGTTCGTCGTTGCGCAGCAATGGGTTGGCCTGCAGCAGGGTGTGTGCGACCGAGCAGACGTCATGCTTGAAGCCCGGCGCCGTCAGCTCGCGCGTCATGACGCCGCCGCCGACCTTGTCGTTTTTCTCGACGACGCATACCTTCAGTCCCGCCTTCGCCAGGTAGCACGCGGCCACCAGACCGTTGTGGCCACCACCGGCGACCACGATGTCGTATTGTTCGCTCATGGATATCTCCCGTTATCGGTTCCATCGTCGGGCGTGAGGGCGCCCGCCGCGCTATCGCGGATAGCGCGGGATGTCTTCCTCTCATGCTGCGGGCACCGTGAAGCGCCCCCGGATCAGAGTGCGGTCTCGGCGTCCGCCTGTTTGAACATGGCGTTGATGTCGCCCGAAGTGACCGGTTTGCCGGCTTCCCGCTTCGGTGCCGCGCCCCCCATGCCTTGCGTGGGCGAGGTGTCGATGCCCTTGGCGCGAGCCTGCGCGCGCAGCGCGCCTACGGTGCAGTTCTCGCGGCCGAGGATCGCGAACGGGTCGTAGCTGTATTCGCGCATCACGTTCCGGTGAGTGACCTTGGCGATGGTCTCGTCGGGGAGGTGCCTGAAGCTCCCCCACACCACTTCCGGAGAATTCGGCCAGGTGCAATCGGAATGCGGGTAGTCGCATTCCCAGCCAACCATGTCTTCACCGATGTGCTTCAGGTTCTGCAGGCCGAAGTCGTCCTCGATGAAACACGTGATGATGTGCTCCTTGAAGATTTCGCTCGGCTTCTTGCCGCCGAAGCTGGCATTCGTCCAGGCCTTGTGATGCCGGTGGGTGAAATCCGCGCGCTCGAGGAGGTAGGGAATCCACCCGATGCCGCCCTCGGAAAGCGCCATCTTCAGCGTCGGGTACTTCCTCCACATTGGAGCCCAGATCCAGTCGGCCGCCGAGTTCGCGATCGAGATCGGCATCGAAGTGATCCACGCGTCGATCGGCGACAGGTCGGAGGCGTGCTCGGCCTTGACGCCGGTGCCGATGTGGCAGTTGATGACCACCGCGTTGTCCGCGCAGGCCTTCCACACCGGGTCCCAGTACGAATCGTGGATCGATGGGAAGCCATGCAGGGCGGGGTTGTCGGAGAAGGAGATCGCGTGCACCCCGTCCTTCGCCATGCGGTTGATTTCGGCGGCGGCGGCCTGCGGATCCCACCAGGGAATCAGCGCCATCGGGATGAAGCGACCCGGGGCGGCGTTGCACCAGTCGTGCAGGTGCCAGTCGTTGTAGGCCTGGATGGCGGCGAGCGATACGTCGCGCGCGTTCTCGTACTGCTGGAAGCGCTGCCCCGCGAAGCCGGGGAAGGTCGGGAAACACAGCGAGCCGAGCACGCCATTGGCGTTCATGTCGTCGACGCGCGCCTGGACGTCCCAAGTGCCGCGCCTCATGTGTTCGTAACCGAGCGGCTCCATGCCGTACTCTTCCTTGGGGCGACCGACGACCGAGTTGAGGCCCATGTAGCCGGTTGCCCGTCCTTCGAAAACCCACACGTCACGACCCTTATGCTTCTCGATGTGAGGCTCGCGCCCCTTGAAGCGGGCCGGCATGTGGCGCGCAAAGGCGTTCGGGGGTTCGATGGCGTGGTCGTCGATGCTGACGAGGATGAGTTCTTCAAGTTTCATCGCGTGTTGTCTCCGATTCCGCCCTCGCATGCCGCGCACGTGGCCGAGCGGCATGCAGGCGGTATGTTTGTGGTAGTGGTCGCCGTTGCGCGTCTAAAGGATCACGCCCAGGTTGGGGGTGCCGATGACGACTTGGTCGAGCAGGATCTCGCGGCGAGCGAGTTTCAGCGCGCCATCCTCGCGGCGCAGAATGTCGTGGCGGACGCAGGGGATCAGGTCGAAGTAGTCGAAATCGAAACGGCTGCGTGTGAGGAGCAGATAGCTCTCGACCTTCAGGTCATCGCTGTCGTCGATTCGGTAGACGCGTACGTTCGTGACCAGACGCTTGATGCGCGATGGCGGATCCTCGCCCCAGGCGCTCTTGGTGTCGGTAATGCGCTTGACCCGCATGAGCATCGAGCCGTAATTCTCGTGCAGGTGCTGGACGTTGCGCGAATAGGTCTGGTCGAACTGTGACGTCGAACGCGTGTGGCGCAGGGGCGCGTTGTATTCGAGGTCCTTGGTGAGCAGCTCCGCCCATTCGCCGAGGCGCAGGTTGTCGAGCATTTCGGCTTCGTCGTAGAGGAAGTCGAGAACCTCGTTGTAGGTATCGCTGCCGGAGGGAATACGGTTCGCCTTGATCGAGGGCGGCAGCGGAGTCGGTTCGAGCAGTTGCTGAAGCATGGAGGTCTCCTGAAATAGGGGTAGTTAGTCGCGCTGTGATCAGTTCTCGGCAGTCATCAGTTCGTACCAGTATTCCCACCAGCGCCACTGGGTGTCGTCCTTCGTGAAGCCGTCGCCGACATCGCCCGGGCCCGGCCAGCCTTCGAGCCTGTTGTTCTCGTACATCGACTGATACTTCATCGTGATGTGCTTGCTCACGGCACCCTTCGCCGCGAGCGTCTGGTGCGGCCAGGTGTCCGAATCGTCCTGCTCGACCATCCCCGAAGTGCCCAGGAGTTGGACGCCAAGGCGCAGCATCTTGGCCTTCAGTTCCGGCGGAGTGTCCTTCTCGGCCAGGATCCAGTTCACGAATTCCAGCTTGTCCGGCCCCTTCGGGACATACGCATGCAGCGCCATGACCCCGATCACGCCATCGGGCGAGGGGATGTAGACGAACTCGAACAGCCCGTTGGGAAAGAAGTTGCCCACCTGGGGCGGACGCCAGGCCATGACGCGCAGCTGGTCATCGCTGAAGCGACGGAGCACTTCCGGCAGCATCTCGGGCGTGATGCCCGGCGGGGGCAGCGCCTCGAGTTTCTCCTTGATCGACAACTCGCTCGGGTCCTTCCCCGTCAGGCGTCGGATCTTGCGGTCCAGCTCGATGCATCGCATGGTATGTGCGTGCGCGGTGTAGACCTCGGTGCCGTACATCTCCGGCGTCAGATCGCCGCCACCACCTTCGCTGCCGGGCTTGCGATAGGGGCCCACTTCCGACAGCCAGCGGTGCAGGGTCAGCACATGGAATCCGTCCGACGCCGACTGCTCGCAGGCGGTCTTCCAGTTCGCACGGATCGTGAAACGCTGCGGGGGGCCCAGCACTTCCATGCCCTTGTCAGTGCGGCACCAGAGCGTGTCGAAATACCATTTCGCATCGCCGAGGAAGTCCTCGAAGCTAGGGCCCTCGATGTTCCATGTCGCGAAGACCAAGCCGCCATAGATCGCGACGCGCGCCTTCTTCAGGCCAAGTTCCTGCTTGGTCATCATCTTTCCGTGCATGCATTCCTTCTCGACCGGCGCGCCGATGAAGTCGCCGTTCGGCTTGAATGCCCAGCCGTGGTAGATACAGACGTGAGTCATCGTGTTACCCACGTCGTGGGTCGAGATCTTCATGCCCCGATGGGGGCAGACGTTGAGGGAGACGTGCACCTCGCCGTCCGCCCCGCGTGCCATCAGCACGGAATCCGATCCCATGTCGCGGACAACGAAATCGCCCTTGTTCGGGATTTCGGTTTCGTGCCCCAGGAATACCCAGGTCTTGGCGAAGATGCGCTCCATCTCGAGCTCGAACAGTTCGGGATCGGAAAGCGCCCGCATCTTGACTTCGCGGGTTTCGAGGTTGATCAGATCGGAAAGCAGGGTGCCGTCCGAGAGTTTGGGGTTCGATTTTCTGTCCATGTGGTCCTCCTCCTTGAAGGTCGTCCGTTCGTCTGTGCTTGAAAACTGAACATAAACACAAAAGATGTATAATTTAAGCGGAGTATCCTACCGTTGCTCACGGTGTGATTTGATCTATGTCAACAAAATGGCCGGTGGTGCCCCTCGACTAAACGCGAGATGCGCAGGCTTGTGTGGCTTTGTGGAAGTTGAACACTTTTCCCGTAAAGTGGATCAATGCCGTCCCTGCGAGGCAAGTTCAAGACGTGGCAGGAGAGCTGAATGGATTTCGGAATCAATGGACGTCGGGCGATCGTGTGCGCCTCCTCGCGCGGCCTTGGAAAAGCCTGTGCCTTGGCGTTGGCGCGGGAAGGCTGTGCGGTCATCCTCAATGGACGTGACGAGGAGCGCCTGAGCTTGGCGGTAGACGAGATCGCGCGGGAGACCGGAGTGAGGCCCGCCACCGTCGTTGCCGACCTCGATACCGAGCGAGGGCGGCAGCTTCTGCTTGCCGCGTGCGATGAACCGGACATCCTGGTCACTAATAACGGCGGGCCCGCGCCCGGCAGGATCGAGGATTGGGATCACGCAGCGTGGCTGGGCGCCATCGAAGCCAACATGCTGTCCGGGATACTCCTCATCCAGGCCGTCGTGGGGGGAATGCGGAAGCGCAAGTTCGGGCGCATCGTCAATATCACCTCCGCGATGGTGAAATCGCCGCAGCTCCCGCTCGGGCTTTCGACTGCCGCGCGCACCGGATTGACGGCCTTCTCCAAGGCGCTATCGCGAGCCGTCGCGCGCGACAACGTCACGATCAATAACCTGCTGCCGGAGCGGATCGAAACCGACCGGCTGCGCTACATGATCGAACAGCAGGCGACGAGAGCCGGGTGCAGCTTCGAGGAGGCCCGGCATGACATGCTCAAGCCCGTCGCTGCAGGCAGATTCGGCCGCCCCGAGGAGTTCGCCGCCGCATGTGCGTTTCTGTGTTCAATGCAGGCTTCCTACATATCGGGACAGAACTTGCAGGTGGACGGTGGAAGCTACAGCGGGCTCATGTAAGAGCGCTCACCCGCTGCAAACCACGGCGTCCGGCCGCCTTACAGAATTCAACCTCCGTCGGAGCAATTCATGATCACGCGAATGGACCACTTCACGATCGTTACCGATCGCCTCGATGTGACGCGTCGCTTCTACACGGAACTGCTCGAGATGGAGGAAGGGCCGCGTCCGCCTTTTCCCGTCCCAGGCTGCTGGCTCTACATATCGCAGCAACCCGTGCTGCACGTCATCAGTGTCAAAGAGATGCCCGAGCCGCGTCGGGGCGTTCTCGACCACATGGCATTTCGTGCCGAGGGACTGGTGCGCACGCTGAATCGCCTGGATGCCGCCGGCGTCAGCTACCGCATCATTCGCGCGCCGGGCGAACTGCACACGTGGCAGGTCTTTTTCATGGATCCGAACGGGGTTGAAGTCGAACTCGACTTCGACCCATCCGAAAGCGGTCCCCATGATTGGAAAACGCGGAGGGCGGCGATTTAATTGGGGCGACTGGAACTCAAGCACGAGCGACTAGCCCGAACTTTGCCCCCAACAACTCAGCAACCCGGGGTTCGACACTTAACCCCGATTTTCGCCCCTTTTCGGAAAGTGCCTTCAGCACCGGCGCGGGTTTCAAGGCCATGATCGCAAAAGTGCTGTGGTGGCACGTTTGTAACAGTTACCGTCAAACTTGACGAGGCCTTGTGCCTGGTTAGAGTGGCGGCATGCACGTCAAGCTCACCACCTCCGGAGGCCGCCGCTACGTCCAGCTCGTCGAGTCCTATCGGGACGAAGTGGGACGGGTGAAGAAGCGCACCGTCGCCACGCTCGGCCGTGCCGAGCAGGTCGATGGTTCGCTCGACGCGGTGATCAAC
>NZ_SSXV01000023.1 GCF_009469595.2 Thauera sp. 2A1 | reverse complement strand
CAGAAGACGGCCAGCGTCGACTGCGAAAACGAGCTCGGCTGGCGCGTGTCGTTCGGACTGCTCAGGCACGTCGTCGACCTTTGAAGCCCTCCGCTCCGCCGGGGGGCGGGGTTGCTCGGACGGTTACGTTGGGTTCGCAGCAGTCGCACCGGCCTCTGCTGCGAACCCAACAGCCCAGGCGCTGAGTGAATGACGCAAGCGACGGAAAAATAACAAAATTCAGATCTGGCACGATCGGTGCAAAGAAGGATCCCTGAACCAAGCACTCCACAGGGATCCATCATGCTGAAAACCATCAAACGCCTCACCCTCGCCGCAGCCGGTGTGCTGCTTGCCAACGGCATCGCCCACGCCGTCGACAAGCCGGCCGAATTGCGCCTCGACTACGCCTATTACTCGCCGCCCAGCCTCGTGCTGAAGAAATTCGGCTGGCTGGAGGACGATCTGAAGGCCGACGGCGTGCCGGTGAAATGGGTGCTGAGCCAGGGCAGCAACCGCGCGCTCGAGTTCCTCAACAGCGGCAGTGTCGATTTCGGTAGCACCGCCGGCCTGGCGGCCGTGCTGTCGAAGGCCAACGGCAACCCGATCAAGAGCGTGTATGTGTATTCGCGCCCCGAGTGGACGGCGCTGCTCGTGCCCAAGGATTCGCCAATCAAGTCGGTGAAGGATCTGAAGGGCAAGAAGGTCGCCGCGACCAAGGGCACCGACCCCTTCCTGTTCCTGCTGCGCAGCCTGCATCAGGAGGGCCTGTTGAAGGGCGACGTCGAGATCCTGGCGCTGCAGCATGCCGATGGCCGTTCGGCGCTGGAGCAGGGCAGGGTGGATGCCTGGGCGGGGCTGGATCCGCTGATGGCCGGCAGCGAGGTGCAGGCCGGCTCCAGGCTGCTGTATCGCAACGTCGCGTACAACACCTATGGCTTCCTGAACACCTCGGAGCGATTCGCCAGCGAGCATCCGGCCTATGTGAAGCGCGTCATCGCCGCGTACGAGAAGGCGCGCAAGTGGATCGTCGCCAATCCGGAGGAGACGGCGAAGCTGGTGTCCGAGGAGGCCAAGTTGCCGATCGAGGTCGCTCGGCTGCAGTTGTCGCGCAACGACTTCAGCAAGCCGGTGCCGGGCGCCGAGCATGTCGAGGCGCTGAAGGCGGCGGCGCCGATCCTCGTCGAGGAAGACCTCGTGCGCAAGGGCACCAATGTCGGTGCGGTGGTGGACGCGCTGGTCGAGCCCTCGTACGCGCGCGCGGTCGTCAAGTGAGGCGCCGGCCATGAGCAAGGTATCGACCCTGCAGGCGGGGATTGCGCCTGCGTCGCTCGCGCCGGTCCGTGTCGGGCAGCTCGCGCAGCGGCTGGCCGCCCGGTTCAAGGGCTGGGTGCTGCCGCTGGCGCTGATTGCCGTTTGGGAGGCGGTGTGTGGTCTGGGTTGGGTCAGCGCCAACCTGCTGCCGCCACCGTCGGATCTACTCGCGACTCTGTCCGAGCTCGTAGCCAGCGGCGAGCTTTACCGGCATGTGGTGGTCAGCAGCGCACGCGTCGCGGCCGGCTTCGCTGCCGGCGCGCTGCTCGCGCTGTTGGTGGGCGCGGCGGTCGGCCTGTCGCGCGAACTGGAAGCCTATCTCGATCCGACCTTCCAGGCATTGCGCGCGATCCCGTCGCTGGCCTGGGTGCCGCTGCTGCTGCTGTGGCTGGGCATCGACGAGGCGCCGAAGATCACGCTGATCGCGATCGGCGCCTTCTTCCCCGTGTACCTGAACCTGGTCGCAGGCATCAAGAACGTCGACCGCAAGCTCGTCGAGGTCGGCGGAATCTTCGGCGTGAAGGGTTGGCGGCTGGTGTTGCGCATCTTCCTGCCGGCCGCGCTACCCAATCTGTTGACCGGCCTGCGCAGCGGCCTGTCGCTGGCCTGGATGTTCCTGGTCGCGGCCGAGCTGATCGCGGCGACACGCGGGCTGGGCTATCTGCTGACCGACGGCCGCGAGACGGCGCGCGCCGACCTGGTGATCGTCGCCATCGTCGTGCTGGCGCTGCTGGGCAAGCTCAGCGACAGCCTGCTGCAGCTCGCGGAACGCCGATTGCTGGCGTGGCGCGATGTGTATGACAGCGGTCGCTGACGGGGAGGGCGAGATCATGTCCGGGTCACTTCTCACGCTGAACGTTGCCGACAAGCGCTTCCAGTCGCGCCGCATCATCGATGGCGTGTCGTTCGACATCCGGCCGGGCGAGATCGTCAGCCTGCTGGGCCCCAGCGGCTGCGGCAAGAGCACGCTGCTGCGCGTCGTCGCCGGGCTCGACACCGATTACCGCGGCACGGTGCGGGTCAAGGGCGCGGCACCCCATCTGCACTCGCCCGAGGTCGGCTTCATTTTCCAGGAGCCGCGCCTGCTGCCCTGGCTGACAGTGGCCGACAACGTCGGCTTCGATGCCGGGCCGGGTGGCGGGCGCAATCCGCGGGTGAAGGAGCTGCTGGCGGAGGTCGGTCTGGCCGACTTCGCCAACGCCTATCCGAAGCAGTTGTCGGGCGGCATGGCCCAGCGCGCCGCAATTGCCCGTGGCCTGTTCGCGCAACCGTCGCTGCTGCTGCTGGACGAGCCCTTCAGCGCGGTCGACGCCTTCACCCGCATGCGCCTGCAGGACCTGCTGCTGTCGCTGGTCGCGCGCCATGGCACGACGCTGCTGCTGGTCACGCACGACATCGACGAGGCCGCCTACCTGAGCGACCGCATCCTGGTGATGTCGGCCAATCCGGGCCGCATCGCAGGCGAACTGCGTGTCGATCCGCAGCGTCCGCGCGATCGCGCCGATCCGCGCCTTGTGCGCGTACAGACGCAGGCGCTGGCGCTGCTGCATGGCGAGCGGCTCGACCATCTCGATCTCTCCGACGAGCTCGCGGCCCGTCCCCATGCAGCCGCGCCGGTCGACTTCGCGTCGCTGTCCTTCGCGGTGTGATGCAGTCGCCGCGCCGGGCTGTTGCACCTGCAGCAGGGCGGATTGCGAACTGCTTGCGCGGCAGCAGGGCAATCCACGGGTTGAATGCAAGTATCTGTTTATAAGAAACAAAAATTCTGGCACGAGAGCTGCTTTTCCCGATGCAAGTGCCAATGTCGGCATGGCCAACGATCAACAATCCCATTACGAACAGGTGAAAGCATGAGCAAGCAGATCAAGGTGGTCGCGGTTTCCGGCGGCCTGCAACGTCCCTCCCGTACCCTGACCCTGGTCGAGGCGCTGGTCGATGCGCTCGGCGAGCAGGCATCGATCGATGTACGCCTGATCGAGCTCGGCACGGTCGGCCCCAAGCTGGCCGGCGCGCTGTATCCGTCGCAGTTGCCGGACGACGTGAAAGCCGACATCGCGGCGATCGAGTCGGCGGACTTCCTGGTCGTCGCCAGCCCGGTCTATCGCGCCTCCTTCACCGGGCTGTTCAAGCATCTGTTCGACTTCGTCGATCACAACGCGCTGATCGACGTGCCGGTGCTGCTGGCGGCGACCGGTGGCAGCGATCGCCATGCGCTGGTGATCGATCATCAGTTGCGTCCGCTGTTCAGCTTCTTCCAGTCTCACACCCTGCCGATCGGCGTGTATGGCAGCGAGGCGGAGATCGAGAACTACCAGATCACAAGCCCGGCGCTGCAGGCGCGCATCGATCTCGCGGCGGAGCGTGCCCGACCCTTCCTGCGTCCGCGCCTGCCTGCGGTGTCGAGCGTGCAGAAAGCCGTGCGCGCAGCGGCCTGAGTCATCGAAAACCATCAAGGAACACACAACATGAGCCGCGAAAACATCAAATTCGCCTACTGGGTGCCCAACGTCAGCGGGGGGCTGGTCGTCAGCAAGATCGAGCAGCGCACGAGCTGGGACATCGACTACAACCGCAAGCTGGCGCAGATCGCCGAGAAGGCGGGCTTCGACTACGCGCTGTCGCAGATCCGCTTCACCGCCGGCTATGGCGCCGAATACCAGCACGAGTCGGTGGCGATCAGCCATGCGCTGCTGGCGGCGACCGAGAAGCTGCGGGTCATCGCGGCGATCCTGCCGGGGCCCTGGCACCCGGCGGTGTTGGCGAAGCAGATCGCCACCATCGACCAGCTCACCGGCGGCCGTGTCGCGGTGAATGTGGTGTCGGGCTGGTTCCGCGGCGAATTCCACGGCATCGGCGAGCCCTGGCTGGAGCACGACGAGCGCTATCGCCGGTCGCAGGAGTTCATCGAGGTGCTGAAGGGCATCTGGACCCAGGACAACTTCACCTTCAAGGGCGACTTCTACCGCTTCCACGACTACACGCTGAAGCCCAAGCCCCTGCAACAGCCGCACCCCGAGATCTTCCAGGGCGGCAGCTCGCGCGCGGCGCGCGACATGGCGGCGCGCGTGTCGGACTGGTATTTCACCAACGGCAACACCGTCGAGGGCATCAAGGCCCAGGTGGATGACATCCGCGCCAAGGCGGCGGCCAACGGCCACAAGGTGAAGATCGGCGTCAATGCCTTCATCATCGCCCGCGAAACCGAGGAAGAGGCGCAGGCGGTGCTGCAGGAGATCATCGACAAGGCCGACCCGGAGGCGGTGAATGCCTTTGGCGATGCGGTGAAGCAGGCCGGCAAGGCGAGCCCGGAGGGCGAGGGCAACTGGGCGAAGTCCACTTTCCAGGATCTGGTGCAGTACAACGACGGCTTCAAGACCAACCTGATCGGCACGCCGCAGCAGATCGCCGAACGCATCGTCGCGCTCAAGGCGGTCGGCGTGGATCTGGTGCTGGGCGGCTTCCTGCACTTCCAGGAAGAGGTGGCCTATTTCGGCGAGAAGGTGCTGCCGCTGGTGCGCGAGCTCGAGGCGAAGGCGCAATCGTCTGCGGCCGCCAGGCGGGAGCCGGCTGAAGCCCTGGCCTGACCCGCGCGCAATCCGGACGGCGCGCTTCCTCCATCGGGAGGCAGCGCGCCGTTCCTCGTTCACGGCACGGGCCGGCGCAAGGCCGCGCCGTGCGCTTTCCCGGATGAGCGCAAAGCTACGCAGGTTTTCTTGGTTCGATTCTGCGCGCATATCTGGACAATTGGATCCCGCACGGCGCCGATGAACGCTCATCTGGCGTCCTTACCCTTACACCGCTAGTCGGCATTCCATTCGAGAGGATTACTCATGAGCCTGGAAATCTTCTGGTTCCTGCCCACCTCGGGCGACACGCGCTACCTTGGCAAGTCCAATTCCGGCCGTCCGGTCACCATCGACTACATGCAGCAGATCGCGGTGACGGCCGACAACCTGGGCTACGACGGCATCCTGATCCCCACCGGTAGCGGCTGCCTCGACCCCTGGGTGGTGGCCGGCAGCGTGGCGCCGGTGACGCGCAAGCTGAAGCTGCTGGTGGCGCTGCGCACCGCGCTGACCAAGCCGACCGCGGCGGCACGCATGGCAGCGACGCTGGACCAGGCCACCAAGGGCCGCCTGCTGCTCAACGTGGTCGCCGGCGGCGACTCGGCCGAACTGGCCGGCGACGGCATCTTCCTCGACCACGATGCGCGCTATGACGAGGCGAACGAGTTCCTGACCATCTGGCGTCGGCTGCTGCAGGGCGAGAAGGTCGATTTCGACGGCGAACACCACAAGGTGGCGGGCGCGCAACTGCTCTTCCCGGCGGTGCAGAAGCCGCATCCGCCGCTCTATTTCGGTGGCTCGTCGAATGCGGCACACGACCTCGCGGCCGAGCAGGTGGACGCCTACCTGACCTGGGGCGAACCGCCTGCCGCCGTAGCGGAGAAGATCGCCGACGTGCGTGCGCGCGCCGCCAGCCGCGGGCGCAAGGTCCGCTTCGGCGTGCGCCTGCACGTGATCGTGCGCGAGACCAACGAGGAGGCCTGGGCCGAGGCCGACAAGCTCATCAGCCGCCTCGACGACGACACCATCGCCCAGGTGCAGGCGCGCTTTGCGACGATGGATTCCGAGGGCCAGCGCCGCATGGCTGCGCTGCACGGCGGCCGCCGCGACAAGCTCGAAGTCAGTCCCAACCTGTGGGCCGGCGTCGGCCTCGTGCGCGGCGGCGCGGGCACCGCACTGGTGGGCGACCCGCAGACGGTGGCGACCCGGCTGAAGGAATATGCCGACCTCGGCGTCGATACCTTCGTGCTGTCGGGCTACCCGCATCTGGAAGAAGCCTGGCGCTTCGCCGAGCTGGTGTTCCCGCTGCTGCCGGGCAAGGCGCCGGTGACGATCCAGGACCAGGTCATCACCGGCGGCCCGTTCGATGCCAGCACGGTGAAGAACGCCGCGCCGGTGAAGGAGGCCGCATGAAAGTCATCGACATGCGTTGCAGGCCGGCCTTTCTGCACGATTTCTTCGGTGCCACGCCGGGCACGCCCGAGTACGAGACGGCGCGCTGGCTCAACCGGCGCGTGGGCACGCGCGGCAGCGACGAGCATTTCACCCGCTCGCATACGCAGGAAGGCTTTCTCGCCGAAGTGCGCGATGCCGGGCTGACGAAGGCGGTGGTGGTGGGGCGGCACACGCCGTCCCAGCACCTGCCGATCGAACTGATCCACCGCATCACCCACGGCCACGACGAACTGCTCGGCATCGCCGGCGTCGACCCGGTGATCCAGGGCCGTGCCGCGGTGGAGGAGGCCGAACACGCGATCCGCGATCTCGGCCTCGCGGGCATCGACATCGAGCCGGGCTTCGGCAGCCCGGCGCGGCAGGTCGATGATCCGGCCTATTTCCCGATCTACGAGGTGTGCGCGCAGCTCGGCGTGCCGGTGTTCCTGATGACCGGCCCGACCACGCCCGACCCGCGCTTCAACGACCCTGCGCCACTGGCCAACGTCGCGCGCGCCTTCCCGCAACTGCCCATCGTCTGCTACCACGGCTGGTGGCCGAACGTGGCGCAGGCCATCGGCCTCGCGTTCCGCTACGAGAACATCCACCTCGTGCCCGACATGTACCTGTTCGTGGCCGGCAGCAAGGCCTATGTGGAGGCGGCGAACGGCTTCATGGCCGACCAGTTCCTGTTCGGCTCGTCCTATCCCTTCCGGCCGATCCGCCAGTCCATCGGCGATTTCCTCGAGCTTGGCCTGCGCGAGTCGGCGCTGGACAAGGCGCTGTACGGTAACGCGGCGCGGCTGTTCGGGTTGTGAGTGTCAGCGTGCCGGCTTGTCGGCACCGGCGGGCGTAGCGGTAGTGACTTTGGCGGAGCGTAGCGGCCGGCGTGCGGTGTTGCCGGCCGCGGTCAGCAGCAGCACCGAGGCGAGCAGCAAGGCCGCGCTGATGGGGCGGGTGAAGAACAGGGTCGCGTCGCCGCGCGCCAGCGTCATGGCGCGGCGGAGATTCTCCTCCAGCATCGGACCGAGCACGAAACCGACCACCAGCGGTGCCGGGTCGCAGTGCAGCTTGAGGAGCAGGTAGCCAAGTCCGCCGAAGAAGGCGGTCATCAACACCGTGGCCGATGAATTGCCGACGCTGAACGCGCCGATCGCGCACAGGGCGAGCACGGTCGGGTAGAGCAGGCGGTAGCGCAGCGACAGCAGGCGGACCCAGATCCCGATCATCGGCAGGTTCAGGATCACCAGGAACAGGTTACCGATCCACATGCTGGCGATGAGCCCCCAGAACAGGCGAGGATCGCTGCCCATCACTTGCGGACCCGGCTGGATGCCGTGCAACGTGAGGGCGCCGATCATCAGCGCCATCACCGCGTTCGACGGCAATCCGAGCGTCAGCAGCGGGATGAAGGATGTCTGCGCCGCGGCGTTGTTGGCGGACTCCGGTCCGGCCACGCCTTCGATGGCGCCGCGACCGAAACGCTGTGGCTCG
Organism: Thauera sp. 2A1; assembly: GCF_009469595.2. Lineage (GTDB taxonomy): Bacteria > Pseudomonadota > Gammaproteobacteria > Burkholderiales > Rhodocyclaceae > Thauera. The sequence continues at coordinate 74,674 of NZ_SSXV01000023.1, read as the reverse complement.
GCCGATATCCGCTTCTCCAGCATGTAGGAGGCGAAGGTGCTGAGCACCGGTCCACCGCCGGGGAGCATGCCGAGAAACGCGCCGATGGCCGTGCCGCGCAGCGATGCCGGCCAGGCGCGACGAAATTCCGCGCGGGGAAGCCGCCAGTGGACACGGTGACAGGTGGAACAGCCGAATTCCGCCGTGGCATCCGATGTGGGGCCTTCCAGATTTCGCACGATCTCGGCGATGCCGAAGAGTCCCATGGCGACGGCGACGAAGTCGATGCCGTCGGCCAGCTCCGGTACGTCGAAGACGAAGCGCTCCGCGCCGCTCGACACGTCGGTGCCGACCATGCCGAACAGCATGCCCAGCAGGGTCATCGCCAGGGCCTTGAGCATCGACCCGTGCGCCAAGGTGACCGCTGCCGCCAGGCCGAGCGCCATCAGCGCCGCGTATTCGGCCGGGCCGAACTTCAGTGCGATGCCCGGCAGCATCGGTGCGACCGTCGCGATCATCAGGGTCGCGACGCACCCGGCAAAGAAGGAGCCGAGCGCCGCCGCCAGCAGCGCGTCGCCGGCACGCCCCTGGCGCGCCATTTGATGACCGTCGAGCACGGTGACGACCGCGCTGATCTCGCCCGGCAGGCTCAGCAGGATGGAGGCGGTGGAACCCCCATACTGCGCACCGTAATAGATGCCTGCGAGCATGATCAGCGCGGTGACCGGGTCCAGGCCATACGTGAGGGGCAACAGCAGCGCGATCGTCGCCACCGGGCCGAGCCCGGGCAGCACGCCCACCGCCGTGCCGAGCGCGGTGCCGATCAGGCAGTAAATGACATTGACCGGCGTCAGGGCGACCGCGAGCCCGAGCCCGAGGTTGTTCAGGAGATCCACGGCACTGACGTCCAGCCGTTCGGCAGCAGGGGCACCGGCACGCGCAGAGCGACGCGGAACAGGAGGCCGGTGGCGAGGGCCAGGGTCGTGGCCAGCACGGCTGTCTCGCGCCAGCCGTATTCGGGCCGCGCCAGGCGGCCGACAACGGTCAGCGCGAGCGTGCTGGCGAGCAGTCCGGCCGGGCGGATCGTGACCGCGAAAAGGACGAGGCCGCCGAGCACCGCCAGCAGGGGGCGCCAGGCGAAGCGCGAGATGCCCGATGCATCCTTGCGGCCGCCGCGCACGGCGATGGCGGCGCCGAGGGCGACGAGCAGGGCGCCGATCGCGCGCGGAAAGAAGCCGGGTCCCATTGCCGCCAGGTCGCCGACCGCGAGGTGACGGCCGAGCCACAGCGCCGCACTGCCGCAGGCGCAGAACAGCGCGCCGGCGCCGATGTCACGCCAGTTCGGGATGTGCGCCAAGGTCGTCTCCGGTTTGCGGATCTGTGCTGCGGCGGTTCGGGCCGGTCGAGGCGGCCGCGTCCCGAGCTTATTCCAGTTGGCCTGCGTTTTCGCGCAGGAACGCGTCCCAGGTGCGCATTTCGTTCTTCACCAGTTGCGCGGTCGCAGCCGGTGTCCCCGGCTCGATCTGAAGCAGTTGGCGGTCGTATTGGGCGCGCACGGCCGCATCTTGCAGGGCCTGGCCGACGGTGCGCGAAATCGCGTCCGCCAAAGGGGCTGGCGTACGCGGCGGTGCAACGACGAACTGCCAGCCGGAGACGGACACTTCGGGCAAGCCGGCTTCGGCCATCGTCGGTACGTCCGGCGTTGCGGATGAACGGGCCGGCAGGGAGGTGGCGAGCAGGCGCAGCTTGCCCGCCCTGGCATGCTCCAGACCGGCGGCGATCGGCACGAAATTGACCTGCACCCTGCCTTCGAGCAGGTCAGGCATGACTTGCTGCGCGCCCTTGTAGGGGACGCGAACCATGTTCACTCCGCTCGACTTCATGAACTGGATGGCCGCCATGGATTCGGCAAGGTTGCTGGTCGCGACGTTGAGCTGGCCGGGGTGGGTTCGCCCGTAGGCGATCAGTTCGGCCACAGATGCGGCCGGCACCGCCGGTGCGACGTAGAGGCCGAAACCGAAACGCCCGACTGACGACACCGGCACGAACTCGGCATCCGCGGTGGGGTCTTGCGCATTTTGCCGGTATGAGACCGCCAGTGTGGACGAGGTAGCCCACAGCAGCGTGTAGCCGTCGGCAGTGGCGTTCTGAGCCGCCTTGGCGGCGATCGCGCCGTTCGCTCCCGGCCGGTTGTCGATGACCACGGGCTGCCCCCAGGTCTTCTCCAGCGACCTTGCGAGCGTGCGGGCGGCCACGTCGGACGGCCCGCCAGCGGGGAAGGGAACGATCATTCTTACCGGCGCCTGCGGAAAGGTCTGCGCGACGGCGGGCGATGCGGGCAGCATAGCCGTCGCCGCCAGCAGGCTGGCGCAGAAAAGGGCGCGGGCGCGGCGTCGCAGCGCATTCGTCGGGTTTGTCATGGCGATCTCCGGGTGGGGTGTGATGCGTAGTTAAGCACCGGGTCCGGGTCGGCGTAAGATGGCCGATCGATCACCACGGTAACCACGGGTAACCACCATGCGTTTCAGCCAGTTGCGTGATTTCGTCGCCATCGTCGACGCCGGCAGCATTCGCGCCGCGGCCCGTGCGCTGGGCGTCACGCATCCGGCGCTGACCAAGAGCATGCGCTTGCTGGAATCGGAACTGGGCGTCGAGCTGATCCGGCGCAATACGCGAGGCGTCGCCCTGACGGCGACGGGGCAGGCCTTCGTGGCGCGCGCACGGGCCATCCAGGCCGAGGTGCGCAAGGCCGAGGAGGAACTGGCCGAGCTGGCTTCCCCGGGGGCAGGACATGTGGCGGTCGGACTGTCGCCGGCATCCGTGCCCTTCGCCGCGGAGGCGATCGCGACGTTCCAGGACCAGCGCCCGCTGGCGAGGCTGCGCGTGGTCGAGGGACCACCGTCGGTCCTCGTGCCCATGGTGCGCGACCAGACACTCGATTTCGCCATCGTTCAGAAGGTGCGCCTGACGGCCGGCGCGGGCCTGTCGTTCCGCCCGCTGTATCGCGATCGCATGACGATCGCGTGCCGTGTCGGCCATCCGCTGGCCCGCGCCAGGTCGGTCGCCGAGCTGGCCGAGCTGTGCTGGCTGGGGTTGAACCCGCAGGGGAACGGCAGCCTGGTGGAGCAGATCTTCGCCGAGGCGGGGCTGTCCTTCCCGCGCCGCTTCCTGCACTGCGAGTCCTTTTCGTTCGCCTTCGAGCTGATGGTCCGCACAGAGGGCGTGATGCCCGTTTCGGCGCCCGTGCTGCGCATGCCGGCGGCGCTGGGGCGCATCACCGAGATTCCGATTACGCAGGCGTTGCCGCCTGTGGTGCTGGGACTTTGCACGCGGGACGATACCCAACCCACCGCGCTCGCGGCGGCCCTGGGCGATGCGATTTCGGCGCGGATCAGCGCGGAGGCACGGCGTCTGTAGGAGTGGGGCAGGCGTCGCGCTCGATCGTGCCGAACGGCGGCTCCGCCGGCACTGGGGGCACGAGCGCCGAGCCGATCAGTTGTCGCAACAGCTTTCCAGCGCCGGTGCAGGACGCGCGCGCCTCGCGGCGAGCACGGTGACCAGGGTGGGCACGATGGCGCTGCCGATGATCGCGGCCAGCAACCAGGAGTACTGCATCTGATCGATGATGCCGTTGCTCAGGCCGTGCAGGGCGCACAGGCTGCCGAAGGTGAGGCCGGTCGACATCAGTAGGGTCGTCTGGCGTGCGAGGTGGCGGTGGCGCCAGTGCCAACGGGTGATGGGGTGTACGCCGGCTCCCTTCGACAGCAGCTTGGCAGCGAACAGGACGAAGACGATGAGGGGTGCGGACAGCAGCGCCGGAATCGACACGAAGGCGCCGGCGCGGATGAAGTAGAAGGGCGTCAGCAGGCCGAAAGTCAGCGTGCGCAAGCGTCTCACCAGGGCAGCATCGCGGCCGAACGAGCCCGCGAGGGCGATGCCGATGAGGTAGGCGGGCAGGATGGCCTGGCTCCCCGCCCACAGCGCCAGCGCGCCCAGGCCGAACAGCGCCAGGATGACGAAGCGTGTCTCGGGCTCCGAGGCATGTTCGCCGAGCCGTGCCGACAGCCGGCGCGCCAGCCGCGGCAACATGAACAGGGCCAATGCGCCAACGGCGGCCATCAGCACCGTCCGCTCGTCCAGCGGCGAGAAGAACAGGCCGAGTGCAAGCACGGTGCCAAGATCGGTCAGAAAGCACGCGGCGAGCACGGTCTTGCCGTACAGCGTGCTGTTGTTGCCGCTTTGCAGCATCCATGAATACACGATCGCGACCGACGTTTCGGACAGGGCAACGCCGACCAGCAGGCTTGCATCGCGGGACCAGCCCAGACCGTACCAGGCGACAGCGGTGCACAGCACGAAGGGCACCAGAAAGCTGGATGCGCCGATGAGTGCCGCTTCCTTCCAGGTCGTGCGCAGTACGCCCGGGTCGAGTTCGGCGCCCGCAAGGAAGGTCAGCAGGACTGCACCGGTGCTGGCGAGCATCACGATGGCGGGGTGGCTGATCCCCGGCATGCCATCTGCGCCGTAGGCAAGAAACAGCCCTTGCGCGGCGATGCCGATCACAAGTTCAACAAGCGGGGTGCTCAGTTTCAGCCTGGCGGACACATAGGCCGCGAGCAGGCCCAATCCCGCCCACAGGGCCACGACGCTCCATAACTCATTCATCGGTCACGCTCCTTGCCGATTCGTCCCTACAAGCGATAACCCAACTCGCGGGCAAGTTCTTCGAGGCTGGGCAATACGCGCTCGATGCGTTCGCGGTGACGCTGGTCGCGCCACTTGTCGAGGCGGATCTCGGAAAAGGCGTCGTAGGGCTTGTCGAGCAGGTTGCGGGTATGAAGCTCGATGTCCGGTGTGAAAGGCAGTTCGCAATGCTCGAAGACCGAGCGGATGCTTGCGACCGGGTCGCGCACCACGTCTTCGTAGAAGACCTCGTGCCATTGCGAGGCGGGTATGGTTCGCGAGGCGTTGCGGATGGCGCGATGAATCGATGCGTACTGGTAGGCATTCACCTCCTCGAGCGAGGCCGTGAGGTAGTCTCGCCAGCCTTCCGGCAGAAAATGGCACCAGCGCGTGAAGCGGCCGCCGTCGATCGCGACTTTGGCCGGCAGCCGGGTGGACCATGTCGCATAGCGCTCCGGCCGGTGCCATCCTTCGATCATCGAGTTGAGCGTATCGCCCGGATTGCGCTTGATGTAGACAAAACGGGCGTCGGGGAACAGGGCGTGCAGGTAGGGTACCGCCAAGCCATGCTGGTTGTTCTTGTCGACGAAGCGGTGCTGCCCGGTGTGAGCGTAAAAGTAGCGCGTGATGAAGCTGCGGTCACTGGGTTCGGCATCCTCCGCGGTCAGCACGTGGCTCTGCCACTGCTTGTGGTGGGGCGCATGCAGTCGCGACCAGATCGCGTAGATCTCGCGGTTCAGCGTGCCGATGGCGCGTGATTGCGACAGCGTCTTGTACAGCATCTGGGTGCCGGACCGGCTGCAACTGACGATGAACACCGGACGGTCGGCCGGCCACTGGCTCATTTGCCACAGGGCGGCGCGCAGGCTCAGCTTCGCGCGTCGCGCATGATGGCGAAGGGTCTTGTCTACCTTGTACCAGAAGTCATTGCCCCCGGCGGGCAGGGCGGGCGCGGCACCGTTGTCAGTGGGGGCGGGCATGTTCGTGCTCCAACGGGTTGGTCGAGCGGGCGGTCAGGGAGGTGCGCAGCATGTCCTGGATGGGTTCGTGCATGAACCACTCGGGCAGGGGCTGGTTGCGGCCCAGTGCTGCGCGGGCGTCGGCGGGCGGAAAGAGGCTCGTGCGGCGCCGTCCGCGCTGTTTGCCCGCATCGCGTTCGACGTAGCGTTGTGTGTCGGGGTCGTAGGCGAGGGGGCCGACGAAGACCGGCGTGATGCCGAGGTCGCCGAGGCTGGCGAACAGGCTGCGGATGTCCTCGGCCAACTCCGGCGACGCCGCAGGTGACGCACTTCCGCCTGCGATGGGATCGACGATGTAGTGGCTGCAGCCCAGATTCTTGTGGCACAAGGCCTGGAACACTTGCTCGCGCGCGCCGCCGTGTCGGCGCCGGATGGGCAGCACGCCCAGCGCGACCTTGCCGGGCGGGTAGTAGCCGAAGTCGAGCATCATGCGATAGCTGCCCAGCACCGCGTCGGTCGGAAAGCCTTGGCTCGCATCGGCACCTGCGCCAGGGTCCGCGCCGACATTGAGCAGCAGGCCGTCGGCGCTGTGGCGATCGAGTGCATTGAGCTGTGCGTGTTCGTCGAGCCGCGTTGCCGGCGCCACGGCCTGATAGCCGAGCACCTTGCGCCACCCCTTGTGCTGCAGCACGAAGCGGCTCTCGCGCGGGCTCAGTTCATATTCGCGATGGGGTGACGGCAGGCGACGCACGAGGTGCACCGTGCCTGCCAGGAATCGGCCGCGCCAACTCCGTACCTGCCGCACGTCAGCATGGGCGCCGGACGTGGCTCCGAACCACTGCGCGGCGAGTGCTTCGGGTGCCACCGAGAAGACCTCGACGTCGCGCACGACGGCATGGGGCGTACCGGTTTCGTCGGCAAGCACGACCGGTGCGCCCGGTTCCAGCCGCGCCTCCGCGTCCGCATCGAGTGGCAGAAGGATGGGCATCGGCCACGGCGTGCCGTCCGGCAAGCGGTTCGTACGCAGCACCGATTCCAGCGTGTCCTCGTTCATGAAGCCGCGCAGCGGCGAGAAGGTGCCGAGCGCGATGTGTTGCGCATCCTGCAGGACGTCGAGGCCAACGCGGATGTATGGCAGGCCGGCGAGCTGGTCGATCGCGGACGGCGGCAGTATCTGCTCGATCAGCGTGCCGCCGTGGGGTGGCACGAGCAAGGAAAGCGCGTCGCTCGGACGATAGTGGCGGACCGACTCCGCGTCGGTGCGGCGGTAGGCTTCGTACTCGTGGATCAGCTTCAGGATCATGCCGACGCAGCCGACCGGGTCGCGGCCGATCGCGGTTTCCGCGGCCAGCACCAAGCCGTCGGCGCCGTCGAGCAGCGTGTTCACCACGTCATTCACATCGGCGCGCGTAGGCTTTTGCGCGGTGATCATCGACTCGAGCAGGTTCGTCGCCACGTAGACGCGCCGGCCCAGTTCTGCGCCGCGGCGGATGATCATCTTCTGCAGGCTGGGGATGCGCTCGATCGGCTCCTGGCGCGACAGTTCGCCGCGGTCGATCAGCAGCGCGTCGGAGCGTTGGGCGATGTCGTCCAGGTTGTGCAGGGCGTTGCGGCATTCGATCTTGGAGATCAGGAAAGTGTCATCGCCCACCAGCGCGCGCACGGCGTCGACATCGCTGCCACGGTTGGCGAACGAGAGCGCGACATGGCGGATGCCGTTCTCGCGCCCCCATTTCAGCGCCTGGATGTCCTTGGTGGTGAGCGGGGCCAGCGGCAGGTCGCGCTCTACCGTCACCGCCTTGTTGCGGCCGACGACACCGCCGTGGATCACCCGCATCGCCACGCGATCCGGCAGCTTGCGCGTGACCTGGACCAGTACGGCGTTGAAATCGACGCTGATGAAGTCGCCTTCTTCCAACTGATCGACAATGTCGAGCGGGTACAGGTTGAAGTTGTTCGAGTCTCCCGGTACGCGCTCACGATGAGCGAAAACCGTGGTGTTCTCGCGCAGCACGATCTCGCCGCTGACCAGGTCGCCGGTGCGGATCTGGGCTCCCTCCGTGTCGAGGCAGATCGGTACCTTGCTGTGCGAGCGGATGAAGCTGACGACCTGCGCAAGATCGTGGAGCCGGGTATGCGACAGGTTGATGCGGAACAGGTCCACACCGAGCTCCTCCAGGCGGACCAGCACGCTGGCATTGAGTGATGCAGGGCCCACGGTGCAGAGGATCTCGCGCGTCTTGTGGTCTGACATGGTGGGGCTCCGGGCGTATGTGCGTTGTCGATACACGCAGCCTAGAGCGGTCAGAGGCCATTACGAACCAATGAATCTTCCATTGCATTCTCATTGCCGATATATGGCCGGGATATTCCGGCCATTGCATGACAAAGGCCGCGCGGCGCGTTTTTCACCCCGCACGGGCGCGAAAATCAGGCCTTGCGCGGGGCGAGCAGATGGCGCGCCAGTGCCAGCGTGTGGCGGCGCAATTCGGGCACCGCGATCGCTTCCCAATAAAGCGCCCGCAGCATCGGGCCGACGTAGTGCACGCCCGGCATCTTGCGGCCGTCCGCGCCGACCGGGTGGTACTGCTCGTCCACTTCGATGCCGATGTGCAGCGGGTCCGCCCGCAGGTAGCCTTCGTCGCGCAGTCGGGCGACGAGGGTGGGTTGCGACAGGCGATCGATGTCGTAGTCCGGGCCGGTGCAGTTGACCACCGCGGCGGCCTCGAGCACGCGTTCGCTGGCGTCAGCCCGCTGCCGCACGGTGACGTGCACACTGTCGCCGGTTTCCTCCAGCCGCAGCACCCGGCCGGCGACGACTTCCGCCTGGCCGGTTTGCTGCATTCCGCGCAGCCGGCGGTAGGCGGTCGGCGCCAGGCGGTGGCGATGGATGTCCCACCACGGACCGACGCGCGACAGCAGCCTTCGACGCTCCGTGGTCCGCAGCCGGCGCCAGATTTCGGGCGTGTGCGGGCGCAGCTCGTTGATGACGTCGCGCCAGTTGCCGCCGGCCTGCAGTCGACGCTTCACCTCGCGGCGGATCGCGCGCAGGTGGGCGAAGGCGGTCGGTCGCAGGTGCTCCAGATACGCCGGAAAGCCGGCGGTGTGCGGCGGGTGGGGAACCGTCCGGTGTCCCTTCGGCAGCAGGCCGCGTCGTGATATCAGGAAAATCTTGCGCGCATCGTCGCGGCTCGTGAGCCGGAACACCGCGTCGATGGCGGTGTGGCCGGTCCCGAGCACGACGACCGGCTTTCCCGCCGGGATATGGTCCATCGCGGCATAGTCCCATGGGTTGGCGACGTAGCGGCTTGAGCCGCGCAGTGCGTCGGCGAAGTGCAGCTTCTGCGCGCCCAGGTGGCCCAGCGCGAGCACCACCTCGTCGGCGTCCAACTGCTGCCCGTCGGCCAACGTGACCCGCAGGCGTTTGGGGCCGTCCTGCGGCGCAAGGCGGACGGCCTCGCCCTGAATCCGGCTGAAAGGCACACGGCTCGCGTGCTTGGCATGCTGCAGCAGGTGTTCGAGGTAGTCACCGAAGATGCGCCGCGGCACGAAGGAGCCGGCATGCAGCGCAGGGTCGATGTCCTGACAGAACTCGACGAAGTGATCGGGTTGCTCGGCCAGCGCGCTCATGTTCCCGGCGACGACGTTGAGCAACATGCTGTCGTCCCAGATTCGATAGGCCAGCCCACGGCCGGCGCGGGGGCGCTGCTCGATCAGTACGACTTCGAATTCGCCTCCTTTGGCTTCGCGCAGGATGTTGACGGCGGTGAGCGTGCCGCTGAAGCCGGCGCCGATGACGACCACGGTCCGTGGATGGGCGCCCGGCAGCGGATGTTGATTCATCGTCATGGTGTCGGCGCTCCGGGCAGGGCCGGATTCAGTAGGCGAGACATTTGAGGGCAAAGCGTTGGGGGCTGACGATCGCGGCGCGTTGAGCAGGCAGGCCCCAGGCGTAGCCCTGTGCGAGCGACGCCACCGGAGGCGCGGCGGTCCTGTCCTCCTGCCGGGTGATGATGAGGGTGGCGCGCTGGGCGATCGCCTGCAGTGCGTCCGCATCGCGCTCCGCGTCCACCGCATCGTCGCGGATCTTGACGTATTGGGGAGGCACGATCTGCGACAGCGTGTTCCACTGCGCCGGCGATGCGAGGTTCACCGCGGTGCCGAAGCCGTTCAGCCGGTAATTGCGCAACACGAAGGCGAGCAGGCCGGGTTGTTCGCTTGCCGCAACGGGTGTCTCGATGACCACACGGTCGGCTGGCAGGCCGAGCGCATCGAGCACCTTGCGGAAGGCGGCGCCGTGATCTTCGCTGACGGCCGCTAGCAGCCTCCCATGCACGTTCAGGAACAATAGGCTTTCGTCCTGCACCGAGGTGATGAAATTCAGCGCGTGCACCGTGCGTGCAAGCCGGTCGAGTGCGACGAGCCGATGATCGTCCGCGTTTGACGAGAACAGCGTCCATGGAGAAAGTTCGCGCTCGCCGCTGCCGTGTACGCGCAGGAAGGCCTCGAAGCCGACGGTGCGGCGAGCGGCCGGATCGACGATGGGCTGGAAGACGCTGGCCAGTTCACAGCCGAACCAGTCGCCGACCACGCCGCCGTCGGGCAGGCGGCGCAACTGGCGACCACCGTCGCGGTCGAGCGGAAGCCGGTCGAGAAAGGCGCGCGTGCGGGCGCCCGCTGTGTCGGCTGAGGGGATCATGTCGTGCTCCTTGGGGGTGTTCAGGCGGCCCATCGCCACTGCCCGAACGAGACTGCAGAAGGCGCAGCGACCTGGTCCTCGAGCGGCGGATGCTGCAGCACGCGGCGTAGCACGTCGTCCTCGAGCGCGGCGAAGGCAGCGCTGCCGCGCTCGCGCGGGCGAGCGAGCGGGACACGCAGGTCGAGCGCGATGCTGCCGTCCTCGATCAGCAGCACGCGGTCGGCCAGCGCCACCGCTTCGGCCACATCGTGGGTGACCAGCAGCGCGGTGAAGCCCTGCGCGAGCCAGAGTCGCTCGATGAGCTGGTGCATCTCGATGCGGGTCAGCGCGTCGAGCGCTCCCAACGGTTCGTCGAGCAGCAGCAGGCGCGGCCTGTGCACCAGGGCGCGGGCCAGTGCGACACGCTGGCGCTGCCCGCCGGACAGGCGTGACGGCCACTCGTCGGCGCGGTCGGCGAGACCCACGTCGGCCAGCGCCGCGAGCGCTGCGCGGCGCACGTCGGCGCGAGAACCGGGCAGCCCGAGCGCGACGTTGTCGACCACCGTCCTCCACGGCAGCAGGCGCGCGTCCTGGAACATGAGCCGCAGTTCGTCGCGGGTCTGCTGCAGCGCTTGGCCGTTGAGCGTGATGCCGCCGGCGCCGGGCTGCTCCAGCCCGGCGAGCAGGCGCAGCAGCGTGCTCTTGCCGCAACCGCTGCGGCCGACGATGGCGACGAATTCGCCTGCGTCGATGTCGAGGTTCACATCGTTCAGGACCTGACGTGCGGCATAGGCCTTGGACAAGCCGTCGAAACGGATGTGCACGCCGGATTTGCGCGCGTCGCCGGGCGCGGGGGCGCTGGTCAGGGCGCGGATTTCGTTCGAGTCGATGACACCCATTGGAGTCTCCTTCGCATTCGTTTCAGGCAGGGGCGTAAGCCGGGTTCCAGCGCAGCAGCCCGCGCTCGAGCAGCCGGGCGGCGACGTCGGCGAGCTTGCCGAGCACGGCGTAGAGCAGGATGGCGACGACGACGATGTCGGTCTGCAGGAATTCGCGTGCGTTCATCGCCATGTAGCCGATACCGGAGGTGGCGGAGATCGTTTCGGCGACGATCAGCGTCAGCCACATGAAGCCCAGCGCGTAGCGCACCCCCACCAGGATGCCGGGCAGGGCGCCGGGCAGGATCACGTGGCGGAACAAGCTCCAGCCCGACAGGCCGTAGGACCGACCCATCTCCACCAGCGAGGCATCCACCGCGCGGATGCCGTGGAAGGTGTTCAGGTAGATCGGGAAGAACACGCCGAGCGCGACGAGAAAGAGCTTGCCTTCCTCGCCGATGCCGAACCACAGGATCACCAGCGGGATCAGCGCCAGGTGCGGCACGTTGCGCACCATCTGCAGCGTGGTGTCGAACAGGTTCTCGGCCAGGCGGTAGCCGCCATTGATGAGACCGAAGAAGAAGCCGATGCCGCCGCCGATGGCGAAGCCGATCGCGGCGCGGGCGAAGCTCGCCTTCAGGTGGGTCAGCAGTTCGCCGGACGCGGCCAGCGTCCACGCGGCAGACAGCACCGCCGACGGCGCCGGCAGGATGCGGGTGGACAGCCAGCCGAGCTGCGCGACGGCCTGCCAGGAGGCGAGGATGGCCACCGGCACCAGCCAGGGCGTGATCTGGCCGAGCCAGCGCGGGCTCGGGGAGGAAATCGTGCTTGCCATGTCGGGATCTCGGTGTCCGGGGGAGGGCGTCGTGTCCGTTCCCCGGGATTCAACAGTTCATCGGGTGGGGCGCCAGACGACGGATGCGACGTCGAGCTTCTTCGGGATGAGCTTGAGCTCGCTCAGCGTGTCGGCCATCTGCTGCTGGTGCTTCACCACGTCGTCGGTGAGCGGCTTCACGCCGTAGCCGTAGCGCGACACCGACACCTCGGCGATCGCGGGTGGCAGGCCGATCTGCGGCGCGACGATGGCGGCCGCCTCCTTCTGGTTCTTGCCCACCCACAGGCCGGTCTCGTTGATCGACGCCAGCGCCGAAGCGAGCACCTGCGGGTGCTTGTGCACGAAGGGGCGGGCGGCGATGTAGAAGTTGTAGTTGTTGGCGATCCCCGTGCCGTCGGCGACGATGCGCGCGCCCAGTTGCGCTTCGGCCGCCGCTCCGAACGGGTCCCAGATCACCCAGGCGTCGACCGCGCCTTTCTCGAACGCGGCCCGCGCGTCGGCGGGCGGCAGGAACACCACCTCGACGTCGCTGTACTTCAGCTTCGCGGATTCGAGTGCCTTCACCAGCAGGTAATGCACGTTCGAGCCCTTGTTCAGCACGATGCGCTTGCCCTTCAGCTCGGCCAGCGTCCTGATCGGCGACTCCTTCGGCACCAGCACCTTCTCGGCGCGCGGCGCGGGCGGCTCGTTGCCGACGTACACCAGATCGGCGCCCGCCGCCTGGGCGAACACCGGCGGCGTCTCGCCGACCACGCCGAGGTCGATGCTGCCGACGTTGAGCCCCTCCAGCATCTGCGGCCCGGCCGGGAACTCGGTCCACGTCACCTTCACGCCTTCGGCCTTCAGCTTCGCTTCGAGGTCGCCGCGCGCCTTGACGATGGACAGGGTCGAACCCTTCTGCCAGCCGATGCGGATCTCGGGACTTTCCGCCAGCGCATGCGGGGCGGCGAGGGTGAGCGGTAGCGTGGCAGCGGCAAACAGGCCTTTGAGCAGGAAGCGGCGGTTCGTATTCATGGGATGGGCTCCTCGGGTTTTCGGATTCGATCGGGGAGACCGGATTGCGCCGGTCGATGGCGCAAATCTAAATAGCCGGCGGTTTTTCACGAACCAAGAAAATCCGCTTTGCTTAGGCGAGGGCGGATGGATTGCTCTGCAGAATTGGAGCAAAGGTGTTGTTGCATCTCGCCACTGCGGCCGTGCGACGCTATCATTCATGCTGCTCTGCAGCAGACGATGCGTCGCATCGCCAAGACTGACTGCCGGCACACCATGAACCCTTGCTGACGAGGCCTTCCCGATGGCTCTGGATACCTGGCTCGCTTTCTTTACCGCTTGTTGGGTGATCAGCCTTTCGCCGGGCGCCGGCGCCATCGCCTCGATGTCGTCCGGGCTGAACTTCGGCTTTCGCCGTGGCTACTGGAATGCGGTCGGGCTGCAGCTCGCGCTGATCGTGCAGATCGCCATCGTGGCTGCAGGGCTGGGCGCCATCCTGGCGACGTCCGAGTTTGCCTTCGAGGCCATCAAGTGGTTTGGCGTGGCCTATCTGGTTTACCTCGGCTGGAAGCAGTGGCGTGCCGCGCCTGACTCAATGGCCACCGACGACGCAGAAGTGGCGGTCGCACGGCCGCTGGCGCTGGTGATGCGCGGCTTCGTGGTCAATGCCAGCAACCCCAAGGCGATCGTCTTCATTCTCGCGGTGTTGCCGCAGTTCCTCGATTCCGGCCGGCCGCTGCTGCCGCAGTACCTGACGATGGCGGCGACCATGGTCACCGTCGATCTCGTCGTGATGGCCGGCTACACCGGGCTTGCCGCAAAGGTGTTGCGCCTGCTGCGCGAACCGCGTCAGCAGCGCATGCTCAATCGCGTGTTCGGCAGCCTGTTCGGCGCCGCCGCCGCGCTGCTGGCGACGGTCAGGCAGGCCGCGCACTAGGTCCGTATCCCGGCAGCCGGCCTGATTCCGGGCTTCAGTTCAACACGGATCTGGCGATCCATCCGACCACCGCGCATCCAGCGCCGGTTCTCGACCAGCTCCTGGTGCATGATCGCGATCTGCCCGACCGGCCCGCCGAAGCTGATGAAGCCGAGCTTGAGCCAGAAGGCGAAGGCTTTGCGGAAGCTGACCGTGGCGGGTGGCGTAGATTCCTGCGGCATGTCGCTGGGTGACATGAGTGCAGCGCTCCGGAGCGTTGATCGTCGGTAAGGCTCGTCGTCCTGGCGTGGCGGCGCCTCGTTCCCGGCCCCGATGCAGACCGGGTCAGGGCATGGTGATGGCCGAACCCGCAGCGAGACGCTGTTCCAACTCGTCGTCGCCGAGCGGGCGGCTGAACAGGTAGCCCTGGTAGGCGCGGCAGCCGTGGCTGACCAGGAAGTCGCGCTGAGCCGCTGTTTCCACCCCTTCGGCAATCACCGTGAGGCCCAGGCTTTCTGCCAGGACGATGATCATTCTGGCGATTGCCGCGTCGTTCGGGTCGACGAGGATGTCGCGGACGAAGCTCTGATCGATCTTGAGCTGATCGAGGGGCAGGCGCTTGAGGTAGGCGAGCGAGGAATAGCCTGTTCCAAAATCGTCCAGCGCGAAACCGACGCCGCCCGCCTTGAGGGCCTCCATCCTGACGATGACGCTCTCGATCTCCGTCACCAGAGAGCTTTCGGTGAGCTCCAGCTTGAGTCGGGCGGGGTTCGCCCCCGTCCGGGCGAGGATCGTCCGCACCTCGTCGACGAATCCGTCCTGGCGGATCTGCCGTGCACTCACGTTCACCGAGACGGTGAGGTCCGCGGTGCGTGGCGAGCTGGCCCAGCTTGCCAGCCTGGCGCATGCGGTCTCCAGCACCCAGCGCCCCAGCGGCAGGATGAGTCCGTTGTCTTCGGCCAGCGGGATGAACTCGCCGGGCGATATCACCCCGCGTTGGGGATGGCGGCAGCGCACCAGCGCCTCGACGCCCAGGATCCGGCCGGTCGCGGATACCTGCGGCTGGTACTGCAGGAAGAACCAGCCGGCATCCAGCGCATCCCAGAGCGAGGCCTCGAGTTCGGCGCGTTCCTGGATGTCGGCCTGCATCTGCGGATCGAAGAAGCGCAGGTCGTTGCGGCCAGCCACCTTGGCCTGGTACATCGCCAGGTCCGCCCGCTTCAGCGGTTCGTCCACGCTCTCATCCGGGTTCTTGCCGAACAGGGCGATGCCGATGCTCGCCGAGCAACGATGTTCGGCGCTCCCCAACTGGAAGGTCTTGTGCAGCGCCTGCAGGATGTGGCGGCCGACGGCCTCGGCGCGTTGGGCGGCCTCGACGTCGTGTTCGCTCAGGGATTCGAGCATGACCACGAATTCGTCGCCTCCCAGCCTGGCTACGGTGTCTTCCCTGCGTACGCAGGCACTCAGGACGTCGGCGACCTGCTGCAGGAGGCTGTCGCCCGCATGATGGCCGGCGGTGTCGTTGACCGACTTGAAGTTGTCCAGGTCGACGAACAGCAGCGCGCCGCGGCTCGCGCGCCGGGCGCAGGACCGGATTGCGTGTTGCAGCCGATCGAGGAGAAGGCGGCGATTCGGCAACTGCGTGAGCGGGTCGAAGAAGGCGAGCCGCTCGGCCTTCTCCTCCGAGGCTTTGCGTTCGGTGATGTCGCGCGCGGAGTTGAACAGGATGGGCTTGCCGTCGAGTTCCAGCGGAAACGACGCGATCTCGACCGGATAGATCCTGCCGCTGCTGTGGCGGAACTGCGATTCGATGGTGCGTACCGCCTTGGCATCGTAGGTGCGCTGGACTTCGCGGTTGATTTCCTGCTCAGACAGCAAGGCATCCCAGTCGCGGATGTTCAAGCCGATGACCTCGTTGCGCGGTTGCCCCAGCATTCGGCAGAAGGCGTCGCTGGCCTCGATGACGTTGCCCTGCAGGTCGGTGATGTGGATGCCGTCGCTCGCGTTCTGCAACAGGATCTGATTGCGTCGGTTCGCTCGCTCGTTCGCATCGAGCAGGCGCCACAGCAGCCACGCTGCGCAGATGGTGACGATGAGGAACAGCGCGGACAGGATGGCGCCCTTGCGGACGTCGTCCCACCATTGGGCCAGGTAGTCTTCCTCGCCCAGTCCCACCACCACGAAGGCCGGCATCAGCGAGAGCTTGCGGTAGGCGTCGATGCGGTTGATGCCGTCGGCGGTGCGGTCGCTGTAGAAGGTCGCCTGGGCGACACCCGACGCGATGATGTCGGCCAGCTCCGTCGAACCGCCCACGCTGCCCACCTTGCCGGCCGGCGATTTCGAAGGCGGAAAGCGCGCGATCAGCGTCATGTCGCTGTCGCGCATGAGGGCGATGCCGCGCGGCCCCAGCTTCAGACCCGACAGCAGCTTGCGGAAATTGCTGGCAGGAATCGCGGCGGTGACGATACCGGCGAAGCTTCCGTCCGGATGGTTGTAGCGGCGCGAGAAGACATTGATCCACGTTCCCGCGATGCGGCCCTTGAGCAGTTTGCTCGCCAGCATGCGGTCGTCCGGGTGCATCCGGTGTTCATTGAAGAACGGCCGATCCGCGTAGCTGACGTCGGTGTCGGCAGTGACGCCGTGCCCCAGCAGGACGGCTCCCGTCGCGTCGGCGACGCGGATCTCGGCGACGCCGGAGAGCCATTCCTCGCGCAGGGCGACCAGCGTCTCCGCGTCCCCCTTGGCGATCGTGCCCCGTTGGCGCAGGTCGATTTCCAGATTGTGCTGGATCTCGCGCAGCGATAGATCGACCTCGCGGGTCATCGCGGTGACGCTCTGGTCCAGCAGAAGCGCGAGGTTTTCGACAGTGGTGCGGACTTCCTGTTCCTGGCGCTCGCGCGCAGTACACAGCGTGTAGGCCATCAGCGCGAGGTTGAATACGTTCAGCAGCACGACCGTCGCGATCAGGGTGAGTAATACGGTCTTCCTGTTCTTCTGCAAGTTGCTGGCCATGCGTGTCCGGTAAATCAAATGACGGGGTGGGCGAGCTGTCGGTGCGCTCACCGCCGGTCGCCGCCAGGTCGGCCTTGCAATGCCACCACGTCGCTCGCAAGGGCTCGGGTCGTGCTCAGGCCGCGAGCGCCTGGCGCAGGTCCGCCAGCAGGTCGTCCACCGGCTCGATTCCCACCGAAATGCGCAGCAGGTCGTCCGGACAGCGCGTGCCGGGGCCCTCGACGCTGGCACGGTGCTCGATCAGGCTCTCCACCGAGCCGAGCGAGGTCGCGCGCTTGAACACCTGCACCCGGGCGGCGACTTCGCGCGCCGCGGCCTCGCCGCCCTTCACCCGGATCGACAGCATGCCACCGAAGCCGCCGTTCATCTGGCGGGCGGCGATGGCGTGGCCGGGGTCCGAGGCGAGGCCGGGGTAGAGCACCTGCGCGACCGCAGGGTGCGCCTCGAGCTCGGTGGCGATGCGCAGCGCGCTGGCGCTGGCGGCGCGTACCCGCAGGTGCAGTGTGCGCATGCCGCGCAGCAGCAGCCAGGCCTCGAACGGGCCCAGCACGGCGCCGCCGAGGGCGCGCATCATGCGGATGCGCTGCCACAGGGGCGAGTCTTCGCGGGTGACGAGCACGCCCGCGACCACGTCGGAATGGCCGTTGAGGTACTTGGTCGCCGAGTGCAGCACGACGTCCGCGCCCAGCTTCAGCGGCTGGCACAGCACCGGCGTCGGCACGGTGGAGTCGACGAGCGTCATCGCCCCGTGCTCGCGCGCCATGGCGCTTGCCGCCTCGATGTCGGCGACCTCCCAGGTCGGGTTGGCGGGTGTCTCCAGCCACAGCAGGCGGGTGGGGGCGGCCGCGAGCTGGCGGCGCATGTCGTCGAGGTCGGTGTTGTCGTAGAAGGCGAGCTGGATGTGGCCGTGCTCGGCCAGCTCCAGCAGCCATTTGCGCAGGCCCCAGTACATCGCATGCGGCGCGACGACGCGGTCGCCGGCATCGAGCGCCTGCAGCACCGCCGACGCCGCCGCATGGCCGGACGCGAGCAGCAGCGACTGCGCGCCGCCTTCCAGTTGGCGCAGCACCTCTTCCGCCTCCAGATAGGCGGGGCTGGCATCGCGCGCATAGACGCGCCCACCCGGGTAGCTGCCGTCGGCGGCGCGCTCGAATGTGCTCGCGAGGTGGATGGGCGGGACGATGTCGCGATACGGCTCGGCAACGCGGCCGAGGCCATGGACGGTGAGGGTTTCGACGGAGGTCATCGTGATGTCCTGGGGGCGGGGCGCAGCCGCGATGCGGCGGCCCGGCGGTGAAAAATGGTGCCTGTCTGCGGCACGCAAGCGGGCAGGCAGGAGGCGAAGTCCGAAATGCTAATCGGCCATGTGCCTGTTTGGCCACCGCCTGGCGTCGGCTGCGTTGTCGCAGGGCAATCCTGCTGCTGCCTGCGCCTGTGCGATGATCGTGGCCCATTGGCAGCCCCGAGGAAGGGAGAGAGATGAATCCGAACGATTTCCGGTGCGCGGCGCAGGCCGACAAGGTGTTGCGCGTGGTCATCCTGCGGCAGTGGGAGGCCGGCGCCGAGGAGGCGTCGACGCCGTGGAACGTCTGGGCCTTCGTGGCCGACGAGGACGAACCCGAACTGGCGGTGGGCCACCTGCTGCTGGGCGCCGACGACGAGATGTTGTGGTTCGAGCGCATCGACGATGCCTACGGTCATGTGCGGGGTTGCGGTTTCGCGCAGGGAATCCGCATCGAGGATCAGGTCGTCGCCCGCGGTGACGACGAAGAGCTATAGCCCGCGCACACGCGGCGACGGATCGCTGCGCGCAGATCCGCTGAGCACTCGTTAGCAGAAAACTGAATAACAAACGCGATTTTTATTATTTATTGATCGCAAGCCGGGGCTCTTAGACTCTGCTTCATTACGCAGACGAAAGATGCTCCCCATGTTCCTCATTCACGATGCTTCGGGCCGCGAGCCGTTCGGGAGGGCGCCATGAATGCCCCGGCCCGCTCCTTCCGCGTGCTGCCGGGCTTCCGGCTCACCCTTGGCTACACGCTGGCCTACCTGTCGCTGATCGTGCTGGTGCCGCTGGCGGCGGTGTTCCTGAAAACCTTTACGCTCACCTTCGATCAGTTCTGGGCAGTGGTCACCGCGCCGCGCGTGGTGGCGTCCTACAAGCTGTCCTTCGGCATGTCGTTGCTGGCGGCGGCGATCAACGCGGTGTTCGGCCTGATGCTGGCCTGGGCGCTGGTGCGCTACACGTTTCCGGGCAAGAAGCTGATCGATGCGCTGGTTGACCTGCCGTTCGCGCTGCCCACCGCGGTCGCGGGCATCGCGCTGACCGCGCTGTATGCGAAGAACGGCTGGATCGGCCAGTTGCTCGAGCCGCTGGGCATCCAGGTGGCGTTCAAGCCGCTGGGCGTGCTGGTGGCGCTGGTGTTCATCGGCCTGCCTTTCGTGGTGCGCACGGTGCAGCCCATCCTGGAAGACCTCGACACTGAGCTGGAAGAGGCTGCGGCCAGCCTGGGCGCGGTGCGCTGGCAGATCTTCCGCCACGTGATCCTGCCGGTGCTGCTGCCGGCACTGCTGACCGGTTTCGCGCTCGCTTTTGCCCGCGCGGTGGGTGAGTACGGCTCGGTGATCTTCATCGCCGGCAACATCCCGATGGTGTCGGAGATCACGCCGCTGATGATCATCACCAAGCTCGAGCAGTACGACTACACCGGGGCGACCGCGATCGCAGTGGTGATGCTGATGTTCTCCTTCACGCTGCTGCTGGTGATCAACGGCCTGCAGGCATGGACCGCCTCATTTCACAAACCCGGAACCGGGAGGAACCGCTGATGTCGGGCGCAGTGGCAATGCAGTGGAGCGGCGCAGGCGACGGTGCGGCCCGCTTCGAATCGAAGGCGGCGACGCGCGAGACGCCGCTCGTCAAGTGGATCATCATCGGCCTGTCGCTGAGCTTCTTCGCGGTGTTCCTGCTGATGCCGCTGGTGGCGGTCCTGGTCGAGGCGCTGCGCAAGGGCTGGGAGACCTACCTTACCGCGCTGCTCGACCCGGATGCGCTGTCGGCGGTGAGGCTGACGCTGCTCGCGGCGCTGATCGCGGTGCCGCTGAACCTGGTGTTCGGCGTCGCGGCGGCGTGGGCGATCGCCAAGTTCGAGTTTCGCGGCAAGCACTTCCTGATCACGCTGATCGACCTGCCGTTCTCGGTGTCGCCGGTGATCGCCGGCCTGATCTACGTGCTGGTGTTCGGCGCGCAGGGCTGGCTGGGGCCGTGGCTGTCGGAGCACGACGTCAAGATCATCTTCGCCGTGCCGGGCATCGTGCTGGCCACTGTGTTCGTGACCTTCCCTTTCGTCGCGCGCGAATTGATCCCGCTGATGGAGGCGCAGGGCAAGGAAGAGGAGGAGGCCGCGGTGGTGCTCGGGGCCAACGGCTGGCAGACCTTCTGGCATGTCACGCTGCCCAACATCAAGTGGGGCCTGATGTATGGCGTGATCCTCACCAACGCGCGGGCGATGGGCGAGTTCGGCGCGGTGAGCGTGGTGTCGGGCCACATCCGCGGCGAGACCAACACCCTGCCGCTGCACGTCGAGATTCTCTACAACGAATACCAGTTCGCCGCAGCCTTCGCGGTGGCCTCCCTGCTGGCGATGCTGGCTTTGGTCACGCTCGGCCTAAAGACGTGGGTGGAACATCGCGCCGCTGCGGCGCACAATGAAAAACAGGACGACGCATCATGAGCATCAGGGTCAGCAACATCGAAAAGCGTTTTGGCGATTTCGTCGCGCTGGACAAGGTCACCCTCGACTTTCCCACCGGCGAGCTCGTCGCCCTGCTGGGCCCCTCGGGTTGCGGCAAGACGACGCTGCTGCGCATCATCGCCGGGCTAGAGGCGGCCGACAGCGGCCGCGTGCTGCTCGACGGCGAGGACGCTTCCGGCA
Organism: Thauera sp. 2A1; assembly: GCF_009469595.2. GTDB lineage: Bacteria > Pseudomonadota > Gammaproteobacteria > Burkholderiales > Rhodocyclaceae > Thauera. The sequence goes on along the minus strand of NZ_SSXV01000023.1, from coordinate 53,803 downwards.
CCCATGTGCGCGAGCGCCAGGTGGGCTTCGTGTTCCAGCACTACGCGCTGTTCCGTCACATGACGGTGTTCGACAACGTCGCCTTCGGCATGCGCATGAAGCCGCGCGCGCAGCGCCCGTCCGAGAAGCAGATCCGCGCCAAGGTGCATGAGCTGCTGGACCTGGTGCAGCTCGACTGGCTGGCGGACCGCTTTCCCGCGCAGTTGTCGGGCGGCCAGCGCCAGCGCATCGCACTGGCCCGTGCGCTGGCGGTGGAGCCGCGCGTGCTGCTGCTCGACGAGCCTTTCGGCGCGCTCGACGCCAAGGTGCGCAAGGAGCTGCGGCGCTGGCTGCGCAAGCTGCACGACGAGCTGCACATCACGTCAATCTTCGTCACCCACGACCAGGAGGAGGCATTGGAAGTGGCCGACCGCGTGGTGCTGATGAACCGTGGCCGCGTGGAGCAGGTGGGGACGCCGGAGGAGGTCTATCGCCGGCCGGCGACGCCTTTCGTGTATGGCTTCCTCGGCTCGGTGAATCTCTTTCACGGCCGTGTCGATGGCGAGGCGGTGCGCGTGGGCGAGGACGTGCTGCCGCCGGATGCGCTGACACACGAGTCGGGGACGTTCGATCACGGTGCCGAGGTGGTCGCCTTCGCCCGTCCGCACGAGCTGGACATCGTTGTCGATGTGGCGTCGACCGCAGGGGTGGCGGCGAGGGTGAGCCGCATCCTGGCTTTCGGTGTCACCGCACGGGTGGAACTCGACGGCATCAATGGCACCACCGGCCAGCATTTCGAGGTGGAGCTCACCCGTGAGCAGGTCGCCGCCCTCGGCCTGGCCGAGGGACAGGCGGTGCGGCTGGTGCCGTCGCGCCTCAAGGTGTTCGAGCGCGAGACAACGGGAGCAGGAGCGGGAGCGGCAGCATGAACTTTCAGCAGTTGCGCATCATCCGCGAGACCGTGCGGCGCGGCTTCAACCTCACCGAGGTGGCCAACGCGCTGTTCACCTCGCAGTCCGGGGTGTCCAAGCACATCAAGGATCTCGAGGACGAACTCGGCATCGAGCTCTTCGTGCGCAAGGGCAAGCGCCTGCTCGGCCTCACCGAGCCGGGCAAGGAACTCGTGGTGATGGTCGAGCGCATGCTGCTCGACGCCGGCAACATCAAGCGCCTGGCCGAGCAGTACAGCAACCGCGACGAGGGCACGCTGACGATCGCCACCACCCACACTCAGGCGCGCTATGCGCTGCCCAAGGTGGTGACCAGCTTCAAGCACGCCTTCCCCCGGGTCTATCTGAAGCTGCACCAGGCAAGTCCCGAGGAACTGGTGCAGATGCTGCTCGACGGCGAGGCGGACATCGGCATCGCGACCGAGGCCGTCGCCGAGGTGCCCGAACTGGCCTCATTCCCCTACTACAGTTGGCACCACTCGGTGCTGGTGCCGGCAGGCCATCCGCTCGAATCGGTACAGCCGCTGACGCTGGCGGCGATCGCGCGCTTTCCCGTCATCACCTATCACGAAGGCTTCACCGGCCGCGCGCGCATCGACCAGGCTTTCGCCCGCGCGGGGCTGGTGCCGGACGTCGCGATGTCGGCCCTGGACGCGGACGTGATCAAGACCTATGTGGAGCTCGGCCTGGGGGTCGGCATCCTGGCGTCGATGGCCTTCAATCCGGCGCGCGATGGCGGCCTGCGCTGTCTGGACAGCCGCCATCTGTTCCCCGAGAACGTCACCCGCATCGCGGTGCGCCGCGGGCACTACCTGCGCGGCTTCGCCTATCGTTTCATCGAACTGTGCGCGCCGGAGCTGACCGAGGCGATGGTGAGCCAGGCGCTTGCCAGGCCGGTGAGCGAGGCGGCGGCCTGAATCCTCGCCACCCGGGCCGGCGTACGGCGACAAGCCTTCATGCCGCCGATGCCGCGTCGGCCGGCGGCTGGGGAGGAGCGGGCCGGTAGAGCGCGACTGCGTCACGGCCTGCTGTCTTCATCTGGTACATGGCCTCGTCCGCCCGCCGCGACAAGTCCTCCAGGCCGCTGCCGTGTTCCGGGTAGAGCGCCACGCCGATGCTGACCGAGAGCGTCACCGTCTGCCGCTCCGTCACCACGGGCTGCTTCGAGACCGCACGGATCTTCTCGGCGACGCGCAGCGCGTCCGCGGCATCGTGGACGTTGCGCAGCAGGACCATGAACTCGTCACCGCCGATGCGCGCCGCCGTGTCCGATTCACGGATGGCCGAGCGCAGGCGCGATGCGAACTGGGCCAGCACCACGTCACCGGCGGCGTGGCCGAGGGTGTCGTTGACGGACTTGAAGTGGTCGAGGTCGATGAGCAGCAGCGCCAGCACGCCGTGGTCGCGGCGTGCCGCGGCAATGGTGCTGGCGACGAGGTCGGTGAACAGGGCTCGGTTCGCCAGGCCGGTGAGGGCGTCATGCTGCGCCATGTAGCGGATCTCGCGATTGCGCAGCAGCAGCATCAGCACCAGTGTGGCGATGACGAACGCGGCGGAGGAGGCTGCGAGCATTTCCCACTGATACTGGTGCCATACGTCGTGCAAGCCGAAGCGCGGCAAGGTGTCGAAAGGTGGCAGGCGCAGTTCGCGCATGATCTCCTCGACACCGGCGTAGTCGGCCGGGATGGTGAACGCGTAGTGGTTGCCGCTTCCGTCCGGCTGGGCGGGCATCGACAGGAGCAGGGCTGCGACCCGCCGCGAGAGGCTTTCGCTGACGTGCGGCAGCACGACGAAGGGCGCTTGCGGGTACAGGTAGGTCGACACCGTGTACGGATAATCCGGCAGCGCCTGGGCGTTGATGAATTTCAGCGCATCCGGCTCCAGCCTCCCATTGCGAACCATTTCCTCGACGATGCCGCCGAGTACGAAGCCGGCATCGGCCTTGCCGCGCAGCACCAGGTCCACCACGCGGTCCTGCGGCAGGCCGGCGAACTCGATTTGACCGGCGTTGGGCAGGGGGAGTCCGGCGTCGTGCAGCGCCCATAGCTGCGCCTGGTAGCCGCCCAGTGACTGCGGTGCGGCAGCGGCGATCCGCCGCGTCGCGAGGTCTGCCAGCGTGCGGATGTCGTTTCGGTCGGCGCGGACGACGATCGCGCCGCCGATTGCGGAGAGCGGCTTGCCGCCCTCACCGGCGACGAGCGTGGCGAGTGCGCCCGACAGCCCGTTGCGGCGCTTCAACTGCACGTACTGCGATGGCGAGGTCAACAGGAAATCGAGCTGGTGCCTTGCGCTGGCGGCGTCGATTTCGTCGAGATCCATCACCCGCAGCGACACCCGCGTGTCGCCCAGCCCGGCGCTCAGGTAGTCGGCGAGCGTCTGCATCTGGCGCAGCGTGACGTCGGGGGAATGGTTCTTCACCACCCCTATGGTGAGGTCGGTGTCGCCGCTCGCCGCTGCCGCGGGATGCGTTCCGGGCAGCAGCCAGAGGGCCGAAAGGGCCATCATCAGCGCCGCGCTCGCATGGCGAATCCGGCTCACTGGAAGTTCCCCTGGGGAAGCGCCACATCGGACACGATCCCGGCAAGCTTGTCGGCATGCGGCAGGGAGCCGAGCTCGAGCATCAGTCGCGACACTTCTGCAAGCGTCGGGGCAAGACGCGGGGCCGTGCCGCCGAGCAGGTCGCGATTCTGTGCGACATCGGGCAACTCGAGCCCGCGATAGGTGTCGAGCACGCCCTCGGGGGATAACTTCATGCGCGCCGCAAGGCGATGGGCCGCGTCCAGGCGATGCCGGGTGAAATGCCGCAGCGCACGGAAATGCGCGCGCGCAAGGGCGCGCAGGTCGTCCCGACGCGCATGGAGGATCTCGCGGCGGACCGCGAGCACGTCGATGACCAGAGGCGGAAACATGCGGCTGTCGAAGATGCGCCGGGCGCCTGTCTGCTCGATCAGCGTGGCGGTGGGCTCGTAGGTCACGATTGCGTCGAGCCGGCCGGCCTGCCAGGCGCCAAGGTGTTCGTCGGCCGGCAAGGCCTCGGCGATGATGTCCGCGTCCTGCAGCTCTGCCGCGACCATCAGCTTGCGCAACATCAGCGCGCCCACCGTGCCGCTTTCCACGCCAATGCGCCGGCCGCGCAGCGCGGGCAGGGCCTCGATGTTGCCACGTGCCAGCACCACGTCGGCGCCGGCCGAGATGTCGAACACCAGGACGATGGTGAGGGCGGTGCCGCTGGCGCGTACGCGCAGGACCTCGTCCAGCGTCAGGGCGGCGCCGTCCACGCGTCCCTGTTCAAGCTCGCGGATGGATTCCGTCGCCGAACTCGTCCTCGTCAGGGAAACGCCGCTGGTGCCGAGCCAGCCGAGGTCGCGGGCGAGAAACATGAACTCGTAGCCGGGCCAGGTGTGCGCTGCGATCACCAACGGTGCCGGGGGCGTGCAGCCCTGCAAGGTCAGCAGCCCAAAGGCCGGCAGCGCCGCGAGGAGGCGGCGGCGAACCTTGCAAGCGGCCGAGGGTGGAGGCGACTGCGCCATCTGGGTATCCAGTCCGTTTCCGGTGCCATGCTGGGCAAGGCATGGCGTGCCTCATGCAGGGCAGAAACCATGCTTTAACTGAGGAATTATGGCGAATGGCGCCTGGAGTCGGGCGACGATCGCAGAGCGGGCGTGCGAGGCGTCACGCGCCGGGCGGGATTCGCGGCGGCGGCAGGCGGATCGGGGCGCGGTGCCGGCGCGCGCGCGGCGCGTGGCGTCGCGCTAGCGCGGCGTGGAGGTGGCGAGCGCGGCGCGCTCGGCAGCCGGAAACAGGTGTGACACGGAGCGGCGGTACTCGCGGTCCGCGAGCGCCAATGCGGTAAAGCGCGACGGCACCGGACGCGCGAGCACCTCCGCCATGTCCATGCCGCCGGCCGCGGCCTCGTGGATGGCGTGGCCCAGCCATTCCAGGTAGGCGCGCGTCTCAAGCAGGGGGGAGGCGTCGTCGCTGGCCGGACCATGGCCGGGCACATAGTGGCGCACCGGCAGTTCGGCCAGCGAGGCCAGCGCAGCAATCCAACGCGCCAGGTCGGCGTGCGGGGTGGTGGGCGCGCGATGGTTGAACACCAGGTCCGATGCGAACAGCGTGCCGGTGGCATGGTCGATCACCACCAGGTCGGCGGCTGTATGCCCGCCCAGCGCAAGCAGCTCGATGTCGCGCCCGCCGACCATGCGCCGGCCCGGGGCGATGCGCTGCTGCGGCACCACGACCTCGGTGTCGCGCATCCAGTCGCCGTTGAGACGGTACATGTTGTCGTTGAACGCGCCGCCTTCGGTCTCGATGCCGGTGATCGTCTCAGGCAGGGCGGCGAGGGTGGCGGGCGGAAAGGCCTGGTTGCCGAGGAAGTGGTCGGGGTGGTGGTGGGTGTTCAGCGTCAGCACTACCGGCAGCGGGGTGATGCGCGTGATCGCGGCGCGCAACTGCTCGCCATAGCGGCGCGACGGCCCGGTGTCGATGACGATCACGCCGCTGCTGCCGACGATGAAGCCGGTGTTGACGATGTTGCCGCCGTTCTCGGTGGAGAAATCCTCGCGCCTGCCTTCGATCATGTAGACGCCATCGGCGACCTCGCGCGGCTGCAGGTGATAGTCGAAATCGGCTGTCACGCCCGGCGCTCGCGCGGGAGGCGGTACCTGCGGCACCGCTGGCGCCGGCGCCTGGGCGAGGGCCGCGATGGCGACGAGGCTGCCGAGCAGGGGCAGCAGGCGGACGAGGCGGTTGGTGCGGCTCATTGCGCCACTCCTGCGTCGATGCGGTTGCCGTTGTTGTCGCGCCCGCTCACGCGCAGCGCGCCGGAGGCGGACGTGCCCTTGTGCAGGTCGAGGGTGAATACCGGGTTCTCCGACACCGGCTCGAACGGGTGGATGCGCATCAGCGGCCGGCCATCGGCAGCGCTGACGAGAAGATCCTCGATATGGAAGGACGGGATGCCGGCGGCGAGGCCGGTGTCCATCGGGTGGATCACCCGCAGGCGCAGGCGTTCGCCCGGGCCGACGCCGTGCCACACCCGGCCGCTCACCTCGTTGAGGTGCTGCTGCCACAGCGGCGAGGCCGAGCCCACCGAGGGCAGCGTGCAGCCGCCGCCATGCGTGCGCACCCACGCGCCGCCCACATGCCACACGCCATCGCCGGTGCGCGCCGCGGCGCGGATCGGCGACGACTGCTGCAACTTGAGGCGGAAGCCGAGCGTGGCGATGGCATCGACGGGCGCGAAGCTCAGCACCTTGACGATGGGGTTGAAGTCGGCGAACACGACCACTTCGCGCACGTCCGGCAGCGCGCTCGCATCCACGCTCACCGGGACGTTGAGCGGGTCCTCCGCGTTGGGTGGCGCGGTGACCGACACGCGTGCGTCGAAGCGCACCGCGGCATCGCGGAAGAGTTCGCGCCGCATGTCCTGCCAGCGTGACGAACCCAGCGGATCGGCCAGTGCTTCCGCGTCGCTGGCAGGCCCGCGCGACATGGGACCACCGGCCAGCGGCGAGGCCGCGGACGCCGGCGCGGCGAACGCGAGAAGGGCGAACGCGAGAGGGGCGAACGTGAGAGGGGCGGACGCGAGAAGGGCGAACAGCGGGGTCATCAGCGCGCTCAGGGCGCGCGAACCGGGTGCGGGCATCGTCTGCTCCGGGTGTTGCAGGCGTGGACGGGTCCAGATCGCGAGCAATCGACATGCCAGCAACGCGTACAGCCGTGGCGGCGTGGCGGCATCGACCCCGAGGCGCGGCCGCGCCTGCTCGATTGCTCAATAAATCCTGCCTTGACCGGATGCCGCTCGCGAATCTGGAGCAGGTGGAGCAGCCGATGTAGCAGCCCTTGTAGCAGCAGGCAGCCGCCAATCCTGCGGCGCTTGAGGCTTTCGGTGATGTGGCATGGCGCTTGCGCAGGCTGGCACGGGGCGATGCCCGGCGCTGCCTGTCGCATCAACACCGCAGAAAACAACACTCTCTTATTCGACATCCCGAGGAGGAAGACATGGATCGAAGCTCCAAGCAGCCGCGCCGCATGCGCGGCCTGTCGCTGATCGCCACCGCCGTCATGATGCTGGGCGCCGCCCAGGCCAATGCCAGGGGCGTGACGGACGACGACGTCGTCAATGACGCCACCATCACCACCCAGGTGGTCAGCAATGGCCTGGGATCGAAAGGCCAGCGCTTCAGCCCGCTGACACAGGTCAACACGCAGACGGTGAAGGACCTGGTGCCGGTATGGTCGTTTTCCTTCGGTGGCGAGAAGCAGCGCGGCCAGCAGTCGCAGCCGGTGGTGTTCGACGGCAAGATGTACGTCACCGCGTCGTACAGCCGCATCTTCGCGCTCGACGCCAAGACCGGGCAGAAACTGTGGAAGTACGAGCACCGCCTGCCCGACGGCATCATGCCGTGCTGCGACGTGATCAACCGCGGCGCCGCGCTTTACGACGACCTCGTGATCTTCGGCACGCTGGATGCACAACTGGTGGCGCTCAACAAGGACACCGGCAAGGTGGTCTGGCGCGAGAAGATCGAGGACTACAAGGCCGGCTATTCCTTCACCGCCGCACCGCAGATCGTCAAGGGCATGGTCATCACCGGCAACTCGGGCAGCGAGTTCGGCGTGGTGGGCCGCGTCGACGCGCGTGATGCGAAGACCGGCAAGCTGATCTGGAGTCGGCCGACGGTCGAGGGCCACATGGGCCACAAGTACGACGCCGAGGGCAAGCCGGTCGACAACGGCATTACCGGCACGACCAACGCCACCTGGCCGGGCGACCTGTGGAAGACCGGCGGCGCGGCGCCGTGGCAGACCGCCAACTACGATCCCGAGACCAACCTGATCTACATCGGCACCGGCAACCCGGCGCCGTGGAACAGTTGGCTGCGCCCGGGCGACAACCTGTATTCGTCATCCACGATCGCCATCAACCCCGACACCGGCAAGATCGTGTGGCACTACCAGAGCACGCCGCACGATGGCTGGGACTTCGACGGCGTGAACGAATTCGTGTCCTTCGACTACAAGGATCCGAAGACGGGCAAGACGGTCAAGGCCGGCGGCAAGGCCGACCGCAACGGCTTCTTCTTCGTCAATGACCGCAGCAACGGCAAGCTGCTGAACGCCTTCCCCTTCGTCAATCGCATCGACTGGGCCAAGGGCATCGACCTCAAGACCGGCCGGCCGATCTACGACGACGACAAGCGCCCGGGCAACCCCTTCGTCGAGACCGTCGGCGAGGACAAGAAGGGCAAGACGGTGTTCAACGCGCCGTCCTTCCTCGGCGGCAAGAACCAGATGCCGATGGCCTACAGCCCGAAGTCCGGCCTGTTCTACGTGCCGGCCAACGAGTGGGGCATGGACATCTGGAACGAGCCGATCTCGTACAAGCGCGGTGCCGCCTACCTGGGCGCGGGCTTCACCATCAAGCCGCTCAATGACGACTACATCGGCGCGCTGCGCGCGGTCGATCCGGTCAAGGGCAAGATCGTGTGGGAAGTGAAGAACAATGCGCCGCTGTGGGGCGGGGTGCTGACCACCGCCGGCGACCTGGTCTTCTACGGTACGCCCGAAGGCTACCTGAAGGCGATCGACGCCAACTCAGGCAAGGAGCTGTGGCAGTTCCAGACCGGCTCCGGCGTGATCGCGCCGCCGATCACCTGGGACGAGGGCGGCGAGCAGTACGTCGCCGTGGTGTCCGGCTGGGGTGGCGCGGTGCCGCTGTGGGGCGGCGACGTCGCCAAGCGGGTGAACATGCTGGAGCAGGGCGGCTCGGTGTGGGTGTTCAAGCTGCACAAGTCCTGATCCGGTCCGGCCGCTGACGGTCGGGCGGGTGTGTCTGCAGGATCGGCCTCGGCGGGCCGGTGCCGCAGACATGCCCGAATCTGCCACCAAAGGAATTTCCACGATGAAGATACGCATCCTGAACACCGCGCTGGCCGCCGCCATGGCGGCTTCCTTCGCCGCCGGCGCGCTGGCCGCGGAACGGGCCACGCCGCTGGAGGCGCGGGCGATGTTCGATCAGGCGGTGAAGTACATGGAGGCCAATGGCGCCGAGCGCGCCTTCGCCGCCTTCAACAACCAGAAAGGCAAGTTCGTCCGCAAGGACCTGTACGTGTTCGTGATCGACGACAAGGGGGTGTACCACGCCAGCGGCGCGGCGCCCGAATCGCTCGTCGGCCTGAACGTGATCGACACCACCGACGCTGCGGGCAACCCCCTGTTCCGCAACATGATCGATGCCACCCGCAAGGCGCCGGAAGCGACGGTGCGCTACGTGTGGCTGAACCGCGCGACGAACAAGGTCGAGCCCAAGGCGAGCTATGTGCGCAAGGTGGGCGACTACGTGGTCGGCGTCGGCTATTCGGCGGCACGTTCGACCGCCGAGCAGGCGCGCACGATGCTCGACAAGGCGGTCGACCTGGCCCGGGCGAAGGGGGCGCAGGGCGCCGCCGCCGCGTTCAATGATCGCGCGGGCAGCTTCGTGCGCGACGACCTGTACGTGTTCATGGTCGACCTGGATTCCGGCCGCTTCCAGGCCATGGGCATGAATCCCGCGCTCGCCGGAACTGACGCGCTGGGCCTGCATGATGCTGCGGGCAAGCCGCTGATCGCGGAGATGGTCGAGCGCCTGAAGTCCGCGGACGAGGCCACGGTGGATTACGTGTGGCGCAACCCGGTCACCAACGCGGTGGAGAAGAAGCGCGCCTATGTGCGCCGTGTCACCGGCTCGCTGGTCGGCGTCGGGCATTACCTGGAGTAATCGGGCGCGCCGCCGGCAATGTGCCTGCAGGGCGCGGGACACGGCCTGTTCGAGGCCGTGTCCCGCAGTCGCTTACATCCCCTGGTAGATCGGCCCCTCGCCACCTTGCGGTACCACCCAGTTGATATTCTGGGTCGGGTCCTTGATGTCGCAGGTCTTGCAGTGCACGCAGTTCTGCGCGTTGATCTGCAGCCGCGGGCCGGTGTCTTCCTGCACGATCTCGTACACCCCGGCCGGGCAGTAGCGCTGCTCGGGCGCATCGTATTTCGCCAGGTTCACGCTGATCGGCACCGAGGGGTCCTTGAGCTGCAGGTGGCAGGGCTGGTCTTCCTCGTGGTTGGTGTTGGACAGGAACACCGACGACAGGCGGTCGAAAGTCAGCACGCCGTCGGGCTTGGGATAGGCGATCTTCGCGCACTCGGCCGCGGGCCGGAGTTCGAGGTGGTCGGCGCTGTTGTGCAGCGTCCAGGGCACCTTGCCCTTGAAGAGCTTCTGCTCGGCGCCGAACAGGAAGGAGCCCAGCCACAGGCCCTTCTTCATGTAGGGCTTGAAGTTGCGCGTCTGGTGCAGCTCGGCGTGCAGCCAGGAATCCTGGAAGGCCGACGGATAGGCGGTGAGCGCATCGCGCTGGCGCTGCGTCATGAGCGCGTCGAAGGCCGCGTCGGCGGCGAGCATGCCGGACTTGATCGCCGCATGGCTGCCCTTGATGCGCGCGGCGTTGAGGAAGCCGGCGTCATCGCCGATCAGCGCCCCGCCCGGGAAGATCAGCCGTGGCAGGCTCTGCAGGCCACCGGCGGCAATGGCGCGCGCGCCATAGGCCAGGCGCTTGCCGCCTTCGAGGTACTTGCGGATCTCGGGGTGGGTCTTGTAGCGCTGCATCTCCTCGAAGGGCGACAGGTGCGGGTTGCTGTAGCCCAGGCCGACCACGAAGCCCACCGCCACCAGGTTGTCCTCGAGGTGATAGACGAAGCCGCCGCCATAGGTGGTGTTGTCCATCGGCCAGCCGGCGGTGTGCACCACCAGGCCGGGGCGATGGTTCTCGGGCTTCACCTCCCACAGCTCCTTGATGCCGATGCCGTAGGTCTGCGGATCGACGCCGTCCCTGAGCTTGAACTTCGCCTCGAGCTGCTTGCCCAGGTGGCCGCGGCAGCCCTCGGCGAAGAGGGTGTACTTGGCGTGCAGCTCCATGCCCGGCTGGTAGGCGGGGCCCGGCTCGCCGTCACGCCCGACGCCCATGTCGCCGGTGGCCACGCCCTTCACCGCGCCCGCCTCATCGAACAGGATCTCGGCGCCGGCAAAGCCCGGATAGACCTCCACGCCCATCGCCTCGGCCTGCTCGCCGAGCCACTTCACCACGTTCCCGAGGCGCACGATGTAGTTGCCGTGGTTGATCAGGCAATCGGGCGTGAGGCCGTGCGGCACTGCGCGCGCACCGGTCTCGGAGAGCATCAGCACCTTGTCTTCGGTGACGGCGGTCCTGAGCGGCGCGCCCTTGTCCTTCCAGTCGGGAATCAGCTCGGTGAGCGCACGCGGATCCATCACCGCGCCCGACAGGATGTGGGCACCGATCTCGGCGGCCTTCTCGATCAGGCACACCGAGACGTCCTGGCCCTTGGCCGCAGCCAGTTGCTTCATGCGGATCGCCGCCGCCAGCCCCGCAGGGCCACCGCCGACGATCAGTACGTCAAATTCCATCGATTCGCGTTCCATCCCTTTCTCCTCTGGACTGTGCGGCATGTGCCCTATCTGGGTTCTGCGCCTTGAACGTTCCGCCGATGGTGCAAGCGGCAGGACGGAGCGTGCGGCGCTCTTAAAAACATACGGGTGCGTATGTTACATTACTCCGGCTTTTCGACAACAAGGAAAACCCGATATGGAGACGACGAGAAAGCATCTGCGCACCAGCCGCATGCCGGTGCGCTGGGGTGACATGGATGCCTACGGCCACGTGAATAACACCGTCTATTTTCGCTACTTCGAGCAGATACGTGTCGAGTGGCTGGAGGAGATGGGATGTATCGTACGCCCGGACGAGCCGGTGGGTCCGGTCATCATCAATGCCAGTTGCACCTTCTTCGCGCCGGTGAATTATCCGGCCACCATCATCGTGAAGATGTACGGCGGCGAACCCGGCCGCACCAGCCTGATGACCTGGTACGAGCTGTACGTGGAAGGCGATGATCGCCTGTTTGCCGAAGGCGCGGCCAAGACCGTGTGGATGGACATGCAGACGGGCAAATCCTCGCCCTTGCCGGATAATGTCCGCGCACTGTTCGACCAAGCATGAACAACTAAAGCAAGTCTGGAGGAGATGCAATGAATACTGCAGCGGAACAGGCATTGTGGACGCCGTCGCCCGAGCGCATCGCCGGGGCCAATGTGACCGCCTTCCGGCTGGCGGCGGAGAAGCGCTGGGGCGTGAGCCTGCCCGACTACGACGCGCTGTACGCGTGGTCGGTGGCGCAGCCCGAGCAGTTCTGGGTCAGCGTGTGGGAGGGCGAGGGCATTGGCGGCGGCGTGATCGGCCACCGTGGCGAGCGCGTGCTGGAAGATGGCGACAGGATGCCCGGCGCGAAGTGGTTCCCCGACGCGAAGCTCAACTTTGCGCAGAACCTGCTGCGCTCGCGCGATGCGCATGACGCGATCGTGTTCTGGGGCGAGGACCGGGTGCAGAACCGCATGAGTCACGGCGAGCTCTACCGCGCGGTGGCGCATTTTGCCGCGGCGCTGAAGGAGCAGGGCGTGGTCGCCGGCGACCGGGTGGCCGCCTACATGCCCAACATGCCCGAGACGGTGATCGCGATGCTCGCCACAGCCAGCCTCGGCGCAATCTTCACCTCGGCGTCGCCGGATTTCGGCGTGCAGGGCGTGCTCGACCGCTTCGGCCAGACTGAACCCAAGGTGCTGGTGGCCTGCGACGGCTACTACTACGGCGGCAGGACGGTGGACGTGCTCGACAAGCTCGGCGAGATCGTCGGCCAGTTGCCCTCGGTCAAGCGCGTCGTGGTGGTGCCCTACGTGCATCACGACCACGACCTGTCGCACGTGCCGCATGCGCGCATGGTCGCGGACTTCATCGCGCCGCATCACTTCGTCGACGACATCGAGTTCGCCGAGCTGCCCTTCGATCATCCGCTCTACATCATGTACTCCTCGGGCACCACCGGCGTCCCGAAGTGCATCGTGCATTGCGCCGGCGGCGCGCTGCTGCAGCACCTCAAGGAGCACCGCCTGCACGGCGACGTGAAGCCGGGCGACCGCGTGTTCTACTTCACCACCTGCGGCTGGATGATGTGGAACTGGCTGGTGTCGGGGCTGGCCGCCGGCGCCACGCTGCTGCTCTACGACGGCTCGCCCTTTGCCGGCGACAACCGCATCCTGTTCGACTACGCCGATGCGGAAGCAATGACGCACTTCGGCACCTCGGCCAAGTTCCTCGACGCCGCCGCCAAGTTCGGCCTGAAGCCGAGGGAAACGCACAGCCTCGCCACCGTGCGCGCCATGTTCAGCACCGGCAGCCCGCTGGTGGCCGAAGGCTTCGACTACGTCTACCGCGACATCAAGGCCGACCTGCAGCTCTCGTCGATCTCGGGCGGCACCGACATCATCTCCTGCTTCGTGCTCGGCTCCCCGGTGCTTCCCGTGTGGCGCGGCGAGATCCAGTGCCGCGGCCTGGGCATGGCGGTGGACGTGTGGGACGACGACGGCCGCCCGGTGCGTGGCGAAAAGGGCGAGCTGGTGTGCACGAAGCCCTTCCCGGTGATGCCGATCGGCTTCTGGAACGACGCCGACGGCAGCAAGTACCACGCCGCCTACTTCGAGCGCTTCGACAACATCTGGTGCCACGGCGACTTCTGCGAGATCACCGCGCACGGCGGGCTGGTCATCTATGGCCGCTCGGACGCCACGCTGAACCCGGGCGGGGTGCGCATCGGCACCGCCGAGATCTACCGCCAGGTGGAGAAGCTGGACGAGGTGGTGGAGTCCCTGGTGATCGGCCAGGATTGGCCGCCGCAGAACCCGAACGACGTGCGCGTGGTGCTGTTCGTGAAGCTGCGCGAAGGCCTCACGCTCGATGAAGACCTCGTCAAGCGCATCAGGCAGACCATCCGCGACAACACCACGCCGCGCCACGTGCCGGCCAAGGTGCTGCAGGTGGCAGACATCCCGCGCACCAAGAGCGGCAAGATCGTCGAACTGGCGGTGCGCAACGTGGTGCATGGCCGCGCGGTGAAGAACCAGGAGGCGCTTGCCAATCCCGAGGCGCTGGCCTTGTTCCGCGACCGCGCCGAACTGGCAGAGTGAGGAGACCGTCATGCTGATGAATCGCGACAAGTCCGCGCTGCTGGTGATCGACGTGCAGCAGCGCCTGGCGCCGGCCATCCACGATGGCGACCGGGTCGCCGCCAACTGCGCCTGGCTGGCGGGCGTGGCGCAGCGGGTCGGCGTGCCGGTGGTCGTCACCGAGCATTTCCCCGACAAGATCGGCGCCACGCTCGACGTGGTGAAGGCGGCCACCGCCGGCGCGCAGTACGTCACCAAGCAGGCGTTCTCCGCGCAGGGCGACGGCTGCCTGGCGGCCACCGCGGTGCAGGAGCGGCGCCAGGTGGTGGTGTGCGGCACCGAGGCGCACGTGTGCGTGCAGCAGACGGCGCTGGAGCTGCGTTGGGCCGGCAAGGAGGTGTTCGTCGTCGCCGACGCCGCCGGTTCGCGCAATCCGGCAGACCGCGAGCTGGCCTTCGCGCGCATGCGCAGCCACGGCATCGAGATCGTGTCGCGCGAGATGGTGGCGTTCGAGTGGCTGCAGCGCGGCGGCACCGACCTGTTCCGCGAGGTGAATCGGGACTTCATCCGCTGAGCGGGCCATGCTTTCGGCGGGTAGCGCGGATCGGTTATCATCGCGCTTTCCCGCAGCATGATTCCCATGACCAAATACGTCTTCGTTACCGGCGGTGTCGTGTCCTCTCTGGGCAAGGGCATCGCGGCGGCCTCGCTCGGGGCCATCCTGGAGTCCCGCGGCATCAAGGTCACCCACCTGAAGCTGGACCCCTACATCAACGTCGATCCGGGCACCATGAGCCCGTTCCAGCACGGCGAGGTCTTCGTCACCGAAGACGGCGCCGAAACCGACCTGGACCTGGGCCACTACGAGCGCTTCACCAGCGCCAAGATGAGCAAGCGCAACAACTTCACCACCGGCCAGATCTACGAGTCGGTGCTGAAGAAGGAGCGCCGCGGTGAATACCTGGGCAAGACGGTGCAGGTCATCCCGCACATCACCGACGAGATCAAGGCCTACATCAAGCGCGGCGCGGAAGGCGCCGACGTGGCCATCGTCGAGGTGGGCGGCACGGTGGGCGACATCGAATCGCTGCCCTTCCTCGAAGCCATTCGCCAGATGGGCATCGAGGAAGGCCGCAACGGCACCTGCTTCATCCATCTCACGCTGCTGCCCTACATCCCGACCGCCGGCGAGCTCAAGACCAAGCCGACCCAGCACTCGGTGAAGGAGCTGCGCGAGATCGGCATCCAGCCCGACATCCTGCTGTGCCGCGCCGACCGTTCCATCCCGGCCGACGAGCGGCGCAAGATCGCGCTGTTCTGCAACGTGATGCCGGAAGCGGTGATCGAGTGCCTCGACGCCGACTCGATCTACAAGATTCCCGCGCAGTTGCACGACCAGATGATGGACCAGATCGTCTGCCACAAGCTCGACATCCTCGCGCGTGCGGCCGATCTCTCGGTATGGGACAGGCTCATCCGCGCCCGCGAGAATCCGAAGCATGAAGTGGATATCGGCTTCGTCGGCAAGTACGTCGACCTCACCGAATCGTACAAGTCGCTGATCGAGGCGCTGAACCACGCCGGCATGCACACCGAGTCGAAGGTGAACATCCACTACATCGATTCGGAAGACATCGAGCGCGACGGCTGCGGCGTGCTGGAAAAGATGGACGCCATCCTGGTGCCCGGCGGCTTCGGCAAGCGCGGCACCGAAGGCAAGATCGCGGCGATCCGCTATGCGCGCGAGAACAAGGTGCCTTACCTCGGCATCTGCCTCGGCATGCAACTGGCAGTGGTCGAGTTCGCGCGTGACGTCGCCGGCATGCCCGGCGCACATTCGACGGAATTCGAGCGCGACACCAAATACCCGGTGATCGGCCTCATCACCGAATGGAAGGACCGCTCGGGCAAGATCGAGAAGCGCACCGAGGAGTCCGACCTCGGCGGCACGATGCGGCTCGGCGGCCAGGTGTGCCAGTTGCGCGAAGGTACGCTGGCGCGCCAGGTGTACGGCGCGGCCGAGATCATGGAACGGCACCGCCATCGCTACGAAGTGAACAACACCTTGCTCGCCAAGCTCGAGGACAAGGGCCTGATCGTTTCCGGCCGCGCGCCGGTCACTGACCTGTGCGAGATGGTCGAGCTGCCGGCGGAGGTGCATCCCTGGTTCGTCGGCTGCCAGTTCCACCCCGAGTTCACCTCCAATCCGCGCAAGGGTCATCCGCTGTTCACCGCCTACGTCAAGGCGGCGATCGCCCAGCGCGCGGGCGTGCAGGCCCCGGCGCAAGCCTGAAGGAGCAAGCGATGAAACTGTGTGGATTCGAGGCCGGCCTCGACCAGCCCTTCTTCCTGATCGCCGGCCCCTGCGTGGCCGAGTCCGAGCAGATGTGCCTGGACATCGCCGACCAGATGAAGGAGATCTGCGGCGAGCTCGGCATCCCCTACATCTTCAAGGCGTCCTACGACAAGGCCAACCGCAGCTCAGGCCGCAGCTTCCGGGGCCACGGCATGGATGCCGGCCTGAAGATGCTCGAGGCGGTGAAGCAGCAGCTCGGCCTGCCGGTGCTCACCGACGTGCATACCGTCGAGGAGATCCCGACCGTGGCGGCGGTGGTCGACGTGCTGCAGACGCCGGCCTTCCTGTGCCGGCAGACCGACTTCATCCATGCGGTGGCGGCCAGCGGCAAGCCGGTCAACATCAAGAAAGGCCAGTTCCTCGCGCCGGGCGACATGAAGAACGTCGTCGACAAGGCGAAGGAGGCCAATGGCGGCGCCGACACCATCATGGTGTGCGAGCGCGGCGCCTCCTTCGGCTACAACAACCTCGTCTCCGACATGCGCAGCCTCGCGATCATGCGCGGGACCGGTTGCCCGGTGGTGTTCGACGCCACCCACTCGGTGCAGTTGCCGGGCGGGCAGGGCACCGCCTCCGGCGGCCAGCGCGAGTTCGTGCCGGTGCTGGCGCGGGCGGCGGTGGCGGTCGGTGTTGCCGGCCTGTTCATGGAAACCCATCCGAACCCCGAGAAGGCCCTGTCCGACGGCCCCAACGCCTGGCCGCTGCCGAAGATGAAGGCGCTGCTCGCCACGCTCAAGGGCATCGACGCCCTGGTCAAGCGCGAGGGTTTCCTCGAACAGACCCTGTGAGCGCGCCACGACCGCTGCATCTGTGCGGCTGATACCGCTTATTCCGGTGCGCGGTCGACCTGGCATCGTGCTTGATGTCTAATTCGGCCCGAAGATGTCGCTCGTTATCGATTCGAATCCGTAACTGCAACAGGAAAAAACATGAGTGCAATCGTTGATGTGATCGCCCGCGAAATTCTGGACTCCCGCGGCAACCCCACGGTGGAAGCCGACGTGCTGCTCGAGTCCGGCGTGATGGGCCGCGCCGCGGTGCCGTCGGGCGCCTCCACCGGCTCGCGCGAGGCGATCGAGCTGCGTGACGGTGACGCCGGCCGCTACCTGGGCAAGGGCGTGCTGCGTGCGGTGGAAAACGTGAACACCGAGATCTCCGAAGCCATCATCGGCCTCGACGCGGAAGACCAGTCCTTCATCGACCGCACCCTGATCGAGCTCGACGGCACCGACAACAAGTCGCGCCTGGGCGCCAACGCCACGCTGGCGGTGTCGATGGCGGTGGCCAAGGCCGCGGCCGAGGAAGCCGGCCTGCCGCTGTACCGTTACTTTGGGGGCTCCAGCCCGATGGTCATGCCGGTGCCGATGATGAACGTCATCAACGGTGGCGAGCACGCCAACAACAGCCTCGACATCCAGGAATGCATGATCATGCCGGTGAGCATGGGCAGCTTCCGCGAGGCCCTGCGCTGCGGTGCCGAGGTCTTCCACCACCTGAAGAAGATCATCGACAGGAAGGGCTACCCGACCACCGTCGGTGACGAAGGCGGCTTCGCGCCCAACGTGTCGGGCACCGAGGAAGCGCTGTCGCTGATCCAGGACGCGATCTCCGCCGCCGGCTACGAGCCGGGCCGCGACGTGCTGCTGGCGCTCGACTGCGCCGCGAGCGAGTTCTACAAGGACGGCAAGTACGAGCTGAAAGGCGAAGGCCTGTCGCTCTCCGCCGAAGGCTTCACCGACTATCTGGCGACGCTGGCCGACAAGTTCCCCATCGTGTCGATCGAGGACGCCATGGCCGAAGGCGACTGGGCGGGCTGGAAGCACCTGACCGAGCGCCTGGGCAAGCAGGTTCAACTGGTGGGCGACGACCTCTTCGTCACCAACACCCGCATCCTGCAGGAAGGCATCGACAAGGGCATCGCCAACTCCATCCTGATCAAGATCAATCAGATCGGCACGCTGACCGAGACCTTCGCCGCGGTCGAGATGGCCAAGCTCGCCGGCTACACCGCGGTGATCTCGCACCGTTCGGGCGAAACCGACGATTCCACCATCGCCGACATCGCCGTCGGTCTGCGTGCGATGCAGATCAAGACCGGTTCGCTGTCGCGCTCCGACCGCATCTCGAAGTACAACCAGTTGCTGCGCATCGAGGAAGATCTCGGCAACACCGCGACGTATCCGGGCAAGCGCGCCTTCTACAACCTGCGGGGCTGATCGCCGCCGGTTTGCGACTCGGCATGACCTGGCAAGGCCGGCGGCGAACCCGCCGGCCTTTTCGCAGGATGTCGGTCGCGGACGTCGACGCCGGTCGTGCCGGCTTCATCCTTCTTACGATTCCCTGATTCCGCTGCACCTTCCCATGCGCTGGCCTGTCCTCATCCTCTTCGTCCTCGTCGTCGTCCTGCAGTACCCGCTCTGGCTCGGCAAGGGCGGGTGGCTGCGGGTGTGGGAGGTGGATCGACAGGTGCGGGCGCAGCGCGACGAGAACCTGCGCCTGGAGCAGCGCAACGCCAGCCTCGATGCCGAAGTGCGCGACCTGAAGTCGGGCAACGACGCGATCGAGGAGCGTGCGCGCTTCGAGCTGGGCATGACGCGCCCGGGCGAGATCTTCGTCGAGGTGCCGCAAAAGAACTGAGCCGGCCAGCGGCCGGCTCACGCATGTGGCGGGCGTTCAGAGCCGTTGCGAGATCGCCTCGCGTTGTTCCTGCTCGTGTTCGAAGGCGAGCAGTTCACTTCCCAGGGCGTCCCGCGCCGAGACCATCCCCACCGGACGTCCATCGATGACCACCGGGACGTGGCGGAAGCCGCCTTCGGTCATCAGGTGCATCGCATGGACGAGCGGCCGGTCGGGCCCGATCGTCTGCGGATTCGGCGTCATCACGTCGGCGAGCCGTGTCGTGTCGGGGGCGAGCCCCGCGGCGAGGACCCGCACGAGCGCATCGCGCTCGGTGAAAATGCCGACGAGCTTGCCGGCCTCGACGATCATTGCGGATCCGACGCGTTCCGCCGCCATCCGCATGGATGCCTCGCGCACGCTCATTTCACGATCGACCGTCAGGATGCGCTGACCGCGCACCACACTTGCTATGGTTCTTGCAGGCATGTGTTGTCTCCTCCAGATGGGATGCCGGGTGGTTCAAAGCCTAGATGCCTGATGTGACAAGCGCGAGACGATCCGGCGCACGAGCCCAGGAAGGCGTCGGTATCAGTTGGCAGCAAGCAGCGTGCGGGCGCCGTCGAATCGCGGCTTGAAATAACGGTTGTCCAGGCGCTCGACCCGCACCGCCCCCCGGCTGGACGGGGCGTGGATGAAGCGGCCGTCGCCGATGTAGATCCCCATGTGCGAGTAGCGGCGCTGCATGGTGTTGAAGAACACCAGGTCGCCAGGCTGAAGGGCGTCGATGTCGATCGGTCGGGTGCGCTCCGCGATCTGCGCCGCGTTGTGGGGTAGGCGGCGGCCGCTGATCTTTTCGACGATATAGGCCACCATGCCGCTGCAGTCCAGCCCCGCCTCCGGGTTGCGGCCGCCGAAACGGTAGCCTGTGTCGAGCAGTCCCAGGGCGTAAAGCACCATTTCCTGCGTCTGCGCTTCGTTGTCGACCGAAAAATAGCTGCGTTCGGCTGGCGGGCTCGGCGCCGTCGTTGCGGGTGGAGTCAGGCTGCCGCATCCGGTGAGCTGCGTTGCTGCGATGATGGTGGCGATACCCAGCAGACCAAACAGACCGCAGGTCCCGGGCGCTGCGCTTGGCCCCGCATCCGCCGTGCGGAAGGAGGCGATGATGCGCGTGCCGCGGGCGGCGTCGCCGAGATGTCGAAGTCGTGGCGCTGTCATGTCGCGAAAGATAGGACAGGGCCGCGCGGGCGTCCACCCCCGCCGGCCATCTCGCAAGCGTTCACGCCGCGCGAGCCTTCAATCGAGCAGTTCGACACGGCCGCTGACGCTCACCGAGACCTGGCTCTCGCCGCCTTCGAGTGGCGCAGGGGCCGCTTCGGCTGCCATCGCGGAGGCGGCGCGCATGCGCGCGAACGCGGGCTGCTGCACGCCGGATTCGGCGATGCTGATCTGGTACAGGCGGTAGCGCCGACCCAGCGCGCCGGCGATCAACTGCGCGCGCTTCTCGAAGGCGTGGATGGCGTCCACGGTGGCCTCGTCGGCCGCCTTGCGGCGCGTTTCGGGCGCCGGTTGCATGACGATCTGCGCCAGCGCCATGCTGGACTGCAGCTTGCCGACGAGCGCCGACATCGCGCCCACGTCGCGGCTTTCGAGCCGGAGGTCGGCGCGCATACGCCAGCTCTCGATGCGGCCGCGGCCGTCCTTGCCATACACCGGCCAGGTGGACGTGCCTGCGCTCTGCGTCTTCACCGCCGGGTGGGCGCGTGCGGTGTCGAGCGCCGCAGCGATCGCCTGGTTGACCTCGCGCGCCAGCGCGGCAGCATCGGTGGCCGAACGTTCGACATAGAGCACGGCAACCGCGAGGTCGTTGGGGGCCGCGCGGCTGGCATCGGCGCTGAATTCGACGGTGCGCACCGCGGCATCCTCTGCAGTGGCGGGGAGGGGAGCGGCCAGCAGCGCACAGAGCGCGCTGGCGAGCAGGGCAAGGCGACGATTCATGAAGGTGATTCCTCATTCTCATGCGGGGTCTGGGTGCGCTGCCGGCGAGGGACGGCGGGCGGCACCCGCCTGACGTTTATACCGCATCGTCGCCGCGGCGTGCCGTTCGCATTGACCGCACGCGCCGTGCTCGGCATGCTCGCGGTCTTCGCTTCCTGCCGTCGCTTTCCATGAATCAGCGAGTCCTCGGTGCGCTTCTCGTCGCCGTCTCCGCCGTGAGCTTCGGCGCGATGGCGATCTTTGCGCGCTACGCCTACGCCGATGGCGCGGACGTCGTCGCCGTGCTATTCCTGCGATTTGCCATCGCTGCGATCTTGATGAGCATCTACATGGCGCTTGCACGCCGGCACTGGCCGCGCGGACGCAGCCTGGCGATCCTCGCCGCGATGGGCGGCGTGGGCTATGTCGGACAGTCGCTGGCGTTCTTTTCCGCCCTGAACCACGCCACTGCCGGCCTGGTGGCGCTGCTGCTCTACCTGTATCCCTTCCTCGTCACTGTGCTGGGAGCGGTGTTCCTGCGCGAGCCGCTGGGCGTGGGGCGCGTGCTGGCGGTGCTGGCGGCCCTGGTTGGAACGGCGCTCACCTTGGGCGGCGGAATTGCGGGCGAGCCGGTCGGTGTCGCGCTGGGTGTGGCGGCGGCGCTGATCTATTCGATCTACATCCTGGTCGGCAGCCGGGTGCTCGCCCGCTCGGACGCGATGGGCGCGGCAACGGTGGTGATGATATCCGCGGCCGTGGTGTTCGGTGCGATCACGCTCGCCACCCGGCCACGCTTTCCGGTGGAGCCGGCCGGCTGGGCAGCGGTGCTGGCGATCGCGGTGGTGTCGACGGTGATCGCCATGGGCGGCTTCTTCGCGGGTATCCGTCTGCTGGGCGCAGCCGATGCGGCCACGCTGTCCACGCTCGAGCCGGCCGTGACGATTGCGCTTGCTGCCATCTTCCTCGACGAGCCGCTCAACCGGCTGCAACTCGTGGGGGGCGCCATCATTCTTGCCGCAGTCGTCTGGCTGACACGCGCCGGCGCGCGCAATGAGGACGAAAAGCCGGACGGGTGTGCAGCCGCCGCGGACACGCGGGCCGGCGGCGGCGCGGGCAGCCGCGCCTAGCGGCCGCCTTGCTCGAGCACGGCGCTAGGGTCGAGCGCGTGCATTTTGGCTTCGTAGCGGCGCGCGTTTTCCACGTAGTGTGCAGCGTTGGCACGCAGGTTGGCGATGTCGGCATCGGTCAGTTCGCGGATCACGCGCCCGGGCGAGCCGACGACCAGCGAACGGTCGGGGATCACCTTGCCCTCCGGGATCAGCGCCTTGGCGCCGATGATGCAGTTCTTGCCGATCACCGCGTTGTTGAGCACCACCGCGTTGATGCCGATCAGGCTGCCGTCGCCGACGGTGCAGCCGTGCAGCATGGCCATGTGGCCGACGGTGACGTCGGCCCCGATCGTGAGCGGCACGCCGTCGTCGGTGTGCAGGATGGAGCCGTCCTGGATGTTGGTGTTGTCGCCGATGCTGATCGGGTCACGGTCGCCGCGGATGACCACGTTGTACCAGATATTGACGTTGTGGCCGGCTTCGACGGCGCCGATGACCGTGGCGTTGTGTGCAACCCAGCAGCCTTCACCGAATTGTGGCGTGTGCTCGCCCAGGGCGTAAATGCTCATCGTCTCTCTCTGTTGAAACCGGCGCCTGTTGTCCGGCGCGGGGGCGAAATCATAGCAAGCTCAGGCGCTTAGTGGACATTTCCGGGCACCGTCAGGTGACGCCATCTTGCCCGGAAAGGGGCGCCATGCTGGCGGTGGTGGTAGGATTCGCGGCTTCCGCCGCCCCTCGATGCTCATGCTCAGCTACCGCCACGCCTTTCACGCCGGCAACCACGCCGATGTCCTGAAGCACGCCGTCCTGCTCGAATTGCTGGATTACTTCAATCGCAAGGACAAGCCGTGGTTCTACATCGACACCCATGCAGGCGGCGGATGTTATGCGCTGGAGAGCGAGCAGGCCGGCAAGACGGCCGAGTTCGCCGATGGCATCGGCCGGCTGTGGGCGCGGGACGACCTGCCTGCGATGCTGGCGCGCTACGTCGCCGCGGTGCGGCAGTTCAATCCCCATGGCCGGCTGCTGTTCTATCCCGGCTCGCCGGCGCTGGCGATGACCTGCGCCCGCGCGCAGGACCGCCTGCGCCTGTTCGAACTGCACCCGGCGGATCACGAGTCGCTGCAGCGCACCTTCAATGGCGAGGTCGAGCGCGTGCAGGTGCGCAAGGCCGACGGTTTCGGCGCGCTCAAGGGGCTGCTGCCACCGCCTTCGCGGCGCGCGCTGGCGCTGATCGATCCGCCCTATGAGGTGAAGGAGGATTACCGCCGCGTGGTCGAGGTGCTGAAGGACGCCATGAAGCGCTTTCCGACCGGCACCTACGCGCTGTGGTACCCGATGCTGGCGCGGCCGGAGGCGCGGCAACTGCATGACCGCCTCGCCGATCTCGGTGCCGAGAGCTGGCTCGACGTGCGCCTCTCGGTGAAGCGCCCGCCCAGGGACGGCTTCGGCATGTTCGGCAGCGGCATGTACATCGTCAATCCGCCCTGGGTGCTGCCCGAGCGCCTGGAAGCTACGCTGCCGTGGCTGAGCAAGGTGCTGGCGGTGGACGAGGGTGCCGGCTTCGACCTGGAGCATGCGATCGAATGAAGGCGCAGCCAACGCTCACCGATGGACCGTCCGACACGCTGCAGGTGCTGCGTGACGCGCTGCGGGTGTTCGCTGCCGAGCGTGCCTGGGAGCCCTTCCACACGCCGAAGAACCTGGCGATGGCCTTGTCGGGCGAGGCCGGAGAGGTGATCGAGCACTTCCAGTGGCTGACGGCCGAGCAGTCGGCTGCGCTGGATGCCGACACGCGCGAGGCGGTTGCGCTGGAGCTGGCCGACGTGCTGCTCTACCTGGTGCGCCTGGCCGACGTGCTCGACATCGATCTCGACGAGGCGGCGCAGCGCAAGCTGGCGATCAACGCGAGCCGCTATCCGGCGGACAGGGCGCACGGGCGCTCCGACAAGTACGACAAGCTGGGCTGATCCGGGCGTGGAGTTGCAGCACCTCAACGAATTCGAGCTGGCGGTCGCCGGCGGCCGCGGCGAACTCGTACGCTTCGGCGTCAGCTTCCTGTTCCTCGTCGGCGTGATGTTCTACGTGGCCTCGCAGGGGGCCGGCGAGGGCAGCGTCGTGCTGGTCATGGCGGCGATCGTCGCCACCTACATGGCGATGAACATCGGCGCCAACGATGTCGCCAACAACGTCGGCCCGGCCGTTGGCGCGGGGGCGTTCAGCCTGGTGACTGCGCTGCTGATTGCGGCAGTGTTCGACATCGCCGGCGCGCTGGTCGCCGGCGAGCGGGTGATCGAGCGCATGCGCAGCGGCATCATCCATCCCGGCATGTTCGCCGATCCGCAGCTCATCGTCTGGGTCATGCTCGCGGCGTTGCTGGCAGGTGCGGTGTGGATCAACATCGCGAGCGCATTGGGTGCGCCCGTGTCGACGACGCATGCCATCGTCGGTGCGATCATGGGCAGCGGCGTCGCTGCGCGCGGCATCGAGGTCGTCAACTGGCCGGTAATGGGCCGCATCGTGGCGAGCTGGGTGGTGTCTCCCCTGCTCGGCGGGGTGCTCGCGGCGCTGTTCCTGTACTTCATCAAGCGCAGCATCACCTATCGGGTGGACATGGCGGCGGCGGCAAGGCGCGTGGTCCCGGTGCTGCTGGCGGTCATGGCATGGATCTTCACCACCTTCCTGCTGGTCGAGGGCCTTGGGCGCTGGCGTATCGTCGGCGGGGCGATCGCGCTCGGCTGTGGCTTCGCTGCGGGCCTGCTGACCTTCTTCACGGTGCGTGCGCGGGTTGTGGGGCCGGGGCGCTTCATCCCGAACACGAAGTCGGGCGTGAATCGGCTGTTCACCGTGCCGCTGATGTTCGCCGCGGCGGTGATGAGTTTTGCCCATGGTTCGAACGATGTCGCCAACGCGGTCGGGCCGCTTGCCGCCATCGTGCACGTCGTCACCCAGACGGGCGGCTCCATGCAGGGCGCGAACGTGGCCGCATGGGCGATGCTGGTCGGGGCACTCGGCATCGGCGTCGGCCTGGCGCTTTTCGGGCCGCGCGTGATCCGCACCATCGGCAGCGAGCTCACCGAGCTCGACAACATGCGTGCCTTCAGTGTCGTGATGGCGTCGGCGCTGACGGTGATCGTCGCCAGCGTGCTCGGCTTGCCGGTGAGCTCCACCCATGTGGTCGTCGGCAGTGTCCTGGGGGTGGGTTTCCTGCGCGAATATCTCAAGAGCAGCCGTGAGCGGATGGTCGAGGAGATCAAGGCTCACCATCCGCAGCACGACCAGCCGGCGATCGACGATTTCATGCGCCGCTTCGATGCCGCATCGGTGGACGACAAGGGGGCGCTGCTGAAGGAGCTCAAGCAGCGCTCCAGGCGCGGTGAGGATCCGGCGCGGTTTGCCAAGTGGGAACGCAAGGCGCTGCGTCGCGCCTACCAGCACGAACTGGTGCGGCGCTCGCAGTTGCGGCGCATCCTCGCGGCGTGGTTGATCACGGTGCCGGCATCGGCACTGATGGCGGCGGGGCTCTTCCATGCGATCGCCGGGGTGCTCGCACCATGATTTCCCTGCCCGAACTGCTGGTGCTGCTGGCGCTGGGGCTGCTGGTGTGGTTCTGGTTCGACAGCCTGAAGGCGCGCGAAGCGGGCGTGGCCGCGGCGCGCGCAGCATGCCGTCGCGAGGGCTTGCAGTTTCTTGATGAAACCGTGGTCGGCCGCGGCCTGCGGCCGGTACGCGACGACGACGGCCGCCTGGTGCTGCAACGTGCCTTCGACTTCGATTATTCCCGCTCTGGCTACGACCGCTATCGCGGCGCGGTGGTGCTGCAGGGGCGCGAAGTGGTGCTGCTCGACCTCGGCGGCGAGGGGCGTGAAGCCCTTCCCCCTGGCGCCTAGCCGGCGCCGGATCGCGGCCGTTCAGGCCTGGCCGATCAGTGGCCGTGCCGATGGTCGATCGCGTGCAGGAACTCGTTGCGCAGTTGTGCTGAATCGGCAAACGCGCCGGACCATGCCTGCGTGACGACGCGCTCGTCGCCGCGGCGATCCTCGCCCAGCAGCAGACAGAGCTGTTCGGCCTCGATCATGCAGGCTGCGCCGCGGGCCTTGCCGTGCTGCATCAGCGCGTCGGCGATGTCGCGCGTCATCCATTCCTGGTAGGTGAAGCGGTGCCCGATCGCGTCGACGAGGCGGGCGATGCGGCCGAAGCCGTGCAGTCGCCCGCCCGGCAGGTAGGCGACATGGGCCACCCCACGAAACGGCACGAGATGGTGCGGACACACGCCATGCACGGCGATGCCACGGATCACCACCAGATCCTCCCTCGGGTCGGCGAAACCGTCCCCCAGCGCGGCGGCCGGGTCGAGCTCGTAGCCCCCGAGCAGCCGGCGCTGCCACAGCTCGCGCACGCGCTGCGCAGTGCGGCCGGTGTGCGCGGTGGCAGGGTCGATGCCGCAGGCGAGCAGCAGGTCGGTCACCGCACGCTCGAATGCGGCCGCGTCGAACGGGCCCTGGCGCGCAATGCCGATGCTATGTGGTTGCGGAACGTGGTCGTGGCAGTGGTCGTGATCGTCCGTTGTGCTCATCGTCGGATTCTCGCAGGGAGATGCGGCGATGATACGCGCGATCCGCGCGCGCCCGGCGGGCGGATGCGGCCGCTCAGGCGATGAACACCGGGTCGGAGAACACCAGCGTGCCGTCCTTGCGCATCATCAGGTTGTTGGCGTTGAGGATGTCCGGCAGCACCTGGTATTCCTCGACGAAATCGGACAGGGCCTTCAAGGCGTCATGGATGCCCTGGTCGACATCCAGGGGTTGCTGCACCAGGTGGTAGAGCGCGATGCGCCCCATGCTGGAACCCAGCCGGCTCCATTGTGCGCAGCCGGCCCAGTAGAACTCGATCAGGCGCATCGCCAGGTCGGCGGCGGGTGAGCCTTCGGCGAGCGGGTAAAGGCGTTCCATCTCGATCAGGTGCAACGGGTAGCCCGATAGCGCGCGGCCGATGATGCCGTGGTCGGCATGGACGATGGGGAAATGCTTGCCGCGCGGACGGTCCTCGGCAGTGTAGAGGAAATAGTCGGCCGGCGAGCTGATGACCTTATAGACCCGCTCGCCGTCGCCCTTGTCGAGCACGATCGAGTATTCGCCGCGACCGATCTCCTTCTTGCCCTCGAGCAGCGGGTGCACGGGCACCGGGTCGGGCAGCAAGATGGCCTCACGTCCCAGGCATGCCCGCGCGCGGGAAAGATCGATCACGACGAACCCCTCCGTCTCAGGCCATGATGTTGTAGCCGGCGTCGACGAAATGCACGCCGCCCGAGATCAGGCGTCCGGCATCGGAGAAGAGGAATGCGGTCAGCGCGCCGATGTCTTCCGGCGTGACCAGCGCGTGCATGGGCGAGCGCTCCACCGCAGTGGCCATCAGGCCGTCAAAGCCGGCGATGCCCGAGGCGGCGCGCGTCATCAGTGGGCCGGGCGACACGGCGTTGACGCGGATGTTCTTCTGGCCCAGCTCGGCGGCCAGGTAACGGGTCGCAGCCTCGAGCGCGGCCTTGCACAGGCCCATCACGCCATAGTTGGGGATGACCTTTTCCGAACCGAGGTAGGTCATCGTCACCAGCGAGCCGCCGCCCGCCTTTTCCAGCAGCGGTTCCGCCTTCTTCGCCAGGCGCACGAAGGAATGGGTGGAGACGTCCATTGCCAGGGCAAAGCCGTCGGCGGAGGTGTCGACCACGCGGCCGTGCAGGTCGTCGCGCTTCGCGAACGCCATGCTGTGCAGCACGAAGTCGAGCTTGCCGTAGCGGGCATCGATCTCGGCGAAAGCGGCGTCGAGCGTTTCGGGCTGGGTGACGTCGAGCAGGAAGACATCGGTGACACCGAGCCGGCTGATCACCGGCTCGATGAAGGCGCGCGTCTTCTCGTTCTGGTAGGTGATGATCAGCTTCGCGCCGGCTTGCGCGCAGGCTTCGGCAACGCCAGTGGAAATCGATTTTTCGTTGGCGATGCCGGTGATCAGGCCCACCTTGCCTTCGAGGTTGATGATCGGGGTCATGTTTGCTCCAGCTTCGTGGATGGGGAAACTCTGGCGACAGTGTGGATTTAATGCATTGCAGCATCTGCGTCTTGCGTCACGAACAGCGTGCAATTCCGCTACAGGCGGAGTATTTAATCCTGCGTCGCAGGTTATACATGAAGTATATTCTGCATTGCAGCATTCATGCACCGATCCTGCGCTCTTCCTCTCTCGGCCAGACATGACAAGGCACACCTACATCTTCATGGACTTCGACGGCGTCACCCATCCGTGGGGCGAAGTCGAGGACTTTCGCAGCCTGCCGCTGATCGAGGCGGTGGTGCGCGAGTTCGATGAGGTGCGCATCGTCATCTCGTCGGACTGGCGCATGCTGTTCTCGCTCGAAAAGCTCAAGGCGCGCTTCGCCGAAGACATCCGGCCGCGTATCGCCGGCGCGTCGCCGCACCTGCTGCCCAAGCACGGTGCCGAGCTGCATGGCCTGCGCGAACGCGAGGCGATGCTGTGGCTGTCGCAGCACGAGCCCAAGGTCGACGCCACGGCCTGGTGTGCGGTCGATGATGCCCCCGGCAACTGGATGTCGCGCTCACGGCTGCTGCTGACCGATTTCAAGCGCGGTTTCACCGAGGAGGATGCGGACGCGCTGCGCCGCATGCTGAGCGGCTTCCGCGACGGCGAGGTGGAACTGCCGATGCGGCGCGCGCCCTCGCTCTGGGCCTGACACGCAGGGCGGAGCCGCGCCGCGCAGCGTGATCCAGTGCGCTGATGCGCGTGGCGCCGACAGGCATACTCGCCCGTCCTCCCATGGACGGCCAGCGAGAACCATGCCCAGCGGACTCAAGTTGTCGGAACTGATTGGCGCCCTCAGCCACGCCCTCGATATCACCGAGGGCCAGCCCGAGGGTCATTGCGTGCGCTGCTGCTGGATCGGCATGCATGTCGGGCGCGAGATCGGCCTCGACGAGCATGCCTTGTGGGAGCTCTACTACACCCTGCTGCTCAAGGACCTCGGCTGCAGCAGCAATGCGGCGCGCATCTGCGAGCTGTACCTGACCGACGACCTCGCGTTCAAGCGTGACTTCAAGTGGGTCGACGGCACGCTGCCGCAGGTGCTGCGCTTCGTGGTCGGCCACACCGGGCTGCGCGGCACGCTCGCCGAGCGCTTCCGCACCATGCTGACGATCTTCCGCGATGGCGACGACATTGCCCAGGAGTTGATCCAGACCCGCTGCCAGCGCGGCGCGGATATCGCACGCCAGTTGCGCTTCAGCGAAGGCGTGGCGCAGGGCATCCACGCGCTCGACGAGCACTGGGACGGCAGCGGCCGCCCGGATCGGCTGGCGGGCGAGGCGATTCCGGTTTATGCGCGCATCGCGCTGCTGGCGCAGGTGGTGGACGTGTTCCACACGGTGGAGGGCCCCGCGGGCGCGATGCAGGAGGCGCGGGCGCGCGCCGGGCGCTGGTTCGATCCGCGCCTGGTGGAGGCGCTCGAGCGTGTCGCGGCACGACCCGGCTTCTGGAGCCAGCTCGCCGCCGACGATGTGGACCGTGCAGTGTTCGGGCTCGAGCCTGGCCGCTTCGAGGTACCGCTCGACGACGATTACCTGGACGAGATCGCCGCCGCCTTCGGCCAGGTCGTCGATGCCAAGAGCCCCTACACCCAAGGCCATAGCGTGCGCGTGGCGCTGTACACGGATCTCATCGCGGCGCAGCTCGGCCTGTCGCCGGCGCGGCGGCGCTGGCTCAAGCGTGGCGCGCTGCTGCACGACGTGGGCAAGCTGGGGGTGAGCAATGCGGTGCTGGACAAGCCGGGCAAGCTCGACGCGGATGAATGGGAGGCGGTGCAGCGGCATGCGGCCTACACCGAGGCCATCTTGTCGCGCATCGGCGCCTTCGGCGAACTGGCGCGGGTGTCGGGCGCCCACCATGAACGGCTCGACGGCAAGGGCTATCCGCGCGGCCTGAGCGCGGACGACATCTCGCTCGAGACGCGCATCATCACCACGGCCGACATCTTCGACGCGATCACCGCAGAGCGTCCCTATCGTGCGGCAGTTCCCATCCCCAGAACGCTCGAGATCATGGCCGAGAACGTCGGCACCGCGATCGACGCACGGTGCTTCGATGCGCTCAAGCGCACCCTGGAGCGTGTGCCGCTCGCTGCCTGAGGGCGCGCGCAGGGCGTGTCGGCGCATTGCCGCGCTTGCCCCGGCTAGGCACAATGGCGCCCTTCCTGTCCGCGCGCCGTCTCATGTCCTCAACCGCCGAAACCGTCTTTCCCCCTGATCCGCTTGCTGCCTGGGTCGATATCGACCACCAGCGCCAGGCGGCCCGCATGGCGCAGGACGCCTTCGCCCGCGTGTTTCGCCTTACGGTGGGCGACTCCGAGGCGGCGCGCCGCGCCGGCGTGGACGAGATGCGCGGTGCGCTGCGCAACTGGGCGCAAGCGGCCGGCTCGGAAGAGGGCCGCGCGCTGCGGCTGGCGCTGCTGATGAGCGGCATGGACCAGTGGGGGCTGGCGTGGTCGCAGGCCTTCGGCCTGGTGGCCATCCCCGGGTTGACCGAGCTGATCGGCTCACTGCGCACCGGGCTCGACGCCGAGGACGAGGCGCACTTCCTGCGCCAGTTCGAGGTGCTCGGCGCAGCGGAGGAAAACGCCATCGATTTCAAGGTCGAGCTGCGGCGTGGCATCCACCTGGCACTGTGGCACTCGTCCATCGCCGCCGAGGAGCGCGACGAGGCGCTGCGCCTGGCCGGGCAGCTCGGCGGCCAGTTGCTCGCCCTGGTGCGTGACATGCCGCTTTCCGGCTGGCGCCTGGTGGCCGATGCGCTGGCGTCGATCCAGATCCGCTGCCTGGCCGACGGCCTGGCCAGCGAAGGCCTGGCGCAGGAAGCGACGCAGGCCCTGTTCGGTGCGCTGTCGCGGGAACTGCCGGCGGAGCAGCGCAATGTGGTGATGGCCCATGCGGGGCGCGCGGTGATCGCCTGGCAGCAGGCGAACCGCGCGGCGTCGCCCACGGTGCACTGAGCGGAGTCCGCTGCCGATGGCACTCAAAGCCACCATCTACAAGGCCGAGCTGCAGATCGCCGACATGGACCGCGGCTACTACGGCGACCATGCGCTGACGATCGCGCGCCATCCGTCGGAGACCGACGAGCGCATGATGGTGCGCCTGCTCGCCTTCGCGCTGTTCGCCGATCCGGCGCTCGCCTTCGGCAAGGGCCTGTGCGTGGATGACGAGCCCGACCTGTGGCAGCGTGACCTCACTGGTGCCATCGAGCGCTGGATCGACGTCGGCCAGCCCGACGAGAAGTGGATCCGGAAGGCCTGCGGTCGCGCTGACGAGGTGGTGGTGGTCAGCTATGGTCGCGCCGCCGACATCTGGTGGAGCGGCGTGCGCGACAAGCTCGGCCGCCAGGACAAGCTCGTCGTGCTGAACCTGCCGCCCGAGGCGGCGCCCGATCTCGCGCGCCTCACCGAGCGCAGCATGCGCCTGCAATTCACCATCCAGGACAGCCACGTCTGGGTCACCAACGGCCGCGACACGGTGCAGGTCGAGCCGCAAGTGCTGATGGCGCGCGGACGGCGCTGAGCGGACGGGCGGGCGGGCGCGATGAACTTTCTTGCGCATGCCTATCTGGCCGGTCCGCTGGCGACCGATCGCATCGGCGGCGTGATCGGCGACTTCGTCAAGGGCTGGCTGGATCCGCTGCCGCCGGGCATGGACGCCGGGCTGGCCGCAGGCGTGATGCTGCACCGGCGCATCGACAGCTTTGCCGACACGCATGCCGCCTTCCGTCGCAGCCGCGCGCGCATCAGCGCGGAACGACGCAGGGTGGGCGGCATCATGGTGGACCTTTTCTACGACCATTTCCTGGCGCGGCACTGGTCGCAGTTCAGCGACGAGCCGCTGGCCGTCTTCACCACCCACACCTACCGGCTGATCGCCGATTACCCGGAGGCGCTGCCGGAATCCTTCGCACCGGTGTTCGAGCGCATGGCCGCGTACGACTGGATGGCGAGCTATCGCGAGGTCGACAACGTCGCCCGCGCGCTCGATCGCATGGCGGAACATCGGCTGCGCCGACCCAATCCGCTGGCGGGGGCAGGCGAGGAGCTGTTGCGCGACTACGCCGGCTTCGAGGCGGATTTCTTCGAATTCGTGGCGGACGCGCGTGATTTCGCCGCGTCGGTGAGGGCGGCGCGGCCCGGCACCTGAAGCGCTCGCCCGCTCATGCCGGGCGCAGCGGCGGCTCGTCCATCAGCGCGATCTGCTCGCGCAGCTCGAGCACCCGGTCCTGCCAGTAGCGCTGGGTGTTGAACCACGGAAAGGCGGCCGGGAAGGCGGGGTCGTCCCAGCGCCGGGCGAGCCAGGCCGAATAGTGGAGCAGGCGCAGGGTGCGCAGGGCTTCCAACAGATGCAGCTCGCGCGGCGAGAACTCCATGAAATCCTCGTAGCCGGCGAGCACGTCGGCAAGCTGGCGCGACATCTCGTCACGCTCGCCCGACAGCAGCATCCAAAGGTCCTGCACTGCCGGGCCCATGCGCGCATCGTCGAAGTCGACGAACTGCGGTCCGACGAAGGGGGCGCGCTCGTCCGCCTGCCACAGCACGTTGCCCAGGTGGCAGTCGCCGTGCAGCCGCAGTGGGCGCACACGGCCCGCGCGATCGAAGGCGCGCCGTACGCCGTCCAGCGCCTGTTCCACGCTGCTGCGCCAGGCCGGCAGCACGTCGGCCGGGATGAAGTCGTGTTGCAGCAGCCAGTCGCGTGAGGCTTCGCCGAAGCTCGCGATGTCCAGCGCCGGCCGCGCGACGAAGGGACGCAATGCACCGACGGCATGGATGCGGCCAATGAAGCGTCCCATCCACTCCAGCGTGGCCGGGTCGGACAGCTCGGGCGCGCGGCCGGAAAGACGCGGGAGCAGCGCGAAGCGCAGCCCGCCGTGGCGATGCAGCGTTCTTCCGTCGATGAGGAGCGGCACCGCCACCGGGATCTCGCGCTCGGCGAGTTCGGCGGTGAAGCCGTGCTCCTCCAGGATGGCCGCGTCGCTCCAGCGTCCGGGGCGGTAGAACTTGGCGACTACCATCGGCCCGTCCTCGACGCCGATCTGATAGACGCGGTTCTCGTAGCTGTTGAGCGCCAGTTGGCGGCCGTCGGGGCGCAGGCCGACGCTTTCGATCGCGTCGAGCACGAAGTCGGGCGTCAGCACGGCGAACGGCGCCGGATCCGTCGTCGCTTCAGCGACACTTGCAGGCGCAACCGCCAGCTTGCGGGGGCGGCGGCCGGTCATCGTGCGATGCGCTCGATCCCGAGCGGGGTGCAGCGCATCGCTTCAGGCACCGTCTCAGGCATCCCGATGGCGGCGCGGCTTGTGCGTGGAGAAGGGCGCCTTGCCGCCGCGGTCGTCGTGCGATGCGGGGTGCGGCTCGTGCTCGTCACGGCGCGGTGCGCCGGGCTTGCCGTAGCCGCCGCCCGAACCATAGGCTCCACCCTTGCTGTAGCCACCCGGCTTGCCCTGTCCGGTGCCGCGATCGCCTCCGCCCGGCCTGCTGCCGCCTTCGCCACCATAGGAGCGTGGCCCCCGGCTGTCTTCGCCGTAGCTGCGCCGCGGCGCTTCGTCACGACGGAAACCTTCCTCGCGGCGGAAGCCCTCCTCGCGCGGCGGACGGCGGCGCTCCGGCACGATGGCGGCTTCGGCATCCGTCAGCAGGCGGATGTTGAGCGGCAGTTGGCGGACTCGCGTGCGCCTGAGCGTTTCCAGCAGATCCGCGGGCAGGTTGGCGGGCAGTTCCACCGTGCTGAAGTCGTTGAACAGGTGGATCTGGCCGATGAACTTGCCTTCGATGCCGCCTTCGTTGGCGATGGCGCCGACGATTTCCTTGGGGCTGGCGCCATGGTTGCGGCCGACCTCGATGCGGTAGCGCGCCAGCGCGCCATCGGCGAAGGCGCGGCGCCGCTGCAGGATCTCGTCGCGGTTGGGGCGCTGCGGGCGCTCGCGGGCGATGCCGGTGGTGAAGGCCTCGTCGCGCGGCGGCCGGCCGCCGGTGTGCGTCGGCGCGGTGGCGAGATCCCAGCCGCGGCCGCTTTCCTCGATCTGCAGGGGGCGGTCACGTTGGGCGAGATAGGCGAGCGCCGCGGCGACTTCGTGGGCATCGATCTCGTTCTCCTCGACGAGGCCGTTGACCACGTCCATGAAGAAGCCCAGATCCTCGCTGCCCAGCGTGTCGACCACCAGGCGCTTGAACTGCGCCACGCGCAGGTTGGAGACTTCCTCGCTGCTGGGCAGTGCGATCGGCGTGATCGGCTGGCGCGTCGCGCGCTCGATCATCTTCAGCATGCGCGTCTCGCGCGGCGCCACGAACAGCACCGCCACCCCCTCGCGCCCGGCGCGGCCGGTGCGGCCGATGCGATGCACGTACGCTTCGGTGTCGTACGGGATGTCGTAGTTGATGACGTGCGAGATGCGCGGCACGTCGATGCCGCGCGCCGCCACGTCGGTGGCGATGACGATGTCGAGCGCGCCGGACTTGAGCTGCTCGATCACGCGCTCGCGCATGCCCTGGGTCATGTCGCCGTTCAGCGCCGCTGCCGCGTAGCCGCGCGCGGCGAGCTTGTCGGCGAGCTCGTCGGTGGCGATCTTGGTGCGCACGAAGACGAGGGCGGCGTCGAAGCTTTCTTCCGCATCCAGAATGCGCGTCAGCGCGTCGAGCTTGTCGACGCCGCGCACCAGCCAGTAGCGCTGGCTGATCTTGGCCACCGTGGCAGTGGCGGCGCGGATCTTCACTTCCTTGGGCTCGCGCAGGTGGCGGTGGGCCACGTCGCGGATCGCGTTGGGCATCGTCGCCGAGAACAGTGCGGTCTGGCGCGTGTCGGGCGTGTGCTCGAGGATCCATTCGACGTCGTCGATGAAGCCCATGCGCAGCATCTCGTCGGCCTCGTCGAGCACCAGCGAGCGCAGCGCGTCGAGCTTCAGGCTGCCGCGCTCGAGGTGGTCCATGATGCGGCCCGGCGTGCCGACCACGATGTGGGCGCCGCGTGACAACTGGCGCAACTGCACCACCATGCTCTGGCCGCCGTAGATCGGCAGCACATGGAAGTTCTTCAGATGACGCGCGTACTTGGCGAAGGCTTCCGACACCTGGATCGCCAGCTCGCGCGTCGGCGTCAGCACGAGCACCTGCGGGCGCGCGTCGGACAGATCCAGCCTGGCGAGCATGGGCAGCGCGAAGGCCGCCGTCTTGCCGGTGCCGGTCTGCGCTTCGCCGAGCAGGTCGTGGCCGGCGAGCAGTTCCGGGATGCAGGCAGCCTGGATGGGGGAGGGCGTCTCGTAGCCGACGTCGGTGAGCGCGGCCAGGATGGGCTCGGGCAGGGCGAGGTCGGCGAAGCGGATGGTGGATTCGGTCATGGCGATCGGGGTGCGCGGATAGCGCAAGCGGCGGACATCAAAGCGCGATTATCGGCGATTCGGAGCCGCAAAAAGCAAAAACGCGGCACGAGGCCGCGTTTCGATGATTCGGCGAGAGGCGCCGATTACAGCGGGCGGATGTTCGCCGCTTGCAGGCCCTTGGGACCCGTCTTGACTTCGAATTCGACGCGCTGGTTTTCAGCCAGGCTCTTGAAACCCTTGCTCTGGATTTCCGAGAAGTGGGCGAACAGGTCTTCGCCGCCGTTTTCCGGGGTGATGAAGCCGAAGCCCTTGGCGTCGTTGAACCACTTGACGGTACCGGTTTGAGTGCTCATTTGCGTTCCATTTTCAAAAATGATTGGGCTTGCGCCCGAAAGGTGCAGGAACGATCAAGAAACGTAATCCAGAGGAATCAGACCGGCACGCGTTCTCTTGGAACACGCTGGGGTAACCACCAGAACAACCACTGCTTGAATCGACTGCGAGCGGCACGATACACGGTTTCTGCGGCATGCGCGAATTTATTTCGACTGGAAATAAAAAATTCCTGTCGCCGTGTCTTGGGATGCGAATCGTTCGCAGATGGCATGGGAAAAATACGCGGGGTGGCGTGGGATAATCGGGGCATTCAAGTTCAGGGATCAGCCATGCCCATCCAGTGGTTTCCCGGTCACATGGCCTCGGCGCGCAAGAAGGCGGCCGAGGCCATGGCGGCCATCGACGTCGTCATCGAAGTGACCGACGCCCGCCTGCCCGAGGCCAGCAGCAATCCGATGATCGCCGAACTGAGGCGATTCCGTAATCGGCCGTGCCTCAAGCTGCTGAATAAGTCCGACGTGGCCGATCCGGCCGTTACGCGCGCCTGGATGGACTTCTACAACCGTCAGCCCGGCGTCAAGGCAGTGGCGATCTCCGCCAAGAGTGCGGCCGAGGTGGCGCGCATCCCGGCACTGTGCAGGCAGTTGGCGCCACACCGCGACGATGGCGTGAAGCCCTTGCGCATGATCATCATGGGCATCCCGAACGTCGGCAAATCGACGCTGATGAATGCGCTGCTCAAGCGCAAGGTGGCCAAGGTCGGCGACGAGCCGGCGGTGACCAAGCACCAGCAGACGCTGGACCTCGGGCCAGGCATGACGCTGACCGACACGCCCGGCATGATGTGGCCCAAGATCGAGTTTGATTCGGACGGCTACATGCTCGCGGCCAGCCATGCGATCGGCCGCAATGCGGTCATCGACGAGGAAGTGGCCGCCTTCCTGGCGGACATCCTGCTCAAGCGCTATGCGCAGCCGGTTGCTGCGCGCTACCGGCTGCAAACCGCCGGCCTCGATGGTCCAGGGCTGGTCGAGGCCGTCGGGCGCCGGCGCGGCTGCCTGGTCAAGGGCGGTGGCCTGGATCTGGAAAAGGCGGCGCAGATCCTGCTGCAGGATTACCGCGACGGCACGCTCGGCCGCATCAGCCTGGAAACACCGGAGACGCGCGTGGCGATGATCGCCGAAGCGTGGGCGGCGCGAGCTGCCGGCGCGCCGCAGTCCGACCAGGCGCGGCGCGAGGACGAGGACGAATGAAGTAGAACGCGCGCGATCCCCGATGCCGCATGTGTCAGTGCTCGCTCCCCCGCCTGCGGCGTCCTTGTCCTTGTGTTACAGGGCGGCTCACGATGCCGGTCCTTCGCCCTGCGGCTTGATCTCGATCCACTGCAGCCACTGCCCGCAGGCGTTGCGCGGACCGCGCAGCGACGCATGCCACGGCCCTTCGTTGCAGGCGCCGCGCGGATTGGCCGGATTCAGGTGCACCGTCTGGCCGTCATCGCCGATGCGGCGTTCGCCGCCCCAGCGGTTGCAGGTCGAGCAGCGGCGCAGTTCGCCGACGAGCATCGGGGGGCGGGTACTCATTGCGGCCGGCTCAGACGCCGAAGTAGCGGTCAGGGCGGTGGTTGATCATGATCACCAGGTTGAGCGCGAAAGCGCCCAGCACCGACAGCACCACCTTGTCCGGCGCGACGAAGGCGAACGCGGCGCCCAGGATGCCGCAGTCGGCCACCATCTGCACCGTGCCGGCGCGCCAGCCGCGGGTCTTCTGCAGGTAGATCGCCAGCACGCCGATGCCGCCCAGGCTGGCGCCGTGGCGGATCAGGATCAGGATGCCGGTCCCTGCCAGCAGGCCGGCCATGATTGCGGCAAACACCGGGTCGAGGCGTGCGAACGTGATCAGGCGCGGCAACAGTTCGGTGTAGAGCGACAGGATGCCGACCGCGCAGAAGGTCTTCACCGTGAAGCGCGTGCCGATGGCCTTGAGGCCGAAGACATAGAACGGCAGGTTGAGGATGAACAGCAGCGCGCCGAGCGGCCAGCCCGCCGCGTAGTGCAGCAGGAAGGCGAGGCCGGTGGTGCCGCCGGTGAGCAAGGCCGGCTCGCGGAACATGACCACCGCCAGGCCGACGAAAAGGCTGCCGATGAGCACGCCCTGCACGTCCTCGATGAGGCTGTGGCGTGCGGGTTCGGGGAGCGGAGCGGAGTCGGTCATGGCGAATCTTGCGGCAGCGATGCGGTTTCGACGGGCGGATGATACCGGCGTCGGCGAGGCGTCACGCCAGCGTTTGTTATCATGGTGGCGATGAAAACGTCCCGATCCCGCTTCGTCGATGTGCGCGGCGTGCGCTACCACCTGCGCGAGTGGGGTGACGAAGGCGCGCCGAAGCTGTTCATGCTGCACGGCTGGATGGACGCGTCGGCCTCGTTCCAGTTCGTCATCGATGCCCTGGCGCACGGCTGGCACGTCATCGCGCCCGACTGGCGCGGCTTTGGCCGCAGCGGATGGTGTGGCGATGCCTACTGGTTTCCTGACTACCTTGCCGATCTCGATGCCATTCTGCGCCTGACGGAGCCCGACGCGCCGGTCAGGCTGGTCGGCCATAGCATGGGCGGCAACGTGGCCTGCATGTATGCCGGAGCACGCCCGGCGCGCGTCGCCGCAGTGGTGGCGCTCGATGCCTTCGGGCTGGCCGACCGCAAGGCTGACGAGGCGCCCGGACGCTACGAGAAATGGCTGAACGAACTCGCCGCGCCGGTCTCCTTTCGCGACTACCCGGATTTCGACGCGCTGGCGTGGCGCCTGCAGCGCGACAACCCGCGCCTGCCGGCGGACCGGGCGCGCTGGCTTGCCGAACACCTGGGCGAGGAGATCCAGGGAGAGGGCGGACACGTGGTGCGGCTGGCGGGCGACCCGGCGCATCGGCGCGTGAATCCGGTGCTATACCGCCGCGCCGAAGCCGAAGCCTGCTGGCGGCGTGCGACCGCGCCGGTGCTGTGGATCGAGCCCGACGATGTGGCGCTGCGGCGACATCTCGGTGTCAGCGACGCCGCACACGAGGCGGCGCGCGGCTGCTTCCGCGCGCTGCGCGTGGTGACGCTCGAGGGCGCCGGCCACAACCTGCATCACGAGCAGCCGGAAGCGGTGGCGCGAATCATCGAGGACTTCCTGCTGTCACAGTAAGGCGCGGGCGGGAGGTGTCGAATCTGGCCCGGAACCGCGCGAGCATTGTCGAACCTTGCCCATGAGCCCCATGAACGTCGATCTCCATAGTCACTCCACCGTGTCCGACGGCTGGCTCGATCCGCGCGCGCTGGTGCAGCGAGCCGCAGTCAACGGTGTCGACCTGATGGCGCTCACCGACCACGACGAGGTCGGCGGCATCGACGTCGCGGCCGAAGCGGCAGCGGAAATGGGCGTAGGACTCGTCCCGGGCGTCGAGATCTCGGTGTCCTTCGCCGGCGAGACGGTGCATATCGTCGGCCTCGGCATCGATCACCGTTGCCCGACGCTGGTGGACGCACTTGCCGAACTGCGTGCCGGCCGCGATGCGCGTGCGCAGCGCATGTCCGATGAGCTGGCGCGCTGCGGCATCGCCGGCGCCTACGAGGGCGCGCGGCGCTTCGCGCGCAATCCTGAGCTCGTCAGCCGCGCGCATTTTGCCCGGCACCTGGTGGCGAGCGGCGTCATGCCCGACGTCAAGACGGTGTTCGACCATTACCTCGCGCGCGGCAAGCCGGGCTTCGTCGCGCATCAGTGGGCAGCGCTGGTCGATGCGGTGAGCTGGATCCGCGCTGCGGGCGGCATCGCCGTGGTGGCGCATCCGGCGCGCTACCGGCTTTCCGGGGCGGACATGGCGCGTCTGTTCGACGAGTTCATCGCCGCCGGCGGTGAAGCGGTGGAAGTGGTGTCCGGTGCGCACACCGCGGACGAGATGCGGCGCTTCGCCACGGTGGCCCGCCAGCGCGGCCTGCTGGCGTCGCGGGCGTCCGATTTCCATGGCGAGAAGGAGAGCACGGTGGATATCGGCCGCTGCAATCCGCTGCCCGCCGACCTGACGCCGGTGTGGTCGCGCCTCATCTGAAAACGACAAGACAAGGTTTCTGAAGAAAAATGGCCCAGTTCTTTTCCCTGCATCCCGAGCAGCCCCAGCCGCGACTGATCCGGCAGGCGGCCGACATCCTGCGCAACGGCGGGCTGATGGTCTTTCCGACCGACTCGGCCTACGCGCTGGGTTGCCTGACAGGCGATGCGAGCCTGCTCGACCGCATCCGCCGCATCCGCGGTGTCGACGAGCGTCACCATTTCACCCTGATGTGCCGCGATCTGTCCGAGATCGCCACCTACGCGCGGGTGGACAACAGCCAGTACCGGCTGCTGAAGGCGGTCACGCCCGGCCCCTACACCTTCATTCTCGAGGGCACGAAGGAGCTGCCGCGCCGGGTGCTGCATCCCAAGCGCAAGACCATCGGCCTGCGCATTCCCGAGCATGCGGTGGTGTCGGCGCTGCTGGCCGAACTCGACGGTCCGCTGCTGAGCTCGACGCTGCTGCTGCCGGGTGAGGAGCACCCGATGTCGGACCCGGACGAAATCCGCGATCGCCTCGGCAAGCAGGTCGACCTGGTGATCGAGGCCGGTTACTGCGGCCCGGAGGCGACGACGGTGATCGACCTGACGTCGGGCGTGCCCGAGCTCGTGCGCCCAGGGCGCGGCGACCTCGCGCCTTTCGGGCTGGAAGCGGAGTGAAGCCGCAAAAGAGCGGTGTCCGGGAGGCCTGCAAGGCCTCTGCTAGAATGCGCGTTTTGCTGACGGTCGTTTCATGGATTCGCTGATTTCCACGCTCGCCATCTGGGCGCTCCCGGTCGTGCTCGCGATCACGCTGCACGAGGCGGCGCACGGCTATGTGGCGCGCCATTTCGGTGATCCGACGGCCGACCTCGCTGGCCGCATCACGCTCAATCCGCTGCGCCACATCGATCCGGTCGGCACGGTGCTGGTGCCGGCGCTGATCCTGGTGGCAAGTGCGCTGTTCGGTGCGGGCGGCATCCTGTTCGGCTGGGCGAAGCCGGTGCCGGTCAATTTCGGTCGCCTGCGCAACCCCAAGGCAGACATGCTGTGGGTGGCGGCGGCGGGGCCGTTCGTCAATCTGCTGATGGCAGTGGCATGGGGTGTGCTGTTCAAGATTGCCGCCAGCACCGCTCCGGGCGCTTACACCATGCCGATGATGAAGATGGCCGACGCCGGCATGCAGATCAACACCGTGCTGATGGTGCTGAACCTCTTCCCGCTGCCGCCGCTCGATGGCGGCCGCATCGCGGTGAGCCTGCTGCCCAACCGCCTGGCGTGGAAATATGCGCGCATCGAGCCTTACGGCTTTCCCATCCTGCTGGTGCTGCTGTTCACCGGCGTGCTGGGCGCGATCATGTGGCCGGTGATGGCGATCTTCCGCTACCTGCTGGCGGTCGTGCTCGGCTTCTGATGCGATGATGGGTGTGATGTTGCGTTCTGTCGTGTTGCGTTCCGTCGTGAAGCGTGCGGCCGTGGTGCGGGCATGAACCTGCCGCTGGAGCTGGCGCCGCTGGAATCGGCGGGCGAACTCGAGGGCGTCGCGCGCTTGTATGGCGAGCCCCTGCTCGAACTGCCCAAAGACCTGTATATTCCGCCCGACGCGCTGCAGGTATTTCTCGAGGCCTTCGAAGGGCCGCTGGATCTGTTGCTGTACCTGATCCGCAGGGCCAATCTCAACGTCCTCGACATCCCGATGGCGCCACTGACGGCGCAGTATCTGCAGTACGTCGAGGCGATGCGCGCATCCAACCTAGAGCTTGCGGCTGAGTACCTGCTGATGGCTGCGGTCCTGCTCGAGATCAAGTCGCGCATGCTGTTGCCACGGCCACCGCGCGAGAGCGCCGAGGAAGAGGATCCGCGCGCAGAGCTTGTGCGCCGCCTGCTCGAATACGAGCAGATGAAGCGCGCCGCGGCGACGATCGACCAGTTGCCGCGGGTCGAGCGCGATTTTGAATGGGTGGGCGTGTTCGTCGCCGAGAAGGTGTTCGAGCGCCAGCCGGACGTCAGCCTGCACGACTTGCAGCTCGCGTGGCTGCGCATCATGAAGAAGGCGCGGCTGACGCAGCATCACCGTGTCGGGCGCGAGCAGTTGTCGGTGCGCGAGCACATGACGGACATCCTGCGCCGACTGCGCGCTGGTGCTTATGTGATGTTCGATACCCTGTTCGATGTCGGGCTTGGTGCGCCGGGCCTGGTGGTGAGCTTTCTCGCCGTGCTCGAGTTGGTGAAGGAAAAGCTGGTCGAAGTGACCCAGAACGAGGCGTTTGCGCCGATCTATGTGAAGCTGGCAGATGCAACCCGCGACCACGCCTGAAGCATGGGTGCGCATCGTCGAGGCCGCGTTGCTGGCCGCGCCCGCACCCCTGGCGGTGTCGGAACTGCGCCGCCTGTTCGACGAGGACCCCGGCCCCGACCTGGTACGCCGCCTGCTCGACGAGCTGCGCACAGAATGGGCCGCTGCCGGCCGCGGCGTGGAGTTGGTGCAACTGGCAAGCGGCTGGCGGTTTCAGACGCGACCCGAGTATCAGGCTTACCTCGACCGGCTCAAGGAAGAGAAGCCGCCGCGCTACTCGCGCGCGGTGATGGAGACGCTGGCGATCATCGCCTACCGGCAGCCGGTGACGCGCGGCGACATCGAGGATATCCGCGGCGTCGCGGTGTCGCCGAGTGTCTTGAAAACATTGGAATCACGCGGATGGATCGATGTCGTCGGCCACCGCGACACGCCCGGGCGGCCCGCACTGTTCGCGACCACACGGCGTTTTCTCGACGACATGGGTCTGCGCAGCCTGACCGAACTGCCTGCGCTCACCGAGATTGAAAGGATCATGGATCTTGTCGACACCTCGCAAATCGAATCGGCCGCTGCGCCCGCCCCTGAAGAAGAAGCCTGAGGCGGTCGAGATCCTCGACCGGCGCGAGGAGCCGCAGCGCGGGCGCGCTGGCGGTGGCCGCGCAGCGCGTGACGAGGATGCGCAGCCGCGCGGTCGCGATGCTCACCTGAACGCCGATCCGCGTGGCCCGCGCGCGCCGCATGCCGGCCGTGGTGGTGGTCGCTCGCGCACCGAGGGCGAAGGCGCCCTGCGGCCCGATGCCCATCACGCCGCACTGGGGCGTCCCGAGCGCGGCGAGCGCCCGCAGCGTGGCGCCGGCGGGCGCGGGCCGAGTGGAGGGCAAGGTGGCGGACGTAACGCGCCGACCGTGCTGGCCGAGCCGGAACGGCTGCAGAAGGTGCTGGCACAGGCGGGGGTGGCCTCGCGCCGCGAGATCGAGGAACTGGTGATCGCCGGACGGATCTCGGTCAATGGCCTGCCGGCCTCGCTGGGCCAGAAGATCGGCCCGGGCGATCGCGTCAAGGTCAATGGCAAGCTGAT
The DNA here is from genome assembly GCF_009469595.2 of Thauera sp. 2A1. GTDB lineage: Bacteria > Pseudomonadota > Gammaproteobacteria > Burkholderiales > Rhodocyclaceae > Thauera. Next base: position 10,586 of record NZ_SSXV01000023.1, on the reverse strand, counting down.
CCCCCTGCGTTTCGCACAGCGCTCGCCGCGCGTGCTGATCTATCACAAGCCCGAGGGGGAGATCGTGTCGCGCGACGATCCCGAAGGTCGTCCCACGGTGTTCGAACGCCTGCCGGTGCTGCGCAAGGGGCGTTGGCTGGCGGTGGGCCGGCTGGACTTCAATACCTCGGGCCTGCTGCTGTTCACCAACGATGGCGAGCTCGCCAACCGGCTGATGCATCCGCGCTACGAACTGGATCGCGAATACGCGGTGCGCGTGCTCGGCGAACTGACCGAGGAGCAGGCGCGCTCGCTCACCGAAGGCATCCAGCTCGAGGACGGCGCCGCGCGCTTCAACGGCCTGCGCGACGAGGGCGGAGAAGGCGCCAACCACTGGTATCGCGTCACCATCTCGGAAGGCCGCAACCGCGAGGTGCGGCGCATGTTCGAGGCGGTGGGCCTCACCGTGAGCCGCCTGATGCGCGTGCGCTATGGTCCGGTCGAGCTTCCCGCACGCCTCAAGCGCGGCATGTGGATGGAAATGCCGGAGGCCGACGCCTGCCGGCTCGCCGGCTTGCCTGTGCCCCAGCGTCGGCCGGACGAGCGCGAGAAGCGTCCGCCCAAGCTGCATCACACGACGCCCAGGATGCGCTGAGCCGAGGCGGGCCTCCTCCTCATGACTTGCCGGGTCGGCCCGCGAAGATGCGGGTTTGCCCGGCTTTCGGTTTTGACGCTATAATCAGCGGGCTTTGATGGACGGTTTTCTGAATGTGGCTGTATCGGACGCATTTGGCGGGCGATCTGTCATCCAGTTGTGGCCAGCGGAACAGGGTGTGGTCGGCAGGAATGGGCGTTTCGCCCATTTTTTATTTGTGGCGCAGGTGGTGGTGATGCGGGCAGGAATCGAAAATCTGATTGAGCAGGTCGTGACCGGACTGGGGTTCGAACTCGTGGATGTCGAGTTCTCGCCCAGAGGACGGCTGCTGCGTGTCTTCATCGACATAGAGCGCGGCATCACCGTGGATGACTGCGCCACCGTCAGCAACCAGTTGCAGCGCGTGTTCGAAGTGGAGAACGTCGATTACGACCGGCTCGAGGTGTCCTCGCCGGGTCTGGACCGTCCGCTGAAGAATGCGGTCGATTTCGAGCGCTTCGCCGGCAACGAGGTCCAGTTGCGCTTGACGCTGCCGATCAACAACCAGCGCAATTTCGTCGGTGTGCTCGAAGGGCTGCGTGACGGCGCCGTGGTGCTGACCACCGACAAGGGCGAGATGCAGTTTTCGCTCGAAGACATCGAAAAGGCACGCCTTGTACCCAAATTCTGAGACTGTGGAAGTGGAGGTTTTACTGAAATGAGCCGCGAAATTCTGCTGCTTGTCGATGCACTGGCGCGGGAAAAGAACGTTGCCAAGGACATCGTGTTTGCCGCGCTCGAATCGGCGCTGGCCTCCGCGACCAAGAAGCGCATCCACGACGATGCCGACGTGGTGGTGTCCATCGACCGCGATACCGGCGATCACAAGTCATATCGCCGCTGGGTGGTGATGCCCGACGAGGAAGTCACCAACGACGAAGCCGAGATGGGCATCATCGACGCGCGCGAGATCAATCCCGGCATCCAGCTCGGCGAATACATCGAGGAGCCGCTGGAGCCGATCGACTTCGGCCGCATCGGCGCGCAGGCAGCCAAGCAGGTCATCCTGCAGAAGATCCGCGACGCCGAGCGCGAGCAGGTGCTGAACGACTTCCTCGAGCGCAAGGAGTTCCTCGTGTCGGGCTCCATCAAGCGCATGGAGCGCGGCAGCGCGATCATCGAGGTGGGCCGCATGGAGGCGGTGTTGCCCCGCGATCAGCAGATCCCGCGCGAGAACCTGCGCGTGGGCGACCGCGTCAAGGCCTATCTGCTGAAGATCGACCGCGGCGCCCGCGGCCCGCAACTGATCCTGTCGCGCACTGCGCCCGAATTCCTGATGAAGCTGTTCGAGCTCGAGGTGCCCGAGATCGAGGACGGCCTGCTCGAGATCAAGGCCTGTGCCCGCGACCCCGGGCTGCGCGCGAAGATCGCGGTGAAGTCGAACGATCCGCGCATCGATCCGATCGGCACCTGCGTCGGCCTGCGGGGCTCGCGTGTCACTGCGGTGCGCAACGAGATCGGCGGCGAGCAGATCGACATCATCGTGTGGGCGTCGGATGCGGCCCAGTTCGTCGTATCGGCGCTGCAGCCCGCCGAGGTCGTGTCCATCGTCGTTGACGAAGAGGCGCACGCGATGGACGTGGTGGTCGACGAGAACAACCTCGCCATCGCGATCGGACGCAACGGCCAGAACGTGAAGCTCGCCTCCGAGCTGACGGGCTGGACGATCAACCTGATGAGCGAGCAGGAGTCGGCCGAGAAGACCGCCCAGGAGCAGCAGGGCCTGCGCGCGCTGTTCATGGAGAAACTTGATGTCGACGAGGAGGTCGCCGACATCCTGATCGAGGAGGGCTTCTCCTCGCTCGAAGAGATTGCCTACGTACCGCTGGCCGAGATGCTCGAAATCGAGGCCTTCGACGAAGATACGGTCAATGAGCTGCGCAACCGCGCGCGCAATGTGCTGCTGACCGAGGCGATCGTCACCGAAGAGCAGTTGGAGAACGTCTCCGACGACCTGCTCAACCTCGACGGCATGGAAAGATCCCTTGCCGCCAGACTGGCCCAGAAGGGCATTCGTACCCGCGACGACCTCGCCGACCTCGCTGTCGACGAACTGGTCGAAATGGCCGGGATCGACGAAGAGCGAGCCAAGGCGCTGATTTCCGTTGCGCGCGCCCATTGGTTCGAAGAATGATGGGAGGGCAGTAATGGAACAGATGAGCGTGACCCAGTTTGCCGGCGAACTGAAAATGCCGGCCGCGGCGCTGCTCGAGCAGTTGAAGCGAGCCGGCGTCGACAAGACCGGCCCCGCCGACCTGCTGACCGAACAGGACAAGGCTCGGCTGCTGGAATACCTGCGCCGTGCGCATGGCGACAACGATTCCAAGGGCAAGATCACCCTGACGCGCAAGCAGACCTCCGAGATCCGGGCGACCGACTCGACCGGCCGTGCGCGCACGGTGCAGGTCGAAGTCCGCAAGAAACGTACCTTCGTCAAGCGTGACGAGCTCGCCGCCGAGGCGGTGACCGCTCCGGCCGAAGGCGTGCAGCCGGTCGAGCAGATGCTTCACGAGGAGCCGGCGCCGCTTGAGGCCGCGGTGGAGGCCGTCGTCGAACCGGTGGTCGAGCTTGTGCCGGAGCCGGTGGCCGAGGTGCCTGCCGTGGCTGAGGCGGTCGAGCCGCCTGCCCCTGCTGCGGAACCCGAACCGCTGACAGCGTCGGAACCGGAAGCTGAGCCGGCGGCGGTCGCCGAAGAAGCCGTGCCTGCTGTCGAAGAGAGCGAGCCGGTGACCAAGTCGACCACCACGCTGGTGCGTCCGAAGCCGGTTTCGATCAATGAACTGCTGAGCGACGAAGAGCGTGCTGCGCGGGAACGCGAAGCGGCTCGTGGGCGGGCGCTGGCCGAGCGCCAGGCCGCCGACCTGCGCGCGCGCCAGGAGCGCGAGAGCGCCGCACGTGCGGCCGCCGAGGCGCGCAAGGCCGAGGAGGAGGCCCGCCTGCGCGCCGAGCAGCAGAAGAAGGAAGAGGCGGCCAAGCCTGCGCCGGCCAAGGGGCCGTCCGGAACCCTGCATCGCCCGGCCAAAACCGAGGACAAGGGTGCCAAGGAAGGGCGCCGCGGCGCTCCGGCGCCGGTGCGCGAAGCCGAAGGCGCGAAGCGCCGTGGCGGCCTGAAGACGCGCGGCGAAGTCGGCGCGACCACTGGCGGCTGGCGTGGCGGCGGCAAGGGCGGCGGTCGTCACGGCCGCGGGCAGGATGATCGCCAGGCTTTCCAGGCGCCCACCGAGCCCATCGTGCGCGAAGTTCACGTTCCCGAAACCATCACCGTGGCTGACCTCGCCCACAAGATGGCGGTGAAGGCAACCGAAGTGATCAAGACCCTGATGAAGATGGGCTCCATGGTCACGATCAACCAGGTGCTGGACCAGGAGACGGCGATGATCGTCGTCGAGGAGATGGGCCACCAGGCCTTCGCCGCCAAGCTGGACGAGCCCGATGCCTTCCTCGAGGAAGTGGAGCACAAGGACGTCGAAGTCCTGCCGCGCGCGCCGGTCGTGACCGTCATGGGTCACGTCGACCACGGCAAGACCTCGCTGCTCGACTACATCCGCCGCGCCAAGGTGGCGGCGGGCGAGGCCGGCGGCATCACGCAGCACATCGGCGCTTATCACGTCGAGACGTCGCGCGGCATGCTGACCTTCCTCGATACCCCGGGCCACGAAGCGTTTACCGCCATGCGTGCCCGCGGTGCGAAGGCGACCGACATCGTCATCCTGGTGGTGGCGGCCGACGACGGCGTGATGCCGCAGACGCGTGAAGCGATCCACCATGCCAAGGCGGCAGGCGTTCCGCTGGTGGTGGCGATCAACAAGATCGACAAGCCGGATGCCAACCCGGAGCGTGTCACGCAGGAGCTGATCGCCGAATCGGTGATTCCCGAAGCCTACGGCGGCGAGGTGATGTTCGTGCCGGTGTCGGCGAAGAAGGGCACCGGCATCGACGAACTGCTCGAGGCGGTGCTGTTGCAGGCGGAGGTGCTGGAGCTGATGGCGCCGGTCGATTCGCCGGCGAAGGGCCTGATCATCGAGGCGCGCCTCGACAAGGGCCGTGGCCCGGTCGCGTCGCTGCTGGTGCAGTCCGGTACCCTGCGCAAGGGCGACGTGCTGCTCGCTGGCGGTACCTTCGGCCGCATCCGTGCCATGCTGGACGAGAACGGCAAGCAGATCGACGAAGCCGGTCCGTCCATCCCGGTCGAGGTGCTCGGCCTGTCCGACGTGCCGGCAGCCGGTGACGAGGCGATCGCGCTGGCCGACGAGAAGAAGGCGCGGGAGATTGCGCTGTTCCGCCAGGGCAAGTTCCGCGACGTCAAGCTCGCCAAGCAGCAGGCGGCCAAGCTCGAGACCATGCTGGAACAGATGGCCGAGGGCGAGGTGAAGAGCCTGCCGCTCATCATCAAGGCCGACGTGCAGGGTTCGCAGGAAGCGCTGGTGCAGTCGCTGCAAAAGCTCTCCACCGACGAGGTCCGGGTCAACGTCATTCACGCCGGTGTCGGCGCGGTGTCCGAGTCCGACGTCAACCTGGCGCAGGCTTCGGGTGCGGTCATCATCGGCTTCAACACCCGCGCCGATGCGGGTGCGCGCAAGCTGGCCGAAACCTTCGGTGTCGACATCCGCTACTACAACATCATCTACGACGCAGTGGATGAGGTGAAGGCAGCGCTGTCGGGCATGCTGGCACCGGAGAAGCGCGAAGAGGTGACTGGCCTCGTCGAGATCCGCCAGGTGTTCGTGATCTCGAAGGTGGGTTCGGTCGCCGGCTGCTACGTGCTGGAAGGCACGGTCAAGCGCGGGTCCTCGGCCCGCCTGCTGCGCAACCACGTGGTGCAGTGGACCGGCGAGCTCGATTCGCTGAAGCGCTTCAAGGATGACGTGAAGGAAGTGAAGGCCGGCTATGAGTGCGGCCTGCAGCTCAAGAACTACAACGACATCCAGGAAGGCGACCAGCTCGAGATCTTCGAGATCAAGGAAGTGGCGAGGACGCTGTAAGCGATGCCCAAGGAGTATTCCCGCAGCCAGCGCGTGGTGGAGCAGATCCGCCGCGAGCTGGCCGAGCTGATCCGGCTCGAGGTCAAGGATCCGCGTGTCGGCTTCATCACGCTGACGGATGTCGAGATCACGCCCGACTACGCCCACGCCAAGGTGTATTTCACCTCGATGACGGGCGAGGCGGACGTGCCTGAGATCCTGCAGGGCTTGCGGCGCGCGAGTGGTTTCCTGCGCCGTGAACTGGGGCGGCGTGTGCGCATCCACACGACGCCCGAACTGCACTGGCACTACGACCGCTCGGTGGAAGAGGGCAGTCGCCTGTCGAAGCTGATCGACGACGTGGTGCGCGAGGATGAGGCGCGTCATCATGACGATGCCGGCGATGAGCAGGGTGACGGTGACAAGTCCTGAGGTCCACGTGCAGCCCAAACGACCGAAGTCGCCGCAGCGCAGGATCGTGCGCCGCATCGTCGACGGCGTGCTGCTGCTCGACAAGCCGCAAGGTCTGAGCTCCAATCACGCGCTGCAGGCGGCGCGCCGCCTCCTCAACGCCGCCAAGGCGGGCCATACCGGCACGCTGGATCCGATGGCGACCGGCCTGCTTCCGCTCACCTTCGGCGAGGCGACGAAGTTCTCGCAGATGCTGCTCGATGCCGACAAGACTTATGAGGCGGTGGTGCAGCTCGGCGTCGAGACCGACAGCGGCGATGCCGAAGGCAGGGTGGTCGCCACGCATCCGGTGGCGGTCACCAAGGCGGCCGTGGTGGAGGTCCTGTCGCGTTTCCGCGGCGACATCGAGCAGGTGCCGCCGATGTATTCAGCGCTCAAGCGCGATGGCAAGGCGCTCTACGAATATGCCCGCGAAGGCGTCGAGCTCGAACGCGAGGCCCGGCGTGTCACCATCCATGCGCTCGAGCTGCTGGCGTTCGACGGCGATCGCTTCGGCATCCGCGTGGCCTGCAGCAAGGGCACCTACATCCGGACGCTGGCGATGGACATCGGCGCCGCGCTCGGCTGCGGCGCACACCTGTGCGGGTTGCGGCGTACTCGCATCGGCGCGTTCGATGTGTCGGCGGCGGTGACGCTGGAGCGCCTCGAAACCGCACCCGCTGATGAACGTGACGCGCTGCTGGCACCGGCGGATGCGCTGGTACGCGAGTTCGACGTGGTCGTACTGAGCGCCGAGGAGGCGACCTGGCTGCTGCAGGGGCGAACGCTGCGTCTGGCAAGGCAGGAGGCCCCTGGCCCTGTGCGCGCCTATGGTCCGCAAGGGTTTCTCGGGCTCGCGCAGTGGCAGGCCGATGGCGCGCTCGCACCGCGGCGACTGATCGCCACCTGCGCAGACGTACCGGTCAACGCATCCGCATGATATGGATTGAGTTTTTGGGATGGCGGGGTATAATCCGCCGCTTCTGATTGGCAGAACACACGAGTAAAGACACACATGGCTCTTGATATCGCATCCAAGTCGAAGATCGTCTCCGACTTTCAGCGCGCCCAGGGCGACACCGGTTCGCCGGAAGTCCAGATCGCGCTCCTGACCGCCCGCATCAACGGTCTCGCCCCTCACTTCAAGGAGCACGCGAAGGATCACCATTCCCGCCGCGGTCTCCTGAAGATGGTCAGCCAGCGCCGCAAGCTGCTGGACTACCTGAAGGGCCGTAACGCCGACAGCTATCGCAATCTGATCGAGCGTCTCGGCCTGCGCAAGTAATTGCGTCCGTGACGAGCCTCACAGCGCCGATCAGGGCGACTTAAGCCAGCAAAGCCGGTGCGAGCCCATGCGGGTCGCGCCGGCTTTTGTCGTTTCGGTGGCTGCTTCGCCCATCGCAGTCGCCGGCGGCGCTCATCCTCTTGCGGGATCTGCTCCCGCCCATGCAGTTGTAGTTTGCTGCACTTCTTCGAAAAAGGAATCTTCCCTTGCCTAACGCCATCAAGAAAACCTTCGCCTACGGCGCGCACACCGTCACCCTCGAGACCGGCGAGATTGCCCGTCAGGCGGGTGGTGCCGTCATCGTCAACATGGACGAGACCGTGGTGCTCGCGACCGTGGTCGGTGCCAAGGAAGCCCGTCCGGGCCAGGACTTCTTCCCCCTTACCGTCGACTACGTCGAGAAGTTCTACGCTGCGGGCCGTATCCCCGGCGGCTTCTTCAAGCGCGAAGGCCGTCCGAGCGAGAAGGAAATCCTCACCTCGCGCCTGATCGACCGCCCGATCCGTCCGCTCTTCCCCGAGGGCTTCATGAATGAAGTCCAGGTCATCGTCACCGTGCTGTCGCTCAACCCCGAGATCGACCCCGACATCCCGGCGATGATCGGCGCCTCGGCCGCGCTCGCGATCTCCGGCCTGCCCTTCAATGGCCCGGTCGGCGCCGCCCGCGTCGGCTACCTCGACGGGCAGTACATCCTGAACCCCACCGCCACGCAACTGGAAACGAGCGAGATGAACCTCGTCGTCGCCGGCACGCAGGCTGCGGTGCTGATGGTCGAATCGGAGGCGCAGGAGCTGCCCGAGCAGGTCATGCTCGGTGCTGTGGTTTTCGGCCACGAGCAGATGCAGACCGCGATCAAGGCGATCAACGAGCTGGTCGAAGTCGCCGGCAAGCCAGAGTGGGACTGGCAGGCTCCGGCGGCCAACGAGGCGTTGATCGCCAAGGTCGTCGAGCTCGCCAAGGCCGAGATGGAGGAGGCCTTCCGCATCACCAGCAAGCAGGAACGTTCGGCTCGCCTGTCCGAGATCCGCAAGCGCGTGATCGGCCAGCTCACCGAAGGCGTTGAGAACGCGCCGTCGGTCAGCGAGCTCAAGGACATCTTCTTCAACATCGAGTCCGGCATCGTTCGTAGCCGCATCCTGAACGGCGAGCCGCGCATCGATGGTCGTGACACCCGCACGGTGCGTCCGATCGAGATCCGCACCGGCGTGCTGCCGCGCACCCACGGCTCGGCGCTGTTCACCCGCGGTGAGACGCAGGCGCTGGTGGTTGCCACGCTGGGCACCGGGCGTGACGAGCAGATCATCGACGCCATCGGCGGCGAGTACAAGGAGCGCTTCCTGCTCCACTACAACTTCCCGCCGTTCTGCACCGGCGAGACCGGCCGCTTCGGCGTGACCAAGCGCCGCGAAGTCGGCCACGGCCGCCTTGCCAAGCGCTCGCTGGTGGCGATGCTGCCGAAGGCCGAAGAGTTTTCCTACACGGTGCGCGTCGTCTCCGAGATCACCGAGTCCAACGGTTCGTCGTCGATGGCTTCCGTCTGCGGCGGCTCGCTGGCGATGATGGATGCCGGCGTGCCGCTGAAGGATCACGTTGCCGGCATCGCCATGGGCCTCATCAAGGAAGGCAACCGCTTCGCGGTGCTGACCGATATCCTGGGCGACGAGGATCACCTCGGCGACATGGACTTCAAGGTTGCAGGCACCGAGAACGGCATCACCGGCCTGCAGATGGACATCAAGATCCAGGGCATCACCAAGGAAATCATGCACGCCGCGCTGGAGCAGGCCAAGGCCGGCCGGCTGCACATCCTGAGCCTGATGAAGCAGTCACTGGCGGCGTCGCGCGGCGAGGTGTCCGAGTACGCACCGCGCATGATCAACATGAAGATCAACCCCGAGAAGATCCGCGATGTGATCGGCAAGGGTGGCGCAGTGATCCGCGCACTGCAGGAAGAGACCGGCACCGTGATCGAGATCGAGGACGATGGTCAGATCACGATCTCGTCGGTCAGCGCCGAAGGTGCGCAGGCCGCCAAGGCGAAGATCGAGGCGATCACCGCCGAAGTCGAGGTCGGCAAGGTCTATGAAGGCACGGTGATCCGCCTGCTGGACTTCGGCGCCATCGTGAACATCATGCCGGGCCGCGATGGCCTGCTGCATGTGTCGCAGATCGCCAACGAGCGCGTCAATAACGTGGCCGACTACGTCAAGGAAGGCCAGGCGGTGCGCGTGAAGGTGCTCGAGACCGACGAGCGTGGCAAGATCCGCCTGAGCATGAAGGCGCTGCTGAACGAGAACGCCGGCTGAATCGAGCCGCTCGCCTCCCTCTGAATGGGGGAGGCAGCATCGAGTAGGGGACGGGGTCACCCCCGTCGCCCTCTCACACCACCGTACGTGCGGTTCCGCATACGGCGGTTCATGAAAGACACTGGAGCCGTCGCGTCGTATCGAGCAGCGACACCAGACCCAAACGATCAAAGAAGGACTTCGGGAAGGCCGCGTTCATGTGACTGGCGCCACTGTTCCACCACGGCCCACGTTGATTGAGCGCCGAGCGAAACGCGCGCTCCTCCTTCAGTCCCGCCTTCATCAGGTTCTTGGCACGAGTATACGGGCGCTTCCACTGCCGCCACAAAATGCAGCGCAACTTGCGCCTGAGCCAACCGTCAAGCTCTTCGAGTGCCCGCTTGGTCTCGGTCAGCTTGAAGTACGCTGCCCAGCCCCGGAGCACCGGGTTCAGCTCTTCGATCGTGGCGCGCACGCTGCGCCCCCTCGCGCCTTTGAGCACTTCACGAATCTTGTCCTCCAGTCGCTGAAGACTGGTCGGTGCGATCCGCAGCTTCGGGGCCTTGTGCCAGGTCAGGCTGTAGCCCAGAAACTTCCGCTCCCACGGCCGTGCGACCGCGCTCTTGGCCGCATTGACCGTGAGCTTGAGCCGCTCGGACAGGAACTGACTGATACCCGCCAGAACACGCTCGCCTGCCGCATGGCTACGGACGTAGATGTTGCAGTCGTCCGCGTAGCGGCAGAACGCGTGGCCACGGCGCTCCAGTTCCCGATCCAGTTCCGTCAGCAGGATGTTCGACAGCAACGGACTCAGCGGGCCGCCTTGCGGTGTGCCCTGCGCCCTCGGGCTGACGACGCCCTCTGCCATCATCCCCGCTTCCAGATACCGTCGGATCAGCTTCAGTACCCGCCCATCCTCGATCTTCTTCGCC
>NZ_SSXV01000022.1 GCF_009469595.2 Thauera sp. 2A1 | reverse complement strand
CGGGCTTTGACGATATTCGCCGCCTTACCCCGCTGTGCCGCCTCATATCCGCTTCCTGTTCGTCAGGCCAGCGCTTTGCCTTCGGCTTCCTCCAGATTCGCAGTTACCCGCGACACCCTTGCCGTTCAGCTAACTCTTCCCCTTGCCGGGCGAGTAGAGGACTTTCACCTCCAAGTGGGTGCGCCCTGCCGGGCGCACGAAACGAAAAACCCTCGCCTGAACTGCGAGGGTTTTTCATTCTTATCGTTGGAAACCGACCAGCTCGCCCGGCACAAGCTCTGCGATCAGCCCAGATCCTGCAGTTCCTTCGGCAGCGGGAAGGTCACCTTCTCGGGCACGCCATCGAGGTTGCGTACCGAAGCGCCGCTGAGTTCCTGCAGGCGCGCGATCACCTCCGCCACCAGCACTTCCGGCGCCGAAGCGCCCGCCGTGACGCCGATGCGGCGCTTGCCTTCAATCCAGGCCGCATCGATGCCGGCCGCGTTGTCGACCAGATAGGCCGGCACGCCGCGCAGTTCGGCGACTTCGCGCAGGCGGTTGGAGTTGGAACTGTTCTTGGAGCCGACCACGAACACCACGTCCGCGTGCGGCGTCATGAACTTCACCGCGTCTTGGCGGTTCTGCGTCGCGTAGCAGATGTCGTCCTTCTTCGGGCCGACGATGTTCGGAAAGCGCGCGCGCAGCGCATCGACGATCGCTGCAGCATCGTCGACCGACAGCGTGGTCTGCGTCACGTAGGCGAGCTTGTCCGGGTCTGCCACCTGCAAGGTCGCCACGTCGGCCGGCGTCTCGACCAGATGGATGCCGCTGGCGACCTGGCCCATCGTGCCTTCGACTTCGGGATGGCCCTTGTGGCCGATCATCACGATCTCGCGGCCCTGCTCGCGCATCCGCGAAACCTCGATATGCACCTTCGTCACCAGCGGGCAGGTTGCGTCGAAGACGCGCAGGCCGCGGCGCTCGGCCTCCTCGCGCACCGCCAGCGACACGCCGTGGGCGGAGAAGATCACCGTGTTTCCGGCCGGCACTTCGTCGAGTTCCTCGACGAATACGGCGCCCTTGTTGCGCAGGTCGTCGACGACGAACTTGTTGTGTACCACTTCATGGCGCACGTAGATCGGCGCGCCAAAGCGCTGCAGCGCGCGTTCGACGATCTCGATCGCGCGCTCGACGCCGGCGCAGAAGCCGCGCGGATTGGCGAGCAGGATTTCGTTTTGCTTGTCGTTCATTGCAGCTCTCTGTTGGCTTCGCGCAGCGTCAGACGACGCCGATCACTTCCACCTCGAAGCGGATGGACTTGCCGGCGAGCGGATGGTTGAAGTCGATCAGGGCCGATTCCGCGTCGATCTCGCGCACCAGGCCGGAGTAGCGCGAGCCGTCGGGCGCGGTGAACTCCATCACGCTCATCGGCTCGATGTCCTCGTCCGGCATGTGCCGGCGCTGGACGCGCTCGACGAGTTCGCTACGGTGCGGGCCGAAAGCGTTTTCCGGCTCCAGTTCGAAGACGTGATAGCTGCCGACGGCAAGTCCGACCAGCAGCTTTTCCATGCCCGGCAGCATCTCGCCTGCGCCAAGCTGCAGCGTGGCGGGCGTCGATTCGAAAGTGCTGATCAGCGGCTGGCCGTTGGGCAGCGTGATGCGGTAGTTCAGCGTGACGAGGCTGTTCGGTTCGACGGTGTGGCTCATCTCATGTTCTCCGTTGTCGGTTCAGCCCTGGCTTCGCCGTTGCCGCGGAACTGAGCCCACAGCATCATGCCCACGCCCAGGGTGATCGCGGCGTCGGCAAGGTTGAAGGCCGGCCAGCCGTGCCGGCCGGCGTGAAAATACAGGAAGTCGACAACCGCGCCGTGCATCAGGCGGTCGACCACGTTGCCGAGCGCGCCGCCGATGATCAGCGCAAAGGCGGCCGGCAGCAGGCGCTCGTCGCGATGGCGGTGCATCAGCGCCAGCAGCCAGCCGCTGATGACGACGGCGAGGCCGGTGAAGAACCAGCGCTGCCAGCCGGAATGATCCGCCAGGAAGCTGAACGCCGCGCCGCGATTGAACACCAGCACCAGATCGAAGAATGGGGTGACGGGGATGACCTCGCCAAAATGCAGGCTGCCGAGCACCCACTGTTTGGTGAGCTGGTCGAGCACGCCGACCAGTGCGGCAAGCCCCAGCCAGGGCGCCATCGCGGCCACGGCCGATTTCGAACCGCCGCTGGCGCGATGTTGGGACGGATTCGACTCAGGCATGCGTGCGCGTCTCGCCTTCACCGAACAGGTTGCTCACGCAGCGTCCGCACAGCGTCGCATGCTCGGCATGGCTGCTCACGCTGTCGACGTAATGCCAGCAGCGCTCGCATTTCTGTGCCGCGCTCGGGCTGGCGACGATGCGCTCGTCTTCGGCCGCGGCGACTTCCGCCAGGCTGGCGGCCGAAGTCATGGTCACGAAGCGCAGGTCTTCGCCCAGGCTCGCCAGCGCGGTGAACTTGTCCGAGGTGAGCTGCAGCGCGAGTTCAGCCTGCAGCGACGAGCCGACCTTGCCTTCGGTGCGCAGCGCCTCGATCACCTTGAGGCCTTCAGCACGCACGCCACGGATCGTCTCCCAGCGCGCGATCAGGCCGGGCTCGCCTTCCTGCGCCGGCAGCGCGTGGAAAGTGTGCAGCATGATGCTGTCGTCCTTGCCCGGATGCAGCACCGCCCAGGCTTCCTCGGCGGTGAAGGACAGGATCGGCGCCATCAGCTTGAGCAGGGTCTGGGTGATGTGCCACAGCACCGTCTGCGCGGCGCGCCGTGGCAGGCTGCCAGCGGCGGTCGTGTACAGGCGGTCCTTCAGGATGTCGAGGTAGAAGGCGCCGAGGTCTTCCGCACAGAACACCTGCAGCGCCTGCACGATCCGGTGGAATTCCATCTTGGCGTAGTCGGCCTCGGCCTGCTGCGCCAGCTTGCGGGTAAAGGCGAGCGCGTAGCGGTCGATGTCCAGCCACTGCTCCAGCGGCACCGCGTCCTTGTCGATGTCGAAGTCGGCGGTGTTGGCGAGCAGGAAGCGCAGGGTGTTGCGGATGCGGCGGTACACCTCGACCACACGGTCGAGGATCTCCTTCGAGATCGACAGCTCGCCCGAATAGTCGGTGGACGCCACCCACAGGCGCAGGACCTCGGCGCCCAGCTTGCCGGTGACTTCCTGCGGCACGACGACGTTGCCGAGCGACTTGCTCATCTTGCGGCCCTGGCCGTCCACCGCGAAGCCGTGGGTCAGCAGGCTGCGGTAGGGCGCATGGCCGTCGATCGCGCACCCGGTGAGCAGCGAGGAATGGAACCAGCCGCGGTGCTGGTCGGAGCCTTCCAGGTACATGTCGGCGCGCGGCCCTTCCGGATGGCCGTCGTTGTGGGAGCCGCGCAGCACATGCCAGTGCGTGGTGCCGGAGTCGAACCAGACGTCGAGCGTGTCGGCGATCTTGTCGTACTGCGCCGCCTCGGCGCCGAGCAGCTCGGCGGCGTCGAGCTTGAACCACGCCTCGATGCCTTCCTGCTCGACGCGCTTGGCGATTTCTTCCATCAGCTCGACGGTGCGCGGATGCAGCTCGCCCGTTTCCTTGTTCAGGAAGAAGGGAATCGGTACGCCCCAGTTGCGCTGGCGCGAGATGCACCAGTCCGGGCGGTTGGCGATCATGGCGTGCAGGCGGGCCTGGCCCCAGCCGGGATAGAACTTGGTCGCTTCCACCGCGCGCAACGCACGCTCGCGCAAGGTCGAGCCATCGGCGGCGGCCCGGTCCATGCCGACGAACCACTGCGCGGTGGCGCGATACACCAGCGGCGTCTTGTGGCGCCAGCAGTGCATGTAGCTGTGGGTGATCTTGCCGTGCGACAGCAGCGCGCCGACTTCGGCCAGCTTGGCGACGATGGCCGGGTTGGCCTTCCAGATGTTCATGCCGCCGAAGAAGGGCAGGTCCGGCACGTACTCGCCGCTGCCCATCACCAGCGACAGGATCTCCTCGTTGCTGCGACCGTAGGCGCGCCACGCGTTGAAGTCGTCCACGCCATGCGCCGGTGACGAATGCACGATGCCGGTACCGGCATCCACGCCCACGTATTCGGCCAGATAGATCGGCGACACGCGATCGTAGAACGGGTGGCGGAACTCGATGCGATCGAGCGCGGTGCCCGCTGCCGTGGCCACCACGGTGCCTTCGCGCTGGTAGCGTTCGAGCGCACTGGCAACCAGATCCTTCGCCAGCACCAGCAGCCGATCACCCACGTCGACCAGCGCGTATTCGATGTCGGGATGCGCGTTCAACGCCTGGTTGGCAGGGATCGTCCACGGCGTGGTGGTCCAGATCACCGCGGCGACGGGCTTGGTCAGCTCCGTCTTGCCGAAGGCGGCGGCCAGCCGGTCGGCGTGCGCGTCGGTGAGCGGGAAGGCGACGTCGATGGTCGGCGAGGGCTTGTCGGCGTACTCGACCTCGGCCTCGGCCAGCGCCGAGCCGCAGTCGAAGCACCAGTTCACCGGCTTAAGGCCCTTGAATACATAGCCGTTCCGGGTCATCTCGGCCAGCGCGCGGATCTCGTTGGCCTCGTTGGCGAATTCCATCGTGCGGTAGGGGTTGTCCCACTCGCCCAGCACGCCGAGGCGGATGAAGTCGGCCTTCTGGATATCGATCTGCTCCGCGGCGTAGGCGCGGCACAGCTCGCGCACCTTGTCGGCGGGCAGGTTCTTGCCGTGGGTCACTTCCACCTTGTGCTCGATCGGCAGGCCATGGCAGTCCCAGCCCGGCACGTAGGGCGCGTCGAAGCCGGCCAGCGTCTTCGAGCGCACGATGATGTCCTTGAGGATCTTGTTCAGCGCATGGCCGATGTGAAGGCTGCCATTGGCATACGGCGGACCGTCGTGCAGCACGAACTTCGGTCGGCCGGCGCTGGCATTGCGGATGCGCTGGTAGAGCTTCTTCTGCTGCCAGTCGGCGATCCAGTTCGGCTCGCGCTTGGGCAGGTCGCCGCGCATCGGAAAGGGCGTGTCGGGGAGATTGAGCGTCTTGCGGTAGTCAGCCATGTCGGGATGTACCTTCAGCCTTCGCGGCCATCGGGGCACTGGGGCAGGGTCGATTGAGGATGCTGGGCGAGCCAGGCGCGGGCAGCGTCGGCGTCGCGGTGGATCTGGGCCTTGAGGGCGTCGAGCGAGTCGAACTTCTGCTCGTTGCGCAGCTTGTGCAGGAAATGCACGCGCAGGTGGGCGCCGTAGCACTCCTGCTGCCAGTCGAACAGGTGCACCTCGAGCCGCGGCCGGGGGATGGCGGTGGCGGTGGGGCGCACGCCAATGTTGGCCACGCCACCGACGCGTCGTTCGCCCAGTCCTTCCACGCTGACGGCGAACACGCCGGACAGCGCGGGGCGGCGGTGCTTGAGCTGCACGTTGGCGGTGGGAAAACCGAGCTGGCGGCCGAGCTTGTCGCCGTGGACCACGCGGCCGGCGATGCTGTAGGCGCGGCCGAGCAGGCGCGCCGCGTGGTCGAGGTCGCCCTCGGCCAGGGCGTCGCGCACGGCCGAGCTTGAAACGCGCTCACCTTCGACGCTCAGCGTGGTCATCGATTCGACGCCGAAGCCATGTGCGTGGCCGGCCGACTGCAGCATGGCGAAATTGCCCTGGCGGCGGGCGCCGAAGCAGAAATCGTCACCGATGAAGAGGTGGCGAACGGCGAGGCCGCGGACCAGGATGTCGTCGATGAAGCCTTGCGCCGGCTGGGCGGCAAAGGCGGCGTTGAAACGGCACACATGCACGCGATCCACGCCGCTCGCTTCGAGCAGCAGCAGTTTCTCGCGCAGCGACGCAAGGCGGGCGGGCGCGTCGACAGGCGAGAAGTATTCGCGCGGATGCGGTTCGAAGGTGAGCACGACCGCCGGCAGGCCCATCGCGCGCGCCTTTTCGGTGAGCAGCTTGAGCAGTGCCTGGTGGCCACGATGCACGCCATCGAAATTGCCGATGGTCAGCACCGCGGCTTCATCCGCCTGCGCCGGAATCCCGCGTACGACCTGCATAACCGCCTGAAAAAAGTCGCAATTATAGCGGCAAAGGCGGATTGTGTCGGAAAAAGGGCAGGTTCGACCGAGATCCGGCGCTCAGCCCAGTTGCGCGACGCGGGTCCGGTTGATCGGCGGGTTGGCGTCGAAATAGCGCTTGATGCCGCGCGTGATGGCGTTTGCCATCTTGTCCTGGTAGCCGTCGTCGTTGAGCCGGCGCTCTTCCTCGGGGTTGCTGATGAAGGCGGTCTCCACCAGCACCGACGGAATGTCCGGCGCCTTCAGTACGGCGAAGCCCGCCTGCTCCACGTCGCCCTTGTGCAGCTTGTTGATGTCGCCGATCTCGTCCAGCACCGCGCGACCCAGCTTCAGGCTGTCGTTGATCGTCGCCGTCTGCGACAGGTCGAGCAGGGTGCGGGCGATGTGGCCGTCCTGTCGCGCGAGGTTCACGCCGCCGATGAGATCGGCATCGTTTTCCTTCTGCGCCAGCCAGCGCGCGGCCGAACTCGAGGCGCCGCGCTCCGACAGCACGAACACCGAGCTGCCACGGGCATCCGGGCGCACGAAGGCGTCGGCGTGAATGGATACGAACAGGTCGGCCTGCACGCGTCGCGCGCGCGTCACGCGCTGGCCCAGCGGCACGAAATAGTCGCCGTCGCGCGTCAGCACCGCCCGCATGTTGGGATGGGACTCGATCTGGCGCTTGAGCCGGCGCGCGATGGACAGGGTGACGTCCTTCTCCAGGCTGCCCGCGGCGCCGACCGCGCCCGGGTCTTCGCCACCGTGGCCGGGGTCGAGCACCACGGTGAACAGGCGATTGACCTGCGGCTCGTTGCGTCGCGCGGCGCGGGGCGGTTCGACGGCCGGCGGCTGCGGATTGATCGAGGTCTGGGTGATGGGCGCGTTGCCGGTATCGCCCATCGCCGCGTCCATTGGCGAATCCTTGCGGATCAAGGCCAGCAGCGGGTCGCTGGGATTCGTTGGATGCAGGTCCAGCACCAGTCGGTGGCCGTAGCTGCCGACCGGTGCCAGGGTGAAGACTTGCGGGTTGACCTGGTCCTTCAGCTCGATGACCACGCGCACCACGCCCGGGCGGTTCTGCCCGGCGCGGATCACCTTGATGTGCGGATCGCTGTCGATCACCTTGGACGGCAGCGACTGCAGCACGTTGTCGAGCTGCACCCCCTCGAGGTCCACCACCAGGCGCTCCGGGTTCTGCACCAGCATGTGGCTGAACTTCAGCTCGGAAGTGCCTTCCAGCGTCACCCGCGTGTATTCGTCGGCCGGCCAGATCCGCACCGCGACCAGCGAAGTCGACGCCGCGCGTCCAACCGGGCTGACCAGCAGCGCGAGCGTCGCGCCCGCGAACTTGAGCAGCTCCCTGCGGTTCAGTCCGGAACGGGCGTCGGGTTCGCGCCCCGTAGTGCTTTCGCCAGTTCGTTCAAGCATGTTTGCCCCGCATCCGTATGTCCGATGATGTCGGCACGCCGTCCGTCAGCCTCGGGCTGCAGGAAGATCTCGAGGTCGGGAGGCGGGAGATGGGGGAGGGCTTTCTGCGGCCATTCCACCAGGCACACGCCACCTCCGGCGAAGTATTCGTCGAGCCCCGCGTCGAGGTATTCGTCCGGCGAGTTGAAGCGATAAAAATCAAAGTGATATAAGTTTAATCTAGAAACGGAATAAGGTTCAATCAAGGTGTAAGTGGGGCTTTTCACCTTGCCCTCATGTCCAAGCGCCCGAAGCACGCCACGGGTGAGCGTCGTCTTGCCGCTGCCGAGGTTGCCCTGCAGCCAGACCTTCAGGCCCGGTTGCAGGGCGTGAGCCAGGGCGGCGCCCAGGCCGACGGTGTCGGCTTCAGCCGGCAAGTGCGCGCGCAGTCGCGCCTCGCTATCATCGGCGGGGTGAATGAACTCGATCATGAAAACCTCTCGTTGAAGGCGGCCGGCGCCGCAGAGCTGGTCCAGCGCATCCGGCAGTGGGCGGCAGAGTTCGGCTTCTCCGCTGTCGGCGTGGCCGATGTCGATCTCGGTGATGCGGAAGATGGCCTGCAGGCCTGGCTGGAAGCCGGTTGCCACGGCGAGATGGATTATATGTTGCGGCACGGCATGAAGCGCGCGCGACCGGCCGAGCTGTTGCCGGGCACGCTGCGCGTGATCAGCGCGCGCATGGATTACTGGCCGCAGGCGGCGCCGGCGCAGCAGGTGCTCGCCGACGGCACGCGCGCCTACGTTTCGCGCTATGCGCTGGGTCGCGACTACCACAAGGTGCTGCGCAACCGCCTGCAGAAGCTCGCCGAGCGCATTGCGGAAGCGGCGCCACACGGCTACCGGGTGTTCACCGATTCGGCGCCGATCCTGGAGGTGGAGCTTGCCAGCCGCAACGGGCTGGGCTGGCGCGGCAAGCACACGCTGCTGCTCGAGCGCGGCTTGGGCTCCTGGTTCTTCCTCGGCGAAATCCTCACCGACCTGCCGCTGCCGGTTGATGATCCGGTGGCGCCCCATTGCGGTACCTGCAGCGCCTGCCTCGACGCCTGCCCCACGCGCGCGATCGTGGCGCCTTATCGTGTCGACGCTCGGCGCTGCATCTCCTACCTGACGATCGAGCTCAAGGGCGCCATTCCCGAAGACCTCCGGCCGCTGCTCGGCAACCGCATCTACGGCTGCGACGACTGCCAGCTCGTGTGCCCGTGGAACCGGTTTGCCCGCGTGACGCAGGAGCCGGATTTCGCACCGCGGCATGGCCTCGATGCCGCGCGGCTGGTCGATCTCTTCGCGTGGACCGCGGCGGATTTCGCCGAGCGCACCGCCGGCAACCCGATCCATCGCATCGGCCACGAACGCTGGCTGCGCAACATCGCGGTGGCGCTGGGCAACGCGCCAACGTCAGCCGAGGTGGTCGACGCGTTGCGGGCCCGCGCCGAGGACGATTCAGCCCTGGTGCGAGAGCACGTGGCGTGGGCGCTCGCGCGTCATGCCGGCGCGGCGGCAGGCTAGAATCCCGCGCCAGCAAACGGATACCGTGATGGAAGACCGCCTCGAAACACTCGAAACCAAGATGATGTCCGCCGAGGACCAGCTCGACGAGCTCAACCGCACGGTGTGGCGTCAGCAGCAGGAGATCGACTTGTTGCGCGAACACCTGCGCCAGCTCGCGCAGCAATTGAAGACGATGCAGCCGGGCGGCGCCAACCGGCCCGAGGACGAGATCCCGCCGCACTGGTGAGGCGGGCGAGTGCTCAGAGGACGAGCGCGCCCGTCAGTCGCGCCAGCGTGCCGCCGAAGGCGGAGCTCAGGATCACCAGCAACGGCATGCCGTGGGTGAAGGCATACATCAGCCGGCGGATGCGGGGCGTCGCGGTGCGCAATTCCAGGAAGTTGTCGCACACCAGGCGCAGCTTGACCGCCATCACCAGCGCGACGAGCACGCTGACGCGGAAGCGGTCGTCCGCCGTGCCGCCTAGGCCGGCGCCGACGACGCTGAGCAGCACCAGCGCCAGCCAGGCGAGATCCAGTTTGCGCGTTTCGCTCATTGCCGGCCTCCGCATCAGGGCAACAGGTAGAAGAGCGGAAAGATCATCAGCCAGATGATGTCCGTGGTGTGCCAGTAGCAGGCGAAAGCCTCCAGGCCGATGTGGTCGTCGGCCGAATAGGAGCCGGTGCCGGTGCGCAGCATGACCCAGCCCAGGCCGAGCAGGCCCCAGAACACGTGGATCAGGTGGTTGAAGGTCAGGTAGTAGTAGGTGACGACGAAGATGCCCGCGCTGCCGTCCAGGCCATGGGCGAGATTCCAGCGCACCTCGATGAGCTTGATCAGCGGATAGCCGAGACCGAACAGGAGTGCTCCGGTCAGCCAGCGCAGGCAGGCCTGCTGCCGCGAGGCGCGCATCGCATGCACCGCGTGAGCCACGCACCAGCCGCTGGTGAGCAGCATCAGCGTGTAGCCGGTGCCGGCGAGCAGCGACAGCCGTGCCGGCCCGGCAGCGAAGACCTCCGGGTGATGCGCGCGGGCGACGAAATACACCGCGAACATCAGCGCGAATTCGGTCACTTCGCAAAAGATGCCCACCCACATCGCCTTGTTGCCGGGGATGCGGCCGGCGGAAGGCGTTGGATGGAGCAGGCTGGCGGCGGTGGTCATGCTGCACACGTGAGCGGGAAATCGACGCCATGATGCGCGCTTCGACCAGCGCATGCCTTGATCCAGGCGAATTCAAGGACGTGAATTCGCACGACTGCTCCATGGGCCTGCCGCGTTCACCGCCCGGTGCCGACGATCCCGGGGCGCGCCCCGGCGGGAGGAGATCAGACTGCTGCGACCTCGCGCAGGCTGCATTTCGTGATACCGAATTCGGTCTTGACCAGCAGCGGGTAGCTGGCGCCGCTGAATCGGCCGAAGCGGCCGATGTTGTAGCCGACAACCGCCCCTGGAACACAGCCGAGGCGCACCCGGCGACCGACTCTGAACCCCGCGCGGATCGCGCCATCCACCGATTGCTCGACACAGCCGTACCAGTGTGGGCCCGGGCTGTTCGACCGTCCGCCTTCAACGACAACAAGTGCATTGGTTTTCATGATGCCCTCGACGCTCCGGCCGGAAATCCAGGCCCTGCATCAGGCGTAACGGTTGCTGCGAGGCAGTGTTGAGGCCTGGCGGGCGGCGACATCGGCGCGCTCGTGCAATGCGTCACGGGCGGCACCAATGGCAGCGTCAAAGGGGAGCAGAAGGCACACGAAGGGAGGTAAATGCACTACAGCCAGCGCGCCTTCCTGAATTGCCAGTACAACAGGCCGCTGAGGCCGCCGATCACGCCCAACGCCATCGGGTAGCCATACTCCCACTGCAGTTCCGGCATGTGGGAGAAATTCATGCCCCAGATGCCGGCGCAGGCGGTGGCGACGGCGAAGATCCCCGCCCAGGCGGCCAGCCGCTTGCTGACTTCGGTCTGGTCGATGGTCACCATCGACAGGTTCACCTGGATGGCGGTGGCGATGGTGTCGCGGATGCCGTCCAGCGAGGTGTTGATGCGCGTCAGGTGGTCGTAGACATCGCGGAAATAGTTCCGGCTGCGCAGGCAGACCTCGGGCACGCGCCCGCTGTGCATCTTGGCGGTCGCATCCATCAGCGGCGTCACCGCATGCTTGAGCAGGGTCACCTTGAGCTTGAGGCGGTACAGCCGGCGGATGTTGGAGCGCGCGGCGCCTTTGGTGAAGATGCGCTCTTCGAGCGCTTCGAGTTCGGTCTCCAGCCTGTCGATGATGGGGAAGTAGCGATCGACCACCGCATCCATCAGCGCATAGAGGACGTAGCCCGAGCCCTGTGCCAGCATCTTCGGCTCACGCTCGCAGCGCGCACGCACGCCGAGGAAACCGTGCTGGCTGCCGTTGCGCACCGACAGGATGTAGTTGGGGCCGGCAAAAACGTGAACCTCACCGGTCTCGAGCCTGCCCTCGCGCTCCTCGATCAGATGCATCACGACGAAAAGCTCGTCGTCGTACTCCTCGACCTTGGGCCGCTGGTGGCCGTGGTTGGCATCCTCCACGGCCAGCTCGTGCAGCCCGAACTCCGCCTTCATCACGGCGAGTTCCTCCGGCGTGGCGTCCTTCAGCGCGACCCAGACGAAGCAGTCAGGCTTGATGAGGCACTCGCTGATGTCGTCGACCGTGATGTCGGCGAGCTTGCGCCCGTGCTGGTAGGCGACGCAATTGATCAGCATGGGGACTCCTTCAGGCCTTCACCGCGTCGAGCAGATCCTTCACTGCCTTCACGCGCTGCTGCAGGTCGGGCAGGCTGGCGCGGCGCACCAGCTTCTCCGGACCGCTCATCTTCGTGCTGCGGTCCTTCTGGATCAGCATGATGACCTTCACCGGATCGATCGGCGCGTCCTTGGCGAACTGCACGGTGATCTGTGCGTCGGAGGCATCCAGCTTGTGCACCCCATAGTCCTTCACCAGCATGCGCAGGCGGTGTGTCTCGATCAGCGCGGTGGTTTGAGGCGGCAGCTCGCCGAAGCGGTCGATCAGCTCCTCGCGCAGCGCGCGCAGGTCGTCGTCGGCCTCGCAGTTGGCCAGGCGTTTGTAAAGCGTCAGGCGCTCCTGCACATCGGGGCAATAGTCGGTGGGCAGCAGCGCCGGCGTGTGCAGGTTGATTTCCGACACCACCTCCAGCGGCTGCGTCAGGTCGGGCTCCTTGCCTGCCTGCAGGTCCTTCACCGCGCGCTTGAGCATCTCGGTGTAGAGGCTGAAGCCCACCTGCTGGATCTCGCCGGACTGGTTCTCGCCGAGCACCTCGCCGGCGCCGCGAATCTCCAGGTCGTGCATCGCCAGGTAAAAGCCCGAACCCAGCTCTTCCATCATCGCGATTGCTTCCAGCCTCTTCTGCGCCTGCGCGGTGGGCTTGGCGCCGGGCTGGGTGAGCAGGTAGGCGTAGGCCTGGTGATGCGAGCGGCCGACGCGGCCGCGCAACTGGTGTAGTTGTGCCAGGCCGAAGCGGTCGGCGCGGTTGATGATGATGGTGTTGGCGGTGGGGATGTTGATGCCGGTCTCGATGATGGTGGTGCACAGCAGCAGATTGGCGCGCTGCTGGGTGAAGTCGCGCATCACGCGCTCGAGCTCGCGCTCCGGCAACTGGCCGTGGCCGACGACGATGCGCGCCTCCGGCAGCAACTCCTCGAGGTCGTCCTTCATGTTGTCGATGGTGTCGACCTCGTTGTGCAGGAAGTACACCTGGCCGCCGCGCTTGAACTCGCGCAGCACCGCCTCGCGGATCACGCCGCGGCTGGACGCCTGCACGAAAGTCTTGATCGCCAGGCGCTTCTGCGGCGCGGTGGCGATCACCGAGAACTCCCGCAGGCCCTCCATCGCCAGGCCCAGCGTGCGCGGGATCGGCGTTGCCGTGAGCGTCAGGATGTCGACCTCGGAACGCAGTGCTTTCAGCGCCTCCTTCTGGCGCACACCGAAACGGTGTTCCTCGTCGATGACGACGAGGCCAAGGCGCTTGAACACCACGTCCTTCTGCAGCAGGCGGTGGGTACCGATGATGATGTCGACCTTGCCTTCGGAGAGCTGCTGCAGCGCCTCGGCCTGCTCCTTGGCGGACTTGAAGCGCGACAGTTCGGCGATGCGGATCGGCCATTCGGCGAAACGGTCGGCGAAGGTCTGGTAGTGCTGCTCTGCGAGCAGGGTGGTCGGGCATAGCACCACCACCTGCTTGCCGTCCTGCACCGCGATGAAGGCGGCCCGCAGCGCGACCTCGGTCTTGCCGAAGCCGACGTCGCCGCACACCAGGCGGTCCATCGGCCGGCCGGACTTCATGTCGGAGACGACCGCATCGATTGCCGCCTGCTGGTCGGGCGTGGTCTCGAAGCCGAAGCCTTCAACAAAGGCTTCCAGGTCGTGCTGGCGGAAGTCGAAGCGGTGGCCGGGGCGGGCGGCGCGCTGCGCGTAGAGCGCCAGCAGCTCGGCCGCGGTGTCGCGCACCTGCATCGCCGCTTTCTTCTTGGCCTTTTCCCACTGTCCGGAGCCGAGGCGGTGCAGCTCGACCGCTTCCGGATCGGCTCCGGCGTAACGGGTGATCACGTGCAGTTGCGATACCGGCACGTAGAGCTTGTCGCCGCCGTTGTATTCCAAGTGCAGGAATTCGGTGTCGCCTTCGCCCAGGTTCATGTGCAGCAGGCCGAGGTAGCGGCCGATGCCGTGCGAGACATGCACCACCGGGTCGCCGATCTTGAGTTCCGACAGGTCGCGCAGCCAGCCTTCCATGGTGGCGGCCTTGCGGCTGTCGCGGCGCGCGCGGCTGCGGGCGGTGGCGGCATAGAGCTCGGTTTCGGTGATGACGGCGAGCCGGGCCCTGGGCAGCACGAAGCCGCTGGCGAGCGGCGCCACGCCGAGCGCGAAACGCTCACCCGAATCGACGAAGGCGGCGAAGTCCGCGCTCGCGGTGGGCTTGAGGCCGTATTCCGCAAGGTATTCGGCCATCGTCTCGCGTCGGCCGGGCGAGTCGGCCAGCAGCAGCACGCGGCCGTCGAAGCCATCGCGGAAGGCCTTCAGCCTGTGCAGCGGATCGGTCGCCTTGCGCTCCACCGCCAGCTCGGGCAGCGGGGTGGCGAGCGCGTCGCCGCTGCCGGCGTTGAGCGTCAGGCGCGGGCGGTCCTTCAGCGCGATGAAGAAGGCTTCGTCGGTGAGGAAAAGCTGCTCGGGCGGCAGCACGGGGCGCGTGCGGTCGCCCTTCAGCAGGTCGTGGCGCGAACGCGTGTCGCGCCAGAACTCGGAAATCGCTGCCGGCACGTCGCGGTGCAGCAGCACCGGCGTGTCGGCCGGAAGGTAGTCGAGCAGCGTCGCCGTGTCGTCGAAGAACAGCGGCAGGTAGTACTCGATGCCGGCCGGCGCGATGCCGTTGGACACGTCCTTGTAGATCGCCGCGCGCGTCGGGTCGCCCTCGAAGGTCTCGCGGAAGCGGCTGCGAAAGCGTGTACGGCCCTTGTCGTCGAGCGGAAACTCGCGCGCCGGCAACAGGCGGATCTCGGGAACCGGATACACCGTGCGCTGGGTGTCGGGGTCGAAAGTCTTGATGCTTTCGATCTCGTCGTCGAAGAGGTCGATGCGATAGGGCAGCGAAGAGCCCATCGGGAACAGGTCGACCAGCCCGCCGCGCACCGAGAATTCGCCCGGGCTCACCACCTGAGTGACGTGCGTGTAGCCGGCGACCGCCATCTGCGCGCGGAACTGCGCGAGGTCGAGCCGCTTTCCCTGCTGCAGGAAGAAAGTGTAGGCGGCCAGGTAGGACGGCGGCGCCATGCGGTACAGCGCGGTGGAGGCAGGCACCAGCACCACGTCGGCCTCGCTGCGGCTGATCGCATACAGCGTAGATAGCCGTTCGGAGATCAGGTCCTGGTGCGGAGAGAAGCTGTCGTAGGGCAGGGTTTCCCAGTCGGGCAGCAGGTGCAGCCGCAGGCCGGGCGCCGCCCAGTTGATCTCCTCCTGCAGCCTTTGCGCGTCGAGCGGATTGGCGGTAACCACCAACAGCATGCGCCCGCGGCTGGCCAGTTGCGCGATCGCCAGCGCATCGGCCGATCCTGCCAGCGGTGGAAGATCGAAGCGGGCGCCGGGCTTGGGCAGCGTGAGGAGGGCGAGGGACGGCAGCAGTGAATCGAGGGGGGAGGGCATGAGCGGCTTCAGGACGGAGCGCACAGGACAGTGCGAGCCCGAATTATAGGCGAAGGGGGATCAGGCGCCGTCGGGGACCGGAACGCGGGCGGTGAGCCATTGGACCGTCGCGCTTGCCGTCTGGCGCAGGTCGTCTCCCGTCACATCGAGCCAGTTTCCGCTCGTCTTCGGGATCAGCGCGAAGGCGCGTTCGGCGATGGCAGCTTGCGGATCGGCTCGATTGACGATGAAGCGTGTCGGCACCGAGAGCGTGCGCAGCGGTGCCGCGCCAGCGAGGTCGGCACGGCCGCCGATGCATACCAGCGCCGCGATGCGCTCAGGCAGGGCGACGCCGGCGCGCACCAGGGCGGCGCAGGCCGTGCCGCCGGCGACCAGACCGATCGGCAGGCTGGCGAGCGGAGGTTGATGCCCCACCCATTCCAGCGCAGCCAGCAGGCGTTGCGCAAGCCGCGACACATTGAAACCGGCGTCGGGATCTCGCGCCGATTCGTGGCGCGTGAGCAGGTTGAGCGTCATTGTCGCGAAGCCGGCTTCCTGCAGTGCCGTCGCCAGGCGCGAGCCGTCGATGCGCGGCGCGTGATAGGTGTCGCCGGCCGGCAGCAGCGCCAGGCCGCGTACGTCCGGCGCGTGCGCCAGCACGCCATCCAGCCACACGCCTGCCGTGGGGATGCTGATCAAGGTATTGCGCAGCTTCACGATGCCCTATCCACCGTCGTCCAATCGATGCCGGGGCCGATTGTACAGAGGCGGCGCGTATCCGGGCGCGCACTCCGCGGCGTCGCGCAGGACCGACATCACCGTTCGCGATGGATGGAGACAGGGATGCGCCGTGCGCCGAAAGCGGGGCCGAAACTGCCGAAGCGGCCGGCGAGTGCCGTGCCGCAGTCAGGGCAGGTGCCGTTCGGCGTCACGCGATAGCTGCGGATCTCGTACCAGTCGCGCACGATCAGCGGCTTGCCACAGCCGGTGCAGAAGGTGGTGCCGCCTTCGACGTCATGCACGTTACCGGTGTAGACATGCTTCAGGCCGTTGGCGAGCGCGATCCGGCGTGCGCGGGTGAGCGTCGCAGGCGGCGTCGGCGGAACGTCGTCGAGCTTGAAATCGGGATGGAAGGCGCTGAAGTGCAGCGGCATGTCGGCGCCCAGTTCCTTGTGCACCCAGCGCGTCAGGGCGTCGAGTTCGGCGTCGGAATCGTTGTGTCCGGGGATCAGCAGCGTGGTGATCTCTACCCACACATCGGTCTCACGGCGCAGCCACACCAGGGTGTCGAGTACCGGCTGCAGGTGGCCGCCGCACAGCTTCACATAGAATTCGTCGGTGAAGCCTTTGAGGTCAACATTGGCCGCGTCCATCTTCGCGTAGAAGTCGCCGCGCGCCAGCTCGGTGATATAGCCGGCGGTGACTGCGACCGTCTTCAGGCCGCGGGCGTGGCAGGCGTCGGCGGTGTCCATCGCGTATTCGGCGAAGATCACCGGATCGTTGTAGGTGAAAGCGACGCTGGCGCAGCCGTGGTGCGCCGCCGTGTCGGCGATTTCCTGCGGCGAGGCGGCGTCCATCAACCGGTCCATGTCGCGCGACTTGGAGATGTCCCAGTTCTGGCAGAACTTGCACGCGAGGTTGCAGCCCGCGGTGCCGAAGGAGAACACGCTGGTGCCGGGGTAAAAGTGGTTGAGCGGCTTCTTCTCGATCGGATCGATGCAGAAGCCGGAGCTGCGACCGTAGGTGGTGAGCACGATGCCTTCGCCTTCGCGCATGCGCACGAAGCAGGCGCCGCGCTGCTCGTCGTGCAGCTTGCAGTAGCGCGGACAGAGGTCGCACTGGATGCGGCCGTCGTCGAGCTTGTGCCAGTAGCGCCCGGGGTAGTTCATCGCTTGCGTTGCCGACGCGTGTTCCATCACGCCTCCTTTTCTGCTTCCTCCCACTTCTCGACCGTGTAGCGCGCGGCCATCAGGCCGTCGACCGGCCGTCCGACCGGCATGCCCGCCTTGCGCTTCAGCGCGGCGAGGAAGTCGGGCGGATCGGGCAATTGGTCCCACACTTGCGGCAGGAAGGTTGCGCTGCGGCAGCCCGAGAACAGGATCAGTCCGTCCTCGTGTGGACGAAGCTGGCGCAGCAACTCGGCCTCGTCGCTGAAATCGATGAATTCCGGCTCTGACAGCAGTGACACCTCGACATGGACGTCGTCGAATTCGTCCGCCGACAGCGGTGGAAAGCGTGGATCCTTGCTCGCCGCTGCGACCGCGTTGGTGATCACATCTTCGCCCAGCGGCCGCTGCCGCCGCAGGCTGCCGATGCAGCCGCGCAACTCGCCATTCATCGTCAGGGTGACGAACGTCGCGCCCCGCTCAAGAAGCCGCGCATCATCGCCAACGCGCGGCGCCGGCCCGAGGCCGAGGTGGTGGGCGATCGCTCGCCGCGCGAGCTGCAGCAGCGTGTTGCCGAGTTCAGTGTTTTCTCGAGTCATGCGGGGCCTGTTCGAAGAAGGCGATGCTGGTGTAGCCGACCACGCTGTCGCGCGGGCCCGCGGTGTCGCCGGAATTGCGCAGGTCGAGCAACTGCGGCTGCAGTCCGCGGCGGCGCGCCACGCGGATCAGGCCGTTGATGGGCGTCGCGCCGCAGGCCTGCTCATGGTCGAGTGCGCTGCCGAGACTCAGCAACTGATCCACGGTGGCGTTGTCGATGATGCGTGCCTCGCGGTAAGAGTGGAAGTGCGACAGGTCGGAACTGATCACGATCAGGGTTTCCGGCCCGCCCCACAGGCCTTCCAGCACTTCGGCGACTGCCGCGTCACTCGCGCCGCCCACCAGCAGCGGCACCAGCTCGAAGCTGTCGAGCACCGTCTGCAGGAAGGGCAACTGCACTTCGAGGCAATGTTCCATCGCGTGCGGCCGGTCGTCGACGACGACGTCGGGCCGCTCCTGCAACGCCGTCCAGTCCGCCTCGCTGACGCGTACCTCACCCAGCGGCGTCATGAACGCCTGCGCGGCCGGCAGCGCGAAACCGTCCACCGGCATGCGATGTGCGGGACCGAGCAGCACCACGCGCCGGATGCAGTCCCGCAGCGGCGCGATACCGACATAAGCGGTCGCCGCCACCGGGCCGGAGTAGATGTAACCGGCATGCGGCACGATGATCGCCTTCGGTGGCAGCACGCTTTCGAGCGGAACGGCGGCAGACAGCATCTCCGCCAGCTGGGTGCGCAGGACGCGGTGGTCACCGGGGTAGAAGAATCCGGCGACGGCGGCCGGACGAATGGAAGCATTGGCCATGGCAGATGCGGATTGGTGTGACGTATGACGGAAAGCGATGCAGCTCTGGGACGACTCCCGGCACGTGACCGGCGCGTGCCGAATGAATCCTTAAAAATCATTATAGGCCCCCTCAGCCGAGCACGCGCCATGCCACACCCAGGCCCAGGCCTGCTGCCACCGCGGCCATGCCGGGCAGCGCACGCCAGCCGAGCCCGGGGCCACCGATCGCGAAGGCCATCGCGGTCTTGAAGCCGAGGTTGGCGACCATGCCCAGCACGACCGCGATCACTGCCGGCTCCATTGCCAGCTTGTCGAGGGTGAACAGGCGCAGGGTGGACAGGGTGATCGCATCGACGTCGGTGAGACCCGAGACCAGCGCGAGCACGTAGAGGCCACTGTTGCCGACGCGGTCCGACAGCCAGGCGGCGCACAGCAGCACGACGGCGTAAAGGGCGCCGAAGCCGACCGCGGTGCGCAATTCGGTGGGGTTGCTGGTGGCCGGCAGCACGAGCTCGCCGCCTTCGCCGAGCCGCCGCCAGTGCCAGACGATTGCGCCGACGCCGAGCGCCAGCGCCGGCGCGACGGATGCCGCCAGCGCGGCGATCAAGCCGGGCGCGACCAGCGCCGCGATCACCGCCACGCGCATCACCATCACCAGGTTGGCGAGCAGGATGACGAGCGCGGCGACGGAAGACATCGCGGGCGCATCGCGGGCCTGGCGCGCATACACCATGGTGGTGGCGGTGCTCGAGGCGAGTCCGCCGAAGATGCCGACGAACGCTGTGCCGTAGCGCGGCCCGACGAGCTGCAGCGCCGTGTAGCCCGCCAGGCTCACGCCCGAGATCAGCACGACCATCCACCAGAGCTGATAGGGGTTCAGCGCGCCATAGGGGCCCAGCTCCTCATTGGGCAGGATGGGCAGGATCACCAGCGACAGCACGCCGAACTGCAGCATGGAGATCCAGTCGCGCGGTTGCAGCCGCGTCGCCACGCCACGTAGCTGGGTCTTGAAGTACAGCAGCACGGTCGTGCCCACCGCGAGCATGACGGCGAGCTTGGCGAAGCCCAGCCAGGTCGCCGCACCAAGGCAGTAGCAGACGAGCAGGGCAGCGACCGAAGTGGTGCCGGGGTCGGACGCGTCGGGGTGGCGCACGTAGGCGGCGATGATGGTCGCGCCCGCGATCAGCAGGCCGGCGACGAAGGGCGCGACGCTGTTCATCTGCTGCCCGAGCATGGCCGCCAGCGCGCCGAACATGCCGACGAGGCCGAAGGTCCGAAGTCCGGCGCGCGCCGAGGGAATGCGTTCGCGTTCCAGCCCGATGAGCATGCCGATCCCGATCGCAATCAGGAAGGCCTCGATCTGTTCCGTCACCACCGGTGTCGAGAATGGCATGCGCGGGTCCTTTGGCGGGCTTGCAAGCTGGGTCGGTTCGACACGCCGCGCCCTTGCCGGTTGCAGCAAGGATACGGCGGCAACGGTCGCGAGTAGGGGCGGCGCGCCGCGGTCCGTGCTGCGTGACGCTAGAATGCGCGCCATGCAGACATTTCATCCTCGCCACTTCGCCATCGTGCCGGCTGCGGGCAGCGGCTCGCGCATGGGCGCGAACCTGCCGAAACAGTATCTGCCCTTGCTTGGCAAGCCCCTGATCCACCACGCGCTGTCGGTGCTGTGTGCGGCGCCCGAGATCGACCGTG
Source organism: Thauera sp. 2A1 (assembly GCF_009469595.2). Taxonomy (GTDB): domain Bacteria; phylum Pseudomonadota; class Gammaproteobacteria; order Burkholderiales; family Rhodocyclaceae; genus Thauera. The sequence continues at coordinate 64,728 of NZ_SSXV01000022.1, read as the reverse complement.
TGTTCGTCGTGCTTTCGGTCGACGATACGGAATGGGCGCGGCACGACTGGCGCGCGCACGGCGACAAGCTGGTGCCGCTTTTCTGCGGCGGCGCGACGCGGGCCGACAGCGTGCTCGGTGGCCTGCGCGCAATCGCGGGCGAGGCCTCGCCCTCCGACTGGGTGCTGGTGCACGACGCCGCGCGTCCCTGCCTGGCGCCCTGGCACATCGACAAGCTGATCCGCGAACTCGTGCACGACGAAGTCGGCGGCCTGCTCGCGGTGCCGGTGGCCGACACGCTGAAGCGCGCCGACGCCCGTCAACACGTGGCCGAGACGGTGCCGCGCGACAGCCTGTGGCAGGCGCAGACGCCGCAGATGTTCCGCTACGTGATGCTGCGCCGCGCGCTGGAGAGCGCCAGCGAGGTCACCGACGAGGCCAGCGCCATCGAGGCCGCCGGCCTGCGCCCGCGCCTGGTGCAGGGTGACGCCACCAACCTCAAGGTGACTTATCCGCTCGACCTGCATCTGGCGGAATGGATCCTGCAGAACCGTGAAGGAGTTGAGGCATGAACGTGCCGTTTCGCATCGGGCAGGGGTTCGACGTGCATGCCCTGGTTGCCGGCCGGCCGCTGATCATCGGCGGCGTGACGATTCCCCACGAGCGTGGCCTGCTCGGCCATTCGGATGCCGACGTGCTGCTGCATGCGCTCACTGATGCGCTGCTCGGCGCCGCGGGAATGGGCGACATCGGACGGCTGTTCCCCGACACCGACGAGAAGCATTCCGGCGCCGACAGCCGCGTGCTGTTGCGCGAGGCCTGGGCGCGGGTGCGCAGTGCCGGCTGGCAGGTGGTGAACGTTGACGCCACCGTGATCTGCAGGGCGCCGCGCATCCTGCCGCACGCACCGGCGATGGTCGCCAACATCGCCGCCGATCTCGGCATGGACCCTGGCGCGGTCAACATCAAGGGCAAGACCACCGAGAAGCTCGGCTTCACCGGCCGTGGTGAAGGCGTCGCCGCGCAGGTCGTCGCTCTGCTGGCACGCGCATGACGCAGCCGCAGGGCTCGGCACCCGAGCGCGATTCCGGCACCGAGCCACAGCGCGTGTTCTTCGCGCTGTGGCCGGAAGAACGGGTCGCCGCTGCGCTGTACACCAGCGCACGCCGCATCCACGCACAGACGGGCGGCCGCCTGATGCGGCGCGACAGCCTGCATCTCACCCTGGCCTTTCTCGGCGACCAGTCGCCCGAGCGCGTGGAAACCCTGCGCGAGCTCGCCGCCACGCTGCGCGGAGAGGCCTTCGAGTTGCTTGTTGCGCGCGCCGGCGCCTGGCAACGCGGACGCATCGTTTGGGGCGGGCCGGAAGTCACGCCGCCGCCGCTGGCGGCGCTGGCCGAGGAACTGGCGGCGGCCTTGCGTGCCGAAGGTTTCGCAGTCGAGGCGCGGCCGTTTGCAGCCCATGTCACCCTGGTGCGCAATGGCCATCAGCCGCCGTCGCGCGAGATCAATCCGCCGGTTTTGTGGCCGGTGGGAGAGTTCGCCCTGATGCGTTCGCACCTCGGCGCCGAAGGGGCGCGCTACGAGTGTCTCGGGCGCTGGCCGCTGTCCCACGACACGCAGGCTGACCGGGGAACATGAAAGTGGGTCGCAGGACGTGAAAGCGGGGCGCCAAGCGCCCCGCGGCTCCCAGGGGTGGCTTTCGCCCGCCCCGTCGTCTCCTGAAGGGAGACGTGTGAGAAATCAAAGAAAGATCGCGCTTGCGAGTCGCTCGCTCAACTCCGCTTCGGTCGACTTGGTGTAGTCCTTCTCGAAGCGATCGCTGATCATTTGCGCCGTGGGCCCGTCGATCACGCCATTGAGGACGCCCATGAAGGAGGGCGGCGCGACGACGATGGCGCGCTTGAACGCATTGGCGGCACGCCCCTGGTATAGCTCCTGGGCAATCTTCTGGGCAAACACCTTCGCTTCGTGCTGCTTCGGTTCCGTTTGCGGCCGCATCGTGCCGCCGCCTGTTCCGTTCGACCCCATGCTGCCAGGGCGGTCACTGACGAGTTCGGAATTCTTTTGCCGGCTTTCCGGGTGAATCAGCTCCTTGACGAGCTGCAGGCCCTTGTTGGGGCCGAGGTTCGCATACAGCTTCGCCAGGCTCGCGTTGGCAACCAGAATCCAGGTAATGGCCATGAGACACCCTCCGTTCCACATTGAGGAAAGACACCATCCGCAGCCTCCCGCCGTGGGCAGTGCCAACTGAAGAGTAGCCACTGCAGCCCGCGCTGCCAACGAGCTTCGTTACCGCCATGTGAAACGCCGTTGCGCGTACGAGGGGCGTGGGACGCTAAGCCCCTGGCGGTGCGGTGCCGCGAGCGCCGGCCAGGTCACCGAGGCGGCGCGCGCCGGCTGCCGGGTCACTGCCGTAGAAGGCTGCAAGCTGCGCATACACGTCCGGATGGCTCTCCGACAGGCTGGCTGGCGTCTCGAAGAAGGCCTCGGAGGCGACAGCGAAGAATTCGCCCGGACTCTCCGCCGCATAAGGATCGAGCGTGGTGTCGCGCCCAGCATCGACGTCCGCGCAAAACGCCGCGTAGGCGGACGAAAAGGCCGCGGCCCAGGCCTCGCGCGACATCCCTGCCAGCAGGCGTGGAAAGCCGTCGGCGCCGCCGTTCTCCATGTCGAGCTTGTGCGCGAACTCATGGATCACCACATTGACGCCGTCAGGGGCAAGGTGCCCGGGAAACCACGACAGCACCACCGGTCCGCCTTCCCAGGCCTCGCCCAGCACCTCGTCGTCGTACTCGTGCACGACGCCATCCTCGTCCATCTCGTGGCGTGGAATGACGAAATCTCCCGGATACACGATCACGCCCACCCAGCTCCGGTAGGCATCCAGTCCCTTGTTCAGGATTGGCAGGCAGGCCTGCAGCGCGATGCCGAGCAGCATTTCGTCGGTGAGCCGCAGGCCCTGCGCGCCGTGGAATTCCTTTTCCGCCAGGAAGCCGCGCGCCAGCTCACGCAGGCGCAGACGCTCGTCCACGCCGAGAAAATCGAGGAAGGGCAGGCCGGCTTCGACGCGGCGCCACAAGGCGTCGGGAATGGACGGAGGCGGGCGCTTGAGGCCCAGCCATTGCTGGAGCTTGGCGAACATCGAGGCAGTGGATCGGTCGTGGACAACGGGAAGAATCGCCGGCTGGTTTCAGGCGGGAGCGGGCCTGCCCGCGATCTGTTTCAGGGATTCCCCCACAGATGATCGCACGCTGTCGAAGCCTGCGGCACCCCGGCGATGTGGGATAATTCGTCCATGGTTTCAGTCACTCACGCAATTTCCCAGGGCGACACCGCCCCTCCCGTCGAACTGCTGTCGGAAGCTTTGTCCGAGGCGGAAGCCGCGCAGGTCCGCGACGCGCTCGACTTTGCCGCAGAACTTTATGCCGACCGGACGCTCGGCACCGGCGAATCAACGTGGACGCATGCGGTCGGCTCTGCGCTGATTGCGGCGTCGCTCAGGCTCGACGCCGAGACGCGAATTGCCGCGCTGCTGTTTGCCGCATGCGCCTACCGCGACAACGCGCTGGACGCAATCGAGGCCCGCTTTGGCGAGGGCGTGGCGCATCTTGTCGATGGCCTCGACCGCCTCAATGGCCTGCGCCTCGTCACCCGCATGACGGCCACCGCCACTGCGCCCGAGATCCGCGCACAGACCGAAGTGCTGCGCAAGATGCTGCTCGCCATGGTCGAGGACATCCGCGTCGTGCTGGTGCGGCTGGCCTCACGCACGCAGACGCTGCGCTACTACACCGACGTCAAGGACGACGCACGTGTCGACGTGGCGCGGGAAAGCCTCGACATCTATGCGCCCCTTGCCAACCGGCTCGGCGTGTGGCAACTGAAGTGGGAACTGGAGGATCTCTCCTTCCGCTTCATCGAGCCCGAGACCTACAAGCGCATCGCAAAAATGCTCGACGAGCGCCGCGTCGAGCGCCAGGAGTTCATCGACAACGCCATCGCACGGCTGCGCCGCGAGCTGGCGGCGGTCGGCATCAAGGCCGAGATCTACGGGCGGCCCAAGCACATCTACAGCATCTACAACAAGATGCGCGCCAAGCGGCTGGATTTTTCGCAGGTGTACGACATCCGTGCGCTGCGCGTACTGGTCGATGAGGTGAAGGATTGTTACACCGTGCTGGGCATCGTGCACCAGATCTGGCAGCCGATCAGCAAGGAGTTCGACGACTACATCACCAAGCCCAAGGGCAACAACTACCAGTCGCTGCACACTGCGGTGCTGGCGGGCGACGGCCGCGCGCTGGAGGTGCAGATCCGCACCCACGACATGCACAAGCATGCCGAGCTGGGCGTGGCCGCGCACTGGCGCTACAAGGAAGGCGCGCACAAGGGCAGCGACTACGACGAGAAGATCGCGCTGCTGCGCAGCCTGCTGTCGTGGCGCGACGAGGTGGCCGACTCCGCGCACTGGCTCGAGCAATACCGCCGCGCCTCGCTCGACGACACGCTCTACGTGCTCACGCCACAGGGCAAGGTCATCGACCTGCCGCGCGGCGCCACGCCGGTGGATTTCGCCTACCGCCTGCACACCAACCTCGGCCACCGCTGCCGCGGTGCGAAGGTCGACGGCCACCTGGTGCCGCTCAACACCCGCCTCGAGAACGGCCAGACGGTCGAGATCAACACGGTGAAGGAGGGCGGGCCGTCGCGCGACTGGCTCGATGCGCGCCAGGGCTATGTCGCCACCTCGCGTGCGCGCAACAAGATCAAGCAGTACTTCGCCCAGTTGGATGAAGAGGAACTGCTCGCCCGCGGCCGCAGTTTCGTCACCAAGGAGATGCAGCGCGACGGCCACGCCCAGGCCAACATCGACGGCCTCGCCGAGCGCATGGGCTTCAAGAACGCGGAGGCGTTGTTCCTTGCCGCCGGCCGCGGCGAAGTCGGGCCGCGCTCGGTGCAGGTGGCGCTGCGCGAGGGTAGTGCCCCGGCCGAGGTCGAGGCCGAACCGGAGATCGTCGTCGGCCGCAGCCGCTCGGGCGACAACTCCGACAAGATCCTCATCGTCGGCGTCGGCAAGCTGATGACTTCGCTGTCGCGCTGCTGCAAGCCGGCACCACCCGACGCCATCGAAGGCTTCGTCACCCGCGGCCGTGGCATCTCGATTCACCGCGTGGATTGCCACGATTTCCAGCAGCTCGCCCTGCGCCACCCGGAGCGGGTGATCCAGGCCGAATGGGGCGACTGCGCCTTCGACAACAAGCAGGCGGTGTATCAGGTCGACATCGCCGTCGAAGCCACCGATCGCCAGGGCCTGCTGCGCGACATCTCCGAAGTGTTGTCGCGCGAAAAGCTGAACGTCATCGCCGTCAACACCCTCACCAAGCGCGGCACCGCCTACATGCGCTTCACCATGGAAGTCGGCGGCGTGCAGCAGATGCAGCGCGCCATCACGCTGATCCGTGAAGTGTCGGGCGTGATGGACGTGCAGCGGAAGTAGGGCCTCCGCAGACCTTGGGACCCCCGGGGCCGCGGCTGTGCGGGGCGGCCCCGGCTCGCTGCACGGCAAGCCGTCAGCTATTCGCCGCCAGATCGTGCAGCAGCGTGAGCTGCGCTGCGCGGGTCACGCCGCGCGCCGTCTTGCGGCGGTAGCAGCCGTTGGGCTGCATTTCCCAGGCCTGGGCGTTGTCGGCGACGTAAGGGCGCAGGCCTTCGCGGATCACCCGACGCTTGATGCGCGTGTCTAGGATCGGGAAGGCGATCTCGATGCGGCGGAAGAAGTTGCGGTCCATCCAGTCGGCGCTGGACAGATACACCTGTTCCTCGCCGTCGGCGCGGAAGTAGAAGATGCGGTGGTGCTCGAGGAAGCGGCCGATCACCGAGCGCACGCGGATGTTTTCCGACAAGCCCGGGACGCCCGGCCGCAGCGCGCAGGGGCCGCGCACGATGAGGTCGATCTCGACCCCGGCCTGCGAGGCCTCGTAGAGCGCTTCGATGGTCTCGGGTTCGAGCAGCGCATTCATCTTGGCGATGACGCGCGCCTTGCGGCCCTCGCGCGCGACAGCGGCCTCGCGCCGGATGGCGGCCACCACCTTGGGCTGCAGCGTGAAGGGTGCCTGCCACAGGTGGCGCAACTCGGTCGCCTGGCCAAGCCCGGTGAGCTGCTTGAAGACGGTGGCGACGTCCTCGCCGATTTCCGGGTTGCTGGTGAGGAGGCCGAAGTCGGTGTAGAGCCGGGTGGTGCGCGGGTGGTAGTTGCCCGTGCCCAGATGCACGTAGTGGCGCAGGCCGCCCTCTTCGCGCCGCACCACCATCAGCAGCTTGGCATGCGTCTTGTAGCCGAACACGCCGTAGATGACGTGCGCGCCGACTTCCTCCAGGCGATTGGCCCAGGTGATGTTGGCCTCCTCGTCGAAGCGCGCCATCAGCTCCAGCACGACCGTGACTTCCTTGCCTTTCTGCGCGGCGCGTACCAGGTGTTCCATCAGCACCGAGTCGGTGCCGGTGCGATAAACGGTCATCTTGATCGCCAGTACTCGCGGGTCGTCGGCCGCTGTGCGCAGCAGGTCGATGACCGGGGCGAAGCTCTGGAAGGGGTGGTGCAGCAGGAGGTCCTGCTTGCAGACGGCGTCGAAAATGTCCTGCCGCTTGTCGAGGCCTTTGGGCATGCCCGGCGTGAAGGGCTGGTACTTGAGGTCGGGCCGGTCGACCCAATCCGGCACCTGCATCAGGCGCACGAGGTTGACGATGCCGGGCGTGCGATAGAGGTCCTGTTGCCCGAGATGGAAATGCTCGACAAGGAAATCGGCCATCTCCTCGGAGCAGTTGTCGGCCACCTCCAGGCGCACTGCGTCGCCGTAGTGGCGCTGCTGGAGTTCGCCCTTGAGCGTGGTGCGCAGGTCCTTGACTTCTTCTTCATCCACGAACAGATCGGAATTGCGCGTGACGCGGAACTGGTAGCAACCCAGCACCTGCATGCCGGCGAACAGTTCGCCGACGTGGGCGTGCAGCACCGACGACAGGAACACGAAGCTGTATTCCTGATCGCAGATCTCGGGTGGCAGGCGGATCACGCGCGGCAGTGCGCGCGGCGCCTGCACGATGGCGGCGCCCGAGTCGCGACCGAAGGCATCCAGGCCGTCGAGTTCCACCGCGAAGTTGAGGCTCTTGTTCAGCACGCGCGGGAAGGGGTGCGCCGGATCGAGGCCGATGGGCGTGAGCACCGGCATCACCTCGCGCAGGAAGTATTCGCGGATCCAGGTGCGCTGGGCATCCGTCCACAGGTTGCGGCGCAGGAAGGAAACCCCTTCCTTCTCGAGTGCGGGGAGGATGTCTTCGTTGAGCAGCGCGTACTGCTCGGAGATGAGCTTGTGTACCTCGTCGCTGAGGCGCGCCAGCAGGTCAGCCGGTGCGATGCCGTCAATGGCGCCCTTGCGATCGCCGATGCGGATCTGCTCCTTGATGCCGGACACGCGGATCTCGAAGAACTCGTCGAGGTTGCTGGACACGATGCAGATGAAACGCAAGCGTTCGAGCAGTGGCACGGAAGGGTCCGCTGCCTGTGCGAGTACCCGGCGCTGGAACTGCAGCAGTGACAGTTCGCGATTGATGAAATGCTCCGCGGGGTAATGGGCGGTCTCGCTTGGCAGGCGCATGCTGGTTCCGTGGGATGAATGCTTCAAGTCATTATGTGACATTTTCTTTGCGGCTTGATGACAGGCGGGCAGTGGCGCAGGGCGATGTTCAGCGGCGCGAAAACCATCGCCGCGCGGACGGGGGGGTGGGGCGGGGGTGTTAGAATCCAAGGCTTCAGCGCCCTGCGCCTTGCCCCGCCCCAACATCATGCGAGATCTGATTGCCGCCATCGATCTGGGTTCCAACAGCTTCCGGCTCCAGGTCGGTCGCATCGTCAATGACCAGATCTATCCGCTCGATGGCCTGAAGGAGCCGGTGCGCCTGGCGGCGGGGCTGTCGCCGGAAAAATGGCTGGACATGCCCGCCCAGCAGCGCGGCGTGAGCGCGCTGCAGCGTTTTCACGAGCGACTGCACGATTTCAAGCCCGACGGGGTGCGTGCGGTTGCGACCAACACGCTGCGCGTGGCAAAGAATGCCCCCGAGTTCCTGATACGTGCCGAGGCAGCGCTCGGGTTCCCGATCGAGGTGATCGCCGGACGCGAAGAGGCGCGCCTGATCTACGTCGGTGTGGCGCACACCTTGCCGAATCCGCACCGCCAGCAACTGGTGGTGGACATCGGCGGGGGTTCGACCGAGTTCATCATCGGCAAGAGTTTCGAGCCGCTGCAGCTCGAATCGCTGTACATGGGCTGCGTTGGTTACAGCCTGCGCTACTTTCCGGACGGCCGCATCGACAAGCGTGGGCTGAAGGAGGCCGAACTGGCTGCGAGGCGCGAGCTGCAGACGATCGGCCAGGCTTATCGCGAAACCGGCTGGGAAGAAGCGGTGGGTTCGAGCGGATCGGCCAAGGCGATTGCCGAAGTGCTCGAGCAGAACGGCCTGTCGCAGCGGGGCATCACGCGCGATGGACTCGAGCGCCTGAAGACGATCCTGCTGAAGGCGGGAAACATCGGCAATGTGAACCTGGCCGGACTGAAGGGCGATCGCGTGCCGGTGTTCCTCGGCGGCTTCGCGATCATGAGCGCGGTGTTCAAGGAACTCGAACTCGAACAGATGGCGTTTTCAGACGGTGCGCTGCGGCTCGGCGTGCTGTACGACCTGCTCGGCCGCTACCACCATCACGATCTGCGCGATGCGACGGTGCAGGCTTTCATGCGGCGTTATGGCGTCGATGTGCGCCAGGCGGAGCAGGTGGCCGACACCGCCTGCCATCTGCTGATTCAGGTTGCGCCCGAGAGCGCGGCGAAGGACAACGATGACCGCCGCTTCCTGCGCTGGGCGGCGCTGCTGCATGAGATCGGCATCTCGGTCGCGCATTCCAGCTACCACAAGCACAGTGCCTACATTCTCGGCAATGCCGACATGCCCGGTTTTTCGCGCATGGACCAGGGACGGCTCGCGCGCCTGGTGCTTGCGCATCGCGGCAAGCTCGAGCGCGTTGCCGCCATCGACCCGTTGAGCCCGGACTGGCTGCTGATCGCCTGCCTGCGCCTGGCAGTGGTGGTGCACCGTGCGCGCGATGCGCGGGGCATTCCGCCGATCGCGCTGGCGCGGGAGGGCAGGGGGTTCTCGGTGAACACCACTGCCGGCTGGTTGCAGAAGCTGCCGCTGACCGCTGCGGCGCTCGACGAGGAGCAGCGCCAGTGGATTTCGCTGGGTCGCGGCCTTTACGTGCGCGCGGTGTCCGCGCGCAGCGCTGCCTGAGTTTCCATGGCTGAGCACCGGCCGGGCGCCGCGCCCGTGATCCGGGTCGCCGCGGATGGCAAGGTGCTGCTTGCGGGCGACTGGACCTTGCGCGCGCTGTCTGCCGATCTTCCCGACCTGCGCGCCCGGCTTGCGCAGGTGCCGTCGGCGGCGCACTGGGATTTCACCGCGGTGCAGCGCCTGGACAGTTTCGGCGCCGCGCTGCTGTGGCATGCGTGGAAACGCCGCTGGCCGATCGCTGAAGGGCTGGGCGAGGCGCAGCGGAGGGTGATCGAGCGCGTCGCTGCCAGCTCCGGGAAACTGCGGCCTGGAGGTGCGCGTTTCGGCGTCGTGGACGCGATCATCCTGCTCGGCCGTGCGTTGCTCGGCTTTCGCTCGCATGCGCTGGGCTTCATCGCGCTGTTCGGGCAGATATTTCTCGACCTTGCACATCTGCTGCGCTATCCGCGCGAATGGCCACTGCGCGAGGTGTCTGCCAACATCCACAAGGTCGGGGTGAAGGCGATGCCGGTGACGGCGCTGGTCGGCTTCCTGATCGGGGTGGTGCTGTCCTATCTGTCGGCGTTGCAGTTGAAGATATTCGGCGCCGACATTTTCATCGTGAACATCCTCGGCCTGGGCATCATCCGCGAGCTGGGGCCGGTGCTGGTGTCGGTGCTGGTGGCGGGGCGCTCGGGGTCGGCGATGACGGCGCAACTGGGCGTGATGCGGGTGACCGAGGAAATCGACGCGCTGGCGGCGATGGGCATCTCGCGCAGCCTGCGGCTGGTGCTGCCCAAGGTGCTGGCGCTCACGCTGGCGATGCCCTTGCTGGTGCTGTGGACGTCGGCGGTGGCGCTGCTCGGCGGCTGGGTGTCGGCGCGGCTGGAGCTTGACCTGTCGCTGGGTTTCTTCGTCCAGACGCTGCCTGCGGTGGTGCCGATCTCCAACCTCTACATCGGCCTTGCCAAGGGCGCGGTCTTCGGTTTCCTGATCGCGCTGATTGCCTGCCATTTCGGCCTGCGCGTGCGGCCCAACACGGAAAGCCTGTCGGTGAACACGACGGCGTCGGTGGTGACGGCAATCACCATGGTGATCCTTGCCGATGCGGTGTTCGCCATCGCCACCCGTTCCATCGGGGTGCCCACATGAGCGACGGGCCGGTCGTGGCGCTGCACGACATCGTCACCCGCTTCGATTCGAACCTGGTGCACGACGGTCTCACGCTCGAAATCCAGGCGGGCGAGATCGTCGCGCTGGTGGGCGGCTCAGGCAGCGGCAAGACGACCCTGCTGCGCCACATCATCGGCCTGACGCGGCCTGCGGCTGGCACGGTGAGGCTTTTCGGCGAAGGCCTGCGCGACGGCAGCGTGCATGAGCGCATCGCACGCCAGCGCCGTTTCGGCGTACTGTTCCAGCAGGGCGCGCTGTTTTCGGCGCTGACGGTGGGTGAGAACATCGCCTTCCCGCTGAAGGAACTCGGCGTGGCGACCCACGCAGAGTTGCGCGACCTGGTGGCGCTCAAGCTGGCAATGGTGGAGATGGAGCCCGGGCATGCGTCCTTGATGCCGGCCGAACTGTCCGGCGGCATGGTCAAGCGCGCGGCGCTGGCGCGCGCACTCGCGTTGGAGCCCGAGCTGCTGTTGCTCGACGAACCGACGGCCGGGCTGGACCCCGATCGCAGCGCTGCCTTCGTCCGCCTGATCCGCTCGCTGCACCATGAGCTGGGGCTGACCGTGGTGCTGGTGACGCACGACGTCGATACGCTGGCCGCACTGGCGACGCGGATCGCGGTGCTGGCCGAGCGGCGCATCGTGAGCTTCGGGACGCTGGAAGAGACCTTGGCGCAGGATCATCCTTTCATCCAGCGCTTTTTCCTGGGCGAACATGGGCGTAACGCGCTGGCTCGCCACGGAGGAAATCACTGACATGGAAAATCGGGCTCACGCACTGGCAGCCGGGCTGTTCGCGCTCTTCCTCGGGGCGGGCCTGGTCGTCGCGCTGTGGTGGTTCTCGCAGAGCCGCGAGCCGATGCGCGAATACATCCTGGTGTCGAAAGGCACGGTCAATGGCCTCAACCTACAGGCGAGGGTGCGCTACCGGGGCATGGCAGCGGGCAACGTGACCGACATCGGCATCGATCCGGCCGATGTGCGCAACCTCCTGGTGCGCATCCGGCTGCGCGGGAACCTGCCGGTCACGCGCGGCACGCGCGCGACGCTGGGTACCCAGGGTGTCACCGGGCTGGCCTTCATCCAGCTCGACGATCGCGGCACCGACCCCACGCCGCTCACGGATGATGGCTCGGGGCCGCCGCGCATTGCCCTCGAACCCGGCCTGATCGAGCAGATCAGCGACCGCGCGCTGCAGACGGCCGAGCGTGTGCGGGTGGTGGCGGATCGGCTGGCCGCGCTGTTCGACGAGCAGAGCGTGGCGCGCTTGGGCCGCACGCTGGCGCATCTGGAATCTGCGGCGTCGGGCGTGGACCGCAGCGTTGCGCAGTTGCCGGCGACGGTCAGTGCGCTGCGCAGCGCACTGAGCCCGCAGAACATGCAGAAGCTCTCCGCCACCCTTGCCAATCTCGAGGCGGCCAGTCGCGAGGCGGCACCGGCGGCGGGCGAGATCCGCGCCCTGGTGGCCCGTATCGACCAACTCGCGCAGCGGGTGGACAAGGTCGCCGGTGTGGCCGGCGAGGGGCTGGTCGAGGGCACGCTGCCGCAGGTCGACGCGTTGCTGCGCGAACTGACGACGACCTCGCGGCGCCTCGGCCGTGTGCTGGAGGAAGTCGAGACGCAGCCGCAGGTTCTGTTGGCCGGGCGCGACGCCGGCGAGCCGGGGCCGGGCGAGGAAGGCTATGTGTCGGGAGGGAAGTGAATGAAGGATGGCAGCAGGAGCGTTCCGCCGCCGCTTGTGTGGCCTGGGCGTCGTTTCCGGCAGCTCGCCGGCGCGGCCTTGGTTGGGATTGCGCTTGGCGGCTGTGCCGGACTGCAGTCGCCGCCGCTCGCCATGTACGATCTCGGGCTGCTCGATGCGGTCGTCGTTCCCGCTGCGCTCGCGCCGGCCCGCATCGAGGTGGCAGTGCCAAGTTGGCTCAGTGGCAGCGCCATGCAGTACAGGCTGGCCTGGAAGCAGCCCGAGCGCCGCCGCAGCTACGTCGAGAGCCGCTGGGCAGCAGCGCCCGCCGACATGCTTTCGCAGTCCCTGACCCGGGCCTTGCGCCCGGCAGGCGGTGAGGCCGCGGGATCTCGTTGCCGGCTGAGGGTGGAACTGGACGAATTCGTGCATGTGTTCGAGACCGAAGAGCGCAGTCATGTCGAGCTCGTCGCACGGGCCCGGCTGCTGCCGGCGCGCGGCGAATTGCCGGTGGCGGCGCGGGACTTCAGCCGGCACGATGCGGCGGATACGCCTGATGCCGAGGGTGGCGTTCGCGCAGCGCGCAGCGCAGTGCGGGGATTGGCGGACGAGGTGGCGACGTGGCTCGTCGAACTTGACCGCAAGAGCGTGCACGGATTGAATAACGGCGGACGTTGCGCGTCGTCATGAGCTTTGCATGGGGACGGCTTTCGTCCGTTGTTTCATACAAGAGGGAGCAAGCATGACCGAGAACAAACAATCGCCCTATGACCATGGGCTGGACAAGAACCCCGCGAACTACGTGCCGCTGACGCCGCTGACTTTCATCCAGCGCAGCGCCTACGTGTATCCGGACCGCCTCGCCGTCGTTCATGGCAAGCGGCGCTTCACCTGGCAGGAGTGCTATGCGCGCTGCCGCCGTCTCGCTTCGGCCTTGAAGCAACTGGGCGTGGGCAAGAACGACACCGTTGCGGTGGTGCTCAACAACACCCCGGAAATGTTCGAATGCCACTTCGGTGTGCCGGCCTGCGGCGCCGTGCTGAACACCGTCAATACCCGCCTCGATGCCGAGGCGGTCGCCTTCATCCTGAACCACGCCGAAGCCAAGGTGCTGATCACCGACCGCGAGTACGCGCGCGTGATGAAGAAGGCGGTCGAGCTCGCCGACCGCCCCGACATGATCGTGATCGACGTCGACGATCCTGAATACACCGGCCCGGGCGATCGCATCGGCACGCTGGAGTACGAGGCGCTGCTCGCTTCGGGCAGCGAGGAATTCGTCTTCGAGCAGCCCGCCGACGAGTGGGAGGCCATCTCGCTGAACTACACGTCCGGCACCACCGGCAACCCCAAGGGTGTGGTCTACCATCACCGCGGCGCCTATCTCAATGCGATGTCGAACATCGTGTCGTGGGGCATGCCGCCGCACTCGACCTACCTGTGGACGCTGCCGATGTTCCACTGCAACGGCTGGTGCTTCGCATGGACGATGGCGGCCAATGCGGGCGTCAACGTCTGCCTGCGTCGCGTCGATCCGAGGCTGATCTTCGATGCCATCCGCGAGCATGGCGTCACCCATTACTGCGGCGCGCCGATCGTGCACTCCATGCTCGCCAACTCGCCGGAGGAGTGGCGCAAGGACATCAACCACAAGGTCTATGGCCTCATTGCCGCCGCGCCGCCCCCGGCCGCCGTGATCGAGGGCATGGCGAAGATCGGCTTCGACATCACTCACGTCTATGGACTGACCGAGACCTACGGCCCCGCTTCGGTGTGCGCCAAGCACGACGAATGGAAGGAACTGCCGCTGGCCGACCAGGTGACGCTGAACGGTCGCCAGGGCGTGCGCTACCACGCCCAGGAAGGCATCACCGTGCTCGATCCGAACACGATGGATCCGGTGCCCTGGGACGGCGAGACGATGGGCGAGATCATGTTCCGCGGCAACCTGGTGATGAAGGGCTACCTGAAGAACCCGACGGCCACCGCCGAGTCCTTCCACGGTGGCTGGTATCACACCGGCGACCTGGCGGTGATGCAGCCCGACGGCTACGTCAAGATCAAGGATCGCTCCAAGGACATCATCATTTCGGGCGGCGAGAACATCTCTTCGATCGAAGTGGAGGATGCGCTCTACAAGCATCCGGCGGTGATGGCCGCGGCAGTGGTGGCGCTGCCTGATCCCAAGTGGGGCGAGGTGCCGTGCGCCTTCGTCGAGCTGCGCGACGGCGTCGAGGCGACCACCGACGAGATGGTCGCCCATTGCCGGGAGCATCTCGCCGGCTTCAAGGTGCCCAAGAAGATCATCTTCGGTGAGGTGCCGAAGACTTCGACCGGCAAGATCCAGAAGTTCGTGCTGCGCGAGAAGGCGAAGTCGACCGCTTCGTTCGAGTGATGCAGGCGGGCTGAGCCCGCGTTGACCGATGGCCGTTCTGGGAGCGACGCGCTACCATGAACGGCCATTGACGTTAACGTAAACCGAGAAGTCGAGGAGGAGACATGAGCCCCACCGAACACCCTACTGACGAAGCCATGCTGCTGCGCCGCGACGACGGTGGTGTGGCCACGCTGACCCTGAATCGTCCCGCGCAGTTCAACGCGCTGTCCTCGGCGATGCTGGAGGCGCTGCTGGCCGAAGTGGACCGCATTGCCCGCGACGAATCGGTGCGCGTGGTCGTGCTGGCCGGTGCCGGCAAGGCTTTCTGCGCCGGTCACGACCTCAAGGAGATGCGCAGCAACCACACGCTCGCTTTCCAGCAGGGCCTGTTCCGCCTTTGCGGCAAGCTCATGATGAAGCTCACCGAGCTGCCGCAGCCGGTGATTGCCCGTGTGCATGGCATCGCCACCGCGGCGGGATGTCAGCTCGTGTCGATGTGCGATCTGGCGGTCGCGGCGGACGTGTCGCGTTTTGCCGTGTCCGGGATCAACGTCGGCCTGTTCTGCTCCACGCCCAGCGTCGGGCTGTCGCGCAACATGGGACGCAAGCAGGCATTCGAGATGCTGGTGACGGGAGACTTCATCGATGCGCACGAGGCGCAGCGACGCGGCCTGGTCAATCGCGTGGTGCCGCTCGAGGCGCTCGACGGCGAGGTGGAGCGCTTGTGTGCGTCGATCGTTGCAAAGTCGCCGGTGGCGATCCGCATGGGTAAGCAGATGTTCTACCGCCAGCTCGAGATGGGCCTGGATGCGGCCTATCAGATGGCGTCGGAGACGATGGCCTGCAACATGATGAGCGAGGATGCGGCCGAAGGCATCGATGCCTTCATGGCCAAGCGCCAGCCGCAGTGGAAGGGCTGCTGAGGTCGCGCTGATCGCGGAAGGAGGCGCCGCCATGCTCGTCGACACCCACATTCATCTCGACGCGGCGGAGTTCGATGCCGATCGGGAGCGGGCGATGGCCGCGGCGCGCGCGGCCGGTGTCGGTCGCTTCATCGTCCCTGCGGTGGATGTGGCGAGCTTCGACCGGGTCGCGGCGCTTTCCGCGATGCATGCGGATGTGCAACACGCCTATGGGATCCATCCCATGTACGTGATGCAGGCGCGCGACGCCGATCTCGATGTGCTCGAAGGGCGGCTTGCGCAGGATGTCGCCATCGCGGTGGGCGAGATTGGGCTGGATTTCTTCGTGCCCGGCCTCGATCCGGCGCGGCAGGAGCGCTTCCTTGCGGCACAACTGCGCCTCGCGCGCGAGCATGGCCTGCCGGTGATCCTGCACGTGCGCCGCGCGGTGGACCAGATCCTGAAGCATCTGCGGCGCGTCGAAGTGTGCGGCGGCATCGCCCATGCCTTCAATGGCAGCCGCCAGCAGGCCGACACGTTCATCGCGCTCGGCTTCAAGCTTGGCTTTGGCGGCGCGATGTCCTTCGACGGCTCCAGCCGCATTCGCAAGCTTGCCGCAGAACTGCCGCTGGAGTCGATCGTGCTTGAAACCGATGCGCCGGACATTCCGCCCGCCTGGGCGCAGGGCCAGCGCAATGAGCCGGCCAACCTGGCCCGATTCGCGGCCATCCTCGCCGACCTGCGAGGGATGCCGGTAGAAGAGGTGGCTCGCGCCACTTCGCGCAATGCCGTGGCGGTCTTTCCCCGCCTTGGCACGGTCGCTGACGGCTGTTGAGCGCCTGCTCGGTTGCGGGCGGGCGAATGCGCCGTGCGTGAGCGTGTCACGCTCCGATCGATCGATGTCAGGCGGGTGATGCGGCGTCGCGTTTGTTACGCGCGATGATGTCGGCAATATCTCGCTTCAGGCGAGGGATGTCGGCATGGAACTTGTCGTACAGCATCAGCGACAGGCCGAACACATAGGCATAGAGCAGCATCGAGTGGCTGGAAGCCTCTTCCTGCGACAGCCCGCAGGCGAGGAAAAGGTCGCGGGTGCAGCGCAGGCGGATGTCATCGACTTCGGCGACGATCGCCGCGGCTTCGGCGTCGCGTCGGGCCCAGTCACGCACCGCCAGTTCGATGACGACCCCCCGGCGGCTGCGACTGGTGCTGTAGACATCGATGACATGGTAGATCTGCTCGAGTTCGTTGCCGGGCTGGGTGCGCGTCTGCTTCAGAATGTCGCGGATGCGTCCTTCCTTCCATTCGCCGAGGACGGCCATCAGCAGATCACGCCGGTCCTGAAAGTGCCAGTAGAAGCTGCCTTTGGTGACTTTCAGGCGTTTCGCCAGCACTTCCACGCGCAGCCCGGCGACCCCTTCTTCCGCCATGACCTCGAAAGCGCATGCGATCCAGGCCTGTCTGTCGAGCTGCGGTCTCTTCTGCTTGATTTTGGTTTCCATACGGACAAGTATTGACGATTTATTGTCCATACGCTACCGTATGCACACCATACTGAGTGGTATGGAAATGCGCCGGCTGGATGAGCCCACCCCCAAAGCTGGCAAAGCGGTGACATAATTCGACGGCGGTTCGCCCGAGCGGGCGGCATGAGCCGACGAACAACACAACCTGAGGAGCACGGCAGAGTGAAGATTCTTGTTCCCGTCAAACGCGTGGTCGATTACAACGTCAAGGTCCGGGTGAAGGCCGACGGCACTGGCGTGGATATCGCCAACGTCAAGATGAGCATGAACCCATTCGACGAGATCGCGGTGGAAGAAGCGGTGCGGCTGAAGGAAGCGGGCGTGGCTACCGAAGTCGTTGCCGTGTCGTGCGGCGTCGCGGCCTGCCAGGAGACCTTGCGCGCGGCGATGGCGATCGGCGCCGACCGCGGCATCCTGGTCGAGAGCGACGCCGAGCTGCAGCCGCTGGCGGTGGCCAAGCTGCTCAAGGCAGTGGCGGACAAGGAAGGCCCGAATCTGGTGATCTGCGGCAAGCAGGCGATCGACGACGACGCCAACCAGACCGGGCAGATGCTGGCTGCGCTGCTGGGCTGGCCGCAAGCGACCTTCGCGTCCAAGGTGGCGCTGGCTGACGGCAAGGCCTCGGTCACGCGTGAGATCGACGGGGGCCTCGAGACGCTGGCGATCCGGCTGCCGGCGGTGGTCACCACCGATCTGCGCCTGAACGAGCCGCGCTATGCGACGCTTCCCAACATCATGAAGGCGAAGAAGAAGCCGCTCGACACGTTGAAGCCGGCCGATCTGGGCGTCGATGTGGCGCCGCGGCTCACCACGCTGAAGGTGGCCGAGCCGCCCAAGCGCAGCGCGGGAGTGCGGGTGGCCGACGTGGCTCAACTGGTCGAAAAACTGAAGAACGAAGCGAAGGTGATCTGACATGGCGATCCTGGTTATTGCGGAACACGACAACCAATCGATCAAGGCGGCCACGCTCAACACCGTCGGCGCGGCGGCGAAGATCGGCGGCGACGTTCATGTGCTGGTGGCCGGTGCCGGCTGCGGCGCGGCGGCCGCGGCGGCCGCGAAGATTGGCGGTGTGGCCAAGGTGCTGGTGGCCGATGCCGCGCATTACGAGGCGCAGACCGCAGAAAACGTCGCCGAGCTGGTGAAGGGTTTGGCGAGCAGCTACAGCCACGTGCTGGCCCCGGCCACGTCCGCCGGCAAGAACATGCTGCCGCGCGTGGCAGCGCAACTGGATGTGGCGCAGATCTCCGACATCGTCGGCGTGGAATCGGCCGACACCTTCGTGCGCCCGATCTATGCCGGCAACGCGCTGGCGACGGTGAAGAGCTCGGACGCGATCAAGGTCATCACCGTGCGCACCACCGCCTTCGAGGCGGTCGCGGCCGAGGGTGGCGCGGCGGCGGTCGAGTCGGTGGCGGCTGCGGCCGATCTGGGCCTGACGCAACTGGTGGGTCGCGAGATCACCAAGAGCGCGCGTCCGGAGCTGGGTGCGGCGAAGATCATCGTGTCGGGCGGTCGTGGCGTGGGCAGCGGCGAGAACTACCATGCCCTGCTCGAGCCGCTGGCCGACAAGCTCGGTGCGGCGCTCGGCGCCAGCCGTGCGGCGGTCGATGCGGGCTACGTTCCGAACGACTACCAGGTGGGCCAGACCGGCAAGATCGTCGCGCCCCAGCTCTATGTTGCGGTGGGCATCTCGGGCGCCATCCAGCACCTGGCGGGCATGAAGGACTCCAAGGTGATCGTGGCGATCAACAAGGATCCGGAGGCGCCGATCTTCCAGGTGGCCGACTACGGGCTGGTGGGGGATCTGTTCCAGGTGGTGCCCGAACTGACCGCAACGTTGGGCTGAGGCTTCCCGCGTGCGCTGGGCGGCGGCATGAATCTGGAGCCATCGCAGTTCTCGACGACATGGCACGTCTTCATGCTGCTCCTCGCGCTCGCCGCGGGCTACGACATTCTTCGACGGGCACCGTGGACGCGGCTGCGCGAGGGGCCAACGTTGAATGTGATGCTGGGCTGCGCGACGGCATTGACGCTGCTCTGGAGCATGAAGGCAGGCGTCAAACCCGGACTGGACCTGCATCTTGTCGGTGCCATGGCGGCGACGCTGATCCTTGGCCCGAGGCTGGCGATGGTGGCGATGGCGCTGGCGCTGTGCGGAATAGCCCTCAACGGCAGCACCGAATGGTTGGCATGGCCGGTCAATTTCATGCTGATGGTCGTCGTGCCGGTGCTCATTGCGGCGGGCCTGCAAAGGCTGGTCGAGCGCTGGTTGCCGGCCCATTTTTTCATTTTCATCTTCGTCATCGGCTTTGCCGGCGCGGCATTGACCGTGATCCTGCAGGGGGTGTTCGCTTCGCTGGTGCTGGCGCTCGCAGGTGCCTATCCGGCCGAATTCCTGATGACGGAGTACCTGCCGTTCTTCCTGCTGCTGGGTTTTTCGGAAGCCTGGATCAGCGGTGCGGTAGTCACCCTGCTCGTGATCTACAAGCCGGAGTGGGTATCGAGTTTCGACGATGACCGCTACCTGCTGAACAAGTGACGCCAAGTCACATTTCAATCGAACGAAACGGAGGGAATCAACCGATGAGCAACTACGCTGCACCCATTCGCGACATGCAGTTCGTGATGCGCGAGCTGGCCGGCCTCGACGAGGTCGCTGCGCTGCCCGGCAATGAAGAGGTTTCGGTCGATCTGGTCGATGCCATCCTCGAAGAGGCCGACAAGTTCGCCAGCGGCGTGCTCGCGCCGCTGAACTGGACGGGCGACCAGGAAGGCGCCACCTGGCACGACGGGGAAGTGAAGACCGCCACCGGTTGGAAGTCGGCCTACGACCAGTTCACCGAGGCGGGCTGGACCGCGCTGGCGGGCGAACCCGAGTTCGGCGGCCAGGGCCTGCCCAAGCTCGTCGCGACCGCGGTGATGGAGATGTGGAAGTCCGCCAACATGGCCTTCTCGCTGTGCCCGATGCTCACCACGGGTGCAATCGAGGCGTTGCTGCTGTGTGGCAACGACGAACAGAAGGCGATGTACCTGCCGAAGATGGTCTCGGGCGAATGGACCGGCACCATGAACCTGACCGAACCTCAGGCTGGTTCCGACCTCGCCGCGGTGCGCACCAAGGCCGAACCGCAGGGCGACGGCACCTACAAGATCTTCGGCCAGAAGATCTTCATCACCTATGGCGAGCACGACCTCACCGACAACATCATCCACCTGGTGCTGGCTCGCCTGCCGGACGCGCCCGAGGGCGTGAAGGGCATCTCGCTGTTCGTCGTGCCGAAGTTCCTCGTCAATGCCGACGGCAGCCTGGGCGCGCGCAACGACGTGCATTGCGTGTCGATCGAGCACAAGCTCGGCATCCACGCCAGCCCGACCGCGGTGCTGGCCTTCGGCGACAAGGGCGGTGCCATCGGCACCCTGGTGGGCGAGCCCAACCGTGGCCTCGAGTACATGTTCATCATGATGAACGAGGCCCGTTTTGCGGTGGGAATGGAAGGTCTGGCGCTGTCCGAGCGCGCCTACCAGCACGCGCTGCAATACGCCAAGGAACGTGTGCAGGGCACCGAGGCCGGCGTCCGTGGTGGCCCCAAGGTCAGCATCATCCACCATGCCGACGTGCGCCGCATGCTGATGTCGATGAAGAGCAAGACCGAGGCGATGCGGGCGTTGGCCTATGTTGTGGGGGCTGCCTCCGACAAGGCGCATTGCCATGCGGACCCCGAGGTGCGCGCGCGCAACCAGGCTTTCGTCGACCTCATGATTCCGGTGGTGAAGGGCTGGTGCACCGAGAACTCGGTCGATGTGGCCTCGGTCGGCGTCCAGGTGCACGGCGGCATGGGTTTCATCGAGGAAACCGGCGCAGCGCAGCATCTGCGCGACGCCCGCATCACGCCGATCTACGAAGGCACCACCGCGATCCAGGCCAACGACCTGATCGGGCGCAAGATCGCACGTGAAAACGGCGTGACCGTCGCTGGCGTCGTTGCCGAGATGCGCAAGGTCGAGGCCGAACTCGGCGCCACCGATGGCGAAGCCTTCGCGGCGATCCGTCGCGCCCTGGGCGCCGGGATCACCGCAGTGGAAGAGGCGGTTGCCTACATCCTCGCCACCTACGCCAAGGATATCAAGGCGGCATCGGTGGGGTCCGTGCCTTTCCTCAAGCTGCTGGGCATCGTCGCGGGCGGCTGGCAGATGGCGCGCGCGGCGCTCATCGCGCAGAAGAAGCTTGCCGCAGGCGAAGGCGATGCGCGTTTCCTGCAGGCGAAGATCGTCACTGCGCGCTTCTACGCCGACCACGTGCTGGCCGAAGCACCGGGCTTGTCATACACGGTGGTCAATGGCGCAGGGGGCGCGCTGGAGCTTGCCGAAGAGCAGTTCTGACGGCTGACTGGCCCGAGGCCTGGCGGGTCGTCGCCGGACCTCGCGGCACGCAAGCCCAGATGAAAAAGGCCGGCGGAGCGATCCGTCGGCCTTCTGTTTTTCGTGCCCGGTGCGGCGAACTGCGGCCGGGCCTGTTGCTGCTCGCTGTGCTTACTGCACCTTGGCCTTGCTGCGCAGCTCGAGCACGTGCTTCTCGACCTTCTGCTGCTGCAGGCGTTGCTGCAGTTGCGGCTTCACTTCATCGAACGAGGGTGCCTGCAGCGGACGCACGTCGTCGAGCATGATTACGTGGTAGCCGAAGTCGCTCTTCACCGGGGTGGTGGTGTACTTGCCTTTCTCGAGCTTGACCATCGCGTCGGAGAAGGGCTTCACGAACATGCCCGGATTGCTCCAGCCGAGATCGCCGCCGCGCTCCTTCGAACCCGGATCGCGCGACTCCTTCGCCAGGTCTTCGAACTTGGAACCGTTCTGCAGCTTGGAGATGATCGCCTTGGCCTGGTCCTCCGTCTCGACCAGCACGTGGCGCGGCTTGTACTCCTTGTCACCCATGCGCGACTTGATGCCGTCGTACTCCTTGCGCAGATCTGCATCGGTGACAGGATTCGCTTTCACGTAATCCTGCAGGTAGGCGCGGATCAGGATCGCCTGCTTGGCCATGTCCATTTGCGCCTGCACGTCGGACTTCTTGTCGAAACCCTTCTTCGACGCCTCCTGGCTCAGCACTTCTCGACGCACCAGTTCTTCGCGGACCGCGTCGCGCAATTGCGCACTTTCGGGGGCGCCCTGGGCACGCTGCTCGGCGATCATTGCGTCCGCGCGGGCCGCCGAGATGGCCGTGCCGTTGACGGTGGCGATCGGCTCGGCCGCCAGCGCAGGAAGAGTGAGGAAGCCGGCAAGCAGGGAAATGGCGAGACGGCTCGGAAAAATCTTCATCGGGGTTCCTCGTGACTGAGTTGCTTGGTGGCCTCGGTGGCCGAAACGGCGCGGATGGCGAGCGCATGAATGTCGGTCTTCATCATGTCGCCAAGCGCGTCATAAATCATGCGGTGGCGTGCCACCGTATTCCTGGATTCGAACTGCGCCGAAACGATCAGCAGGCGGTAATGGCCGCCGCCGCTGCGCGCTCCGGCGTGGCCGGCATGCAGTGCGCTGTCGTCGCCGATCTCGATGCGTTCGGGCTGCAGCGGGGCGAGTCTTGCCCTCATCTTTTCCTGGGTGGTCACGGGAGGACCTTCTTGAAGGGCTTCACGCTGGTACGGGCAAAGACCCCCTGCGTGACGTAGGGATCGTCGGCAAACCATTGCTCGGCGGCCGCCAGCGACTCGAATTCGGCGACCATCAGCGTGCCGCTGAAGCCGGCAGGACCGGGATCCGGCGAATCGATCGCGGGCATCGGCCCGGCCAGTACCAGGCGCCCCTCGTCACGCAGCGCCTCGAGACGTGCCAGGTGCGCCGGGCGAGCCTTCAGGCGTGCCTCAAGGCTGCCCGGAACGTCGTCTCCGATCATGGCGTAAAGCATCAGTTGGTTTCCTCGATGTGTCTGGAAAGATACACGCCCTGGCCCAGCACGAACGCAAGCATCAGGCCGGTGGCGCCGAACAGCTTGAAATTGACCCAGGTTTCCTCGCTGAAGCTGTAGGCGACGTAAAGGTTGATGAGGCCCATGGCCAGGAAGAAGCCCGCCCACGCCAGATTCAGCCGCGCCCATACGGAGTCGGGCAACTGGATTTGCGCCTCGAGCATCTTGCGAATGAGATTCCGTCTGAATAAAGAGGCGGAAACGAGCAGCACCGCACCGAACAGCCAATAGAGGGCGGTGGGCTTCCACTTGATGAATGTCGGGTTGTGGAAGAACAGCGTTGCGCCGCCGAAGACCACGATGATCGCGAGGCTGACCCAGAGCATCGCATCCACCTTCCGATGCTTGATCCAGACGATGGCGATCTGCAGGAAGGTGGCGACGATGGTGGCCGCGGTGGCGATCAGGATGGGGGCTTGCGTCGCCATGATGCCGCTGCCGAACCACTGGGTCGCCAGCGCATGGGCCGCGTCCGGATTGGCGCCTGCGATCTTGTAGGTGGCGAAGAAGAGGATGACCGGCAGGAGGTCGAAGAGGAATTTCATGAACGCGAATTATAGAGGACCGTCACGGCTTTGATCCCGCGCTGCCGTCATCGGCCTGCGCTGGAGACTCGGCGCGATTGCGCATGTGGTTGGCGAGGGCAGCGAGGGATTCGTGCAGGCGGATGCGCAGCGCCCCGTCGTGCACGAACTCGTCAAGCGCCTGGCGCATGCACAACATCCATTGGTCCCGCTCGGCACGGCCGATCGAGAACGGAAGGTGGCGGGCACGCAGGAAGGGCGGGCCATAACGTTCGACGTAAAGATTCGGGCCGCCCAGCCAGCCAGACAGGAAAAGGAAGAGCTTTTCCTCGGATCCTGCGAGGTCCGCACCGTGCAATTTGCGCACATCCCATGCCTCGGGGAGTGTGTCCATCAGTTCGTAAAATCGTTTGACGATGGCACGCACGGTCGGTTCTCCACCGATCAGTTCGTAGGGGGAGAGCGGGGGCTTGGGGCTTGTTTCAGGCTGCATGAATGTCGATCAGGTTTGAGCCCAGGCACACGGCGGCTCGCTTGGCGCCGTTCTGCGGTGTGCCGGGGAAAGAACGCCGCAAATTATTCATCAGTTCCGGGAATTGCGTGCGGGAATTTCCACGACTGGGGCAACTGCGCCGCCGGCGCGGTCCCGGCGGGGCGGCGAAGGGCGTGGTTCATCCTTGCCCACCCTTCATCAAGGCTCTTGCGCTGTCACCCGGCGGGGCGGGCCTGGTCGGTGACCCGCCGGTGCGCGGCAGGCGAAGAATGGCACGCAGTCCGCCACCCTCGCGCGGCAACAGGTCGAGGCGTCCATGGTGGGATCGCATCACGCGGTCGACGATCGCCAGGCCCAGGCCCGCGCCCTTGGTGTTGGAGCGTGCTTCCTCCAGCCGGGTGAAGGGATGGCGCATGCGCTCGACCTGGTCGAGGGGGATGCCGGGGCCTCGATCGGCGACCTCGATGCAGACGTCCTTGTCTTCCGAATACACCTGGACATCGATCGGTTTGTCCTCGCCGGCGTAGCGCAGCGCGTTGTCGATCAGGTTGGAGAGCGATCGGCGCAGCGGCAGCGCGCGCGCCTCGGTGACGAGCGTGTCCGGTGCGTCGATCCTGACGTCGAGCCCCCTTAGCCTGTAGGGCTCCGTGACGTCGCGCGCGAGCCCCGCGGTGTCGACCGGCTGGGCCGGTTCCTGGCTGTCACCGCGCCCGAAATCGAGGAACTGGCCGATGATGCGGTCCATCTCCTCGATGTCGGCAACCATGGCGAGCACCTCGCCCGACGGTGCGCCAGACATCTCGATCCCGAGCCGCAGGCGAGCAAGCGGAGTGCGCAGGTCGTGTGACACTCCCGCCAGGATGAGCGCACGGTCGGCGTCGGTGCGGGCCAGTTCCCCAGCCATGCGGTTGAAGGCGCGCGCCACCACTGCGATCTCTTGTGGCCCCTTCTCTTCCTGCACCGGCGGGGTGCGGCCGCTGCCGACCATCAGCGCCGCCCGTGTCAGATTACGCAAGGGCCGGCTGATGCGCGAGACGATGACGAATGCCCCCGTGAGCGCAACCAGCAGCGCGGCGCCACCCCAGGCGAGCCATTCGAAGGCGTGGTGTTGCTCGATGCGGTCCGCCGGCAGCATCACCCAGTACTCGTCGGTATTGTCGTCGGGGTCGAGCCGGAAGCTGACCCAGAATCCGTCGAGCGACTTCCAGCGCGAAGCAAAGCGGGTGTGCGCGCCGAGCTGCTGGCGCACGTGGGTGGTGAGGAGGTTCAGCGGACGGGTGTCGGGCAGTGGCTCGACGTCATCGGAAGGCTCGGCCGGGTAGATCCGGATGCCTTCCAGCGCCGCAAGCTCGATCAGCAGGTCGGTGCGGCGGTCGGCATCGGCGTTGATGAGCGCGGTGCGTGTCAGGTTGACCACGCTTGCAACCATCTGGGCGACGTCACGCGCGCGTGCGGGCTCCTGGAAGTAGCGAAAGATCTGCGACCAGACGCCCAGCGAGACGATGAGCAGCAGCCCCACGAGAATGAAGGTCTGCCATAGGAGCGAACGCGGCAACCATCGGGAAAGCGGCGCAGCCAGCGTGCGCAGGAAGCTCGACATCAGGTATGCGGCGCCGGTCTACTGTGCCTCATCGCCAGCAGACTTGCTGTCGTCAGGCACGAAGACATACCCGAAGCCCCACACGGTCTGGATGTACCTCGGCTTGGCCGGATCGTCCTCCACCAGCTTTCGAAGTCGCGAGACTTGCACGTCGATGGCGCGATCGAACACACCGTATTCGCGACCGCGTGCGAGTTCCATCAGCTTGTCGCGCGAAAGCGGCTGGCGTGGATGCTGCAGCAGAACCTTCAGCAGCGAGAACTCTCCGGTCGTGAGCTGGATTTCCTCTCCGTCGCGCGTGAGTGATCGCGTGCCCAGATTTACCTGCACGCGGCCAAAGGAGACGACCTCGTCTTCAGGCGTGGGCGCACCCGGCAGCGTCTGCGGCTGGCGGCGCATGACGGCCTGGATGCGCGCGACGAGCTCGCGCGGATTGAAGGGCTTGGCGAGGTAGTCGTCGGCGCCCATTTCAAGGCCCAGGATGCGATCGACGTCGTCGCCTTTGGCCGTCAGCATGATGATGGGGATGGGATTCTCGGCGGCTCGCAGGCGCCGGCAGATGGCAAGGCCATCCTCGCCGGGCAGCATGAGGTCGAGCACGATGAGGTCGAAGTGTTCGCGGTGCAGTGCGCGATCCATCATCGGCGCATCGCCGACTGCCTTGACGGCAAATCCCTGTTCCTGGAGATAACGCGACAAGAGCTCGCGCAGGCGAGCGTCATCGTCGACCAGCAGTACGCGGTAGCGGGTTTTTGCATTCATGGGACGAATCGTATCCTCGACGAATTCCAGTTGCCAGTGGACGCCGTGTGCCGCGGGCAGCTTGCACGGTAACGCTTCGTAAGTGCGCATAGGGAGCGCAACATGGGCTTACAAAAGGCCCGGAGAGCTGCGGCGGGACGCTATCCATCGTTGTTCGATTGCCGTATTTTTCGCCCATCCACCCAAAACCTTCGCGGGGATCAGTCCGGCCTCGCGAGTCTGCGATGAAGTTTCCATTCTCATCTGCCTCGTTCCGACCGCTGTGCAGGTTTCGCCTACGGCATCTGCTGCTTGTTGTCATGTTGCCCCTGGTTTGTATGGGTGCCCATGCGCGGCCGCCCATGTTCGATGGTTTCCTTGCGGGCGAGCGCGACCGCGCCGAGCGCCCGGCCGGACTGCGTGAATCTCTCGCGCCGCGCAACGACCGTGAGGAATCGGCGCCCACGAGACGCAAGCTGAGCACCGAGGAGCGCAGCGCGCTTCGCCGTGACCTGCGCGACGCTATGCGAGGCGCCTATCCGGAAGACCCGCGTCCGCCGCGCCGGCGCAACTGACGCCGGACGCCGGTGGAGAGGACTGCACGCATCGCTGGCAGTAGAATGCCGGTCCATGAACATCCTGGCGATCGAAACATCGTGCGAGATCGGCAGCATTGCGCTGCTGAGCGGAGAAGACCTCCTGGAGTGCGAGCTGGACGGCATTGCGGCTCACTCCGAAGGCGTGCTGCCAGGCATCGACTGGCTGCTCGCTGAGGCCGGGCTGACCGTGAGCCGTCTCGACGCGATCGCGTTCGGCAGCGGGCCGGGCGCATTCACCGGCCTGCGGCTGGCATGCGGTGTCGCTCAAGGTCTGGCGCTTGGCGGGGGCCAGGGGGTGATCCCTGTGTGCAGCCTCGAGGCGCTTGCCTCGCTGTGTCCGGAACAGCGCATCCTGGCCGCCACCGACGCGCGGCTGGGCGAGCTGTACTTCTGCTTCTATGAGCGCGACGGCGACGGCACCCTCGTGGCGCAGGGTGAGCCAGCCTGTGTGCGGCCCGAAGCGACTGCCGTGCGCGAAGGGAAGTGGTTCGGTGTCGGCTCAGGTTTCGCGGTGCACGGCGAGGCCCTGCGTTCGCGCCTTGGTGAAGCGCTTGCTGGCTTCGATGCAGAGGTCATCCCACGCGCCGCGCAGGTAGCCCGGCTAGCGGCAGCACGTTTGCGACGCGGTGAAGTGGTCACGCCGCAACATGCCGCTCCGCTGTATGTGCGCGACAAGGTGGCGCTCACCACGGCCGAGCGACTGGCCAGCGGAGGCAGGGCTTGAAGTCGCAAGCCTCCTCTTCCGACCTTCACTTCGGTCCGATGACGGAACAGGATCTCGACTGGGTCGTCGCTTGCGAACGGGATCTGCATGCATTTCCGTGGACCCGCGGCAACTTCGTCGACTCACTGGTGGCCGGATATGGTTGCTGGCTGCTGAAGGTGGAAGGGCGCCGCGCCGGCTACGCGGTGATGATGCGGGTCCTCGACGAGGCGCATCTGCTCGACATCAGCGTCGACCGCAGCTATCAGGGGCGCGGTCACGGTGCGGCATTGCTCGACCACCTTCGCGAAGAGGCGCGACGCCATGGCGCCACGCAGTTCTTCCTCGAGGTGAGGCCCTCCAACGAGGCGGCGCTTGCGCTGTATCGGAAGCATGGCTTCGAGCATATCGGGCGCCGGCGAGACTACTACCCAGCGGTGGATGGGCGCGAGGATGCGATCGTGATGAGGTGTGCACTTTGACAGCGTCCATCGCGCATCCATCGTCGGCCGCCAGGCGCCGCGCCGCAGTGCTGCGCGAGATGGGGTTGGGTCCGGTCTGGCGCTTGCGCGGCAGAGACCACGCTAAAGTGATGGCGCCGAACGCTGAAGCGCTCGCAGCGCGGATTCCCGATGCGGCGGCCGCGCTCCCGATGGCGGCGGGCGGCGTAGCTTCGGCGCCGGAGCCGCAGCGGTCGACGCCGACGCAGCCATTGGAGCGCATTGAGCGCCTGCATGCCGCCGCCCAGTCGCGCCCGTCAGGCGGTGAAGGGCGCCAGTTCGCCGCGGATCACCGCTCCGCGCCGCTGAAGTCGGCCGCGCACGACTCGGCACCGAGGTCGTCTGCGCGGACCGGGCTGGATCAGGATCCGTCTGGCGAGCGCGCCCGACGCATCGCCACGCTGGCCTGGGACGATCTCGAGGCGGACATCCGTGAGTGCCGTGCGTGCGTGCTGTGCGAGCGTCGTAGCCAGGCGGTTCCCGGTGTAGGCGACCGGCGTGCGCGCTGGATGCTGGTGGGCGAGGGACCCGGGGCCGAGGAGGACTTGCGCGGCGAGCCCTTCGTCGGCCAGGCGGGGCGGCTGCTCGACAACATGCTCGGCTCAATCGGACTCAAGCGCGGTGACGATGTCTACATCGCCAACGCAGTGAAGTGCCGCCCGCCGCATAACCGCACGCCCGAGGCCGGCGAGGTCGCCGCCTGCCTGCCCTACCTGGAGCGGCAGATCGACCTCGTGCAGCCGCGGCTGCTGGTCGCGCTCGGACGGCCGGCTGCGCAGGCGCTGCTGGGCAGCGAAGTCCGCATTGGTGCGGCACGTGGAAAGCTGTTCGCCCACCGCGGGATTCCGGTGGTCGTGACCTACCATCCAGCCTATCTGCTGCGCAACTCGCAGGACAAGGGCAAGGCCTGGGAAGATCTGTGCTTTGCGCGGCACTGCATGCAGGCAAGCCCCAGCGCCTGAAGTCGGCGGGCGGCGTCATTGCTTGCTGTCAATGACGAGCCGGCAGAAGACGGAAGAGGCGGCCTCATCTGGCCGCCTCGACGCCAGTCAATGCGGGTGGTCTTCGAGCAGCGATACCGCGTCGTGCTCGCGCTGGTTGGCCTGGTGGCGCAGCCTCACCAGATACATGGAAATCGCGACGAACAGGCCGAACAGCACGATCACGGTGTTGATCGAAAGCCCGAGCATGATCAGCACGGCGTAGGTGCCGGTCATCATCAGGATCGAAAGGTTCTCGTTGAAGTTCTGCACTGCGATGGAGTGTCCGGCCCCCATCAGGATGTGCCCGCGGTGCTGCAGCAGGGCGTTCATCGGGACGACGAAGAATCCCGCCAGGCCGCCGACGATCACCATCAACACCATCGCGACACGGGAATCGGTCACACCGATCATCACCAGTACCACCAGGCCCATCGCAATGCCGAGCGGGATGACCTGCACCGAGCGCCGTAGCGTGATGAACCGTGCGGCGAGCACGGCGCCCAAGGCGACGCCGATGGCCACTACGCCCTGCAGCATCGAAGCCTGGGACAACGACAGGCCGAGGTTGTGTTCGGCCCACTTGATCACGATGAACTGCAGGGTTGCGCCCGCGCCCCAGAACAGCGTGGTGACGGCAAGCGAGATCTGGCCGAGCTTGTCGCGCCAGAGCAGCTTGAGGCAGTGGTTGAAGTCGTGGATCAGGTACAGCGGGTTGTTCTTGAGCGGCTTGTGGTCGACTCCGGTATCGGGCACATACAGATTGAAGCCCGCTGCGATCAGGTACAGCGTGCCGATCGCCAGCACGCCCGCCTCGAAGGCCGAATGCACCAGCGGCAGGTGCAGCGACAGCAGCCAGGCGGACACGTCGTTGCGGATGAGGATGCCCCCCATCACCGTGCCCAGGATGATCGCGCCCACCGTCAGGCCCTCGATCCAGCCGTTGGCCACGACCAGCAGACGGTGCGGCAGGTATTCGGTGAGGATTCCGTACTTCGCGGGCGAATAGGCGGCGGCACCCAGGCCGATCACCGCATAGGCAAACAGCGGATGCACGCCGAGGAACAGCATCAGGCAGCCGCCGATCTTGATCGTGTTGCTGATCAACATCACGCGCCACTTGGGCATCGAGTCGGCGAACGCGCCGACGAAGGCAGCCAGGGCGACGTAGGACACGGTGAAGAAGAGTTTGAGCAGCGGCTCGTACTCCGCAGGAGCGGACATGTCCCGCAGCAGGGCGATTGCGACGATGAGCAGGGCGTTGTCGGCGAGCGCGGAGAAG
Organism: Thauera sp. 2A1; assembly: GCF_009469595.2. Classification (GTDB taxonomy): domain Bacteria; phylum Pseudomonadota; class Gammaproteobacteria; order Burkholderiales; family Rhodocyclaceae; genus Thauera. The sequence continues at coordinate 34,389 of NZ_SSXV01000022.1, read as the reverse complement.
AACTGCGCTGCCATGATGATGTAGAAGCCGAGCGGCATCGTGTGAGTCGAGCGTCGCGATATCGGGAGCGCGGTTTATAACACGAAGCTGCACGCCTTGTGAGGCGCGGCTGCCGGCTTCGAGTCGATGTCGTGGTGAGATCGACGGGATTTTGTGATCTAATTCCGTTCATAAAACACACTTATCATGCGTATGGCAGATCGCAGACTCCAGGTTTTTCACGCCGTGGCGAAGCACGGCTCGTTCACGCGCGCGGCCGAGCATCTCTTCATGACGCAGCCGGCGGTCACTTTCCAGATCAAGCAGCTCGAAGAGCACTTCGACACACGGCTGCTCGATCGCGGGCATGGCAAGATCAGCCTCACGGCGGCCGGCGAGCTCGTGCTTGCTTACGCGGAGCGGATCCTCGGCCTGTCGGAGGAGCTCGAGTCGCGCGTTTCGGAGCTCACCGACGAACTCGCCGGCACGCTCAACATCGGCACCAGCACGACGATTGCCGCCTACTGGCTGCCGCGCCTGCTGGAAGGCTTCAAGCGCCGCTTTCCCCGGGTGGTGCCACGCGTCGTCGTCGGCAACTCCCAGCTCACGGAAGATCGCGTGGCGGCGCGGGATCTGGATATCGGCCTGATCGAGATCGTCAGCGACCAGAACTCGATCGAGTGCCGCAGCGCGGCCAAGGACGAGCTGATGGTCATCTGCAGCGCGGACCATCCGCTCGCCCGCTTCGAGCGGCTCAAGGCCGGTGACCTGGTCGGCCATCCCTTCATCAACCGCGACAGCGGCAACGCGATCCGTCAGCTCTCGGAAGAGTTCTTCGCCGCCGCCGGGATCCAGATGAGCGAGGTTCCGCTCTGCGCGGAGCTGGGCAGCCTCGCTACGGTGAAGCATCTCGCCGCCGAAGGCCTGGGCTTTGCGATTGCATCGCGCGTTGCGATCCGGCGCGACGTGCGCGAGGGCAAGCTGGTCGCGGTGCCGCTCGAACCACAGATGTTCACGCCGCTCGAAGTCATCATTCCGCGCGACAAGTTCCGCTCGCGGCTGATCACCACCTTCGCCGATTTCGCCTGTGAGGAAATGGCGAGAATGGAACGGGAAGCCTGCGGGACGGATTGATGGCGAAATCGCGCACGGCCTACGTCTGCACCGAGTGCGGCGCGCAGCTTGCACGCTGGCAGGGGCAGTGCCCGCAGTGTCAGGCGTGGAACACGCTGGTCGAGAGCGTGGTGGAGGCTGCGCCGGGCGCGGGCGGGCGGTTCGCCGCAATTGCCGGCCAGGCGAGCCGCCTGCAGCCCTTGTCGTCGCTGCAGCCGCGTGAGGAGCCTCGGCAACCGACCGGGCTGGAGGAGTTCGATCGCGTGCTGGGTGGCGGCCTGGTGAGTGGCGGCGTGGTGCTGATCGGCGGTGATCCCGGCATCGGCAAGTCCACGCTGCTGCTGCAGGCCCTGTCGCACCTGGCCGGCAGTCAGAGCGTGGTGTACGTGAGCGGCGAGGAGTCGGGCGAGCAGGTGGCGCTGCGCGCGCAGCGGCTGCAACTGCCGCCATCGCCGCTGCAGATGCTGGCTGAGATCAACCTCGAGCGCATCCTCGCCGCGCTGCGCGACAGCCGTCCGCGCGTGGCAGTGATCGACTCGATCCAGACGGTCTATTCCGAGACCTTGCAGTCGGCGCCGGGTTCGGTGGCGCAGGTGCGCGAATGCGCGGCACAGCTCACCCGCTTCGCCAAGCAGAGCGGCACCAGCCTGATCCTCGTCGGCCACGTCACCAAGGACGGCACCCTCGCCGGTCCCCGGGTGCTAGAGCACATCGTCGATACCGTGCTGTATTTCGAAGGCGACACGCATTCCAGCTTCCGGCTCATCCGCGCATTCAAGAACCGCTTCGGTGCGGTGAACGAGCTGGGCGTGTTCGCGATGACCGAGCGCGGCCTGCGTGGCGTGTCCAATCCGTCGGCCATCTTCCTGTCGCAGCATGGCCAGCAGGTACCCGGGAGTTGCGTGCTGGTGACGCAGGAGGGGACGCGGCCGTTGCTCGTCGAGATCCAGGCGCTGGTTGATGCCGCGCACAGCCCCAACCCGCGCCGGCTGTCGGTCGGGCTCGAGCAGACGCGCCTGGCGATGCTGCTGGCAGTCCTGCATCGTCATGCCGGCATCGCCTGCTTTGATCAGGATGTCTTCGTCAACGCGGTGGGCGGTGTCAAAATTGCCGAACCTGCTGCCGATCTCGCCATCCTTTTCGCCATTGTCTCCTCGCTGCGCAGCCGACCGCTGCGGCGCGGGCTGGCGGTGTTCGGCGAAGTGGGCCTGGCGGGCGAGATCCGGCCTGCGCCGCGCGGTCAGGAGCGGCTCAAGGAAGCAGCCAAACTCGGCTTCGACGTCGCCATCGTTCCGAAGGCCAATGCGCCGAAGCAGGCGCCCGAAGGAATGCGGGTGATCGCCGTCGAGCGGGTCGAGGAGGCCCTGGAGCGGCTGCGCGATCTGGAATGAAAACTTCTCCGCCACGCATCACGCGTTCGCGGACCCATTGGAGAACAACATGGCCTCATCGTCCGACAGCGTCAGCATGGCGCTGTTCTGCGACTTCGAGAACGTCGCGCTCGGCGTGCGCGATGCGAACTACGAGAAGTTCGACATCAAGCGCGTGCTGGAGCGTTTGCTGCTGAAGGGTAGCATTGTCGTCAAGAAGGCGTATTGCGACTGGGATCGCTACAAGAGCTTCAAGGCCTCCATGCACGAAGCCAATTTCGAGTTGATCGAGATTCCGCACGTGCGCCAGTCCGGCAAGAATTCGGCCGACATCCGGCTCGTGGTCGACGCGCTCGACCTGTGCTACACGAAGTCGCATGTTGATACCTTCGTCATCATCAGTGGCGATTCCGATTTCTCGCCCCTGGTTTCCAAGTTGCGCGAGAACGCCAAGCAGGTGATCGGCGTGGGCGTGAAGCAGTCGACCTCCGACCTGCTGATCGCCAATTGCGACGAGTTCATCTTCTACGACGACCTCGTGCGCGAGAGCCAGCGCAATGCGCGCAAGGAGGCGCGTGAGACGCAGGCGTCGGCCAAGCGCTCGCCCGAGGAAGAGAAGCGCCGGCGCGAGGAGGTCGAGGCGCGCAAGGCGCAGGCGATCGAGTTCGCGGTGCAGACTTTCGACGCCCTTTATGCCGAACGCGGCGACTCCGGCAAGATCTGGGCTTCGGTGCTGAAGGAAGCAATGAAGCGGCGCAAGCCCGACTTCAGCGAGTCGTACTACGGCTTCCGCGCCTTCGGCAACCTGCTCGAGGAGGCGCGCGCGCGTGGCCTGCTCGATTTCACGCGCGACGAGAAGGGGCGGACCTTCGTGTCACGCGGTCACACCGAGGCTGTGCGCATCGACGCGCCGAATGGGCGCGGATCCGGCGAAACGGCGGAGGTCCTTGCCGACAGCGATGCTGAGGCGGCGATGGCCGAGGGAACGGTGGATGTCGCGCCGCGGGAGGGCGGCCGCAAGCCGGCCAAGGAGGGCCGCCGTCGTGGTCGCAAGACCGGCGAGGCGACGTCAGTTGCGCGCGAGCCGGTGGCGAGCGAGCTCGCGGGGGGCGAAGCCCTTGCAAGCCAGGTGGAGCCGGGCCAGGTGGAGCATCGGGCCGAGGCCGTAACACCGGGAGCCGACGAAGGGATCGAGGCGGGGATGCCGTCGGAGGCTGCCGCGCAGGCCGCTGCCGAGAGTGGCTCCGGACAGAAGCGCAAATCTGCCACGCCACGCGGTGGCTCGGCTCGCAAGCGTGGACGCAAGAGTGCGGACGAGGCGACTGCCGCTGACCACGTGACGACAGCCCCAACGCTTGAAGCCGCCACTGTTTCTCCGACTGGTGCGGGCGCCGGCGATGCGGAGAGGGCGCAGCACCACGAGCCGGTGTCAGAGCCGCAGCCGGCCGTCGTGGCTGCAGTGGCCGAGGCGGATGCCGTGGCTGAAAAGAAGCCGCGCAAGCAGGCCAGCCGCGGCCGGCGGCCGCGCAAGCAGGAGTTGCCTCCCGACGCCGTCGAATAGGCGTCCTGTCCGTTATGTAAACGGGCAAGCCGGGCCTGCTGCCACCGATGGGTGGAGCGGGCCCGGCCGCGCGGGTTGTCTTCAGGCCGCGATCAGAAGTGCCATTCCATCTGCAAGGTCGGGGCGTAGGTGTTGATGCCCGGCTTCTCGCGACCGTTAGCGAAGGCGTGGTTGCCGAACTTGTTCAGCCAGAGTTCGTAACCCACCCCCATGAAGAACACGTTCTTCTTGCCTGTCGCCATCTGCCCGACGTCCGCCATCAGCGAGGTGCGCATCAGCGTCTCTGCCTCGGTCTTCACGCCGGCGTAGTCCTTGCCCTTCTCGCTGTTGTAGTTCAGGAAACCCTGGAATTTCAGCGGTACCGGGCCGGCCTGGAACGGGATGCCCCAGGCTACGCTGACGATCCACTGCGGATCGAAGGAAATGTCGTGGTTGGGGCAGAGCCTGTCGATCAGGCCGCAGTGGTTCCACTCCTTGCCGTACAGCAGACTGACGTCGAGGAAGCCCGGAACGTCAAACTTCAGCGTCGGACCCACCACGAGCAGGCGCTTGCGCGGCGCGAACTCGGTGTTCTTGCTGTTGAGGTCGAAACCGGCAGTCAGCGCCACTTCCTTGACCGGTCCGAACGCGAGGTTCCTGTCGAATGCCTTGCCGAGATGGAGCTGGTGGCGGTAGGTCAGGTAAAACTCGGTGGCGCCATCCTTGCTGCGATTGGCGGGGTCTTTCGAGTCCGACTGCAGGACATCGAGGTTCACGAAGTTCTGGCCAATCGAATATCCGCTGGCATGGGTGAATTGCAGTACGTTCTTCTCGACTTCGTTGCGGTTGTTCGGTTCCCGGAATTCGCCGCTATAGCGGTAGCCGATGAAGGTATCGCTCCAGGTCGCGGCCTGGGCGGCGGGCGCGGCAAGCGTGGCGAGGGCGAAGGCGAGGGGGGTGAGTCGTGATTTCATGCGGAGGTCTCCGTGTGCTTGGGGTTTTGGATCAGTGAGCTTCGGCCGCCTTGGCCGCCTCGATGGCGCCGGCCCTGTCTTCCTTGCCGCCGTTGAAATACAGGTTCAGCAGGACAGCGGCGATGGCGGTCAGCAGGATTCCGGATTCGAGCAGCGGGTGCAGGCTGTGCGCCATGTGCTGCATCCAGCGCAGCGCAACCAGCGGCACCAGGCCGAAGCCGATCGACAGCGCGACGATGTACAGGTTGTTGCGGTTGCCGCGGAAATCGACGTTGGCGAGGATGCGGACGCCGGTCGCCGCCACCATGCCGAACATCACCAGACCGGCCCCGCCGAGCACGAAGGTGGGCACGGATTCGACCAGCGCGGCCATCTTCGGCAGCATGCCCAGCACCATCATGATCACGCCCGCCGCCACGCACACCCAGCGGCTCTTGACGCCGGTCACGCCCACCAGGCCGACGTTCTGCGAGAAGCTGGTGTAGGGGAAGGTGTTGAAGATGCCGCCGATCAGCGTGCCCAGGCCGTCGGTACGCAGGCCGGCCGCGAGCTCGGTACGGGAAATGCGCTTGTCGGTGATCTCGCCCAGCGCCAGGAACATGCCGACCGACTCGATCATCACCACCACCATGACCAGCGTCATGGTCAGGACCATCACCGGATCGAAGGTGGGCATGCCGAAGGCGAAGGGTGTGACGACGTCGAACCAGTGCGCTTTCGCCACCTTGTCGAAATGCATCTTGCCCATCACCACCGCGACGACGCAGCCGACGATGATCCCGAGCAGCACCGCGATGTTGGCGAGGAAGCCGCGGCCATAGCGGACGAGGAGCAGGATCACGACCAGCACGAACGCCGCCACCGCCATGGTGTCGAGCGCGCCGTAGTTCGGGTTGTTGGCCATCGGGATGGGGCCGGGCAGCTTGGTCAGCTCGACGCCGGTCTCGAGCGCCTTGGCCTTTGCCCCGTCGACCATCTGCACCAGCTTGGGCACGTCAACGCTCTGCGCCAGGTTGGCGGGGCCGCCCAGCGCCCAGCCCACGCCAACACGCATCAGGCTGATGCCGATGATCGCGATGATGGTGCCGGTGACAACTGGCGGGAAGAAGCGCAGCAGCCGGCTCATGAAGGGCGCGATGAAGATGGAGATGATGCCGGCGCCGATGATCGCGCCGAAGATCGCGCGCGCGCCCTCGGGACCACCCTGGACGTTGGCCATTGCCACCATCGGGCCAACGGCAGCGAAGGTGACGCCCATCATCACCGGCAGCTTGATGCCGAAGTACTTGCTGAAACCCAGCGACTGGATGAGCGTCACCAGACCGCAGCAGAACAGGTCGGCAGAAATCAGCATCGCCACCTGTTCTGGAGAAAGGTTGAGGGCGCGGCCGACGATCAGCGGCACTGCGACCGCGCCGGCGTACATCACGAGTACGTGCTGCATGCCCAGGGCTGCGAGGCGGCCACCGGGTAGTTTCTGGTCGACGGGATGGACCTCGGGGGTGCCGCCTTCCAGTGCGTGCTCTGACATGGGTGTCTCCTTGCTTCTTTCGATTGTCTCTCGTTGGCCAATCCGGCCTGGGTGGGTGCGCGTCGTAATGAACGCGTTCTGCAAGGGGTCAGGCAGCAGGTTCCCTGTGTTCTGTCCGCTTGGGGGTTTCCCGTTGCAGTGTTGTCCGGCGGCTCTTGCCCGCATCGCGCTGCGCTGACCTGGAGCGCAGCCTAGGAGAATCGACTTTGGTGATGTCGCGAGCTGGGCTAATAGCTGGAATAAGAAAATTTATATTGTCGCGACGCAATATTTCGCAACATTTGTTTCTTTTGATTCGGCTCCCGTGTACGTGGCAAGGCCGTGCGTTCGCTGGAACGGCACGGCCTTGGGGAGGAAAGACCGGATTATTCAGGGGCGCGGGAAGTCAGGCTAGCGCACCAGTCAGCAGCAGGTAGCCAGGCAGCCAACCGGTGAAGATGCCCTGGCTGATGGCGACGCCGGCGGTCAGGCGGGCGATTGGTTTCTGCAGGGCCAGCAGTACGAAGAAGAGCAGCCACAGCACGGCCCATGCGGCCCACGATAGCCCCAGCCACCAGTCCCAGGTCGTGGACGCCATGCGCAGGGAATCGATCGCAACCGGTATTGCCGTGACGGCGACGAAGAGGCTGAACCACCCCAGGCCACGGCCGTCGGCGCCGGTCAGGCGATTGAATGCCACCCAGAGGTAGGTGAATGAGAACAGCAGGGACAGCGCCGCGCCCTTGATCGATGCCGCGTCGGCGCCCTCGCCGAGAGCGAGCTTGAGCGATATGAGCAAGGTCAGCCCGCCGGTGAACAGGTTAATGATCGTGATCTCGCGATCTGCGATCCGGCCCAGCATCCACAAGCCGTTGAGAATCAGCACTGCTCCGACATAGAACAGCGACAGACCGAGCAGCATTGTGCACTCCTTTGGTGCAAATGGTGGCGTACGGAGTTTAAGGGCAAGCCGCTCCCGGGGCACTGCGCAAGCCGTGATAGGGCGGATCAGCAGCTCCGTATCTTCGCGACCGCGGCTTGTTCTCGCGCATGGCGGCGAGCGGGTGGTCTGGCGTGCTTTCTGATGTTAGGGTGGGCGGCACGCAAGACGGGTTCCCGGGCGCCAGGCGTTGGCCGGGAATCGTTTCCCTTACTTGCTCTGGACCTTGCCCCACAGGCGCAGGCGCGAGACGCAGCCTTTGGGGAATATGTTGAAGCGGATGTGGGTGATCGTCTCAGGCTTGGCGACCTGTTCGATGAAGGTGTGGATCTGGCCGTTCTTCGCAGCCTGTCTTGTATTCTTGCCGAGATCGGATGGGGATATGGGTGTCGCCGCCACCTTGATGGCGTCCTGTTGACTAGGCGCTGCACGCGGCGCTTGCCGCGGCGCTGCGAAACGACAGCGCGCACGAGATCGACCTGCGCAAGCGCGACCGCATTTCCGTCATCCAGCATTCACGTCCGCTGCTGCCCGATCGCATCGTGCCGGCGATGGAAGAGCATTTTGCGATCATGGATGCAATCGCCGAAGGGAACGAGGAGGTGGCGGCCGGCGCGGTCAGGGAGCATTTCCGCCAGACACTGCGCTGGTGGGGTATTGTCGTCGGCTGAAGTCTGTCGCGCACCAGATGGAAGACGACCAGAAGGATGGCGAGCAGTGGGTCGATGAAGGCTGGGAGGATGTCCACCGTGCACTGGGTCACTTTTGGCAAGCTGAGTCGCTTCGACGGCCGATGGAGATCAGGTTGACCGCAGCGATGGCGCAGTTTTGGCGCACCGCGACCATCGCCGGCTATCGGCTGCGGTGCTGGGGCTTTGCTCGCCGTTGCCGTGGTGCGGGCGCATCGTCGCGTCTATGTCGCTCGCCACTGGATCGCACGCCCCTTGCTGGCCGAGCGACTGCGCCCGCGTGGGTGATGGGACATCACTTTGCATGCATTCTCGCCCCCGAAGCAAGATGGCGCTCGGGGCATCGAGACGGTCATGGGCAAGGGCATCCGACTCCGCCGGTTCCGCCGCTTCTTGATCACCTCGGGATAATCAGAGGAGACGACACTCAATGCGACCGACCCCACCCGATACCGGGCGCCGCTTCCCGAGCGGTGCGCCCATTGCAGCCCATTCCGCGCCCGCGCAGCCGCATGCGGTGCGGGCAGCCGAACGTGAGGCGGTGCAAGGCGAGGCTTCTGTTGTTCGAATCCTGGTGGTCAACCCGAATAGTTCGGACGACTTCACCAGGTTGATCGCCCGTGAGGTCCGCCGCGCCGCGTCGCCCGGCGTGGAAGTGGTCGAGACCACGGCAGCTTTCGGGCCGCGCTACATCGGTACCCGCGCTACGGCGGCGATTGCCGGCCATGCCGCAGTCGACGCGCTGGCCCGTGTGCTTGCCACCGATGCCTGCTTCGATGCCGCGATCCTCGCGGGTTTTGGCGCCCAGGGAGCGGCGGCGATGCGCGAGCTGGCACCGTTCCCGATCGTGGACATGCTCGAGGCGTCCGCCTCGGCGGCCATAGCGCTCGGCAAACGCTTCTCGGTCCTCACCGGCGGCGAGCGCTGGGTGCAGATGCTCAAGGAGCGTTTCGATGATCTGGGCCTGTCGAGCCGGGTCGCGTCCGTCCGCTCCATTCCCCTGACAGGCGCCGAGATCGTCGAGGATCAGCAGCGTGCCTTCGCATTGCTTGCGCAACTGTCCGAGACCTGTGCACGTGAAGACGGCGCGGATTGCGTGATCCTGGGCGGGGCGGCAGTGGCCGGGATTCCACGCCAGATCGCCGACAGGGTGAGCGTGCCTCTGATTGACAATGTGGCAATCTCGGTTGCGATGGCGGAATTGCTCGCCCACAATGTCGGCCGCGCGAGGGCGGATGGCAAGGCACGGCCCGGGATCGAAAGTGCCGGCCTGTCCCCGGCGTTGGCGGCGTTGATCAAGTAGGTAGAAGCCGGCAGGACGGCGGGCAGTACCGATTTTTCGACGGCCGCGCTTGTCGCCACATCGTCCCGCGTGGCGACGGCATGGGCGGGTCGTCGTGATCGGTACTATCACGATCGTGATATCTCCATCTTTCTTTGCCGGAATATGATTTCCGCCTGAACATCGTTTTTGCCGGTCACGACGGCGACCTTTCTGAATCTGCATTTCTTCGACCGTGCCATCCTCGCGGAATGGCGCGGACTTTTTCTTTGGAGATCCGATGCCTGCGTCTGGCAAGTCTCGCCTTGCGTTCGTCGCGTTGACGCTTTTGGCCTTGATCTGGGGCTACAACTGGGTGGTGATGAAGCAGGTCATCCAGTATGTCGATCCGTTCGATTTCTCTGCCATCCGCACCGTGCTCGGCGCCGCCACCCTGTTTTTGGTGTTGTTGATCCTGCGCCGGCCGATGAAGATCACGGCCTTGCGTCAGGTGGCGCTGCTCGGCGTGCTGCAGACGGCAGCCTTCACCGCGCTGATCCAGTGGGCTTTGGTGGCGGGCGGCGCGGGCAAGACCGCAGTGCTCGTGTACACGATGCCGTTCTGGGTCTTGCCGATGGCCTGGTGGCTGCTGGGAGAACGGATAAAGGGGTCGCAATGGTTCGCGATTGCGGTCGCAGGCCTCGGCCTCGTGCTGGTGCTGGAGCCGTGGGCGATGCGCGGGAGCCTGTTCAGCAACCTGCTGGCCATCGCCGGCGGCCTCATATGGGCGGCCTCGGCGGTGCTGGCCAAGCGCATGCGCCGCGACCACGCCTTCGATCTGCTGTCCCTGACCGCCTGGCAGATGCTGTTCGGCGCGCTTGTGCTGTGCGTGATCGCAGTGCTGCATCCATCGCGGCCGATCGATCCCACGCCGTACTTCTTCGGCGCGCTGGCCTTCAATGCGGTGCTGGCGACCGGCCTGGCTTGGTTGCTGTGGCTATACGTGCTGCAGCATCTGTCCACCGGCCTGGCCGGATTGTCCACGCTGGGCGTCCCGATGATCGGCGCGCTGGCCGGGTGGCTGGAACTCGGCGAGCGCCCGGGCGCGGTGGAACTGACCGGTATGCTGCTGATCGGAACGGCGCTGGCGCTGATCAGCGTGATGGCCCTGTGGCAGTCCCGCCGGGCCGGGGCGGATCGATGAGGGCCGTCCGAACGTGCCTGCCCGATTGCGCAGGTGTCTTGCGTGCATGGTGTGCGCGGAGCCCGAGCGGCGACAGGGCGGGATCGCTCGTCGCGGGCACCTCCGTATTTCTACGGAGCGGGGCAGGCCACCCTGCGTAGGTGCCCGGATGGGCCGAGGCACGGGAAATTCATAGACTCCATTCATCGATCGGACATGCCGATCCCCTACCGGTGAGCCGCATGAATAAGCAGCCCCTTCTCGCTTCCGTACACCGCGGCGTCGACGCGCAACGCCACGTCGGCCATGCTTGAAACCTCGCAGACGAACGCGGGCGCCGCCACGCTCGGCGACATCCCGGGCTTCCTCGTGCTGGGAGGTGGCGTGCCGGTGAAGGCGGGCGACGAAGTCGTTGGCGCAGTCGGCGTCGGCGGTGCTCGCGGTGGCCACCTGGCCGAGCAGTGTGCGGTCGCCGGTATCGAACGTGCAGCCGACCTGCTGAGTAAGCGCGCAGCGGGGCGCCCGCATGCTTCGGCACCGGGCGCCGCTCGATCTTCAAGGAGGGAAGTCACCATGGCCCCCAGGACACTTCTTGCCGGCGCCGCGCTGGTCGTTGCCGGACTGGCGGCCGGTCTTGCACCGCTGGATGCTGCGGCACAGGTGCCGCCGTCGGCGCGCGAGGCTGCCGCGTACTCGGGCCTGCACGCGGCGGCGTGGTCCGGCAACGCGGCCGCGATCGCCCGCCTGGTCGCCCAGGGGGCGGCGCTCGATGCACGCGACGGGCGGGGCCGCACGCCCCTGCATGTCGCCACCCATGCCCGCCGGCGCGACGCGATCCGCGCACTGCTGCAGGCAGGGGCGAACATCGACCTGCTCGATGCCGACCGCTACGACGCCGTCACCATCGCCGCGGTGGCCGATGACGAGCAGACCCTCGACCTGCTGCTGGAACTCGGTGCTCGTGCCGACCAGGTCACCAGCCGCTACGACGGCACCGCGCTGATCGCCGCTGCCCACCTTGGCCACGACGGCGTCGTGCGCCGCCTCATCGCGGCCGGTGCGCCGCTGGACCATATCAACAATCTGCACTGGACCGCGCTGATCGAGTCCATCGTGCTCGGCGACGGCGGTCCGCGCCACGTCGCCACGCTGAAGGCGCTGATCGATGCCGGCGCCCGGAGCGACATCGGCGATCGCAGCGGCGTCTTGCCGCTGCAGATGGCGCGGCAGCGCGGCTACGACGATATGGTGCGTATCCTCGAACGCGCCGAGGCGGCCCGATAGCTCGCCCCCTCCCCCCAAGCATCCCCTGCCGCCAGCCCCGCCATGTCGCCGCTGCTTCATGAAGGCGCCGGCGGCCGCCATGCGATGACCGCGAGCCGCGCGGGGTGGAGCGAAGCGCCGACGCGTGGCAAAGTGAGCGCCCCGATCCTTCTCAGCGTGACGACGCGATGTTCTACGGCATCACCGACCTGACGACCTTCATCCTCGGCACCGTCTTCATCGTGCTGTTGCCGGGGCCGAACTCCCTCTATGTGATGGCGACGGCCTCGCGCTGGGGCGTCGCGGCCGGCTACCGCGGGGCCTGCGGCATCTTCGTCGGTGACACCATCCTGATGCTGCTCGCGGTCACCGGCACTGCTTCGCTGCTGCGCGCCACCCCCGAGCTGTTCATGGCCATCAAGTATGCGGGGGCGGCCTATCTTGCGTGGGTCGGCTTCAATTTGCTGCGCGGTGCGCTGGCCACCTGGCGGCGCGGCGACGCGACGCCGGATTCCACCGCCGGCACCGCGCCGGACTATCCCAAGGTCCGCGGCACGCCGCACCCCTTCCGCACCGCGTTGATCATCAGCCTGATGAACCCGAAGGCGATCCTGTTCTTCGTGTCCTTCTTCATCCAGTTCGTCGACCCGGGCTACGCGCACCCCGGGCTCTCCTTCCTGATGCTCGGCGTCATCGTGCAGGTGTGCAGCGTGATCCACCTGTCGGTGCTGATCTTCGCCGGCGCCCGGCTCGCCGCCCAGTTCCGCCGCCACCACCGCGTCGCCGCGGGCGCCACCGCCGGCGTCGGCGGCTTGTTCATCGGTTTCGGAGCCAAGCTGGCGACGGCGACGCTGGGGTAGGGGGCTGGCTTTCAGGCAGCCTGCTCTCGACGTCCCGTCCTTGCCGCCCATCGGCTGCGGACGAGGTGGAGTCATCGCAGATCGTCCGCTGCCGGCAAGGAACGCCCTGGCCCATATCTCGACCGCGGGCTGACTTGTGGCGTGTCGGATCGTGTAGACCAGCGCAAGCATCGCCGCCCGCATGCGCGGCGAGCCCGGGCTCGCCAGGCGGATCGGTCGTGGGTGGCTGCAGCGTGCCTAAGCGCGCGCATTTTGCTTCACACGGTACATCGCCTGGTCGGCACTCTTCGACAGCGTGGTGACGTCGGCGCCGTCCTCGGGGTATATCGCGATGCCGATACTGGCTGACACCGAAACACCCTGTCCGCCGAGTGCCAGCGGCTGCGCGATGGCCCGTGCGATCTTCTGCGCGACATTGGCCGCATCCTCTCGGCCGTGGGTGTTTCGCAACAGGACGACGAATTCGTCGCCTCCAATGCGTGCCGCCGTGTCCGATTCGCGGATGATTCCCAGGATGCGGTCGGCCACGGCCTTCAGTACCAGGTCGCCGGCCGCATGGCCGAGCTGGTCGTTGATCGGCTTGAAGTGGTCGAGATCGATGAACAGCAGCGCGAGGCGGGTGTCCTCGCGACGGGCCGCGGACAGGGCGACATTGACGCGGTCGTCGAACAGCGCACGATTCGGCAGGCCGGTCAGCGTGTCGTGGCGCGCAAGGTGTTCCAGCTCGCGGCGGTTCCGGTTCAGGTCGGCAATCTGCTGGTGGATCTGATTGCGCAGCAGGTTGACGCTGCGCGCCAGGACGCCGATTTCGTCGCGGCGATCGAGCGGTAGCTTGGGCGTGTGACTGTCATCCGAGAAGTGTTCGACCGCCGCGCTGAGGTCGTTGATCGGGCGGGTGATGGCGCGTGCCAGTACGGCGGCGACCGGGATGCCGGCCAGGCACAGGATCGCCACGATCTGAACGGTGACCATGCCCAGCGCGTCGGCCTGCTTCAGCACTTTTTCCAGGGGCTGCGCGAGGCCCAGGATCACTTGGCTCTCGTCGGTCGTGACCTGCGGTCGCAGGGCGATGAATGCGGCTACCACTGGCTTTTTCGCATAGCGTCGATCCTTTGCCGTGGTGACGACGTGCGCCGCGCGGCCGTCGACCAGGTCGCGGGTGTCGGGGAACTCGTCATGGACGAGGATCCGCCGGCCTTTGTCGAAGCCGAAGGTGAGCGACGCGTCTGGGTGAATCAGGAAATCGCCCTGGCGATTGGTCAGGAACAGGTGGAACTCCTGGCGCAGGTCCTGCGCCAGGAGTGCGAAGACACCATCGAGGTCGACGTTGATCACGATGACGCCGCGCGCGATGCCCTGAGGGTCCATCACCGGCATGGCGTACTGGACAGCGGGCTGGCCCAGCGCAGCATGCGAACCGCGCTCGTTGTTGATGGCGATGCGCGACATGTAGGTCTGGCCGGCAGCTATCTTCAGTGCATCGAAGACGTAGGGGTAATGGCCCTTCTCCTGCAGTTCGTCGCCGTCGACGCGCAGCAGGGTCGTGCCGTCGCGGTCGACGCGCACCCGCTCGAGGCCGCCGTCCTCGGCGGAGATCAGGCGGATCTGGAAGTAGGCCGGGTTGGCCTCCATCAGCAGGCTGAACAGGACGGCCAGCTCGTCCTCGCGTGCCCGGTCGGCCTGCTGCAGGGCGGCCAGGGCGGCAGGATGGTGGGCGAGGGTGCGCAGATTGCGGGAGCCCTCCTCGCGCGCCTGCAGGATGCGGCGGCCGAGCACCTGGGTGGAGGTGAGGAGCTCTTTCTTCGCCGAATCGATCAGCAGCTTCCTGCTGGCCGTGTATGCGTAGAAACCGGTCAGCCCGGCCGCCAGCATGCCGACAAGGGCCAGCACCAGGCCGAGCTTGGCGGCGATGCCGATCCTCATGGCGTGAGCACTCGCGACGCCCGGTAGCCGGACAGGATTCTTTCCCAAAGCTGGTTGCGGCGCTCGACGCTCTCGACCGGTTGCAGCCAGGCGAGGCGGTCGCCCGCAGCGTGATCTTCGGGCTGTACCCGGGTGTTGGCCAAGCCGTGACGGGTCGTGAGCAGTCCGGACGGGCCGGGCTCGAGCAGGTAGTCGATCCAGGCTGCAGCGAGGGCCTTGTCGCGCGCGCCACGGGTGATGACCCAGCAGTCGAGCCACGCCAGGGCGCCCTCGTCGGGCAGGACGAAACCCACGTCTGCGCCTGCCGCACGAAGCAGATGGAGTTGCTGGGTGCCATAGTTGGCGAACAGCAGCGCAGCCTGGCGGCTGACGAACAGCTCGGCCGACTCCTCAGGTTGGCTGTAGAAGGTGAGTACGTTGCGGCGCAGCGCGATCAGCGCATCCACGGCGATGGCCCAGTCGCGCTCGGCCAGCGTGAAGGGCGAAGCGGCGCCGATCTTCTGCGCGGCGAGGGCGAAATTGTGCGTCCCGCTGTTGTAGGCGAGCACCTTGCCCTTGTAGCGCGGGTCCCACAGCGCAGCGATGGAGGCGGGTGGCTCGCCGATCTGCCGCCTGTCGTAGATCAGCCCCATGGCGGCATAGGTGTAGGGAATGGCGTAGGCCTGGCCGTCATAGGTGACGCCGGGTAGCGCAGCGAGGTCGCGAAAGCGAGGCAGTTGCGCGCTGCGGTTGCGAATGGTGCCGAGATCGATCGGCACCACGAGCTTTGCGGCGATGTAGCGCTGCAGTTCTGCGGTGTTGACGGCGAAGACGTCGAAATCCTCGGCATGCCGGTGGCTGATCTTCTGCCACAGGATTTCGTCGGAATCGATGCGGGTGACCTCGACCTTCGTCCTGGTACGCTGTTCGAAGATCCGCACCACGTCGGGGTCAGCATAGCCCGGCCAGGCCAATACGCGCAGCGTGTCGACCGCCAGTGCCACTCCGGGCAGAAGGGCGGCGAGCAGCGGAACCAGCAGAGCGCGACAGCAGCGGAGCCTGGACATGGGATGGACATGGCCGACAAGCAGACGCGTCGAGTGTATCGCAGGCGCAACGCCGTAGGCGCGCGGGTTGCGAGGATGTCAGCGGGGAAATCAAGCACTGTCCCGAAGTCTCGCCGGGGACGCGAAATCGTCTTTCCATGGAAAAAAGATCGATATAATATTTCCCAAGAAAAGGAGAATGCCATGACTGTCAGCGCCAGGCCCATTCCCAATCCTGCGGATGCGGCGGTCGTGCTGACCAAGGCCGTCGCTCGCGCGGCCGAGCGGCTCGAAGTCTCGCGTTCGCTGCTGGCACGGGTGCTGGGCGTCAGCCCCGCCACTGTCACACGCCTGTATGCGGGGCGCTATCGGCTCGAGCAGGACCGCAAGGAGTGGGAGTTCGGCTTGCTCTTCGTACGCCTGTTCCGCTCGCTCGATTCCATCGTCGGCGACGAGCGCACCGCGCGGCAGTGGCTCGCCAGCGACAACCGGGCGCTCAACGGGCGTCCGGTGGAGCTCATCCGCAGCACCGAAGGCCTGGTCCGTGTCGTTCAATACCTGGACGCCGCCCGCGGTCTCGTCTGAGGCGCGGCCATGGGCCGCGGCCGCGTGGCGCATCGTCGAGGCGCAGCACACCGCGTCGACGATGAAGATCGTCGATGACGCGGCCGAGCAGGACTTGCTCGAGGCGCTGCTCGATGCGAGCAAGCCGCCGCGCCCGCAGGCGGTTGCGGGCCTGGACTATCTGCTCGCCACCCCTTTCCGCTATGACCCGCGGCGCGGCGGATCGCGCTTTCGCGCGGCCACCGACCCCGGCGTGTTCTACGGTGCCGAGCAGGTGCGCACCGCCTGCGCGGAACTGGGCTACTGGCGCTGGCGCTTCCTGCGCGACGCGGTGGATCTGGAGCGGCTCGAACCGGTGGCCCATTCCGCCTTCCGTGTGCGCCTGGCGACACAGGCGGTGGATCTGCGCCAGCCGCCCTTCGCGGACGATGCCGCCCGCTGGACCGATCCGGTCGGTTACGGCGCCACGCAGGCCTTTGCGCGCGTGGCGCGCGATGGCGGCATCGGCGCCATCGTCTACCGTTCGGTGCGTGATCCCGAACCGGCCTGGTGCGTGGCGGTGTTGACCCCGGACGCCTTCGCCCAGCCACGGCCGGACTCGGGCACGCAGACCTGGTGGCTCGCCGTGCAGCACGAGGGCGTGGTCTGGCGCCGCGAGGGCATGGCGCTGCATTTCGACGCGGTCCCCTGGGCGGCGAGCCTGTAGCGGGTCGCGGCGCGGCCGATCTGCGATCTTCGCCCCATGCAAGCGGTCATCTCCATTTTCCGGATGCGTGATGCCCGCAAACCCGGCATGCGGCTTTGTAGCGCAGGGTGCGGCGTGCGTCTGCGCACACCGCACCCTGCGCCTGGCCTCGATGCTCAGTGCGCGTGGCTCGGCTGAATCAGATCGTCGGTTCCGGCGTTGCGGCGCGTGCCGTTGAGGAACAGGTTCAGGCCCACCGCGGTGATCGCGGCCAGCAGGATGCCGCTGTGCAGCAGCGGCTCCAGCGCGTGCGGCATCTGCTGGAAGAACTTCGGCGCCACCATCGGGATCATCCCGGCGCCCACCGACAGCGCCACGATGTAAAGGTTGAAGCGGTTGGTGCGCAGGTCGGCGGAAAGCAGGATCTTGATGCCGGTGGCTGCGACCATGCCGAACATCACCAGGCCGGCGCCGCCAAGCACGTACTGCGGTACCGAAGCGATGATCAGCGCCATCTTGGGGAACAGGCCGAAGGCCATCAGGATGGCGCCACCGACGACGCATACCCAGCGGCTCTTGACGCCGGTGACACCCACCAAGCCGACGTTCTGCGAAAACGAGGTGTGCGGAAAGGTGTTCAGGAAACCGCCGATCAGCGTGCCGAGCCCGTCGGTGCGCAGGCCGCGGGTGAGATCCTCGCGTGTGAGCTGGCGGTCGGTGAGTTCGCCGAGTGCGAGGAACATGCCCAGCGACTCGACCATGACGACCACCATGACCAGGCACATGGTGGCGATGGAGACGAGGTCGAAGATCGGCATGCCGAAGTGCAGCGGGGTCACCAGCGAGATCCACGGCATGTCGGCCAGGCCGTCGAAGCTGACCTTGCCCATCGCGATGGAGATCGCGAAACCCACCGCCATGCCCAGCAGCACCGCGACGTTCGACATGAAGCCGCGGCCGTAGCGGGTGATGGCGAGCACGATCAGCAGCACGATGCCGGCGATCGCCAGGTATTCGAGCGAGCCGTAGGCCGGGTTGTCGATGAACTGGCCGGTGGCCGCGTCGCGGATCCTCGGCTGGCCGCCGGCGGACCAGTTGATGGCGACCGGCATCAGCGAGATGCCGATCACGGCGATGATCGAGCCGGTCACGATGGGTGGGAACAGCGGCAGCGCGCGCGACACCAGCGGCGCGAAGAAGATGCCGAACAGGCCGGCGGCGATGCCCGAGCCGAGGATGGCATTGATGCCGAGCGCCGGGTTGGTCGCCATCGCCACCATCGGGCCGACCGCCGCGAAGGTGACGCCCATCATGATCGGCAGGCGGATGCCGAAGCGGCCGACCCCCAGCGCCTGGATGATGGTAACGAGGCCACAGCACAGCAGGTCGGAGTTGATCAGCAACGCGATCTGATCCTTGGGCAGCTTGAGCGCGCCGCCAACGATCAGCGGCACCGCGATCGCGCCGGCATACATCACCAGCACGTGCTGCAGGGCCAGGGTGAAGAGGCGGCCCCCCGGCGGGCATTCATTGACCGGGTCGATCGCCTGCAGGTCGGGCGTGTGGTTTGTCGCGGACATCGTGCGTCTCCTCGTTGTTTTGGACTGTCGGATTCCAGTCTAGGGGGACGCGTGAATATGAAAACGTTTATGGACTTATAGAACGCATCACGGAAATCATATTGGAGCGCTGCGAATCCCTCCCTGCGATGCGCACCCGGGAGGGTGCCTTCCAGGCTAGCTTCGCTCGGACCACATGACTCCGCCAGTGGCCCAGTTCTCACGCTTGACGTCGATGAGGACGATGTCGACCGCAGCAGGCTCGCATTCGAGCACGCGGCAAGTCTCGCGGGTGAGGGCTTCGACCAGTTCACGCTTCTTTTCCGGGCTGCGGCCTTCGAACAGTTCAATGTGCATGGTGGGCATGGTGGGCTCCTGTCAGGTGGAAGAGACGGTTGGGGAGAAGGAATTCCAGGTTGCTTTCATCCCGGGGACGAGGGTTGGAAGTTCGGGCGTGCCGGCCAACCGGGCCCTCGATGTAGTGGCCGACCGGCGTCGGTGCGGATCAACGTGCGAAGGCGGGATCGAGCCGCATCAGGCCGCGCAGCAGCGCAGGCCATTCCAGCGTACCTTCGGGCCCAGGGTCGGCGATGAGTTGGGCGTGCGTGCGCTCCAGCACATCCTCGGGCGGCATGCGCACCGCGCCGGCGGCCATGGCCTGAAGCTGGATGCGACACGCCTTTTCCAGCGTGTCCATCAGCACGAAGGCCTCGGCAGCCGTGCGGCCACAGGTCAGCGTGCCGTGGTTGCGCAGGATCATCGCGCGATGCAGGCCAAGTTCGGCAACCAAGCTTGCCTGTTCGGCGGCGTCGAAGGCGAGGCCCTGGTAGTCGTGGTAGGCGATGTCGCGCCAGAAGCGCATTGCGTGCTGCGACAGCGGCAACAGCCCATGCTCGAGTGCCGACACGGCGATGCCGGCATTGGTGTGCAGATGAATCACGCAATGTGCATCCGTCCGTGCTCGGTGCACGGCGCCGTGGATGGCGAAGCCGCCTGGATTGGCGATGCGGTCGGTGCCGTCGATCACGCGGCCGTCGAGATCGATCAGCAGCAGGCTGGAGGCCGTGATCTCGTCGAAGGTTGCACCGAAGGGGTTGATCAGGATGGCATCCTCGCGGCCCGGCAGGCGCAGCGAGATGTGGGTGTAGATCAGGTCGCCCCAGCCGCGCTGCGCCGCGAGGCGGTAACAGGCGGCGAGGTCGACGCGGGCGCGCCATTCTTCGGTGCTGACGCGCGGCGGTCGGGCGGCGTAGGGGTCGGAGGGCTGCATGGCGGTGGCGGCTGGTGATCTGGTTCGCGGGGCCCGGCCGGATCTGTCCGGCTTCAATGACGCAGGGGCTGCACGTAGGCAGCCCCCGGTGAATCATGCTGGATGCATCGCCCCGGAAGGCATGCAACCGGCTGCTGCGATCAGGCCGCGGCGGGAATGACGCCGGGCGCCTCGAGCTGGATCTCGTCGCAGTTTGGGTTGGGCCCGCTGCGATCGACGACGAGGAAGTCGCACACGCCTTCGAGCGCGAGCAGGGGATGATGCCAGACGCCGGTGGCGTAATTGACGCCTTGGTCGCCACGGGCGAGGAAGACCTTGAGCTGCTCGACACCGGGGGCTTCGCCAGCCGGGGCGACGACGACGAGATAGGGTTTGCCCGACATGGGGATGAAGGCCTGGGAGGCGAGCGGATGGCGCTCCATCATCTGGACGGTGAAGGGCAGGGAGCGCGGCTGGCCGCGGAAGATCGACACGATGACGCGGCCCTCGGGGCCGGGCTCGATGTTGGCCAGGTCGTGGTAGCGCTCGGTATTGCCGGCGTTGATCGTGAAGTGCCGGGCGGCGTCGCTGGCCTCGATGACGTCGCCGTAGGGTGCGAAGGCTTCGCGGGTCAGCGGCAGCACGTCGAGCGTGATGGCGGTTTTCGCGGACATGGGGTGCTCCCGTAGATTGTGGGGCTCGCCGCACCCGCATGCGCTGGCGCCGGACTGGCCGGGCGGCAGCGCATGCGGGGCGGCGGGGCGCTGCTTACTTGGGCTCGACCTTGCCCCACAGGCGCAGGCGCGAGACGCCGCCGTCGGGGAAGATGTTGAAGCGGACGTGGGTGATGGGCCCGAGCTTGGCGACCTGTTCGGTGAAGGTGTGGATGGCGTCCATCTCGAGCTTCTGCTCGGGCAGCAGGGTCTGCCAGAACATCGACTGGGTGGTGATGGAGCGGTCGGTGCCGCCGGTCACATAGGCGGCCTGCACCGAGCAGCGGTCGGGGTAGTTGCCCTTGAAGAAGGCGGTGTCGACCTCGATCTTGTCGACCGTGCCGGGGGCGCCCAGCTCGATCACGCACCAGTCGTTGCCCGGTTCGCGGCGGCGGCGGGTTTCCCAGCCGTCGCCCATGTTCATGCCACGGCCCGGCAGCAGCAGGGCGGAGGCGGAGGAGCCGAAGCTGGCGTCGTTCCAGGACACGGCGCGGCCGCCGTTCTCCATCGCGACCAGGTCGACCAGCTCGCCCGAGGCGGCCTTGGCGGCGAGCGTGCCGACCGGGCGGCCATAGACGCGCAGACGGGCGATGCCGCCGTCGGGATACATGTTCACGCGCAGGTGGGTCCATGCCGCATCGCTCGCGCACGCCAGGATGTGGTGGCTGTTGGGGCCGCAGGCGGTGGCGGGGAGGATCTCGGTCCAGGTGGCGGCCTTCAGCGCCTCGACGTCGTCGGTGTCGGACACGCAGGCCTCGATGGAGACGGCCGGCGGGTAGTTGCCGGTGAAGTGGGAGGTGTCGACGTCGAAGCCGCGGATCACGCCCTTGACGCCGAGCTTGACGAGCGCCCAGTCATGGCCGGCGACGCGCTTGCGGCGGGATTCCCAGCCGTCCATCCACTTGCCGTTGGTGTCGAACTTGCCGGGGACGAACTGGGCCGGCTCGGGGTTGAGCATGCGCGAGACTTCGGCGAAGAAGTCGTCGGAGGCGGCGAGCGCCTTGGCGCCCAGGCGCGGGTTGGCGAGGTCGACCGAGCGCAGGGCCCAGTCGGGCAGGTCGGCGGGTGGGGCGAAGACGGGGGCGCCGGGAGTGTGGCTGGCCATGGGGGTTCTCCTTTGGGTTCGGGGGGTTTGAGGCGGATCCCGCAGTCTTGCGGGCCCGCCTGCGCTGAAAACTTATTTCGCGTTGTAGGGGTGGTGCTCGATCCAGTGGCGGGCGACGTCGACGCGGCGGCACACCCACACGCGGTCGTGCTTCTCGATGTGGTCGAGGAAGCGCTGCAGCGCCCTGAAGCGGCCCGGCCGGCCGAGCAGGCGGCAGTGCATGCCGATCGACATCATCGCCGGGCGCTCGTCGCCCTCGGCGTACATCACGTCGAAGGCGTCACGCAGGTACTCGAAGAACTCGTCGCCGTGCGAGAAGCCCTGCGGCAGCGCGAAGCGCATGTCGTTGGTGTCGAGCGTGTAGGGCACCACCAGGTGCGGCACGGTCTCGCCACTGGTCTTCTGCACCTCGGTCCAGAACGGCAGGTCGTCGCCGTAGTAGTCCGAGTCGTACAGGAAACCGCCGTAGTCGGCCACCAGGCGCCGGGTGTTCGGCGAGTCGCGGCCGGTGTACCAGCCCAGCGCGCGCTCGCCGGTCAGGCGCTCGATGATCTCCATGCCGATCTTCATGTGCTCGCGCTCGACCTCTTCGGGCGTGTTCTGATAATGGATCCAGCGCCAGCCGTGGCAGGCGATCTCGTGGCCGAGCTCCTTGAACGCGGCGGTGAGCTCGGGGTGGCGCTCGAGCGCCATCGACACGCCGAAGATCGTCATCGGCAGGCCGCGGCGCTCGAACTCGCGCAGGAAGCGCCACACGCCCACGCGCGAGCCGTACTCGTAGATGCCTTCCATCGACAGGTGGCGCTCGGGGTAGCTGGCGGCGTTGAACAGTTCGGACAGGAACTGCTCGCTGCCGGCATCACCGTGCAGCACGCAGTTCTCGCCGCCTTCCTCGTAGTTCAGCACGAACTGCACGGCGACGCGGGCGCGGCCGGGCCAGTTGGCGTACGGCGGGGTCCGTCCGTAGCCGATCAGGTCGCGAGGGTAGGCCTGGTTCGAAGTCATGATGTCGATCCGGAAAAGGCGGTGGGGGAGTGTCGGAGCAGGGCGGAGCGTCACACGCTCGCGCCGAACATGGCGTCCAGCCGGAAGCGCGCGATCTTGCCTATCTCGTTCAGGCAGGTACGGAATTCAGTGTCGCGGTCGTTGGCAAGGCGAGCTTCGACACGATCCATGATCTGGTGGCGGGTGAGCCCCTTCACCGCGACCACGAAGGGAAAGCCGAAGCGCACACGGTACGCCTTGTTCAGATCGCGCAGGCGCTGCAGTTCTTCCTTGCTGCACTGGTCGAGGCCGGCGCCGCGCTGCTCGCCGGTGGAGGCGGTCGTCAGCGTGCCTGCCTCTGCTTCCTTGCCCGCGAGCTCCGGGTGGGCGCTGATCAGGCCAAGCTGTTCGTTCTTGCAGGCGGTATCGACGACCAGGCACATGGCGGCGTGCAGCGCATCCATGGTGTGGAAGGGGCCGGCGCTCCAGGTGCGCTCGGCGATCCAGGGGGAATGTTCGAAGATACCCTCGAGCCGGGCGACGAAATCGTCCTGCGTCAGTCGGGAGAGTTCGGCCAGCGCGGCCTCGGTGCGATCGGGTGTGGCGGTGTTCTGAGTCATGGTGATGTCTTCCAGCCGTGTTCGTATGCGGTTTCAATCCTTGAGGCGGGCGCCCTGGGCGTACCAGATTGCGATCGCCTCGCGCTCCTTGTCGGTGATCTGGGTCAGGTTGCCGAGCGGCATGTAGCCACTGGCGACCGTCTCCGCGATCTTGGCGGCGTGCTGTGCGATCTGCTCGGGCGTCTCCAGCATCACGCCCTTGGGCGGCTGGGCGAAACCTTCCTGCTTGGGCTGCGCGGCGTGACAGGTGACGCAGCGCTGCTCCAGGGTGCTCTTCACGGTCGCAAAGCTGACCTTTTCGCCACCGGCATCGACCTGTTTCGGCGCCATCACGACCACCAGCAGGGCGAGCAGGGCGGCGCCGGCAGCCGGCAGCCAAGTCTTGACCTGGCCGCGATGGCGCAGAACGAAGAACTGGCGGATCAGCACGCCGGCGAGCATCACCACGCCGAGGATCAGCCAGCCGTGCTTGTTGGCGTAGGTCATCGGGTAGTGGTTGCTGATCATGATGAACAGCACCGGGAGCGTGAAGTAGGTGTTGTGAACCGAGCGCTGCTTGCCGACGATGCCGGGCATGGAGTCAACGGCCTCGCCGCGGCGGATCTGCTCGACCATCTTCTTCTGGCCAGGAATGATGTGGAAGAACACGTTGGCTGCCATCATCGTGCCGAGCATCGCACCGACGTGGATGTATGCTCCGCGGGCCGAGAAGACGTGGTGCAGCAGGTAATTCGCTGCCATCACGAAGACGAAGACGATCGCGGCGAGCAGGCCGTCCTTGCCGATCATGTTGCGACACAGGATGTCGTAAAAGACCCAGCCGCTGATCAGGAAGGCGATGGAGATGCCTACCGCTGCCGCTGGCGTCAGGGCCATGACGTTGCTGTCGATCAGGTAGCTGGAGGCGCCGATCCAGTACACGATGGCGAGCATGCCCATGCCGGACAACCAGGTCGTGTAGGCTTCCCACTTGGACCAATGGAGGTCCTCGGTCAGCGGCTCGCCCTTCGGGCCGGTGAGGTATTTTTGGCTGTGGTAGAAGCCGCCGCCGTGCACCGCCCAGAGTTCGCCGAATACGCCGCGCTTGGCATCATTCGGGTTCTTCGGCGCTTTCAGGGAGTTGTCCAGCATGACGAAGTA
Source organism: Thauera sp. 2A1 (assembly GCF_009469595.2). GTDB lineage: Bacteria > Pseudomonadota > Gammaproteobacteria > Burkholderiales > Rhodocyclaceae > Thauera. The sequence goes on along the minus strand of NZ_SSXV01000022.1, from coordinate 10,140 downwards.
GAAGGATGCGCCGATCCAGGCAATGCCTGCGATCAGGTGCAGCCAGCGGACCAGGAGATTGGCCCAGTCCAACAGGTAGGTTTCCATTTGCTTGTCTCTATGTCCGTGAAGCTGGGGTTAGCTGCCGCGGTAGGTGGAGTAGCTCCACGGCGAGACGAGCAGCGGCACGTGGTAATGCTGGTCGGTGTTGGCGATGCCGAAGCGCAGCGCGACTTCATCGACGAAAGGCGGTTCGGGCAGGTTCAGCCCCTGGGCGCGGAAGTAGTCTCCAGCCGCGAAGATGATTTCATATTTGCCGGTCTCGAGCGCGGCGCCCTCGAGCAGGGGCTTGTCGCAGCGGCCGTCGTGGTTGGTGACCGTACTGGCGACTACACGGCGCTCGCCGTCGAGGCGGTAGACCGTCACGGTGATGCCGACGCCGGGGGTTCCCCTGGCGGTGTCGAGTACGTGGGTGGTGAGGCGTCCCATGCTGCTGTCTCCTTGTCGTTTCCGTGTGTGCGGGGATCGTGTGAGCGCAGTGTAAGTCTGCGTTGTGTTATGGAAATGGATATGACTTTATAAGTGATATATTTATTTTCGTATTTTGTACGCGGGCCTGCAGGCCGACACTCTGCGCCGTGGCCACCCGCGAGCCGCTCTGGGTGTGCGTCGACGAATGAGAATGATGGGATGAGGAGACGGATATGACTGGAAGACGCATCGACGACCCGCTGGACACCTATCTGTTGCGCGTCTTCGTGCTGCTGATCACCGAGCGCAGTGTGTCGCGCACCGCGCTGCGCCTGAACCAGTCGCAGCCGGCAATCAGCGCCGCGCTGAAGCGGCTGCGCGACATCCTGGGCGACCCGCTGCTGGTGCGCGAAAAGGGCGGCATGGTGCCGACCGAGCGCGCGCTGGCGCTGTTGTCCCACGCCAAGGGCGCGCTGGCCGAGATCGATCGCATGGTCGATGCGCCCGAGTCGTTCGAGCCGCAGACTACGCGCCACGAGTTCCGCATTGGATCACCGGACTACCTCGCGCCCCTGTTCGTCGCCGCCGTCGCCGAGCGTTTTCGCCGCGAGGCGCCGCAGGCCAGGCTGGCGCTGCATTCACTCGGGCCGAACTTCGACTTCGAGCGCTCGCTCGCGGAGGGCGACCTGGATGTGGTGATCGGCAACTGGCCGGAGCCGCCGCACCGCATGCACCTGTCGATGCTGCTCGAGGACGAGATCGTGCTGCTCGTCTCGGCAAGCCATCCGGCGGCACGCAAGGGCATGAGCCTTGCGGACTTCCAGCGCGCAGTGCATGTGGTGCCCATGCCGTATTCGATCAGCCAGCGAGGGGTGATCGACAGCGTGCTGGCGTCGATGCGCATCAACCGCGACGAACGCGTGGTGGTGCAGTCCTTCACCGCTGCGCCCTATCTTCTGCAGAACACCGACCTGGTGTTCACGACCACGCGTCACTTTGCACAGTTCTATGCGGACCTGTTGCCGCTTGCGATCATCCCGTCGCCAATCGCGTTTCCGCCCATGCGCTTCTACCAGTTGTGGCATGAACGCAACCACCAGTCTCCCGGCCACCGCTGGCTGCGGCGGCTGCTAGCGGAGTGCGGCCGCCACATCGCCACGCAAGCTGCCGCCGCCGCAAAACCTGCCTGAGCGCGATTGCGACAAAGGATGCGGCCGTGGCGGCTGAGCAGGCTTTTCCGCCCAGCCGCCACGGCCGCATCCTTGGAGAGGCAGGCAGTCAGCGGTCGATCGGCACCAGCATGACCGGGATGTCGGCCTTCATGGTGACCTTGTGGGCGACCGAGCCCAGCAGCAGTTCGCCCAGCGTGCTGTGGCCGCGCGAGCCCATCACGATGACGTCAGCCAGCACATGCTTGGCCACGTCGAGGATGCGGCGCGAGGGTTCGCCTTCCAGCGCCCGTACGCTGGCCAGCACGCTCTTCACGTCGAGGTCGGGATGGGTCTCGGCAAAGACGTCGATGCGCTGGCGTAGCAGGGCCTCGGCCTTCTTGTGGCCGGCCAGCTTGATCTCGTCCATCTTTTCTTCGCTGATGAACTCCTCGTAGGGCAGGCTGGTGGCAGGCAGCGTGACGGTCACCGCGTGAAGCTTGGCGCCGAACTTCATGGCGAGGCCGACCGCATGCAGAAACACCGCGGGCGAGCGGGGTGTGAGATCGGAGGCGTACAGGATCGACTTGATTTCGTAGCTCATGCTTCAGCTCCAGGTGGGCGAGTTCGTAACTGGACGACCGTGGCCGGCTTGCTGCACGCGATCGCATCGTCAACCCGAGTTTACGAGCGGGGCCGGGGCCCATGCGATGCCGTGGCTGATAGCCTACATATGGATTGCGTGATGGCCGGTCCCGGGCATGGTCGCGACGGGTGGGGTAGTGCCCGCCTCATCCCGCTGCCTTGGCCTGATGGCGCGCCAGCGTCTGGGATGGTGTCTCGCCGAAGAGCTTGCGGTACTCGATCGAGAAGCGACCAAGGTGGGAGAAGCCCCAGTCCATCGCAATGGACGAGACGTTGCCGGTTCCGCGGTCCGTGATCAACGCGCGGCGCACCTGCTCGAGGCGGAACTTCTTCAGGTAGGCCATGGGCGACAGGCCCAGGTAGTGCTTGAAGTCCTCGAACAGCCGGGAGCGCGCCACGCCCGAGACCGCCTCGATGTCTTCCAGTGCAATGTCCTCGCGCGCGTTCGCGTGCATGAAGTCGCGCGCCCGCAGCAGGTAATGCGGCAGCCTCACGCTCCCGGCCTGTTCGAGTTCGGTCGTGTAGTTGTTGGGCTGCGACAGGATCAGCCCCTTGATCAGCGCCTTCTCGAGATCACCGGAGAAGAAGGCGTTGCCGTACAGGTCGCCGGCCGCACCCTCCATCTCGCTGACCATGTGCCGCACCATGCGCCACCACGAGGCCTGGCGGCCATTGGCGGCGTCCATGCCCGGTTCGAAGACGAGCGGCTTTTCCGCCGGATGCTGCAGCAGTTCCTCCAGCACCTGGCGCATCGCCGGGCGCGGGATGGCGACCAGCAGCTTGCGGCAGTTGCCGGCGATGGTGAGTTCCTGCAGGGCGTCGGGCGACACGATCACGCCGGTGTCGGGGTCGGAGACGAGCAGGTTCCCGCGTATCGACAATTCCTGCTGGCCGGAGACGGGCAGGCTGACGCTGTAGCAGTTGAGCGGTGTCTCGGTGTCGATGCCGACGGTGACGTCGGTGCCGTACTCGATCAGACCCATCGTCGTCGACATCGATTTCAGCACGTTGCCGGAATGCTGGAACTGCAGCCGGCTTGGTGCCCCGACCTTGAGCCAGTGCGGCCCGCAGATGGCTTCCATCCAGGAGCGCGCGCCATCCAGGTCGCGGCGTACCACGCGGATGTCAGGTGTTTCGGCAGCTTCGGGGGCAAGAGGAACGATGTGTCTCGGCATCGGGGAGGGTGTCCCGTCGGGGGGCTTGGGCTGGAGTCGTCGAGTGCGAGTGAGTCTGTCGCTCACTTCCTTGTAAATCATAGCTTTTTCGTCCGGCCGCGCAATCGGTGGCGCAGCGCCCGGCAGCCGCGTTCATCCCCTCCTGGAAAAAGTGGACAGAAATGGCCAACTCCGCGGATAGAGCGTCTGGCACGACAGGCGTGTAATGGCCCCCGTCGCACACCTGACATGAGGGGACAACATGAATACCCAGCGCACCTACGCCGAATGGCGTGATTTCGTCAAAGACTGCCTCGACTTCCGTCCGGCCGAAGGCGTCTATCGCATCGCCCGCGAGATGTTCACCGAGCCGGAACTGTTCGATCTCGAGATGGAGATGATCTTCGAGAAGAACTGGATCTTCGCCTGCCACGAGAGCGAGATCGCCAACCCGAACGACTATGTGACGATGCGTGCCGGTCGCCAGCCGATGATCATCACCCGCGGCGCGGACGGCAAGCTCAACGCCCTGGTCAATGCCTGCCAGCATCGCGGCGCGACCCTGACGCGCCTGCACAAGGGCAAGGCGTCGAGCTTCACCTGCTCGTTCCACGCCTGGACGTACAAGAGCGATGGCCGCCTGCTGAAGGTGAAGGCGCCTTCCGAGTACGAGGAGAATTTCGATCTCGGCAAGCACGACCTCAAGAAGGCGCGCATCGAGAGTTACAGGGGCTTCGTCTTCATCAACCTGGATGTCGACGGTACCGAGACGCTGGAGGAATACCTCGGCGACGCCAAGGCCTTCTTCGACATGATGGTGGCGCAGTCACCCACGGGCGAGCTCGAAGTGCTGCCCGGGCGCTCGCAATACACCTACGACGGCAACTGGAAGCTGCAGTGCGAGAACGGGCTGGACGGCTATCACGTCAGCACGGTGCACTACAACTACGTCGCCACCGTGAAGCATCGCCACGAGGTTAACGCCGACAAGGGCGGCAAGGTGGAAAGCACGCTGGACTACAGCAAGCTGGGTGCCGGCGACGCCGAAACCGACGATGGCTTCTTCTCCTTCCGCAATGGCCACAGCCTGCTGTTCAGCGACATGCCGAACCCGTCGGTGCGCCCCGGCTACGCGACCATCATGCCGCGGCTGGTGGAAGAGTTCGGCCAGTCCAAGGCGGAATGGATGATGCACCGGCTGCGCAATCTGAACATCTACCCGAGCCTCTTCTTCATGGACCAGATCAGTTCGCAACTGCGGGTGATCCGTCCGGTGGCGTGGAACAAGACCGAAATCCACAGCTACTGCATCGGTGTGAAGGGGGAGTCGGACAAGGACCGCGAGAGCCGCATCCGCCAGTTCGAGGACTTCTTCAACGTGTCGGGCATGGGCACCCCGGACGATCTGGTTGAGTTCCGTGAAGCGCAGCGCGGCTTCGAGGCGCGGCTGGAGCGCTGGAGCGACATCTCGCGCGGCCACCAGAAGTGGGTCGAGGGCGAGACTGCCAACAGCAAGGCGATCGGCATCCGCCCGGTGCTGACCGGCACCGAATTCACCCAGGAGGGTTTGTACGTGAATCAGCACGGCGCCTGGCAGAAGTTCCTGCTGAAGGGCCTGGACAAGAAACTGCAGATGGCGAACGAGGAGTAAGCGAATGAATCCGAATCTTCAATACGCGGTCGAGCAGTTCATGTACCGCAAGGCCGAGCTGTGCGACACGCAGGACTGGGATGCCTACCTCGACATGTTCGACGAGGAGAGCGAATTCCATGTGCCGCAATGGTCGTCCGAGCACGAATACACGACCGATCCCAAGCGGGGCATGTCGCTGATCTATTACGCGAACCGCTCCGGCCTGGAGGATCGCGTGTACCGCATCCGCACCGGCAAGTCGGCTGCGTGCACGCCGATGCCGCGCACGCAGCACCAGATCAGCAACGTGCGCATCGCCCCTCGTGCGGGCGGGACCGACGGTGAACTGGAGGTCAGGGTGAACTGGTCCACGCACTACTATCGCTTCGCAGTGCCGGGTCATTTCTTCGGCTATGCGACCTATCACCTCAAGCCTGCCGGCGAGAGCTGGAAGATCACGCGCAAGCATGTGGTGCTGCTGAACGACACGATCAACGCGGTGCTGGACTTCTATCACCTCTGAGTGTCCGCCGGGACGACCCGCTGGTTAAACTGGCGGGCCCTTGGTATCACCTCCTGCCCGCGCGCCTCGCCGGGCCCACGGGCAGGAAGGTCCCGGAGCTCCGATGCAACTGTCTCCCCGCCTTGCCGTTTTGCTGGCGACCCCGCCGCTGTTGTGGGCCGGCAACGCGGTGGTCGGCCGCATGTCGATCGACAGCATCAGCCCCTTGTGGCTGAACGCCTTGCGCTGGGTGGTTGCCTTCGTGCTGCTGCTGTTGTTTGGTTGGCGCGCGCTGGCGACGACGGAGGCGAGGGCGCAGATCGCTGCGCGCTGGGGCTACCTTGGCACGCTGGGGCTGATCGGCATCGGCGGGTACAACGCCTTGCAGTACATGGCGCTGCGCACCAGCACGCCGCTGAACGTCACTCTGATCGCCTCGAGTTCGCCGGTGTGGACCATGGCGATCGGTGCGCTGGCCTATGGGGTGACGCCCAAGCGCCTGCAACTCGTTGGCGCTGCGCTGTCGCTGCTGGGCGTGGCGCTCGTGCTGTCGCGCGGCGATCTTTCGAGCCTGACGCGCGTCGAGTTCGTCGAGGGCGATCTGCTGATGCTGCTGGCCATCCTCGGCTGGTCCGTCTATAGCTGGATGCTGGCGAAGCCGCCGGCACACACGCTCGGCGACCGGCGACCCGCATGGAACTGGGCGGAATTCCTCGTCGCCCAGGCGGTGTTCGGCGTTCCGTGCGCGGTCGCCAGCGCGCTCGTGGGCGATGTGGTCGCTCCAGGGGCGCCAGCGCAGTGGTCATGGGGGCTGGCGGCGGCGATCGGTTTCATGGCCATCGGTCCATCGATCATCGCCTACCGCAGTTGGGGTCTCGCGGTGGCCGAGGCGGGGCCCGAGATGGCCGCCATCTTCTACAACCTCACGCCGCTGTTCGCGGCCGTCCTGTCCGCGGCGGCGATCGGGGAATGGCCACATGCCTACCATGGGCTGGCCTTCCTGCTGATCGTCGCGGGGATCGCGGTGTCCTCGCGTGGGCGTTGATTTCCCGGTTCAGACCGTCTCGGCGAGGGTCAGGCCTGGCGGCGGACGAGGTGCAGGCCGCACTCCAGATGATGAGTGTAGGGAAACTGGTCGAACGCGGCAGCCGCAGCGATGCGGTGCGTGTCCTGCAGGGCGGCGACGTTCTGCTTCAGCGTTTCCGGGTTGCAGGAAATGTAGAGCACGTTATCGAAGCTTCGAGCCAGTTGCAGCGTCGCCTCGTCCAGGCCGCTGCGGGGAGGGTCGACAAACAGCGTGCCGAAGCGATAGGCATCGAGGTCGATCCCCTGCATGCGTCGATACTGGCGTCCGCCGGCAATCGCGTCGCTGATCTCCTCGCTCGACATGCGGACCATCGTCACGTTGTCTACGGCATTCGCATCGAGGTTGAAGCGCGCCGCGTTCACCGAGGGCTTGCTGAGTTCAGTCGCGAGGACGCGATCGAACAGCGGTGCCAGCGCGATCGTGAAATTGCCATTGCCGCAGTAAAGCTCCAGCAGGTCGCCGCCGATGCCCGCCGCCTGCGTGCGCGTCCAGGCCAGCATCTTGCGATTGACGCCGCCGTTAGGCTGCGTGAAGCTCCCCTCGATCTGCTGATAGCGCAGATGACGGCCGTCCAGTTCGAACTCCTCCAGCAGCCAGTCGCGGTCCAGCACGATCTTCTGCTTGCGGCTGCGGCCGATGAGCTGAACCTTGAGCTCGGTCGCCAGCGCGCGCGCGGCGGTCTCCCAGGCTTCATCGAGCGGACGGTGATAGACGAGGGTGATCATCAACTCCCCACTCAAGGTCGCGAGGAAGTCGACCTGGAACAGCCGGCGCTTCAGGATTTCGGAGCCATTCAAGCGTTCGCGCAGGCGAGGCATCGCTTCGGCAATCGGTGCGGCCGCAGCGGGGAAGTCGTTGATCGCCACGGGCTTGCGCGGGTCCGCCGGATCGTACATCGCATAATCGACTCGATCGCCCTCATGCCACATGCGGAATTCCGCCCGCATGCGATAGTGCAGCGGCTCCGAGCTGAAGATCTCGGGTTCGGGCAGGCCGAATGCCGCAAAGTCTGCCTTGAAGCGGCTGGCCTTGGCGTCAAGCTGGGAGTGATACTCGTCGGGGTTGAAGCTGGGAAGCGGCATGTTCGGCTTTGCGAAAAAATCTGGCGGGAAGGGCGCCCGGGTCGCGGATTCTACGTGATGCGCACCGACCGCGAGTGCTCGCGCGACCGTGGCGTCGATACCGGCAGGTGTCCTCTGCGCCGGCCCGGCTTCATGCAGGCGGGTGCACCATGAGCTGTATGGTGGCGCGAATTGTTTGCCGATTACGAATGGTCTAGCCGATTGTCGGGGCTTTATCCGACTAAAGAAGATAACGATCATTCAGGTTCGATAAATTTGTCTGCAGAGCCACAAGATCAATATGACGCGCACCCGCACCACTGCCTATCTCCTTCTCACGGTGACCTCGCTCTTCTGGGCGGGCAACATGGTGATGAGTCGAGGCCTGCGAGCTGACCTCCCGCCTGTCGCCCTTGCGTTCTGGCGCTGGGTGGTCGCGTTTGCCTGCGTGCTTCCACTTGCCTTGCCTCATCTGCGCAGCCAATGGCCGGCGCTGCGCGCGGCGTGGAAACGGGTGCTCTTTCTCGGCGTGTTCGGAGTCGGTTGTTACAACACTTTCTCCTACGTCGCGGTGCAGTACACGACCGCCACCAGCGCGACGCTGCTGAATTCCTTCATCCCCGTGGCGACGATCGCGCTGGCCTTTCTGTTCCTCGGCAAGCGGTTGAGCCGGATGGAAGCGCTCGGCGTGCTGATTTCCCTCCTTGGCGTGGCAGTGCTGATCAGTCGTGGCAGCGTGGAGGTGCTGCTCGGGCTCACCCTTAATACGGGCGACATCTGGATGCTGGTTGCGGTGCTTTCGTGGAGCATCTACACGGTGGGTCTGCAGTGGCGTCCGCAAGGCGTACACCCGATGCTCCTGCTCGCCGCGTTCATCGTGGTCGGGCTTGCGGTGATGGCGCCGATGTATCTGTGGGAATTGAGCACTGGTGCAACGATCCACCTGAACATGGGTTCGGTCGCCGGCGTGCTTTATGCGGGCGTCGCCGCCGCCTTCCTCGGATTCGTCTGTTTCAACGCCGGAGTCGCCGTCGTCGGGCCCTCGATCGGGTCGCTTTTCATCCACCTGCAGCCGGTGTTTGCGTCCATCCTTTCGGCGCTGATCCTCGGCGAGGCTCCGCAGTGGTATCACTACGCGGGCATGACGCTCGTTTTCGGCGGCATCATCGCGACCATGTGGCGTGGCGCGATCGCCCGCCGCGCACCGCAGGTGCGAACCGCTGCCCGGTGATGAGCCTGCCCCTCGGGTGGGCGACGCCAGTCTCTTTGATCTGGTTTTTGAGTGGGAGGAACCATGGAATCAAGCCTTTTCATCACCGGCGCGACCTCGGGTTTTGGTGAGGCGTGCGCACGGCGGTTCGCTGCCGCCGGCTGGAAGCTGATCATCACCGGTCGTCGCAAGGATCGTCTCGACGCGCTTGCAGAGGAATTGTCCGAGCAGACACCGGTGCTGCCATTGGTTGTCGATGTCCGCGACCGGGCTGCGATGCAGCAAGCGATCGATGGTTTGCCGGACGAGTTCGCGCGACTTCGCGGTCTGATCAATAACGCCGGCCTGGCACTGGGAATTGCCCCGGCGCACGAATGCAGCCTCGACGACTGGGAGACGATGGTCGACACCAACGTCAAAGGGCTCATGTACACGACGCGCATGTTGCTGCCCAGGCTGATCGCTCATGGCGCAGGCGCCAGCATCGTGAATATCGGCTCCTCCACTGGCAACTGGCCTTATCCCGGTGCGAATGTCTATGGCGGCACGAAGGCCTTCGTGCATCAGTTTTCCTTGAACCTGCGTTGCGATCTTGCCGGCACAGGCGTGCGCGTGACCAATCTCGAGCCGGGACTGTGCGAGAGCGAATTCACCCTCGTGCGTTTTCGTGGTGATCAGGCTCGCTACGACGCCACCTATGCAGGCGCCGATCCCGTGCAGCCCACCGATATTGCCGAGACCTGCTTCTGGCTGCTCAACCAGCCTCCGCACATCAACATCAACAATCTCGAAATCATGCCAGTCAGCCAGACCTGGAATGGATTCACCATTCACCGGAAATAGTCGCGGCTGGTTGATGCGTTTCAGGCTGCCGATGCGCGGCTGAGTCCGTCGGAAAGCCGTTGGCCGGTGTCGGTCGGATCGGATTGGCGGAGAAGCCCAGCAGCACGGTTCCTTTGAGATTTTCTTCGAAGCCCTTGACCACTTTCTTTTGCTGTTTATAATGCGCCCCTCTTTGAGCGCTGCGGTGGTTTTGGCCGGTGCGGTGTTGGGGGAGTGGGAGGCGGGAATCCTGTGTTGCGGGGTTCGGTGTGGGAGTAGCCGGATTCGGAAGGGCGGCGCGGGGGGGTTGACGAGTTGTTCTGAGTTGATCATAATTTCGTTTCTCTGCTGCAGCGATGCAGCGGTTCTTTAAAAAGTTGAACAACCGATAAGTGTGGGTGCTTGGTTGTTGCGGCGAAGTCGTTTCG
>NZ_SSXV01000021.1 GCF_009469595.2 Thauera sp. 2A1 | reverse complement strand
CGCAAGACCAGCATCAAGACCAAGCGATTGCTGGCTTCCGCTTCCGATGAACTCCGCGCCGAAATGCTCGGATTCCAACCGGAAGAGGAAGATGACGAATGATGAATGGGTAGCTGCGGCAGCCCTGCGCGATAGAGTACGCCGGGAAACTCGACAATCGCCGCCGTGCCGTTGACCGCCAGCCAGCTCAGGATGTGCAGGGTAAAGGCGAGGTCGGCCTTGCTCTTGGGGGCGAGCACACCCGCAGGGGCAAAGCGCGGATCGTTGATGAGCAGCGGGTTGGCATCGCCATCCCATTTGATCGAGTACGGCGGATTGGAGACGATGGCTTCAAACGGCTCGTCATCCCAGTGCGCTGGATCGGTAAGCGTGTCGCCATGGGCGATGTGGAACTTTTCATAGTTCACATCGTGCAGGAACATGTTGATCCGGCACAGGTTGTAGGTGGTCAGGTTGATCTCCTGCCCGTAGAAGCCCTGGCGCACCGCGTCATGGCCCAAGACCTTCACGAAATTGAGCAGCAACGAGCCGGAGCCGCAGGCGGGGTCGTAGACCTTGTTGACCTCGCTTTTGCCGACCACGGTGATGCGGGCCAGCAGTTCGGAGACCTCCTGCGGCGTGTAGAACTCACCGCCCGACTTGCCAGCGGTGGAGGCGTACATCTGCATCAGATATTCGTAGGCGTCGCCGAACAGGTCGATGGTGTTTTCCGTAAACCCGCCATCGCTGCTGGCCAACGGCAGGTCGCCGATGGCGTCGAGCAACTTGACCAGTTTTTCGTTGCGCTTGGCCACGGTGGGGCCGAGCTTGCTGCTGTTGACATCGAGGTCGTCGAACAGGCCCTTGATGTCGTCCTCGGAATCGCTGCCCGTGGCCGAGCCCTCGATGTCGGCAAAGATGCGTGAGAGCGTTTCGTTGAGGTTGGCATCATGCCGGGCGCGGGCGCGCACGTTGGCAAACAGTTCGGACGGCAGGATGTAAAAGCCTTTTTCCTTCACCGTCTCGGCACGACCGAATTCGGCATCGTTATCTGAGAGTTCTGCGTAGTCGAAGTCCGGGGTGCCCGCGCGGCGCTCCTGCTCATTGAGGTAGCTGGTCAGGTTCTCCGAGATGAAGCGGTAGAACAGCATCCCGAGCACGTAGGTTTTGAAGTCCCATCCATCGACGCTGCCGCGCAGGTCATTGGCGATGCGCCAGATGGTTTTGTGCAGCTCGGCGCGTTCGAGTTCTTTGTTGTTGCTCACGATGTCAAACCTCCCGCCGTTACCGCAGCAGCAGGAAGGCTGTTGTCAGCTGCAATCTCAAGATTCCAATGCGTGCTCAATACGTTTACAAGGCGCTTTTGCCGTGCAGTCAGCAGCGTGGGCGTCCACTCGCTTTCCGATCTGACTTCCTGCGTCAGCACGAAGGGTGAAGCGGTGCCCTTGCCTCTGAAGTAGGCATCTTTCTTCTTGGCAAAGTCGTAATTGCTGGCAGACGAGTTCTTGTTCCTATCCAGCGGAACCAGATTGGCCAAACGGTGCGTCCAGCCATCGCGCTCGTCTTCATCCGGGAACCACTTGATCCAGTCCGAACTGTCGGGCGGTGTTTGCGGCAGGACGTGCTCCAGCGACACGGCATCTTGAAGCTGCACGCCGGGCGCGCGCACCAAGGACTCAAGACGCAAGACGAGCGCCATCCGTGCCTTGGGCAGATCGTCGTACACGTCTCCATCGAGTGCCGCGACGAACTTGCGCTTTTGCGCGTCTGTCAGTGCCAGCGTGGTGAGCGCAACCAGATTTCCCTTGAAGGTCTCCGGTTCGATTTCCTTGGTGAGCGCAGCGTAGGTTTCGATGCGCTCGTTGATGCCGACCTTGGTGACCAGCAGGAAGTAGGTCAGGCGTTCCAGTGACTGGAAAAATTCGGCAAGCAGTTTGGGCTGCTGCCGGAAGCGCTTGAAATAAACAAGTGCTGGGGGCACCCAGTCCTTGAAGTCCACACGATTGAGCCACGACAAGTGCTCGTTGATGGTTTCAGCGTGCTCGGTGGCCTCGAAGTCGGCATCGCGCACGAAGTCCCACACTTCGGCATAGGGTTTGATGACCTTGTCGACGAGGTCGATAGGGGCCTTGTACTCGGTGACGTGCTCCTGGAACTCCTTGACCAGGATGTACTTCTGCTTCTTCTTGGCATAGATGCTGCGAATGTGGCCAAACAGGTCACCGAAGGCGTCGCGACCCAGTGAGCTTTCGATCCGGCTCCACTCTTTCGCGTATGCGCGGCTTTTGACTTCGCCTGCCGTGGTACGGATCAGGCCAAGCACCTGCGCCTTGATGATGTCGATAGGCGCGAGGTCGAGCCCCCGATTGTTGAGTACGGAGAAGATGCGGTATGCGGCTTCGAGGTCGGGCGTGGAGATGACAACCAGCGAACAGTCGTTGGCGAGGAACTGCCACAGCGCAATGAGGTCGGCAGGCGGAAGCGCCTTGGCCTTTTCGAGCAGCAGCGTGGCGTTTTCACGGTAACGCAGACGGCTGTCTTTCAGCTTGTCCGTACTGGCGACCAACTGTGCGATGCCACCCGGTTCCTGAATGTTGGTGCGGAAGAAGTCGGCATCCTCCTCGCGAGCTGTCAGGCGGTACTCGTTCTTCTCGCCAAGACTGACCTTGCCCTTTTTGTAGAGGAAGTCGGTGATGTCGTCTGCAGCATCCGGCATCACGGTGCGCAACACGGCGAATAGCATCGTGAGCGTAGACAGGCGTTGCTGGCCGTCGACCACCGATGACTTCGGGTCCCGGTCGTTCTTGATCAGAACAATGCTACCCAAGAAGTATTGGCTGCTGGCCCCCGAGACGCGCGCGTCCTGCATCGCCGAGTACAGATCATCGAACAGCTCTGTGGCCTGCTCGATTGTCCAGGCGTAGGGGCGCTGGTAGTCCGGAATCTCGAACTGGTAGCTGCCTTCGAAGATCTCTCGGATCAGTTTGTCGTGGGCTTCAAGTGTCTTGGCCATTGTGTTTTTCTTTCCCTATCGATTCTTTGCGCTGGTCGGCGCTTGGTAGCCAGGAGCCAGCTTTGCGTTTTCCACCCCGTACAAAGCCAGGGGATCACTGAGCCATAGTCGATACTGTTCCTCTCTGAGGCTGTGATCGGACGAGCAGTCCACACTCCAGCGAAGTAGCATGTAGCCCGCTACAGCGGCGCGAACACGCATCCGTATCGACCCGCCCGTCATCGCGTAATCCATTTGAGTGATCTCTGGGCGGGGCTGATCTGGATGCGGAACCAGCTCTAACTCGACAATCCGGGTCCACTGGATGTCTTGATCGCTTCTTTCATGGGGCAATACCGGTTGCCCCTTGAGGACGACAGGATTTTTGATTCGAGTGATGACGAAATCCCGGAACTCCTGCGACTTCCGGTCGAAGGCGCGTACGTGCCAACGCAGGCCGTTATCGATCAACGCGAATGGAACAATTTCTCGCCCGGACTTGCCGCTTGAGATTGAGTGATAGTCGACTGCCAGTGCGCATTCCTGATGGATTGCCCGGGTCACGCTCGCCAACACATCCAGATCCGGGTGCGTAAGCCGCGACGGACTCTCGCTGACCACCCACGCCTTGAGCCGCATCGGCTCGCCGTCACCAAAGCCTTGCGTCAGCCACGACATCACCCGCTCCGGAGGGTAATCGAACACGGGCCGGAAGTCCGGCCCCAAGACGTAGGCCTTGCCTTTGGGGTCATAGTCGATGTTGCCCGGAGACAACTCCTTATAGAGCGCCAAATCCCGGGTTGCCGCTGCGGACTGGATGCCAAACCGCGCAACCAAGTCCTGCCGACGGATCTCCCCCACGAAGCGCACACGCAGCTCAATGAAGGCGAGCCGGTCGCGCTGAGGCTGGGTCAGTTCTGCAAGTTGGTCTTTGGGCATTCCTGAGTGCTCTATCGGGTTAACGAATACTTGTGCGGGTTATTGCGTGAAGTATATAAGCTGCTCTAGAATGTGGCAATGCAATGTTTTTGAGTCTTGTATGCGTTGCATTGTGATTACCACATGACGGGCGATGCCCGCACTTTGGAGCATGGGAGTGAAAGCAGACAAAGCCATCGCGACCTACCGGCGCATGCGGGCGCAGCCGCTGTGGCGTCTGCTTGCCTCGACTACCGGGCCTACCGTCATTGGCCTGCTTCAGGCCCATCTGTATGAGGGCGAGCGAAGCCTCCCTGCCTCCATTTTTCACGAACGCATCGCAAGGGATCTCGAAGAGCTCCGCGCCCAAGGCGAAGACTTTCCCCAAACGGCACAGGCGTATGTCGCCAGCTGGCTCGCCGATGGGTTCCTCGAGCGACGCTTCCCGGCTGGCGCTTCCGAAGAGGAATATGAACTCTCCACGGCGGCCGTCGATGCCATTCGGTTTGTCTCTGGCCTGGCGCAGCCGCACTCCGCCGCGACCGAAAGCCGCCTGACGCTCGTCATCGAGGCTTTGGCCCGACTTGCCGAGGACACCGACACCGACAAATTCCGCCGCATCGACCGGCTCATGGCCGAGCAAGCACGCATCGACAAGGAGATTGACGCCATCCAGAAGGGGCAGATGCGCGTGCTGCCCCATACAACGGCGCTCGAGCGCACGCGGGAGATCATCACGCTGGCCGACGATCTGGCCGGTGATTTCCGCCGTGTCCGCGATCAGTTCGACCAGCTCAATCGCGATCTGCGTGAACGCATCATGGACAACGATGGCAATCGTGGAGATGTGCTGGATTCGCTGTTCGCCGGAATCGACCTGATTTCAGAGAGCGACGCCGGAAGGACTTTCTCCGCTTTCTGGCGATTGCTTACGGACCCAGAACAGGCCGCCACACTTGATCAGGCGCTCGATAGCGTGATGTCGCGGGAGTTCGTGGGGCAGCTCGAGGCCAAGGAGCGACGATTCCTTCTGCGGCTGACGCGCACCCTTCTTGAGCAGGGCGGCATGGTTCACGAGGTGCTCCAGACCTTCGCGCGCAGCCTGAAGCACTTCGTCCAGAGTCGTGAATACCTCGAGCAACGCCGACTCAATCACCTGCTGAAAGACGCCCAGCGCACAGCACTGGCCCTGAAGGATGAAGTCAGGGCCACAGAAACCCTCCAGTACACGCTGGAACTCACGAGCAGTCGGTTGCGCTCCTTGTCTCAATGGGTTCTGCACGACCCATCCCTACAAGCATTGCCCGGGCAGATGGCAGAAGGGGATGCGCCGCCCATCGATCTAGAGTCTGTGAGCGAACTGGTCGCACAGTCCGAGATCGACTTCCGAACCCTGAAGGCCAATGTGCTGGCAGTCCTGGAGCAACGCTCCCAGGCCTCGATTGCCGACGTGCTGGAACAGTTCCCCGCTGCACAGGGGCTGGGCAGCGTCGTCGGCCTGCTGGCGTTGGGCAGTCGGCATGGGTTCAAGGCCGACCACAGTGAAACCGTAGGCTGGGTTGGAGGCGACGACGAGCGTCGTAGCGCCCGAATTCCAAAGATCTTCTTTTTGAGGGAGCGGGCCAATGAACTGGTCTGAAAATGGGTCCATCAGCGACGAATCGGCAGTGCCAGCCGAAGCACAGGCTCCAGATGCTGCTCAGACACCTGCCAACACCCTGTTCTTGGGCGACAGTGGCGAGTTGGCACTGGATTCCAGGCGCGCCCTGGTGCAGCTACTGGCAGGGCCATCGCTCGACGGACGTCGACATCCAAAACTCTGGCCGATCTTGGTACGAGACGAAGCGGTGATCCGTCGGCGTCTTGCCGAGCTGTTTCTCGAACTGGTTATTGACCGAGACGTACAAGTGGCTTTCACGCGCCAGGCAGATACCGGCGACCTTGAGGTGCCTCTCCTGTTGCGCCGCGCCCAGCTGACGTTCATTGACTCCATACTGCTGCTCCACCTCCGCCAGCGATTGACCCAGGCGGACTCGCAGGGCGACCGTGCTGTGGTGTCGACAGACGAGATCACAGAGTTTCTCACCCTCTATGAGCGCGCCGCCAACACCGACCGTGCAGGATTCGTGAAACGGGTTCACGCCTCCGTCGAGAAGATCAAGAAGCACAGCATCCTGCAGAAAATTCGCTCGAGTGAGGATCGCTTCGAGATTTCGCCGACGCTGAAGCTCCTCTTCTCGGCAGAGGAAATTCAAGCGCTGACGCACCTGTATCAGCGCATGGCTGCCGGAGAAACGCCAGCGCAACTGGTTCAGACTGACGCCGATGAGGAGGCCGACCAATGATCTCGGAACCCCAAACCGCCTCCCTGTTTGCCCGCGAGCAGTTCCGGATGACCCGCCTGCAGGTTTACAACTGGGGCACTTTCTCCGGCCTACACGACGTGCCGATCAGCGAACGAGGCTTTCTGTTTGTGGGTCGATCCGGCGCAGGGAAGTCGACGCTTCTCGATGCGTTTTCGGCGTTGCTGACGCCACCTCGCTGGATCGATTTCAACGCTGCTGCGCGCGAGGCAGACCGCAGCGGTCGTGATCGGAACCTCGTTACCTACATACGTGGTGCGTGGGCTGAACAGAAGGATGGGGAGTCGGGAGAGATCGCGACCCGCTACCTGCGCGCAGGGACGACCTGGTCAGCCTTGGCACTGACCTACCAGAATGCCTTGGGTCAGTCTGTTGTGTTGGTTCAGGTGTTCTGGCTGCGGGGCAATGCAAACGGCAGCACCGACGTCAAACGCCACTACCTTGTCATGGAGCGGGCCTTTGACCTGGGCGAGCTGGAGGACTTTGGTCAGTCAAACTTCGACATCCGAAAGCTCAAGCAGTCCTTCCCGGAGGCATTCGCTCGCGACGAATTCCGCCCCTATTGCGAACGGTTCTGCCGTCTGCTCGGCATCGAGAGCGAAATGGCGCTGCGTTTGCTGCACAAAACCCAGTCGGCCAAGAACCTCGGTGACCTCAATACCTTCCTGCGCGACTTCATGCTCGACAAGCCCGAGACCTTCGAAGTAGCGGATCGCTTGGTTAGTGAATTTGGCGAACTCAATGCTGCCCACCAGGCGGTAGTCACGGCCCGCGAGCAGGTTCAAACGCTCGCGCCAGCACGGGAGCAGCATCAGCGTAGGGACTCGTTGATGCTGCAACGTAATGGACTGGAGGAGCTTCGGCTGGGCGTTGATGGCTACCGGGAAACCCGACGCATTGAGCTTCTCAAGGAGCACGTGGCAGCCCTGGAGGTGCAAGCCAACGGCTCAGAAGGTGAAGTGGGGCGGCGTCAAAGCACTCTGGAGAACCACGCCGCAATCTTGCGCGATCTGGAGCGACAGCACCGTGAAGCAGGCGGTGATCAGATCGAACAATGGGAAGCCGAGAAATCGGGGCTGGAGGGCCTGCGCACGGATCGCCTGCGCAAACGTGGTCAGGCTGAAGAGGCTTGCAAGAAGCTGGGCTGGAGCCTCCCTGATTCACCTCAAGCCTTCGCGGAACTGTTGGGCAACGCGCGGCAGGAGGTTGAAAACTGGGAGCAGCGCAGCAACGATAGCCGCGCCGAGCAGTTCCGCCTGGACAGAGAAAAGAAGGATGCCGAGACTGCGTTTTCGCAAGCACTGAAAGAGGTGCAGGCACTCCAGCGCCAGCCATCGAACATTCCGGCGGACATGCTGGAAATGCGTCGAGACATCGCTGCCGCCATCGGGA
This sequence comes from Thauera sp. 2A1, assembly GCF_009469595.2. Taxonomy (GTDB): domain Bacteria; phylum Pseudomonadota; class Gammaproteobacteria; order Burkholderiales; family Rhodocyclaceae; genus Thauera. Next base: position 80,466 of record NZ_SSXV01000021.1, on the reverse strand, counting down.
TCTCGGAGTCGGCACTTCCCTTTGTTGGCGAACTTGTCGAGGTAAAGCCTGACGAGGCCGAATGGCAGGGGGGCATTGAGCGCGTACTGCACGGGTTTGCGCTCTCACTCCTGGTAGACGAGCGCCAGTATTCGGCATTGGCCAATCACATCAACACCACCCACCTTGGGCAGCGCTTGGTGTATTACCGGACTGGCCGCCCGGAGACGTGGCAGGCCAAGCCCATTGGTGCCAATTCGCTCGTCCTCAAGCTGAACGTCAAGGATGGGACGTATGCCGATTGGCTCCAGGCCGAACTACGGCAACGCTTCGATTACGCGTGCGTCGACTCTATTCAGTCCTTCAGGAGCGCAGATCGAGCCATCACCCGTGAAGGCCAGGTCAAGCACAGCAAAACCCGGCACGAAAAAGATGACCGTAGAAGTGTCGGCGACCGACGAAACTGGGTGCTCGGATTCGATAACAGGGAGAAGCTCGGGCTCTTTCAAGCTCAGGCGCAGGAGCTGGCTGACACCATTTCTCGCCTCGGCGGGGAGATCGACAAACTCTCCGACCAAGACAAGAATCGTGCGACCCGAGCGATGCAGTGCCAAACCCTGGTGAATCTCCAGTGGCAGGAAATCGATTTGCTCCCATTGCTGGATCGCATTTCCACCATTGAGCGGCAGATCCGCGAAGCTCGCGAGGGCAACACCACCCTACTGCAGCTCAGTGAGCAGATCGAGAAGCAAAAGAAACTCGTCGATGATGCTGATAAGGATCTTCGGCAGGCCACGCGTGCGCACGACTCGATTCTTGACCAGATCAAGACCAGTACGCAGAAACTGGAATCGATCCTGCAGGACGCGTCTATCGTTCCTTTGACGCCCCACCAGGTTTCCGGACTCGACGAGCGCTTCGCCAAGCAGTCAGATGCCGTCCGGCTCGACAACCTCGACAAGGTGACAACCTCTGTAGAACGCGCACTAAATGCGGAGATCGAAGAGGTCAACCGTGGGATTGGTGCCTGCGAGAAGGAAATAGAGGCGCGCTTCGCCGATTTCAAACGTCAGTGGCCCATGGACGCTGGCGACATGGACACGAGCCTCGCCAGCGCGCCAGACTTCTTCGCCAAACTGGTTCGGCTGGAAACGGATGGCCTGCCCGCCTATGAGCAGCGCTTCTTCGAACTGCTGCAGAACCAAAGCCACCAGAATCTGGCGGCGCTTTCCACCTACCTGAACGATGCGCGCAAAGCCATCCTTGAGCGAATGGATCTGGTCAACGATAGCCTTGGCCAGGTGCCGTTTAACCAAAGCGCCAATCAACGCACCTATCTACACATCGATGCCAGCGACCGGCAGCTTGTCGACGTCAAGGAGTTCAAGCAGGAAATCCAGCAGGCTCTGAGCCATGCGTGGACGGAGGACCGCGAGTTTGCTGAGGCACGGTTCCTGGCCCTACGCCGACTTGTTGATCGACTCGCCAGTCAGGACCCCGAGCAAAAACGTTGGCGTGAAACCGTGCTCGACGTTCGGCAACATGTGGAGTTCATCGGACGGGAAATCGATGAAAGCGGCGTCGAGGTCGAGATCTACCGCAGCGGAGCAGGCAAGTCTGGCGGTCAACGACAGAAGCTGGCCACCACGTGCTTGGCCGCTGCATTGCGGTATCAGCTGGGCGGGAACGACCACGGCGTGCCGATGTACGCGCCCGTCGTGCTTGATGAAGCCTTCGACAAGGCTGATAACGAGTTCACCGCTTTGGCGATGAACATCTTTACCAATTTCGGATTCCAGATGGTAGTCGCTACACCGCTGAAGTCCGTCATGACCCTTGAACCATTCATCGGTGGTGCCTGCTTCGTAGATATCAGCGACCGGCGCGTTTCAGGCGTCCTGCTGATCGAGTACGACGGTGACCGTCAGCGGTTGAAGCTCCCAGAGCACGCACGAGAGGAGGCTAGCGTTGAAGCTTCCTGAAGAAGTCAGGCAGGCCCTTGTCCGTCGCTTTCAGAGCAAGCACCGCGAGTGGTTGATCGGTGATGCGGGCGAAAGCCTGTGGCCGCTGGAGGTTGCGCTCGGTGCACCGACGGAACAGGCTGCGCTGAGACAAGTCGATGGTGTTCGTGCTTGGGTGAGCGCATGGCAAGGCTGGCAAGGGGTCGGCACCCTATCCTGGTGTGAGCGGCGGTGGAAGGCGCTTGGTGCCCAGCGACTGCCAGAGAAACTAGTGTTGCGCGGTCCCGAAGACGTTGCCATGTGGATTGGTGAATCCGCACGGTGGGAGCGCGCCCAGTCTCGCTACCGGTCGCTCATTGCCCGCTGGCCGGTAGTGGCGCAGCAGTTGCCGAGATACTTTGATGTCCTCGCAGACTACAGCGATGCCGACTATCAAAGGCTGACAGAGATGCTGGATTGGATTGCGAGCCATCCGAACTCCAACCTGTATCCCCGCCAGCTGCCGGTATCAGGACTGGACAGCAAGTGGCTTGATGGGCGCAAAGGGCTGCTGACGGATCTGGTGGCCGCAATACAGGAGGACTCATCCAGCGACCTGGATTTTTATCAGCGGTGTGGCCTGAAGGCTCCACCACTCCTTGTGCGCATGAGGGTGCTGGATCAGTCGTTGCGAGTTCATGTCGGAGGCGTGGGTGACATCACTGCGCCGGTTGACGACCTCGCAGGTATCAGTTGGCCTGTCTCGCATGTGTTCATTGTTGAGAACCTTCAGACGGGACTGGCAATGTCCGACATGCCGGGCGCTGTCGTGTTCATGCGCCTAGGCTATAACGTTGACGTGTTGGCCCGGCTACCTTGGCTTGCCCGTGCGAGGTGCATCTACTGGGGTGACTTGGATACCCATGGATTTGCCATTCTGCATCGCGCCCGTTCATACATTCCAGAGTTGCAATCCGTGCTCATGGACGAAGAGACTTTGCTTCGACACAAGGCACTGTGGGTGGACGAGGCGGCGCAGCATTCAGCAGCGGAACTGACGCTCCTGACCAAGGATGAGCAGGAGCTTTATCGGGATCTCAAGCAGCAGCGCTGGGGACAAAACGTTCGCTTGGAGCAGGAGCGAATCGACTGGACTACCGCATGGAACGTGTTGCAACGGCTTGGCGTCCGCACCTAGTCAAGGTCTGTGGTGCGTTGGGCATTGCCCGATGCACATCGCCGTAGTACCGTAGTTGCTGCATCTGGCCTAACTACTTGCAGTCGTTATGGCGAATGAATCGGATGAAAGCACCCTGGATAGGTGCCGCTGTTCGCTCATCCGTACGCCCGTCTACGAATGGGCAGGCCAGCGGCGAGCCTGTCGGCCATCGCTCCTGGTCGCGGACGAAAAAGGGACGTCCGCCTCAGGGGTGATGACCCTGATATATCCAGATTGTTAAAGAACAACGTATCGCCCACACGGGCAGCACTACGACCTTCTGGCAGGAAGGATTTGGCTCACCATTTCTGAGTACGTGCCATTCACTTGTCCAGCGTCACCATACGAACGATGCTGTCAAACTCGTTCAGCACGTCAGGGTGATTCCTCGTCAAGTGACGCAGAATGGCTTCGTTGGCCATGAGCTTGGCGAGATAGCCCTTGGCCAGCACCAGGTTGAGGATGTCCTGACCGTAGGTTTGCTCGGCGAGCTTGAACTGCTCTTGGAGGTTGCCCATCTCCCTCTCCATCTTGGCCATCTGGTCGGCGCTGACGCCGGTCATCTTCTTGGGCTTGGTCTCACCGACGAGCAAGTTGCTGGGTGTCGCCGCAACCAAGGCTTGGGCATAGGCGACCGTAATGTTGTTGGCGCTGACCATCAGTTCGACGCACTCAACCTGACGCGTCGGCTTGAGCTTACGCAGCACCGCACCAAGGTTTGCCGAAAACGTCTGGTCCCGCAGCAACTCGGCGGCCTCCGGGCAGATCCCTTCCAGCAGGTTTAGCTTCTTGATGATGTGGCTGATGTCCACGTCCAAGGCCTTCGCCAGCTTTTCCGGGGTGACGCCCCGTTCGACAGCGCGACGGATCATGAGGTGCTCCTGAATGCTGGAGAGGCGATTGATCCGGTTGTTGTAGGTGTAGCTTTCGTCATCCGTGGCCACCAGGCAGGGAGCCTTGTCGAAGCCCAGTTGTTTCAGCGCGACCAGTCGTGTGTGCCCGTCCAGCAAGATGTGCTGCCCCTCGCGGTTGGGCTTTCCCACCGACAGGGGTTCGATCAGCCCGACCGCCTCAATAGATGCGGTGATCTGCTTGAATTTCCGTGAGGCAAGCAAGCCTTCTGGCGTCTTACGCGAGGGCAGGACGGAAGAGAGGGACAGAACCAATGGCTCCGGAACGAAGCCCAAGGGCAGTTTGCTCATGCGCCGCTCCCTCGAGCCCAGACCCGCTCCGCCAGATACTGGGGCAGTGTGTCCAGCCCCTCCGCGCGCAGCAGGGTGGTGAAATTCTCGTCGGCCAGCAGTTGGCGCAGGGCCCCGACAATGAACAGCAAGTTGCGTTGAGCGGTCTCTGCTTTCCTGACCAGCAGCTTTTGTCGCTCGACTTCGCGCTGGTAGTTCCTCACCAGGCTGGACGTGGTGACATCCTCATTGGTCTTGCGGGAGGTCATCCTGCCGCCGATGGACTTGCCTTGGGTGCGGCGACGTTCGATCACACGACGGGCTTGGATCAACTGGCTGCCACGCAGCTTTCCAGTTTCGTAGGCATCTTGCAATGCGGCTTGAATGGCTTTCTCGTCGCTGCCCGCGCCTGCGATGGTGATCGCCGCATTGAGGGGGATGCGCCCGCTGCCGACGGCCATCAGCAGTCGTTGCTCACCGTTCTGCAGCAACTGCAGGATGCCCTGCACGTACTCCGGACTCAGGCCTGTTTTCTGGGCAATGGACTTCTTGTCGTAGCCCTGATCCCGCAGCTGCTCGATGCCGGACAGCAATTCCAACGGGCTGAACTTTCGCCGGGCGATGTTCTCGGTGAGGCTCATGATGAAGGCCGATTCGTCATCGACGTTAATCACCATTGCCGGGATCTCTTGATGCCCGAGCGTCTTGAAGGCCTTGAACCGCCCCTCGCCGCAGATGAGGAGATAGTGCTCGCCATTGCTCCCTGGACGCGGCGTCACGATGATTGGCTTTTTCAGGCCAATGTTCTGGATGTTGCCGACGATCTGCTCGAAGACCCGGCTGTTGCGCTCGCGGGGGTTGAGAACCTCAATCCGGTTGAGCGGAATCATCCGCAACTCCGAATGCCGATGCTCTTTGTCTTGACTCATGCGGCCCTCCGTATGCGGATGCGCCGCGCCATGCCGTAGAGGTAGTCCAGACTGTCGAAGCGATAGCACTCAAACTCGATGCCGTTGTGGTCGGCTAAATGGATGCGTGCCTGACCGAAGTCCAGTCGCGGCAGCAGGTAGTAGTCCAGGGCAGCCTGGTTGCTGTCGTCCAGCCGAACGGCCACCGTGATGTCGGGCGCGAGGCTGGTGTCGAAGCGCACCTTCCAGCGCCGTCGCCCGTTGTCGAGCAATTGGCACCGCGCCAGCACCAGTGAAACGGTGAACTCGCGATTCACCGTGAGAAGGTCGGTGGCCGGGTCACGTTCGACGTTGCCGCCGACCTCGGCAATCGTGCGTTCGGTCTGGCTGACGATCTCTGGATGCAGTCTGCGCAGAAACTGATTCACCTCCAGATACTGGTAGTCGCGATCCGGAGTGAAGCCCACCGCCTGGTAGGCGCGAACCAAACTGCCGAATCGATGTGCATAGGCCGCCGCAGACGGCATGCCATCTGCCTCATCGATGATCAGGCCGGAGAGGTACCCGTGGCGCTGGTACAGATTGCGCAGCTTCTCGATCAACTCCTCGTCGCTGTAGCGATGTGCCCTTGCGCGCAAGATGCCCTGCGCCGTGTAGAAGAGCTCCGGCGGCACGATGCCCTCGAACGCACCTTCCTTCTTGATCCACATGTCGGGGCTGTTAACCACCCGGTGCTTCTTGAGCTTGAAAGACCGCCTGTTGTAGATGTTGTTGCCGATGTATTTCTCGTTGGACAGTACCTCGCGGACGGTTGCTCGCGTCCAATCCCGCCCAAGGTCAGTGCGCGTTCCTTGTGCGTTCAGCCGTTCGGCAATGTCCAGCTCCGTCAGGTTGTCGGTGACAAACCAGCGGTAGATCTGGTTGACCACGGCGACCTCATCATCCGGTCCCGGCTGAAGAATGACACGGTCGGTTTGCAGGCTCTTGTGCTCGCCGCGAGCCAATTCACCTTTGAGCGTGCCGGACTGATCGATCAGCACACGTCGCAGCCCATAGCCAGCCGGGCCACCCTGGCGGAAACCCAACTCGATCAGGCGGCACTGCCCGGCAAACACCTTGGCCGACAACTCCCGGCTGTATTCGCCAGCCATCGCACGCTTGACGCCCTTGACGATGGTCGACACAGGCGAGCCGTCGTTTTCGAACTGCTCTGCGCAGTACGCGACCTGGATTCCGGCGCGGCGGCAAATGTATTCGTAATAGGCGCTCTCATCGGCATCCTGAAACCGGCCCCAGCGGCTGACGTCGTAGACGAGAATGATCTGGAAGTCCGCGATGCCTGCCTCGACGTCCTTGATCAGTTGCTGCAGCGCTCGCCGCCCATCGATGCGCAAGCCGCTCTTGCCCTCGTCGGCATAGGTGCGAACGATTTCGATGTTGCGCCGAGCCGCGTACTCGCGGATCTTGTCGGCTTGGTTTTCCGTCGAATACTGCTGGTGCTCGGTCGACATCCGCACGTACTCGGCGGCCCGAAATGTCGGTGGCTGATCCGCCCCCGGAATGGAGAACTCTTCTGCCTGCATAGACCCGATCACTTTATGTTGTGTGAACTTGCTCTCGGGCCTGCCTTTCACCTCATTGGCATACACGTGGCCTGCAATGCGCGGCCGGAATGCACATGGTTGAAATTGTTGCCATCCAGGATGATCGAGAGCCCATTTGGGCTTGAAGTTAAGGCTGTATTCCCCGGGTGTCGATCAAGTCATCTCTTGACGCATCCATCTTGCATTCACAGGTTTCGCACAGCAGCGTGATTTCAACTACCCAAGAGCCCGGTGTTCCATTGGGAAATTCCGGACGTCTTGTGATCCGGTAGATGCCGGAAGGCAGCGCTGACACGTCCATCTTTACAGGATCGATGACTGCCTGCCGATGGGCGGCGGTAGGTTGTTCCCCTTGATCGCCATTGGCCTGTTGTTCGTCTCGGTGATTGCGCCAATAGTCGTGATTGCGCTGTGACCACGCGCGTTGGGCCGCCTGCTGATTGATGCGGTAGTCAGGATCGGATTGGAGTTTTGCCCGCTGCCAGTCGCGCTTGCGAGCCCGCTGGCATTCAGGGGCGGAGCAGAACGCTTGGTCGGGAACCTGTGGGCGGGGTTCGAAGGGGTGGCCGCAGTGTGCGCAAAGTCGAGTAGTCATCGTGGTCTCCATGCAAAGTCCGTATGGAGACCGCCACTGACCGTGGCGAAGGGCGCGAAGCGGCTGCCCTATGAAGGGATATTCAACGAGCGACGGTGTTCAACGCGGGTGCCAATGCCACGCTCAAGCGGCCAACGATGGCGGCCAAGGGTTCTGGCGGAAGTTCGTTCTTCTTGAGAAATGCCAGCCACAGCGCCTGGCGCGAAGCGTCGTGCGCAAACTCGTCCGTCAGGCCGACTGGCAGCGCATCAGGAAGCGCCATGCCCCGTCTTTCGAACGTGGCCTTGATCGCCTGGGCCAGCAGATCAGTGTCCAGAGTTTCTCGTTCCAACAGCACAGACAGATCGAAGTAGTCCTTCAAGCGGCTGTTGGTCATGCCCAGCAACGCGATGGCGTGGAGCTTTTCTGCGATGACGGTGTACGTTGGGTAGGCCCGCAGCCGTGGCGCGGGCATTTCCTCCAGCAGTACTGGGTAGACCGAATCAACAGGCGCAGGGGTGACGGCGTCGCCGAAGCCGACATCGATTTGGGTCTTGCAGCGTGCTCTGGCCAGGTCGCCTGCAATCATCACGCGAACGCCACCGTAGCCAGCTTCCTTGCGGATCTCCTCGACCGTGACGGAGGCTGGGTCGAACACAATGCCGTCGTCGACTGGTACAGCTGCGATGTCCCGGAATACTTGGGCCACTGACTCCAGATCACTGGCACCGAAACCCAAGAGGTCGGCATCGCGTGTGGCCCGGTGTGGCATGTCGTACCAGAGCGTGAACAGCAGCGCACCTTTGAGCAGAAAGCGGTCCGCGTGCGGCGACTGGGTCAGCCGGTAGAGGATGCGCTCCAAGGCGAAGCGCACCAGCACCTGATTGAAATCGACGCCTTGCGCCTTGGCGACATTGAGCAGACGCGCACGGACGGATGCCGCGACATTTGGGGTAGCCGCACTCATCCGACACTCTCCAGATAGGGTCGCATCACATTGGCCACGCGGCATATCTTGGCGAAACGCCAGATGTCGTCGACGGAGGCTTTGCTGCGCGCCCGGGCGTCCTTCAGCGCCTCAAGCGCCACATCCAGCCCGATCTTGTTGCGGTGCTTGAAGCAGTCCGCCACGGTCTTGGCCACGCCGTACACCCGGAGCCTGACACCGTCGCGTTCGACTTCCTCAATCCCTGCCGAGTAGGCATCACCCGTGAACTGCACCATCTTGACGGGCGGGTAGTCGACCCGGGGCGGGTGGCTGCCCCGAGGCATGGCGATCCAGATCTGACGCGGCAGCTGTGTGGTCAGCTCATGAAACTGCAGCGCCGTAAGCAGGCAGAACACCGCTTGAGGTACCTTGGTGGCGATGGTGCCAAGGCTCTCGAATTCCGAAACCTGTGCATCCGGCAGACGGTACAGGCCACGCCCCACCTTCTCTAGTAGACCCGCAGCGGTCAGGCGCGTCAGAACGACCCGCGGCGCACTGATGGCGTCCAGATCGCTGGCGCGCAGTAGCCCCTTCTGGCTGGCCAGATCGAGGACGCGTTGATTGTGGGTACTGGAGAGCATGGGTGGAGTATGTTCCGTTATTTCGTCGAATGCAACTTCTGGAAGACAAAACGAAACATTTAGCCCACGTTCTCCCGTTATCGCTGTTGGCAAACGATCCGCTGGGCGCGCTACAAATCGGGGGTGTGGCCGCTTCAATCGCAGCATCCCCTACACGAAAACCTTTTAAGCGAAATTATTTGATGATAGAATCCGCTTGAACGAAATACGATGACGGAGTTGCCAATGGCCCAGCCGAACCAAGAAACGATCCATGACCTGCTTGTGAGGAATATCCCGCGTGAGCTTGTCATGGGCCTCGAAGAAGCCAAGCTGGTCGGCGCTCAACGTGCCTATGCTGCGGCGCGAGGGATGGATGACGGGCACTTGCCCAGCGTGGTGGGGCAGTTGCGCCACTTCCATATGAACGAGTCCTTCCATCGCGCTCTCGCCGTTGCAGACGCATCTCCCTCACCGCTACGCGGCAATCAGATCGTCACAGGCCGGTCTGGGATATTCACCTTGGCACGGTTCAACACCAAGTATGGGGTCTGGAACAGCGGGCGGCGTAGCGAAACCCGAAAACAGATGTCCCTGGCGAACGCAGCCATCGAGCCGCTGGTTCAACCCGGACTCTTTTCAGGCTACGTGGAGCCATCCCAAGCGGTTGTGTTCGTCGTGGCCTGCTTTGCAGGATCGCTGCACAGCCAGCCGGACACACCCGTCTCCATCGAAATCGCGGTTCCAGATCGCCACATGCAAGGCTGGCTTTTCCGGGAACCCATTGACGCATTCATCAAGCACTACGACCAGCAGCCGACAGCAGGCCAGGACGATTTGGCTGTGCCGAAGCTGAAGAAGAACATTGGCAAACAACAAGACAAAGACGGAACAGGATCATGAGTAGGGGTGGTGTACAAGGATTTCAGAAAGATCGACTTAGCCAAATTCTTGCGGCCCGTCGTCTGACTCAAGTCCAGCTGGCCTCAATGGTCGACGTGTCTCCGGCGACCGTCAGTAAGTGGCGCGCAGGAACGCAAGCCCCCGAGCGTGACGCGCTTGAACGCCTTGCTGGCGTGGTCAACGTCACGCCGGAATGGTTTACGCGTGCGCCCGGGGCGAAGTTGTCGTTGCCGCTTTTTCGCAGCAACGCGTCAGCGCACGTCGCTGCACGAGCCATGCTGGAGGCCCGCCTTGAGTGGGCCCAGGACGTGGCGGCTGCCCTGATGGAGTACGTTGACTACCCCGATGTCAATTTGCCCTCTCGTGATTACACCGAGCCGGAGCAGATCACTAACGAGGACATCGAGAAGGCTGCCTGCGAATGCCGGGATCTGTGGCGTTTGGGCCGCTCGGCGATTCAAGACTTGGCACTGGCCGTGGAAGGCGCTGGGGTCATCCTCGTTCGGGAAGAAACCGGCGTTGCCCAGATTGAAGGACTGTCGGCTTGGAGCGAGGTATTGGGCCGACCGTTGATTCTCCTGTCCGCCGACAAGGACAATGGTTACCGCAGTCGCTTCGACCTTGCCCACGAAATCGGGCATCTTGTTCTGCATCGTCACATTCAGCGCACGACTGACAGCGCACGCCACAAACTGATGGAGCAGCAGGCGCACCGCTTCGCAGGCGCATTTTTGCTGCCCGCCGAAACGTTCGCCAGCGAAGTTCGTGTGCCACCGACTCTGGATGACTTGTTGCTGTTGAAGCGCCGTTGGGGCGTGTCGGCAGCGGCGATCATCATGCGGCTCAAAGCACTTGAGATGCTGGATGAAGATGGTGCTCTGATGCTTTTCAAGCGTCGCTCTGCTCGGTGGGGTGCGAAATCGGAGCCCGGAGACGAGGATCGTCGCCCAGAGCAGCCACGTCTGCTTCGTCGCACCATTGATCTGTTGGTCGAAGAGAAGGTCATGCCTTTGGACGCTATCCCGAGACACATCGGACTGGCTGCGGGCGACGTGGAAGCACTCGCCGGATTACCTGAAGGCTACTTCCAGGGCAAAACCAATGTCGTGGAGTTTGCGCGACTGAAAGCAACCCAGAAGCAGGTTGATGACCAACCAGCCCAAGGCAATAAGGTGGTGCCATTCCGGCCCGTCTCCAAATCCTGATGTGAAAGGAGCAGCGATGTCCAAGAACACAAAGCAGACGTCCTCACGAATTGGTCGGCTGGCGTCGGAAACGCTGCAAAGCAGCAGTTCGTCGCAAGTGGCCAAGAGTCTGGCCGCCTCGGCACTGTCTCAGCGCAGCGGCGACAAACAGACTGGTGCCCAGATGGAGGACAAGGCCGCACGCGTTTTGGCCAGCGACCGATACGCCAAAGAGACGAAAGAACTGGCGGCCTCGGTCCTGTCTCAAGCCAACAAGCAGCGCTGAGCCAGGGATTCGAGTCCCTCATGTCACAGGATCTGAGCGACTCGCAACTGAAGGATCTCTGGCGGCAGGGAAAAATCCCGGTCATCTTCAAGCGCAATAAGCCACTCCCGGTCTTGGCGCGCATTCCGTTTGCCGAAGGGAACATGGAGTGGCTGCGGGATGGCCGACGCTTGAAGCCCGATTGGTGTGCGCAGTTCAAGGCCTGGGAAATTCCGACGGCGTGATCAAACTTGCGCTGAGGCGACACCAAGAGGTCTACGTGATCCAGTTGTACCGGGAGCACCAGAAATGCGCTCCGGCATGCTGGAACGCTGAGGGCTTTCACTGCGAATGCTCCTGCATGGGGGAGAACCACGGCGGTGGTCATCCAGGCGGCAACTGGTACGAGGTTTCCGAAACCTTTGCCGTGTCCTGGGGGCAGCAGCGCTATTCATGCCGCCATCTGAAGGTCAAGAACCTCGGGCGCTGACCGTGGCAGCGCAAGCTATCGAAGGTCGGAAATGCGCGGAGACAGCCAAAGTTCACCCGGACCTCCGCATCGTATATAATCTCGCCTACGGTGTCCTCGCCGGTGAGGCAGGAAGGTTCTTTCTAGTAGGGGACTACACCACCAAAAAAAAGCAAAAACGCCGATCGTATTGATCGGCGTTTTTGCGTTCACACAGCGCGCTTTTACGCGGCTGTGCCGTCCCACCACGAATGCAGGTTGCCTGGCCATGTACAAAGCGACGCGGGATTTCATCGACGCCAGGCAGAAGTTCGCCCGCTTCGAGGTGAAGGCGGTCAGCGTGAAGCAGATCGGTGGAGGCACTGCAGACAGTGGCTACATGAACGCCCATGGGCGCATCGATCGCGAGCGCAACATCAGGATCGTCAGCGGCTGGCTGGTGAAGCCCTACGACAGGATGCTGAGGAAGACGGAAATCCTGCAGCACTGGTGGAACGTGGATGCGACCGCGAAGATCTATTTCGACGTTTCGCCGGACGTCGGGAAGGACTGCGAGTACGTGCTCGACATGGATCTGGCCGAGTTCGGCATCAAGAACTTCGACGACCCGGCGGGCAACGTCTGTTACGCCGTGCACCTGCGCGATGGCAAGTACACGATGGTCGATCGCATTTTCGGCGAGCTGTTCTACAAGTCGATCGAGACGCTGGAGACCGCCTCGCTGTTCAAGAAGGTGATCTGAGCCCATCTCCCCGAGGGGCATCGGCAGCATATGGCCGGTCGTGCAATGCCCTCCCGAAGTCGTTCAAAACATGTGGGTTTTTGCCGCGCGCGGGTGAATTTCGGGGCTGTCGCCATGTCTCCAGCAGGGTGGTCCGGGCACAGGAGGGTGCGCCGGCGTCGCCCCGTTCCGCTCGCCCTTCGCGCCCGGCGACGACGAAGTGGCTGATTTTGCTCAATTTTTGTGCGGCTTGCGGGGTGCTATAATGCGCTCCCGATTGGTCGTCCCCTGTTACGCATGCAGCTCTACGCCCTTGGCCTGAACCACCACACCGCACCGCTTGCGATCCGCGAGCGGGTGGCGTTTCAGCCCGAGCACATGGGACAGGCCTTGCACGATCTCGCGCGTGCGGATTCGGTCCGCGAGGCCGCCATCCTCTCCACCTGCAACCGCACCGAGCTCTACTTCGCCGCGGAACACCCGCAGTACGCCGCCGACTGGCTGGCGCGCTTCCATGACCTGTCGCTGAACGACATGTCGCCCTACCTGTACGCCTACCCGCAGCGCGATGCGATCCGCCATGTGTTCCGCGTTGCCAGCGGGCTGGATTCGATGGTGCTGGGCGAGCCGCAGATACTCGGCCAGGTGAAGGAAGCCGCGCGCCGCGCGGAAGAGGCGGGCACGGTCGGTACTTTGCTGCACAAGCTGTTCCAGAACACCTTCGCGGTGGCGAAGGAGGTGCGCTCGACCACCGCGATCGGCGCCAATACGGTGTCGATGGCTGCGGCCGCGGTGCACCTGACCGAACGCATCTTCGAACGGGTCTCCGACCAGCACGTGCTGTTCATCGGCGCCGGCGAGATGATCGAACTCTGTGCGGCGCACTTCGCCGGGGCCAGACCGAAGTCGATGATGGTGGCCAACCGGACCGCCGAGCGCGCTGCCTTGCTGGCGTCGCGCTTCGGTGCCGGCACCATGCGCATCGACCAGATCGGCGACATGCTGCCGCGCTTCGACGTGGTGGTGTCCTGTACCGCCGCGCCCCTGCCCATCGTCGGCCTGGGCATGGCCGAGCGCGCAGTGAAGGCGCGCCGCCACCGCCCGATGGTGATGGTGGATCTCGCCGTGCCGCGAGACATCGAGCCCGAGATCGGTGAACTCGATGACGTGTTCCTGTACACGGTGGACGACCTCGCGCAAGTGGTCGACGCCGGCATGGAATCGCGCCAGCAGGCGGTGGTGGAGGCCGAGCAGATCATCGACACCCGTGTCGATGGCTTCCTGCACTGGATGGAGGCGCGCGATGCGGTGCCGACGATCCGCGCGCTGCGCGAGCACGCCGAGGCCTTGCGCCAGCACGAAATGGAGCGCGCGCTGCGCCTGCTCGCCAAGGGCGAGGACCCGCAGCGGGTGCTTGAGGCGCTGTCCCATGGCCTCATGAACAAGCTGATGCATGGACCCTCGCGCTTTCTGAACCATGCCGAGGGCGAGGCGCAGGCGGAGGCTGGACGCTTGGTGCAGCAGTTGTTCAATCTGCCGCGCAACGGCTAGCCGCGCAGGCTTCGAATCGCCTTTCGCCGCGGGCGTGGTAGCCGCGTCGCGACCCCGACCCAGATCCCGAAACGATGAAGCAAAGCATCCGAGACAAACTCGAACACCTCGCCAGCCGCCTGGAAGAGCTTGACCGCGCGCTCGCCGCGGAGACGGCGGCGCAGGACATGAACGCCTTCCGCGAGCTGTCGCGCGAGCGCGCGGAGATCGAGCCGGTGGTGCTGCTCTATCGCGCCTACCGCCAGGCCGAGGCGGATTGCGACACCGCGCGCGAGCTGCTCGACGACCCCGACATGCGCGAGCTCGGCGAGGCCGAGCTGCAGGCCGGAGAGGCGCGCATCGTCGAGCTCGACGGTGAACTTCAGCGCGCGCTGCTGCCGCGCGACCCCAACGACGAGCGCAATCTTTTCCTGGAGATCCGCGCAGGCACCGGCGGCGACGAGGCAGCGCTGTTCGCCGCCGACCTGCTGCGCATGTACGCGCGCTACGCCGAGCGCCAGCGCTGGAAGCTGGAGATCGTGTCGGCCAGCGAATCCGACCTCGGCGGCTACAAGGAAGTGATCGCGCGCGTCGTTGGCGCCGGCGCGTATTCCAGGCTGAAGTTCGAGTCCGGCGGACACCGCGTGCAGCGCGTGCCGGTCACCGAGACCCAGGGGCGCATCCATACCTCGGCGTGCACCGTGGCGGTGCTGCCCGAGGCGGATGAAGTCGCGATGGTGGATATCAATCCGGCCGACCTGCGCATCGACACTTTCCGCGCCTCGGGCGCCGGCGGTCAGCACATCAACAAGACCGATTCGGCGGTGCGCATCACCCACATCCCCACCGGCATCGTCGTCGAGTGCCAGGACGACCGCTCGCAGCACCGCAACAAGGCGCAGGCGATGTCGGTGCTGGCGGCGCGCATCCACGATGCCAAGGTGCGCGCGCAGCAGAGCGCCGAGGCCGCGACGCGCAAGAGCCTGGTCGGCAGCGGCGACCGCTCCGAGCGCATCCGCACCTACAATTTCCCGCAGGGGCGCGTCACCGATCACCGCATCAACCTGACCTTGTACAAGCTCGATGCGGTGATGGCGGGCGAGCTCGACGAGCTCATCGCCGCGCTCACGCTGGAGCACCAGGCCGATCAGCTCGCTGCCCTGGCCGAAGAATGAACCAGCCGACGATGCGCAACGGCCTGCCCGACGATCTGCCGGACATCGCGCATGCCCTGAGGTGGGCGCGCGAGTGCGTCGACGTCATGGATGCGCGGGTGCTGCTGCGCCATGTGCTGCAGTGCCCGGCCTCGCGCCTGGCGGCCTGGCCCGAGCAGATCCTCGATGCCGAGGACTGGGCCCGGTTCCGCGAACTGGTCGAGCGTCGTGCGGCGGGTGAGCCGGTGGCCTATCTCACCGGCGAGCGCGAGTTCTACGGGCGCAACTTCATGGTCACGCCGGCGGTGCTGATCCCGCGCCCCGATACCGAGCTGCTGGTCGAGCTCGCGCTCGCCCACGTGAGTGGCCGGCGCCAGGTGCGCGTGCTCGACATGGGCACCGGCAGCGGAGCGCTGGCGGTCACGCTGGCGCTGGAGCTGGGCGAGGCCGACGTCACCGCGCTCGACCGTTCGCGCGAGACGCTGTGGGTGGCGATGGCCAATGCCGCGCGCCTCGGCGCCAGCGTGTCCTTCGTGCAGAGCGACTGGTTTTCCGCGCTGGGGGAGGAGCGCTTCGAGCTCATTGTGTCCAACCCGCCCTACATCGCTTCCGCCGACCCGCATCTGGAGGAGGGCGACCTGCGCTTCGAGCCGCATGCCGCGCTGGCCGCCGGTCCGGCCGGGCTCGACGACCTGGCGGAGATCGTCGCCGGTGCGGCGCGGTATCTGGAGGCAGGCGGCTGGCTGTTGTGCGAGCACGGCTACGACCAGGCCTTCGCGGTGCGCGGCCTGCTGGCCGATGCCGGCTTCGCTTCGATCACGTCGTGGAAGGACCTTGCCGGCATCGAGCGGGTGTCGGGCGGGCGCTGGCTGGGGCGCGCGTGAGATCGGTGGCGGGCCGGGCGCGCGCTATTGACGCCGTCGATCGCGCTCCCTAGAATTACCCGACTAATTCACTCAGCTTTTCAGAGGCATCAAATGAGCATCCAGGACGTCATCCGCGATCAGGTCACCAGCAACGACGTGGTCCTCTACATGAAGGGCACGCCGCAGTTTCCGCAGTGCGGTTTTTCGTCCGCCGCCGTGCAGATCCTGAAGGCCTGCGGCGTGCCGGACGTGCTCGCCGTCAATGTGCTCGCCGACGACGAGATCCGCCAGGGCATCAAGGAATATTCCAACTGGCCGACCATCCCTCAGCTCTACGTCAAGGGCGAGTTCGTCGGCGGCAGCGACATCATGCGTGAGATGTACCAGAACGGCGAGCTGCAGCAGATGCTGCAGGACGCCGGGGTCGTCTAAGCGGTTCGCGACGGCTCGGGTGCCCGCCCGAGCTTCAGGGGGCGCCGTCTTCCGACGGCGCTTCCGTCCTGTGGTCGAGCCGCGCCTTGAGGCGCCGCAGGGTCTTGCGTGCCAGGTGCGGCAGCAGCAGATGCAGCGGCATGCGCAGCAGGTGATAGCGGGTCCGCATCAGCGTGCGCGCCACGCGCACGCGCAACGGCGGCGGAAAATCCGGGTCGGGCGGCAGCATCGCCAGCGGCACGAGCGCGGCCATCGCCGCGCGGCTCAAGGTATGCGGAGCCGGCAGCGCATCCGACACTGCCGACGGAACCGGGCAATCGAGCCAGTTCCGCGCGAAATGCAGTCCATACCATAGCGGCCGCTGCAGCCCCAGTTCCGCGGCTCGCGCCTCCAGCCGGTCCCAGAAGCCTTTGTGCGCGGCGAAAGTCCGCAACAGCCCGTCGATGTCGACCACCTCGCGCACCCGCAGGTCCAGCTCACCGTCGTGAAAGCAGTGCAGGCAGGCGTGCAGCACCTGGTCTTCGGCGCAAAGCACGCGGAAAGGCGTGCCGGGGATCGCCTCGCTGCGTTCGAACAGGCTGGCCGGATCGAAGGCCAGCGAGCCGGTGACCGGCGTGATCGCGTGGTGCAGATCCACCTCCAGGCTGTGGCCGGGGAAGCGCATCGGCGGCGTCTCGTGGCTCCAGTCGCGGTAGTAGCGCTCATCGTACGGGTCCAGCTTTTCGGGTTGCCAGCCTGCCGCTCGCAGGCGGCTTTCCATCGGGCGCAGGTGCTCGTTCGGCACCAGCAGGTCGACGTCGGACACGAAACGCCCTTCTGCCAGTGCGCGCCCTTGCAGGATATAGGCGCCGCCCTTGAGCACGATCACCGGGAAGTCGTCAGTGACGAGCGGGGTGAGATGGAACAGCTCGGCACGCACCATCTGCGCGCGATAGGCGGCAATGCGCGCCGACGACAGCAGATGGCGGCGCACGACGTCGGTCGTAGTCGCCTTGGCGAGGTTCGCGGCGGCCAGCCGTGCATGCAGGCCGCTGGCGCGGGCGATGCGCAGCAGGCGCTCCCAGCGCGCTTCGCCGATGTCGAGCGGCTCGCGCACGCCTCGCATCAGCAGTTCGATGTCGGACAGGGCGTTGCCGCTCAAGAGACTTCCCCGAACAGCGTTTCGATGTGGGCGATTGCGTCGTCGAGATCGCCATAGACCAGCTCGAAGGCGGCCGTACGCCGCGCTAGCGCGACCGCGGCCTGGAAGCCGAGCGGGCCCAGGGCCTGGTAGTTGAAACTGTTGAGGCCGATCCGCATCACCGCCTGCGCGCGATGCACAGGCGTGCATTGCAGCGCCGCGCCGGCCTGGAAGCGCGGGAACACCACCAGGGCGGGTGTCGCGCGGCGGTGGCGGGCGAGGAAGCTGTCGCGGTCCGGCACGAAGTGCGACACGTCGCCCTTGCGCGTCTTCGGGAACAGCGGCCCGAGCACGGCGCCCGGACGCGTTCCGATGACGTCGATCGAGCGATTCTTGAGCGGCGCCGGTCGCACCATGGGCAACAGTTCCCCGCTGTCCATGTCGATGACGCCGAACTCATCCGACAGGAAGCGCCAGCCTGCCAGATGCAGCGCGCAGGTCAGCGTGGTCTTGCCCGAGCCCGGTGCGGCCGGCAGGATCAGCGCGCGATCGCCGCGCGCGACCACGCCGGCGTGCAGCAGCAGGTAGGCGTTCAGGCGCTGGGAAAGCAGGTAGTTGCTGCCCCATTCGAACAGCGGCAGCGCGCAGTCGTACGGGTAGGGCTCGAACGGACGCTGGCCATCGGCCCACAGCACGACCTGGCGACCGCGCACGCGCCATCTCGATCTGGGCAGCAGCGCGACGCGGACATCGGCGAAAGCCGGATCGGCGATCGGTTCGTGGTGGGGATAGATCCGATCGAGGTGGGCATGAAAGCCTTCGATCGGCGACGCCACGGCCAGTCTGGCCGCACCGACGTCCAGCAGCCGGTATGCGATTTCAGTCATTCACCAAGCAGGACTTCGTCGGGCGTGGCCAGCGAGTTCAGCGAGCGCGCAAGGGGCTCCAGTTCCGGCGGCCAGCCGCCGGCTTCGTCCACTTCCGCCAGAAAGGCGCTGAAACGGCCTTGCTCGATGGCACTCGCGGCTTCGTGCAACACTGTCACGGCGCCTTCCGACAACTGGAAGGTCTGCCACGAGAGCGGATCCAGAAAAAGAAACTGCCCGTCGAGCGCCGGGCAGAATTGTTGCAGCCATTGATGCGGAGTGAGGTTTGATATGGGCAGACCCTTCTGCTCAACCGCCATACAAAATATTGGTCGTAACCAAATTTGGGTTTAGTGAAGTGAGGCAAGACCCTTGCGCAGGATAGTCCGAGCCCGTTACCGGCGTATAAGTTGGGAAAAAACCGGCGATGGAGCCGTCAATCTTGAAATAGATGATCACATACGCGAACGTATTTGAAATGGGCAGTCTCAGGTTAGTCCCGTTCTGAATTGTCGTGAGAAGGGGATTGGTCAGCGAGTTATCGTACTGATAAGTCGCCGTATTGATGCTCGCCGGATTGGCATCAACGGGGATCTTTACAGCACGGATATTCGTCTTGTTCGTGTCATACACCTGCAACTTCAACCATGCCCAGTTGGAGGTGGTGTTGATCGATTTCTTGAAACCGACGCCGACGTAGGGGGTTGTGCTTGTGATGCACTGGAATGAGGCCAGGGCAGCGCTGCTGTATCCCATGCCCATTACCGTGGAGGCCCCCAAGGCTCCCTTCAGCAGCTTGCGTCGCTGCTCGGTCGAATTCGTCGATTGGCCCTGATCCATGATGTTCCCCGGGGAGTGCTGAGTCCTTTCCCCTGATTATATCGATGGGCCCGGGTTCGGGCCCTTTTCCTGTCGGGAGGTGATGCAAATTTCACGCCTGGTGCAACCTTGCTCTGCAAGTCAATGATTTCAAAGGAGCGGAAGCGCCGTGCGGGAGCAGTCTGCGCAGCGTGTGTCAAAATTCCCGACAGCTTTGGCCCGCTCTCGTCCCGGTTCGGAGGACCGGTCGGCAATCAGATGTTCGCGATCCGCGCGCTCGCCAGCGACAGCCGCGTCGCCAGCACTTCCAGAAAGGCCTTGTAGAAGTGCATGCGGCAGGTATTGGAGGCGCGCTGCAGGGCGCGCGCGCGGATGGTGATGATGGAGACGTCGGTTTCCGCTTCCACCGAGGCCGAGCGCACGCCGCTCGCGGCCGAGAACAGCGCGACTTCGCCGAAACACTCGCCGGCGGTCAGCACGTTCAGCAGGCGGCCGCGCTTCCTGACGCGCGCCTCGCCGCTGGCGAGGAAGCATACGTGGTTGCCGGCCTCGCCTTCCTTCATCAGCACAGTGCCCGGCTGCGCCCGGCTCCAGTGCGAAAGGGCGACCACTTCCCACAGTTCCGCGTCGGTGAAGTCGCGGAAGAAGGGCATGCCGCGCAGGGTCTCGAATTTCTCCGTGTCGGGCACGCGCTCGCGGTCGGCGTGGATGCTGCGGTTGCGGAACGCCAGCGCGAGGTCGTGAGAGAACTCGGCCCAGTTCTGGTAGCGGCGGTCCAGATCCTTTTCCATCGCGCGCCGCACGATGGCGTCGAGCGGTTCGGGTACTTCCGGGCGCAGCGCGGAGGGCAATGGCGCCGGCTCGTTGGCGATGCGGTAGAGCAGGGCGTAGTTGTTGTCCGACTCGAACGGCAGGCGACCGGTCAGCAACTGGAACATCACCACGCCGAGCGAATAGATGTCGGTGCGATGGTCGAGCGGCATCTCGCGCACCTGCTGCGGCGACATGTAGGCCGGCGAGCCGACGCCCGCGACCTGGGTGGTGTCGCTGGCGGTGTGCAGCGCGGCGCCGAAGTCGGTGATGCGGATGTCGGTGCCGTCCGGCGTGGCGAGCAGGATGTTGGCCGGCTTGATGTCGCGGTGGGTGACGCCCTGGTGGAAGGCGTAGTCCAGCGCCCGCGTGCATTTGAAGATGATCTCGATCAGCCGGTCGAAGGCGGGAAGCCGGTCGGGCCGGGTCAGATCCGCCAGCGTGCCGCCCGCAACGTAGTCCATGACGATGCAGGCCATGTCCTCGCTCACTACCGCGTCGTGGATCTGCACGATGTGCGGATGAACCAGCTTGCCGGCGAAGGCGGCCTCGTTTTGCAGCAGGTGGCGGTAGAGGCGCCCGCTTTCACAGTTGCGCAGGGCTTCGGGGTGGAGCTGCTTGATCGCGACTTCGCGCTGGTTGAAGGGGTCCCAGGCCAGGTAAACGGCGCTGGTCGCCCCTTCACCGATCAGCCGGCGAATCTCGTACTTGCCGAGGCGCGCCGGCAGGGCCATCGCCTAGCCCTGGCGCTGGCGCGCACGCGCGATGGCGGCGCGCACCTGCTCGGGCGCGGTGCCGCCGACGTGGCTGCGCGAAGCGAGCGAGCCTTCCACCGTCAGCACGGCAAACACGTCGTTTCCCAGGCGCTCGGCGGCGCCGGGTACGTGCGCCATGGCGATGCGCAGCTCGTCGAGCGTGAACTGCGGCAGGTCGCAGCCCTTGACGTCGGCTGCGCGCACCGCCAGCGCGACCGCTTCGTGTGCGTCGCGGAAGGGCAGGCCCTTCTTCACCAGGTAGTCGGCAAGGTCGGTGGCGGTGGCGTAGCCCTGGCTCAGCGCGCCGCGCATCGCCTCGGCCTTGACCCGGATGCCGGTGATCATGTCGGCGTAGATGCGCAGCGTGTCGATCACCGTGTCGGCGGTGTCGAACAGTGGCTCCTTGTCTTCCTGGTTGTCCTTGTTGTACGCCAGCGGCTGGCCCTTCATCAGCGTCAGCAGCGCGATCAGGCTGCCATTGACGCGGCCGGTCTTGCCGCGCACCAGCTCGGGCACGTCGGGGTTCTTCTTCTGCGGCATGATCGAGCTGCCGGTGCAGAAGCGGTCGGCGAGGTCGATGAAGCCCACGCGCGGGCTCATCCACAGGATCAGCTCTTCCGACAGGCGCGACAGGTGCGTCATCAGCAGCGCGCTGGCGGCGCAGAACTCGATGGCGAAGTCGCGGTCGCTGACGGCGTCGAGCGAGTTGTAGCAGACCTCGTCGAAGCCCAGTTCTGCCGCCACGAATTCGCGGTCGATCGGGTAGCTGGTGCCGGCGAGCGCCGCCGACCCCAGCGGCAGGCGGTTGACGCGGCGGCGGCAGTCGGCGAAGCGTTCGGCGTCGCGTCGGCTCATTTCGTAGTAGGCCATCAGGTGGTGGCCGAAGGTGACCGGCTGCGCGACCTGCAGGTGGGTGAAGCCGGGCATGGGCGTGGCGGCGTTGGCCTCGGCCACATCCAGCAGGTTCTTCTGGAAGTCGGCGATCAGCGCGATGATCTGGTCGATCGCGTCGCGCAGCCACAGGCGGATGTCGGTGGCGACCTGGTCGTTGCGGCTGCGCCCGGTGTGCAGGCGCTTGCCGGCGTCGCCCACCAGCGCGGTGAGGCGCTTCTCGATGTTGAGGTGCACGTCCTCGTCGTCGAGGTTCCACGCGAATTGACCGCGCTCGATCTCACCGGCGATCTGCGCCATTCCGCGCTCGATGTCGGCGAGGTCCTGCGCGCCGATGATGCCTTGCCTGGCCAGCATCTTCGCGTGCGCGAGCGAGCCGCGGATATCCTGCTTCGCCATGCGCTGGTCGAAGAACACGGAGGCGGTGTAGCGCTTGACGAGGTCGGAGACGGGTTCGGTGAAGCGGCCGGACCAGGCCTTGGCGGAAGCATCGGTGGCAGGGTTGGCGCCGGCGGCCGGCATCGTGGTGTCTGTCATAATGTGCGAGTCGAGAAATGATGCCGCCGGGCGGTGCTGTGTTGCCCGGAAGGCCTGTGGCTTGCGGGCGGTTCGGCGCCCGAAGGAACGATGGAAAGTATAAGGCAAAAGGCAGCACCCCTTTCCCCGCCGGGATTGCCGGATTTCCGCAATCTCGGGGTGATGCTGCGCCTGCTGCTCGTGATGAATCTGCTGGGTGTGCTCACCGTCCTCCTGCGGGTTGACGACCCGGCGATGCTGGCTTCCGAGTTCGTCCTCGCCGGAGGCCGGCTGGAACTGCCGCTGCTGCTCGTCGTGCTCATGCTCTACCTGGCGGCGCCACGCCTCTCGCGGCTGGGCCCGGGCGCCGGACTCGGCGCCGTGTTCGGCATCGTCGCCTTGGTTGTCATCGCCAGCTTCCCGCTGCTGGAAGGCCTGGAGGGCGTCGATGCACGTGCGTTGGCGCGGCGCCTGGCGTGGGCGCTGGGCGCGACGGTGCTGTGCCTGGCGTATTTCGACTATCGCAACCGTCGCTACTCGCCCGCCGTGGCCGAGGCGCGCCTGCTTGCGCTCACCGCCCGCATCCGCCCGCACTTCTTCTTCAACAGCCTCAACGGCGTACTCGGCGTGATCCGCAGCGAGCCCCGCCGCGCCGAGCGTGCGCTGGAGGAGCTGGCCGACCTCTTCCGCGCGTTCATGCAGGAGAATCGCGATCTCGTGGCATTGGGCGAGGAGGTCGCGCTGTGCGAGCGCTACGTGGATCTCGAGCGCCTGCGCCTGGGCGACCGGCTGGAGGTGCGCTGGGAGCTGGACGACGACGGCGCCGTGGGTGGCGTCGCCGACGCGCCGCCGGCGCTGATGCGCGCGCGGGTGCCGCCCTTGATGTTGCAGCCGCTGCTGGAGAATGCCGTCTACCACGGCATCGAGCCGGCCACCGAAGCGGGCGAGGTGCTGGTGCGCATCGCGCGCCGCGGCGGCGAGCTTCGTATCGAGGTGGATAACCCGGTGTGCGACGTGTCGCGTCACCAGGCCGGTAACCGCATGGCGCTGGACAATATCCGCGAGCGGCTGATGCTCTTCTTCGACCTCGAGGCCTCGCTCGACATCGTCACCGGTGACGGCCGCTACCGCGTCTGCATCCGCCTGCCCTTCAGGAGCGCGCAGCCATGAATCTGAGTCCGCTTCGCGTGCTGATCGTCGACGACGAGGCGCCGGCCCGCAGCCGCCTGCGCGATCTGCTGGGCGACATCGAGGCCGAGCAGCCGACGGTGCTGCTCGGCATGGCGGCCAATGGTGTCGAGGCCATGCGGCTGCTCGAATCGGAGGCCGCCGATGTGGTGCTGGCCGACATCCGCATGCCGGCGATGGATGGTGTGGAGTTCGCGCGCCGGGCTGCGCGCCTGTCCGATCCGCCCGACGTGGTCTTCGTGACGGCCTACGACGGCTACGCGGTGGAGGCGTTCGAACTGACCGCTGCGGATTACCTCCTCAAGCCGGTGCGTGCCGAGCGCCTGGCCGCTGCGCTGGCGAAGGTGAGGGCGCGCCGACGCAGCGCCGCCCCTGCCGCGGAGCCGGCCGCAGGACGGCGCCACCTGAGCGTGAACGAGCGCAACCGCACGCTGCTGCTGCCGGTGGTCGACGTGCTCTACCTGCGCGCCGAACTCAAGTACGTGACCGCGCGCACTGCCGAGCGCGACTACCTGCTCGACGAGTCGCTGGTGAATCTCGAGCGCGAGTTCTGCCACAGCTTTCTGCGCATCCATCGCAACTGCCTCGTCGCCCGCGCGGCGGTGAAGGGTGTCGAGCGGGTGGGCGAGGACGACGGCGATGCGCATTGGCAGATCCTGCTCGCCGGCTGCGATGAGCGCCTGCCGGTCAGCCGCCGCC
Source organism: Thauera sp. 2A1 (assembly GCF_009469595.2). Classification (GTDB taxonomy): domain Bacteria; phylum Pseudomonadota; class Gammaproteobacteria; order Burkholderiales; family Rhodocyclaceae; genus Thauera. The sequence continues at coordinate 56,325 of NZ_SSXV01000021.1, read as the reverse complement.
AGTGGCCGGCGGTGAAGCAGGCGCTGGGGCTGTAGGCCGGCTCAGCCGCTGTTGCGCAGTCCCGCGGCGATGCCGTTGATGGAGATCTGGATGCCGAGGCGGATGCGCTCGTCGTCCCCCTGGTCACGATGGCGACGCAGCAACTCGACCTGCACATGGTTGAGCGGGTCGAGGTAGGGAAAGCGGTTGCGGATCGAGCGCTTCAGCAGCGGGTTGCCGTCGAGCAGCTCCTGTTGCCCGGTGATCGCCAGCAGGGCGTCCACCGTGTCCTGCCACTCGCTGCGGATGCGGTTGAAGATCGTCTCGCGCAGTTCCACGTCCTTCACCAGGCCGGCGTAACGCGAGGCGATCGCCAGGTCGCTCTTGGACAGCACCATGTCCATGTTCGACAGCAGCGTGGCGAAGAACGACCACTCGCGATACATGCGCTGCAACAGCGCCATGCCGTCGTCCGGCCGCGCGGCGAGGAAGCGCTTCACCGCGCTGCCGAAGCCGAACCAGCCGGGCAGCATCAGCCGGCACTGTGCCCACGAAAACACCCACGGAATCGCGCGCAAGTCCTCGATGCGCGTGCCCTTCTTGCGCGAGGCGGGGCGCGAGCCGATGTTGAGGCCGGCGATCTCGGAGATCACCGTCGACTCCCAGAAGTATTGCTCGAACCCCGGCGTCTCGTAGACCAGGCCGCGGTAGGCGGTGAAGGCCTCGTCGGACAAGGCCTGCATCGCGTCGAGGAAGGACTGTGGCGTGGGCCCGGCGCCCGCCGGACGCAGGCTGGTTTCGAGCGTGGCGGCGACCAGCACTTCGAGGTTGCGGCGGCCGACTTCCGGGTTGCCGTACTTGGCGCCGATCACCTCGCCCTGCTCGGTGAGGCGGATCTGCCCCTGCACCGCGCCTTCGGGCTGCGCCAGGATGGCCTGGTAGCTCGGCCCGCCGCCGCGGCCCACCGAGCCGCCGCGACCGTGGAACAGCCGCAGGCGCACGCCGTGGCGGGCGAAGACCTCGACCAGCTCGCCTTCGGCCTTGTACAGCGCCCAGCCGGAGGTCATGAAGCCGCCGTCCTTGTTGCTGTCCGAGTAGCCCAGCATCACTTCCTGGGTGTCGTTGCGCGCGCCAGCGAGCAGTTCGCGGTAACCCGGCAGCGAGAACAGGCGGTCCATCACGCGGGCGGCATTCTCCAGGTCGCCGATGGTCTCGAACAGCGGCACGAGGTTCACGTCCAGCGCCTTGTCGACCGGGCGCAACAGGCCGGCTTCCTTCAGCAAGACTGCAAGTTCGAGCAGGTCCGAGACGTCGTCCGCCTTGGAAATGATGCACTGGCGGATCGCCGCGGTGCCGTAGCGCAGGTGCGCGCGGCGGGCGGCGTGGAAGATTGCGAGCTCGGATTCGGTCTCGTCCGAATACTTTACGTGCGGCGAGGCGAGCGGGCGCGCAGTGGCGAGCTCCTCCAGCAGCAGCTCGCAGCGCCCGGCTTCGTCGCGGGCGCGGTAGCCGGTGCCGGGGCGCGCGACTTCCAGCAGTTCGGCGACCACCCGCTCGTGCACGTCGGAGTTCTGGCGCAGGTCGATCGGCGCCAGGTGGAAGCCGAACACCTTCACCGCGCGCCGCAGGTGGCGCAGCCGGCCGCGGGCGAGCGCGGCGGAGCCGTTGCACACCAGCGAGCGGTGCAGGACGTCGAGATCCTCGCTCAGCGCCTCGACGTCGGGGTAGGGCTCGGCCTCGGCGACGGCGTGGCGCGCCGGTGCGTGGCCCAGCAGGGCGCGGTAGGTTGCGGCGAGGCGCGCGTAGATCCCCGAGATGGCGCGCCGGTAGGGCTCGTCGCTGCGGTGTGGCGACTGGTCCGGCGAGCGCGCGGCCAGCGCCAGCAGGGCGTCGGAGGCGCTGACGAGGCCGATGGCGAGCGAAAGCTGGGAACCGAGGATGTGCAGTTCCCTGAGGTAGTAGTCGAGCGCGACCTCGGCCTGCATCGCCAGTGCGCGCTCCAGCACCTCGGCGGTCACATAGGGGTTGCCGTCGCGATCGCCGCCGATCCAGCTTCCCACCTGCAGGAAGGCGGGTAGTTCGACCGGCGCGGTGGCTCCGGCTCGGCTTGCGCTGGCGAGATGATCCTCCAGGCTGGCGTACAGGCGTGGCAGCTCGCGCAGGAATGTGGTCTCGAAGTACGACAGGCCGTTGTTCACCTCGTCGATCACCGACAAGCGGGCCGAGCGCAGCATGCGCGTCTGCCACAAGGTCAGCACCGCGCGGCGCAGTGCCTCGAGATTGGCCTCGGCCTCCTCCGGCGTAAGCTGCATGCGGTCGCGCTCGTCGAGCAGGCGGGCGAGCACCGTTTCGCAGTTGAGGATGCTCTTGCGCTGCACTTCGGTGGGGTGAGCGGTCAGCACCGGCGACACCAGGGCCGTCTCGAGGAAGGCCTGCAGGCTGGCAGCGCTCGCCGATCCGCTGTCGAAGGCGCGCTGCAGCGCATGCGCCAGGCTGCCCTCGCGCGGCGCCGAGCCGGCGATCAGGTGGGCGCGGCTGCGGCGGATGTGGTGCTGATCCTCGGCGATGTTGGCCAGGTGCGAGAAGTAGCTGAAGGCGCGCACCACCTGGATCGTCTGTTCGCGCGAGAGGGCATCGAGCATGTCCTCGAGCTCGCGCCGCGCGGCGATGTCGTCGTCACGGCGAAACCGCACCGAGTTCTGGCGGATGCGCTCGATCAGATCGAAAACGGCGGCGCCTTGCTGGTCGCGCACGGTGTCTCCGAGCAGGCGGCCGAGCAGGCGGATGTCGTCGCGCAGGGGGGCGTCCTTGTCCTGGGTCATGGGCGTGTGGGTCGGCAAAGGGGAAATGGGGCTGGGCGCGTCGCGCGTGCAGTGCAGCGTACCGCTCCGGCAGCAGGGGGCACGGCCCTGCATGCTAGAATCGGCGCCCGTCAGGGTACCATTGGTGCGAACCCGCATGCTGCAGTGCGGCGAGTATTCGCGCAAGCTTGGCCAGCCCGGTCCGTCCATCCAGTCCATTGTCCGAGTCATCCAACGTGAGCCCAGCAATCCCCGAGCGCATCGTCATCGCCACCCGTGAAAGCCGCCTCGCCCTTTGGCAGGCAGAGCACGTCAAGGCGAGGCTGGAATCCCTGTATCCGGGCTGTCGCGTCGAGCTGCTCGGCATGACCACGCGCGGCGACCAGATCCTCGACCGCCCGCTGGCCAAGGTCGGCGGCAAGGGGCTGTTCGTGAAGGAGCTGGAAACGGCGCTGCTCGATGGCCGTGCCGACATCGCGGTGCATTCGATGAAGGACGTGCCGATGCAGATGGGCGAGGAGTTCGCGCTCGCCTGCATCTCGGCGCGTGAGGTCCCGCTCGACGCCTTCGTCTCCAACCGCTACGCATCGCTCGCCGAGATGCCGCCGGGCGCGATCGTCGGCACCTCGTCGCTGCGCCGCGAGTCGCAGCTCCATGCCCAGTTCCCCTTCCTCGGCGTCACCAGCCTGCGCGGCAACCTCGACACGCGGCTGCGCAAGCTCGACGAGGGCCAGTACGACGCCATCATCCTCGCTGCTGCCGGCCTGACGCGGCTCGGCCTGACGGACCGCATCCGCAGCGTGCTGCCGTCCGAGGTGTCGCTGCCGGCGGCCGGGCAGGGCGCGCTCGGCATCGAGTGCCTCGCGGCGCGAACCGACATCATCGGCTGCCTGCAGCCGCTCAACGACGACGCGACGGCTGCCTGCGTGCGGGCCGAGCGCGCGGTGGCGCGAGCCCTTGCCGGCAGTTGCGAAGTGCCGCTCGGGGCCTATGCCGAGCTGCGTGATGGCCGCGTCTGGCTGCGCGGCTTCGTCGCGCGGCCCGACGGCAGCCGCATCGTTCGTGCCGAAGGCGAGGGCGCGATGGCCGAGGCCGAGGCACTGGGCAGCGCGCTGGCCGAAGAGCTGCGCGCCCAGGGCGCGGACGAGATCCTCGCTGAACTCGGCTGACGACCCGGTCTTCACCGCTCCATGAGCCAGGCGATCTCGTGCCCTGGGGCCGGCGCGGGCGGCGGGCCGCTCGCGGGCCGCAGCATCGTGGTGACGCGGCCGCAGGATCAGGCCGCGAGCCTGTGCCGGGCGATCCGCGAGGCGGGCGGTGAGGCCGTCCTGTTTCCCGTCATCGCCATCGGTCCGGCGCCGGACGACGCCGGGCTGCGCGCGATCGCGCAACGGCTGGAGGACTACGACCTCGCCTTCTTCGTCAGCCCAAATGCGGTGCGCCACGCGCTCGACAGTCTTCTGCCCCAGCGCCCCTGGCCGGCGCGCCTGCGCGTGGCGACGGTGGGCAAAGGCAGTGAGCGTGAACTGGCGCGGTATGGCCTCACCGCGGTCATCGCGCCGCAGGCGGGGTTCGACAGCGAGGCGGTGATCGCACTGCCCGAGTTTGCGGCCAGCGCGGTGGCCGGGCGCCGCGTGGTGATCTTCCGCGGCGACGGCGGCCGTGATCTGCTCGCAAACACCTTGCGCCAGCGTGGCGCCGACGTGGAGTTCGTGACCTGCTATCGCCGCTCGCGGCCGGAAGTCGATCCCGCGCCCCTGCTGTCGCGCGCGCTGGAGAAGCGACTCGACGCGCTGTTGCTGACGAGTAGCGAAGGCGTGGATAACCTCGCCACCATCGTCGGCGCCGCGGGCATGGAAGTACTCAAGGCAGTGCCCGTCTTCACTCCACATCCGCGTATCGCTGCGCGCGCGCGCGATGTGGGCTTCCTTGCCGTGGTCGAGACCGGCGCCGGTGACGACGGCATGGTGCAGGCGCTTGTGAGCCACTTTGGTTAAACTCTTGCCATGAACGAAGAAAAACCTGTTCTCACCGCCTCGCCCATCCCCGGCGAGCGCGAGTCTGCCGCCCTCCCGCCCGGCATGGCCGCGGGGGGACGCGCCAGTTACGCATATGACCAAGCTTCTCCGGCAGGCTCGTCGCTGTCGGGGTGGGCGCTGCTGGTCGCCATCCTTGCTGCGGGCACGGCCGGCTGGGCGGGCTGGCAGTCCTGGGACATGCGCTCGCAGGCGGTCGGCCTGAGGGAGGAAGTGGCGCGTCGCGTGAGCGAGGGCGACACGATCGCCGCCGAGGCGCGCGGCATCGCGCGGCAGCAGCAGGAGACGATCGCCGCACTGCAGGGCAAGCTGGGGGCGATCGAGGCCAAGGTCGAAGCCACCGAAGGCCAGGCCGCCGCGCTGGAAGCCCTGTACCAGTCCTTCTCGCGCACGCAGGAAGATCAGGTGATGGCCGAGGTCGAGCAGACGGTGGCCGCCGCTGCGCAGCAGTTGCAACTGGCCGGCAACGTGCATGCCGCCTTGATCGCGCTGCAGGGTGCCGAGCAACGCCTCGCCATCCAGGACAAGGGCCAGCTCGCGCCCCTGCGTCGTGCCCTGGCGAAGGACATCGAGACCCTCAAGCTGCAGCCGGCGATCGACGTCCCGGGCCTGGGCCTGCGCCTGGAGCGCCTGCTCGAGCGCGCGGATGCGATGCCGCTGGCCTTCGAGGGCCAGTTGCCCGCCGCCGAGCCTTCGGCCGCTTCGTCCCCGGCCACGGCCGAGGGGGGCGACATGACGGCGCGGGCGATGAGCTATGCACGTGCGCTGCTTGCGGACGTATGGCGCGAAGTGAAGTCGCTGGTGCGGGTGGAACGGCTCGATCAGCCCGACCCGGTGTTGCTGGCTCCGGCGCAGAACACCTTCCTGCGTGAAAACCTGAAGATCCGGCTGCTCACGGCGCGGCTGGCGCTCCTCGCGCGCGATGGACGCACCTACGCAGCCGATGTCGCCCAGGCACGCCAGTGGGTGGAGCGCTACTTCGATCCGCGCGACGAACGTGTGCAGGCGACGCTGGCGGAGTTGAACGAGCTTGGTCGCGTCGCGTTGGGCGCCGAACTGCCTGCGCTGACGGAGAGCTTCGCTGCGCTGCGGCAGTTGCAGTCGCGCGGCCGCGAGGTCGCGCCGCCGGTCGGCGCGACGTCGGCGCCGCGGCGCTGAGGGGCGGCCATGCGTGCATTGATCTGGCTGATTGGCATCTTCGCGCTGGCGGCCGGCCTGGCCATGGCTGCCGGCCTGAACGAGGGCTACGTCCTGCTGGTGCTGCCGCCCTGGCGCGCGCAGTTGTCGCTGAACCTGTTCGCGGTGCTGGCGGTACTGGGCTTCGTCGTCGCATACCTCCTCGTCAGGCTCGTCCGACGCACGCTGGAACTGCCCGGGCGCGTGGCGCAGTGGCGGGAGCGGCGGCGGCGCGAGAAGGCGGGCCTGGCACTGCGCGAGGCCTTGCGCACGCTGTTCGAAGGCCGCTTCGCGCAGGCGCTCAAGTTTGCCTCGGCGGCGTTTTCGTCCGGCGAGAGTGCGGCGATGGCCTCACTGGTGGCGGCGCGCGCAGCCCACGCGATGCACGACGATACGCGTTACCGCATCTGGCTGGGACATGCGGCGGAACAGGGCGACGATGCGCGTGTCGCGCGCCTGATGACCGAGGCCGAGCTCGCCATCGACGGACGTCGTTTCGACGAGGCGGCCGAGCGCCTGGAGACCCTGCGCCAGGCCGGGCATCGGCACATCGCGGTGCTGCGCATGTCGCTGACGGTGGCCTCGGCCCTGGAGCAGTGGGACGAACTGCTGCGCGCCACACGACAACTGCTCAAGCACAAGGCGCTGACGGCTGACCAGGCCGCGCCGCTGTTGCGCCGAGCCCATCTCGAGCGCATGCACGAGCTGCGCAGCGATCCGGTCGCGCTGGCCGGCTACTGGAACGCCATTCCGGTCGACGAGCTACACGATCGCCGGCTCGTCGAGCGGGCGGTGCCGATGCTGGCCGCCGCTGGGCATGGTGCGCTCACGCGCCGCACGCTGGAGCGTTTACTCGACAATGAATGGGATGGTGCGCTGGCACGCCTCTATGCGCATTGTGGCGACGGCGAAGGCGATGCCGTGGCATGCCTGGCCAAGGCCGAGGGCTGGCTGAAACGCCAGCCCAACGACGGCGGCCTGCTCTTTGCCCTCGGTCGCCTGTGCATGGGCGCGCAACTGTGGGGCAAGGCGCAGAGCTACCTGGAAGCCTCGCTCAATCGCACGCCCACTGTCGATGTCCGCCTCGCCCTGGCAGGGTTGCTGGAGCGGCTCGGTAGACAGGAAGAGGCGCAAAAGCACTATCGTGCAGCGGCGGAAATGGTCGCCGGGGGCGCGTCGGCGAAATGACAGGGCGGCGGGGGAGCGCGGCGTCGCAGGACGGCGTCGCGACCCTGCCTGCTCGGCTCAGGTCCAGTCGCGCGGCTGCAGGAAAGTCTCGTACAGTTGTGCTTCCGCCGTGCCTGCTTCGGGCTTCCAGTCGTAGCGCCATTTCACGATCGGCGGCATCGACATCAGGATGGATTCGGTGCGCCCGCCTGATTGCAGGCCGAACAGCGTGCCGCGGTCGAAAACCAGGTTGAACTCCACGTAGCGCCCACGGCGGTAGGCCTGGAAGTCACGCTCGCGCTCGCCGTAGGCCAGGTTGCGGCGGCGCTCGACGATGGGAAGATAGGCATCGAGGAAGGCGTGACCAACCGAACGAGTCAGCCCGAAAGCCTGTTCGAAGTCGATCTTGCCGTCCGCGCCGAGGTCATCGAAGAACAGGCCGCCGACGCCGCGCGGTTCGTTGCGGTGCTTGAGGAAGAAATAGCGGTCGCACCATTCCTTCAGCCTGCGGTATTCCGCTTCGCCACCGTAGGGCAGCACCGCCGCCTTGCAGGTGGCGTGGAAGTGGCGCACGTCTTCCTCGAAACCGTAGTAGGGCGTAAGGTCCATGCCGCCGCCGAACCACCACACCGGCGGCTTGCCGGCGGCCGTGGCGATGAAGAAGCGCACGTTCATGTGCACCGTGGGGCACCAGGGATTGCGCGGGTGCAGCACCAGCGACACACCCATCGCCTCGAAGCGGCGCCCGGCGAGCTCGGGGCGATGCGCAGTGGCTGAGGCCGGCATGCCGTCGCCCAGCACATGCGAGAAGTTGACCCCGCCGCGCTCGAAGAAATTGCCTTCCTCGATCACCCGGGTGATGCCGCCACCACCCGCAGGGCGCTCCCAGGTGTCGGTGTGGAAAGGCTTGCCGTCGAAGCCAGCGAGTCGGTCGACGATGCCTTGCTGGAGTTCGAGCAGGAAGGGCTTGACGCGGCTGGAGTCCATCGGATCTTGGGGCGGCAGGTGGGTCAGGTCTTGCGTGTCAGGGCGCGGTGGCCGATGTCGCGGCGATACTGCTTGCCGTCGAAATGGATGCCGTCAGCCAATTCGTAGGCGCGCTTCTGCGCCTGGCGCACGTTGTCGCCCAGCGCGGTGACGCACAGCACGCGGCCGCCTGCGGTGACGACCTGCCCGTCCTGCTCGGCGGTGCCGGCATGGAACACGTGCACGTCGTCCGCACTGCCGACGGGCAGGCCGCCGATCACGTCGCCCTTGTGCGGGCTGTCGGGGTAGCCCGCGGCCGCGAGCACGACGCCGAGCGCGAAGCGACGGTCCCACTGTGCCTCGATCTTGTCCAACTGGCCTGCAATGGCAGCTTCGACGAGGTCGGACAAGTCCGTCTTCAGCCGCATCATGATGGGCTGCGTTTCAGGATCGCCCATGCGGCAGTTGAATTCGACCACGCGCGCCTTGCCGGCGGCATCGATCATCAGGCCGGCGTAAAGGAAGCCGGTGTAGGGCAGGCCCTCGGCGGCCATGCCAACGAGCGTGGGCTGGATGATCTCGCGCATCACGCGCGCGTGAACTTCCGGCGTCACCACCGGGGCCGGCGAGTAGGCGCCCATGCCGCCGGTGTTGGGGCCGGTGTCGCCGTCCTTCAGGCGCTTGTGGTCCTGACTGGTGGCCAGTGGCAGCGCGTGTTTGCCGTCGGCCATGACGATGAAGCTGGCCTCCTCGCCCTGCATGAACTCCTCGATGACGACGCGCGCGCCGCCGTCGGCGTACTGCACGCCCAGCCTGTTGTCGAGCAGCATCATGTCGATCGCGGCGTGGGCTTCGTCGGCCGTCATCGCCACGACGACGCCCTTACCGGCGGCCAGGCCGTCAGCCTTGATGACGATGGGCGCACCTTCGGCGTCGACATAGGCGTGCGCCTGCGCGGCGTCGGAGAAGGTGCGGTACTTCGCCGTCGGGATGTTGTGGCGGACGAGGAACTGCTTGGCGAAGTCCTTCGAGCTCTCCAGTTGCGCTGCAGCCTTGGTCGGTCCGAAGATCGGCAGGCCCGCGGCGCGGAAGGCATCGACGACGCCGGCGGCGAGCGGCGCCTCGGGCCCGACGACAGTGAAGCCGACCTGCTCGCGGCGCGCCAGCTCCACCAGCTCGGGAACGGCGCTCACCGCCACGTTCTGCAGCTTGGGCTCACGCGCGGTGCCGGGGTTGCCCGGCGCGACCAGCACGCGGGTCACCTTGGGCGACTGGGCGAGCTTCCAGGCCAGCGCGTGTTCGCGTCCGCCGGAACCGATGACGAGGACTTTCATGTGATGCTCCGAGTTTCTGCTGGGTCTGCGCTTAGTGCCGGAAGTGGCGGAAACCGGTGAACACCATGGCGATGTTCTGTTCGTCGGCCGCGGCGATCACCTCGGCGTCGCGCATCGAGCCGCCCGGCTGGATCACCGCGGTGGCGCCGGCCTGGGCGAGCACGTCCAGTCCGTCGCGGAAGGGGAAGAAGGCGTCGGACGCGACCACGCAGCCGGCGATCTGCAAACCGGCGTTCTCGGCCTTGATCTTCGCGATGCGGGCCGAATCGACCCGGCTCATCTGGCCGGCGCCGACGCCTACCGTCATGCCGTCCCTGCAATACACGATGGCGTTGGACTTCACGTACTTCGCCACGCGCCAGGCGAACAGCATGTCGCGCATTTCGGCTTCCGTCGGCGCGCGGCGGGTGACGACCTTGAGGTCGGTGAGCTGGATGCGCGCCTCGTCGGCGCTCTGTACGAGCAGGCCGCCGCCCACGCGCTTGTAGTCGAAGGCGCCGGCAGGCTGGCCGAGCGGGCAGCTGAGCACGCGCACGTTCTGCTTGGCGCGCAGCAGCTCGAGTGCGTCGGCGGTGTAGGACGGCGCGATCAGCACTTCGAGGAACTGCGCCGACACCGCTTCGGCGGCGGCACGGTCGACTGCACCGTTGAATGCGATGATGCCGCCAAAGGCCGAGGTCGGGTCGGTGGAGAACGCCTTTCTGTACGCCTCGAGCGGACTGGCAGCGACGGCCACGCCGCAGGGGTTGGCGTGCTTGACGATGACGCAGGCCGCGGCGGAACTGTCGAAGGCCTTCACGCATTCCCAGGCGGCGTCGGCGTCGGCGATGTTGTTGTAGGACAGCTCCTTGCCCTGCAACTGGGTGTAGCCGGCGATGCCGCCCTCGGCCGCGCCCGGCTGGCGATAGAAGGCGGCGGTCTGGTGCGGGTTCTCGCCGTAGCGCAGGTCCTGCACCTTGTCGAAGGCCAGTTGCAGGCGCTTCGGGTAGGTCTGCAGCGAGACGTCGCCGGCCTCGTTGGTGACCAGCGCGGTGAGGTAGTTGGAGATCGCCGAGTCGTAGCGCGCGGTGTGGGTGAAGGCCTTCACCGCCAGAGCGAAGCGGGTCTTGTAGCTCAGCTTGCAGGCGTTGCTCTTCAGCTCGGAGACGATGCCGTTGTAGTCCTCCGGATCGGTGACGATGCCGACGCCGCCCTGCTCGTTGCCGTGGTTCTTGGCGGCGGCACGCACCATGGCCGGACCGCCGATGTCGATGTTCTCGATCGCATCTTCCAGCTTGCAGTCGGGCTTCGCGACCGTCTGCTGGAAGGGGTAGAGATTGACGACGACGAGGTCGATGCGGCCGATGTCGTGTGCCGCGATCGTGTCCATGTGCTCCGCCAGGTCACGGCGCGCGAGGATCCCGCCATGCACCTTGGGATGCAGCGTCTTGACGCGGCCGTCGAGCATTTCCGGGAAGCCGGTATGCTCGGACACATCCTTCACTTCCAGCCCCGCCTCGCGCAGCAGGCTGGCGGTGCCGCCGGTCGACAACAGCTTGATGCCGAGGCCGGCGAGTTCGCGCGCGAAATCGAGCACGCCGCGTTTGTCGGAAACACTGATCAGGGCTTGGGTGACGTTCATCGTTGTCTGGATGCGAAGAAATGAAAGCGTGGGGATTGGGGAACTCGGCCAGGCGCGCGCGGCGTCTCAGAGCAGGTCGTACTCGGTCAGCTTGCGGCGCAGGGTGTTGCGGTTGATGCCGAGCAATTCAGCCGCCATGGTCTGGTTGCCGTTGGTGCGCTGCAGGACGAATTCGAGCATCGGGCGTTCGACGTTGCGCATCACCATGTCGTAGATGGCGGCCGGCTTCTCGCCGTCCAGGTCTCGGAAGTACTGGTCCAGCGTGCGGAAGACGGATTCTGCGATCTCGTTGCTGCGGCTCATGCGGCGAGCTCCTGAGGCGGTTCGGCTTCATAGCGCAGGCGCGTGTCGGCTTCGGCCAGCTTGCCGAAGAACTCGTCGACCGCGGTGAGCTGCGCCGGGATGTCGGGGATCTGGTTCATCGCGAAGCGGAAGGCCGCGGAGCCGACGAGGCCCCTGGTGTACCAGGAGATGTGCTTGCGCGCGATCTTCACTCCCCTGGCTTCGCCGTAGAACGCATACAGGTCATCGATGTGGTCGCGGCAGACCTGGTGGATCTCGCTCACCAGCGGCGGCGGCAGTTCCTCGCCGGTGGCGAGGAAGTGTTCTATCTCGCGGAAGATCCACGGCCGGCCCTGCGCGGCGCGGCCGATCATCACGCCGTCGGCGCCGGTGTAGTCGAGCACGTGCTTCGCCTTCTGCGGCGAGGTGATGTCGCCGTTGGCGATGACCGGGATCGTCACCCGCGACTTCACGTGGGCGATGGTGTCGTACTCGGCGTCGCCCATGTACTGGTCGGCACGGGTGCGACCATGGATGGCGATGGCGCGGATGCCGGATTCCTCGGCGATGCGCGCGATCGTCGGTGCGTTCTTGTTGGCGCGGTTCCAGCCGGTGCGGAACTTGAGCGTGACGGGCGTTTCGGGCACCGCCTTCACCACCGCCTCGAGGATGCGTGCGACGAGCGGCTCGTCCTGCATCAGCGCCGAGCCGGCCATCACGTTGCACACCTTCTTCGCCGGGCAGCCCATGTTGATGTCGATGATCTGCGCACCGCGCTCGGCGTTGTGGCGCGCGGCCTCGGCCATCATCGCCGGATCGGCGCCGGCGATCTGCACGGAGATCGGCTCCACCTCGCCGTCGTGGTTGGCGCGACGCTGTGTCTTCTCGCTCCCGTACAGCAGCGAGTTGGACGTGACCATCTCGGACACCGCCAACCCGGCGCCCATCTTCTTGCACAACTGGCGGAACGGACGGTCGGTCACTCCGGCCATGGGAGCGACGAAAAGGTTGTTGCGCAGCGTGAATCCGGCGAACTGCATGGGCGTCAGGCGTCTGGAAAAACCGCCATTTTACCCCATCGCTCAAGCCCTTGGGCGCCGCGTTCCGCCGTGGACCGCCCGGAAAGCGTGGTGCAGCTCACGCCGGCGGGGTACACTCCACCGCTTTTCTTCAGATTCCGGACGCCCCGTCGTGATCCGCATCGAAAACCTGCACAAGACTTACCGCGCCGCCGACGGCCGCGAAGTCCAGGCGCTTGCCGACATCGACCTCGAGATTGCGGGCGGCGAAGTGTTCGGCATCATCGGCCGCTCCGGCGCGGGCAAGAGCACGCTGATCCGCACACTGAACCTGCTCGAGCGGCCGAGCTCGGGTCGGGTGCTGATCGACGGCGAGGACATCACCCGCCTCGACCGCGAGGCCTTGTACGCGTTGCGCCGCCGCATCGGCATGATCTTCCAGCACTTCAACCTGCTCAACGCCAAGACAGTGGCGCAGAACATAGATTGGCCGCTGAAGGCGACCGGGCATGGCAATGCGGTCGAGCGCGCGGCGCGGGTGGCCGAGCTGCTGGAGCTGGTGGGCCTGGCTGAACATGGCCACAAGTATCCGGCGCAGTTGTCCGGCGGGCAGAAGCAGCGCGTGGGCATCGCGCGTGCGCTGGCCAACCGGCCGCGGCTGCTGCTGTGCGACGAGGCGACGTCCGCGCTCGATCCCGAGACCACGCAGTCCATCCTCAGGTTGCTGCTCGACATCAACCGCCAGCTCGGTCTCACCATCGTGCTGATCACGCACGAGATGCAGGTCATCCGCACGATCTGCGATCGCGTCGCGGTGATCGACGGCGGGCGCATCGTCGAGTCCGGCAAGGTGGCGGACGTCTTCCTGCACCCGCAGCATGCGGTGACGCGCAGCATGGTGGCGCAGAGCGACGCGCTGGCGGCGGCCAGCCTCGATCCTGCGCACGCCTACATGAGCGACAAGCTGCGCGGCACGCTGGTGCGCCTGACCTACCTCGGCGATGTCACCTACCAGCCCATCCTGAGCCGCATCATGGCAGGCGCCCGGGTGCAGGTGACCATCCTGCAGGGCGAGGTGTCGAGCATCAAGGACGTGCCCTTCGGCCAGTTGCTGCTCGAGCTCGAAGGTGGCGAGGAGGCCATCCGCGCGGTATTCGCCGAGCTCGACCGCCACCGCATCCATCACGAGGTGCTGCAGTAATGGACCTTTCCGTCATCGACTGGAGCGACATCTGGCAGGCGACCTGGGAAACCCTGGTCATGACCGGCGTGTCGCTGCTGTTCACCGTGCTGCTGGGTCTGCCGCTGGGCATCCTGCTGTTCGTCACCGCCCGACGCCAGTTGCTGGAGCAGCGCGCGCTGTATGTGGTGCTGTCCTTCGTCGTCAATGTATTGCGCTCGGTGCCCTTCCTGATCCTGCTGATCGTGATGATTCCGGTCACGGTGATCCTGATCGGCACTTCGCTTGGCGTGGAAGGCGCCATCCCGCCGCTGGTGGTCGGCACCGCCCCCTTCTTCGCGCGCCTGGTCGAGAACGTGCTGCGCGAGGTCGACCGCGGCGTGATCGAGGCCTGCCAGGCGATGGGCATCCGCACCAGCCGCATCATCTTCGGCGCGCTGCTGCCCGAGGCGCTGCCCGGGCTGATCGCCGCCGTGACGGTGACCGCGATCACGCTGATGTCCTACGCGGCGATGTCGGGCGTGATCGGCGGCGGCGGCCTGGGTGACCTCGCCATCCGTTTCGGCTACCAGCGCTTCCAGACCGAGGTGATGGTGATCACCGTCGTGCTGCTGGTGGTGCTGGTGCAATTCATACAGTACGCAGGTGACCGCCTCGTGCTGTACTTCACCCGCAAGTGATCCTCACAAAGGAGCTTTTCATGTCTCGTACCCTTCGCACGCTGCTCGCTGCCGCCCTCGGCACGCTCACCCTCGCTGCCGCACACGCGGCCGACCGCCTCGTCATCGCAGCCACACCGGTGCCGCATGCCGAGATCCTCGAATTCGTCAAGCCGATGCTGGCCAAGGAGGGCGTGGAGCTGGAGGTGAAGGTGTTCACCGACTACGTGCAGCCGTCGATGCAGACCAACGAGAAGCGCGTCGATGGCAACTTCTTCCTGCACAAGCCCTATCTCGACGAGTTCAAGAAGAAGCAGAAGAACGACATCCAGACCGTGGTGACCAAGGTGCATGTCGAGCCGCTGGGCGCCTATTCGACCAAGCACAAGGACGTCGCCGCAATTCCCGAGGGTGCGACGGTGGCGATTCCCAACGACCCGTCCAACTCCGGTCGCGCGCTGCTGCTGATGGCGCGCAAGGGCCTGATCACGCTCAAGGACCTCAACAACATCTCGGCGACGCAGAAGGACATCGCCGCCAATCCGAAGAAGCTGAAGATCCGCGAGCTGGAAGCGGCGACGCTGCCACGCATCCTGAACCAGGTGGACCTGGCGGTGATCAACACCAACTATGCGATCGAGGCCGGGCTGAACCCGCTGAAGGATGCGTTGTTCATCGAGGACGCGAGCTCGCCCTACGCCAACCTGCTGGTCGCGCGCGAAGACAATGCCAACAGCCCGGCGATGAAGAAGCTGGCGGCAGCGCTGAATTCGCCCGAGGTGAAGAAGTTCATCGCCGACAAGTACAAGGGTGCGGTGGTGCCGGCGTTCTGATCGCCAGGCAAGCCCCGGCCATGAAAAAGGCCCGCGTCCACTCCGGTGGCGCGGGCCTTTCGCTTCTGGTGAGGGGCAGGGTGTTCAGGGCCAGGCGCGGGCACCGAACATCATGCGCCGGGCGATGAAGTTGCGCAGCGGCGATACCGCATCGAGCGCGAACAGCGCTGCGCCGCGGGCGTGGCGCAGCGGCGCGAGCTCATTGCTGAACACGCGTACCAGGGTGTCGGTGAAGCGGATCGTGCCGAGGCGGTCGAGCTCGCGGCTCGCCGCATAGCGCTGCAGCAGGGCGGGGGCGCCCGGGTCGAGGCGCCCGGCCGGGGCCGTCGTTGCGGGCGCTGCGTCTGCGCGCGGTGCGGCCATGTTCGCTTGGCGCAGGATGTCGGCCAGGGCCCACACATCCCGCAGCGCGAGGTTGAAGCCTTGTCCGGCGACGGGATGCAGCGTCTGTGCGGCATTGCCGAGCCACACCGTGCGCTCGCCGATCGCCGAACGGCGGTAGCGCAGCACCAGGGGGTAGCGCAGGCGCGGGCCGACGCCGGTGAGGCGCACGCGGCCGCCGAGGTGGGTCTGGAGCCGTGCCAGGTAGGCCGCGTCATCGAGGGCGAGCAGGGTATCCGCGGTGTCCGGCCGCGCGACGTGCACCAGCGCGTAGCCGTCGCCGCGCGGCAGCAGCGCGACCGGGCCTTCGCCGGTGAAGCGCTCGAAGGCGGTGTGGCGATGGCCGCCATCCGCCTCGACATGGGCGATCAGCGCATGCTGGCGGTAATCGTGCTCGACGATGTTGGCGTCGCCGGTGCGCAGGCCACCTTCGGCGCAGGCGGCGAGGCGCGCATGCAGCGTGGTGGCGATGGTGCCAGCACTGGCCAGGCTGGCGACGACATCGTCGGCGCCTGGGGCGAGGTGGGTGACTTCGGTCTCGTCCAGCACCGGGATGCCGGCAGCGTCGACCGCGCTGCGCAACGCAGCGGCCAGCGCGCCGGCTGCGGCGACGTAGCCCAGCGCGGGCAGGTCGTGATCGGCGGCGTCGATCAGGGTGCGGCCGAGTCCGCCCTGCTGCGAGATGTGGATATGCTCGATCGCAGTCTTGGGGAAGGCGTCCCACACGCCGAGGCGCTGCAGCGTCAGGCGGCTGCCGTGGGCGAGCGCGAGGTCGCGCGGGTCGGCGGCGACCGCCTCGCGCGTCCGGGCGTCGGCCAGCACGATGTTGAGCCCGCTGTCCTTCAGCGCGAGGGCGAGCGCCAGGCCGACGGGACCGGCGCCGACGACGAGCAGGTCAACCACGGTTCGCATCCCGCATCAGGGCTTCGATGTCAGCCACTTCGCGCGGCACGTCGTTGGTGAGGTAATCGCAGCCGTCGGCAGTGACCAGCGCGTCGTCCTCGATGCGCACACCGATGTTCCAGAAGGCCTGTGGCACGTCGGCGGCGGCGCGGATGTAGCAGCCGGGCTCCACCGTCAGCACCATGCCAGGCTCCAGCGTGCGCCAGTCGCCGCCGAGCTTGTACTCGCCGGCGTCGTGCACGTCCATGCCGAGCCAGTGGCCGGTGCGGTGCATGTAGAAGCGGCGGTAGTCGCCTTTCTCCAGCACGTCGTCGAGGCGGCCCTTGACCAGGCCGAGGTCGATCATGCCCTGCGCCAGCACCTTCACCGCCGCTTCGTGCGGCTGGTTCCAGTGCGCGCCGGGGCGGATCTCGGCGCATGCTGCATGTTGAGCGTCGAGCACCAGTTGGTAGATGTCGCGCTGCGGCCCGCTGAAGCGTCCGTTCACCGGGAAGCTGCGGGTGATGTCCGAGGCATAGCCGTCGAGCTCGCAGCCGGCGTCGATCAGCAGCAGGTCGCCGTCTTCCATGCGACGGTCGTTCTCCACATAGTGCAGCACGCAGGCGTTGGCGCCGCTGGCGACGATGGAGGTGTAGGCGGGGTACTGGCTGCCGGCGGCGCGGAAGGCGTGCAGCAGTTCGGCCTCGATCTCGTATTCGAAACGCCCGGGGCGCGCGGTGCGCATCGCGCGGCAATGCGCCTCGGCCGAGATCTGGCCGGCACGTCGCATGGTGGCGATCTCGCTGGCGTCCTTTATCAGGCGCATTTCGTCGAGATCGGCGCGCAGGTCGCGCACCGAGTGCGGCGGCGTGACGCCAGTGCGCGAATTGGCGCGCACCGTGTTGAGCGCCGCCATCACCTTCCCGTCCCAGTCGTTGTCGTAGCCCAGGCCGCACCACAGCACCGGCTGGTTGGCGAGGAAGTCGGGAAGGCGACGCTCGAGGTCACCGATGGTCCAGGCCTCGTCGAAGCCGAACTTGTCGCAGGCGGCGTCGGGGCCGTGGCGGAAGCCGTCCCAGATCTCGCGCTCCTCGTCCTTCTGGCGGCAGAACAGGATCTGCTTGCGCTCGGCGCCAGCCACCAGCACGACGACCGCCTCGGGCTCGCGGAAACCGGTCAGGTAGTAGAAGTAACTGTCGTGGCGGTAGGGATAGTGGGTGTCGCGATTGCGCGCGCGCTCCGGCGCCGTGGGCAGGATGGCGACGCCGCCGCCGGCGGCTTCCATGCGCGCGAGCAGGCGCTCGCGACGGGCGCGGAAGGGCGCGACATCGAAGAGGGGAAGGTCGTTGGGGGCGTTCATGGTCTGGTCACTCACTCGCCGGAGGTGGGGTGTTGTCCGTATTCGATGCGCAGGCTGCGATCCAGTTCGGCGAGCCGCGCCGGCGTGCCGACGTCGACCCAGCAGCCGTCATGGCGGGCGCCGCCGACGCGGCCGGCTGCGATCGCGGTGCGCAGCAGTGGTGCGAGCTTCGCCCTGCTGCCCGGTGCCAGGTCGGCGAAAAGCGCAGGGTCATACACGCCGATGCCGGAGAAGGTCAGGCATTGCGCGGCGGCGCCCTCATCGTCGGCGACGATGCGCGTGCCACGCAGCAAGAAGTCGCCCGCGGTGTGGTGCGCCGGATTCGGCACCAGCAGCAGCTGCGCGAAGTCGCCCGGCTGCAGCCGCACCGAGGCGAAATCCACATCGCAGAACACGTCGCCGTTCACCACGAGAAAGGGGTGATCGCCCAGCAGCGGCAGCGCCTGGCGGATGCCGCCAGCCGTCTCCAGCGCCTCGCGCTCGGGTGACCAGGCGATGTGCACGCCGAGCCGGCGGCCGTCGCCGAGCGCCGCCTCGAGCAGATGGCCGAGATGGGCGTGATTGATCACCAGTTCGGTGAAGCCGGCCTCGCGCAGGCGCTCGATGTGCCACACGATGAGCGGCTTGCCGCCGGCTTCGAGCAGCGGCTTGGGCGTGTGGTCGGTGAGCGGGCGCATGCGTTCGCCGCGGCCCGCGGCCAGGATCATCGCCTTCATCGTCAGAAGGTGTAGCCGACCTGGACGTCCTCGGGTTCGAGGCGGTCGAGCAGCTTCAGCAGCGGGCCGAGGTCGCGGTAGCGCTTGCAGGCGCGGCGCAGGTAATCCATCACCAGCGGCATGTCGGCCAGGTAGCCGTCCTTGCCGTCGCGGTGATACAGGCGCGCGAAGATGCCCAGCACCTTGATGTGGCGCTGCACGCCCATCCACTCGTAGTCGCGGTGGAAGTCTGCAAAATCCTCGCGCACCGGCAGGCCCAGCTTGCGCGCCGTCTCCCAGTAGCGCACCAGCAGGTCGAGCACGAACTCCTCGTCCCAGCGGATGTAGGCGTCCTTGAACAGCGATACCAGGTCGTAGCTGATCGGGCCGTACACCGCGTCCTGGAAGTCGATCACCCCCGGGTTGGCGCCCCGGCTTTCGCCGGGCTCGATCAGCATCAGGTTGCGCGAATGGAAGTCGCGATGCACGAAGACGCGCGGCTCGGCGAGGTTCGCCGTGAGGATGCGCTCGAAGCAGGCCTGCAGCATCGCGCTCTCGGTGCTGCTCAGTTCCACGTCCTTGTGGCGGGCGATGTACCACTCCGGGAACAGCATCATCTCGCGCAGCAGCAGCGCCCGATCGTACTCGGGTAACTCGCCCGGGCGGCTGGCGAGCTGGATGGAGGCGAGCGCGCCGAGCGCATCGGCATACAGGTGGGCGACGCGCTGCGGGTCGCGCGGCGGTGTCCCTTCTGCCTTCAACGCCGAAAGGTAAGTGGTCGAGCCGAGGTCGGACAGCAGCAGGAAGCCCTGCTCCAGATCCTGCGCCAGTACGTCGGGGACATGGGCGCCGGCCTTGCGGAACAAGTCGGCGACATGCAGCCAGGGGCGGCAGTCCTCGTGGGCGGGCGGGGCATCCATGACGATGCGCGACGGAGTGCCGTCATCGAAAGCGACGCGGAAGTAACGGCGGAAGCTCGCGTCGGCCGAGGCGGGGGCGAGCTGGAAGTTGCGGCCGGGCATGGCGGAAGCCAGCCAGGCGTGCAGTTGTTCGAGGCGGTGCAAACGGGTTCTCCGCGGGCGTTCGTGTACAATCCGCGAGTTTATCAATACGGTCGTTCCGGTGGGCGGCCTGCCACTGTGAATGTCGGGGAGCACTGTGTCTGAGAAGGTCTTGAACACCCGGCTGCGCGCCATCCCCCTGTTGTTGTTCTGGATGTCGGGCGCTTTCGGCGCAGCGGACATGCCTGCGCTCGTGGTATCGCCAGATCTGGTGCGAGGCGGCGCATCGGCGACACCATCGCAGCCTGCACCGCAGCCTGCCGCCAGCCCCGGGCCTGCAGTAGCCGGAACCGGGACGGCCAGCGCCGGCTTGCCGGCGGTGGGTGTCGACGCAAGATCGCTCAAGACGCCTCCTGCGAAGGCGGCGGATGGATCGGCGCGTGAGCGCGTGTCGTCAACGCCCTCCGCGCCGGTGGCGAAGGAAGCTGCGCCCGGGGCGCGAGCGGGGTCGGGAACGTCGGGCATTGTGGCCGCTCCCGCTCCTGCCAGTCCGTCCGAGGCACTGGCGCCGGGCGCCACCTCGATCACCGCGCTGCGGCTGCGCGGCACGCGTACCGTCGAACTGGTCGCCGAAGGTGAGGCCGAACTGCAGCGCGACGACGTCCTGCTGACCGCGGACAAAGTGACTTACCGCGAGGTGAGCGATCAGGCGATCGCCGACGGAAACGTGAGACTGAAGCGGGACACTGCGCTGGTGACCGGTCCGCATGCCGAGCTCATCGTTGGCGAACAGGTGGGTGCGTTCGACTCCCCCTCCTATTCGATGACGCGCGAACGCGAGGCGGATGAACCAGGCGGCCCGGCGCGCGCAGTGTCCGGCAGCGGCCACGCCGATCTGATGAATCTGGAAGGCGAGAATCATTACCGGCTCACGAACGCGACCTGGAGTACCTGCCAGGCGAGCGATCCCGACTGGTACATCAAGGCCCGTGACCTCGAACTCGACTACGACCGCGAGGTCGGCACCGCTCGCGGCGCGTCGCTGGTGTTCATGGACACGCCCATCCTGTGGATGCCCTGGGCCGATTTTCCGCTGGTCGCTCAGCGGCAGTCGGGCTTCCTGCCACCCACCTTCGGCGTATCGACCAAGACGGGCGTCGACCTGTCGGTGCCCTACTACTGGAACATCGCGCCGAATTACGACGCGACCATCGCGCCGCACTTGATGTCCAAGCGCGGCATGCAGCTTGCCGGCGAATTCCGCTACCTCGGTGACACCTATCGCGGGGAGAGCCGCGTCGAGTGGCTTCCGCAGGACAGCATGCTCGGCAAGGAGCGCGCGCTGGGTTCCTTCCAGCACCAGCAGTGGCTGACCCCCACGCTGTATGGCGCGCTGGACGTGAATGCCGTTTCGGACGACCAGTACTTCCAGGATCTGTCCTCGCGCATCGTGATGTCCTCGCGGGTGAACCTGTTGCGCCAGGGGCAACTCGTCTACACCGGCGGCGGATGGTGGACGGCATCGGCGCTGATGCAGGCCTACCAGACCCTGAACCCCGACCCCGCGGTCAGGAACGCTTCACCGTACCGGCGACTGCCGCAGCTCAAGCTCGACGCCTTCCGTCCCGACCTTCCGGCCGGGCTGACTTTCGCCTTCAACAGCGAGTACGTGCGCTTCGAGGGACCGGAGAACAATCAGGTCGATGGCACGCGGGTGACGGCCTATCCTCAGGTTTCGCTGCCGATTCGTGGCGCGGCGTATTTCCTTACGCCCAAGGTCGGGATCCATCAGACGACCTACGACTTGCAGCGGCCGCAGGATGTGGCCGGCGAACGCAACTCGATCACGCGCACGATGCCGATCTTCTCGATCGACAGCGGCCTGTTCTTCGAGCGCGATACCACGCTGTTCGGCAGCGACTTCACGCAGACGCTCGAACCGCGACTCTATTACCTGAACGTTCCCTATCGTCGGCAGGACGACATCCCGCTGTTCGACACCAGCCGCTACGATTTCGGCTTCGCGCAGATCTTCTCGGAGAACCGCTATACCGGCGGCGACCGCATCGGCGATGCGAACGACCTCACCGCCGCGGTGACCTCGCGACTCATCGATCCGGCTACCGGCGCGGAGCGCATCCGCGCCCTCGTCGGCCAGCGCTACTATTTCGAGGATCAGCGCGTGACCGCCGGCGAGGTCGCGCGTACCAGCCGTCGGGCCGACATCCTCGGTGGGCTCAATGGCCGCCTGACGCGCACGACTTCCGTCGACTCCCTGCTGCAATACAACCCCAACGACAGCCAGATCGAGCGCTTCAATGCCGCGCTGCGCTACCAGCCCGAGTTCGCCAAGGCGCTCAACGTCAGCTACCGTTATGCGCGCGACCTGCGCAGCACCGATGGCACGCTCGGGTTGCGCGATGTGGACGTGTCGGGGCAGTGGCCCTTGTGGAACAACTGGTATGGGGTCGGACGGGTCACGCATTCGCTCAAGGAGGATCGTGTCACCGAGGCCATCGGCGGGCTGGAATTCAATGGCGGCTGCTGGGTGTTCCGCGCGGCCGTGCACCGCTATGCGCTCACCGCGGACAAGTCGAACAAGGCTCTTTTCTTCCAGCTCGAATTCAACGACCTCACCAGCATCGGCTCGAGTCCGCTGGCCCTGATCAAGCGCAGCGTGCCGGGCTATGGCAAGATCAACGATCCGACGGCCAACCGCGTCTTCGGCTATTGACCGGATATCCCGCGCGATTCGCCCCAGCAAACCCAACCATCGAACATGAACCGACTCTTTTCACGTAGCTGCGCTGCCCTCGCCATCGGCTTTTCCTGCGCGATGCTCGCCATGCCGCTCGCCGCGGCGCCACGTGCAGTGGATGTGGACCGCATCGCTGCCGTGGTCAATAACGAAGTGATCACGCGGCAGGAGCTGCGCGTGCGTGTCGACCAGGCGACGCGCCAGTTGAAGCGTCAGAACGTCGAGTTGCCGCCGGCCGACGTGCTCGAACGCCAGGTGCTCGAGCGCCTGATCCTCGAGCGTGCGCAGTTGCAGCTTGCGCGTGACACGTCGTTGCGGGTCGATGACGCGACGCTCGAACGCGCGATCGCCCGCATCGCCGAGAACAACAGGATCGGCATCGACCAGTTGCGCGCGACGCTGGAAAAGGACGGCGTCTCGTGGACCCAGTTCCGCGACCAGATTCGCACCGAAATCCTGCTCACCCGATTGCGCGAGCGTGAGGTGGACAACAAGGTGGTCGTCACCGATGCGGAAGTCGACAACTTCCTCGCCAGCAACCCCGATGCCTTCTCCAATCAGGAGTACCTGCTGTCCCACATCCTGATCGGCGCACCCGAACGTCCCACGCCCGAGCAGATCGAGCGGCTCCGCGCGCGGGCCGAAGCGGTGATGGCGCGTCTGCGTGCCGGCGAGGATTTCTCGCGCGTCGCTGCGGCGACCTCCGATGCACCCGACGGCATCAACGGCGGCAGCCTCGGCTGGCGTCGCCTGGACCGTGTGCCGGCGCTGTTCGCCGAGGTGGCGCGCAATCTCAAGCCGGGCGAGGTCTCCCAGCCGATGCGCAGCGCCGCTGGCATCCACATCGTCAAGCTGATGGATCGGCGTGGCGGCGAGGGCACCGCGGCGCTGACGCTGGAGCAGACCCACGCGCGTCATATCCTGGTCAAGACTTCCGAAGTGCTGTCGGATGCCGAAGCCGAGTCGAGGCTGCGCGGCTTGCGCGAGCGCATCGTCAACGGGGCGGATTTCGGCGAACTGGCGAAGGCGAGTTCGGCGGACCTTTCGGCTGCGAAGGGTGGCGATCTGGGTTGGGTCAATCCGGGCGATACGGTGCCGGAGTTCGAGCGCGCGATGAACGCCCTGAAGCCCGGCGAAGTGAGCCAGCCGGTGCGCTCGCCGTTCGGCTGGCACCTGATCCAGGTGCTGGGGCGCCGCGTGCAGGATGTCACCGACGAGCGCAAGCGCGGCCTTGCGCGCGCCGCCCTGCGCGAACGCAAGGCGGAGCAGGCTTACGAGGACTGGCTGCGTCAGTTGCGCGACAGCACCTACGTCGATAATCGCCTGGGCCGCGAGTGAGCGCCGATGCCATGCAGCCGGTGCTGGCCGTCACCAGCGGCGAGCCCGCCGGTGTCGGTCCGGAACTCTGCGCGCGCCTCGCAGAGAAGGACTGGCCTGCGCGGCTCGTGGTGCTGGGCGACATCGACCTGATCCGGGAGCGCGCTGCGCTGACGGGCCGGCCGGTCGAGGTGCAGCGCTATGAAGGCGAGGGGAGCGCGAGGGCAGGCTGTCTCGAAGTCCTGCACCTGCCGCTGGCCGTGGCGTCGAAGCTGGGCATGCCCGACCCCGCCAACGCACGCTACGTGCTCGATCTGCTGGACCGTGCGCTGGCCGGCTGTGCCAGCGGCGAATTTGCCGGCATGATCACCGCGCCGGTGCACAAGGGCGTGATCTGCGATGCGGGCGTGCCCTTCTCCGGCCATACCGAGTACCTCGCCGACCACACCCTCACGCCGCGCGTGGTGATGATGCTGGTCGGCGGTGGCCTGCGTGTCGCGCTGGTCACGACCCACCTTCCGCTGTCGGCGGTCCCGGCGGCGATCACGCAGGAGGCGGTGGAACAGACGCTCCGCATCCTGCATGGCGATCTGGTCCGCCGCTTCGAACTCGCCGCGCCCCGCGTCCTGGTGGCCGGGCTCAACCCGCACGCGGGCGAGGGTGGGCACCTCGGGCGCGAGGAAATCGAGGTCATTGCCCCGGTGCTCGAGCGCTTGCGTGCCGAGGGCATGCAGCTCGTCGGGCCGCTGCCGGCCGACACGCTTTTCGTGCCGCACACGCTGTCGACCGGCGATGCGGTGCTGGCGATGTACCACGACCAGGGCCTGCCGGTGCTCAAGCACGCCAGCTTCGGCGGCGGGGTCAATGTGACGCTCGGGCTGCCGATCATCCGCACCTCGGTGGACCACGGTACGGCCTTCGATCTTGCCGGGACGGGGCGGGCCGACCCCGGCAGCCTGTATGCTGCCGTCGAGCTCGCGCTGGCCATGTCGGCGGCCGGCGGCGCAAGCGCTGCGGCACATTGAGGATCGGCATGCAGGACAGAAACACCGACGGTCACCGCGCGCGCAAGCGCTTTGGCCAGAACTTCCTGTCGGACCCGAACATCATCCGGCGCATCATCGACGCCATCCGGCCGCAACCGGGCGAGTGCATGGTGGAGATCGGCCCTGGGCTGGGGGCGATGACCATGCCCTTGATCGAACGCCTTGGCCACCTCCACGTGGTCGAGATCGACCGCGACCTGATCGCGCGCCTGCGTGAATCCTGGACTCCGGATCAGATCACGATCCACGAAGGCGACGCGCTGAAATTCGATTTCGGCGCCCTCGTTGGCGGGGGCGGCGGCGAAGCGCCTCCCGGACTGCGCATCGTCGGCAACCTGCCCTACAACATCTCGACCCCCATCCTGTTCCACCTCGCCGAATTCGCGGAGCGGGTCAAGGACATGACCTTCATGCTGCAGAAGGAGGTCGTGATGCGCATGGTGGCCGAACCGGGGACCGAGGAGTACGGACGCCTGTCGGTGATGCTGCAGTACCGCTTCCGCATGGGGCGGCTCTTCGATGTGCCGCCGGGGGCGTTTCGCCCTGCGCCGAAGGTGATGTCGAGCATCGTGCGCCTGGTGCCCCTGCCGCCCGAGCAGCTCGGCGCCTCGGACCATGCCCTGCTGGGCCGCATCGTCACCGCGGCCTTCGGCCAGCGGCGCAAGACGCTGAAGAACACCTTGCGCGACTTCATGGACGACGAGGATTTCGCCGCCCTGGGGCTGGACCCCGGCCTGCGCGGCGAGCGCCTGTCCGTTGCCGATTTCGTCGCCATCGCCAACCACTGCGCGGCGCGGTGATCCGTCCCGACGCAAGAAGGCCCGCCGATCGAGGACCGGCGGGCCTTTGCGACGGCAAGCGAGTGTCGGTCGTCAGTCGATCGTCAGCCGTTTCGCCTGTGCTTCGGCTTTCTTCGGCAGCGTCAGCGCAAGCACGCCGTCGTTGAATTTCGCCGTCGCCCTGGATTCGTCTACGTCCTGGCCGAGCTGGAAGCTGCGCGACACCTTGCCGAAGTAGCGCTCGGTCCGCAGTACGCGCTCGCCTTCCTTCACTTCCTTCTCCTGCTTGCGCTCTGCGCTGATCGACACCACCGGGCCGTCGATGTGCACATGGATGTCTTCCTTCTTCATGCCGGGCAATTCGGCGTGCACTTCGTAGGCATCCGGATTTTCCTTCACGTCCACCCGCATCTGCGGTGCCTCGGTCGTCATGTCCCCGGTGCCGAAATCGACGGGGCGCACGAAGAAGCCGCGGAAGAAGTCGTCAAGAGGGTCACGACGCGTGATGTTGCTCATGTCTCACTCTCCTTTGCATGGAAGGCCTTGCCTGAAATCTGCCGGAAATCCGGCTTCAACAGGAATATAGGCGCGGAGTACGCGTTTTCAAGGGGGAAGCGGACAGACTTTGACCTGGCTCAGGAAGCGGGTGTCGAGCGCGTCGGCTCGTCGCCGGCGAGACTGAAGCCGATCCCCTGGTCGGCCCAGTAGGCGGCCGCATCGGCGAGGATCTCGAGCAGGGTCGCAACCACCTCGGGCGCCGCTGCGCGCAGATCGCCCAGGTGCTGCAGCTCGATCACGTAGGCAGGCGCCGGCAGCCAGGAGAGGTCCGTCAGGCAGTCGGCCAGTGCATCCCAGTTGTGCCCGAACCAGGGCGGAAAGCGCATTGCCGTGGCAATGCGCGACAGCAACTCGGCCTTGGTGCGGCAGCCGGCAAGCTCGATGGCGACGAGGGCGGCGCCCGGCGTCGCAGAATGGGCGGAAGAGGGCGTGCTCATGGAAGAGGCTCGATGCGGCGGAAGCTTCGATAGTGGTCTGCAGTGTAGTAGTACACCTCGGGGGGATTGCCGCCGCTGATGATGCGGCGCGCGCCTCTGTGTTGCGAGCCGGGTGTCGGCACGGTGTATTCGCGGTAGTAGCCGCGTGGCATGGCGGGCAGCAGGCGCTCGCGGTTCTGGAAGATGGTGCCGTCCTTGCGATACGGGAAGGGGCCGCCGCGCTGGATCAGGGCGAGCGTCTCCAGCGCCTCGGGCGGAAGGCCGCGCGGCGTCGCAGACTGGGCACGTGCGGCTGGGCCGGCGCTGCCGTCGGAGGCCGCAGGCCCGCAGCCGGCGGTGAGACCGACGAGCAGGAATAGCCACAGCAGGCGGGTGATCAGGCGGGTGAGGAGGTGTCGGGCCATGTCGGATGAACGAACTTTTGGCGGGGCTCAGGTCCGCGCCATGATACGGCCAGGGCGTATGCCGTAGCGCTTGATCTGTTGATGCATGAACTCCGTCAGCGCGGCCAGTCGCGGGCTTGCTGGCGACAGCTTGCGGGCGCGGTCGATCAGGCTGCGCGCTTGCGCGGCGAAGGCGTCGTTCCAGCCGCGGTGCTCGATATGGCGCATCAGCGCAAGTGCCGCATTGAACAGCACCTGCGGGTTGCCCGGCATCTTGCGGGCAGCGTTCATCATCTCGGCGACAGCGCCGTCGAAGTCACCGGCGCGCGCCTTTTCCGCACCCACGGTGATCAGCGACTTGACCTCCGCCTGCACGCGCGCCTCGATCTGCCGCGACAGATTCTCCAGGCCGCGCGCCTTGAGCAGTTCGCGCGTGCTCTCGATGGAGCGTTCGTCCGCTGCGGTGCGCAGGATGTCCACCACCAGTTCGCTGCCCTCGTCGCCCAACTGATGGTCGAAACAGGCTTTCACCAGTTCCTGCCGCAGGCCCACCGACAACTGGGCGCCCCGGCGGCTGGCGCGCGAGGCCTGCTGCAGCGCCTCGCGGGCGCGCTCCAGGTCCCCCGAGCGCGCGTGCAGAAGGGCGGTGCTCAGCGCCTTGCACAGCTCGCCGCGGGGCTGGCGCCCCATGCTCCGGTCGAGGTCGGCGATGCTGTTGCCGGCCTGCTCCAGCTTCATCTGCGCGAGCTGCGCCTGAACCAGGCGCACGTGATCCTCGGGGTCGGCAAACTCTGAATACTTGCCCTTGCGCACCACCTCGGCGAAGGTGGTTTCGGCGGCGGCGGCGTCGCCCACTGCCAGCGACAGCTCGCCGAGGTGCCGCAGGCGCTTGATGCGATAGGGCGAGCGTTCGGTCGCGACGAGCAGGGTCTCGTGCGCGGCGGCAGTGCGGCCGGTGTCCTCGCGCAGTTGCGTCAACAGCTCGTAGGCTTCGATGAAGCGCTCATGCGCGCCCACCAGGCGGACGAGGATGTCCTCCGCCTCCTGGTAGCGTTTGCGCAGCATCAGCGTGCGCGCAAGCCCGAGTTCGGCCCAGGGAATGGTCTTGATGTCGAGGATCCTGTGATACAGGTTCTCGGCCTGCTCGAACTGGCCGATGGACAGGTGCAGCTCCGCCTGCAGTCGCAGGAAATCGATCTGGTACTGTGGATAGGTCTCGCAGCCTTCCCGGCAGTGCGCGATGGCGCTGACGGTGTCGCCGATGCCGATGGCCTGCCACGCGGGCAGGAAGGCGTCACGCTTGTCGAAGGCGCGCTGCAGACGCACACGCAGCGTCTCGGCGGTGAGCGGCTTGAGGATGTAGTCGTTCGGTGCCAGTTCGCAGGTGCTGACGACGCGCGCGTAGTTCATCTCGCCGCTGATCATCACGAACAGCGCGTCGAGTGGAATGATCTCGTGCTGGCGCAGGTCCTCGAGCAAGTGCTGGCCGTCCTGACCGTCGCCCAGATGGTATTCGCACAGGATGAGCTCATAACGCCGCTCGCGCAGCCGCCGCATCGCGACGTTCGCGGAACTCGCGAACTGCGCCGCATCCAGGCCGATGGATGCCAGCATCGTGCGCAATTGCGCGCGCATGGTGGGCTGGCTTTCGACGACGAGGACGCTGGTCGATTCGGAAAGAGGCATGGGCGCGGGCTTGGACTCTATGCGGCGGGTAGGCCGATGACAAGATTACGGCATCGATGCCGCTTGCTGAAGCGGCAGGTGACCGCGAAAAAAAAGCGGATGGATCACCCATCCGCTTTTCGATCGGACCCGCGGCGACCCGCTCAGCTCTTGCCGACCTCGACCTGGGTTTCCACCTTCTGGCGCAGACGGATGTGCAACTCGCGCAACTGCTTCTCGTCCACACCGCTCGGCGCATCGGTGAGCAGGCATTGAGCGCGCTGGGTCTTGGGAAAGGCGATGACGTCGCGGATGGACTCGGCGCCGGTCATCATGGTGACGATGCGATCCAGACCGAAGGCCAGGCCGCCATGCGGCGGCGCGCCGTACTTGAGCGCGTCGAGCAGGAAACCGAACTTGGCCTGCTGCTCCTCGGGGCCGATGTTGAGCGCCTCGAACACGCGCGCCTGCACGTCGGCGCGGTGGATACGCACCGAGCCGCCGCCGATCTCCCAGCCGTTCAACGCCAGGTCGTAGGCCTTGGCCAGGCACTCGCCCGGGTTGGATTCGAGCAGGTCGATGTGCTCGTCCTTGGGGCTGGTGAAGGGGTGGTGACAGGCGGTCCAGCGCTTGTCGTCCTCGTCGTACTCGAACATCGGGAAGTCGACCACCCACAGCGGACGCCAGGCCTCGCCGGTCACATAGCCCTTCTCGTGACCGAGCTTGATGCGCAGCGCGCCCATGGCGTCATTGACCACCTTGGTCTTGTCGGCACCGAAGAAGATCAGGTCGCCCGACTGCGCGCCGGTGCGCTCCAGGATGGTGCGCAGCGCGGTCTCGTGCAGGTTCTTGACGATCGGTGACTGCAGGCCCTGCTCGTTGGGCTGGGTGACGTCATTGACCTTGATGTAGGCCAGGCCTTTGGCACCGTAGATGCCGACGAACTTGGTGTATTCGTCGATCTCGCCGCGGGTCAGGCTGTTGCCGCCCGGCACGCGCATCGCGGCGACGCGGCCGCCCGAGGTGGCGGGGCCGCTGAAGACCTTGAAGGCGACGTCCTGCACCGCATCGGTGACGTCGGTGAGTTCGAGCGTGACGCGCAGGTCGGGCTTGTCCGAGCCGTAGCGGCGCATCGCCTCGGCGTAGGTCATGCGCGGGAAGGGCGCGGGCAGCTCGACGTCCATCGCCTCCTTGAACACGAAGCGGATCATCTCCTCGACCAGCGCGGTGATCTGGTGCTCGTCCATGAACGAGGTCTCCAGATCGACCTGGGTGAACTCGGGCTGACGGTCGGCGCGCAGGTCCTCGTCGCGGAAGCACTTGACGATCTGGTAGTAGCGGTCGTAGCCGGCGACCATCAGCAGCTGCTTGAAGAGCTGGGGCGACTGCGGCAGCGCGAAGAACTGGCCTGGGTGCACGCGCGAGGGCACCAGGTAGTCGCGCGCGCCTTCCGGCGTGCTCTTGGTCAGCATCGGCGTCTCGACGTCGATGAAGCCGGCGCCGTCGAGGAAGCGGCGGAAGGCCATCGTGGTCTTGTAGCGCAGCATCAGGTTCTTCTGCATCTGCGGGCGACGCAGGTCGATGACGCGGTTGGTCAGGCGCACCGTCTCCGAGAGGTTCTCGTCGTCGAGCTGGAAGGGCGGCGTGGCGGCGGCGTTGAGCACCTCGATGTCGTGGCACAAGATCTCGATCTCGCCCGAGGTCAGGTTGGCGTTCTCGGTGCCGGCCGGACGGCGGCGGACCTTGCCGCTCATCTTCAGCACGAACTCGTTGCGCACGGATTCGGCGATCTTGAACATCTCGGCGCGGTCGGGGTCGCATACCACCTGCACCAGGCCCTCGCGGTCGCGCAGGTCGATGAAGATGACGCCGCCGTGGTCGCGGCGACGATGTACCCAGCCGCAAATGGTGACGATCTGGTCGAGGTCGGCGGCGGTGACCTTGCCGCAGTAGTGAGTTCGCATGGTTTGGACTGGTGAGGTTTCGTGGGGGCGCGACCGATGTCGCGCCGGGAAGTGTTGATGCGCTTGAGCGGGGCAGGTCAGTCGAGCAGGGCCGCAGTGCGCACCGGCTTGCGCTGTGGCGGCGCGACCACGCCCATCGAGATGATGTACTTCAGCGCCTCGTCGACGCTCATCTCGAGCTCGACGACGTCGTTCGCGGGCATCATCAGGAAGAAGCCGGAAGTCGGGTTGGGCGTGGTAGGCACGTACACGCTGACGAATTCGCCCTCGAGGTGGTTTGCCGCATCCCCGCCCGGCTTGCCGGTCAGGAAGGCGATCGTCCATGAACCCTCGCGCGGATACTGCACCAGCAACGCCTTGCGGAACGCCTGGCCGCTGCTCGAGAACAGCGTGTCCGAGACCTGTTTGACGCTGTAGTAGATCGACTTCACCACCGGGATGCGCGACAGCATCGCTTCCCAGACCTGCACCAGCTTCTGGCCGAGCACGTTGGCGGCGATCAGTCCGGTGCTGAACACGATGAACAGCGTCAGCAGGACGCCGAGGCCGGGAACGTTGAAACCGAAGATCTCGCGCGGGTGCAGGCCATTCGGCAGCAGCAGGATGATCTGGTCGAGCGTGCCGACGATCCAGGCGAGCACCATGAAGGTGATCGCCAGAGGAATCCAGATCAGCAGGCCGGTGATGAAGTATTTCTTCACGTAGTGGTCTTTGTCGATGTCGCGTCGTGTCAGTCAGTGGCAGCCGCAGCCGCCACCGCCGCAACTGTGGGCGGGGGCACTGCTCTCGCTGGTGGAAGAAGCCTTGGCACCGCTTCCGCCTTTGAAGTCGGTGGCGTACCAGCCGCTGCCCTTGAGCTGGAAGCCGGCTGCGGACAACAGCTTGGTGTAGGTTTCCTTGCCGCAGGACGGGCAGGTGGAGAGCGGCGCATCGCTCATCTTCTGCATGTGTTCCTTCTGGAATCCACAGGCGTCGCAACGATATTCGTAAATGGGCATGACAAGCTCCCGAAAGGCAAGTGCGCAAGTCTAACGCAATGCAGCATAAGGAAAAAGCCGCGTCCGGCACGCGCCGCACGCGCGACCAAGTTGGGGGCGCGTGCGTCGTTTTTCAAGCCTGCGGGCAGGCGTCGCGGTGCGCGAATGTCCCGCCTCAGGAGGCGCCAAGGTAGCGGCTGGTGATCTCCCGCCCCCAGAACAGGGCAATCACGCCGGCCGCGGCGAGATAGGGGCCGAAGGGAATCGGGACGTTGCGGCCATGGCGCGCGAACACGATCAGGCTGATTCCGACGACGGCCCCCACCACCGACGACAGCAGGATGGTGAGCGGCAACATCTGCCACCCAAGCCACGCACCGATGGCAGCAAGCAGCTTGAAGTCGCCGTAGCCCATGCCTTCCTTGCCGGTGGCGAGCCGGAACAGCCAGTAGATCGTCCACAGCGCCAGGTAGCCGGTCATCGCCCCGATCACCGCGCTGCCCAGGCTCGCATACGTGGCGCCGAGGTTGAGCGCCAGCCCCAGCCACAACAAGGGCAGCGTCAGGTCGTCGGGCAGCAACTGGGTGTCGAGGTCAATGAAGGCGAGCGCGATCATCGCCCACAGGAAGAGCAGCGCACCCAGGGCGGCGATGCCGAAGCCGAAATGCCAGGCGGCGTAGCCCGAAAGCGCGGCCGTCAATACCTCGACCACCGGGTAGCGTTTGCCGATGGGCGCGCCGCAGTGGCTGCATCGCCCGCGCAGCACCACGTAACTGATGACGGGAATGTTCTCCAGCGCAGTGACCAGATGGCCGCAATGCGGGCAACGCGACCGCGGCACGGCGAGATTGAAGCGCTCGGTCTGCGGCGGCGGCTCGCCACGCAGTTCCGCCGCCTGCGCGTGCCAGTCGTGCTCCATCATCCTGGGCAGGCGGTGGATCACGACGTTGAGGAAGCTGCCCACGAACAGGCCGATCAGCGACGCGAGGGGAACGAAGGCGGCAGGGTCGCGGAGGAAGTCGAGCATCGGGCGAGGAGGGCTGGGGGCCGCCCCGCCTGCGCGCGGACGGCCGGTGAGTGGAAGCGGCTTTCAGACCACCGAGCCGAGCTTGAAGATCGGCAGGTACATCGCGACGACCAGGCCGCCGATGACGGTGCCGAGGAAGACCATGATCAAGGGCTCGAGCAGTTGCGACAGGCCGGCCACCGCGTCGTCGACCTCCTGCTCGAAGAAGTCGGCCACCTTGCTGAGCATCGAGTCGAGTTGGCCGGATTCCTCGCCGATCGACACCATCTGCACCACCATGCTGGGGAACACGCGCGAGTTCTGCATCGCAACAGTGAGGCTGCTGCCGGTGCTGACCTCGCTCTGGATCTCGCGCGTCGCCGTGACATAGACATGGTTCCCGGAAGCGCCGCCGACCGAGTCCAGCGCCTCGACGAGCGGTACGCCGGCGGCGAACATCGTCGACAGGGTGCGTGTCCAGCGCGCGACGGTCGCCTTGCGCACGATGTCGCCGACCACCGGCAGCTTCAGGATCATGCGGTCGACGGCGATCTGCACCGCCTGCGAGCGTTTGTAGGTGAAGATGATGCCTGCGATCACGGCGATCACCAGGCCGAACAGCACATACCAGTATTTGACGAAGAAGTCGGACATGCCGATCACGAGCAGCGTCGGCCCCGGGAGGTCCGCGCCGAAGCTGGTGAACACGTTCTTGAACTCTGGGATCACGAACAGCATCATCACGGAAACGACCAGGGCGGCAACGACCACTACGGCGGCCGGGTAGAACAGGGCCGACTTGATCTTGCCTTTGATCGCGATGATCTTTTCCTTGTAGGTCGCGATGCGGTCGAGCAGGTTGTCGAGGATGCCGGCCTGTTCGCCGGCGGCCACCAGGTTCACGAACAGACGGTCGAACTGCACCGGATGCTTGGCGAAGGCCTGCGACAGGCTGGAGCCCGTCTCGACATCGCTGCGGATGTCGTTGAGCAGCCTGGCGAGCGCCGGATTGCCCGAGCCCTTGATGCCGATGTCGAAGGCCTGCAGCAGCGGTACGCCCGATTTCATCATCGTGGCCAACTGGCGAGTGAAGAGCGCGATGTCCTTCTCGCCGATGCGCCCGCCGCGCGACAGCGCCTGCTTCTTGATCCGGGTGACGAGGATGCCCTGGCGGCGCAGCGTCGCATGCACGACGGTCTCGCCGGTCGCACGCATCTCGCCGCGCACCACCTTGCCGGTCTTGTCCTTGCCCTCCCAGTTGTACAGGTCTTCCTTGGGTGGAGTGACGCGCGCCGCGCGGCTAGCTGTGGCCATAGGTTTCGATTCCCGTGTTGCCTTATTCGTTGGTGGTGGCCAGCACTTCTTCCAGCGAGGTGACGCCCTGCCTGACCTTGAGCAGCCCCGACTGGCGCAGGTCGCGGACGCCTTCGCGCTGGGCCTGTGCGGCGATATCCATCGAGTTGCCGTTGGTCATGATGATGTGTGCGATTTCCTCGGTGATCGGCATCACCTGGTAGATGCCGACGCGCCCCTTGTAACCCGATCCCTTGCATCGATCGCAGCCGACCGGCCCCTGCGGCTGCCATGTGCCGTCGAGATCCTGATCGCTGAATCCGGCCTCGAGCAGGGCCTCGAGCGGGATGTCCACCGGCTTCTTGCAGGTGCACAGGCGACGCGCCAGGCGCTGGGCCGTGATCAGGATGACCGACGACGCAATATTGAACGGCGCGACGCCCATATTCTTTAGACGTTCCAGCGTCGTGGGCGCGTCATTGGTGTGAAGCGTTGACAGCACCAGGTGGCCGGTCTGTGCCGCCTTGATGGAAATCTCCGCCGTTTCGATGTCACGGATCTCACCCACCATGATGACGTCCGGGTCCTGGCGCAGGAAGGCGCGCAGTGCGGCAGAGAAGGTCAGGCCGGCTTTCTCGTTGACGTTCACCTGATTGATGCCGGGCAGGTTGATTTCCGCCGGGTCCTCTGCGGTGGAGATATTGACGCCGGCCTTGTTGAGCAGATTGAGGCAGGTGTAGAGCGAGACCGTCTTGCCCGAGCCCGTCGGACCAGTCACCAGGATCATGCCATAGGGGCGCTCGACCGCGTCGAGCAGGGCCTTGCGCTGATCCGGCTCGTAGCCCAGCGCATCGATGCCGAGCATGGCGGAGCTCGGATCGAGGATGCGCATCACGATCTTCTCGCCGTGCAGAGTCGGCAGCGTCGAGACGCGGAAATCGATGGCCTTGTTCTTCGACAGCACCAGCTTCATGCGACCGTCCTGCGGCACGCGGCGCTCGGAGATGTCGAGACGCGAGATCACCTTGATGCGGGCAGCGATCTTCTCCTTCAGCACCAGCGGCGGCTGCGCGATGTCGCGCAGGATGCCGTCGGTGCGCACGCGGATGCGGTAGAACTTTTCGTAGGGCTCGAAGTGGATGTCCGACGCCCCTTCGTTGATCGCGTCGATGAGCACCTTCTGGATGAAGCGCACGACCGGCGCATCGTCGACTTCGCTCGCCTCCTCCTCGGTCTCGTGGGTCGGGCCCTCCTGCTGCAGCAGGTCCATGTCGAACTCGTCGCCCGTCATCTCCTTCAGCGCCTGCTGCGCGTTTTCGAGCAAGGAGTCGATCAGGCGGCCCAGCTTGTCCGCTTCCGCGATGACGAGATCGAGCTGCAGGCCCGTCTGGAAGCGGATCTCGTCGAGCGCGCGCATGTTGGACGGATCGGCGACCGCCAACGTGACGCGGTTGTGGCGCTTGGTGAGGCCCACGACCTGATGCTTGGACATCAGCTTGCGGTCGACGATGTCGCGCGGCACCATGCTCTTGTCTATCGCGCCGACATCCAGCAGCGGGTAGCCGAAGGTTTCAGCGGCAAAGCGGGCGGACTCCCGCGCGCTGAGCAGCCCGCGGCTTGAAAGTTCGAGCAGGAAGGCGTTCGCGCTTTCGGATTTGACCTGCGAACAGGCGATCGCGTCCGCCTCGGCGAGGCGTCCATGCTGGATGAGAGCCCGGGCGAGTCCGCTCAGGGCGACGTTGGCGGTTGCGGCCATTTCCCGTTATCGACGAGGTGATGCCTGATGTTGCATGGCGCGCAGGGGCTTGTAAATCCTGCTTCGGGGCGCTCGGGTGTGCACCGTGTCAATTTGCGCGATGCAGTACGACTTCGATCACGAATCGGCTGCCGACATAGGCCAGCATCAGCGCGATGAAGCCGGCCAGCGTCCAGCGCAATGCCACACGTCCGCGCCAGCCCCACAGCCATCGGCCCAGCAGCAGCCCGCCGAACAGGAACCACGAGATGAAGGCGAAGATCGTCTTGTGGTCGAAGGCGAAGGCGCGGCCGAACAAGCTCTCGGAAAACAGCACGCCGGTCACGAGCGTCAGCGTCAGCAGCACGAAGGCGATGCCGATCAGGCGGAACAGCAGGGCTTCCATCGTCAGCAGCGGCGGCAGGCTGCCGAGCGCGCGGCTGAAGCGCGCGTCATGCAACTGCTTGCTCGCCACCGACATCAACAGGGCGTGCAGCGCGGCCAGCGTGAACAGGCTGTAGGCCAGCATGGCGATGATGAAATGCGCGCGGAAGGCGGGCGAGGCTGCATTCGCCAGCACGTGCTCGCCCGGGAAGGCCAACGGCAGCAGGCTCGCGACGACGCCCGCCGGCATCGCGACCGCATGCAGCCCGTCGAGGCGGGTGTACAGCGCCTCCACCCAGTAGAAGCAGATTGCCAGCCACACCATCATCGACACCGCGACCCCGAAGCCAAAGCGCATCTGCTCGCCGGGAAACAGCGCGGCCTGCAGCGCGGCGCCATGTGCGACGATGGCGACGAGCAACGTGATGCGCTCGGCAGTCGATACGCAGGGCCGCGCCTGTGCGTTGTCGGTCGTGCGGCAGTTGTGCCAGAACTTCAGGCCGAGGGCTGCATAAAGCGAGGCAGGAATGAGATGAAGTAGAATCGTGCGCATGGTTGGTTGAATTTTACTCCAAGTCACTCGGCTCCAAGGTTTCCGCAAACATGCTCGACAATCTCACGCAACGCCTGTCCAAAGTCGTCAAGACCCTGCGCGGTCAGGCGCGCCTGACCGATGACAACATCCAGGAGGCGATGCGCGAGGTGCGCCTCGCGCTGCTCGAGGCCGACGTCGCGCTGCCGGTCGTCAA
Source organism: Thauera sp. 2A1 (assembly GCF_009469595.2). GTDB lineage: Bacteria > Pseudomonadota > Gammaproteobacteria > Burkholderiales > Rhodocyclaceae > Thauera. The sequence continues at coordinate 19,902 of NZ_SSXV01000021.1, read as the reverse complement.
GGATTTCGTGGCGCGCGTGAAGGAAAAGGCGGTCGGCCAGGAAGTCATCGGCTCGCTCACTCCCGGCCAGGCGCTGGTGGGCGTCGTGCACGACGAGTTGAAGGCGCTGATGGGCGGCGCGCACGAGGGCCTGAACCTCGCCACCCAGCCGCCGGCGGTGGTGCTGATGGCCGGCCTGCAGGGCGCGGGCAAGACCACCACCACCGGCAAGCTCGCCAAGCTGCTGCACGAGCAGCAGAAGAAGAAGGTGCTGGTGGTGTCCACCGACGTGTATCGCCCGGCCGCCATCGAGCAGTTGAAGGCGGTCGCTGCCCAGGCGGGCGTCGGCTTCTTCCCCTCGACGCCGGACCAGAAGCCGGTCGACATCGCGCTCGCGGCGGTAGATCACGCGCGCAAGCATCACGTCGACGTGCTGCTGGTGGACACCGCCGGTCGCCTCGCGATCGACGAGGCGATGATGGCCGAGATCCAGGCGCTGCACGCTGCGGTGAAGCCGATCGAGACACTGTTCGTGGTCGATGCGATGCTCGGCCAGGACGCGGTGAACACCGCGCGCGCGTTCAACGATGCGCTGCCGCTCACCGGCGTCGTGCTCACCAAGCTCGACGGCGACGCGCGCGGCGGCGCGGCGCTGTCCGTGCGCCACGTCACCGGCAAGCCGCTCAAGTTCGCCGGCGTGGGCGAGAAGCTCTCCGGCCTCGAGCCCTTCCACCCCGACCGCATGGCGAGCCGCATCCTTGGCATGGGCGACATCCTGGGCCTGGTCGAGGAGGCGCGCCGTGGCGTGGATGAGGAGAAGGCGCGCGACTTCGCGCAGAAATTGAAGAGCGGCAAGGGATTCGACCTCAACGACTTCAAGGATCAGATCGGCCAGATGCGCAAGATGGGCGGGCTGTCGTCGATGATGGACAAGCTGCCGGCGCAGTTCGCGCAGGCGGCCGGCAAGCTGCAGGGCGGCGTGGAAGAGAAGGCCATCGGCCGCATCGAGGGCATCATCAATTCGATGACGCCGCTCGAGCGCGCCAAGCCCGAGATCCTCAAGGCCAGCCGCAAACGCCGCATCGCCGCAGGTGCCGGGGTGACGGTGCAGGAGGTCAATCGCCTGCTGAACCAGTTCGAGCAGACGCAGAAGGTGATGAAGCAATTCTCCAAGGGTGGAATGCAGAAGATGATGCGTGCGATGAAGGGCATGCTGCCGGGTGGCCTCCCCGGCATGCCGCGCTGAGGAGGCGAGGTTCCTTGAAGGAGATCCTGCTCGCATTCGGCCGTGCCTTCCGCAGCCTTTGGCGGCGCGACATCTTCTGGCACCTGGTATGGCCGGGGCTGGTTGCGGTTGCGCTGTGGGTCACCATTGGCGTGCTGCAGTGGGACACGATGATCGGCACCTTGCTCGCGTGGCTGCATGCAGTGCCGCTGATCGGCGATTGGCTGACGACGAGCGAGGCGGCGGCGGCCATCGTGCTCGTGCTGCTCAAGCTGGGGCTGGCGCTCGCCTTCGTTCCGCTGATCTACGTGACGGCCGCGTTGCTGGTGGCGGTGATCGCGCTGCCCCTGATGCTCGAGCGCGTGGGCCGCAAGGACTATGCCGACCTCGAGCAGCGGCGCGGCGGCTCGAACGTCGGCAGCGCGCTCAATGCCATCGCCTCGACGCTGTTGTTCATCCTCGCGCTGGTGCTGTCGCTGCCTTTCTGGCTGATTCCAGGTGTGGGACTCATCGTGTCGGTGCTGCTGACGGGCTGGCTGAACCAGCGCGCCTTCGGCTATGACGCCCTGATGCTCCACGCCGACGCCGACGAGCTGCGGCGCCTTCGCGCCGAGCAACGCCTGCCGATGCTCGCCCTCGGCGGCGCCTGCGCGCTGCTGGCCTACGTCCCCATCCTCAACCTGATCGCACCCGCCTATTCGGGTCTCGCCTTCGTGCATTTCATGCTCGAGGCCTTGCGGCGCGAGCGGACACGCAACGGCGTCACCATCGTCGACGCCCCCCCAAAGAACCTGCCTCGGACGAACGCATGAACTTCGGTGCATTGATCATCGGCGACGAGATCCTCTCCGGCCGCCGCAGCGACAAACATCTTGCGAAGGTCATCGAGTTGCTCGGCGCGCGCGGTCTCAAGCTGTCATGGGCGCGCTATGCGGGCGACGACGGCGACCGGCTGACCGAAACCCTGAAGCAGACCTTCGCCAGCGGCGACGTCGTGCTGTGCTTCGGTGGCATCGGCGCCACGCCGGACGATCGCACCCGGCAGTCGGCGGCAGCGGCACTGGGGCTGGATCTCGCGCTGCACTCCGAGGCCGAGGCCGAGATCCGGGCGCGCTTCGGCGACGAGGTCACGCCCGAGCGCCTGCAGATGGGCGTGTTTCCGGTAGGCAGCGAGATCATTCCCAACCCGTTCAACCGCATTCCGGGTTTCACCATCCGCCAGCACTATTTCGCGCCGGGTTTCCCGGTGATGGCGTGGCCGATGATGGAGTGGGTGCTGGATACGCACTACGCCCATCTCTTCCATGCCGAGGACTACGTCGAGGCCGCGGTCACCGTGTGGGATGCGTACGAGGGCCAGCTCATCTCGCTGATGCAGGAGGTCACGCTTGCCTTTCCACGCGCGACCCTCTTCAGCCTGCCCACGATTGCCGCGGAAGGGCAGCGGCGCTCGCTCGAGCTGGGCATGAAGGGGCCGGCGGCGGACGTCACCGACGCCATGGCGCGCATTCGTACCGCATTGTCGGAGCGCGGGCTGGAGTGGGAGGACAAGGCCTGAGCAGCGGCATGCGTGCCGTTCCGGCTGCATCCGAGGTGCCGCATGCGGTGGACATCGACGGCACCCGGGTCGCACTGACCTTGCGGCGTTCGACGCGGCGCTCGTTCGCGCTGCAGGTCGATCATCGCGGTGCGCGTGTCGCGGTGCCCTTTCGCGCCACGCTCGCGGACATCGACCGTTTCGTGCGTCATCACGGGTCCTGGCTGCTGGACAGGCTGCGGGCGCATGCTGCGGCTGCACCTGCGGTCTTCCGCGTGGAAGATGGTGCACGTCTGCCGCTGCTCGGGCGTGATCTGTGCGTGCGTCTGGGCAATGGGCGCCGCGTGCTGTGGCGCGACGGACAGGAAGACGCCGGAGAGATCCTGCTGCCGGCGTCGGGCGACCCGCGACGCGAGCTGATCCGGGCTCTCAAGGCGCGTGCGCTGACGTGGCACCGCAATCGTGTCGAGGAGTACTGCCTGCGGCTCGCCCTGCCAGTTCCCGCCGTGCGCCTGTCGAGCGCTCGCACGCGCTGGGGGAGTTGCAGCAGCGCAAGCGGAATCCGGCTGCACTGGCGTCTGATCCATCTTCCGCCCGCGCTGATCGACTATGTCGTCGCCCACGAAGTCGCCCACCTCGTCGAGATGAATCACTCGTCGCGCTTCTGGGCGGTGGTTGAGTGCATCTACCCCGACTGGCGCCGGGCGCGGCAGGCGTTGCGTGCGGCGTCGGCGCACCTGCCGGTGCTGGACGGGCAGGTCGCGGTCGACGTCGAAGAATGATCTTGCCCGCATCGACTTTGCGGCCGGTGATAGCATCGACCGCGCCGCGGCGATCGCGGCCTGACGGTGGGCGTGTTGCGGGCGCTACCCGGCGTCACGGCGCACCCCTGTCCACCCCCACAGGAGAGCAGAGATGAAGCGCATCGAGCAGCGAACTCTACGAAGTGTCGTCCTGGCGCTGTCCATGACGGCGACAGCAGTTTGGGCCGCACCGGACAAGGTCATCGAGATGCTGGTGGTCTCGGCGTCGGGCACGGGCGCGGCAGCGGGCAAGGTCGTCGCCACCGAAACCCGCTATGGCGTCGTGTTCACGCCCGAGCTCAAGGGCTTGCCGCCGGGTCTGCATGGTTTCCATGTGCACGAGAAGCCGAGCTGCGCCGCCCTCGAGAAGGACGGCAAGTCGGTTGCGGCGCTCGCGGCCGGCGGGCACTACGACCCGCAGGGGACGAAGAAGCATGACCTGCCGTGGGGCGAGGGCCACCTCGGCGATCTGCCACCGCTGTATGTCGATGCTGCGGGGAACGCGCTTCAACCTGTCCTCGCGCCCAGGCTCAAATTGTCCGATCTGGCTGGCCGCTCGTTGATGGTGCATGCAGGTGGCGACAATCACAGCGATCACCCCGAGCCGCTCGGTGGCGGTGGGGCGCGCATCGCATGTGGCGTCATCGACTGATCCGATCCAGCCGGCGGCGCCCATCGCGCACCCCGGCTGGAACTCAAGACTTCTTTCCGGAGATCCGGCTGCATGAAATATCTTCACACCATGGTGCGCGTGCGTGATCTCGACGCATCGCTCGACTTCTACCACACCCTGGGCCTGCGTGAGGTCCGCCGCACGGAGCACGAAAAGGGGCGCTTCACCCTCGTCTATCTGGCCGCCCCGGGCGACGAGGACGCGCAGGTCGAACTGACGTACAACTGGGATGCCGAAGACTACGGCAGTGCACGCAATTTCGGCCACATCGCCTACCAGGTCGATGACATCTACGCTACCTGTAAGCGCCTGCAGGATGCGGGTATCACGATCAACCGGCCGCCACGCGATGGCCACATGGCCTTCGTCCGTTCGCCTGACCTGATCTCGATCGAGTTGCTGCAGAAGGGCGCCCCGCTGCCGGTCCAGGAGCCGTGGGCCTCGATGCCCAACGTCGGCGTCTGGTAAGCAGCCGGTCGAAAGCTCGCCAGCGCAAGAAGAGTGAAACGCCGACCTGACGAGGTCGGCGTTTCGTGTGATGCGGTTGGTGGGCCCTGCGGGATTCGAACCCGCAACCAAAGGATTATGAGTCCTCTGCTCTAACCGTTGAGCTAAAGGCCCGCCGTGCCCGGCGGCGTTCGGCCGGCGGGCGGGACGGGACTTTACGCCTCGTTGTCGAGGAAGCTGCGCAGCTTCTCGGAACGGCTCGGGTGGCGCAGCTTGCGCAGGGCCTTGGCTTCGATCTGACGGATGCGTTCGCGAGTGACGTCGAACTGCTTGCCGACCTCTTCCAGCGTGTGGTCGGTATTCATTTCGATGCCGAAGCGCATGCGCAGCACCTTGGCTTCGCGCGGGGTGAGCGAGTCGAGCACTTCCGAGGTGGCGTCGCGCAGGCCCGAGTAGACAGCGGCGTCCGACGGGGCCAGCGTGGCGGTGTCCTCGATGAAGTCGCCCAGGTGCGAGTCGTCGTCGTCGCCGATCGGCGTCTCCATGGAGATCGGCTCCTTCGAGATCTTCATGATCTTGCGGATCTTCTCCTCGGGCATCTCCATCTTCTCCGCCAGCGTGGCGGGATCGGGTTCCTGGCCGGTTTCCTGCAGGATCTGCCGGCTGATGCGGTTCATCTTGTTGATCGTCTCGATCATGTGCACCGGAATGCGGATGGTGCGCGCCTGGTCGGCGATCGAGCGCGTGATCGCCTGGCGGATCCACCAGGTGGCGTAGGTCGAGAACTTGTAGCCGCGGCGGTATTCGAACTTATCGACCGCCTTCATCAGGCCGATGTTGCCTTCCTGGATCAGGTCGAGGAACTGCAGGCCGCGGTTGGTGTACTTCTTGGCGATGGAGATCACCAGGCGCAGGTTGGCCTCGGTCATCTCGCGCTTGGCGCGACGCATCTTCGCTTCACCGGTGGACATCTGGCGGTTGATGTCCTTGAGCTCCTTCAGCGGGATGCCGATCTTGTCCTGCATGTCGATGAGCTTCTGCTGCTCTTCGAGGATCGCAGGATGCGCGCGCATCAGCCCGTCGGCGTAATCCTTGCCCGCGGCGATTTCGTGCTTGAGCCAGTCGAGGTTGGTCTCCTGGCCCGGGAACACCTTGATGAAGTGCTGGCGCGGCATGCCGGCGCGATCCACGCACAGGTGCAGGATGTGGCGCTCGTGCCCGCGGACCCGCTCGACCATCTGGCGTACGGAGTCGCACAGCCGCTCGATCGCCTTGGCGGTGAAGCGGATGTTCAGCAGCTCGTCGGAGATCTGCTGCTGCAGCAGCAGATAGTTGGTGTCCTGCGAGCCCTTGCGCGCAAGCACCTGCATCTTCTTGTCGTACAGGCCGCGGATGATGTCGAAGCGCGCGAGCGCATCGGTCTTCAACTGCAGCAGGGAGGCGGCGTTGGCGCTTTCGGCGCTGGCACCGTCGTCGTCTTCTTCCTCTTCCTCTTCGCTTTCCGCTTCGGCTTCATCGGCCGTCGCGGCCTCATCTTCGGCCGCGGCGAGCTCGGCTTCGTCTGCAGCGGCGTTCGGGTCGATCAGGCCGTCGACGAGCTCGTCGATGCGCATCTCGTCCCTGGCCACCTTGTCGACGATCTCGAGCATCTCGGCGATCGTCGTCGGGCAGGCGGAGATGGCCTGCACCATGTGCTTGAGGCCGTCCTCGATGCGCTTGGCGATCTCGATCTCGCCCTCGCGGGTGAGCAGCTCGACGGTACCCATCTCGCGCATGTACATGCGCACCGGGTCCGTGGTGCGGCCGAACTCCGAGTCCACGGACGACAGCGCCTGCTCGGCCTCTTCCTCGGCGACGTCTTCGTCGACGGTGGTGGCGACGCTGTCGGACATCAGCAGGTCTTCGGCGGCCGGTGCCTCGTCGTAGACCTGGATGCCCATGTTGTTGAAGGTGGCGATGATGCCTTCGATCTGTTCGGCATCGGCCACATCGTCGGGCAGGTGATCGCTGATCTCGGCGTACGTGAGGTAGCCGCGCTCCTTGCCGAGCGTGATCAGGGTCTTCAACCGGGTGCGGCGCACCTCGGCGTCAAGCGGGGCAACTTCGGGGCTTTCGACGACCTGGGCGGTCTTGTCCTTGGCCTTGGAGACTCGTCCTTTCGGGCTGTCCTTGCGCGAATCCTTGGCTTTTTCGCGTGCCATGGCACTCCTCAAGTCAGGGCGGAGGTAAATAGGGAAACGTTAAACTATATCACAGAAATCAGAGCTTTGCTGCGCTGCGAAGGCTTAGCTTCTCGTGTAGGAGTTCCGCAAGGCGATGACGTTCCGTCGAATTCAGCCCGAGCTCGCGCTCCTGCTGCTGCAGCGCACTGATCTCCATGTTGATAGCGTCCGCTTGAAGCTTGCGCAGCGTGTCATGGAAGTGTGTTTCGATCACCGCGTCATCGAACTCTTCGTCGATCATCTCCCCCGCGACGCGCGACAGCGTGTCGCCATGCGGGGTATCTCGGAAGCGCTCGATGAGGGCGCCAAGGCCGCCGCCAGGGATGGGTTCGCCGAGGCTGAGCATGTCGATGATGGCGATCAGGGCGCGTCCTTCCGCGCTGTCTGCCGGTACCAGGTCGACCGGCAGGCGGGCGGCCCAGGCGGGGTGCTGCATCACCAGGCGCAACAGGGTGCCGATGGCTGAAGGTGGCTTGCGCCGGGCTGCGCTGCGTGCGACGAAGGCTGCGCGGCCAGGGGGGCGTCCGAATCCCGTCGCGGGCGGCATGTCCTTGCCGCCGGATCTTCTTGCGCTGCGGTTTGCGGAGTGCAGGCCATAGGCGTCCTCGACTTCCGCCTGCGTCAGTTCGCCCGCTTCGGCCACCGCCTTGACCAACTGCAGCCGCAGCAGCGGCGCCGCCACGCGCGTCACCAATGGCCGGGCCTCATGCACCAGCGCGGCGCGGCCTTCCGCCGTGCCCAGGTCGTTGCTTGCGGCCAGCTCCTGCAGCAGGAAGCGTGCGAGTGGCATTGCCGTCGCGGCGGCCTTGCGGAAGGCCTCGGCGCCTTCGGCGCGCACGAAGGAGTCGGGATCGTGCTCGGCGGGCAGAAACAGGAAGGCGAGCGTGGCGTCGTCGCGCAGGCTCTCGAGCGAATTTTCCAGTGCCCGCCACGCCGCCCGGCGCCCGGCGGCGTCGCCGTCGAAGCAGAACACGATGCGATCGGTCTGCTTCAACAAGGTGTTGACATGCTGCGGAGTGGTCGCGGTGCCGAGCGTCGCGACGGCGTTCTCGATGCCGTATTGCGCCAATGCCACCACGTCCATGTAGCCTTCGACCACCACCGCGAAGCCGGTGTCGCGGATGGCCTTCTGCGCCAGGAACAGGCCGTACAGCTCGCGCCCCTTCTCGAACAGCGGCGTTTCCGGGGAGTTCAGGTATTTCGGCTCGCCCTTGTCCAGGATGCGCCCGCCGAAGGCAATGATGCGCCCGCGCCGGTCGTGGATCGGGAACATGATGCGGTCGCGGAAGCGGTCGTAGCGGCGCCCCTGGTCGTTGTCGATCACGAGGCCGGCGTCGGCGAGCGTCTTGGCCTGGTAGTCGGGGAAGGCGCGCTGCAGGCCCTGCCACTCTTCGCGCGCATAGCCGAGCCCGAAGCGCGCGGCGATTTCGCCCGACAGGCCGCGGCGCTTGAGGTAATCGATCGCGTCGGGCGCGTGCTTGAGCTGCTCGCGGTAGAAGCGCGCGGCGGTCGTCATTGCCTCGTATAGGCGTTGGCTGTCGTCGGCAGGCAATGCCACGTGGCGGCCGTCATCGGGCACCTGCAGGCCGGCCTGTCCGGCGAGCTCCTTCACGGCCTCGACGAAACCGAGACCGCTGTATTCCATCAGGAAGCCGATGGCGCTGCCGTGCACGCCGCAGCCAAAGCAGTGGTAGAACTGCTTGGTCGGGCTGACCGAGAACGAGGCGGATTTTTCGCCGTGGAAAGGGCAGCAGGCGAAATAGTTCGCGCCACTCTTCTTGAGCGGCAGGTAGCGCTCGATGACGTCGACGATGTCGACGCGCGACAGCAGTTCCTGGACGAAGGACTGAGGGATCATCCGGCGCGGCCCCTCATGACAGTTGCCTGCACATGGGGCGAGGAAACAAAAACGACTCGCCGGGCGGAGGCCTCAAGGCTTCCGCCCGGCGAGCGGGCATCGGTGAGTTCGTCGAACTCTTCCGGCGCGGAGCGATCAGTACAGCTTCGGCGGCAGCGTCTGGCTGCGCAGGCGCTTGTGGTTGCGCTTCACTGCGGCGGCCAGCTTGCGCTTGCGCTCGGCGGTGGGCTTCTCGTAGAACTCGCGCGAACGCAGCTCGGTCAGCACACCGGTCTTCTCGATCGTGCGCTTGAAGCGGCGGATCGCAACTTCAAACGGCTCGTTCTCTTTTACGCGAATACCGGGCATTGCGTACTTCCTTGGGTGTCTGGTGGGCGGAAAGCGCAGAAATATAAACGACGAATCGCCTCTTTGCAAGTGCGCGCAAGTTCGAAACGGCCCGTGGCGTGGTTAAAATGCCGCATCGAATCAGGTGGATGGACGCGATGAAAGTGCTGGGTATCGAGACCTCATGCGACGAAACCGGCGTCGCGATCTACGAGACGGGCGAGGGCAGTGGCCGGCTGCTGGGCCATTGCCTGCACTCGCAGGTGGATCTGCACGCGGCGTACGGTGGCGTCGTGCCGGAGCTCGCCTCGCGTGACCACATCCGCCGCTTGCCGCTGCTGCTCGAGCAAGTGCTGCAGTCTACCGCGCTGCGCATCGAGGACATCGACGCCATCGCCTACACCGCTGGCCCCGGGCTGGCGGGTGCGTTGCTGGTCGGTGCCAGCGTGGCCGAGTCGCTCGCCCTGGCGCGCGGCGTGCCGGCTCTGCCGGTGCATCATCTCGAGGGGCATCTGCTGTCGCCCTTGCTGTCGGCCGATCCCCCTGCCTTTCCCTTCGTTGCGCTGCTGGTTTCCGGCGGACATACGCAGTTGATGCGGGTGCGCGGCGTGGGCGAGTACGCGCTGCTGGGCGAATCGGTCGACGACGCGGCTGGCGAGGCCTTCGACAAGACGGCCAAGCTGCTCGGGCTGGGCTATCCGGGTGGTCCGCAGCTCGCGCGCCTGGCGCAGGAGGGGGATGCGCGACGCTTCAAGCTGCCGCGACCGATGCTGCATTCGGGCGATCTCGACTTCAGCTTCAGCGGCCTGAAGACGGCGGTGCTGAACATCGTCTCGGGCGCGGACTGGCGGCCGGCGCAGGCGGCCGATCTCGCAGCGGCCTTCCAGGAGGCGGTGGTCGACGTCTTGTGCGCGAAGGCGCTCGGCGCGCTGAAGAAGACAGGATTGAAGACGTTGGTCGTTGCCGGTGGTGTCGGTGCGAACCGTCGCTTGCGCGACGTGCTGGATGCTGCCGTCGGCAAGCGTGGCGGGCGGGTGCATTACCCCGAACCGGAGTTGTGCACCGACAATGGCGCGATGATCGCATTCGCCGGTGCCATGCGCCTGGCCGCCGGCGAGACGCGCCATGCGTCGCCGGCCGTGCGCATCCGGCCGCGCTGGCCGCTGACCGAGCTGACTGCTCCCGGCGCCACGCGGGATCAATGATGCAGCGACGAAGTGCCTGAGGGCCGGCGCGGCCGGCACAAGCGCCGCCCGGCCCGCGGGATCGCCTCGCGTCAGCCTTTCTTCTTGCCGCCGATGCGGCCTTCGGTACCGGCGATCAGGCGCTTGATGTTGGCCGCGTGGCGCCAGATCAGCACCGCCGACATGCCGGCGAGCACGCCGACGACCGGGCCGAGGCCGAGAAACACGGCGGCAGCCAGCGGTGCGACGATCGCCGCGGCCAGGGCTCCGGCGGACGAATAACGCGAGCCGAAGGCAACCAGCAGCCAGACCGCCAGGCTGGTGAGGGCGATGCGCCAGTCGACGCCGGCAAGCACGCCCAGCGCGGTGGCGACACCTTTGCCACCGTTGAAACGCAGGAAGATCGTGAATACGTGTCCGAGGAATGCGGCAATGCCGGCGAGTGCCGCGCCGAGCGCGTCAAAGCCCAGGCGCGTGGCGGCCCAGACGGCCAGCCAGCCTTTCAGGCAATCGCCGATCAGCGTCAGCGCCGCCGCAGCCTTGTTGCCGCTGCGCAGTACGTTTGTCGCCCCGGGATTGCCCGAGCCGTAGCGCCGCGGATCTTCGAGGCCGAAGAGACGGCTGCTGACGATCGCGAATGGAATCGAGCCGAGCAGATACGCGGCAACGAGCAGAATCAGGAGGGACATCTTTTCTCCAGCCGCCGAATGGCGGAACAGTGGCAGACGGAGGTCGGGCCGGCACGATTGCGGAATGCGAGAACATCCGCGCTAAGATGGCGCCGATTCTAATCGGGAACCAGCATGGATTTCATCTTCATCGAGGAATTGCGGGTGCAGGCGTGGATCGGCATCTACGCGCGGGAAAAGGCCGCACCGCAGACCGTCGAGCTCAATCTGACCTTTGGCGTGCCCGATGCGGCCGCTGCGCGCGATGACATCTCCGACACCATCGACTATGCAGTCGTAATCGAGCGCATTCGCACCGAGCTGGTGCAGCGGCATTTCAATCTGATCGAGACGCTGGGTGAGTTCGTCGTCGAGCTGTTGTTGAACGATTTTCGTGCGCCGTGGGTGAAGCTGAGGCTGGCCAAGATCGGCGTGATGAAAGGCGTGCGCCGCGTCGGGGTATTCATCGAGCGCGGGCGTGATGGAGAACATCCGCCCGCTGGCGCAATGGCTGTCATGCCGAGTGAATGAAAACCGAATTTCAGCGCTTCTGAAAAAAACCGCGATTCCCGTCCGGTGCGGGCACTACGGTGCATGGCGAGGTCGGGTTTGAATTGCGGCGTCGGGTGCCGATCGCCTCGGCGGGGCGCAAGGAGGGTGTTCGCCTCATCAGCGATCACTCCATGCGAATGCGACTTCCGGCTGTGATCGCGCCGATACGATCCGGCGCGCGGATCAGACGGCGAGTTCGTCCAGCGATTTGCCTTGCGCGACCCAATCCATTGCCCATTGCGGTTTGCGTCCGCGGCCGCTCCAGCCTTTCGACGGATCTTCCGGGTGACGATACTTGATCACCGGTGCGGGCTTCTTTTCGGCCGTGCCAGCGGCGCGGCGAACGCGCTTCGGCGCCTCGGCCTTGGCTTCAGCAGCCGGCGCAGCTTCGAGCAGGTCGTCGAGCGACAGCCCTTCGTCGGCCGCCATCTTCTGCATCTTCTTCAGCAGAGCGCGCCGGGTAGTATCGGTGCGGCGACGGAGTTCGCTTTCGACGCGACCTTGCAGGCGGCGCAGGTCGCTCAGCGACAGAGATGAAAGGTCCATGTTCTCTCCCAATTCTTGCCCGGAATCTCGATCCGGGCTGGACATTGGCCCCATTGCAAGGCAGCGGGGCAGGCGAAAAATCAACGACGCAATTCTGCCATTAATTCTAGCCGTTTAAAATCATTGTCAAGAAATTGGGAGAAAGAATTAAACGGCGACATCGACGAGGGTGGGTTGCAGAATGCGCAGGATATCGTGTGGATGAATTCCGACCAGAAACCCGCGGCGTCCGCCGTTGATGTAGATGAGCGGGATTTCGAGGATCGTGCGCTCCATGAACACCTGCATTTTCTTGCGTGTGCCGAAAGGTGAGGTGCCGCCGACGAGAAAGCCGGTATGCCGGTTGGCGATTTCCGGTCGGCAGGGTTCGATCCGCTTGCGTCCGGACTGGCGCGCCAGTTCCTTGGTGGACACCTTCTTGTCGCCGTGCATCAGCACGATCAGCGGTGCAGCATCCTCGTCTTCCATGATCAGCGTCTTGATCACCGCGTGTTCGCTGACGTTGAGCTCGCGAGCCGAAACGGCCGTGCCGCCGTGCTCCTCGTAAGCATAGGGATGGCTGGAATAAGCGACGCCGTGCTGGCGAAGAAATCGCGTTGCCGGTGTTTCGGGCACGTGCAGTTCGGTTCTGGACATGATCACGAATCCGTGAATCGTAAAAGGATGGATCGGGCTCGGTATTCAGGCGCGTGGATGATGGGCCGAATGAAGTTGCTTGAGCCTTTCTCTGGCGACATGCGTGTATACCTGGGTCGTCGAAATGTCGGCATGGCCAAGGAGCAATTGCACTACGCGCAGGTCGGCACCATGATTGAGCAGATGGGTGGCAAATGCATGGCGCAGGGTGTGGGGCGAAACCCGCTCCGGCGCGATTCCGGCGGCAAGGGCATGCTGTTTGATGATGCGCCAGAACATCTGGCGTGTCATCGGTGCGCCGAATCGCGTCACGAACACCGCGTCGCTGCTTCGGCCCGCGAGCAGCAGCGGCCGCCCCTCGCGTACGTAGCGCGTGATCCATTCGGCAGCAATCTGCCCCAAAGGCACGAGCCGTTCCTTGCTGCCCTTGCCCATCACGCGAACCAGGCCGTCGTTGAGGCTGACTTCGAACAGGCGTAGTTCGACGAGCTCCGATACACGCAGGCCCGCAGCATAAAGGACTTCGAGCATGCAGCGGTCGCGCAGACCGAGCGGAGTGCCCAAATCGGGCGCTGCGAGCAGTGCCTCCACCTGTGCCTCGCTCAGCGTGCGGGGGAAGCGCTGTGTCGGCATGGGCGGTTCAAGCAGCAGCGTCGGGTCTTCGCCGATCAGGCCGTGGCTTGCGAGATGCCTGTAATAGCGACGCCAGGCCGCCAGCAAGCGGCGCTGGCTCGCCGGTTTCGCCCGCTGGCTGAAGTCGGCGAGATACGCTGCAAGGTCGGCGGCGTCCGCATGCGGCAGCGCGGTGCCGCGTGGTGCGAGCCAGGCTGCGAACAGCGCGAGGTCGCTGCGATAGCCGGCGAGCGTGTTGCGCGCCAGTCCATGTTCCAGCCACAGGGTGTCGATGAAAGTGTCGAGTTCGGTGCGTGCCTCGGGCGACAGCGTCGCCTCCACCGAGGATGCCGCCCGGCTGCTCATCGGCGGCCCTCATGGGCCAGCAGCCAGCGCTTGGCCTCGATCAGCCAGCCGCCACGGGCGTTGGCGAAGCCGCCGATGCCCGCTGCCGCAGTGACGCGATGGCAGGGCACCAGCAGCGGAAAGGGATTGGCGCCGCAGGCCTGGCCCACGGCGCGTGCGGCGCTGCCCAGCTCTTGCGCCAGCGCGCCATAGGTGCGCGTTTCTCCTGCCGGGATGCTGCAGATGGCATGCCAAACACGTTGCTGGAACGGCGTCCCGCGGCGCGAGAAGGGCAGCTCCTCCACGCTGGCGGGGTCTTCCAGCCACGCCTGGATGGCGGCTGCGGTGCGGTGCGCCAGCTCGCTCCGAGGGGGCCTCAATGACGTGCCCGGAGGCAGGAAGCAGAGCTCCTCGATCCGTTCATCCGCAAGGCAGATGCCGAAGGGGCCGAACGGCAGCGCGAGGACGGCGTCGCATTCGCGGGTCACGCGCTTACTTGCGGACCTCGCCATTCCCGAACACGATCCATTTCTGGCTGGTCAGGCCTTCAAGTCCGACCGGGCCGCGGGCGTGGATCTTGTCGGTCGAGATGCCGATCTCGGCCCCAAGACCGTATTCGAAGCCGTCGGCGAAGCGCGTCGAGGCGTTGATCATCACCGACGCCGAATCGACTTCGCGCAGGAAGCGCATCGCCGTCGTGTAGTTCTCGGTGACGATGGCCTCGGTGTGGCCCGAGCTGTAGGTGTTGATGTGCGCGATTGCCTCCTCGGCGCCGTCCACCAGCTTTACCGCGATGATGGGTGCGAGGTATTCCTCGCGCCAGTCGGCCTCGGTCGCGGCGACGAGCTTGGCGCCGTCGATGGCGGTCTCGCGCAACAGCGCCAGCGATTCGTCGCAGCAGCGCATCTCCACGCCCCTGGCGGCGAGCATGCGTGCGATCGCAGGCAGGTAGAGATCGGCGATGCCGCGTGCCACCAGCAGCGATTCGGCGGTATTGCAGGTGCCGTAGCGCTGCGTCTTGGCGTTTTCGACGATGGGCACGATCTTGGCTGGATCGGCCTCGTCGTCGATGTAGACGTGGCAGTTGCCGTCGAGGTGCTTGATCACCGGCACGCGCGCATCCCTCGAGATTCGCTCGATCAGGCCCTTGCCACCGCGTGGCACGATGACGTCGACGAATTCCGGCATGGAGATCAGCGCGCCCACCGCCTCGCGGTCGGTGGTCTCCACCACCTGCACCGCATGCTCGGGCAGTTCGGCGGCCAGCAGGCCGGCGCGCACGCAGGCGGCGATCGCGCGGTTGGCGTTGATCGCTTCCTTGCCGCCGCGCAGGATCGCGGCGTTGCCGGATTTCAGGCACAGCGCCGCGGCATCCGCGGTGACGTTGGGCCGCGCCTCGTAGATGATGCCGATCACGCCCAGCGGCACCCGCATCTTGCCCACCTGGATGCCGGACGGCCGGCGCTTGACGTCGGTGATCTCGCCTATCGGATCGGGGAGGGCGGCGACCTGCTCCAGGCCGGCGGCCATCGCCTCGATGCCTTTTTCGTTCAGCGTGAGGCGGTCGATGAGGGCCGCCTCGAGACCGGCGGCGCGCGCCGAATCGAGATCCTGCGCATTGGCCGCGAGCAGCGCGTCGCGTCGGGCGCGGATCTCCGCGGCCATGGCAAGCAGCGCGTTGTTCTTGGCTTCGGTCGAGGCCGCGGCGACGACGCGCGAGGCGGCGCGGGCCTGGCGGCCCAGGGTCTGCATGTAGTGCTGGATGTCCATGTGCGGGTCGGTAAGACGTTGTCTGATGCTGAATTAAAGCACCGAAAAGGCGGTGTCGTCTTCAGCGGCGGGCCAGCCGGAGGCTGAGCTGCAGGAATTCGTCCCACACGTCGCCCGGGACCAGACCCTTGATCATGCGGTCGATCCGGGCTGCGTGCAGCAGGGTGGCGCGCAGGGCCGGCGAACCCAGGCGCGCGAGGGCGCGGGTGACGGCCTGCTTGCGGCGCTCGTCGAACACCCGCTCGGCCTTGAGCAGGGCCGGCAGCGGCTGGCCTTCGTCCTGGCCGGCGCGCAGGGTCGCCAGGCTGCGCGCCTCGTTCGCCAGCGCCCACAGCACCAGGGGTGGGGCGGCACCTTCGGCGCGCAGGCCCTCGAGGAGACGGGCGCAGCGCGCCGGATCACCCTCCAGCACCGCCTGGCGCAGCATGTCGATGTCGTAGCGTGCGACGTTGAGCACCGCGTCCTGAACCTGCTCCAGGCTCAGTGCGCCCTTGGGGTGCAGCAGCCCGAGCTTGAGGATCTCCTGGTGTGCGGCGAGGAGGTTGCCTTCGACGTGGTCGGCGATGAAGGCGAGCGCCTCGGGCGGCGCGCTCTGTTCCTGCACGGCGAGGCGGCGCGCGATCCAGTCTGGCAGCCGCTCGCGCTCGGGTGCATTGAACTCGAGCGCGGCGCCCGCGTCGGTGAGCGCCTTGAACCAGCCCGTCTTGCGTGCCTGCCAGTCGAGCTCGGGCAGGGTCACCAGGGTCAGGGTCTGTTCCGGCAATGCGGCGGCGTAGCGCTGCAGCGCCTCGCCGCCGTCACGGCCCGGCTTGCCGGTGGGAATGCGCAGGTCGATCAGTTTTTCGCCGCCAAACAGGGAAAGGTTGCCCGCTGCCAGCGCCAGGCTGTCCCACTTGAAGCCCTGGCCGACGACCAGCGTCTCGCGCTCGTCGTAGCCCTGCCTGCGCGCGGCCGCGCGGATGGCATCGGCGGCCTCCAGCACCAGCAGCGGCTCGTTGCCGTGCACGATCCATAACGGACCGAGTGGCTTTGCGAGCGCAGCGGAGAGCTGGTCGGGGCGCAGGATCATCGCAGGGCAGCGGTGGGTGGAACGCCGCTCAGCGCTTGAGCCTGACCGTCGCGAGTCGCCGCATCAACTGCTGGATGAGATCCTCCTGCATGTCGCGGTAGAGCAGCGCCTCTTCCTGTTCCTTGCCGAGGATCTGCGAGTCGTCGAAGGTGTATTCGCGCCTTGCGACGAGTTCGGTCGGGGCAACGATGGCGACTCCGGCCTTGTCCAGCAACTGGAAACGCAGGCGCTGGATGAGCTGGTATTCACGCACCGTACCGCGGCCGGTCAGACTGAGGATCTCGCGCGAGCGCGAATCGACGAGGATCTGCAGGCGGACCTCGGCCTGCGCGGGGTCCTCGACCACCCTGGTGGTCTCGGTGGTCGCGAACTGGCGCCTCAGCGCAGCGCCGAAATCGGACAACGCACTCACGCCGATATGAATGGTGGTGAAGTCCATGCGCTGCGGACCGCGCAGGTGAAAGCCGCAGCCGCCGAGGGCCAGGCCGAAGAGCCCCGCGCCGGCAAGCAGCAGGCGGCGGCGGGGCAGGGCGGGAGCTTCGAGCATGGGCGCCTCCTCAGACGACGATGTTGACGAGGCGGCCAGCCACCACCACCACCTTCTTCGGCGGCTTGCCTTCCATGAACTTTTGCGCGGCTTCCGAGGCAAGGGCAAGCGCCTCGATCTGGCTCTTCGAGGCGTCGGCCGCCACCTTGATGTTGCCGCGCAGCTTGCCATTCACCTGCAGCACCAGCTCGAGTTCGTCCTGCTTCAGCGCGGCCTCGAGCGGCTCCGCCCAGCGGGTGGAGAGAATGTCGGTGCCGAAGCCGCAGTCGACCCACAGCGCATGGCAGATGTGCGGCGTGATCGGCGACAGCAGGCGCAGCAGGATGGAGAAGCCTTCCTCCGCCACTTCGGCGTGGGCGGCGGGCGCGCTCGCTGCGAGGTCCTTCTGTGCCTTTTCGAGCGCGTTGAGGATCTTCATCGCTGCCGACACGACGGTGTTGAACTGGTGCTTGCCGAAGTCGTAGTTGGCCTGTTTGAGGTGCGTGTGGATCTCCCGGCGCGCGTCGGCGAGGGCGGAGGGAATGTCGCCTGAGGCGAGCTTGCGCTCGGCTGGCAGGGCGGGCCGCGTCTCGGTGACGAAGGCATGGCCGTAGTTCCACACCCGGCGCAGGAAGCGCGACGCGCCTTCGACGCCGGAATCGGACCACTCGAGCTGCTGGTCGGGCGGCGCGGCGAAGATGATGAACAGGCGCGCGGTGTCGGCGCCATACTGGTCCACCAGCGACTGCGGATCGACGCCGTTGTTCTTCGACTTGGACATCTTCTCGGTGCCGCCGATGACCACCGCCTGCCCGTCGGCCGCAAGCTTCGCGGAGACGATGCGGCCGCGCTCGTCACGTTCGATGGCGACGTCCGCCGGGTTGATCCACTGCTTCTTGCCGCCGTCGAGCTCACGGTAATAGGTCTCGGCCACCACCATGCCCTGGGTGAGCAGGTTGGTGAAGGGCTCGGACACGTTCACCAACCCGCAGTCGCGCATCGCGCGGGTGAAGAAGCGCGAGTACAGCAGGTGCAGGATGGCGTGCTCGATGCCGCCGATGTACTGGTCCACCGGCGCCCAGTAGTTGACGCGCTCATCCACCATTGCCGTGCTGCTGTCGGCGCAGGCATAGCGCAGGAAGTACCACGAGGACTCGACGAAGGTGTCCATCGTGTCGGTTTCGCGCTTCGCCGGTTTTCCGCACTTGGGACAACTGCACTCGTAGAACTCGGGCATCTTGGCCAGCGGCGAGCCGCGGCCGGTGATCTCGACGTTCTCGGGCAGCACCACCGGCAACTGGTCGTCGGGTACCGGAACGTCGCCGCAGTCGGCGCAGTGGATCATCGGGATCGGGCAGCCCCAGTAGCGCTGGCGCGAGATGCCCCAATCGCGCAGGCGGAACTGCACGCGCTTGGCGCCCAGGCCCTTGGCGTCGAGGTCGGCGGCGATGGCGTCCACCGCGTCCTGGAAGTGCAGTCCGTCGTACTTGCCCGAGTTCACCAGTCGGCCGTGCTCGGCGTAAGCGTCGTTCCACGGCGCCACGGTGTCTTCGTAGGCATCGCGCGTGGAGCGCACCACCATCGCGATCGGCAGGCTGTATTTGGTGGCGAAGGCGAAGTCGCGCTCGTCGTGCGCCGGCACCGCCATCACCGCGCCTTCACCGTAGCCCATCAGCACGTAGTTGGCGACCCATACGTCAAGGTATTCGCCGGTCAGCGGATGCACCACGCGCAGGCCGGTGGGCATGCCCTTCTTTTCCATCGTTGCGAGGTCGGCCTCGGCGACGCCGCCGTGCTTGCACTCGTCGATGAAGGCGGCGAGTTCAGCGTTACCGGCGGCGGCCTGCGTGGCGAGCGGATGCTCGGCAGCCACTGCGACGTAGGTGGCGCCCATCAGCGTGTCGGCGCGGGTGGTGAACACCTTGAGCACGCCGGCGTGGCCGATCGTCGACAGATCGTAGGGGAAATGCACTTCCACCCCTTCCGAGCGGCCGATCCAGTTCTTCTGCATCAGCTTCACCTGCTCGGGCCAGCCGGGCAGGTCGTCCAGCGCAGCCAGCAGCTCGTCGGCATAGGCGGTGATCTTCATGTAATACATGGGGATCTCGCGCTTCTCGACGAGCGCGCCGGAGCGCCAGCCGCGGCCGTCGATGACCTGCTCGTTGGCGAGGACCGTCTCGTCGACCGGGTCCCAGTTCACCGTGCCGAGGCGCTTGTAGATCAGGCCCTTCTCGTACAGGCGGGTAAACAGCCACTGCTCCCAGCGGTAGTACTCCGGCGTGCAGGTGGCCAGCTCGCGCGACCAGTCGATGGCGAAACCCAGCCGCTTCAACTGCGCCTTCATGTAGTCGATGTTGGCGTAAGTCCACTTCGCCGGCGGCACATTGTTCTGGATTGCCGCGTTCTCGGCCGGCATGCCGAAGGCGTCCCAGCCCATCGGCTGCAGCACGTTGTAGCCGCGCATGCGGTGATAGCGCGCCAGCACATCACCGATGGTGTAGTTGCGCACGTGCCCCATGTGCAGCTTGCCCGACGGATAGGGGAACATCGACAGGCAGTAGTACTTGGGCTGGCTCGCGTCTTCGGTCACTCGGAAGGCGTCGGTGGAGTCCCAGTGCTGCTGGGCGGCCGTCTCGACGGCGGCGGGCTGGTATTTGTCCTGCATGAGCGTGCGCGTGGGGGCGGAAAGCGTTGAAAACGCGAGAGTATACCGCGAAGCCGCGATCGACCGCGAAGCGGCGACGCCATGCAGGCGAGGCGGCCTGGCGTCGGCCGCTGCTGTGCGGACAAAAAAATGGTTCTTCGCGCGATCCGGGGGAGGTAGTGGTTGACGGGTCGGAGGTTGGTAGATTGGCAGTCGCCAAACAAACCGATCCCCTTCCTCTTTCCCGTCATGCGCGATGCTATGTTGGGCGTGGTCCTC
>NZ_SSXV01000020.1 GCF_009469595.2 Thauera sp. 2A1 | reverse complement strand
ACCCCGGGCGAATACGCCAGCGACAGGTCGCGCTGGTTGGACAGCACCTTCGTCGGCGTCACTGAAATCTTGCCCGGCCGCGGGTAGCGGTGGTAGTCGAGCGCTGCTGCGCGTATCAATTCGTCCATGTCGGTCGTCCCTCCTGTCGTTGACGCTGTTTGCCCTCGCGGCCCTCCGCTGGCCTGGCGCATAGACTAACGCCGCCCGATGGTCGCGGAGCGCGAAGCATACTCTTCTTTGACGAATTTCTCACATAATGAAATCGTAAATTACCATGTGAAAACATGTGATATTGGTGCAAAGGTCCGCGCGCGTGACAGGCCCGGCGTGGCATAATCCTGCGGCTTCGCTGATCGAGGTAAACCCCTAGGGCTACCGGTCGACGAAGTGCGGATCGCCGGGCTGCGCCCCATCCTCAACCCGGCCATTCCGCCGCCCGCCCGCCGGCCGCAAGGCCTTCGAGACGTCACGGGCTCGACCGACGGGAAACGGTTTCGCTTCCGAATTGTGGAGAGAGGAGAGGATTTCCCATGAATCAACGCTTTGCCGACGCCGCCACCGCTGCTGCACCGGATTACGTCCGCCACGAAGGCCTCAAGAAGTGGGTCGCCGAGATCGCGACCCTGACGGAGCCGGACCGCGTCGTGTGGTGCGACGGTTCGCAGGAGGAATATGACCGCCTTTGCGCCGAGATGGTCGAATCGGGCATGCTCATCAAGCTGAACCCGGAAAAGCGCAAGAACTCCTACCTCGCCTGGTCCGACCCGTCGGACGTGGCTCGCGTCGAAGACCGCACCTTCATCTGCTCCAGGGACAAGGCCGACGCCGGCCCCACCAACAACTGGGAAGACCCGGCGGTGATGCGTGAAACCCTGAGCAGCCTGTTCAAGGGTTGCATGCACGGGCGCACGATGTACGTCGTCCCGTTCTCGATGGGCCCGCTCGGCAGCCCGATCGCCCACATCGGCGTCGAGATCTCCGACAGCCCCTACGTCGTCACCAACATGCGCGTGATGACGCGCATGGGTCGCGGCGCCGTCGAGGTGCTCGGCACCAGCGGCGAGTTCGTGCCCTGCGTGCACACCGTCGGCGCGCCGCTCGCCCACGGCGAGAAGGACAGCCGCTGGCCGTGCAACCCCACCACCAAGTACATCGTCCACTATCCCGAGACGCGCGAGATCTGGTCCTACGGCTCGGGCTACGGCGGCAACGCGCTGCTGGGCAAGAAGTGCTTCGCGCTGCGCATCGCCTCCACCATGGCACGCGACGAAGGCTGGCTGGCCGAGCACATGCTGATCCTCGGCGTCGAGTCGCCGCAGGGCGAAAAGACCTACGTCGCCGCCGCCTTCCCGTCGGCCTGCGGCAAGACCAACTTCGCCATGCTGATCCCGCCGAAGTCGTTCAACGGCTGGAAGATCTACACCGTGGGCGACGACATCGCCTGGATCAAGCCGGGCAAGGACGGCAAGTTCTACGCCATCAACCCCGAAGCCGGCTACTTCGGCGTCGCCCCGGGCACGTCGGAGAAGACCAACTTCAACGCGATGGCGACGCTGAAGGAAAACATCATCTTCACCAACGTCGCGCTGACCGACGACGGCGACGTGTGGTGGGAAGGCATGAGCAAGGAGGCGCCCGCCCACCTGGTCGATTGGCAGGGCAAGGACTGGACGCCGGAGATCGCCAGCGAAACCGGCCGCAAGGCGGCGCACCCCAACGCGCGCTTCACCGCGCCGGCGAACCAGTGCCCGTCCATCGACCCGAACTGGGAAGACCCCGCCGGCGTGCCGATCTCGGCCTTCATCTTCGGCGGCCGCCGTGGCACCACCGTGCCGCTGGTGTATGAAGCCTTCAACTGGAACTACGGCGTCTACATGGCTTCCACGTTGGGCTCGGAAACCACCGCCGCCGCCTTCGGCGCGCAGGGCGTGGTGCGCCGCGACCCGTTCGCGATGCTGCCCTTCTGCGGCTACCACATGGGCGACTACTTCAACCACTGGCTGCGCATGGGTCACGTCGTGGAAGACACGCCCAAGATCTTCTGCGTGAACTGGTTCCGCGTGAACGAGCAGGGCCAGTTCATGTGGCCGGGCTTCGGCGAGAACATGCGCGTGCTGAAGTGGATCGTGGACCGCGTGCGCGGCCGCGTCGGCGCAAAGGAAACCGCCCTAGGCTGGATGCCGAACTTCGAGGACATCGACTGGACGGCATCCGAAGTCACCAAGGCCGAGTTCGACGCGCTGACCAAGGTGGATGCCGACGCCTGGCGCAACGAGCTGTCGCTGCACAAGGAATGGTTCGACAAGCTGCAGGACCGCCTGCCGCGCGAGCTCACCCTCAAGCGCGAACTGTTCGAGCTGGCGCTGAACACCGACTGAACGAAGATGGCCGGCTGAAGCCGGCCCTACAGCACCGTGCCGAGGCACACGTAGGGCGGGCTTCAGCCCGCCATCCCCACATCCAAAAGGCGCCGCAAGGCGCTCTTTTATTTACAGCAGCGTGCCGAGGCACACGTAGGGCGGGCTTCAGCCCGCCACCCCCACATCCGAAAGGCGCCGCGAGGCGCTTTTGCTTTTGGCGGGTTACGATTCGCGTCTTCGCCGCCATGGAATTTTTCGATGCTCCATCTCGCCCGCCGCACCGCCGACATCCAGCCCTTCCACGTCATGGAGCTGCTGCGCCGCGCACGCGAGCTCGAGGCGCAGGGGCGCGACATCATCCACATGGAAGTCGGCGAGCCCGACTTTCCCACGCCACAGCCCATGCTCGACGCCGCCACGCGCTTCATCGCGGGCGGCGACGTGCATTACACCTCCGGCCTGGGCCTGCCGGCGCTGCGCGAAGCCATCGCCCGCTTCTACCACGACCGCTTCGGCGCCGACGTGGCGCCCGAGCGCATCATCGTCACCGCCGGCGCCTCGGGCGCGCTGATGCTGGCGCTGGCCGCCACCACCGACCCGGGCGACGAATGGCTGCTGCCCGATCCGGGCTATCCGTCCAACCGCCACTTGGTGCGCAGCTTCGAAGGCGTCGCGCGCGGCCTGCCGGTCGATGCCGCGAGCCGCTACCAGCCCACCCCCGGCCAGGTGGACTCGGCATGGAGCGCGCGCACCCGCGGCCTCATGGTGGCCACCCCGTCCAACCCCACCGGCACCCTGCTGACCGGCGCCGAAATCGAAGCACTGCACCGCGTCACCCAGGCCCGCGGCGGCCTGCTGCTGGTCGATGAGATCTACCAAGGCCTCACCTACGGCGTCGACGCCTCCACCGCGCTGTCGCGGCCGGCGCTCAACGCCGCCGACGACCTCTTCGTGGTCAACAGCTTCTCCAAGTATTTCGGCATGACCGGCTGGCGCCTCGGCTGGCTGGTCGCGCCGCAGGGCTATGTGCGCACCGTCGAGAAGCTGGCACAGCACTTCTTCATCGCCCCTTCGACGCCCGCCCAGCACGCGGCACTGGCCGCCTTCGCGCCGTCCACGCTCGACATCCTGGAAGCGCGCCGGCACGAGTTCGCCGAGCGCCGCGACACCCTGCTGCCGGCGCTGCGCGACATCGGCTTCACCATCGCCGCCGAGCCGCAGGGCGCGTTCTACATCTACGCCGACGTGTCGCCGCTGGCGGACGACGCCGAAGCGCTCGCCCGCCGCCTGATCGAGGAAGCCGGCGTCGCCGCCACGCCGGGCATCGACTTCGGCGACCACCTACCGCGCCGCCACCTGCGCATCGCCTACACCACGCGCCGCGAACGCCTGCTGGAAGCGGCCGAACGCATCGCACGCGTCTTGCGCTAGCCCTCCTTCATCGCGATCACCATCCACTGCACGCCGAAGCGGTCGGCCAGCATGCCGAAGCTGGTCGCGAAGAAGGTTTCGCCCAGCGGCATCAGCACCTGGCCGCCGTCTGCCAGCGCGGCGAAGCGGCGTTCGGCCTCGGCGGAGTCGGCCACCGACAACGTCAGCGAAAAGCCCGCAAAGCCCGGCTTGTCGGTGCAGCCGCCGTCGGACGCCATCACCACCGAATCGCCGATGCGCACGCTGGCGTGCATCACCTTGTCGCCCCAGCCGGCGGGGATCGTCCCGGGTGGCGGCTCGTCAGGGCTTTCGCGGAAGCGCATCAGCATCTCGACTTCCGCGCCGAGCGCGGCCCGGTAGAAGCCCAGCGCCTCTTCGCAGCGGCCGCCGAAGTTCAGATAGGGTTGGACCTGCATGATTGCTCTCCTCCATCCGGGGCTGCCAGCCCTCGGACTTTCACTGTAGACCACTCCCGTTCGTGCTCGGCGATGGCTATCCCTGCGAGGATCCAGGATCCGCCGGGCAGGACCGCCGGGACATGATTGACGAAGACGATAAGCAGCACTTTAATAACTGTTATTAACTATTATCGAGACCACGATCATGCCGACCAGTGTTGCCTTGGGCAGTCATTTCGAGCGCTTCGTACGGGAGCAGGTGCAAACGGGGCGCTTCAACAACGCAAGCGAAGTGGTCCGTGCGGGCTTGCGCCTGCTGGAGGAAGGCGAGCAGCGCCGGCAGCTTGAACTCGACGCCCTGCGGGCCGAGATCGCGGCGGGCCGGGGCAGTGGCGAACCCAAGTCTGCCGACGCGGTGTTCGATCGACTCGAGGCCAAATACGCCGGCCAGGGACGCTGATGCGCCTGCGCCTCACCCCACTGGCCGAGCAGGATCTCGAATCCATCGCCGATTACATCGCCACTGACAATCCGCGTCGGGCGATCACCTTCGTGCAGGAATTGCGCCAGCAGTGCCAGCGCATCTTGCTCAATCCACCGGGCTACCGCCTGCGCCCAGAACTGGGTGACGGCATCCGCTCCTGTGCTCACGGGAACTACTTGATCTTCTTCGAGACCAACGGCACGGACGTTCTCGTGGTACGCATCCTGCACGGCGCAAGAGACCTGCCAGCCCAGTTCGCCGCGGACGGCGGACGCCCCGAGAGTCATCGCAGCCGCGAGTCATAGCGAACGGAGACCTGCACCGGAAGCCGGCGGCGGCGTCCGCCTGCATGCTCTCCGTATAATCGGCGGATCCCCATCCAAGGCCCGCGCCCGTGGACTCCACCGTCTCCAGCCCCGCCGCCCATCCTGAATTGCCCACGCCCGCCGCCATCGACGCCTTCATCGCGTGCTGGCAGCACGCCAGCGGCACCGAGCGCGCCAACTACCAGCTCTTCCTCACCGAGCTGTGCGAGCTGCTCGCGCTGCCGCGCCCGGAGCCGGCGCGCGACGGGCATGAGGACAACGCCTACATGTTCGAGCGCCGCGTCGATTTCCGCCATGGCGACGGCAGCAAGTCGCGCGGCTTCATCGACCTCTACCGCCGCGGCGCCTTCGTCTGCGAGGCCAAGCAGACCGGCCAGACGCTCGGCTCCGGGCGCTGGGACAACGCCATGCTGCGCGCCCGCGGCCAGGCCGAGGCCTACGCCCGCGCGCTGCCCGCCGGCGAGAGCCGGCCGCCCTTTCTCGTCGTCACCGACGTCGGCCGCTCGATCGAGCTGTATGCCGAGTTCAGCCGCTCGGGCGCCACCTACGTGCCCTTCCCCAACGTGCGCAGCCACCGCATCGGGCTCGAAGACCTGCGCGACGAGGCCATCCGCGCGCGCCTGCTCAAGGTCTGGCTCGACCCGCTGGCACTCGACCCCACCCGCCACAGCGCCCGCGTCACCCGCGAAGTGGCCGACCTGCTTGCAAAGCTGGCGCGCAGCCTGGAAGGCAGCCACGCCTCGGAGACCGTCGCCGCCCTCCTGATGCGCAGCCTGTTCACGATGTTCGCGGAAGACGTCGGCCTGCTGCCGCGCGACAGTTTCAAGGGCCTGCTGCAGGAATGCGAAGCCACGCCTGAAGCTCTTGTCCCACTCGTCGGCGGCCTGTGGCAGGACATGAACCGCGGCAGGAACTGCGCCGCTACCTCGCCGGCCTGCCGCGCTATATCGCCACCGTTGAAACGACGAAGCACCGCACTTTCCAGTTTCTCGATGCGGACATCCTGCCGGACAACATGCTGGTCAATGTCGCCGTGCCCGACGCCGTCGCACTGGGCCTGCTGTCCAGCCGCGTTCATACCTTGTGGGCGCTCTCGGCCGGCGGCCGTCTCGGCGTCGGCAACGACCCGCGCTACAACAAGTCGCGCTGCTCCGAGCCCTTCCCTTTCCCCGCCGCCAACGCCGACCAGCAAACCGAAATCCGCGCGCTCGCCGAGGAACTCGACGCCCACCGCAAGCGGCAACAGGCAGCCCACCCCACGCTGACGCTCACCGGCATGTACAACGTGCTCGAAAAGCTGCGCCACGGCGAGGCGCTGAACGCGAAGGAAAAGACGATCCATGAACAGGGCCTGGTGTCGGTGCTGCGCGAACTGCACGACCGCCTCGACGCCGCGGTCCTCGCCGCCTACGGCTGGTCCGACCTCGCCCCTGCCCTGGTCGGCCGCCCCGGCGCCACCCTGCCGCTGGCCGACAAGGCCCCCGAGCAGGCCGCCGCCGAAGAGGAACTGCTGTCGCGCCTGGTCGCGCTCAACGCCGAACGCGCCGCCGAAGAAGCCCGCGGCCACATCCGCTGGCTGCGCCCCGAATTCCAGAACCCCGGCGCGGCCACTGCCCCCGGCACCGACACGGCCCCCGTAGGGCGGGTTTCAACCCGCCAACCCACGCTGGACATCGCGCACGATGACGCCACGACGGGCGGCGATGGCGGGCTGAAGCCCGCCCTACGGGGCGACGCCGGCGACGGCGAGGACGTGGCGCCCGCCCCGCGCGGCGCCGCCAAGGCGGCGAAAACCCCCTGGCCCAAAACCCTGCCCGAACAAGTTCAAGCCCTGCGCGCCCAGCTCGCCGCCGCCCCCGCCCCGATCACCGCCGAAGCCCTCGCCCGCCGCTACACCGGCGCCCGCGCCACGCGCGTAGCCGAAGTACTGGACACGCTGGTGGCACTGGGCCAGGCGCGGCGCGACGGCGAGACGGGGTACGCCGCGTGAGCGCTCAAGGGCGCCAGGCAATGCCAACTTGACCTTTTCTTGATACCGTTTTTTGCTACCATAACTCATGAGACGCAAGCATCAGCGCACCCTGGAACTGATCTTCGCCCGGCCTGTCTCGGGAAATGTCCGTTGGACAGACATCGAGGCGCTGCTGAGAGAGCTTGGTGCGGAAATCGCGGAACGCGAGGGATCTCGGGTAGAGGTTTTTCTTTTCGGCCTCGTCCGGGTGTTTCATCGCCCTCACCCGTCGTCGGACACCGACAAGGGTGCCGTTGCAGCAATTCGAAAATGGCTCGAGGAAAATGGAGTGAAGCCATGAACACGATGATGATCGACGGCTATCAGGCGGTTATCGCGTACGACCCGGAGATTCAGATGTTCCGCGGTGAGTTCGTCAGCCTGAATGGCGGAGCCGACTTCTACGCCGCAGACGTGGAGGGTTTGCAGCGCGAGGGCGCGATCTCTCTGCGCGTGTTCCTCGACGCCTGCGAACGCCGGGGTATCGAACCGCAGCGGCAGTTCTCGGGCAAGTTTTCCTTACGGCTGGATCCGGAAACCCACGAGGCAGCCTCAATTGCCGCCGCAGCGCACGGACAAAGCCTTAATCAGTGGGTGACCGAAGCCATCCGACAAGCTGCGCTGGCCGAACTGGATGGTCGCTGACGGCAGCAGATGACTCATCACATGGGTTACGTCGCCGTCCCCTCTCTTGGGACGGCGAGCCACGACTGAGGGGGCCCGCGCCAAGCTCTGCCCCATTGCCATCCCAGTTGCGCTGGCCGTTGATGCGGAGCGCGGCGTAGGCGCTGCGGTAGACGTCAAGGTGTGAGCGCGGCGCGCACGGCTGAAGCATAGTCCGGAATCGCAGCCGCATCGGCCTCGACTGACAGCCTTGTAGTCGGGGGTGGTGGAACTTTACTAACGCTTGCAGATACTAACGACCGTCGTTACCATCAACCATGATCCATTCGTTCGGTGACAAGGACACTGCAGCCATCTTCGCCGGATTTCAAGTCCGCCGCCTGCCCGTCGAGATCCAGTCTGTTGCGCGGCGCAAGTTGAAGCAGATCGATGCCGCGACCCAGCTCGATTCATTGCGGATTCCGCCCGGCAACCGGCTCGAGGCGCTGCGCGGCGATCGCACGGGGTGTCATTCGATCCGGATCAACGATCAGTGGCGCATCGTGTTCCGATGGAATGACGGACAAGCGTTCGACGTGGTGCTCGTCGATTACCACTGACCTGGAGAAGTTCAATGACCATCGATCGCGACGACCTACCCGGCCTCGACCTGTCGGACGTGAGCACGGGCGAGCGCCTGCCCGCCGTCCACCCAGGTGAAGTACTGCTGCACGACTTCATCGAAACGCTGGGCATCACGCGCTATCGGGTGGCGAAGGCCATCGGCGTGCCGCAGCGACGCATCGACGAAATTTGCATGGGCACACGCGGCATCACGGCCGACACGGCGCTTCGCCTTGGTCGCTTCTTCCGCATGGAGGCTGCGTTCTGGATGAATCTGCAAAACCAGTACGACCTTGAAACCACTGCAGCCGAACTCGGTGCTCGGCTTGATGCCGAGGTTTCGCCGCTGTCGTCGACCGCCAAACCCCGGTACGCCCAGTACGCCTTGCCCCGGTCCGGCGAACCCTTGATCGCCGCCGAGCCGGGTGACGGCGATCGGCCACAGAAGGCTCGCGCTTGAAGGCCGCCGCAAGCCGCGCGTATCCTCGACGGGTGAGCGCGGCGCGAAACCGGTAGGGACGCGCCCCTGTGACCGACGATGGCGACTCCTCCCGCGATCGGACTCGCCCGCGAGCAATCGTCCGCTAGCTTGGAAACTTGCGAGCCGTGTGCACGACGTTCAACACGACAACCCCGTCCGCCGAAACTTTCACGAAGACGACATAGGGCAGACGCCGGACCACGAGCTCGCGCGCGCCGGGCACGCGGTCGCTCGCACGGATTCGCTCGGGAAATGTTCGCAGGGCTTCGACTTCCGCGACGATCCTGTGCTGAACCGCGGCAGCGGTGGCCGGGCCCGCTTGATGGTAGTAGTAGGCGAGGATTTCCTCGAGGTCGTCGAGCGCCTCTTCAGTCCAGACGATCCGCATCCTTACGCGGTCTTGCCGGACGTACGGGCGCGCAGCCGTTCACGCAACTGCGCCATCGCATCATCGTGGCCGTGAACACGGGCTTCCCCGGAATTGACCCGCGCAAGCGTGGCCGACACCTTATCGAAAAGCCAGCCGTCGTAGCCGGGGTCCTTGTCGAGCAGGAACTCCGGAAGCAGCGTATCGGCCGCATCCTCGATGGAGATCATGATCCCGACGGGGCGGTCGTTCCGGGTCACGACGACAGGCTCCCGCCGCGCAGCATCGAGAAACTCTCCAAACCGGTTCTTGGCGTCGCGCGCCGACATGACTTTCATGACCATTCCCCTGGGGCTCGTTTGATGATGTCCATTGTAGCCACTTTGGACATCTCGGCCACCCCGGCGACGACACGCAGGCATTCGGCGTCGTAGTGCCGGACATGCCCGCCTGTTTCTTTGCGATCGCAAACGCACACGAGGCCATCGACTACACTGAATCCCGTGAGCGCGGTGCGAAACCGGTAGGGACGCGCCCCGATGACCGGCGATAGCTACTCTTAGGCAGCCGATCAAGGCCGAAGTGTTGAGAAGCCGCGCTCACCCATCGACGTCGGGACGGCGGGTGCCGGTCCCAAGCTGCTTGGGGGAAAGCCGGCCGCTTGGCCGGCAACACGCTTCGCACATCCACAGGACCGCCATGCCGCAACCCGTCTCCCATCCCCTGTATGGCCTGCACTGGTCGGTGCGGCTGAGCGCGCTGCAGCGGCAGGGCCTGGCGCTCGTCGCCGCAGCGCTCGCCATGCTGGCGGTCACGCGCGGCGCGCTGCCCAGCGATGAGTTTCCCTGGCTGGTCGGCTGGCTGGCCTACAGCGGGATGTACTTCGGCATCACCTGGCACTGGATCGCCGGCCTGGACGCGCAGGCGACGCGCCGCCGCGCGCAGTGGATCGACCCGGGCGCAGCGGCGCTGTTCGTGTTCGCCACCGTCGCGGCCTGCGCCAGCGTCATCGCCGTGGCGCAGGCGGTCGGCACCAGCCGCGCGTTGCACGGAATGGTCCGCTGGGGCTACCTCGCACTGTCGATGGCATCGCTGGCGTCGGCCTGGCTGCTGCTGCAGACGGTGTTCGCGCTGCATTACGCGCATGTCTACTACGGCCTGCGCGACGAGGAACACGAACCCCGCCGCGGCCTGCTGTTCCCCGGCGACAAGGAGCCGGACTACCTGGACTTCCTCTACTTCTCGCTCGTCATCGGCATGACGTCGCAGGTGTCGGACGTGGCCGTCGCCAACCGCCATCTGCGGCGCCTGACGCTGACGCACGGGGTGCTGTCCTTCGCGTTCAACCTCGTCGTGCTGGCCCTCGCGGTAAATGTGTTCGCCGGCAGCCTCGCCTGATGTCGAGAAGGGAGACGACCCGCACTTCGCCACGCTGCCGTCGCAGCCAGCTTCGCCACCTGCGCCGGCGATGGGTCGCCCTGCCGCGCCAGTCGCTATGCGAGACAAGCGCTGACATCGCGGCGCCGTTCGGCATAGACTGCGGGCGGTGCGCGCCGCGCGAATCAGGTAGGGACGCGCCCCTTCGACCGGAGTTAGGGATTCCGAGGCAGCCGATACATGCCGGAAAATGAGACCGGCGCGCACCCCTGGTGTGGCGGGCAAGCACAAGCGTCGGTGGATGGCCGACCGGTTTCCCGGCCGGCCCGTGGATGGTTGGTGTGGTCCATGCCCCGCCCACGCTGGCACCCCACTCTGACAGCCGGCTATCGGTCATGGGCCCAGCCGGTTTCGCGCATCCACGGCTGGAGTGTAAAGGAGACCCCGAGTGAGCGAGCAATTCGATCTGATCGTCATCGGCGCCGGTTCCGGCGGTGTGGCGGCGTCGCGGCGGGCGGCGGCACATGGCGCGCGCGTGCTGATCGCCGAGGCCGACCGCGTCGGCGGCACCTGCGTGATCCGCGGCTGCGTGCCGAAGAAGCTGATGATGTACGCCGCCGGGTACGCCCAGGCGCTGCAGGAGGCGTCAGGCTACGGCTGGACCGACGTCAGCGGCCGCTTCGAGATGTCGCGCTGGGCGGACGCCAAGGCGCGCGAGATCGATCGCCTGGAAGGCATCTACCGCAAGATGCTGGCCGACGGCGGCGTCGAGCTGGCACTCGGCCGCGCCCGCTTGCTGGCCCCCGATACGGTCGACATCGACGGGCGCACGCTGCGCGCGGGTCGCATCCTGATCGCCACCGGCGGCGCGCCGGCGCACGACGCCCTGCCCGGGCTCGAGCTGGCGATGACGTCCAACGACGTGCTGAACCTGCGCGAGGTGCCAAAGTCGCTGCTCGTCATCGGCGGCGGCTACATCGCCATGGAGTTCGCCAGCATCCTGGCGGGGCTGGGGTCGAAGGTCACCGTCGCCTACCGCGCCACCCATCCGCTGCGCGGCTTCGATACCGACCTGCGCACGCGGCTGGCGCAGGCGCTCGAAGCGCGCGGCATCACGCTGGCAGCCGGCGTGGGGCTGAAGGCACTGCAGCGCGGCGAGTCGGGCTTTGCGCTGCAGCGTGCCGATGGCTCGGTGCTGACCGCCGACGCCGCGCTCAACGCCACCGGCCGGCGACCGAACACCGCGGGCCTGGGGCTGGAGGAAGCGGGTGTGCGCCTCACCGCCGGCGGCGCCGTCGCGGTGGATGCCGACAGCCGCAGCAGCGCGCCCGGCATCTGGGCGATCGGTGACGTGACCGACCGCGTCAACCTGACGCCGGTGGCCATCGCCGAAGGCCGCGCCTTCGCCGACACCGAGTTCGGCGGCAGGCACGTCCGGGTTGACCATCGCACCGTGGCCAGCGCGGTGTTCACCGATCCGCCGATCGCCACGGTCGGCCTGTCGGAGGCCGACGCCATGAAGCTCGGTCCGGTGGATGTGTACGAGGCGGACTTCCGGCCGATGAAGACGGCCTTCGCCGGCAGCGACGCGCGCAGCTACATGAAACTGGTGGTCGACGGCCTCAGCGAGCGTGTGCTGGGCATCCACATGATCGGTGCCGACGCCCCGGAAATCGTGCAGAGCCTTGCCGTCGCCATGACCTGCGGCGCCACCAAGCGCGATTTCGATCGCACCCTCGCCGTCCATCCGACGGCGGCCGAGGAATTCGTGCTGATGCGCCAGCCGTCGCGATCGGTGGGGCCGGTCTCGTCACCTATCAACTGAGGCGCAGGCCGCCCGACGGCATGGCCGCTCCGCCGCATCGGCCGCAGATTCGGCTGGTCTGGCGCCCACGCGGCGCCGCCGTGACGCAGCCGGCCAGGCGGCGCACGGCCACCAGCGCGTTCAGGCGCCCTGCCCCAGTGCAGCGGCGAGGAAGTCGATAAGCGCCCGCACGCGATGCGGCAGGTAGCGGTTGCTCGGCAGCATCGCATAGATGCCCAGCGGCGGCGGCTCGAAGCGCTCGAGCACGGGTTCGAGCGCGCCGCTGGCCAGGTAGTCCGCCACGATGAAATCCGGCTGCAGCGTGATGCCCAGCCCCTGCGCGGCGGCTTCGGCCAGCGCATCGCCGTTGTTGGCCTGCAGGCGGAAGGGCAGGTAGATGTTCTCCGTCTGGCCGTCGATCTGGAAGGTCAACGGGCGGTTGTTCGCCTTTGGTGAGTAGCCCAGGCAGGCGTGCGCCGACAACTCGGACGGATCCGCCGGGCGCCCGTGCTGCGCCAGATAGGCGGGCGCCGCGACCGCCAGCAGGCGCATTTCGCTGAGCTTGCGCGCGACATCGCCCGGATCGAGCCGTGGCGTGATGCGGACGGACAGATCGACGCCTTCGTCGATCAGATTGACGTGGCGATCGGTGAAATCCAGCGCAAGGCTGATGTCGGGGTAGCGCTTGAGAAAGTCCGGCAGCAAGGGCGCGATGCGCTTGAGGCCGAAACTCAGCGGCAGGCTGACGCGCAGGTTGCCGCGCGGGGTCAGCCGCTCTTCCATCACGTCGGCCTCGGCCGCGTCGATCAGGTCCAGGATGGTGCGGCATTTCTGCAGGTAGCTCGTTCCTGCCGTGGTCAGCGTCAGTTGCCGCGTCGTGCGCACCATCAGTTTCACGCCCAGATGCTCCTCGAGCGCCGCGATCTGGCGCGTCACCACCGAGCGCGCCACACCGAGCTGGTTGGCCACGGCCGCAAAGCTGCCCAGATCGGCCACCCGCACGAACAGATTCATCGCATCCAGTCGGTTCATTGTTGCTTTTGTGGCAATGGTGATTTGCCGATTGTGGCCTATTTCGCTCCGCTTCGGCGGACTAAAGTACGCCCATCGCAATCGCACGGATCGCGGTCCGCACAGGCCGCCAGAGGACAAACCATCATGAAACGCATCGCGCTCGCACTTCTCTCGACACTCGCCCTTGCCGGCGGCGCCCACGCCGTGGAATACAGCCAGGTCCAGGCGGACAAGAGCCAGATCGCCTTCGGCTATCAGCAGATGGGCGTGTCCATGGACGGCCGGTTCAAGAAATTCGCCAGCCAGCTCAGGTTCGACCCGGCAGCGCCGACTGCGGCCCGGGCCGCGATCGATGTCGACCTGGCCAGCGTCGATACCGGCAGTTCGGAGGGCGACGCCGAGGTGGCGGCCAAGACCTGGTTCAACACCAAGGCCTTCCCCACCGCCCGCTTCGAATCGACCGCCGTCAAGGCCCTGGGCGGCAACAAGTACGAAGTGGCCGGCAAGCTGACGATCAAGGGCACGACCAAGGACGTCGTGGTGCCCGCCACCTTCACGCCGCAGGGCAACGCCGGCGTGTTCGACGGCAGCCTGACCATCAAGCGCGGCGATTTCTCGATCGGCGAAGGCGCCTGGAAGGCCTTCGACATCGTCGCCAATGACGTGGTGATCAAGTTCCGCATCGCCGCTGCAGCCAAGTAAAAACCCTCCCTCAAACCCCCAACCCGCTCCACTTCTTCATCCAAAGAGGACAAATCCATGAACCGCATCGCCAAACTCTCCGCCGCCCTCATCATCGCCGCCGCTGCCGCCACACCGGCGTTCGCTGCACCGGAAACCTACTCGGTCGACGGCACCCACACCTTCCCGCGCTTCTCGTACAGCCATTTCGGCATGTCGACGCAGTTGTCGAAGTTCGACAAGACCACCGGCACCGTCGTGCTGGACAAGGCGGCCAAGACCGGTTCGGTCGACATCACGATCGACATGAAGTCGGTCAACACCGGCTACGACACCTTCAACGAGCACATCCAGGGCGAGGACTTCCTCGACACCGCCAAGTACCCGACCGCCACCTTCAAGTCGACCAAGGTGAACTTCGCCGGCGACAAGCCGGCGAGCATCGACGGCAACCTGACGATCAAGGGCGTAACCAAGCCGGTGACGCTGAAAGTCACCAACTTCATCAACATGCCGCACCCGATGCTGAAGAAGGACGCCATCGGCGCCGACGCCACCGTCGTGATCAAGCGCACCGAGTTCAACGCCGGCAAGTACGCGCCGCACGTGGGCGACGACGTGACCATCACCGTGTCGCTGGAAGCGATCAAGGGCTGAGGCCCGAGGCTGGGCGGGCGCCCTGCGGGGATGCCTGCCCGACAAGCAAACGCAAACCGCGAGGAGGATGCGCACATGATGGAACTCAGACCGGCCGCCGCACGCGGTCTTGCGAATTTCGGCTGGCTACATTCGCTGCACAGCTTCTCCTTCGGCAGCTACTACGACCCCGAACACATGGGGTTCTCCGACCTGCTCGTGATCAACGAGGACCACGTGCGCCCCGGTCGCGGCTTCGACACCCATGGCCACCGCGACATGGAGATCTTCTCGTACGTCCTCGACGGCGCGCTCGAGCACAGGGATTCCATGGGTACCGGCTCGGTGATCCGTCCGGGCGATGTGCAGATGATGAGCGCCGGCACCGGCGTGCGTCACAGCGAATACAACGCCTCGCGCAACGGTCTCGTGCATTTCCTGCAGATATGGATCGTACCCGACCGCAAGGGTGTCGAGCCGCGCTACCAGCAGCGGCACTTCGCCCCGGCCGACAAGCGCGGCCGGCTGCGGCTGATCATCTCACCCGACGGCGCCGACAATTCGCTGTCGGTGTATCAGGACACCCGTGTGTATGCCGGACTGTTCGATGGCGACGAAGTCCAGCGCTTCGAGATGCCGGCCAACCGTTTCGCCTATGTCCACGTCGCGCGCGGTTCCCTCGACGTCGGCGGGCAGCGCCTCGTCGCCGGCGACGCGCTCAAGCTGCGCAATCCGCGCACCATCGACTTCGCCAACGGCGATCGGGCCGAAGTGCTGCTGTTCGACCTGCGGCCCAACGAGACGCCGCATTACTGATCCACGCCGCACCCGCCGTGATGGCGTGTCCGAGGCTGCCCGACGGCTGCTCGCCGCTGGCTGGCTGTCGGCGCATCCGCTGCAGGGCGTCCATGAAGCGTGGCTGGCGCGTTTCCGAATACGGCACACCGACGATGATCATGCCGTGGTGCAGCAGGGTGGTGTGGAAGCTCGTGAACAGGGCGCTTCCTGCCGTCCGCACGGCGCTGTTGACGGCGTCGCACCGACGTCAGCCGATCTCGTTCCGGCTCGCTTCAAACGTTTGACTTGCCACCCAGACTCGCCGGCCCGGGCCCCAGGGCGGCGAGGATGAGCAGGCCGCCGGCCGCAGCCATGTTCTTCATGAACAGCAGTTGCTGGACCATCTGCTGGTCCGCCGGCAGCGACCAGTAGCGGTGGAACATGAGGCTCGCCACGACGGTGAATACGGCCAATCCCAGCGCTGCCCAGCGTGCGAGGAATCCGCTTGCGACGGCGAGGCCGCCAAAAAGTTCGATCAGTCCGACCAGCACCGCCAGCGCCGGGAGAGCCGGCAACCCGGCGCTACCCATGTAGGCGGCCGTCCCACCGACGTTGGTCAGCTTGCCGACGCCGGCCAGCACGAACATCAGCGCAAGCAGAATCCGTCCCACGACAGTCATCGGGGTTCTGAGTGAATCGAGCATTACAGTCTCCTGGACAGGAATGGTCTTCTTGTTGAACCGCCGCGAACGAACTCGGCACAGGTCGCTTCTGGCCATTGGTGAGCGTACCCGTACTGCCAATCGTCAGCTTCGCGTGTGATTCGCATTCTCGAATGCTTCATGCACATTAGGAAGGCAGCTTCTGAAAGGCAAGCAGGTACGGATTGGTAAGCCCTGAAGGGAACGATGAAGTTAAACAGCGAGCCTGAGCCCGGAAGCGCCGGGCGCGACCAGCACAGGCTCCGTCGACTTCAACATCCACACGACCGCCTTCCCGGCCGGCGAGATTCGCGGCTTCCTGCAGCGCTCGACCGTTCCCGAGCCTGGCTGCCTCGCGCTGCCTGGCATCGGTCTCGCCGGCCGCGCGCCTGCCGGGGCGCGTCAGTCCAGATCGGCGCCCGCCCGCTCCTTGGCGAAGGAGATCGCCAGCAGCGAGATCAGGCCGCAGACGATTATGAAGATGCCCACCGGCACATAGCTGGCATAGGCCGCAAGCAGGGCGGTGGCGATCAGCGGCGCGGGGCCGCCGACCAGCGCCGCGCCGATCTGGTAGCCGAGCGAGGCGCCGGTGTAGCGCACGTCGGCGGTGTAGCTCTCGGCGAAGAAGGTGCCCAGCACGGCGCCGTACATGGACCAGATGACGCCGAAGCCGACGACGGTGGCGATGGTCAGCAGCAGCGGATCCTTCTGGTTCACCATCCACAGGAAGGGGAGGATGTAGATCATCACCAGCACGGTGCCGACGGCGAACAGCTTCTTGCGGCCGATGCGGTCCGACAGCGCGCCCATGAACAGCATCACCGGGATCGCCACGAGGGCGGCGACCAGCACCGCATTGAGCGCCTGCGCCCGCGTGTAGCCGAGCGACACCGCGTACGACACGGTGAAGGTGGCGAACAGGAAGAAGGTGGAGGTCTCGATGAACTTGGCGCCGATGGTGACCAGCACCGCCCGGCCGTGCTTGCTCAGCGTCTCGGCGATCGGCAGCTTGGCGGTGTGGCCGCCGGCGCGCACCTTCTGGAACGACGGCGTCTCATCGACCGCCTTGCGCACCCACAGGCCGAACAGCACCAGCAGGATCGACAGCAGGAAGGGAATGCGCCAGCCCCACGACAGGAACTGCTCCTCGGTCAGGATGGCGTTCATGCCGGCGACGGTGAAGTTGCCCAGCGCGAGGCCGATCAGCGCCCCCACCTGCGGCACGGCACCGTAGAAGCCCCGCTTGGCCTTGGGCGCGTATTCCACCGCCAGCAGCAGGCCGCCGCCCCATTCGCCGCCCAGTGCCAGGCCCTGGATCAGGCGCAGCAGGGTGAGCAGGACGCCGGCCCACACGCCGATGGCGGCATGATCGGGCAGCAGACCCATACACGCGGTGGACGCGCCCATCAGCGACAGCGTCATCACCAGGGTCTTCTTGCGTCCGATCCTGTCGCCGATGTGGCTGAACAGGATGCCGCCCAGCGGACGCACGACGAAGGCGAGCGCAAACGAGGCCAGGGACAGCAGGGTTTCGGTGGTCTTGTCTGCCGACGGAAAGAACAGGCGGCCGAAGATGATGCTGGCCATGGTGCCGTACAGGAAGTAGTCGTACCACTCCACCGCACTGCCGATGGCGCTGCCCGCCAGCGCGCGCATGCGGGTGCGCTGGCCGATGTCTTCGGCCGACGTGATCGGTAGGGCGCTGGCGCCTGCGGAGGCTTGATTCATTGGTTTTCCTCGAGTGTCGGGTGCGGCGGGAAATCGCCGGCGTTTGAATCGGCAGAACCTGCGCGACCCAATCCTGTTTGTCGAGATTATAAATAAATCTCGACAAACTCGTGAGCGGCATTGACACCCGGCGCAAGGGCTTCTACGGTCAAAGCACGACCGCCTGGCCATGCCTTGCGGATAGCAGATCCCGTCTCCACGCATGGCTGGCGTTTTGATCCCGACAGAGAAGGAGACGTGCAATGAAGAAGTTGCCTACCCCGACGGCACTGGCAACGTCGATGCTGCTGGCGCTGTTCGCGACGACGCCGGTTGCCGCCGACGAAACCTGCAACTCGCCCTACCTGAGCACCCTGATCAAGGGCCAGGAAGATTTTGTCCATGTATGGACGCTGGGCGTGAAGGGCATGGGCGACGAATCCGACAAGTTGGTGACCGTCGACGTGAATCCGAAGTCGAAGGACTACGGCAAGGTGGTCCACACGCTGAGCGTGGGCGGGCGTGGCGAAGCGCACCACGGCGGCTTCACCGACGATCGCCGCTACCTGTGGGCGGGCCGGCTGGACGACAACAAGATCTTCGTCTTCGACATCGGCAGCAACCCTGGCAAGCCAAGGCTGGTGCGCACGATCGTCGACTTCGCCGACAGGACCGGCTTCGTCGGCCCCCACACCTTCTACGCCCTGCCCGGCCGCATGCTGGTGCAGGGGCTGTCGAACACGCAGGACCACGGCGGACGCACCGGCATGGCCGTGTACAACAACAAGGGCGAATTCGTCGCCAAGTACGACATGCCCACCGGCGCGCACAACGGCGTGGCGGCGGACGGCTATGGCTACGATATCGGCATCAACCCGCAGAAGAACGCGCTACTCACCTCCAGCTTCACCGGCTGGAACAACTACATGATGGATTTCGGCAAGCTGGTTCAGGATGCCGAGGCGATGAAGCGCTTCGGCAACACCATGGTGATGTGGAACCTCAAGGCGATGAAGCCGGAGAAGGTGATGAGCGTACCGGGCTCGCCGCTGGAGATCCGCTGGTCGCTGAAGGCCGGCGACAACTGGGCCATCACCGCCACGGCGCTGACCTCCAAACTGGTACTGGTGAAGCAGGACGCCGCCGGAGAATGGCAGGCCAGGGCCGTGGCCGACGTCGGCGACCCGTCGACGATCCCGCTGCCGGTGGACATTTCCATCACCGCCGACGCGAAGGGCCTGTGGGTGAACACCTTCATGGACGGCAAGGCGCGCTACTTCGACCTCACCAACCCGGAAGCGCCGGTGCAGACCTACGAGAAGGTGATCGGCAGGCAGGTGAACATGGTGAGCCAGAGCTGGGACGGCAAGCGGGTGTATTTTACCAGCAGCCTGCTGGGCAACTGGGACAAGCGAGGCGCCGACGACGAACAGTTCCTGAAGCTGTATCACTGGGACGGCAAGGCGCTGACCGAGCAGTTTGCGATCGATTTCTACAAGCTGAACCTCGGCCGCGCGCACCACATGAAATTCTCGGCCAGGACGGACACGCGTGCGTCGGTCGAGGACGCGCCGCGGGTCGCGTCGATGCGGCAGTGAGCAATGGCCACAGCGCGATCGGGCGGCAATCGGGTGGCCGGAACGCGAAGATTCCGCGCATGATCGGGGTTCCACGGCGCACGCCGTGTGCGCTGCTGCTAGCGGCGTGCACGCTGTCGTTCGCCCCGTTCGGCCATGGTGCAGCCTCGCCCGAAATGGCGCCGAAAGCGCCAGTGCAGGACTTCGTTGCACCGCCGCCGGGCAGCTATGGCCTGCCGCCGATCCAGCGCGTGCCGGAAGGGCTGGTGCTGGACATCGACGGCCGACGCCAGGCGTTCTCGCGCTTCACCACCGGACGGGTCACGCTGTTGTGCTTCATGTACACCTATTGCGTCGATCCCATCGGCTGCCCGCTGGCCTTCGAGACAATGACGACACTGCGCCGACGTCTGCTCGAGAATCCCGAGCGAGCACGCCAGGTGCGGCTGGTGAGCCTGTCCTTCGATCCGACCAACGACGACCCGGCAGCGATGAAGCGCTACGCCGGCGCCCTGGCCGATCCGGCCAGTCCGCTGCGCTGGCACTTCCTGACGACGCGTTCGGTGACGGAACTGAAGCCGCTGCTGGACGATCTCGGCCAGGACGTGGCGGTGGAGCTCGACGAGCACGGGCGCCCCACGCGCGTGCTGAACCACACGCTGAAGCTGTTCCTGATCGACGCCCGCGGGCGCGTGCGCGAGATCTACACCAGCGCCTTCCTGCTGCCCG
Organism: Thauera sp. 2A1; assembly: GCF_009469595.2. Lineage (GTDB taxonomy): Bacteria > Pseudomonadota > Gammaproteobacteria > Burkholderiales > Rhodocyclaceae > Thauera. The sequence goes on along the minus strand of NZ_SSXV01000020.1, from coordinate 72,072 downwards.
AGGTGATGCTCAATGACATCGAGACGCTGCTGCTGGAGACGGCCGATCGCTGAGCTGGGGCTGCTCGGCGCCCTGCTGTGCTCCTCCGCTGCCGCGCCTGCGCAAGCGCCGCGCGCGGCGCAAGCGGCGTCGATTGCCGTGCCGCTCGGCCTGCCGCCTCTGCCCTACCCCGCGCACAATCCGCCCACCGCAGCGAAGATCGAACTCGGCCGCAAGCTGTTCTTCGACCGGCGGCTGTCCTTCAACGGCACGATGTCGTGCGCGATGTGCCACGTGCCGGAGCAGGGCTTCACGTCGAACGAGTTGCGCACCCCGGTGGGCAACGAAGGCGCCAGCGTGCGCCGCAACGCCCCCACGCTGCTCGATGTCGCCTACCATCCGCGCCTGTTCCACGACGGCCGCGACGGGGCGCTCGAAACCCAGGTGTGGGGCCCGCTGCTGGCACCCGACGAGATGGCCAACCCTTCCATCGGCCATGTGCTGGACCATCTGCGCGCCCTGCCCGACTATGCCGGCCGCTTCGAGGCCGCCTTCGCCGGACGCAGTGCCAGCGCCGACACCGTGGGCGAAGCGCTGGCCAGCTTCGAGCGCACGCTGCTGTCGGGCGATTCGCGCTTCGACCGCTACCGCTACGCAGGCGCCCCCGATGCGCTGAGCGCCGAAGAGAAACTGGGGTACGCCGTGTTCACCGGCAAGGGCCGCTGCGCCACCTGCCACCTGATCGGCGAGCGCAGCGCGCTGTTTTCCGATTTCCGCTACCACAACACCGGCATCGGTTGGCTGCGCGACCAACCGGCACGGCAAGTCGAAATCGAGCTTGCGCCCGGTGTCAGCGCTCCAATGAATGCCGCGACCCTGCGCAGCATCGGCGCACCGCCGCGCAGCGACCTCGGTCGCTTCGAGATCACCCGCGACCCGGCCGATCGCTGGGCCTTCAAGACGCCCATGCTGCGCGACGTCGCCCGCACCGCGCCCTACATGCACGACGGCTCGCTGCCCACGCTCGAGGCGGTGGTGGAGTTCTATGACCGCGGCGGCGGCGGCGCGCCGGAACAGAGTCCGCTGATCGCCCCGCTCGGCTTGAGCGCGGCAGAAAGGGCGGCGCTCGTTGCCTTTCTGAGAGCGCTCGACGGCCGCAACCGGATCGACGGCAATCTTCAATGCGAAGGGAACAACCGTCCGTCGCCGGACGCGCACCGCAACTGGGTACGGGGCCAGACGGCCGGCCAGTGCGACGGCTTCGAAGGCTGACCACCGCACCCAAGCGCGCCGACGATCTCAGTCGTCGGTGAAGTTCTTGAAGATCACCTGCAGGGTCTCGGTGAACTTGGCGAGTTGCGCCTCGGTGAGGCCCTGGTAGCCCTTCGCGAAGACCTTGCGCGTCGCCTGCTGGATGCGGTCGGCGAGTTCCTCGCCCTTGGGCGTGATGGACACGTCGGTGATGCGCGCGTCCTCATCATTGGTGCGCGTCTCGACCAGGGCCTCTTCGCGCATGCGCTGGATGATGCGTGTCAGCGTAGATAGCTTGATGACGGAATGGGTCGACAGCTCCGACACGCTCACCGTGCCGTGCAGGCGCAGCATCATCAGCACGCGCCGGGTCGGGATATCGGTACCCAGCTTCTTCAACACACGCTCCATCTCGAGCGCATAGGTGGCATGTACCCGCGCGAGCCAGTAGAAGGGGAAATCCTCGTAGCGGAAAGATTCGCTGTCGGGCAGGAAGCGGTTGGTTTTTCTCGTGGTCATGGTGGCGTCGGTCGTTGGCGCGTCTGGTTGCCGCGAAGCGGCACAGCCTGCTTAATCATTTCAATGTGGAAGTATATCCCTACGCTCCCGCCGCCGAGCACACCACCCCGGCCGCATGCGCTTGCGCGCCTCAGCGCGATGCCGCCCGGGGGCCAGTGCGCTGCACCAGGATCCACGCCACCAGCGCCACCGTGACACTCCAGAACGCCATGCCCTCGATCAACGGCGCCGCCGTGCCGTCCATGTGCGCTCCCATCCAACTGCCGGCACCGAACGCCACCACCATCATCAGGAAGCCGGCCAAGGCCGAAGCGGCGCCGGCGGCGCCGGGAAAGGGGCCGATCGCCCCGCTCTGCCCGCAGGGCTGGTGGATGCCGTGGCCCAGCATGTAGATCCACGCCGGCGCCATCACCGCCCACGGGCTGTTCACGCCCGCCAGCAGCAGCGCAACCATCAGCCCGCCGCCGCACAGGGACAGCAGCCCGCCCACCCGCACCGCGCCCTGCACGCCGATGCGCAGCAACATGCGCCGGCACAGCATGGTGCCGGTGATGTAGAAGGCCGACAGCGACAGCAGCACCATGCCGTAGGCCGTCGACGAAAAGCCGAACAGCTTGATGAAGACGAAGGAAGATGAAGCCAGAAAGCTGAACAGCCCACCGAACGAAGCGGAGGACAGCAGCGTGAAGGCCCAGAAGGTGCCGTTGCCCAGGATGTGGCCCACAGTGCCTGCCAGCAAGGCCGGCCGCAGCGCTTCGGGATTCCGCTCCTGCAGTGTCTCGTCGAAATGGCGCGCGATCACGAACAGCGTGGCCGCCCCGAACAGCACCAGCGACATCAGCGCGGCGCGCCACCCTAACAACTCAGCGACCAGGCCGCCCAGCGGCGGGCTCAGGCAGGCGGCCACGCCCAGCCCCGACAGGCCCTTGCTCATCGCACGCGCGCCCTGCTCCGGTGCATAGAGGTCGCGCACGATGGCACGCGCACACACGGTGCCCGCGCCCATGCAGGCGCCCTGCACGGTGCGCCACACCACCAGCGCCTCGATCGACGCGGCCAGCGCGCTGCCGACCGCCGCCAGCGTGTAGCCGGCCAGTCCGACCAGCAGCACCTTGCGCCGCCCCACCGCGTCCGACACCGGCCCCCACACCAGTTGTGACAGGCCGAAAGCGAGCAGCAGCGCGGTGAGCGTCAGTTGCGCGCGCGCCGGCACGGTGCCGAAAGCCTCGGTCAGGGCGGGCAGCGCCGGCAGGTAAAGATCGGTGGTGATCGGCTGCAGGCCGAGCAGCAGGGACAGGATCAGGATGACGAGGGGCGACGACATGGGCGGACTGCGGCACGAATACGGCTAGTGATTTTATTCGCACCGCTCACATCAATAAACCGGCACTCCCTTGATTGTTCGTTTCGCAAGAATTGACAAATGGAGGCGGGAGATCGGCCGCCCGGCGTGCCTCGGGCTTGCCGGCCCGTCGCGCCAGCCAGGCAACGATCGTCGTGGCGCGCTCGCCACCGGTTCCGCAACGCGCTGAACGCAGTCAGCCGGCCGGGGCCTCGCCGCGGCGCCACAGCGGCATCAGGCCCAGCAGGCCGAACAGCGGACCGGGCAGCAGCAGCCAGGCGATGTGCGCGTGCCAGTCGCCGATCCAGCGCGTACCGAGCTGGATCGACACCATGGTGATGGCAAAGCCGATCGCGTTCTGCAGGGCGAGTGCGCTGCCGACGAGTTCGGGCGGGCTGGCGCGCGCCGACAGCGCCGAGAAATGCGGCGAATCGGCCACCACGCTGGCACCCCACGCCAGCAGCAGCGCGAGCTTCAGCCAACCGGGCAGATCGACCGCCAGCGGAAACAGCGCGCAGCACGCCGCCGACAGCGCCAGCGCGATCGCCGCGACACGCGCGCTGCCGATGCGGTGGCTCAGGCGCCCGCCGGCGATGCAGCCCAGCGCGCCGATGCCGACGATGGCGAACGACAGCCCGGACAGCGCCGCGCTGCCGGGCGCGGCCAGCCCGCTGCCCGCCACCAGGGCCGGCACCAGCGTCCAGAAGGCATACAACTCCCACTGGTGGCCGAAATAGCCCAGCGCAGAGGCGCGGAAGGCGGGGATCGAGAAGCTGTAAAGCACCCGCCCGAGGTGCAGCGTGGCGGCGCCGGCGCGGCGCGCCAGGTGCGGCCCGTCGCCGAGGCGGAACACCATGGCCGCTGCCGCCAGCGCGAGGCCCGACGACACCAGGATCGTCACCTGCCACGGCAGCCCGCCGCCGGCCACGCGGATGCCGTGCGGCAGCGCCGAACCCAGGGTCAGCATGCCCACCAGCCACGCCAGCGCCGCCCCGGCGCGCTCCGGTACCCAGGTCACCACCAGCTTCATGCCCAGCGGATAGACGCCCGCCAGGCACAGGCCGACGGCAAAGCGCAGCGGCACGCCCGTCGCCAGGTCGTGGGCGAACAGCGCGAAAGCCGCATTGCCGAGCGCGCCCAGCGCCGCGCACACGGCAAAGATGCGGCTGGCGGCGAAGCGGTCCGCGAGGCCGGAAAAGGCGAAGGCCAGTGTGCCGAGGATGAAGCCCAGTTGCACCGCGTTGGTCATCGTGCCGATATCGGCCGGCGCGATGCCCCAGTTGCGGATCAGGTCGTCGGCCGCACTGTTGGCCGAGAACCACAGCGAGGTGCCGAACAACTGCGCGATGACGATGACGACGACGGGTTGCATGGGAAGCGGGACTTGGCTGCGATGTACCCGTCCCCCGGCGAGGGACCCTCGGCGAGAGTCTAACGCGAGCCTGTCGACTCGGCTCGATCCAGGCATCCTGGAGCCGACCGGGGAACGGCGCCGCATGCCCGGGACATCGGCTGGCAGGGCGCCGGACCGCATGCCAAGATGAATGCATCGTTTCGGTCGCCGACAAGGGGCGCGCACCCATGAGGAGCAAGGGCATGCTTGGCTACTTTCCGATCCTGGTGCTTGCCGCGCTCCTCATCATGGTCGTCATCGGCCGCCTCGGCCTCGTGGACCGGACGCCGGACGAGCGAGTCACGCCCGAGATGCACGAGCCGGGAGGCCATCTACCAGGCCGCGCGCCCCTGTATGTCGTCGTGCATGGGCTGGATCAGGGCAAGGACTGGCCCCAGATCCGGTCCGCGCTGTCGCCTCGCGGCACGGTGCTGACCCTGCGCTACCGGGCGACCCTCCTTGCCGGCGTTCCACTGCTCAACCGCCTGCCCCTGTACGCCAATGCCGACCCGCGCAAGCTCGCAGCGAACGTGAGCGCGGAGATCGGCAGGCATTTCGACCCTCGACGGCACACCGGAGTCGTGCTCATCGGCCAGAGTCTCGGCGCGCTGATCGTCCGCCAGGCCTACCTGCAGGGGACGCACGACGGCGCAAGGTGGCCGGAAGCAGTGTCGCGCATGGTGCTGCTGGCGGGAATGAACCGGGGCTGGGACATTTCAAAACACAAGCCTGCGGACATGAGCGGGGGACGCTGGGTGGCCTTCTGGTCCGGCTCCTGGTTCGGCCGGCTCACCGGCACCGGGAAGCTGATCATGGCGGCCGAGACGGGAGCGCCCTTCGTCGCCAACCTGCGCCTGGAGTGGATGCGGCATTTCCAGTCTGCATCGGCGAAGCCGATCGAGATCGTGCAACTGCTCGGCGACATCGACGACGTCGTGAGCGATGCCGACAACAAGGACCTCCGCGCGATGGCCTCGGCGAACTTCGCCTGGCTTCGCGTGCGCGGAACGGGCCATGCGGACATCTCGAATTTTTCCGATCCGACCGCCTACGGCGAGCTGAAGATGGGGGACTACCGCCGCGACAAATTCCTGCTCGCCGCCACCCGCGACTTCGGGGAGGTGAAGCGCGCAAACGAGGAGCAAGCCTTCAACACCGACGACGACGTCAGCCACATCGTCTTCGTGGTGCATGGGATTCGCGACCGCGGCGAATGGGCCGCCGCCTTCGAGCAAGCCTTGCAGGCGCGCTTCAAGGAACTCGCCGGGGCGCACGAAAAGCTCGTCGTCGCCTCGATCCGGTACGGCTATTTCGGCATGGGCCCCTTCCTTTTCCAGCCAGGACGGGACAAGTACGTCAAGTGGTTCATGGATGAGTACACCGAGACGCTGGCCCGTTACCCGAAAGCCCGGCACGTGCATTTCGTGGGCCACAGCAACGGCACTTACCTGCTCGCCGCGGCCCTCAGGGACTACGGTTCGCTGCAGGTCGATCGCGTCGCGCTCGGCGGCAGCGTCGTGCGCAAACAATACGACTGGCCAGCCGTTTTCAAGAACAGGCAGGTTTCGCGGGTGCTCAACTACGTGGCAGCCGACGACTGGGTGGTTTCGCTGTTTCCGCGCTTCTTCGAGCCGCGATGGATATACGCATTGCTGGACAACGACATCGGCAGCGCCGGGTTCAATGGCTTCGACCACCAGCCGCCAGGCTTCACGGAAGTCAGGTACATCCTGGGCGGCCACGATGCCATGCTGGGTCGCATTCCCGAGATTACGGATTTCCTGCTGAGCCCGAACCCGGATGCATCTGCCTACCCGCGAGACACCGACAGGCCGCGGGCGCGCTACGAAAATGCATCGACCTGGGCCGACTGGCTGCTGATCTGGCCAGCGCTGCTGGCCGTGGTCGCATTCGTCGGCTGGCATGTGGTCGTCTCCGCCAGCGAGCCTCGCTGGCCGTGGCTCGCCCTCTACCTCGGCCTGGTACTGACGATCCTGTTCAAGCTGTGAGCCCGCCGCGGGGATCCGGAGACCGCCCGCCGCCCCGGCACCCGCCCGTGCAGCCCGTGCCAGGCACTGACGGGGCTGCCATGTACACGGACGGGCGAGGCGCCGCCTAGCGGCCGGCCGCCGCAGCGCCGGCCTCGTTCGCGACCGTCGCCTCGCGGCGGCGGAACGACTCGGTGAGGCGACGAAACTCCGCCAGATACTGATCCGCGCTACCGCTGCCGACGAGGCCCTGGAACATGAAGTAGCCGGTACCATCGGGCGCGATGACCTGATAGAAGCGCAGCGGCAAGCCGCTGCGCAGGTCGCTCGCATCGGCCACGATCTCGTAGGCCTCGAGGCCATCCACTTTCAGCCTGCGCCCCTGCATGCCGCGCAGGGCGGAGATCTCCGCGGTCTGTCGTGCGCGCTGCTCGGCAAAGCGCTGCAGATCGCCAATCGCGGCCCCGCCGACGGAGGGCCCGACGACGTACAGGGGTTCCTCCGGCGACGCGCGCGTCATCGTCCCGCCAGGGTTGAGCAGCAGCATGTTGCCCATGCGCCGTGCGACCTTGAGTCGCGAGCCTGCGTCGACCTCGAACGGCAGGCCGGCCCTGGAATCGACCTCGCCGGAGGTCTTCAGCGAAGTGCTCAGAACTGCGCGGCGCACCGCATCACCGAATGCCGCGGGCGCCGCGCGCGGCACGGTGCCGACCACCAGCACGCTCTCGCTGCCATTCGGCGCCAGCAGCATCCACTTGCGGAACTCGATGCCGCCGGCACTCTGGCTCACCTGTGCGAGATGGGCGCGAGTGCCGGCCAACATGACCTCCTGCGCCTCGATGAGCTGCATGCCACGCGACGCCAGCCCTTCGCGGGTGAAGGCGGCGCGCAATTGCGCGTACCCTGCGGGCATCTCGGTGACCATGATCGAGGCGCCCTGCGCAGCGTGCTCGAAGCCTGGAAAACGCCCGGACGGCTTGAAGCCTTCCGGCGGTTGCAGTTCAACGCGCGTGCCCGGGACGGAAACCTGCGCAGCGTCGGCCGCGCCGAGCACGCAAGTCGACGCGACGAGTCCCAGCATGCACACCCAGATCGAAAGCCTTGCCATGCATCCCTCCCTTTCCCGAACCTGTTCAGCATAGCCCGGACGACCGCGAGGTCAATTCCGTCCTGCGCCGGAGGATGCTGCAGGCACAGCGGGCTTCACCGGCGATCGCGTGCGCTCACCTCCGGGGGCCGATCACCGCCAGGGACCGCTCGCCTCCTGCAGCGCGTCGATCTGGCGACCGAGGGTGTCGAGCCGCGCATCGATGTCGTTGGCGCCCTGCTCGATCGCCTGCTCCAGCGCACCGGCCGATTCCATCAGGTCCAGCGCGCAGATGAAGCCCGCATTGCTGCGCAGCGTGTGCATGCGGCGCGCGGCCGCTTCGCGATCGCCGCGGGCGAGATCCTCGCGCGTTTTGGGCACCGCCTCGGCGTTGTCCTCGAAGAACAGCTCCAGCAGGCCGAGGAACATCGCCGGATCCTTGCCCAGGCGCTGCACCACGCGCGCACGGTCGATGCCGGGGATGGCGGGAAAGCCGTCGGTAAGCGCGGCCGTCGTCGCAGCGGCTGCCGGCAGCGGCGCTCCGGCCGACTCGGCCGCCGCCGGCATCGGGCCTGCGGACGCAGTGCCCGCAGCACGCGGGCCGGCATCGAGCCAGCGCGCCAGCACCTGCGCCATCTGCTCGAGGTCCATCGGCTTGGGCAGCACGTCGTTGGCGCCGGCGTCGCGCGCCGCGGCCTGCTGATCCTCGCGCACGCCGGCGGTGAAGGCGATGATGGGCAGCTCGCGCAGGCCGAGCTCGGCGCGGATGAAGCGCATCGCGCTGAGCCCGTCCATCACCGGCATCTGCACGTCCATCAGCACCGCGTCGAAGCCCTGCGACCTCGTCTTCAGCAACTGCACCGCCTGCTGGCCGTCTGCCGCCAGCGTCGCGGTGGCGCCCTCGAGCCTGAGAGCGCGCTCGACCAGGTCCCGGTTCATCGCGCTGTCGTCGACCACCAGCACATGGGCGCCAGCCAGCCGCGGTCCGGCCGACTGTGCCGCCGACCGGACGGGCGCAGGCGGCGCGTCGGCTTCGGCCGCGCGCGCGAACGGCAATTCGAACCAGAACACGCTGCCGTGGCCGAGCTGGCTTTCGGCGCCGATCTCACCCCCCATCAGCTCGACCAGGCGCTTGCAGATCGACAGCCCCAGCCCGGTGCCGCCGTAGCGGCGGCCGATGCCGGCATCGGCCTGGGTGAAGGGCGCGAACAGCCGTTGCAGCGCCTCGGGGGCGATGCCGATGCCGCTGTCGCGCACCTCGAAGCGCAGCCGCACCGCCGACGCGCTGCTGTCGCGCACCTGCACCAGCAGCGCCACTTCGCCCTGCTCGGTGAACTTGATCGCGTTGCCGGTGAGGTTGAACAGCACCTGCTCCAGGCGCAGGCCGTCGCCCACCAGCGGGCCCAACGGCGTGGCCGGCGCGTAGGTGCGCAGCACCAGCCCCTTGGCGCGCGCGGTCTGCCCCATCAGGCTGTCGAGGTTGGCCAGCAGCGCGCCCAGCTCGAACGGGCGCGGCTCGATGCGCAACTGGCCGGCCTCGATCTTGGACAGGTCGAGCACGTCGTTGAGGATGGCCAGCAGCGACTGGCCGGCGCTGCGGATGCGCTCGACCATCTCGCGCTGGTTGTCGGCCAGCGGCTCGCGTTCGAGCACCTGCGCCAGGCCGAGCACCGCATTCATCGGCGTGCGGATCTCGTGGCTCATGTGCGCGAGGAACTCGCTCTTGGCCGCGTTGGCCGCCTCGGCGGTTTCGTAGGCCTGCTGCAGCTCGCGCTCGTGGCGCATGCGCTCGCTGATGTCGCGGGTGACGCCGAGGATCTCGACGAAGCTGCCGTCGGCGCTCAGGATGGGGCTGGCGGTGACGTCCGCCCACACCGTGCTGCCGTCCTTGCAGCAGTGCTCCAGCTCGCCGCGGAAGGTCTCGAGCGCGCCCCCGTTGGCCAGGCTGGCGCGAAGGCTGGCGAGGTAGGCCCGCGCCTTGTTGAGCGAGTCCGGCGTCAGGACCTCGTCCAGCGTCTGCCGCAGCGCCTCGTCGGCGGTGTAGCCGCGCAGGCGCTCGACCGAGGGACTGACGTAGGAGAAGCGGCCGTCCAGGTCCAGCGTGACGATGACGTCGATGGCGTTGTCCGCCAGCAGGCGATGGCGCTCCTCGCTGATGCGCAGGCGCTCCTCCATCTGCTTGCGCGCGGTGATGTCCTCGACGATGCCGAGGTAGCGCGGCGCCTCCTCGGTCTCCACCCGCACCGGCGCGAAGGTGAGGCTGACCCACACGACGCTGCCGTCCGGCCGCAGGTAGCGCTTGTTGATGCGGTAGCCCCCGATCTCGCCCGCGCCCAGGCGCCTGACCTTGTCGCGGCTCTCGTCGACGTCGTCCGGGTGGGTGAAGCCGGCAGGCTCCACGCCGACCAGCTCGGCCGGGCTGCGGCCGACGATGTCGGCGAAGCGCTGGTTCGCCTCGGTGATGCAGCCGCTGCGCGGATCGAGCAGCACCACGCCGAGCGGCGCCTGCTCGAAGATCACGCGGAAGCGCGCCTCGGCCGTCTGGCGCGCCTGCAGCGCGGCGAGTTCGCGGCGCTGGCGGTCGCGGCGCCACAACAGGTAACCGGACGAATAGATCATCAGCAGCACCGTGCCCAGCAGCACGCCCATACCCCAGGTCAGCGTGCGGATGCCGGAATAGGCTTCCAGCTCGTCGATCTCGGCGAGCATGATCCATGGGGTTCCGGCCACCGCCGATGCGTACGCCAGCACCGCCACGCCGCGGTAGTCGCGGCCGCCTTCGATGATGCCGCGCTCGCCCTTCACTGCGCGCGCAGCCGGCAGCGCCGGCGTCCCCAGCGGCTTGACCAGCGCGAGCGCCGCGTCCTGCCGATGGCGCAGCGGCGTCAGGAAGCGCACCGCATCGCCGTCCCGGCGCACGAGATAGGTTTCCGCGGTGCGCGTCGGCACCGGCCAGGAGCCCACCATCGGGTAGAGCAGCGAATCGGCGCGCAAGGCCACGTAGGCCACGCCCTGCGGCGCGCCGCCGACGCTGGCGCGGATCGGCACGAGCACACCATACTGGACGAGGCCGTGCGCATTGCGGTGTAGATCGACGAATTCGAGCCGCGGCCGCCGCATGATGTCGGCGATCACCGCGTCGTGACCGCTCAGCTCGGCATCGCCAGCCATCGCGACGCGCTCACCGCTGCCGTCCAGCACCGCGATGCCGGCCCAGGCGCGCGCCTGCGCCACCGCATTCATGAACCCCTGCATGCGCTCGAGCGCGGCGTCGTCGCGCCGCCCGGTACGCAACCACTGCGCAAAGTCCTGCTCGATGCGCGAGTGGCCGGAAAAGTACAACTGCGCGTCGAGCCTGATCTCGGCCAGCGAAGCTTCGATCGACTGGCGTTTCTGTTCGGCGATGACGGCCAGGGTGCGATGCGTCTCGTGGCGGATCTCGCCCCCGAGGTAGCGATAGGCAGCGGCGCTCAGGGCACCGATCAGCAGCGAGATCAGTAACAGGGGGAGCGCAAGGCGCAGCCACTGGCTCGGAGGCCGGTTGCGCGGCGCCACCGGGCGCAGGTGGACGGAAGCGAACGCCATGGTGCTAGTGCCCGCCCGCCGCCGGTTCGTCGAGGAACAGCGACGGATCGACCATTGCACGGTTGAGGCTGACCGACCAGTGCAGGTGCGGGCCGGTGACACGGCCGGTCGCTCCCACCGCGCCGATGCGCTGCCCGGCAGCGACGACGTCGCCCGGCTTCACGTCGATGGCGCTGAGGTGGCAGTACATGGTCAGCAGGCCGCTGCCGTGGTCGAGCCAGATCGTGCCGCCATTGAAGAAATAGTCGCCGCTGTCGATGACGCGCCCTGCCCCGGCGGCCACCACCGGCGCGCCCGCCGGCGCGGCGATGTCCATGCCGCTGTGGGGGTTGCGCGGCTGGCCGTTGAAGATGCGACGCAGCCCGAAGGAGCTGGAACGGCGCCCTGCGGCGGGCTGCAGCATGCGCAACGTACCCGGCAGCATGTCGCTGCGGGTGGTAGCGACACTGGCGAGGTGGTCGCGCTCGCGCTCGTAACGCGCCAGATCCTCGGCGGAGAGATCCACTTTGCCGGGCGCGACTTTCAGCCGCTGTTCCGCATAGCGCACCGGCGACACGACGAAGGACTGCCGCGTCTCGGCGCCGCCCTCGCGGCGTACGACGAGCTCGTGCGTGCCCGGCTCGGTGTCGAGGCGCAGCCCGGCCACCGCGCGCCACTGGCCGCCCTCATCGACCACGAGCACCGGTGTGCCGTCCAGCATGGCCTGCGGCGGCACCGGCGATGCGCCCAGGTCGATGATCGCCACGCCGCCGGGCACGGCGCGCGCGCGCGGCAGCTCAGGGCCGGCGGGCGGCGCGGCGCCGGCCGCGGACGACAGGGCCAGGCCGGCAAGCAGGAGGGCGGCGAAGGCGCGCCAGGCAGGGAATCGTGGGCTGGATCGAAGGCAGAAGCGGGGCATGGTCGTTCGCGAAGGTGGCATGTCGCCGGCGCAGTTCATCCGGCCAGCGCAGCGCCCTGCGCAGTGGCCAAGCACGGCCACTGCGCAGGGCGCGACATTGTAAACGCCGCTCCGTCGCCGCTGTCGGCTTGCAGCGCTCGACTTTTTCCCTTGGCTTACTCCCCGAATTGGGCATAATCGTTTCGAGTTTGTACAAAATAAATTGAATCTGCAACGATGCCAGCCCCGATCCCCGATACGACGGATTACCCCCTCTCCCCTGCCCCGCGCGACGAGACGCTGCTGTCCGGGCTGCAGATTCAAGGTGCAGGCATCGGCACCTGGGCCTGGAACGTACAGACCGGGGAAATCCGCATCAACAGGGAATGGGCGCGTATCGTCGGCTACACCCTGGATGAACTCGACACACCCACGATCGCGCTGTGGGAATCGCTGGTCCACCCTGACGACCTTGCCAAGTCCGGCCGACAGTTGCAGCGCCACTGGCGCGGCGAGGCCGAACGCTACGAGTGCGAATGCCGCATGCGCCACAAGAATGGCCATTGGGTGTGGGTGCTCGACAGCGGCCGGCTGCTGTCCCGCGACACGGAGGGCCGCCCGCAGTGGATGGTCGGCGCGCATACCGATCTGACCCGGCAAAAGGAAGCCGAGGCCGAACGCGACGCGATCCTGGAGCGCTTCCGCCGCCTCGCCTCGCATCTGCCCGGCTGCCTGTACCAGTATCGCCTGCACCCCGACGGCAGCGCGCACTTCCCCTACGCCACCGACACCATCGAACTCATTTTCGGTTGCAAGCCCGCCGACGTCATCGACAATGCCGCGCCGGTGTTCGAGGCCATCCATCCTGACGACCGCGCCCGGGTCGTGGCGACGATCACGGCATCGGCCGCGCAACTCGACGAATGGCGCGATCTCTACCGGGTCCTGCACCCGACGCGCGGCGAACTGTGGATCAAGGGCGTGGCAACGCCGGAACGCCTCGCCGACGGCAGCATCCTGTGGCACGGCGTCCTGCTCGACGTGACCGAGGCGGAGCGCCAGCGCGCCAAGCTCCGCCTCACCGCCCAGGTGTTCTCTTCCACCCAGGAGGGGGTCATGATCACCGACCTCGATGCCCGTATCCTCGAGGTGAACGACGCGTTCTGCCGCCTGACGGGCTACGCCGCCGGCGAAGTCGTCGGACAGCGGGCCTCGATGCTCAAGTCCGGCCGCCAGGGTGCGGAGTTCTACCGCGCGCTGTGGCACGAAGTCGAGCTCAAGGGGCGCTGGCAGGGGGAGATCTGGAACAAGCGCAAGAACGGCGAGATCTATGCCGAATGGCTTTCGATCGACGCGGTGCTGGACGAGCAGGGGCAGCCCGAGCGTTACGTCGCGGTATTTCGCGACCTCACCGAGGTGAAGGAGCACGAGTACGAGCTCGACCGCGCAACGTACTACGACGCGCTGACCGGCCTGCCGAACCGGCGGCTGGTGAGCGATCGACTGCACATCGCCGTCGAGCATGCCAAGCGTCATCAGGAAGTGGTGGCCGTCTGCTACCTGGACCTCGACCGCTTCAAGCAGATCAACGAGACGCACGACCGCAGCGTGGGCGACCGCCTGCTGACGAGCTTCGCGGCACGTATTTCCCACGCGCTGCGCGGCCACGACACGATCGGCCGCGTCGGCGGCGACGAATTCCTGTTGCTGCTCACCGGATTGCGCACCCGGCAGGAGGCGCTGGACCTGATCCAGCGGGTGATGGATCTCGCGCGCGCGCCGTTCGGCATCTATCCGGGCAAGGAAATCGTGCTGAGCGCGAGCATCGGCGTCGCCCTGTATCCCGAGCTGGAGCTGTCGGCCGACGAGCTCATCCGTTACGCCGACCAGGCGCTCTATCGCGCCAAGGAGCGCGGCCGCAACTGCGTGGTGGTGTTCGACCGCGAGGAAGGCTTCACCAGCCGCGCGCGCGCCGAGTTGTTGCAGGCAGCCGAGCAGGCGCTGAAGGACGGCGATTTCCGCCTGTTCTTCCAGCCCAAGCTCGATCTGCGCAGCGGCCGCATCTGGTCGGCAGAGGCGCTCATCCGCTGGCAGTTGCCCGACGGCCGCATCCGCCCGCCGGGCGAGTTCATCGAAGCGCTGGACGGCACCCCGCTCGAGGTGAAGGTCGGCGACTGGGTGATCGACGAGGCGCTGCGCCAGCAGCGGGCGTGGCATGAACAGGGCCTGACGCTGCCGATCAGCGTCAACGTGACGGCCGAGCACCTGCTGGGCGACGACTTCGTGCCCATGCTGAGTGCCGCGCTGCAGCGCCATGAAGTCGCCCCGCCGCGCCTGCTGGCGCTGGAAATCCTCGAAACCTCGCGCATCTCCGACTTCACCCGGGTGTGTGAACGGCTGGACGAATGCCGGGCGCTGGGCGTGCTGTTCTCACTGGATGATTTCGGCACCGGCTACTCGTCGATGACCTACATGCGCCAGCTTCCGGTCGATGCGCTGAAGATAGACCGCAGCTTCGTGCTGGGCATGCTCGACAACGAGGCGGACCTGAGCATCGTCAAGGGCATCATCGCCCTGGGCCGGGCCTTCAACCGCCTGGTCATCGCCGAGGGCGCCGAGACACCCGCCCATATCGAGCGGCTGAAGGCGCTCGGCTGCGACCTCGCCCAGGGCTACGGCCTGTCGCGCCCCATGCCCGCCCACCAGCTCCAGCCCTGGGTGATGCGCTGGAACGAAACGGCGTCCTGAAGCCGCCCCGGCCGGGCATCACAGGTCGTCGTAATAGCGCGTGCTGTTGCTGTACGGAATGCGGTCGGCCAGGCCCGGCACATCGACGACGCCGACTTCCCGCTCGTATGCCTGGTAGTCAGCGATCAGCTCCGCAACTTTTTGCGGGAAGGACGCCGCGAGATTGTTGAGCTCGGCACGGTCCGCCGCGAGGTTGTAGAGCTCCCAATCTCCCGTGCCCCAGGGCTTGTTGGACCAGACGATCTTCCAGTCCCCCTTGCGCAAGGCCTTGCGGCCACCCAGCTCCCAGCCGACGACGTCGTTGTCGCCGCGCACGGCAGCCGCTTCGCCCGACAGCACCGGCAGCATCGAGCGCCCCTTCATCGGCAGCACCGTCCGTCCCTGATACTGCGTGCCGGGATGCTTCGCACCGGCGAGTTCCAGCAGCGTCGGCATCACGTCCATGGCGTGGGTGAAGGCCGTGGAGATCGAGCCCTTGCCGGCGACGCCGGGGCCACGCGCGATCGCCGGCACCGAAATGCCGCCCTCGTACAGGAAGGACTTGTACATGTGGTGCGGAGTCGAACCCACTTGCGCCCAACCCGGGCCATATTCGATGAAGGAGTTGGCGCGGCCGGTGTTCTGCAGGCTGTTGTCCATGTGGCGGGCGACCCACTCGCGCGCCACGCCGATGTCGAGCGCGGTGTTACCGTCCGCACCGTTGTCGGACATGAACAGCACGAAGGTGTTGTCGTATTCGCCGATCTGCTTCAGATAGGCGATGACCTCGCCCAGGTGGCGGTCCATGTCGTCGACCATCGCGGCATACACCGCCATGCGCTTGCTCTCGATACGCTTCTGCTCCGGCGTGAGCTGGTTCCAGCGCTGCCAGACCGGATTGCCCTCGTAGGGCTCGACATCACGGGTGATGATGCCGAGCCGCTTCATGCGCTCGGCGCGCTCCTTGCGGATCTGGTCGTAACCGCCGTCGTAGCGGCCCATGTACTTCTCGATCGTTCCTTCGCGCGCCTGCAGCGGCCAGTGCGGCGCGGTGAAGGCGAGATAGGCGAAGAAGGGCTTGCCGCTGGCGCGGTTGTTCTCGATCTCGCCGATGATGGTGCGGGCGAAGAATTCGCTCGAGTAGAAGTTCTGCGGCAGCAGCACCGGCTTGCCATTCTCGCGATACAGCGTGCGGTCGAGTTTGCTGGCGTCGGCGTAGTTCACCCGCACCTGATCGAAGTGTCCGGCTCCGCCCTGCATCATCGCGTACGAATAATCGAAGCCGCGTGCCGCCGGGCTGTCTTCCTCGCGCCCGCCGAGGTGCCACTTGCCCGCCATCATCGTGCGGTAGCCGGCGTCGTGCAGCAGTTGAGGCAGCGGCACGATGCGCGCATTGAGGTTGCCCTCGTAGCCCGGCTTGCCCCGCTGTTCGGGAACGAGGAATTCGGCCATGGCGCCAAACCCGGCCAGGTGATTGTCGGTGCCGGACATCAGGATGGAGCGCGTGGGCGAGCAGAACGGCGAGGCGTAGAAGCTCGTCATGCGCTTGCCTTCCTGCGCCAGGCGGTCGAGGTTGGGCGTGTCGATCTCGCCGCCGAAGGCGCCGATGTCCGAATATCCGAGATCGTCGGCCACCACCAGCAGTATGTTCGGGCGCTTGCCCGTGTTCGTCGCAGCTTGCGGCGTTGCCGCCTGCGCCGCGGGAAGCAGCGCGAACGCGGCTGCGGCGATGATCGCCAGTCTGTTCTTCATCGATGAGTCTCCTGTGAGGGGGTGCGCAGCAGGCCTGGTCCTGCCGCAGGCGCGACCGCTCGAAGCCCGGACTCGGGCGTAACGGTGAGCAAGCGGCGGGAGAGCCTTTTATTGATCCCCGGATCATAGAAATCGATACTTCCATGATCAACTGAATCACGTGCGACGTCCGCCAGATGCACAACGTTGTTCTGGCGGCACTTTTTGAACAGAAAACCCCTCAGTACGTCAGGTTGCCGCAGGCATGTCCCTCAAACCCGGATCACCACCTTCTGGTACAGACGGCCGAATGCGGTCGTCTTGCGGACTGCGGCGGGCGCGACTTCCGGCGGCAGGAAATCGGTGATGTCGCGCCGCCACAGATCGAGCGCGAAAGGCTCCAGCGTGCGCAGCACCAGGCGCATCGGCAGGTGCAGCGGATGCCAGCGTGCCGGGCGGTGGTAATCGACGATCACCACCTTGCCGCCGGGGCGCGTCACCCGCAGCGCCTCGGCGAGCGTGGCACGGCGCACCGCCTCGGGCTGCTCGTGCAGCAGGAAGAACAGCAGCGTGGCATCGACGCTGGCATCGGGGAAATGCAGCGCGCTCGCG
Source organism: Thauera sp. 2A1 (assembly GCF_009469595.2). Classification (GTDB taxonomy): domain Bacteria; phylum Pseudomonadota; class Gammaproteobacteria; order Burkholderiales; family Rhodocyclaceae; genus Thauera. Next base: position 54,981 of record NZ_SSXV01000020.1, on the reverse strand, counting down.
TCCTGGCGGTGCAGGCGCACCGGCGAATCCGCCCCCAGCTTGCGGCGCAGGTTGGCGAGCTGGATCGGCGCCACGTCCACCACGTCGAGCCGACCTTCGCCGTGCAGGCGGGCGGCGATGCGCTGGGTGAAGTCGCCATACACGCAGGCGACCTGCAGCACCTGCTGCTCGATGCGCTCGCCGAATTCGGCCAGCGCAGCATCGCGCAGGCGGGCGAAGTTGCCCCACAGGATCAGGTTCACCAGCCATTCGCGCTCGAACACGCGCACCGCGTTGGGGTGCAGATACGCCCACCAGTAAACCTTCTGCAGATAGGCGGGAATGCCCGGAGCAGAGAGCCCTGCCGGCGAGGAGGGGTCGCCGTAGATCGGGGGGATGGCTTCGGAGCTGTCGTTCATTCGCAGGGCGGGGTCGGGGAATTACGCGGTCCGCATGCTAACAGACGCGTCTGATGCGCGTCCCTCAGCACCGGCGGCCTAGACCCCGCCCCACGGCAGCGGCGGCGCCACCAGCGGCGGGCCGTTCCAGCCGTCGATGCGTCCGAAGCGTTCGCTACCGGCCTCCCAGTCGCGCTGGGCACGGGCAATCTCGCCCTTGTTGTGGCCGACGAAGTTCCACCACATCAGCACTTCCGCACCGAAGGGCGCTCCGCCCAGCAGCAAGGCCCGCGTCCCCGCGGCAAGCAGGATGTCGAGACCGTCGCGGCCGCGGCCGAGGTCGGCGAGTTCATTGACGTCGAAGCGCTCGCCATCGATCGTCACCGAACCGTCGAGCGGCAGCACGCAGTACTCGAAGCCCGGCTCCAGCGTCAGCTTAAGGCGGGATCCGGCGGGCGCATGCAGGTCGAGGCCCACCAGCGGCGAATACAGCCGCGCCGGCGCCTCCCGCCCGCCCCAGCGCCCGGCCAGCAGCGTGCAGCGGCAGCCCTGCTCGTCCCACACCGGCAGGTCGGGGTAATGGTCGAAGGCGGGCGCGCAGTCGCGCTCGGCCGCCGGCAGCGCGATCCAGAGCTGCGCCGCGTGCAGCCGGCGCTCACCCGGCAGCGATTCCTCGGTGTGAGCGATTCCGCGCCCGGCCGTCATCAGATTGACCTGCCCCGGGCGGATCACCTGCACATGGCCCAGGCTGTCGCGATGCAGCACCTCGCCCTCGATCATCCAGGTGAAGGTCTGCAGCCCGATGTGCGGATGCGGCCCGACCCGCATCCCTGCGCCCGGCTCGAAGCCCGCCGGGCCCGCATGGTCCAGGAAGCACCACGCCCCCACCATGCGCCGCTGACGCGTGGGGAGCAGCCGGCTGACCGACACTCCACCACCGATCTCCGCCGTGCGCGCGACGATGCGCTGCAGCCGCGGGCCGCCAACGTCCGCGAGGCTGGCGGGCGACGACGCGCCCACAGGGTCTGGATTGCTCATGCTGACCTCCACTGATGACGACCGCGGCACGCTGACGGCACACACGCTCGGGCCGATGCGGGATGCCACCACATTCCGTACATCGGCACCGTCGTTTCCGCCCTATTCGCTGTCGTAGCCCAGCAGCCGCCCTTCGATGATGCGCTGCGCCACCGGCTCGGGCACGTCCTGCTCCCAGGCGCCGCGGCCGCGGCGCAGGCCGGCCAGCACATCGGCCACGTCGATGTGCAGGTGGCTGTCGTCGAGCGGCCGCACGGCGAGCAGCTTGTCGTTTTCCACCAGATGCGCGAGCAGATGGCGCAGCCTGGCCGGCACCTGCACGTTGTCCAGCGTCACCAGCTCGGCGCCGCCGCCGCTGGGCCGCGATGGGTAGACATACACGTGGGTGTTGTCCGGGAACAGCTTGCCGAAAGCTTCGAGGATGCCGCCCTCCAGGCCTTCGTAGTATTTCTCGTCGAACAGGAAGTCGAAGTCGCGCACCGACAGCACGATGCCGATCGGCTTCTGCGTGTAGCGTCGCAGGTAGGCGCGCAGGCGGAAGAAGCGCACGTAGTCGGAGATCATCACCGTGTAGCCCTGCGAGGCGAGCAGCTCGATGCGGGCGAGGAAGTCGGCGCCGTCCACGTTGTCGCCGCTGATCAGCGAATTCATCGTGATCTCGGCCAGCGACACGATCTCGTTCTGGTCCACCGCGGCGAGCTGGCTGAACTGCCTCAGCCCAGCGGCCATCATGTCCACATTGACGCAGGTCACCGGCTTGAAGCTGCCGCGGATCACCATCACCGGCTTGCGGTAGAACAGCTCGCCCGGCACCACCACCTCGCCTGCCGGGTTGAACACCACCGCCCGCGTCAGCCAGCTCCGGATCAGGTGCAGGTTCATCAGGCGGTTCTCGACCTCGTCGAAATACGGGCCGGAGAAATGGATCAGGTCCACCTCGATGCGCTCCGAGCCCAGGCCATCGGCGAGACCTTCGACCACCCATTCGGGGTGATGGTGGTTGAAGAAGGCGCCATGGATCAGGTTCACACCCAGGATGCCGAGCGCCTCGGCCTGCTGTGCGTTGTCGTTGTCGAGCATGCGCACGTGCATGACCACATCGCTGGGCTCCGCGCCCGGGTGCAGTTGCAGGCGGATGCCGACCCAGCCGTGGCATTCGTTCTTCTGCTTGAAGCTGCGCGCGGTGACGGTGGCGGCGTAAGCGAAGAAGGTGGTGTTCTTCGGCCGCAGGTGGGCGAGCCGCGCCACCACCTGGTTGAACTCCTTCTCGAGCATCTGCAGCAGCCGCGCACGGCTGACGTAGCGGTCAACATGGCCGTAGATGTCGTCGCTCACCGCCATGTCGTAGGCCGACATGGTCTTGGCGATGGTGCCGGCCGCCGCGCCCACCTGGAAGAAGCGGCGCGCCACTTCCTGCCCGGCGCCGATCTCGACGATGGAGCCGTACTTGTACTTGTCGAGGTTGACCTGCAGGGCCTTCTGGTCGGTGGTGAGGGAGGTGTCGCGTTTGTGCATGGCTGGATTCCGACGCGGGGAGACAGATTGGAGAGCGGCGACTGCAGGATGAAATCCATTTTCTTGCATCGGCACCCGGCGCGACAAGCCGCAGAACCGTCTGCAAACAGTCAAGCATGCACCGACATGGGGCCTTGTGCGCGACAATGGTGCGGATGAAAGGTCGCGCGCGCCGAGATGGGCCTGTTCCATGCAGCACGCAGCGCGGTGCGGATCTTGCTTGCATTTGTTGTGCCAATCTGGAGATGAAACATGAGCAGCGAACGTAGCGCCACCCTCACCGTCGACGGCAAGTCGTTCGACTTCCCGGTCATGACCGGCACCCACGGCAACGACGTGATCGACATCCGTACCCTGGGTGCGAAGACGGGTCTGTTCACTTACGACTCCGGCTTCCTGTCGACCGCCAGTTGCAAGTCGACCATCACCTTCATCGATGGTGACAAGGGCGAGCTGCTGTACCGCGGCTACCCGATCGAGCAGCTCGCCGAGAACTGCGACTTCCTCGAAGTGGCCTACCTGCTGAAGAACGGCGAGCTGCCGAACGCGAACCAGAAGGCGGATTTCGAGAACACGATCAAGCGTCACACGATGCTGCACGACCAGATCACCCGCTTCTACAGCGGCTTCCGGCGCGACGCGCACCCGATGGCGGTGATGGTGGGCGTGGTCGGCGCGCTGTCGGCCTTCTATCACGAGGCGATGGACTTCTCCGACGCCCAGCATCGCGACATCTCCATCAACCGCCTGATCGCCAAGCTGCCGACCATCGTTGCGATGGCCTACAAGTACAACAAGGGCGAGCCCTTCATGTACCCGCGCTACGACCTCGGCTACACGGCCAACTTCATGCACATGATGTTCGGCACGCCGTGCGAGAAGTACGAACCCAACCCGGTGCTGGTGCGCGCGCTCGACGTGATCTTCACGCTGCACGCCGACCACGAGCAGAACGCCTCGACCTCCACCGTGCGCCTGGCCGGCTCGTCGGGCGCCAACCCCTTCGCCTGCATCTCGGCCGGCATCGCCTGCCTGTGGGGCCCGGCGCACGGCGGCGCGAACGAAGCCTGCCTGAACATGCTGGAAGAGATCGGCGACGTGTCGCGCGTGGGCGAGTACATCAAGCGCGCCAAGGACAAGAACGACAGCTTCAAGCTGATGGGCTTCGGCCACCGCGTGTACAAGAACTTCGACCCGCGCGCCAAGCTGATGGGCAAGGTGTGCGCCGACGTGCTGGGCGAGCTGGGCCTGGAGAACGACCGCCTGTTCAAGCTCGCCAAGGAGCTCGAGCGCATCGCGCTGGAAGACGAATACTTCGTCGAGAAGAAGCTCTACCCGAACGTCGATTTCTACTCGGGCATCGTGCAGAAGGCGCTCGGCATCCCGACTTCGATGTTCACCTGCATCTTCGCGCTGGCCCGCACCGTGGGCTGGATCACGCAGTGGGAAGAGATGCTCACCGACCCGGAATACAAGATCGGCCGTCCGCGCCAGCTCTACGTCGGCACCCCACGCCGCGACATTCCCGCCGCCAGGGGATGACCGACTGCTTCAAGCTGGCCGGCACCGCAGGATGCGCGGTGCCGGCCTCTTTGTGCCGCCCGGCCCGGCGAGCTTACTGAATGCGGCCAATCCCGACAGCGAAGCGTGCGCCAGAAGCAGGCCTCAGGCAGGATTCTTTTCGCCTGTCAGGACCAACTGACCATCCTTGACCGGAATGCGCGGACCAGGCTTGTTGTCCATCCGCACACGTCCGACTTGGTCGCCAAGTCGATACTCGACGTTATAGCCAACCACCTTCTCGCTGGTGTCATTCACCGTGGTGCATCGCGTTTCCGTGGTGTTGTAGGTATCGCCGGTCTGCATGTTTTCTTGCACCTTCTTGCCGGCGTAACCACCGGCGGCCGCGCCGGCAACGGTGGCGACTTTCTTGCCGCTGCCCTCTCCGATCTGATTACCGAGCAGGCCGCCAGCCAACGCGCCAATCACCGTTCCGGCAATCTGATGCTGGTCCTTGACCGGGCTTCGATGACTTACCACGACGTCCTTGCAGACTTCGCGCGGCGTGCTGATCGTCTTCTTGAGCGGCTGCACGGCAAGCACTTCCGCATATTTCGGCCCGTGGTCAACCAGGCTGTAGGTTGCGACAGCACCGCCTGCAGTAGCGCCAAGCGCTCCCAGTCCGATGCCCAGTATCAATGATTTGTTCATAGGCTTCTCATGGATCCACGTGATTACCCGCGATGGGGTCACGGCCACGATAGTACCTTCGCACCCTCCGACGGTTTCACGATGGAAACAAAGGGATACTCAACGCATACATCCTGCGATCAGCGCAAATCCCGGTTGCGACGGCGGATTGCGTAGCCGGGACATGAACGGGATTTCTCCGGATGCAGCTACCGGTTCGCTTGGGGAGACGAACGGCCGCAAGCCGGCTCCATGCAACGGATCCCCCTCCCGGTGCAGTCCTTCGAGCGAACGGCGGGTCGTCGGGTCGACTAGGGGGCATCAAACGACCCACAGCCGACGTTAGGTTGTCGAGTACGCCAACGACAGGTAACTGAGTCGAGCGGTCGCACGGGGCGACTTCTGGACTACTGCAAGTCGGCCGGAACGGTCGGTGAGATACCGCTGACCGACCGGCTGCAATCTGCTCAAATGTAGCTGCTGGGCGCGTCTCGGACCTGAACGGAGGCTTTCATTTTGGAGAAGCTGCCGAGCCAAACCAATCCCTTTGGTAGCCCGATCGGGGGTGTTGAGGGAGATCAGGCGGGGTGGATCAACAGCGAGAAGTGCTTCTGGAGTTCGCGCCGCAGCTGCAAGCGCGTGTGCCTGCTGCCGTGTCGCGTCTGGCACACATCGGCATGGCCGGGATCGGCGGCGTCGGCGGTGTCGTAGATGCAAAAGCGGCCCCCGCCCTCCGGGCCGCGCAGGGCGCGAATGCCGGCGGCGGTGGCGCCGATGGCGCATTCGAAGGTTCGACCGGGCTTGGCGGCGGCGCGAGCGTGGCCGCGTTGGCGAATGTCGCCTTCACTGCCGGTTACGGCCAGCCGCTGTACCGACATGCCCTTGTTCGACGCATCATCGAAAGCGGCTTCCGTCACTTTTCCGGTCGCGACGTCGTAATGCACCGGGGAAAGGATCAGGCGCCACAGGGTCTCGTCGTCCATCACCGGGCCGGGGGAGTGCGGCGACACCGAATGCGCCTCGCACGCGCAGTCGGGTGACTGCGCGTCGATCTTCTCGGCCTTCTTGGGGTCTTTCGCGACGCTGGCGAACAGTTCCTGGCAGCTCATCCGGCGGTGGGCAGGTTCACAAGGAAGTGCCGCAGCGCGGCCGGCAGCGTGCGCGCTGCGACCCCCTCGGCGCCGCCGTAGCCGTCCGGGCCGTCGGTCAGTGACGTGTAGGTGCCATCGCCTTCGAACTCCAGGCTCGCATAGTGCGTGCCACGATCCCAGTACAAGCCGATGGTGCCAGATCCGGACAGCATCGGGGACGGGACAGGAAGCGTGTGCGGCAGTTGCAGCAGGAATTCCAATGCGTCGAGCAGCGCTGCCGCCTTCGCCGGCTGGCCGCCGTAGCCGTCCCAGTCGTGGGGCAGAAACTGGTAGTCGATCAGTGTGCGCAGCAGCGCCGTCATCTGCTCCGCACGCCCGTTCTGCGCGGCGGTTATGACCAGTTCGTGGGCGCTCGGAACCGGCGCCGCATTGGCGGGGGCTCCAGCGAGTCCGAGCAGCGGCACGAGCGCAGTGGACATCTTGCGCAATACGCTGTCTTGCGAAAACCATCCGCGCGCAGGGGTGGCGGTGCGGTCGGTCCGGGCAGCACCGACGGATGGGGTCGGCGCGGGCTGGGGCAGATAGCTGACGAATTCGAAGGTGGCGGCGGTCATAAGTCGGTCCCTTCCTCTGCGTTCAAATGGATGCGTGCGAGCATGTCATCGTTGAGAAGCTCGCGCAGCACAGCCTTGTTCTCGCTGTGCATGCCGTGCATCGCGGCGTGCAACGGAGGATTGTCCCCCGCGTAAAGCTGCTCGGTGTCGGAGAGCGGTGCGTTGAAGACGGTCTTATGCACGCTCAGAATGCGCACTTGGCGGTTTCCGTTCTCGTCGATCAGGTCCGTGTTAACCACCGTCAGCTTCCGGCGTTCGGGCTCGTCGGGCATCTCGGTAAAGTACCCGTGGTGCGCGTGCCAAAGACTCTTTTGCTGGAAAACTGACGCCGGGAGCATGGCCGAGTTCTGCCGCAGCAGCATGTCTGCGCGGAATTGCGCGACATCGTCTCCGGTGATTCTGAAGACATCTTGGTACTGCAGGCCGAAAACTGTGAAGCCCCCCGAGCTAACGGCAATGAGCGGCAAAAGGGGGTGCATCAGGTCCGCCGCAGTGGCGTATACCTCTTCCCAGCGGGTGTAGGTGTGAAGCGTCACGGCCAACGTGTTGGGCGTGAGCATCAGATTGCGTTCGATGCGCCCGTCCGGCGCAAACCGCTCGAACGTCCAGCCCACCGCTTGGGCGGGCTGTATGGATTTACCGCCGCTTTCGAGATTGAATTCGAACGCGAATTGCTGAACCGGCTTCTTGCTCGGAAGCTTTTTCTTTAGGGCGGCCTCATACACCGACTCGAGCGCGCCCATAACGGCGGGCGGCAGCGGCTGCTGCCATTCGACGCCGAACGAAACGCTCTCGATTGCGTGCGTATCGTGCAGGGGCGTGATGTTCATCGTCAAGTCAGTCTCTCGTAGTGGCCGCGAAGTATAGCAATGATATTCGGCAGGATATCGTGTCCTGCTTCCGGTCAGAGGTCATCGGGAGGGAAGAGTTCGCCATCCCTCGGGGCGAGTTCTTCGCGCACGGAGTCGACCTGAAGCAGGCGCGGGCGGCCGTCCGCGGTTGATTCGTACTGCCCGGTCACGCGCACCCAGGTGTTGAGCAAGGCGCGGGCATGGTCGTGGTGCATGCCCGGGTACACGCAGCGCAGGGCGCCGTACTGCGTCACGCCGCGAATCTCGAAGCGGCTTGCGTCAAGATCGACTTCGCGCACGATGCCGACGAATTCCCCGCGTTGCACCTTACGTCCGGCCATGGGGTTGCGCAGCACGTGCTTCAGCACCCCGCGGTCGGCGTGGGTCAACTCGCCGGGTGTGCGCTCCTTGGCGTTGTGAGGGTCGAGTAACGTGATCCGGTCGATGCCGCGCCGGCCGGAAGGGGCGAGCCGCTGGGCTGCAACCAGCGCGGCGTCGCGCACGCCGGGATCGGGCAAGATCTCCGAGATCTCGTTGCGCACGCCGTTTTCGGTCAGGTAGTGCGGGATCAGTGAGATGGACTTCACGGCCGTGCGAATCGCATCGAACATCGGCTCCGCCGCTTCGGGAATCTGCTGCTGTCCCAGTGTCGCTTCGTCCTGAGCTATCTTGAGTCCGACCACCAGACTGCCGCGAGCGAGGCCGCACAAGCGCAGCGCGAAGTCATCGGGCATGCGGGCGCGCTGGCCGGGAGCAAGGCCAACGACGGTCTTGGCGATACGGGCCACTTCCTCGCGCAGATCGGCAAACAACGATTCGACGATGCGCACGCGCGGGGCGTCGGTCTCCACCTGGGGGCCGTGAGCGCGGATGACAATGTCCGATTCGTCCATCACCCGGGCGAAGGGCAGGTCCTCGGCGTAGATCTGGCTGAGCAGGGCGTAATAGGGCGCGCAGGCCTGCTGCGCATCGAGCCGCGCATGTTCGGCCTGTTGCATCCACCAGGCGATCTGCCCGTGGATGATTTCCGCCTTGCGGTGGACGTTGTCGACCCAGTTCATAGCGCGATGCGAAGCAGTCCCTTGCGATGGTCCGGCGACACGCCTCGGGCCTGCGCTTCTTCCGGGCGGATGTAGTGGAAGAAACCACGCAGGTCATTGGACATTGTGGGGTGATAGATCCAGAAGTCTACAAGAAATTGCTCCGCGATCAGCGGGCGCTGCGTCGCGAATACCACCAGCCAGTGGCGGAAGGCGCCGTCGTCGGTGGTCGTCAGATCGAGCACGACGTCGATGTCCTTCGGGTGTTGCTTGTCGCCCGTGAAGCCGCCGTCCAGGTACAGGTGCGGCGCGGCCGGTTGCGGCTTGAGCCAGGCAAGGAACTGCCCGAAACGCTCCCATAGTTCCGTGCGCCGCGGCGACCAAGTGTAGTTGGCGGCGACTTCGTCCAGCGTGCAGTCGAACACCCCGTGGGGCAGAAGTCCGCAGGGCAGCAGGGGGGGAATCGACATTTCGGCTAGTCGTACTACGCGGAAAAGGCCTTGATGATGGGGTAGAGCTTGTCGATGCCGTCATCCGGCAACACAGCGATGCGCATCATGAGTTCGCGGCGTGTTGCGCTGCCGGTGGCGTAGGCGGCGCTGATCTCGCGGGGGTTGGCGCCACCGGCGGTTCCTCGCCGATCTTCCACCATTCGGGTCAGACGCCGCAGGCGATGACAAGTTGAACGACGTAAGTCGAGCCGTCTTGATCGCCGAGCCCGGGATTAAAAATGGTTTCCTAGGAGACCACACTCGTGGCCTCCAACTCCTTTTGGGTGAGGGGTGCGACTTGGTCACGCGCATGCCTCAGCGTTCCCCGAAATTCATGCCATAAAAATACAACGATATGAGTATCGAGACAAACCTCGTTTGCACGAGGGGCAAGGGGCCAGGCTCGAATTTCCAGAGAACAGGTTGTGCTGGGAAGTTCCTCGGAAAAGAAATTCCCCCGTTTAGGCCCGAAGCGAGCTCCGCGGCTGTATTTGAGCAGACCGCAGGCAGTCGGTCAGCGGTACCTCACCATCCGCTCCGATCGAGGAGTTCGCGTAAGCGATCCGGCAGGTTTCAGAGGGGATCTGGCGTTCGGATGGCTCCTTTCGCGACGGGTTGAATTTCCGCTTCTGGCCGTTATGAACAGCTATCCATAACGGCCATTATGCGTAGCTCCCAGTTATGAACAGTTGCGGTGCGGGCCGCGTCATCGCGCGAGCGCAGCGGTGGTGCGCGATGCCTGCGGCCTGCACATAACTACAGGGTCTTGAGGAAGTCGACCAGCGAGTCAGGCGCCTTGTAGCGCCGGATCGCGGCGTCTGGTTCAGTGCCTGCTCCCTCATCACCAGGTCTGCGCCGACGTATTGGTGAGTTGTCGTCGGGCTCTCGTGTCCCAGCCACAGCGCGATGACCCTGATGTCAACGCCGGCCTGCAAGAGGTGCATGGCCGTCGTGTGGTGAATGATGTGCGGGGAGATGCGGCGCGTCGCAAGCTGCGGCTGCGCTGTGGTCGCGCCAGCGCCGGAATTATGTCCAGCCCCGGGCTCGTCGACGCTACAGATCAGGCGCTACGCCGGGCCATCCCCAGCATCGCCGTTAGCCGACTGTTCATAACTGGGAGCTGGGCATAATGGCCGAAAGTACCATCTCGACATCATCGCGGTAAGCAGCCGCCCGTTGGCGAAAGGTGCTTGGCGGGCAGCCGCTTCGGGCTCAGATCTCGATCTGCTCAGAGATTTCCAAGGCGTCATCGACCTCGATGCCCAGGTACCGCACTGTCGACTCAAGTTTGGAGTGGCCGAGCAGGAGCTGAACGGCGCGCAGGTTCTTCGTGCGTTTGTAGATCAAGGTCGCCTTCGTCCTCCGCATCGAGTGCGTACCGTAGGCGGACGGATCGAGGCCGACAGCCACCACCCAGTGCTCGACGATCCTCGCGTACTGCCGGGTGGAGACGTGCGGGGAGTTGTGCAGCCGGCTCGGAAAGAGGAAGTCTTCCGACCTCAGGCCGGCCTTCGCGATCCACGCGGCCACGGCCGTGCGCGTAGGCTCGGTCAGTTCGAACTGCACAGGCCGCTGTGTTTTCCGCTGCACGACCATGGCGCGTGAGAGCACCTGGTTTCCATGCGTCACGTCGCGCACCCGCAGGCTGACGAGGTCACACCCTCGGAGCTTGCTGTCGATCGCGAGGTTGAACATGGCGAGGTCGCGCACTTCGTGCGCGTTCTGCAGATGAATACGGATGGCCCAGATGTCCTTGGGTTTGAGCGGTGCCTTCTGGCCAACCAGCTTCCCCTTGTTCCAGGCTTCCCGATGTTCGCGGGTCTCCATGATCGGCTCCTTGCTGTTGATCGGAGCCTGATTCTTGAGCTCGTGGCGTTCGGCTGCCATCGGGGAAGATGCCCACAGCGTACGATCGGCCAACTTCTACCGCGCGATGTGCAGGGTTGCGCCTCTCGGTCTTCGCTACCGGTTCGCCCTTGTTCGAATGTATCCCTTTGGATACACTGCAGCCATGAACACCTTCCTGCGTACGGACGAGTTCGACGCTTGGCTTGCCGGCTTGAAAGACAACGTGGCACGAGCCCGTATCGTCTACCGTATCCGCTCTGCTGAACACGGCAATTTTGGTGACTGTGAGCCGGTCGGTGGGGGCGTTTCGGAAATGCGCATTCACGTCGGCCCTGGGTACCGCGCTTACTACACGCGACGTGGGGCAGTGATCTATCTGCTTCTGCTGGGCGGGGACAAGTCGTCGCAAAAGCGCGACATCAAACGCGCCATCGAGATGGCGCGGCTTTTGGACAAGGAGTGAACGATGGTCAAGACTGCCACCTTTGACGCTGCCGACTACCTGAACGATGAGGAAACCATCGCTGAGTATCTGACAGCCGCTCTGGAAGACCCAAACCCTGATGTCTTCCTCGCTGCCGTTCGCGACGTTGCGCGCGCCCGTGGCATGACGCAGCTCGCCAAGGATGCGGGTCTTGGCCGTGAGAGCCTGTACAAAGCGCTCACGCCCGGTGCCAAGCCACGCTATGACACGGTGCTCAAGCTGCTTCATGCCTTGGGCGTAAAGATTTCCGCAACGCCAGTGCATTCGTGAGCCTCGCGGTGGCGTCGGCCGCGAGCCCCTGGCCATCGATCGACAGAACCGCCCGCAGGCTCCCTCCATGGCGCATCGGCTTCTGTCACTCGGAAGAGCCTTTGTCTGTAACAACTCCTTGGTGAAGCGCGATTCCAGGCGTGAAGCGGCCACCTTGGTCTGGCGCGAAGGCGCGTGATCAGCGCGCGCGGCGGACTGTCACCGCATCGCCGACGCGCAACATCCCGCCCGCCAGCACGCGGGCGGTGACGCCACCGTGGCCGCGCATCGCGTTGTAGCCGCCGGGGCCGAGCAGTTCCTCCATGCGTGAGCAGGGATCGCAGGCACCGGTGATTTCGAGCAAGACCTCGGCGCCGATGCACAGCAGCAGCGGCTGGTCGTTGAACAGCGCGCGGGCGGCGACGAGGTTGAGACCCGCGACGACCAGATTGCGCCGCAGCAGGGCGGGGTCGAGCGCGCCGCGACCGGCGAGCGCGGCGATCACCGGCAGGTGCTCGGCCTGGATCAGCGTGATCTGGCGCTTGCCGCCACCTCCGGCCACGGCGGGCCGCGCGGTCTTGTGGTCCCCCGCCAGCCCCTGGCCGGCGAGCGCCCGCGCTTCGGACACCGCCGCCACGGCGCCACGGCGCGCGGATCGCAACAGGATGGTCTGCAACTGGCCGGCACGTGGGAAGCGGGCAGAGAGGGCGCGCAGGTCGGCGTCTGGCGGGGCAGCGGATGCAGATGCGGATGCGGATGCGGGCATTGTCGTGACTCCGATCAGGCGAAGGGCGCGATGGCGAAGATGCGCGCCGAGTGGGTGACGAAGAAGAGCAGCAGGCCGAGGATCAGGACGGTCATGCGGCTTTCTCCAGGGAAAGCGCGATCGGGCAGACCACTGCCCCGCTCATGTATAGCCCAGCCTGCGCCTGGCTCGCCACCACCCTGACCTTACACACCGGCCTCTCTCGCGCTTGGTGACCCATCGCCGTCCTGCCGGATCGACGCCGACCGCCCAAGGCGCCGCATGCCGTTAAGCCTGCGTTAAGTTTTCTACGCTCAGGCTGGCGCTAGATCCGGGAGGTCCGGAGACTTGGCCGCGCAAGAGTGCGGGACGTCCCCGCGCTCCCTCGCCCGGCCTTCCATGCCCGAGGGTTCCGCCGATGGCGATCGTCATCCTTGCCTGCTCCATCCTGCTCGTGGCGAGCACGGTCCTGCACTATGAAGCCCTGCGGACGCTTCACGTGAGGCTGCCGCAATTGCGTATCCCGCACCGCACGAAACTGCTGGTCGTCATGGCGGGGGCATTTCTCGCGCACGGCGCCGAGATCCTGATGTTCGGCACGGCGATGTACGCCCTCATCCACTGGAGCGGCGCCGGAAACCTGGGTTCGGCCACGGCATCGCTCACGAACTGCATGTACCTGTCGGCCGAAACCTATACCTCGCTCGGTTTCGGCGACCTGACGCCCACCGGGCCGGTGCGCCTGCTGGCAGGAACCGAGGCGCTGCTGGGGCTGCTGCTGATCGGCTGGTCCGCTTCGTTCACCTACATCGCGATGGAACGCTTCTGGAACGACGGCGGCGACGCCCGACATGAGGAGATCGCGCAATAATGAACATGTCCTTGCCCTTGCCCGGCGAGGTTGGCCGCGCCGGCGGCCCCCAGGACGCGGCGTCGCCGCATGCGGACACCGCGCATCGCAGATCAGGCGTGCCCGCGCAGATCGATCGCCGCGCACTGCCGACCCGGGCGGACCATGACGCGGAGGCGAACTGCATGGTGGAAATGGCGAGCCGGGACGACGCAGCAGCCACATCCGGCGAGCGGACCTCGCCGCTGCGACGCATCGCGATGCCCGCGCTGGCGGCGCTGCTGCTGGTGCTGGCCTGGTTTGCGGTCAGCCGCCTGGCGGCGAACGTGTCCTACGCCGACATCCGCTCGGCCATCGACAGCACCGGCGCGCTGGCGCTGATCGCTGCGCTCGCCTTCACCGCGCTCAGCTTTGCCGCGCTCACGGTGTACGACCTGAGTGCGCTTGCCTTCGTGGGACGCCGCCTGCCGCTGCCGGTGGTGGCGCTGACTTCGTTCTGCGCCTATGCGGTGGGCAACACCGTCGGCTTCGGCGCGCTCACCGCCGGCGCGATCCGCTACCGCTTCTACACCTCGCAGGGCGTGGAACCGGAGGAGATCGCCGGCATCGTCACCTTCGTCACGCTGGCCTTCGGGCTGGGCCTGGCCGGCGTGGCCGGCGCCGGCATGCTGGTCGCGGGCGGCGAGCTTGCCGGGCTGCTGTCGGCGCCGGCGGCGCGCTTGCTGGGCGGCGCGGTGCTGCTGGCGCTGGCGGGCCTGGTGCTGGCGGCGGGCGACGGGCGCACGCTGCGCCTCTTTTCCCGCGACTGGCGGCTGCCGTCGCGAAGGCTGATGCTGCGCCAGTTCGTCGCCACCGCAGTCGATGTGTCGGCGTCTGCCGCAGTGTTGTGGGCCCTGCTGCCGACGGGCAGCGCCAGCCTGCCGGCCGTCATCGCCCTCTATGCCGTCGCCGTGGGCCTTGGCGTGCTGAGCCACGTGCCGGCGGGGCTGGGCGTGTTCGAAACGGTGATCGTCGCCGGCCTGGGCACGCGCGCGGGGGTCGATGCGGTACTCGGCGCGCTGGTGCTGTACCGGGTGATCTATCACCTCGTGCCGCTGGTGCTGGCGGTGCTCGCCGTCTCCGCGTTGGAAATGCGCCGCGTCGTCGCCAGCCCGCTCGCCGCGCTGGCCTTGCGCGCCGCCACGCGCATGGCGCCGCCCACCATCGGCGCCTTCACGATGGTGCTGGGTGCGGTGTTGATCTTTTCCGGGGTGACGCCGGTGGGCGAAGCGTCGCTGACCCTGCTCTCCGCCTGGCTGCCGCTGCCGCTGGTCGAGGGCGCCCACTTCCTCGGCAGCGTGCTCGGCGTGGTGTTGCTGCTGGTGGCGCGCGGCCTGGTGTTCCGGCTCGACGGCGCGTGGTGGCTGGCGATGGCGCTGGTGCCGCTGTCCATGGTGCTGGCCATGGCCAAGGGCGTGGCCGTGGGCGAGGTCGTGCTGCTGGCCACGCTGTTGACGGGGCTGATCGCCTCGCGCAGGGTCTTCTCGCGGCCGGCGTCGCTGCTGCACCAAGCGCTGTCGCCCGGTTGGCTGGCGGCGATGGGCACGCTGATCGTCACGGCGGCCGCCCTGCTGTTCTTCGTCTACAAGGAAGTCGCCTACAGCCACGAGCTGTGGTGGCAGTTCGAGCTGTCGAAGGAGGCGCCGCGCAGCCTGCGCGCCATGATCGGCATCCTGCTGACGGCCGGCTTCGGTGCCGGCTGGATGCTGCTGCGGCCGTCCGTCGGCGCGGCGGCACGGCCGACGCGGCAGGAGCTGGACCAGGCGATGCGCATCGTCGCCGCGCAGCCGCGCACCGAGGCCTGCCTGGTGGCGATGGGTGACAAGAGCCTGCTGTTTTCCGCCGACGGGCGCGCCTTCATCATGTATGGCCGGCAGGGGCGTTCCTGGGTCGCGCTGTCGGACCCGGTCGGCCCGCGCGAGTGCTGGCCCGAGCTGGTGTGGCGCTTCGTCGAGATGGCCGGCCGTGCCGGCGGCCGCGCGGTGTTCTATCAGGTGGCCGCGGATTCGCTGGCGCTGTATGCCGATGCAGGGCTGATGGCCTTCAAGCTCGGCGAGGAGGCGCGCGTGCCGCTGGCCGAGTTCGACCTCCACGGCCCACGGCGCGCCGGCCTGCGCCAGGCCATCAATCGCGGCGAGCGCGAAGGGCTCGAATTCTCCATCCTGCCGCCCGCAGCGGTCCCGGCACACCTGGCCGAACTCGCCGAGGTATCGGCCGCCTGGATGGCCTATCACAAGGTGCGCGAGAAGCGCTTCTCGCTGGGCGCCTTCGACCCCGACTACCTGCAGGGCCAGCCGGTGGCGCTTCTCAGGCGCGGCGGCCGCATCGTCGCCTTCGCCAACCTGCTGCTCACCGAGCTGCGCGACGAAGTGAGCATCGACCTGATGCGCTTTGTCCCCGACGCCCCCAACGGCGTCATGGAAGTGCTGCTGACGCGGCTGTTGCTGCACTACAAGGACGCCGGCCACGCCACCTTCAACCTCGGCATGGCGCCGCTGTCCGGCCTGTCGGCGAGCGAGGCGGCGCCGGTGTGGCATCGCGTCGGGCGCGCGGTGTTCGAGCACGGCGAGCGCTACTACAACTTCGCCGGGCTGCGCGCCTTCAAGTCCAAGTTCCGCCCCGACTGGCGGCCGCGCTACCTGGCGGTGAGCGGCGGCCTCAACCCCATGCTGGCGTTGACGGACATCACCGTGCTGATTGGCGGCGGGCTGAAGGGCGTGATCGGCAAATAGGAAGCGGGCAACGCGCCGTGGAGAATGCAATGAAGGAATACCTGGCTGCCGAATCACGCCCGAAACGGGCCGTCGGCCTGCTGCTCGCCGGACTTCTGCTGTGTGCGGCGACGGCACGCGCCGCGGTGCCGGCGCAGCCGATGCTGGGCACCCCCGAGATCGTGCCGCCGCAAGCCACGGCGACGGGCGCGGTGGTGCTGTTCTCGGGCGCGGACGGCTGGGGCGAGGCGGAGCGCAAGCTGGCCGGCGCGCTGGCCGGGCGCGGACAGCTCGTCATCGGCGTCGATACCGCCGGCACGCTGCGGCGCATGGCGCAAAGCCACGACGACTGCGTCACCCTCGTCGGCGAGATCGAGGCG
Source organism: Thauera sp. 2A1 (assembly GCF_009469595.2). Classification (GTDB taxonomy): domain Bacteria; phylum Pseudomonadota; class Gammaproteobacteria; order Burkholderiales; family Rhodocyclaceae; genus Thauera. Next base: position 38,468 of record NZ_SSXV01000020.1, on the reverse strand, counting down.
GTGAGCCACCAGGCCCAGCGCGAAGCAGGCGCGCCCGAATACCACTTCCCGGTGCTCGCCGGCATCGGCGCGGGCGGCACGATGGCGCTGGAAGTCGCCGGCCAGGCCTCCACCGCCACGCTGGACCGCGTGCTGGCCGTCGACCCGGCGCCCACCCTGCCCGGCAGCAAACCCCTGTGCGGCGAGCAGCCCGCAGGCACGGCGCCACGCGGCGCCACCCACCGCGCGGCAGCCTACGACCTGCCCGCCGGTGCGCTGCCCTACGGCGTGGACATCCGGCTCAGCGCGTCCGCCAGCACCGGGGTGCGCCTGCGCGCCGGCGAGTTCGCCACCAGGCATCCGCAGATCGGGCTGGCGAGCGACTCGCAGGCCAGCCCGGCAGGAGTGCTGCTCGACGGGCTGGCCGCGCCCGCGCAGCCAGCAGCCCCGCCAGCGGTGGCCGACCTGCCGCTGGTCGAGCTGCCGGTCGCCCATCCCGGCGACACCTTCGCCGTGCTCTATTCCGGCGACGGCGGCTGGCGCGACCTCGACAAGCAGCTCGGCACGATCCTGCAACGCAGCGGCCTGCCCGTGGTGGGCGTGGACGTGCTGCGCTACTTCTGGGCGCACCGTACGCCGGAACAGGGCGCGCAGGACCTCGGCCGCATCATCGACGCCTACCGGCAGAAATGGGGCGCGAAGAAAGTGGTGCTGATCGGCTTTTCCTTTGGCGCCGACGTGCTGCCCGCGCTATACAACCGCCTGCCGGCGGCAGCGCAGGCCGCGGTGGTGCAACTGTCGCTGCTCGCCTTCGCGGCAGAGTCGGATTTCGAGGTCACCGTGTCGGGCTGGCTCGAGCAGCATCGCAACACGGCGCTGCCGACGTTGCCGGAAGTGCGACGCATCGACCCACGGCAGGTGCAGTGCTTCTACGGCGCGGACGACGATGAGGCCGCCTGCACGAAAATCGGCAACGGTGTCGAGCTCGTGCGCACCGCCGGCAGCCATCACTTCGACGGCGACTACGAGGCCTTGGCGCGCCGGATCCTGCGGGGCCTGCAGCACCGCGACGCACCCTGAGCCCGACGATCCGGCGAACAGCTTCGTTGCCGCGGACACGACGCATCGCGGTGATCGACGCTCGCCGCACGCGATGGCGCCGCGCCTGCCCTGCCCTCAGGCGGCCTCCCGCGCCAGAAAGGCCAGGAAGGCCTCCTTCAGGTCGCCGTAGTAGGGCGACGTCCACGCCGACTGGCGCACGAAGGCCTCGATCAGGCATCGCCAGGCCTCTTCACCCAGTTCCTGCCTGACGCGCGGGAAATGCGCGTCCACCAACTGGCTCGCGCCCAGATGGACGAGGTGGCGGTAGGCCCGCATGCCGGCCTCGGCGTAGCCGTCCGGCACGACCTCGCTGCGCCCCCTCACGTAGTCGAAGAATGCTGGAGACATGAAAGCTCCCGATTCATGCGGTCCATGCCGGGCACGTCGTTGTCCCATTCCAGCAGCACGGGCACGCCGTGCCGCTGCTGCAGCAGGCGGGCCATCTCCCGCGTCGGGCGCTCGACCGGCCGGCTGTGGGTGTCGAGATACAGGCCGACGCGCTCGTCGAACTCGTGGCCGGCCACGTGCAGATAGCTCACCCGGCCGAGATCGACACGCGCGATGAACGCGGCGAGGTCGTGCCCGCCGTGGTTCTTGTGATTCACCGCGATGTTGTTGAGGTCGAGCAGGATGCCGCAATCGGCCCGTTCGGCGACGGCAGACAGGAAATCGGCCTCGGGCATGTCGCCGACGTTGGTGTACCAGGTGGTGTTCTCCACCGCGATGCGCCTCCCGAGCACGTCCTGCACCCGCCGGATGCGATCGGCGACGCGGCGCAGCTCGGTGAGCGTGAAGGGGATGGGGAACAGGTCGTAGAGCTGGTGGGCGTCGCCGCTGGCCGCCAGGTGGTCGGAGTAGTGGCAGGCGCCGAGCTCGTCGATCAGGCCGGCGACCTCACGCAGGAAGACGGTGTCGATGGCCGCGCTGCCGCCCAGGTTCAGCGACACGCCGTGCAGATGGACCGGACGCCCCGACTCGATCAGCCGGTGCAGCGGCGCCCGGTCGCGCCGGATCCAGTTCTCCGGCGCGACTTCGAAGAAATCGGCGGCGACGGCCGACATGTTCCAGTCGGCCATCTCGCGCCGGTATCCGAGCCCGGGCATGCGAACGCCTCCCGCGTCACTTCTTCGCGCAGGCAGCGTCCTTCTTGCTGCAGCTCGCCTCCTTGCCGTCGCACTTGTCGCCCGGCTTGCACGGGGTTTCCTTCTTGCCGCAGGTGCTGGCGCCGCACTTCTGCTCGGCAGGCGCGCCCGCCCACGCGGAACCGGCGATCACGGCGGCGGCCAGGGCAGCGATGGACTTGAGGGTCATGATGATTTCTCCGCTATGGTTGAATGACTGGATGTCGAGAGGCGTCGGTGGCGTGCGCACCGAAGTCTCGCCGGTAAGTTCGACCCGAGGCGCCGACCGGTTACAGCCGCGGGCAAAAATGTGAGGGCGACGAATTTTTCCCGGACACCTGTAACCCTTCGCCCCGGTACACCGAATCTGCCGGTACGGAACCATGGAAGACGAACTGCGCGATCTGCTGCTGGCGGGACTGGACGGTGACGGACGGGCCTACCGCATCTTTCTGCAGCGGCTGAGCACGCTGCTGCGCGGCTATTTTCGCCGGCGGCTGCAGTCCTTGCCCGACGAGGTCGAGGACCTGGTGCAGGAAGCGTTGCTGGCGGTGCATCAGCAACGCCACACCTACCGTCGCGACGTGCCGCTGACGGCCTGGGTGCATGCCATCGCGCGCTACAAGCTGGTCGACCTGTTTCGCCGCCGTGCCCGGCACGAGGCGCTGAACGACCCGTTCGACGACGACAGCGACATCTTCGTCACCGCCGACGCCGCCGCGGGCGATGCCAGGCGGGATCTGTCGCGCATGCTCGAGCGGCTGCCCGACCACCAGCGCCTGCCGATCCAGCACACCAAGCTGGAAGGGCTTTCGGTGGCCGAGGCGGCGCACCTGACCGGCATGTCCGAGTCGGCGGTGAAAGTGGGCGTGCATCGCGGCATCAAGGCACTGGCACGGCTATGGAAGGAGCAGACATGAAAACCGACGATCTGATCGGCCTGCTGGCGGCCGACGACACCCCCGTCCCGCGCCACGCCGGCGAGCGCCGCCTGGCGCTTGCGCTGGCCAGCGGCACGGTGCTGACCCTGGCATGGATCGCCACCGCCTACGGGCTGCGCGCCGACCTGCCGCAACTCGTGCTGACCGGCGGCTTCTGGGCCAAGCTGGCGGTGCCGCTGGCCGTCGCGGCGCTGGCGGCGCGGGTCGTGCACCGCATGGCGCACCCCGGCGTGCGCATCGGCGGCGCGTCGGCATGGATGCTCGTGCTGCCGGTGCTGCTGCTGTGGCTGTGGGCGCTCGTCGTGTGGCTGGGCGCGGATGCCGCGGCGCGACCGGCCCTGCTGTGGGGACAGACCTGGCGCACCTGCGTGTTCAGCATCACGATCGCGGCGGTCCCCGCCGGCATCGCCGCGTTCTGGGCACTGCGCGGGCTGGCGCCGACACGGCCGGCCCTGACCGGCGCCGCCACGGGCTGGATGGCAGGCGGCGTGGGCGCCGCCGTGTATGCGCTGCACTGCCCCGAAACGGCAGCGCCCTTCCTCGCCGTCTGGTACGTGCTGGGCATGCTCGTGCCGGCCGGGCTGGGTGCGCTGGCAGGCGCGCGCGGGCTGCGCTGGTAAGGAAACGCGAGGCCCCCGCGGCAAATTTCCCGGAAGCTGTAACCGGCGCCCCGGCGCGAACGAACCTACCGGTGTCGATCACCCTCGGAGGACACCGATGAAATCCCTTCTTTCACTGCGCTCGCTCGCCACGGCCTGCCTCCTCGGCCTCGTCGCCGCATCCGCCCAGGCCGGCGAAGCCCCCTTCGATGCCACGGCCTTCGACGCCGCCGTTGCCGCAGGCAAGCCTGCCGCGGTGCACTTTCACGCCGACTGGTGCCCGACCTGCCGGGCCCAGGCACCGCTGCTGCGCGAGCTGATGTCCGAGCCGCGGTTCAAGGATCTCACGCTGTTCGTCGCCGACTATGACCGCGAAAGTGAGCTCAAGCGCCGCCTCAAGGTCGCGCAGCAGAGCACGCTGGTGGTCTTCAAGGGTGGCCGGGAAGTGGCCCGCTCCACCGGGCAGACGCGCAAGGAAGCGCTGGCCGAGCTGCTCGGCAAGGCCCTCTGATCTGCCGGGAGCGAGGCGATGGAATTCGGCATCGGAACCTATGCGCTCGGCTATGGGGCCGGCGTTCTGTCAACGTTGTCGCCCTGCGTGCTGCCGCTGCTGCCCATCCTGATCGCCGGCGCCTCGGCCCAGCATCCGCGCGGACCGCTCGCCCTGGCCGCGGGGCTGGCACTGTCCTTCTCGGTGGTGGGGCTGTTCATCGCCACCATCGGGGTGGCGATCGGCCTCGACCAGGGCGTGTTCAGGCAGTTCGCCGCCGTGCTGCTGCTGGCCCTGGGCGTGGTGCTGCTGTCCAGACCCCTGCAGGCGCGCTTCGCCGTCGCGACCGCGGGCCTTGCCGCCGCGGGTCATGGCGCGATGGCGCGCATCACCGCCGGCGGCTGGCAGGGGCAGTTGCTGGTCGGCCTGCTGCTGGGCGTGGTGTGGACGCCCTGCGTCGGTCCGACGCTGGGCGCCGCGACCACGCTGGCCGCGCAGGGCTCGCAACTGCAGCAGGTGGGGCTGCTGATGGGTCTCTTCGGCATCGGCGCCGGCACACCGCTGGTGGTGCTGGGTCTGCTCGCGGCGCGCGGCCTGTCGCCGCGCTGGCGCAAGCGCCTGCTGGGCGCCGGCGGTGCGGGCAAGCAGGTGCTGGGCGCGCTGATGCTGGTGCTTGGCCTCGCCATCCTCACCGGCGCGGACAAGCGCTTCGAAGCCTGGGCGGTGGGGGCGTCGCCGCAATGGCTGACGGATCTCACCACACGCTACTGAGCACCGTGGCGGTGGCGACCGGCGCGCCGCTCAGTCCGCGCCGCCTCGCCCGCGGCGCAGCTTGATCCCGGTGACCATCGCGCCGACGAGGTTGGTGTGCTCGAGCCGGCCCATCACGATCGCGGACGCCGCGTGCAGGCCGGCCAGCGCGATCAGGATGGACGCCAGCGCCTCGTGCACTTCCTCCAGCCATTCGGCGCCCCAATAGGCATCCAGCGTCAGCATCCAGCCCGACGCGCCCAGCCCCAGGACCAGCGCCATCAGCGCGAGCATCATCAGCGCGCCCAGCGGGTTGTGCCCTTCGTGGACTTCGCGCCGGCCGGTGACGAGCCCCGCCAGATGCGCGCGCAGCCGCGCCGGCGTGGGGAAGAAATCGGCGAAGCGCGCATGCCGGGTGCCGACGAAGCCCCACACGATGCGCGCCATCACCAGCCCGGTGGCGGTGTAGCCGAGCCAGATGTGCAGCGTCTCGCCGTCATCGACGACGAAGAAGTTCAGCAGCACGCACGCCACCAGGCTCCAGTGGAAGATGCGTACGAAAGGGTCCCACACCCGGGTCGGGCGGTTCGGTACGAGTTCGGTCATGGTCGAGATCTCCTGGCGGCCGGTGCCGCCCGCCAGGCGCGCGGGTGCGGCACCGGCCGGTGTGCTGCTCATCACATCGTCCGGGTCGGAGTGGTGGCCGTGGTCGTTGTGGTCGGAGTGGTGGTCGTGGTCGGAGTGGTGGTCGTGGTCGGAGTGGTGGTCGTGGTCGGAGTGGTGGTCGTGGTCGGAGTGGTGGTCGACACGGAAGTCGAGGTCCGCGCCTTGACGACCTGGCCGTCAACCGGGTTGTGATAGATCTCGACGCGGTGGCCGTCCTTGTCCCAGCCGTACATCTCGTAGCAGTTCCCCTTGGTGACGAGGAAGCGCTCGATCGTGTGGCCGGTGTCGACCAGCTTCTGCAGCATCTGCTGCTGCGTCATCCAGGTGGTGGGCGCAGCGGTCGTGCATTGCGGGCCGGCGAACGCGGGGGCGCCGATCAGCAGGGCGGCGGTGGCGGCAACGAGGTAGCGGGTTTTCATGTCAGTCTCCTTCGGGTGGTCGCATGCCGGTCTGGCATGAGGCACATTCTCCACACCGCCCCTGAACCCACTCTGAAGCGAAACTGAAGCGGTGCTGAAAGAGCCCCGGGCGCATCGACATGCGGATCATCACCAGGCGGATCACGCGGCCGCTGCCGGGTCGGCACGTCGTGCCGGTCCTGGCCTAGACTGCAGCGTGGCCCCGGATACGGACACCATGAACTCCTTCAACCAGCGCACCGCCGTCCGCATCGCCGTCGTCAGCCTGCTGCTCACCGCAGTGGCCAGCCCCATCGCCGGCCTCGTCGCACACGAGCAGGCGGAGCAGGCGACGGTCGCGCTGGCCGTCGAGGAGTCGGGCCGCCTGCTGCACCACCTCGGCCCCATCGCACTCAGTGGGCCGCTGGCGCGGCAGAACGCGGAACAGGCTGCGGCCCTGCTCACCGGCGGGCTGTTCGACATCGCCGAGATCTACGATCTCGACGGCCTGCGCCTCGCCACCGCGATGACGGCGGACGGGCGCAAGGTCGAGGCGCAACTGCCGGGCCACCTGCGTCCCATGGACGGCCAGGCCACCGACGACAGCTTCCACCTCGCCGACGGTCGCTGGGTGCTGCGCGTGTTCGTCCCCTTGCGCGGACTGGCCGGCGGCAGCGGAGGCGTCTCGGGCTATTTCGAGGGCGTGCGGGTCGTGTCGGCGTGGCAGCAACGGGAGATCCTGCACCATGCGGTGGCGACGGCGCTGATGGTAGGCCTGGCTTCGCTGCTGTGCGGGCTGGCCATCTACCCGGTGGTGGTGCACCTGTCGGCGGACAACGAGCGCAAGACGCGCGAAATCCTCGATTCCCACCTGTCGATGATGGAGGCGCTCGGCCGCGCCATCGCCAAGCGCGACTCGGACACCGGCGCGCACAATTTCCGCGTCGCGTGGATCGCCACCCGCATCGCCGAGCGCCTCGGCCTGCGCGAACGCGCGATGCAGTCGCTGATCGTCGGCAGCTTCCTGCACGACATCGGCAAGATCAGCATCCCCGATGCCATCCTGCTGAAACCGGGGGCGCTGGACACCGACGAGACGGAAATCATGCACACGCATGTCGGCCATGGCGAGGAGATCGTCACCGGCATCGGCTGGCTCGACGAGGCGGTCGCGGTGGTCGCCGCCCACCACGAGAAGTGGGATGGTTCAGGCTACCCGCGCCGCCTGTCGGGCGACGGCATTCCGCTGCCGGCGCGCATCTTCGCGGTGGCCGATGCGTTCGATGCGCTGTGCTCGCGGCGGCCGTACAAGGAGGCGCTGAACTTCGACACGACGATGTCCATCCTGCAGCGCGACACCGCCAGGCACTTCGATCCCGAGGTGATGGCCGCATTCACGCCCATTGCACGCGAGATCTTCGAGCACCTGGCCGCCGCCAGCGAGGAAGACACGCGCCGCCTGCTGGAGGAGCGCGTGCGCTTTCATTTCGGCCTGTAGCAGAGGGCCGCGCGCCACGCACAGCACCGGGCCGAAGATTTCCTCCTGGTAGAGATGCTACGGCGCCTCCGCGCCCCATTTCACCTGCACGGCGGCAGCCCGGTTCAGCGCAGCAGGAAGATCACCGCGACCACCACCGCAATCGTGCTGGCGAGCAGCACCGCGCCTGCTGCGACGTCCTTCACCACACGGATCTCGGGATGCCGCTCCGGATGCAGCCGGTCGGACAGGGTCTCCACCGCCGTGTTCAGCAGTTCGGCGACCAGCACCAGGCCGATCGCCAATACCGCGACCGCCCACCACAGCGGCTCCGGCCGGATGAGCAGCAGCGCCAGCAGGACGAAGGCGGTCGCCAGCAGGTGAGTGCGGAAACTGCGCTCGCGGGCGATGGCGAAGCCCAGGCCGGACAGCGCGAAGCCGAGGCGGCGAAACAAGGTCTGGCCCTTCATCCTTCGGTCTCCTCTCCCAGATGGATGAGCTGCGCGGCCGCCCACCATCCGAGTGCCCAGGCGGCGCCTGCCGCCCAGCCGCCGACGACGTCGCTGGGCCAATGCACGCCCAGGTAGACGCGGGTCAGTCCGACGAGCCCGGAAAGCAGCACGGCGACGGAAAGCACATAGAGCTTCAGCCGCCGACCACGGACGAGGCGCGCCACCAGGGCACCGAGCGTGAGATAGACAAGCGCCGAGATCATCGCATGCCCGCTGGGAAAGCTGGCCGACGAAACGTAGAGGGTGTGCGGCACCAGATCGGGGCGCGGACGATTGAAGGAGAGCTTGAGCAGGGTGCTGGCGATGCCACCGCTGGCGGTCGCGCCGAGGACGAACAGCGATGTTCGATGCCGCCCGGCGAGCAGCAGGAAAAGGCAGGTCACCCCCACGATGATGCCCAGCACGACCGGGCTGCCGAGTGCGGTCAGGTCGCGCGCCAAGTCCTCCAGCCATCGCGGTCCGACCGGGTCGACGGGATCGGCGGGCGTGCGAAAGAACATCAGGATCGCCGTGTCGATCGCCCGCGCATCGCCTTCGACGACCTCCTCGGCGACCTCGATGAAAAGCCACATTGCGGAAGCAGCGGCGAGCACGCCCCCCAGGAACCGGAGTTCCAGCCATTGTCGCGACATGTCCCGCCCCCCTGGACGGACGCAGCCCGCGCGGACCTGCGCGAACGGTCCTGCCTACTTGCCCTGCTGGCGTATCGCGGCCAGGTGTTCGGCGATGAGTTCGGTCTGGAAGCGATTGATCGTATCAGGATCGGTGAAGATGGACTGCGTGTTGTTCTGGGCCTTGTAGCCCGCGCCGCCGGGCTTGCCCTTGACGACGAAGGTCCCCTCGCCGCTCGTCGACCAGTTCGTCGAGCCTTCTCCCCCCACCCTGCCATCGGCGACGAAACCCTTGGTGTGGCTGATCTGGTGCGTCGCCGACTCGCCGATTGCGAAATGCGTGCTGAAACGCACCGGATCCTTGGCGATGTCGGAATCGAGCAGTTTCTTCTCGTGCACCCCGCCCGCCTGGCTCTTGTCGAGGGTGATCAGCATCGTCACGCTCGGATCGCCCGCCAGCGACCACAGCACGTCGTTCAGCTCCTCGTCGTCGAAGCCGAACATGTTGATGTAGAGCGATACGCTGACCCGCGACAGCACGTGCTTGAGGATCTCGTGCACATCGTCTCGGCCGACGTAGAAGAGATGGAAATCCTTGCTCGCGTTGGTCGAGAAGGCCTTCTCCGGCGTGTATCGCTGCAGGTCGAGCAGATCGAAGGTCTGCAGCGTCTGCGCGGGGTCGGCAATGACGTTGCTCGCGCTCGGCGTCGTCTGGCTCATCACGGTCCTCCTTCGACTTTCACATTTCGACGATCACGATGTGCGCTTGAATCGCGCCGTCCACCGCGTCCGGCCTGCTGCTTCCAAATTAGCTGGCCGCGGACCACTTGTCGCCTCTGCGCACCTGCGCTGCGCTGCTAGAATCGCGCGACCTCCCCGACCGGATCCTTCCTCTGGCACCCATGCGCGTCCCCCACAAGAACTTTCTCCAACGCTGGCAGATGCTGCTGCTCGCGCTGGTGCTGGTCTTCGGGCAGGCGCTGGTGGCGGCACACGAGATCTCCCATGCCGCGGGCGGTTCCAAGGATGGCAAGGACCTGGGCGCGGCGTGCGCCACCTGCCTGGCCTTGTCCGGCATCCAGGGGGCACCACCGCCCGCGCACGCGCCGCTCGATGCGCCGAAGCTGGCGGATGTGCAGGGCGAGCAGCCGCTGCCGCCGCTGCCCAGCCTCGAAGTCCGCGCCCCCTACCGCAGCCGCGCCCCGCCCGTCTTCCCGAGCTGACGCCCATCCGGCCCGCATCCCGTCCCGGGATGCGCCCTGTCATTCGCTCTGGAAAACTGCATGAACCGCACATCCATCGCTGTGCTGGCGGCCTCCGGCTTGCTGGCCAGCCTTCCCGCGTCGGCCGCCGATGCCGACCTGAACGCCCTGCGCGACGAGATCCGCCAGATCAGGGAATCCTACGAACAACGCATCGCCGCGCTCGAGGCCAGGCTCGCCCAGGCGGAGAACCAGGCTGGCGCGGCGGAGCGCTCGGCGCGCGAGGCCACGGTCGCCGCGAGCCAGAAACCCGCCAGCGAGGCGGCGTTCAACCCGGGCATCTACGCCATCCTGTCCGGCACCTATACGCGCCTGTCGCAGGATCCGCGCAAGTACTCGATCGGCGGCTTTGTCCCGGCCGGCGACGAGCTCGGCCCGCCGCGGCGCAGCTTCAGCGTCGGCGAATCCGAAATCGGCCTGTCGGCCAATGTGGACCAGCTCTTCCGCGGGCAACTGACGATCGCGCTGCCGCCCGAAGGCGGCGGCGCCGAAGTCGAGGAAGCCTACATACAGACCCTGGGGCTGGGCCACGGCGCCACGCTGAAGGCCGGCCGTTTCCTTTCCGGCATCGGTTACCTGAACGGGCAGCATCCTCATACCTGGGACTTCGCCGATGCGCCGCTGGCGTACAAGGCCATGCTCGGCGGCCAGTTACGCAACGACGGCGTGCAGCTCAAGTGGCTGGCACCGACCGACCTGATGGTGGAACTGGGCGCGGAACTGGCCAGCGGCGGCCCCTTCCCCTCGACCGACCGCAACAGCAATGGCGTCACCGTCGGCACGCTGTCGGCCCATCTCGGCGGCGATGTCGGCGTCTCCAGCAACTGGCGCGCCGGCCTGTCGCTGCTCGCCACGTCGCCGCGCGACCGCGCCTATGACGACACCAACGCCGCGGGCGCCGACGTCACCAACGCGATCTCGGGACGCAGCCGCACCTGGGTCGCGGACTTCGTATGGAAATGGGCGCCGAACGGCAACCCGACCGAGCGCAACCTGGTGCTGCAGAGCGAGTATTTCTACCGCCACGAGAGCGGTTCGCTGGCCTACGACGTGGACGGCGACAACCTCGCCGGCGACTACGCCTCGCGCCAGTCGGGCTTCTACGCGCAGGCGGTGTACCAGTTCATGCCGCGCTGGCGCATCGGCTACCGCTACGACCGGCTCGACTCCGGCACCACCTCGATCGGCCTGGTGAAGAACGGGCTGCTGTCGGCGGCCGACTTCCCCACACTGGCGTCCTACCGGCCGCAGCGCAACAGCCTGATGCTCGACTGGTCGCCGACCGAGTTCTCGCGCCTGCGCCTGCAGTTCGCGCGCGACCAGTCGCGCCCCGACGCCACCGACAACCAGCTCTGGCTGCAGTACATCGTCAGCCTCGGCGCCCACGGCGCCCACCGCTACTGAGGAGAGATGCGATGAGATTCCTGATCCTTCTGCTGGCGAGCCTGCTCGCCCTGCCCGCGCAGGCGGCCCTGAACGTCTTCGCCACCGTGCCGGAATGGGGCGCGCTGGCGCGCGAGATCGGTGGCGACAAGGTGGACGTGTTCACCGCCACCGGCGGCCTGCAGGACCCGCACCACATCCAGGCGCGACCGTCGCTGATCGCCCGCGCGCGCAACGCCGACCTGCTGGTCGCCACCGGCGCCGAGCTGGAGATCGGCTGGCTGCCGCTGCTGCAGCGCGAATCCGGCAACCCGCGCATCCAGACCGGCCAGCCCGGCCTGTTCGAGGCGGCGCGCCAGGTGGCGATGAAGGACGTGCCGACGCGGCTCGACCGCGCCGAAGGCGACATCCACCCCGGCGGCAACCCGCACATCCAGACCGACCCGCGCAACATCCTCGCCGTCGGCGCCGCGCTCACCGAGCGCATGGCGCAGCTTGCCCCGGCCGACGCCAGCGCCTACCGCGCCAACTGGAAGGCCTTCAGCGAGCGCTGGCAGGCGGCGATCGCGCGCTGGGAAAAGCAGGCCGCGCCGCTGCGCGGCGTGCCCGTCGTCGTGCAGCACAAGGCCTTCCCCTACCTGGAGGACTGGCTGGGGCTGAAGGAAGTCGCGGCGCTCGAGCCCAAGCCCGGCGTCGAAGCGTCGGTGGCGTATCTCGGCACGCTGCTCGGCCGGGTCGCCGGCGCGGCGCCGAAGATGGTGCTGGTCGCCGCCTACCAGTCGCCCCAGGCGGCGGAATGGTTCGGGCGCGAGGCGAAAGTGCCGGTGGTGGTCGTGCCCTTCACCGTCGGCGGCAACGAGCGCGCGAAAGACCTGTTCGGCCTCTTCGACGACACCATCGACCGCCTGGTCGGGGCGCTCAAATGAGCTTCGACCTCGCCCTGCTGCTCGCGCCACTGGCGGCGGGCCTGCTGGTGCTGGCCACCCATGTGCCGCTGGGCATCGAGGTGCTGCGCCGGGGCATCATCTTCATCGACCTGGCGATCGCGCAGGTCGCCGGCCTCGGCGTCATCGCCGCGATGATGCTGGACTGGGACAGCCCGCTCGCGGTGCAGGCCGCGGCTGCCGGCGCGGCGGTGGCCGGCGCCTGCCTGCTGAACTGGACCGAGCGCCGCTGGCCCCAGGTACAGGAGGCGCTGATCGGCCTGCTGTTCGTCACCGCGGCGGCGGCGGGCATCCTGCTGCTGGCCAACAACCCGCATGGCGGCGAGCACCTGCAGGACCTGCTGGCGGGGCAGATCCTGTGGGTGGGCTGGCCGCGCCTGCTGCCGGTGGCGGCCCTCTACGCGCTGATCCTGCTGCTGTGGTTCGCCGGGCGCGAGCGCCTGGGCCGCATCGGCTTCTACCTGCTGTTCGCGCTCACCGTCACCGCCTCGGTGCAACTCGTCGGCGTGCTGCTGGTGTTCGCCAGCCTGATCGCGCCGGCGGTGGGCGCCAGCGGCCTCGCCCGGCGCCGCCTGCCGGCCGCCTACGCGATCGGCGCCATCGCCTACGGCGCCGGCCTGCTGCTGTCGGCCATCCTGGACCTGCCGGCCGGCGCGGCGGTGGTGTGCACGCTGGTGGGCCTGAGCTTCGCCACCCTGGCGGCGACGGCGCGCAGGACGGCGCACTAGACGACGCGAGCCTCAGGGGCGGCGCTGCATCACCAGGCTCGCCACATAGGTCTGCAGCACCTCGCCGTCCTGGTTGAGCGTCGTCACCCGCAGCCGGGCGATGCCCTGTTGCGGGCGCGATTTGGACGGCCGCAGCTCCAGCACCTCGGATTCGACGCGCAGTTCGTCGCCCGGGCGCACCGGGCGCGGCCAGCGCAGCTCGTCCACGCCGGCGCCGACGATGCCGCCGGCGGGGCGGAACTCGCTCTCCACCAGCAGCCGCATCGTCAGCGCGGCGGTGTGCCAGCCGCTGGCTGCCAGGCCGCGGAAGATCGTCGCCTGCGCGGCTTCGTCGTCGAGATGGAAGGGCTGCGGATCGAACTCGCCGGCGAAGCGCCGGATCGCGTCGAGCTCCAGCGTCAGGTGGCCGGAGCCGAATTTCTGGCCGACGGTCAGGTCGTCGAGGTAGTGGGTTGTCGTCATCGTCGAAACGTCCTTGGGGTGTGATCGAATTCATCGGGAGCGACCGCTGCGGACGGCAGGCCGCGCCCTCGGAGGATGATGCCCGCTCAGGCGGCGCTGGCTTCCAGTCGTGGCAGCGGCGCCTCGCGGATGGGCAGGTTGACCAGCGCGGCGGCCGCCGCGAGTGCCATGTCGGCGTACCACATCCACGAGAAGTCGCCGAAGCGGCTCAACGCGATGCCGCCCAGCCAGGCACCGAGAAAGCCACCGACCTGGTGCGACAGCAGGGTGAGGCCGAAGAGCGTCGCCAGATAGCGCGTGCCGAACAGCTTGCCGACGAGCGCCGCCGTCGGCGGCACGGTGGCGAGCCAGGTGAAGCCCAGCCCGGCAGCGAACAGGTAGTAGGTCCATGCGGTGGGTGGCATCAGCAGGTACCAGGCGATCAGCAGCGCGCGCGACCCGTACATCAGCGCCAGCACATGCTTGCTGCGGTAGCGCGCCACCCACGAGCCGGCGAACAGGCTGCCGAACACATTGGCCAGGCCGATGATGGCGAGCGAGGTGCTCGCCACCGCGGGCGGCAGGCCGCACAGATCGACCTCGCCGGGCAGGTGGGTGACGAGGAAGGCGATGTGGAAGCCACAGGTGAAGAAGCCGGCATGCAGCAGCAGGTAGCTCCGGTCCTTCAGCGCCTCGCGTACGGCCTGGCCGAGGCGCTGGCCGTCGTCCGACGCTGCCGCCGGTGCGGCCGTCGTCGCACCGCCCGCAGGCGTGAGCCGGCCGACCAGCGGCAGCGCGGCCAGCGCCGCGAGCGCCATCGCCCACATCGCGCCCATCCAGCCGACCGACTGGATCAGCTTCTGCAGCAGGGGCGCGAACACGAACTGGCCGAACGAGCCGCCGGCGTTGATCACGCCCGACGCCGCAGCTTGCGCGTCGGCCGGCAGGCGCTGCGCCGCCGCGCCGATCAGCACCGAGAAGCTGCCGATCCCCGACCCCATCGAGGCGAGCAGGCCCAGGCTCACCGCCAGGCCGAAGCCATCGCCGACGAAAGGCGTCGCCGCACAACCGGCCGCAAGCATGAGCAGGCCGGCCACCAGTACCACCCGCACGCCGTAGCGGTCGGCCAGCGCGCCAGCGACGGACTGGATCGCGCCCCAACTGAACTGGCCGACCGCCAGCGCCAGGCTGACGGTGGCCACACCCATGCCGGTGGTGCTGTTGAGGGGGCTGACGAAGAGTCCGAACGACTGCCGGATGCCCATCGTGACCATCAGGATGCCCGCAGCGGCGAGGGTCACGACCAGCACGCCGGGGCGGCGCAGGGTGTGGAACATGGCTCGACCTCCGGTTTTCACATGCGGCCGATTGTGTCCGGCGCGGCATGCGGCCGACAAACGATCTAAGATGCGCCATGCAATAGATTTTCTATGCCATGAACCGCTATCCTCCACTGAAAGCGCTTGTTGCCTTCGATGCCGCCATGCGCACCGGCAGTTTTTCTGTTGCTGCGGCAGAACTTTTCGTGACCCCGGGCGCCGTCGGCCAGCAGATCCAGAAGCTGGAGGAATGGCTCGGTGTCGCGCTGTTCGTGCGCCAGGTCCGCCAGGTGCAGCCGACCGAAGAGGCGCTGGGCTACTGGAAGCGCATCCAGCCGGCGCTGGCGCAGATCGCCGACGCCAGCAACAAGTTGCGCGACAGCCGCAACAGCGCGGTGTGGCTGTCGATGCCGCCCGGCTTCGCCACCAAGTGGTTCGCCAGCCGCATGGCGAACCTGCTGCGCCAGCATCCGGCCATCGAGCTGCATCTGAACGCCACGCCGCAGGTCATCGACCTGGAGCGCGAGCCGATCGACCTCGCCATCCGCTATTTCGACGGCCGCGCGCCCGAGCTCGACGCGACGCTGCTGCTGCAGGACGAGAGCCGCGTCTATGGCAGCCCGCGCTACCTCGCGCCGCTGGCGCTGCGCGCGCCGGACCACGTCGTGCGCGCCACGCTGCTGGTGACGACGCTGCAGCCGCACTGGCCGACCTGGCTGCGCACCTACAGCGGGCTGTCGGATGCGCAGATCGCCGCGATCCCGCGCATCCACTTCGACCAGAGCCTGATGGCGATCGAGGCCGCGCGCCAGGGCCAGGGCCTGGTGATGACCAGCCCGCATCTGGTCGAGGCCGAACTGGCCGAAGGTTCGCTGGTGGAACCCTTCGCGCAGGTGCTGCCGCTGACTCAGGGCTACTACCTGGTGCACCACGCCAGGCTGCCGCTGCGGCCGGCGGCAGCCACGGTCAAGCAGTGGTTGATCGACGAGGCGGCCGGTGCGGGCCGGACACCTGTTGACCGCCTGTCATGAGATTTCCCGGCGCAGCAAGCACCCTGCAACAGGGAAAGCGGCCAAAGCACTCGATGATGTTCAGAAGGCGTGGATCGTGTCGGGGGTTTCCACGAGCGGTTCCCGAGGTTGGGTCGGTCGTTTCGCTGGCCCGCTGGCTAAGGGCTGGCTACGAGGACGATGGCGGCGCGCGAATCGGACTTCAATTCAAGGCTGCAAGCGCTGCTTCGGGTGCCTTGTCCAGCACCTTGAGCAGCGCCTTGGCCGCACCCGTGGGACTGCGCTTGCCCTGCTCCCAATTGCGGATGGTTTCCAGCGGAACGTCGATCCGTTCGGAAAGCTCCGCCTGGCTCAGACCCAGACGCCGGCGGACACGCCGCGCGAATTTCGCTGTGTCCTGCATGGCCTCGGCCTCGTCGGCAGCGGCTTGCCTCGCCAGCTCCTCCTCGTCGGCCTCATCGACACGCGCCGCGTCGATGCGCCCGAGCGCCATGGAGGCGGGGTCGCTAGGGTCAATTGTCACGCGTGGTGTTTTCATAGTGCCTGACTTCCCTGTCGTTGGCCTTGCGCGCGGAGATGATTCGAAGCGTGTCACGTCGAGCGCAACCCACGTCACAGGCGCCCATTGTGGATTGTCGCCATAATATGCCGCTCGCAATTCGGACGACTCGCTCATGCGCCATCAAGGAAAGATCACCACCTGGAAGGACGACCAGGGCTTCGGCTTCATCGCGCCAAACGGCGGCGGCGAGCCGGTTTTCCTCCATATCAAGGCATTCGTCGACGGCTCGGACAGGCCCGGCGGCGGCGAACTGGTGACTTACGAGTTGACGGCCGATCCCAAGGGGCGTCCGCGCGCCGCCCGGGTGGCGCACGTCGGCCAGCGCGTGTCGGCACCGAGGCGGCCCGGTACCAGCAAACTGCCTGTGCTGCTGACGCTGGGTTTCGTCGCCGCCCTCGCTGCGGGCGGGCTCGCCGGCAGGTTTCCGGTCGTCGTATTGGGCCTCTACGCAGTGGCGAGCGTGGTCGCCTTCTGCGTTTACTGGTGGGACAAATCTGCTGCGCGAAATGGGCATTGGCGCACCCGCGAAAGCACACTCCACCTCTTTGCCCTCGTCGGCGGCTGGCCGGGTGCGCTGGCGGCGCAGCGGCTGCTGCGGCACAAGTCGAGCAAGCAGGAATTCCAGTGGGTCTTCTGGCTTACGGTGATCGCCAATTGTGCGGCATTGGGCTGGCTGACCACCGACCGCGGCGCAGCCTTGTTGCGCGCGGTGATGAGTGTTGCGTAGCTGTCATGTCGTAAGCGCGCCCGAGCTAGATGCGACGCTGCTGCAGGACGAAAGCCGCATCTACGGCAACCCGCGCTACCTTGCACCGCTGGATCTGCGCGCGCCGGACGCCCTCGTGCGCGCCACGCTGCTGATGACGACGCTGCAGCCGCACTGGCCCACCTGACTTCGCACCTACAACACCTTGGCCGACACGCAGATCGCCGCCATCCCGCGCATTCACTTCGACCAGAGCCTGATGGCCATCGAGGCCGCGCGCCAGGGCCTGGTGATGACCAGCCCGCACCTGGTCGAGGCCGCCGGTCAGCCCCCGAGAAGCCGCCGGGCCAGCAGCGACTGCATGTCACGGCGGCCATCGACGATCACGTGGATGACGACCTGACTGCCCAACACGCGGTAGATCACCCGATAGGGTTTGAACGCGGTCTGGCGGTACTCCTTGATGCCCAGCGCCACCAGTTCCTTCGGGTAGCTGCCTCGCTCGGGGAACTGCGCCAGACTCTCCACAACCTCCATCAACTGGTCCAGAACGTAGTTGGCGTTGGCCACGCAGTCGAACTCGGCGATGTAGTCGTGGATGGACTCGAGATCCTGTTCTGCGCCTTGGGTGAGCAGGACCTCGTAGCGCTTCGCTTGTCCGACCATCAGTCCCCGGCTCGCTTCGCGCGCAAGCGGGCTACCACGTCAGCCGCCGGCCTGAGCCGCCCCGCGTCGATGTCCTGATTGCCGAGCGCCAGGATCTTGAGCAGTGCCAGCGTTTCCTGGGTTTCTTCGAAGGACGCGACGTCCTGCAGCACGGCCTTGGCTTCGCCATTTTGCGTGATGACCATGGGCTCACGCTGGTCAGCCAGTTGTTTCAGCACTTCGGCAGCATTGGCCTTCAGGTAACTGATTGGTTTGACTTGAGATGAGTAACGCATTGCCTGGCTCGCCTGATCCAATTGAGACTTAATATAGTCCTTTTTCAGTTCTACGGTAACAGATTGCTGCCGACCCGAAGCGCCGCCGGCTGAATGCGTGGCATCGGCAACTCGATCGGGTGCGGCACCGAACGACATTCCTCACCGCTCAATCGCACGCGGGGCGCCGGGCGCACGCGTGCGCGAAACTTGCCAACTGCTCCGCAGCTCTGCCGGCCAGCGCCGCTACAGCAGGGTGAAGGCCGCCATCGCCACCAGTGTGGGCGGCAAGGCCGCCACGAACAGGCTCAGCGGATTGACCGCCTCGTCCTCGAGGTGGCCCTTCAGGATCGCCACTCCTGCCGGATTGGGCGCATTGGCGATGATCGTCAGCCCGCCTCCGGTCACCGCGCCGGCGACCAGCGCGTACTTGAATTCGTCGGACAAGCCTTCGACCAGCGAACCGAGGTAGGTCAGCGCCGCGTTGTCGGTGAACGCGGTCATCACCGTGGCGCCGACGAACACCGCATCGCTGCTCATGCCCATCAGCACCGGTTGCAGCCACCACTGCTGAAGCCCGCCCAGCACGACCAGGCCCGCGAGGAAGAAGGCGACCAGCAAGCCCTCGCGCAGGATCAGCCGATCCTGATGCTGCTGATAGGCGCTCGCCACGCCGAGGAAGAACAGGAACAGGCCGAGGAAGATCGCCGGATGATGGGCGAACACGACGACGCCCGCCAGGAACAGCAGATGCACGACGACCAGCGGGACGGGCACCGGAACCGCGCCGTCGTCATCCGCCATCAGCGGCAGCCTGGCCAGCTCCCTGCGGAACAGCCAGGCCACCGCGACGGCATTGATGAAGACCGCGATGGCCGCCTTCCAGCCGAACGTGGTCATCATGAACGCGACGTCCCAGCCCCACTTGCCGGCCACCATCAGCACCGGCGGTGCGGCAAACGACGTCAGGGTGCCGCCGATCGAGACATTGACCAGCAGCACGCCCAGGGTGGCGTACTTCAGGCGCGACGAGATGCCCCTGGCGAAGAAGTGGTCCGCCAGGATCAGCGCAGCCAGCGTCATTGCCGCAGGCTCGGTGATGAACGACCCGAGCAGCGGAATGATCGCCATCACCGTGATGTAGTAACCCAGGCTGCCCGGCAGCCGCAGGCAAGCAGCCAGCAGGCGCACCCCCCTGGTCGCGGTGCGCAGGATCGGACGGGTGGCCGCGATCACCATGATCGCGAAGACGAACAGCGGTTCGGTGAAGTTGCGCGACTCGACGTAGGCGATGGCTGGCGCCGAACCGTCGATGGCGAACATCGCCAGGACCAGGATCAGCGCCCAGAAGCCGAAGACGACCTCGACTTCGCCCAGCAAGTGCCAGATGCCCGCATGATCGGGCTGGGTGTGGGCCAGATGCTCGAAGAACCGGGTCGAGAAGGTGTGGATCAGTGCCACCGCGAAAAGAAACGCGGCGACCCACTGGATGGTGTCGGATGTCATGAAGTTCACGCTCGAAGCTGTTCGCGAGGCGGCCCGACCTTCGCGTGAACCTGTCACGTCGCTGTCGGCGACTCTGACACCCGGCGGCAGTATAGACGAACGCGGTCGCGCGCGCGCGACCGCGCCCCTCACATGGCGCCCAGGTAGGCGCGGCTGTAGCGGTTGCCGAGGCTGGTCAGAATCTCGTAGCCGATGGTGCCGGCGCGGCCGGCGATGTCGTCGACGCCGTGGCCGGGATAGGCCAGGTCGACCAGCGCCCCCTCGCCGACCCTGCCTTCGGGAACATCCGTGATGTCGACGGTGATGGTGTCCATCGACACGTTGCCGACGATGGGCAGGCGCACGCTGTCGACGTGCACCTCGCCGCGATTGCTCAGGCTGCGCAGGTAGCCATCGGCGTAGCCGACCGCCACGGTGGCGATGCGCGAGGGCCGTTGCGCGGTCCAGGTATGGGAATAGCCCACCGCCGTGCCGGCCTCGATGGTGCGCGTCTGCAGGACCTTGCCCTGCAGCCGGATGACCGGACGCAGTGGGTTGGGCTGACCCGCGACCGGCGCCACGCCATAGAGCGCCGCGCCCGGCCGCACCAGGTCGAAGTGGTAGTCCGGGCCGAGGAAGATGCCCGACGAGTTGGCGAGGCTGGCGCGGGTAGCCGGCAGGCGCGCCAGGGCGGCGCGAAAGTTTTCCAGTTGCATCCGGTTGAGGGGGCTGGCCTGATCCTCCGCGCTGGCGAGGTGGCTCATGACGAACTTCAGCTCGATGCCGGCGAGCAGGCCGTGGTCGGCGGCGACGCGATCCAGCTCGTCGGCCGCCAGGCCCAGGCGCGCCATGCCGGTGTCGACCTGCAGGACGGCCGGCAGCACCTTGCCCGACTGCCGCGCCAGCGAGCGCCAGGCGGTGAGCTGGTGCAGGCTGTTGATCACCGGCACCAGGCCGTGCGCGGCACATTCCGCCTCGGCACCAGGATGCACGCCGTGCAGCACGTAGATGGCCGTATCGGCGGCGAGCACGGGCCGCAGGTCGATGGCTTCGGCAAGATGGGCGACGAAGAAGTGGCGGCAGCCGGCCTGGTACAGCGCCGGCGCGACCTTGCGCGCGCCCAGGCCATAGGCATCGGCCTTGACCACGGCCGCGCAGTCCGCCGCGCCGCCGAGCCTGCCCTTCAGGGTCAGCCAGTTGTCACGGATCGCGTCGAGATCGATGGTCAGCAGCGCGCCGGCCTGAGGAGGTAGAAGACGGGACATGATTCCTGTGTTGATGCGTTCCACAATCGGGTTGGAAGGCGGGCGGCGGAATCGATGATCCGCGCCGCCCCGGTCCGACCGGTGAGCCGGAGATCCGTCAGGCGCGCGCGAGCTTCAGCCGCAACGCCTGCCCGGCCCAGTATTCCTGGGTCAGCTTGACGATCACCGGTGACAGAAGCACCAGCGACACCAGGTTGGGCACTGCCATGAAGGCGTTCAGCGTGTCGGACACCAGCCACACGAATTCGAGCTGGGTGACGGCACCGACGAGGACGAACAAGGTCCATAGCAGGCGGTAGGGCTTTTCCATCACCGCGCTGCCGACGAGGTATTCCCAGCACTTCTCACCGTAGTAGGCCCAGCCCAGGATGGTGGTGAAGGCGAAGACGACCAGCGCGATCGCCAGGAACTCGCCGCCGAAGCCGGGGAAGGCCGCGGAGAAGCCCGCCGCGCTCAGCGCCGCGCCCTTGAGACCGCTGCTCCACACGCCGGTGACGATCAGCACCAGGCCGGTCATCGTGCACACCAGGATGGTGTCGATGAAGGTACCCATCATCCCCACCAGGCCGGACTCCACCGCGTTGCTGGTCTGGCCGGCGGCCTGGGCGATGCCCGCGGTGCCGAGCCCGGCTTCATTCGAGAAGATGCCGCGCGCCACGCCATAGCGCACTGCCATCATCACCGCCGCGCCGGCGAAGCCGCCCGTCGCCGCCACCGGGCTGAACGCGCTGGTGAAGATCAGCGAGAACGCCGCGGGGATCTGGTCTGCATAGATGCCGAGCACGGTCAGCGAGGCGACGATGTAGCCGACGCACATGAAGGGCACCAGCTTCTCGGCCACCGCGCCGATGCGCTTGACGCCGCCCAGCAGCACGAAGCCGGTGATCACCGCCATCACCACACCCGACAGCCAGGGATCGATGCCGAAGCTGGCCTGCAATGCCCCGGCGATGCTGTTGGCCTGCACCATGTTGCCGATGCCGAAGCCGGCCAGGCCGCCGAACAGCGCGAAGGCCCCGCCCAGCCAGCGCCAGTGGCGGCCGAGGCCGTTCTTGATGGCGTACATCGGTCCGCCCACCTGCTCGCCGTGGTCGTCGGTCTCGCGGTAATGCACCGCCAGCAGCACCTCGGCGTACTTGGTGGCCATTCCCACCAGCGCGGTCATCCACATCCAGAACAGCGCGCCCGGTCCGCCGACGGCGATCGCGGTGGCCACGCCGGCGATGTTGCCCACGCCGACGGTGGCCGCCAGCGCGGTCATGAGCGCGGCGTAGGGCGTGATCTCGCCCACCGAGCCCGGCGCCGCCTTGCGTCCGCGCCAGACCATGGCGAATCCGGCGCCGATCTTGGCAATGGGCATGAAGCCCAGGCGCAGTTGCAGGAACAGGCCGGTACCGAGGATCGCGACCAGCATCGGTACGCCCCAGACCACGTCGTTGATGGACGTGATGAATGCGGTGAGGGTTTCCATCTGTGTTGTCTCCAGTCTTGTTTTGTATTGCGGCGAAAAAGGGCGCGACGCGGCTCAGGCGTAGCGCGCCATGCTGAGGTCATTGACGGCGATGTCGGGCGCCTTGCCGCTGAGCATGTCGGCGACGATGCGGCCGGTGCCGGCGGCCATCGTCCAGCCAAGCGTGCCGTGGCCGGTGCTCAGGTGCAGGTTGGGGAAGCGCGTGCGGCCGATGATCGGCGTGCCATCCGGCGTCATCGGCCGCAGTCCGGTCCAGAACTCGGCCCGGGCGACATCGCCGCCCTTCGGGAACAGGTCGCTCACCACGAACTCCAGCGTCTTGCGCCGGGCCGCGTTCAGCTCCAGGTCGAAGCCGGACAACTGCGCCGTGCCGCCGACGCGGATGCGGTCGCCGAGGCGGGTCACCGCCACCTTGTGGGTCTCGTCCATGATGGTGGATTCGGGCGCCATGGCCGCATCGGTGATCGGCACGGTGATGGAGTAGCCCTTCACCGGATAGACCGGGATGTCGAGGCCGATCGGCTTCAGCAGCCGCGTGGAATAACTCCCCATCGCCAGCAGGTAGTGGTCGGCGGTGAGGGTGCCGGCGCTGGTGCGGATGCCGGTGATGCGGCTGCCATCGGTCTCGATGCCGTCGATGGTGGTGTTGAAGCGGAACTTCACGCCCAGGCCTTCGGCCAGCTTGGCGAGGCTCTGAGTGAACTTGAAGCAGTCGCCGGTCTCGTCGCCGGGCAGGCGCAGCGCGCCGACGAACTTGTCCTTCACCAGCCGCAGCGCCGGCTCGTATTCCAGATAGCCCTCGCGATCGAGCACCTGGAACGGCACGCCGAACTGCTCGAGGATCTCCACGTCCTTGCCGATGCCGTCGAGCTGCTTCTGGGTGCGGAACAACTGCAGCGTGCCCTGCGTGCGCGCGTCGTACTGGATGCCGGTTTCCGCCCGCAGGTCCTTCATGCAGTCGCGGCTGTACTCGGCCACGCGCACCATGCGGCTCTTGTTGATCTGGTAGCGCGCCTCGGTGCAGTTGCGCAGCATCGCCGCGCCCCAGCGCCACATCGCCGGATCGAGCATCGGCTTGATCACCAGCGGGCTGTGATGCATCAGCATCCACTTGATGGCCTTGATCGGCACGCCGGGTCCGGCCCACGGCGCCGAATACCCCGGCGACACTTCCCCCGCGTTGCCGAAGCTGGTCTCGAGCGCCGGCGCCGGCTGGCGATCGACGACGGTGACCTGGTGCCCGGCGCGGGCGAGGTAGTACGCGGTGGTCGTGCCGATGACTCCACTACCGAGAACGAGGACGTGCATGCGAATTCTCCTTGGGCTTGAAGCCGGCTGTGCTGCCGACAGGCTTGTTCGAGCACCCTTGAAGCGAACTCCGTGCCAGCCATTTAATTGTCTTTTAAATCAGTACCTTGAAAGAAGCTTCAGGCGCAACTGACAACAAGTCGTCACGTTTTCGTTACAAATAGCCCACACATGCGCGCTCAGTGGGCTGAATTTCTTTTTATTTCATTTACTTGCGTTAATCGTATCGATTTCGATACGATGTAATGAATTTCCTACGGAGCATCGCCATGCGCATCGACGTGCGCTTTTCCGACCGCGTCGGCATCGCCCAGGAGATCCTCGCCGAGCTCGCGCGCCGCCGCGTCAATGTGACGGCGGTGGAGGTGGAACCGCCCCACATCTACATCGAGGCGCCGACGCTGGGGCAGGACGGCCTGCGCGAGCTGCGAAGCGATCTGCTGCAGGTGTCTGGCGTGCTGACGATCGAGAGGGTGGGCATGCTCCCCGGCGCGCGCCGCAGCATGTATCTCGACGCCCTGCTGGCCTCGCAGGCCGACCCGGTGTTCGCGGTGGACGAGGCCGGCGTGATCGTCGTCGCCAACGGCGCCGCGGTGGCAGCCTGCGGGGTGGACGAAAAAGGCGTGACCGGCACTTCGATGCAGGACCACATCGGCGACCCGGCGCTGATGGCGGCGCTGATCGACGGCGGCTACCACCTGCCGGTATGCGAGATCGTCATGAATGGCGAACCCTACATGCTCGAGGCCATGCCACTGCACGAAGCCGGCGGCAACGTCGCCGGCGCGGTGATGACCCTGCATGCCCCCAGCCGTATCGGCGAACGGCTCAACGCGCTGCAGAACTACGACGCCGGCGGCTTCGACGCCATCCTCGGCAACTCGCCCGAGATGGACCAGTTGAAGCAGCGTGCCACACGCATGGCGCTGGTCGACGCGCCGCTGCTGATCACCGGCGAGACCGGCACCGGCAAGGAGCTGCTGGCCCACGCCTGTCACCTCGGCAGCAGCCGCAGCGGCCAGCCCTTCTTCGCGCTCAACTGCGCCGCGCTGCCGGAGAACCTCGCCGAGAGCGAACTGTTCGGCTACTCGGCCGGCGCCTTCACCGGCGCGCTGCGCGGCGGCAAGCCCGGCCTGCTGGAGCTGGCCGACCGCGGCACCGTCTTCCTCGACGAGATCGGCGAGATGTCGCCCTACCTGCAGGCCAAGCTGCTGCGCTTCCTGAATGACGGCAGCTTCCGCCGCGTCGGCGGCGACCGCGAAGTGAAGGTGAACGTGCGCATCATCAGCGCCACGCACCGCGCGCTGGAGGAGATGGTCGAGCGCGGCCAGTTCCGCCAGGACCTGCTGTTCCGCCTCAACGTGCTGACCCTGCACGTTCCGCCGCTGCGCGAACGCGCCGGCGACATCCTGCCGCTGGCCGATTTCTTCCTGCGCCGCGCCTGCGCCCAGGCATCGCGCCCACCGATGCGCTTCTCGGCGGCGGCGAGCGCCGCGCTGCTGACGAACCCCTGGGTCGGCAACGTCAGGCAGTTGCAGAACGTCGTCTTCCGCGCGGTGACGATGACCGACGGCAGGGTGATCGATGCCGGCGACCTGGAGCTGGCCCGCGGCACGACGCCGACTGCCAATGACGCCACCCAGGTGGCTACGCTGGAACAGGCGGTGGCGGATTTCGAGAAGGATCTGCTCACCCGCCTGTACCGCGAGTTTCCGTCCAGCAGACGGCTGGCGAAGCGGCTCGGCACCTCGCACTCGGCCATCGCCAACCGGCTGCGGCGCTATGGCATCGGCAACGAGCCGGGACGGAGCGACTGACACGCAAACGTAAGGATTGATGCGGCAGCGCTCCTAATCCGGTCCGGCGGCGGGGGATGCGTTCCGCGTTCTGCGGAACTCGACCTCGCTTCGCTCGGGACTCGAACAGTCCTCGCCCGCTCCACGCATCCCCCACCGCCGGACCTGCGACGTTGCGGGCTCACAGGACTGCTGACCCCCTCCCTGCAAAAGACCACCACCGCTCACCCATCCTCCACTTTGTAGTAGCCTTGCGCCTTTTTCGTCGGGCTGACCTCGAAACTCCTTATGGCGCAAGGACTTCCGCGCACGCATCTGAACAGCGCCGGACTCGTCCGCGCCCTCGCCGGGCTGGCGGTAGCCGAGATTCCCGCGTCGGGCCAGTCGCTTGCCGAGCGCCTGGGCGACTGGCTGGATTTCAAGGACGCGCTGGCGCTGTTCTCCGCGCTCAACGCGCAAGCGGCGGCGGACGGCGGCACGACCGCATCCGCGACGGCGATTGCCGGCGCGCGCCACGCCTGCAAGCGGGTGCGCGCGGCGCTGGCGGAATCGATCGCCAGCGACGGCGTGTCGCAGCCGGGCAAGGCGCGCATCGAACTGCCGGTGCCGACGGCACAGGACACCGCGGAGGAAGCGGCCGATTTCGAGCCCTGGCGCCGCTACTACCTCGCGCACCAGCGCGACATGAACGCGAACATCGGCGCCCTGCGCGCCACCGTGCGGGCCGCGCTGGCACGGCGATCGCCCGCGCTGGCCAAGCTCGCCGCCCTCGACGCGGTGATGGACCAGGCGCTGGCCGAGCGCGAGCGCGCGCTGCTGGCGACGGTGCCGGCGTTGCTGGAGCAGCGCTTCGGCCAACGGCTGGACGCGCACCGCGCGGCGGTCGCGGACAGCCAGGCCGCCGACGACCCGGCCGCCTGGATGGGGCCCGGCGGCTGGCTCGCCGGCTTCTGCGCCGAGCTGAAGGCGGTGCTGCTGGCAGAGCTGGAACTGCGCCTGCAGCCGGTCACAGGGCTGCTCGAGGCGCTCGACAACGAGATGGGAAAGCAGCAATGAACAGAAGCACCCCCGTGGCCGCCTGGGTTGCGGCCTGCTTGGCCGCGTTCCTCGCTGGCCTGCTCGCCGTCGCCTGGATCGGCGTCGGCTACCTCGGCCACAGCGTGCTGGCGCTGACCGTCACCATGCTGATCGGCGCCGTCTACCTCGCCGGCGCGCTGGAACTGCGCCGCTTCCAGGGCGCCACCACCGGGCTGGAGCGCGCGCTGGCGGAGATCCCCGCCGACCTGCCGCACCCCGGCGGATGGCTCGAGCGCCTGCCGCCGTCGCTGCAGAATGCGGTGCGCCTGCGCATCGAAGGCGAGCGCGTCGCCCTGCCCGGGCCGGCGATGACACCCTACCTGGTGGGCCTGCTGGTGCTGCTGGGCATGCTCGGCACCTTCCTCGGCATGGTGGTCACGCTGAACGGCGCGGTGCTCGCGCTGGAAAGCACCACCGACCTGCACACCATCCGCGCCGCCCTCGCTGCGCCGGTGAAAGGCCTGGGCTTCGCCTTCGGCACCTCGGTGGCCGGCGTCGCCGCCTCGGCCATGCTCGGCCTGATGTCGGCGCTGTGCCGTCGCGCGCGGCTGCAGGCCTCGCAACTGCTGGACACCCGGATCGCCACCACACTGCGCGGCTTCTCGCGCGCCCACCAGCGCGAGGAAAGCTTCAGGGCGATCCAGCAGCAGGCCCAGGCGCTGCCCGAAGTGGTACAGACGCTGCAGGCGATCATGGCGCAACTGGAGCGCCAGGGCCGCGAACTGAACGAGAGCCTGCTCGCCGAGCAGCAGCGCTTCTACCAGGATGCACGCGGCGCCTACGGCGGGCTGGCCGAATCGGTGGCCGCCTCGCTGCGCGACAGCCTGGCGGAATCCGCCCGGCTGGCCGGCGACACCATCCGCCCGGCGGTGGAGGCGACGATGGCCGGCATCGCGCAGGAAACCACCGCGCTGCAGCAGCGCGTGGCCGACGCCGTCACCGTGCAGCTCGAGGGCCTGTCCACCCGTTTCGACGGCGCCGTCGGCGCGGTGACGCAGACCTGGACGAGCGCGCTCGAGCGCCACGAGCGCAGCAGCGAAGACCACAGCCGCAGCCTGAAGGAGGCGCTCGCCATCTACGCCGACAGCTTCGAGACGCGCGCGGCGGCGCTGCTGTCTTCGGTCGAAGGCGCCCATGCTGCGCTGCGCACCGAGCTCGCCGGGGCGACGACCAGCGTGGCGCAGGAAACCGCCGCCCTGCACGCGCGGCTGACGAATGCCGTCGCTGCCCAGCTCGACGGCATCGCCACCCGCTTCGACACCGCGATGGCTGCCGTCGCCGACACCTGGTCGACCGCGCTCGCGCACCATGAGCACAGCAGCGAAGCGCTGGGCGCCGACCTGCGCAGGACGCTGGATGCGTTCACCGGCACTTTCGCCGAGCGCTCGGCCGCGCTGCTCGACCGCGTCGCCGACCGGACCGCGGCGCTGCAGGCGGAACTTGCCGCCGGTGAAGCCGCGCGGCGCAGGGAACAGGCCGAAGCGCTGGCGGCGCTCGCCACATCGCTGGGGCAGGAATGGCACGCCGCCGGCGAGCAGGCCCGCGCACAGCAGGAGCGCATCTGCGCCAGACTTGATGAGACCGCGCGCAGCATCGCCGAAACCGCGCAGGTCCAGGCCAGCCAGACCATCGCCCAGGTCGCCGGGCTGATGCAGACCGCCGCCGAGGCGCCACGCGCCGCCGCCGAAGTCATCGGCCAGTTGCGCGCCGAGCTCTCCGCCAGCATCGCGCGCGACAACGACATGCTGGCCGAGCGCAGCCGCATCATGGAAACGCTGGCCACCCTGCTCGACGCGATCAACCACGCCTCGACCGAGCAGCGCGCGGCGATCGACGCGCTGGTGGCTTCGTCGGCCGACGCGCTGGAACGCGCCGGCAGCGCCTTCGAACGGAACATCGACACGCAGGCCGTGCGCATGGCGGAAACCGCCAGCCAGGTCGCCGGCGGCGCCGTCGAGGTGGCCAGCCTGGGCGAAACCTTCGGCGCCGCGGTGCAGCGCTTCAGTGAATCGAACGCCGCGCTGATGACCGCGCTGCAGCGCATCGAGGCGGCGCTGGACAAGTCGCTGGCGCGCAGCGACGACCAGCTCGCCTACTACGTCGCGCAGGCGCGCGAGCTCATCGACCTGAGCCTGATGTCGCAGAAGCAGATCGTCGACGACCTGCAGCAGATCTCCGCCAGGCAGCCGTCGCTGGTGGACGAGGCCTGATGATGGAAGACATCCACGCCGGCGACGCCGGCTACGAGCAGGCCACGCCGGTCTGGGCCGTCTTCGGCGACCTGATGTCCGGCCTGCTGGGCGCCTTCGTGCTGATCCTGGTCGGCGTGCTGGGCGTGCAACTCGAGCTGGCGAGCACGCTGGAAGCCGAAGTGCAGAAGCGCCACGTCGAGGAGCAGAGGCGCGTGGCGCTCGAGCAGGCGCTGTCCGGCCCGCTCGCCGCCGGCCGGGTGACGCTCAACGACGGCCGCATCGGCATCAGCGGCAGCGTCCTGTTCGCGCTGAACTCCGCCGAACTGCAGCCCGAAGGCCGGCAACTGCTGAAGAGCCTGGCGCCGCCGCTGGCCGCCTACCTCGCCACCCGGGACGAGCTGCTGATGGTGAGCGGCTTCACCGACGACCGCCCGATCCGCGACAGCAACCGCCAGTTCGCCGACAACTGGGAGCTGTCGGCACAGCGCGCGTTGACGGTGACGCGCGCGCTGATCGAGGCGGGCATCCCGTCCGCCGCGGTCTTCGCCGCCGCCTTCGGCCCCGAGCAGCCGGTCGCCTCCAACGCCGACGACGAAGGCCGCTCGCGCAACCGCCGCGTGGAAATGGCGCCGGTGCCCCGATCGGCGCGCAGCGACAGGCCGGCCGGGTGATGCGGATGGAGGCGTGCAGGCTTCTGTGGGAGTGGCGGCGGCCGCGATGGAGCTCGCCCGGACAGCGCGGGTGCTTCGGGTCGCGGTCGAGCCCGCTCCTACACGGCAGGACGCGCCCGCATGCCCGGTGACCACCAGCCAGGCCGCTTCCTGGCGATGATCGAGGCCTTGCGCGCGCAAGGCGCGGAGCGCTTCGATCCCGCCGGCTTCCGCTTCATTGAGGCGCTTTCGCGACGAGCTGCGGCGCAGCCAGAAGGTGCCCGTCGATGGGTGGAACGCAGGCTGGCCAGCGCGCTGGCGCAGTTCCGCGAGGACTTCGAACGGGCTCGCTCCGCCGCTGGCGAGGTGCTGGCCGGCGCCACCACCCGCTTCCCGGAAGCCGCCGACGCGCTGCAGCGATGCCACGACGCAGCGGACTTCAGCGCGCTTCAGCGCCTGGCCGCGCGGCTGGAAACCCGCGGCGGCCCCAGCCCGCTGGCCGCCCTGCTCGCCCACGCCGGCCAGCCTGCGAGCCCGGCGCAGGCAAGCGCCGCGGCGGGCGGGCCCGTCACCCATCCGCCGCGCGAACTGAAATCCCTGCGGCAGTTCCGCCGCACCTGGTCGAAGCTCAATGTCGAGCGCCAGCTTTCCCATGCCGTCGCGCGTGCCCCCGACAATGCCGGCCCGCTCAACTCGCACCACCTCGCGCTGCAGGCACTCACGCAGATGCGCGAGCTGTCGCCGGCCTATCTCGAGCAGTTCCTGTCCTACATCGACGCGCTGCAATGGCTGGACGAGGCCAACGCCGGCCGCAGCGGCGTCAAGGCAAAGGGCGCCCCGCGCCCCGAGCGCGAGCGGAAACGCAAGCCCGCACGCGGCAAGGCGGGCTGAAGCTGCGCCGCCCGGCGGTCGGCTCCGCCCGCGCCCCGCTCAGCCGGCAGGCGGCTGCAGCGCGATGACCGCCATGCCCACCAGCGCGATCGCGGCGCCGGCGACATCCCAGCGCGTCAGCGCGAGCCCATCGACGAAGTGCAGCCATAACAGCGCGACCGCGATGTACATGCCGCCATACGCCGCATAGGTCCGTCCCGCAGCGGTGGGGTGCAGGGTCAGCAACCACGCGAACAGCGCCAGCGAGATCGCTGCGGGAATCAGCAGCCAGGCGCTCCTGCCCTGCCTGAGCACCAGCCAGGGCAGGTAGCAGCCGACGATCTCGGCCACCGCGGTCACCGCGAACAGGAGACTCAGGCGCAGCAGCTCCAAAATGGGCTCCGGGCGGGAAAGCCGAGCATTGTGTCACACGGCCCCCAGCCATCCGGGCCGCGCGGCACGCATCTGGCGGATACTACACAGGCAGGGCTGGCCAGGGATCGAACGATGCGCATGCCGACAACCGACTCACACCACTGGCGCGACATCGCGGCGGGGACCGCGGTGGCGGGCATGCTGCTGCCGGAGGCGGTGGCCTATGCGAGCATCGCCGGCGTGCCCACCGTGCACGCCCTGATCGCCGCCCTGGTCGGGCTGTGCATCTATCCGCTGTTCGGCAGCAGCCGCTTCGCCACCGTCGCCCCCACCTCGTCGGCGGCGGCGATCTTCGCCTCCATGGTTGCCACCAGCGGCACCGCGAGCGGCTACGCGCTGGTGGGGCTCACCGGCGGCCTCTTCCTGCTCGCCGCGCTGTTCCGCATGGAGTTCCTCGCCGCCTTCATTTCACGCCCGGTGCTGCGCGGCTTTTCGTGGGCGCTGGCGTTCACCATCATCGTCAAGCAGTTGCCCCATCTCGCCGGGCTGCCCGCTGCCGGGGGAACGGTGTTCCAGATCCTCGCCGAACTCTGGCATCGCGCCGGCGAATGGCAGGGGATGAGCATGCAGTGGGGGACCGCCGCCATCGCACTGTGGCTCGGGCTGTACCGGGCCCGACGGCGCAGGCCATGGCTGCAGCCTTCGCTGCTCACCATGGCGGCGGGCATCGCCGCATCGCACATGCTGCAGCCGGGCGCTGCCGGCATGAGCCTGGTCGGGCTGGTCGACCTTGAAGGCCTGTCGCTGCGATGGCCACAGCTCGACGAGCAGGGCTGGCTGCATGCTGCTCAACTGTCGCCGGCGCTGCTGATGATCCTGTTCGCGGAGTCGTGGGGCGCCTCGCGCTCGCTGGCGCTGCAGAAGGGCGACGAGATCTCGGCGCGGCGGGAACTGCTAGGGCTGGGCGCAGCCAACCTCGCCACCAGCCTGGTGCAGGGCCTGCCGGTGGGCGCCGGGTTCTCGGCCTCGGCGGCAAGCTTCTCGGCCGGGGCCCGCAGCAAGCTGGCGGGCGTCGTCGCCGCCTGCGCCATCGGGCTCATCGTCTGGCTGCTGCGCGGCGAGCTTGCGCTGCTGCCCCTGCCGGTGCTGGCGGCGATCGTGGTCTGCATCCTGCTGCACAACGTCAGCCCAATGCCGCTGCTGTCCTCGCTGCGCGCCGGCAGCGACGCCTGGCTCGCGCTGGTGGCCATCGCCGGCGTGCTGACGACCGGCGTGCTGTCGGGCATGCTGTTGGCAGTGGGCCTGTCGGTGGCGCTGGCGATCAAGCGCTTCTCGCAGCCGATCTGGACCGAGCTGGGGCAGTTGCCGGGCACGCGCGACTACGTCGACATCGCCCAACACGCCGAGGCGGTGCGCCGGCCGGGCATGCTGATCGTGCGCCCGGAGGAGCCGGTGTTCTTCGCCAACGCGGAGCGCATCTTCCAGGAAGTGAGAGACGCCGCACGGCGCGACGACATCCGCTCGGTGATCCTGAGCATGGAGATCTGCGACGACCTCGACACCACCTCGGTCGAGGCGCTGGCCGAGCTGCGCTCCGACCTGGCTGCACGCAAGCAGGTGCTGAGCCTCGCCCGGCTCAAGGACCGGCCGCGCCAGGCGCTGCTGCGCTTCGACGCCACCACCAACGGCGGCCGCGCGACACACGCGGCGGAAAATCTCTTCTGGAGCGTGGACGATGCGGTGCAGGCGATGACGCCCTGACGCACCACCCTCGTCCCGACACACGACACCATGGACCTCATCCAACGCATCCGGCAGTTCAACGCCGGACGCGATCCCGAACGGCTCGCGCTCAAGTACCGCAGGATGCGCGAGGATCCCTTCATCTTCCTGCGCGCGAGCTGCCACCTGTTCCAGGACCGCCTGACCGGGCTCGGCGCCACGCCTGCGGCCCCGCTGGCCTGGTTGTGCGGCGACCTGCACCTGGAGAACTTCGGCAGCTACAAGGGCGACAACCGGCTGGTCTATTTCGATCTCAACGATTTCGACGAGGCCGCGCTCGGCCCCGTCACCCGCGAGCTGGTGCGCTTTCTGGCCAGCCTGCTGGTCGGGGCGGAAAGCCTGGGATCGAACCAGCGCCAAGCCCTCGACCTGTGCGCCGCCTTCCTCGACGGCTATGCCGGCGCGCTGGCCGAAGGCAAGGCGCGCTGGGTCGAGCGCGACACCGCGGACGGCCTGGTGGCGGACCTGCTGAAGTCGGCGCGCAAGCGGTCGCGCGCCCGGCTGCTCGACAGCCGCACCGAGCTGAGCGGCAGCAAGCGCAAGATCCGCATCGACGGCGTCAAGGCGCTGCCTGCGTCGGCCAGCCAGCGCAGCCGCGTCACCGCCTTCATGGAGGATTTCGCCACGCGCCAGCCCGCGCCGCGTTTCTTCAGGCCGCTCGACGTCGCCCGCCGCATCTCCGGCAACGGCAGCCTGGGGGTGGAGCGCTACATCATCCTGGTGCAAGGCAGGGGCTCGCCCGACGGCAACTACCTGCTGGACCTGAAGGCGGTGCAGCCCTCCTCGCTGCTGCCTCATCTCGCCGCGCGGCAGCCGCGGTGGGAGAGCGAGGCCGAGCGCGTGGTGGCCGTGCAGCGCCGCATGCAGGCGATCTCCATGGCCTTCCTGCATCCGGTGCGCCTCGACGGCCACTCCTGCGTGCTGCGCGCCCTGCAGCCGTCCGAGGATCGCGTCGATCTGAGCGCTTGCAGCGGGCGGCAGAAGCGGCTCGCGGGCCTCGTGCGGACGATGGGGGAGATCGTCGCCTGGGGCCAGTTGCGCAGCAGCGGCCGCGACGGTTCGGCCCTCGCCGATGCGCTGATCGATTTCGGCACGCACCCCGTCTGGCGCGGCGAACTGATTGAACTCGCCCGCCTGTGCGCCGCTGCCGTGCGCGAAGACTGGGCCACCTACTGCGCCGCGTACGACGACGGCGCGTTCCGCAGCGACTGAGCCGGTGGCCGCGGCCCCCGCCGGTCGCGTCAGATCAAGGCCGCGGCCTTGAGCTCGGCCTTCACATAGGCGTAGGTCACCGGCGCGATCGCCAGCCCGCCAGGCCCGAACAGGCGCTCCATGACCAGCATGGCGAGCAGGATCTCCCATGCCTTGGCACCGATCTGTTCGCCAACCACCTTGCCGATCACCAGCCATTCGAGCTTGTGCACCAGGATCAGGAAGGCCAGCGACAACACCGCCGCGAGCGCGGAAACCGACAGGCTGATCAGCACGATGATGGTGTTGGAGATCAGGTTGCCCGCCACCGGCAGGAAGCCGACGAGCCAGGTCACCAGGATCATCGTCTTGACAAAGGGCAGCGAGATTCCGATCGCCGGCAGCACGCCCAGCAGGTAAATGCCGGTGAGGGTCGCGTTGATGGTGGCGATCTTGCCCTGCGCCACGAACACGGTGCGGAACATCGCGTAGAAGCGCTCGATGCGCTCGCTCAGGGCCTGCGCGAGGGGGCGCTGCTGATGCGGCTCGTCGACCTCCTGCACCGCGACCAGGGCGGCGACGAGCATGCCGATCAGGATCTGCACCACGCCCACGCCCGCCTCCTTGCCGGCCAGGCGCAGCTCCGCCGCATGCTCGCGCAGCCAGTGCACCACCGCGTCCTTCAGGTCCGACGCGGTGCTGGGCAGGCTGGCGAGCACCCAGGCCGGGAGGATGCCGTTTGCGCTGTCGATGGTCTCGGCGATCTTCACCCACAGCGCGTCCAGGCCCGAGCCGCTGTGCAGCAGCACCGCGATCCACAGCCCCGCCTTCACCAGGCCGCCGACCACGATGATGGCGATGCCCAGCGTGGCGAGGACCCTGGCGTTGTGGCCGGAGGCGAACCGGCCCACCAGGGGCTGCGCAAGCTGCACCAGCAGGAACACGAGCAGCCCGCTGAACAGCGCACCGACCATGTGCGACGCGAGCACGCCGAGCAGCCCTGCTGCAAAGAGCAGGTAGGAAGCCACGACCGGCGGCGGCGGAAAGTCGATGTCCTGGAGTTTCATGCGGCGGGCACAGGCGATGTCGGGAAGTGCGGATTGTCGGCGATCTGGCTGTCGCGGTGGGGGCTCGCAGCCCACGGAAGGACGATCGCCGCCATTGGAGCCTGCGTGGTCGCGATCCGAACCCTGTCGCGGCTGCCGCCGCTCCCACCAGGCACCGGCCCGGGTGTTGCCGGTGACCGCCTGCGGCGCTATCGTCAGCTCGGGGGCACACGGGCGTCCCTGCAGACGCCGCCGACATGCCTGCCGGGCAAGAGAGCGAGGCGATGAAGATCCACCAACTCCCGGTCGCCGAGGCGCTGGCCAGCGTGCATGGCCGCGCCGAAGGCCTCGATGCGGCCGACGCCCTGCAACGCCTGGCCGAATTCGGCCCCAACACCGTCGCCGCCGAAACCCGCGAACCGCTCGGCCTGCGCCTGGCGCGGGAATACTTCCACTTCTTCTCGCTGATCCTGTGGATCGCCGCGGCGCTCGCCCTGCTCGCCGAATGGCAGGCGCCGGGCGAAGGCATGGCCAAGGTCGGCCTCAGCATCGTCGCGGTGATCGTCATCAGCGGCAGCTTCTCGTTCTGGCAGGAGCACCGCATCGAGCGCTCGCTCGCCGCGCTGCGGCAACTGCTGCCGCAGCAGATCCAGGTGTTGCGCGAGGGCGGCATTTCCGCGCTGCCGGTCGACCGGCTGGTGCCCGGCGACATCGTTGCGATCGAAGCCGGACAACGCGTACCGGCCGACTGCAGGCTGATCGAGGCGCATCAGATCCGCGTCGACATGGCGACCATCACCGGCGAATCCGCGCCCCGCGCGCGCGACGCCCAGGCTTCGACGGACGAACAATGGACCGCAGCGCGCAACATCCTGCTCGCCGGAACGGCGATCGTCTCCGGCCGCGGTCGCGCGCTGGTGTTCGCCACCGGTGCGCGTACCGAATTCGGCAGGATCGCGCGCCTGACGCAGACAGCCGGCGACATCGTGTCGCCGCTGCGCCTCGAGCTGGCACGCCTGAGCCGGCGCATCGCCTTCATCGCAGTGTCCATCGGCGCGGCCTTCCTCGTCATCGGCACGCTGCTCGGCATGCCCTTCTGGCGCGACCTGATCTTCTCGATCGGGATCATCGTCGCCATGGTGCCCGAAGGCCTGCTGCCCACGCTGACGCTGGCACTGGTGCTCGCCTCGCAGCGCATGGCGCGGCGCCAGGTGCTGATCCGCCACCTCCCCGCGGTGGAAACCCTGGGCTCGGCGACGGTGATCTGCACCGACAAGACCGGCACGCTGACCGAGAACCGCATGCGCGTGCACAGTCTGCTGGCCGGCATGGACCTGCACCCGCTCGCCGGCTTCGAACTCGACGCGGCGGCCCGCAGCCACCACCGCCACCTCGCCGCCGCTGCCGGTGCCTGCCACAGCCTGGAGGCTTCCATCGTCGACGGGCGTCGCACGCTGCAGGGCGACCCGATGGAAATCGCCCTCGTCGCCATGGCGGACCGGCTTGGCGCGCCGCACCGGGGCCTGCGCCGCATCGACGAGCACCCGTTCGACAGCGACCGCATGCGCCAGTCGGTGCTGGTCGAGGACGCTACGGGCAAGCGGACCCTGTATTGCAAGGGCGCCCCGGAGACGGTGCTGCCGCTGTGCTCCCGCATGGTGCTCGATGGCGGCACCGAACCGCTCGATGCCGCCCGGCGCTCAGCCATCCGGCAGGCCCAGGAAGACATGGCGGCGCGCGGCCTGCGCGTGATCGCCTTCGCCTGGCGCGATGCCGGACAGCCGGACGAGGATGCATTGGCCGAGCGCGAGCTGGTGTTCTGCGGCCTGATCGCGCTCGCGGATCCGCCGCGCCCGGAAGTGCCGGCTGCCATCCGCACCTGCCGCGAGGCCGGCATCCGCGTCATCATGGTCACCGGCGACCATCCGCAGACGGCGGTGGCGGTGGCGCGCGAGATCGGCCTGGTGCAGTCGGCCGAGCCGGTCGTCATCACCGGCACCGAACTGCAGCGCCTGTCGGCGACGCAACTGCAGATCGCGCTCGATGCGCCCGACCTGGTGTTCGCGCGCCTGGCGGCCGACCAGAAGCTGCGCATCGTGCAGGCCTTGCGCGACAAGCAGCACATCGTCGCGGTGACCGGTGACGGCGTGAACGATGCGCCGGCGCTGAAGGCCGCCCACATCGGCATCGCCATGGGCCGCTCGGGCACCGACGTCGCGCGCGAGGCCGCCGACATGGTGCTGCTCGACGACAACTTCGCCAGCATCGTCAGCGCGGTGGAGGAAGGCCGCGCGGTGTTCGCCAACATCCGCCGCTTCCTCACCTACGTGCTGGTGCACAACGTGGCCGAGCTGGTCCCCTTCCTCGCCTTCGCGCTGTTCCGCCTGCCGGTGGCGCTGACGCCGATCCAGGCGCTGGCGATCGACATGGGCACCGACTCGCTCACCGCGCTGGGCCTCGGCGCGGAGCGCCCGGACCCGCAGGCGATGTGCCGTCCGCCGCGGCCACGCAGCCAGCGCCTGCTGGACCTGCCGCTGGCCCTGCGCGCCTATCTGTTCCTCGGCACGATCGAGGCGGCCGGCGCGATGTCCGCCTTCCTGTTCGTGCTCCACCACGGTGGCTGGCGCTACGGCCAGATGCCCGGGGTGGACGACCCGCTCTACCTGCAGGCGACCACCGCGGCACTGTGCGCGATCATCGTCATGCAGGTGGTCAACGTCTTCCTGTGCCGCAGCCCGGTGCGCTCGGTGCGCGCGACCGGCTTCGGTGGCAACCGCTGGATCCTCGCCGGCGTCGCGCTCGAGCTGGCGCTGCTCGCACTGTTCGCCTACACGCCCTGGGGCAACGCGCTGCTCGGAACCGCGCCGCCGCCGGCAGCCGTGTGGTGGTGCATCCTCGGCTTCGCGTTGTGCATGCTGATCCTGGAAGAGGCACGCAAGGCCGTGCTGCGGCGCGGCCTTCCCGGCTTATCGCGGCGTGGGGGAGAATCCGCCCCATGATGCTCCGCTCCTCGCGCACCCGCGTCGCGGCCGGTGCCAGCCGCCGCCGCGCTGCCTTCGTTCTCGGCAGCCTCGTCGCCACCCTGCTCGCCGCCTGCGCGCCGATCGCGCCGCGCGGCATGCAGGGCGCGACCTTCGTGCCTTCGCCCAATTTCGACGAGCGGCGGCCCAACCTGGTGGTGATCCACCATACCAGCAACGGCTCCCAGCAGCAGGCGCTGCGCACGCTGACCTCGCCGGCGCGCAAGGTCAGCGCGCACTACCTGATCGGGCGCGACGGCGAGATCCTGCAACTGGTGGACGAGCGCGCCCGCGCCTGGCATGCGGGGCTGTCGCACTGGGGCGGAAGCACGGACGTCAACTCGAGTTCCATCGGCATCGAGCTCGACAACAACGGCGAAGAGCCCTTCGCCGATGCGCAGATCGACGCGCTGCTCGTCCTGCTCGCTGACCTGCGCACGCGCTACCGCCTTCCCGCAGCGAACTTCATCGGCCATGCCGACGTCGCGCCCGCGCGCAAGGCCGACCCGAGCGCCTGGTTTCCATGGCGCAGGCTGGCCGAACAGGGGTTCGGCCTGTGGTGCGACCCGCCGCTGCCACCCGCGCCGGAAGGCTTCGACCTCGCGCTGGCGCTCACCGCGCTGGGCTACGACCCGGCCGCACCGGACGCCTCGCGACCGGCCTTCCTGCTGCATTTCGCCCGCGGCGACGAGGCGCTGCCGCATGAGGAGGTGAGCGCGCTGGCCTACTGCCTCGCACAGAAGAAGCCTGCCGCGAGCCGCTACGCGCGCTGACCCCGGCAAGTTGCGTCGTTGTCGTCGCGATCACCGCCGCGCCGCAGGCGGCGGTGCGGCGGAAACAGGTCACGCCCCTCTCATGCGCCACCCTGCCCGGCCTCGACCACGGTGAGCGCGGTCATGTTGATGATGCGGCGCACGGTGGCCGACGGCGTCAGCACATGCACCGGCTTGGAGGCCCCCAGCAGGATCGGGCCGATCGTCACGCCTTCGCCCGCCGCATTCTTGAGCAGGTTGAAGGCGA
>NZ_SSXV01000001.1 GCF_009469595.2 Thauera sp. 2A1 | reverse complement strand
GTCCTCGAGGGCGTCAACAACCGCATCAAGGTCATCAAACGCATGGCCTACGGATTCCGCGACTCAACCTATTTCTTCCTGAAGATCAAGGCCGCCTTCCCCGGAAAGGTGCGATGAACCAAAAAAAAGGGTGCGTATCTACGCACCCCCAACCCCAACAGAGAGACAAAAGTTTCCGATCCCGCACACTGCCGCTGGCCTTGCCAGAACCGGAACCACAGGCGAATTATGCCGATCCCGTCGTGATGCGTATTGACCTATGTCAACGGATCGGGCGCAGCGCCGCCGCGCACGTCCGCCACTCCCCTGCGGCTGGCTTCACTCCTTACGATCACCGCCCTGTTGCGCCTCTTTTCCGCCTTTCTCGCCACGTGGGGGTACTTCGTCGCGATCATCGAGCAGGAGGCGATAGGCAGGCCCCTCCAGATCGTCGTACTGCCCGCTGCGCAAGGACCACCAGAACAGCACGCCGATGATGAAGACGAGGATCACGGAGACCGGGATCAACAGGTAGAGGCTTTCCATGTTCTTCCTTCAGCGGACGCGCTGCAGGCGCATCGCGTTGAGCACCACCAGCAATGAACTGGCGGCCATGCCGATACCCGCCATCCACGGCGTCACCAGGCCAGCCATGGCGAGCGGCACGGACGTGATGTTGTACGCGAATGACCACCACAGGTTCTGGCGAATGATGCGTAGCGTCATCCGCGCCGCCTCGATCCCCCGGCCGAGACTTCCCAGGTTCTCGTTGAGAAGCACGATGTCGGCCTGGTTGCGCGCAAGGTCGGTGCCGCCGCCCATGGCGATCGACACGTGCGCCTGTGCCAGCACCGGCGCATCGTTGACGCCGTCTCCCACCATCGCCACCACCGCCGCGGGATCCTGTTGCAGTGCAACGATACGACCCTGCTTGTCCTGCGGCGTGAGCCCGCCGTGCGCCTCGCCGACGCCCAGTGCCACCGCTACCGCGTCCACCACCACAGGCGTATCGCCGGACAGCATGGTGGTGCGGATGCCGTCCGCCTTCAGTCCGGCGATGAAGGCGCCAGCCTCGGCACGCGGCACGTCCCCCAGGCGGAACAATGCCAGCCAGCCCTCACGCGCGCCGAGCGCCACCACCGTCCCGCCGCCCTGCTCGAAACGCGCCAGCGACTCCGGCAGGGCGAGCGCCGCATTGGCGGCAACGAAAGCGGGGCGACCGATCCACACGCTGCGGCCGTCGACCTCGCCCTCCATCCCCTGCCCCGTCTGCGCCCGCACGCCCAGCACCATCGGCAAGGGCAGCCCCCCCGCCGCTTCACGCAGGCCCGCCGCCACCGGATGCTCCGAGCCCTGCTCGATGG
The DNA here is from genome assembly GCF_009469595.2 of Thauera sp. 2A1. Classification (GTDB taxonomy): domain Bacteria; phylum Pseudomonadota; class Gammaproteobacteria; order Burkholderiales; family Rhodocyclaceae; genus Thauera. The sequence goes on along the minus strand of NZ_SSXV01000001.1, from coordinate 408,460 downwards.
CGGCCGCGAGAGCGAGCACCTCGTCGGCCGAAAGGTCGCCGAGCGGGCTGACTTCCTCGAGCTTCATGCGCCCGTAGGTCAGGGTGCCGGTCTTGTCGAGAACCATGTGGTTGATGCGCGCAAGCGTCTCGATGGCGTGGCCTCGCGTCACCAGCACGCCCATGCGGGCCAGCACGTCCGTCGCCACCGTCAATGCCGTGGGCGTCGCCAGCGACAGCGCGCAAGGGCAGGCGACGACGAGAACCGAGACGAACACCCACAGTGCACGCTGGGGATCGATGAAATACCACGCCACGCCAGTCACGCCCGCCAGCGCCAGCAAGGCGATGATGAAGACCACCGCGACGCGGTCGGCCAGCGTGGCGACCCGTGGCTTGTCGGTCGCAGCGCGTTCCATCAGGCGGCGGATCGCGGCGAGCCGCGTCGCGTCGCCCACCTGCTCGACACGGTATACGAGCGGGCTCGACACGTTGATGCTGCCGCCGGTCAATGCCACGCCGACGCCCTTGGGCACGGGTCGGCTCTCGCCGGTGAGCAGCGCCTCGTTGACCTCGCCGCTGCCGGAGATCACCACACCGTCGGCCGCGACCGTCTCGCCCGGCCGCACCCGCAGCACGTCGCCCGGCAGCAGTTGCGACACCGGCACCCGCTCGGCCTCGGGCGCCGGCCACGCTGCCAGGCGCTCGGCAAAGGCCGGCAGCACCTTGCCCAGCTCCTCCACGCCACGCACCGCCTTCTGGCGCGCAAGCATCTCGAGGTAGCGCCCGCCCAGCAGGAAGAAGACGAACATCGTGACCGAGTCGAAATACACCTCCGGCCCGCCGGTGAGCGTGGCCCACAAGCTGGCGAGGAAGGCACTGCCGACCCCGAGCGCGACCGGCACGTCCATGCCGAGCCGGCGCAGCTTCACGTCGCGCCAGGCGCGCTGAAAGAACGGCGCCGCCGAATACAGCACCACCGGCAGCGTCAGCAGCAGGCTCGCCCAGCGCAGCAGCAGCTCGATGTCCCAGGTCATCTCGCCTTCACGCGCGACGTACACGGGGAAGGCGTACATCATGACCTGCATCATGCCGAAGCCGGCGACGAACACCCGCCACAGCATCGAACGCCGTTCCTTGTGCGCGATCTGCTCCGAGCGTTCGGCGTCGTAGGGGTAGGCCCGGTAGCCGATCGCCTGCACCGCCGCCAGGATGTCGGACAGCTTGACGCGGCGCTCGTCCCAGCGCACCCGCGCGCGGCGCGTGGCGTAGTTGATCTGGATCGCGGACACGCCGGGCTGGCGCGCAACATGTTGTTCGTTGAGCCACACGCAGGCCGCGCATGTGATCCCCTCGAGGATCAGCGATGCCTCACGTTCATGTTCTCCCACCGGGCGCACGAAACTTTTCTGGAAATCCGGGTGGTCGAACAGGCCGAGCTCCTGCAGTTCCGCAGGCAAGGCCTCGCGCCGCGTCTCGGGCATGGCGTCGCGATGGCGGTAATAGTCGACGAGACCGCTGTCGACGATGGACTGCGCGACCGCTTCGCAGCCGACGCAGCACATGCGGCGATCACGGCCGTCGATGCGGACGTAGTGACGGCTGTCAGGCGGGATGGGAAGCCCGCAGTGATAGCAGTCGGTTTCCGCCGCTGTGTCCTCGGAGAAGGGAGCGGCAGCTTCGGCAGGCGGCAGTTCGGCTGGATTCATCGACGACGACGGAAAGCCGCCCCGGACGGCGGAGCCAGCCGGGGCGGTCGAAACGGACGCGATCTTTTAGCACATTTCCGGAAGACCGGCTATTGCACCGCAGCACGCCTCCCGGCAGGCCAGCGCAACTCGTCGCCGCACTTGCCTGCCGCCCGCAGCAGCCTGCCCGGGATTACTTCGCGGCCATGCGGATCGCGCCATCGAGGCGGATCACTTCGCCATTGAGGTAGCCGTTCTCGAGGATGTGGCGCACCAGCGCGGCGAACTCCGCCGGCTTGCCCATGCGAGACGGGAAAGGCACCGTCTTGCCGAGCGAATCCTGCACTTCCTGAGGCATGCCCATGAGCATCGGCGTTTCCATGATGCCGGGGGCGATGGTCATCACGCGGACGCCGAAGCGCGACAGCTCACGCGCCACCGGCAGCGTCAAGCCGACCACGCCCGCCTTGGAGGCGGCGTAGCCCGCCTGCCCCACCTGGCCATCGAACGCGGCGATCGAAGCGGTATTGACGATCACGCCGCGCTCGCCGTCGGCATTGGGGACCGCCTTGCTCATCACGTCGGCAGCCAGGCGCAGCATGTTGAAGGTGCCGATCAGGTTGATGCCGACGGTGCGCGCGAAGGATTCCAGCCGATGCGGCGCATCGCGACCGACCACCTTCTCCGCCGGGGCGACACCCGCGCAGCTCACCAGCCCGTTCAGCCCGCCGAAGCGCGACACCGCGGTGTCGATCGCCGCCTTCGCGCTCGCCTCGTCGGTCACGTCGGTGGCCACGAACACCGCCGCCTTGCCGAGCTCGGCCGCCATGGCGTCGCCGGCCTCGCGATTCACGTCGGCCAGGACCACGCGGCCACCACCTTCGACCAGCATGCGGGCCGTCGCTGCGCCCAAGCCGGATCCGCCACCCGTCACCACGAAAACGCTGTTTTCAATCTTCATCGCAAGACTCTCCTCTCTCCCGTCCGCCCCAGGCGGCGAACGCCAAGGCGCGAACATATTTCCCGTTGACGTAAACGTCAACCTTCTTCTTGCTGCCATACCGCCTCAATGGAACGATCGCAGGCGCGGCACCAGCCTCAAGCTCCACAAGAAGAACGCGCCGAGCAGCACGCCTTCGACCAGCACCGCTGCCTGCACGCCGATGCGCGCGGCCAGCAGGCCTGCCAACAGGCCGCCGATCGCATCCAGCCCGAAGCGCGTCGAACTGAAGAAGGAGACGACGCGCCCCCGAAGGTGGTCCGGAGCTGCGCCCTGCAGCAGCATGTTGACGCCGACATTGCACACCGAGATGCCGAAGCCCACACCGGCCATCGCAGCCAGTGCCAGCGGCAGATAGCGGTTGTAGGAGAAGAGGAGCAGCGAGATCGCGCCCAGGCCCGCGCCACCGACCACCACCCGCACCAGGCTCTTCAGGCGCTTGCGTGTGGCGAGAAAGATCGTGCCCAGAAAGGCGCCAGCGCCGGCTGCGCCCCACAGCCATCCCAGCATGCGCGCATCCCCGGCGAAGACTTCCCTGGCGAACACGGGCAGCAGCACCGCGTAGCTCGATGCGGTGATGTTCACCACCGCGAGGATGAGGATCTGCATGCGCGCCGGATATTCCGTCCACACATAGCGCAGGCCTTCGCGGAACACTTCGCCGATCGACCCGGCGGCGCGGGACGGCGGAGCCACGCGAATGCACGCCACGCCGACCGCCAGCGCGGTGAAGGACAGCGCATTGATGGCGAAACAGGCCGCCTCCGATGTCAGCCCCAGCAACAAGCCTGCAAGCGGGGGACCGATGAAGCGCCCCGAATTGAACAGCATCGCGTTGAGCGCCAGCGCGTTGGGCAAGTCGTCGCGCCGATCCACGAAGGCCCCGATCTGCGACTGCCGCAGCGGCGTATCAAAGGCATTAAGCACGCCGAGCACAAGCGACATGGCGATGATGAGCCGCGGACCGATCGCATCGAGGGCAGTCAGCAGCGCCAGGCTGCCCGCCTGCAGCGCCAGCAGTCCCTGCACCAGGATCAGCAGGCGGCGCTTGTCGTGGCGGTCGATCCACGCGCCGGCCAGCGGCCCGATGAAGAGGATGGGAAGCAGCGCCGCGAAGGTGGTGACGCCCAGCAGCGCCACCGAACCGGTCAGACGGTAGACGAGCCAGGACAGTGCCACCTGCTGGACCCACGACCCCAGCACCGACACGCCCTGCCCGATGAAGTAGAAACGGAAGTTGCGATGCGCCAGGGCGCGGATCGGTGCCGGCCACGGACGCGATACGCCCTGCCCGGCCGCATCCCCGGACGTCAAGCGCTTGCTCCCCGGCTTCGCGCGGCTGTCCTGCGCTTCAGCACGCTGCTGAATCGTCGTTCAGGTTCAGATCGACCATCAGCTCGTTGGCGAGCGCTTCGAGGTCTGCGCGCAGCGCGTCCAGCGACACCGCCACCGGCACATCGAGCACGGCTGTCGCGCGGAACAGCGATTCGCTCGACATCGGCGCGCTCTCGCAGGCGGTCTCGAATTCCTCGATGCTGACGCCGTGACGCGCCAGCACCGCCGAGATGTCACGCACGATGCCCGGCCGGTCGTGGCCGACCAGTTCCAGGCGCGTGATGCGGCGCGCCGCTTGCGCACGCGCGCCAGCGCCGCGCTCGATGATCACCTGCAGGCCTTCCGCCTCGAGTTCGCGCAGCGAGACCTCGAGCTGCGCAGCGTCGCGCTCTTCCACCTCGAGGCGCACGACCCCGGCGAACTGCCCTGCCAACTGCGCCAGCCGGCTCTCCAGCCAGTTCGCACCGAGGGCGCTCGCGCGCGCGGCAACGGCGCTGACCAGGCCCGGCCGGTCACGGCCGATCAGGGTGAGCACGAGCGATGTCTTCATGAGGAATTCCTTTGCGGTGGAAACGGGGCTTCGATCGTACTGCGAACCGCAGCGCGCAGCCATTCACAGCGTCAGCGACACGCCCTTGGGATGACAGGCCTCGTAACCGCGTGCCTGCTGGTCGCCCGCATCGGCCCAGCGCGAGGTGGTGGAGGTGAGATAGTTGAAATGCAGTCGCGGCCGCCCGCGCGCGGTGTGGCCGGCGAGCACCAGCTCGACGGCACGCGCGTGCGGGTGACGGAACACTGCGCCACTGGTCGAGATCAAGTAGTTCTGGCAGCTCAGCTTCTGCAGCAGCGTCGGCGTGATGTTGGCAACGCTGCCATGGTGCGGCAGCTTGAAGCCGTCCAGCGTCAGCCGCTGCGGGCCCCCTTGCAGCAGGCGCACGACAGAGGCCTCGATCACCGCGGGCCACGCGTCGCCGGCCAGCAGCAGGCGCACTTCGGGGGCATCCTTCGGATACTCCAGCAGCAGCGCGATGCTGCTGCCGTTGGCAAGACTGCCATCGCCACCGAAGGGCGCATCGCCGCCGGGCTCGCCCTCGCCGCCGCCCAGCGTATCCTGCGGACCGCCGGCAATATCGCGATCGTGCATGTCGGGCAACTCGAAACGCCCTTCGCCACCTCGCCCTTCGCCGCCCTCCTCCGCAACCTCGCCGCTGGCGCCGCCGAGCACATCGCCCAGCGGCCGCAGCGTGCGCGACTCAGCTAGCTTGCGCCGCAGCGCGTCAACGTCGCCCGAGGCCATCCGCGCCGCGCGCAGTTCGTCGGCCCAGCCGTCCTTCAGCGCCAGCAGACGCTCGTGATCGGGGGACAACAGCGTCAGGCGGCACTCACCCGGCAGCTCGACCACCGGCAGATCGCCGCGGCGCCGGTCGATGGCTGCCAGACCGTCAGGCAGGCCCGCATTCCACACGCGGGTGCCGGTGCGCCTTTCGTAATCGGCGATGAGAACGCCCAGCATCTCGCCCTGCAGGGCGCCGAGCGGCGCGCCCGCCGGATCCGGGATCCTGTTCAGCTGCTCGCGCCCATTGAACCAGATGCGGTCGAACACGCAGCCTAGCGCTTCCGCGTCCTGCAGCAGGCGGACGACACCTTCGATGTGATCGCCGTCGATGTGGGTGATGACCAGCAGATCGAAGCGCCTCTCCCCGGCCGGCAGGTGCAGGATGCGCTCGCGCAGCGCCGTATAGGTCTGCGCCGGGCCGCCGTCGATCAGGATGCGATGAATCCCGCTGCCGGCACCGTACTCGATCCACAGGCAATCGCCGTGCGCCACCGGCAGCATCTCGATGCGCAACATGAAGCACCTCCGCAAAAGCAATGGCCGGGATCTTCAGGGCCCGGTCGACCTATCACATACATGCGGTGCCCGGCAACGCGCGCGGCGTCAGACGCCATTCGGCATCGCCCTGCGCGACCAGGCACAGCGCCATCAGGTAACCACGCGCCAGCATGCGACGTCGGACACGGCGCATGACGGTGCCGAAATCGGCTTGCGGGTCGTCCACCGCCGCGAGCTCTGCCACCAGCTCGCGCGCCAGCGGCGCGGCATGACGGCCCAGGATCTGCGCCAGCGTGCCGAGAACGATCGCCGCGTGCTGTTGCTGGATACGCCGGGTGATCTGCACGTACCCTGTCTCCGTCTGCGCACCCGTCTGGCAGCCCAGCAGCAGGACGATGGGCCCGGGGTCGCGCGCATCCGGGTTGACGCAGTCGCGACCGATCTGCGCATGGCTGAGCTTGCCGTGATCCTCATCCTGCGCCGGGTCGCCGATCTCGAGGTAATCGAGCGCCGCCTGCACACCATGGTGAGGCAGCACCACCAGCAGGGGCGGATGGCTCTTGAGCGCCGCTCGCCACTGCAGCCAGTCGTCGGCGACGAGCAGATGACCGGTGCAGCGCTGCAACGCCTCGCAGGTAGCGCTCCGCTCGTCTTCCGGCACCAGGTGGCTGCTGGCGAAGGCCACCGCGTCGATGGGCGGCAAGGCGCGCCGCGTGCCGCGCGGCACGGACGCTTCGCGCCCGTCGCCCGACGCGACGCGTTCGATGATCTTGCGCAGCGACCAGAAACCATAGGGGCAGATCACCGGCGCCGCGTTGCGCTCCTCATCGGCTGCCGGCAGCGCACAGACCGGGCAACTGCCTTCGCCCGCGTGCAGCGCGGCCAGGCCGGGCTCGCACAGGGGAGCATCGCGCAGCGGGTAACCGCGGTCGTAGACGAACTCCAGCGGAACATCGTTGGCCGCGTCGAGGTTCAGCACCTGGATGCGCTCACCCGGATCGGTGAAACCCTGGTCGCAAAGCTGGTTGTAGAGCCCCGCGCCGTGACGCGCCATGTCCCGCAGCAGGCTGCGCACGTCGGGGTCGTCGGCATCGAGCCGATCTTCGCCGCCCTGGGCCGCCTGCCGGCGCACCACCAGTTTCTCGGTCGAGAACAGCGTGTCGTTCAGCCAGCGGATCGCCACGGCGGCATCGTCCAGATCGAACCCGCGACCGCCCTCGCCACCGAACACGCGCAAGGCCGGCGGCGCCGCCTGCGCATCGCCCGCCTGCGCGCGGTCGTCGCCATGGACGAAGATGGCATCGACCGGCTGGCTGTCGGCGACCTCGACGACCTCGCGCCTGCTCGCCTGCACCCGCACCTGGACCTGATGATGTGCCTCCTCGGGCTCGCCCGGCGCCAGCGCGAAGGCCTCCACCCGCACCACCTCGAAGGCGCGGCCACGGTAGCGGAAGACGATTTCTGCGCTCACGAAGCGCTCGCCTTCGGGCACGCTCAGCCGCAAGTCGCAGTCGCCGCTGCGGGCGCTGCGTTCGGCGGGCAGGATCAGCCGCTTCGCGTCGCGCTGGTCATTCCAGTACAACTCGGCGGTCAGTTCCAGTCCTTCGGGAGGAATGTCCACGCGCGGGATCGCCTCGTTCGCAACGGCGGCCGCCTCGTCCCGGAGGCCGATCCAGCAGCGGACGACGTTGTCGGCGCCGCTCACGAAACTGCGCCGCGCCTTTCCCGCCTGCAGGATCAGTGCATTGACGCGGCGCAACTCCTCATCGCCGGCCGCCGCCCCCGCAGACTGCGGCGCCGGCGGCGGGCTCGTGCGGGGATGCGCTGCCGCAGGGCGCGCGTCCCGGCCGGCAGCGCGCGGCGCGGGTGCATCGAGATCGGCCGGAATCCTCCCGGCGGACATGTGCCCACCGACCCCGACATGGCGCATGGGCGCCTCATGCGGCACATCCTCGGGGAGGCCGAGTGTTGCCTCGCCCTCCAGCACACGAAATGCATCCAGGCCGTCCGCGGGCAACTCATTGAAGTCGCCGCTGAGCGCCGACTCGCCAGTCCCGGCCTCGTCCACGCGAATGCCCGCCAGCAGATCACGGTCGGGCTCGTCCTCATCGGCCGCAAGGCGCTGCAAGGCCCTGTGCAGGGATTTCACCGGCACCTTGAGCGCGGCGGCGAGCGCCTGACGCCGCGCCGGCGAGCCTGCCGGCTGGCTGGCGATCAATTCCCACAATGCCCGCGCCAGCCAGGTCCACGCCGAGCGGCCAAGCGGCAGCGCCACCGCCCGCGCCAGCAAGCTTGATCGCACCTGCGCGTCGGCCGCGGCGCTGCCCAGATCCAGCTTGCGGACAAGTTCCTCGACTTCGATGAGCTTCGCCATCGCCCCTCCCGGCGGCCGCCATCACGTTCGCATTCGCTCGTGTCGCTTGAACTTTAGGCAATCCGGGCATGAACACAACCGCTTTGCGTCAAACGTTCCGCAGCAGACGCACCGACAGGCGCACATTTGAGGCAGAGCCGGAAGCGGACGGCGAAAAGCACGAAAGCCCGACCTTCCGGATCGGGCTTTCGTGCTTGTGTGGTTGCGGGGACAGGATTTGAACCTGTGACCTTCGGGTTATGAGCCCGACGAGCTACCGAACTGCTCCACCCCGCGACTGAAATCTGGTGCTGCTGACCGGAATCGAACTGGTGACCTACTGATTACGAATCAGTTGCTCTACCGACTGAGCTACAGCAGCGAAGGACGCGGATCATACCCGAGCTCGGCGGCCGATTCAACACCAGCCGCATCTCGCCCTGCGCATTGCCTCAGCGCTCCTGCCAGTAGCCGGGCTCGCCGTAGCGGTTGCGCAGGAAATCGATGAACAGGCGCACGCGCAGCGCCAGGTTGCGGCGCTGCGGGTAAACGGCGTGGATGCCGTTGGGGAGCGCGGCGAAATCGTCCAGCACCGACTTCAGACGACCAGCGCGCAGATCGCCCTCCACTTCCCACAGCGATCGCCACGCCAGCCCATGACCGGCCAGCGCCCATTCGTGCAGCACCGCGCCGTCGTTGCACTCGAAGCGTCCGCCCACCTTCACGGTGAGCGCCTCGCCACCCGCCGCGCGGAACTGCCAGCCACGCTGCTGGCCCAGCGACAGGCAGACGTGCGCAGCCAGCTCGGCCGGCGTGGCCGGCACGCCATGGCGCGCCAGATAATCGGGGCTGCCCACCACCACGCGCCGGTTCTCCGCCAGGCGCACCGACACCAGGCTGGAGTCGCCCAGCTCGCCGATGCGGATCGCGCAGTCGATACCTTCATTCACGAGATCCACCAGGCGGTCGCTCAGGTCCAGCGTGCAACTGACCTCGGGATGGGCGTCGAGGAACTCCCTCACCAGCGGCGCGACATGGCGCCGCCCGAAACCCGCCGGCGCGGAAATGCGCAGGTGCCCGCTGGCCTTCACGCTGCCCAGGCTGACCGCCGCCTCGGCGTTCGACAGCTCGGTGAGGACGCGCTGGCAGTCCTCGAAGAACGCGCTACCCTCGAAGCTGAGGGTCACGCTGCGCGTGGTGCGCAGCAGCAGCCGCACCCCGAGCCGCTGCTCGAGCGCATCGAGCCGACGCCCGATCACCGCCGGCGTGACCCCTTCCGCGCGCGCGGCCGCGGACAGGCTGCCGCGAATAGCGACGGCAACGAAGGTTTCGATCTGCTTGAGCTGATCCATTTTTGACAAAAAGTAAAAGCCGAATTGATCATACCTGATCTGTTGTTTTATATAAGACTCGAATACACTGCGGCGCAGCAAGGGCACGCCCGGTGCCACATCCGCACACACCCGACAAGCTCGACATGGCCGGCATGGATTTCTTCCAGATCGCACTCATCGGCGTCGCCGCCTTCGCGGCGGGCGCGGTGAATTCGGTCGCCGGCGGAGGGACCTTCTTTTCCTTCCCGGCCTTGCTGGCCGTGGGCGTGCCGCCGGTGGTCGCGAACGCCAGCAACTCCGTCTCGCTGTGGCCGGGCAGCCTTGCCGGAGCCTGGGCTTTCCGCCAGGAGCTGGCTCGCTTCCGCCGCAGCCTGCCGATGCTGTCGGTGGTCGCTTTCGTCGGCGGCATCGCCGGAGGGCTGCTGCTGCTGGCAACGTCCAACGCCGCATTTGCCAAGCTCATCCCTTGGCTACTGCTGGTGGCGACCGTGCTGTTTGCCTTCAGCGGCCAGATCTCGGCGCTGGTGCGCCGGCTCAGGCCCGGGCCTGCGGGCGCCGACGAGCGGCATATCGGAGCCGGGGGCTTCCTGTTCCAGCTCGTGGTGTCCGTCTATGGCGGCTTCTTCGGCGCCGGCATGGGCATCCTGATGATTGCGGCGCTGGCCATCCAGGGTTTCAAGGACGTGCATGAAATCAACGCCTTGAAAAACTGGCTGTCGGCGGTAATCTACAGTGTCGCGGTCGGCACCTTCGTCATTGCGAATGCCGTGTCGTGGCCGCACACGCTGGTGATGCTTGCCACTGGAACGCTTGGCGGATACGTGGGTGCCACGCTGGCGCGACGCATTCCAGCCGTCTGGTTGCGACGCCTGATCATCGCGGTCGGCAGCCTGCTCACCGTGCACTATTTCGTGAAAACCCTTTGAACTGCCGTTTTGCCTACATCGCTGCATCGCTTGACCCTCGTTCATCAAACAACACCCAAACGCACGCACAAGGATTTCCCATGAACCTCGACCTGCCTCAGGGCATGCAGATCAACGCCCCGCTGTCGCCCCGTTTCGACCAGATCCTGACCCGCGACGCGCTGGCACTGGTCGCCAAGCTGCACCGCACCTTCGAGCCGCGCCGCCAGGAGCTGCTGAAGGCGCGTGTCGCCCGCCAGGCGCGCATCGACGCCGGCGAGATGCCCGACTTCCTGCCCGAGACCAAGCACATCCGCGAAGGCGACTGGAAGGTCGCGCCCCTCCCCAAGGCGCTGGAATGCCGCCGCGTGGAGATCACCGGCCCGGTCGAGCGCAAGATGATCATCAACGCCTTCAACTCGGGCGCTGACTCCTACATGACCGACTTCGAGGACTCCAACAGCCCGAACTGGTACAACCAGATCCAGGGCCAGGTGAACCTCTTTGACGCCATCCGCCGCCAGATCGACTTCACCGCCGACGGCGGCAAGAGCTACAAACTCAACGACAAGATCGCCACCCTGCAGGTGCGTCCGCGCGGCTGGCATCTGGACGAGAAGCACGTGCTGATCGACGGCCAGCGCGTGTCGGGCGGCATCTTCGACTTCGCCCTGTTCTTCTTCCACAATGCCAAGGAGCAGATCGCCCGCGGCGCCGGCCCCTTCTTCTACCTGCCGAAGATGGAGTCGCACCTCGAGGCGCGCCTGTGGAACGACATCTTCTGCATGGCGCAGGATGAACTCGGCCTGCCGCGCGGCACGATCAAGGCCACCGTGCTGGTCGAGACCATCCTCGCCACCTTCGAGATGGAAGAGATCCTGTACGAGCTGCGCGAGCACTCCGCCGGCCTCAACGCCGGGCGCTGGGACTACATCTTCTCGTGCATCAAGAAGTTCAAGAAGAACAAGAACTTCTGCCTCGCCAACCGCGGCGCGATCACGATGGAAGTGCCCTTCATGCGCAGCTATGCGCTGGCCCTGGTGCAGGCCTGCCACAAGCGCGGTGCGCCGGCGATGGGCGGCATGAGCGCGCTGATCCCGATCAAGAGCGACCCGGTCGCCAACGAGAAGGCACTGGCCGGCATTCGTCACGACAAGACGCGCGACGCCAACGACGGCTACGACGGCGGCTGGGTGGCGCACCCGGGCCTGGTGCCGATCGCCATGGAGGAGTTCGTCAAGGTGCTGGGCGACAAGCCCAACCAGTGGGACAAGCAGGTCGAAGGCCGCTTCGGCCCGAAGGACTGGCTGAACTTCCAGCCCGAGCAGCCGATCACCGAAGTCGGTGTGCGCAACAACATCAACGTCGGCATTCACTACCTCGGAAGCTGGCTGGCCGGCAACGGTTGCGTGCCCATCCACAACCTGATGGAAGACGCCGCCACCGCCGAGATCTCGCGCTCGCAGATCTGGCAGTGGGTGATTTCGCCGAAGGGCGTTCTCGACGACGGCCGCAAGGTCACCGCCGACTGGGTCCGCGCACTGATCCCCGAGGAGCTTGCCAAGGTGAAGGCGACCGTCACCGCTCAGGGCGAGGCCACCGCGACCTACGACCAGGCCGCAGTAATCTTCGAGAAGATGTCGCTGACCGAGGACTTCCCCGAGTTCCTGACCCTGCCGCTTTACGAAGCGATGGAGTGATGCGCTGCGGCCCGATGCCGCACGTAAAATCCCGGACGGCGCCTGCGGGCGCCGTTTTCCTTGCTGTGTTGACGGGTGCGCCCACGCCGGCAACGATGTCCGCTGGGGATAGACTGTCGCCCTTTTTTCGCCACCGACCGCGGCCACCCGTCCATGCGACTGACCGAACTCAAACTCCCGCTCGATCACACCGACGCCGAACTGAAGGCCGCCATCCTGAAGCGGCTCGGGATCACGGCCGGCGAACTCGTCGGCTACACGATCTTCCGCCGCGGCTACGATGCCAGAAAGCGCTCCTCCATCGTCCTGACCCACACGCTGGACATCGAGGTCAGGGACGAAGCGGCCCTGCTCGCGCGCATGAAGAACGACCGCCATGTCGGGCCAACGCCGGACACCTCGTACCACTTCGTCGCCAAGGCACCGCCGACGCTGTCCACACTGCGACCGATCGTGATCGGCGCCGGTCCCTGCGGCCTGTTTGCCACCCTCCTCCTCGCGCAGATGGGGTTCCGCCCGATCATGCTCGAGCGTGGCAAGGCGGTGCGCGAGCGCACGCAGGATACGTGGGGGCTGTGGCGCAAGAGCAAGCTCAACCCGGAATCCAATGTCCAGTTCGGTGAAGGCGGCGCGGGCACGTTCTCGGACGGCAAGCTCTACAGCCAGATCAAGGACCCGCAGTACCGCGGCCGCAAGGTGCTGACAGAGTTCGTCAAGGCGGGGGCGCCCGCGGAAATCCTCTACGTGAGCAAGCCCCACATCGGCACCTTCAAGCTGGTGTCGATGGTGGAGAACATGCGTACCGAGATCGAGGCGCTGGGCGGCGAGATCCGCTTTCAGAGCAAGGTCGAGCGCATCGACATCGACCATGGCCAGGTGCGCGGTCTGACCCTGGCCAGCGGCGAGTACATCGCCGCCACCCACATCGTGCTGGCCGTCGGCCATAGCGCGCGCGACACCTTCCGCATGCTCCATGAGCAGGGCGTGCATGTCGAAGCCAAGCCGTTTTCCATCGGTGTCCGCATCGAGCACCCGCAGTCGCTGATCGATCGCGCGCGGTTCGGCGACAACGCCGGCCACCCGATCCTGGGGGCTGCGGACTACAAGCTCGTGCACCACTGCACCAACCGGCGCTCGGCCTACAGTTTCTGCATGTGCCCGGGCGGCACGGTGGTCGCCGCGACCTCCGAACCGGGGCGGGTGGTCACCAACGGCATGAGCCAGTATTCGCGCAACGAACGCAACGCCAACAGCGCCATCGTGGTCGGCGTGACGCCCGCCGACTATCCGGGGAGCGACACCGATCCGCTGGCCGGCATCGAGTTTCAGCGCCACTGGGAGAGCCTCGCCTTCGAGGCCGGCGGTGGCGACTACCGCGCGCCGGCGCAGCTCGTCGGCGACTTCCTTGCCGGTCGGCCGTCGACCGAGTTCGGTTCGGTGCTGCCGTCCTACACGCCCGGCGTGCGCCTGACGGACCTGTCGCTGTGCCTGCCCGATTTCGTCATCAACGCGTTGCGCGAGTCGCTCCCCGCATTCGGCAAGGAGATCGCCGGCTTCTCCATGAACGACGCGATCATGACCGGCGTCGAAACTCGTACCTCGTCGCCGATCCGCATCACCCGCGACGAGACCTTCCAGAGCCTGAACACGAGCGGGCTGTATCCGGCTGGAGAGGGCGCCGGTTACGCGGGCGGAATCCTCTCCGCGGCGGTCGACGGCATCAAGGTCGCCGAAGCCGTGGCCTTGAGCCTCGTCGAACACAGCACATAAGGCGCCCTCCGTGTCCGCATCCCTCCGCGATTGTCTTGAAACCGCGCTCGATGCCAGAGCCGCCCTGCTCGAGCAACTTCACGCTGAACAAACCGACGCCTACCGACTTTTTCACGGCAGCGTCGAAGGCCGATCGGGCCTGACGGTCGACCGCTATGGCGAGCTCCTGCTGGCCCAGACCTTCCACAGTCCGCTGCTGGCAGAGGAATTGGCAACGCTCGAGGCCTTCTACGCCCAGGCCTACCCGGCACTGCCGCTGATCCTCAACGATCGCAGCCAGGCCAACTCCCGCATCTCCAACGCGCTCACACCCGAGCAGGCCACCATCGCGCAGCAAGCGCGCGAGATCCGCGAACTGGGCGTGCGCTACCGTTTCCAGGCACGCCACGCCGGGCAGGATCCCTGGCTCTTCCTCGACCTGCGGGCAGGCCGCCGGCGCGTGATGCGGGAGACCGCGGGCAAGTCGCTGCTCAACGTGTTCGCCTACACCTGCGGGGTCGGTATCGCCGCAGCCAAGGCAGGCGCGCAGCATGTGGTGAACGTGGACTTCGCCGAATCCAGCCTCGACGTCGGCAAGGAAAACGCCGCCCGCAACGAACTGCCGATCCGCGTGCGCTTCGTGCGCAGCGACGCCTTCGCCGCCTTGCGCCAGCTTTCGGGCCTGGGCCAGCCGCAGGTGGTGCGCGGCAAGCGCCTGCCGCCCTTCCCGGTGCTCGAACCAAGGCAGTTCGACCTCGTGTTCCTCGATCCGCCGCGCTACGCCAAGAGCCCGTTCGGTGTCGTCGACCTGGTCAACGACTATCCGGCGCTGTTCAAGCCCGCCCTGCTCGCCACCGCCGAAGGCGGCACGCTGATCTGCTGCAACAACGTCGCCCAGGTCGAGCGCCAGGCCTGGCTGGATCAGCTCGAACGCGGCGCGAAGAAGGCCGGCCGGCCGCTGCGCGAAGTCGAGTGGATCGCGCCGGAAGCGGATTTTCCGAGCCCGGACGGCAAGCCGCCGCTCAAGATCGCGCTGCTTCGGGTATGAATCAACGGACCTCCACCCGCACGACAGCTCACGTGGCTATCGGCGGGCATTCGTCATTCTTAGCCTCCTCTTCCGGTTAAGACTCGAGCAGTCCAGCGCACTGGTCAGAGTAAGCGCGTCCAAGCACATCACACATGAAAGCCATCTTTAATTTAATCAAATCACATCAAAGAATGCTTTAATATCAAGACAAGCAATCAAAGAACTCGTTGAATGACCCGCAGCACAGGCACCTACGCAGTTTCAACAACGCTGGGCGAGTCGGTGCATGCGTTTGTGCCGCACTCGCTGCCCCCGGTCGATCCTGCCCTGTCGCCGGCCGATTTCGTCGATCTCAACCGGCAGGCGGAACTGGCCTTGGCACGCCTTGCCGGCGTCGCTGGCCTGGTGCCGTCGGTGGATTGGTTGCTATACAGCGCCATCCGCAAGGAAGCGTTGCTGACATCCCAGATCGAGGGCACCCAGGCCACGCTGACCGACCTGTTCGATGAGGAGGCGGGTTTCAAGGTAAGCAACACGGAAGACGTCGAAGAGGTCACCAATTACCTCCACGCCTTCCGCTGGGTCCGGGAGCAACTGCGCGACGCGAAGGGCTTGCCCATCAGCATACGGCTGCTGTGCGAAGCACATCGGCGGCTGCTGGACGGCGCGCGTGGCGCGGGTAAACAACCGGGGAAACTGCGCCAATCCCAGAACTGGATTGGCGGGACGAGGCCGGGCAACGCCATTTTCGTCCCGCCGCCGCCTGAGCAGGTGCCCGACTTGCTTGCGCACCTGGAACGCTTCATTCACGAGCCGTCCTCGGACCTGCCGCCCTTGGTCAGGGTGGCGCTGATCCACGCCCAGTTCGAAACCATCCACCCTTTTCTGGATGGCAACGGGCGCATTGGCCGGCTGCTGATTGCAGCACTGTTCGAGCATTTTGGATTGCTGTCCGAACCGTTGGCGTACCTCAGCGGCTACCTGAAGCAACATCAAGCCGAGTACTACCGCCGACTATCGACCATCCGCACCGAAGGTGACTGGGAGTCGTGGGTGTCCTTCTTTCTTGAAGGAGTTGCGACCGCCGCAGCCGACGCGGAGAAGAACATCATCCAGGTTGCAAGCCTCGTGGCGGCCGACCGCCGGCGACTGTTGCAATCACCCAGGGCCGGCCCTGTCAGCTATCGGTTATTCGAGATGCTGCCGATGATGCCCCGCTTCACCATCGAGCGCGTGCGACAGCAGTTGGCAACCAGTTTTCCCACCGCCACCGCGGCCGTAAAGGCCCTTGAAGCGCTGGGCATCGTGACCGAAATGACCGGGCAGAAGAAGAACCGCAGTTACAGCTATCAGGCGTATGTCGAGCTGCTGAGTCGCTGATACGAGCTTAGCAGATGTACTAATGACGTATATACTTAAGCAGTACATCCAGTATCAAAGGTCGCGCCATGTCCAAAGAAGCCGTCTTCACCATGAAGCTGGAGCCAGAGCTGCGCGCCGAGTTCATGGCCGAGGCAGCGGCCACCCATCGACCCGCATCACAGATACTGCGTGAATTGATGCGCGAGTTCGTGCAGCGCCAACGTGAGGCGCGCGAGTACGACGAGTTCCTGCGCACCAAGGTGGCGGATGCGCGTGAGCAGATCCGTGCCGGTGACTACGCCAGCGCTGACGATGTTGAAGCCCGGTTCGCTGCACGACGCGCGCAGTTGCTCGCCAAAGCAGAAAGTAACGGCGAATGAGGGTGTTCTGGGCCTCTGCCGCTGAGCAAGACCGCGCCGACATCATCGACTACATCAGCCGGGACAACCCGCTCGCAGCCGTCCGGATGGATGAGCTTTTTTCCGACGCAGCCAGGCGCCTGGCTACCCACCCACTCCTTGGGAAATCGGGCCAGATTCCGGGCACTCGCGAGTTGATCCCGCACGAAAGTTACAGGCTGGTGTACGAAGTGCAAGGCGACGCCGTGTGGATTCTGGCGCTGGTGCACACCGCACGACTGTGGCCCCGACGTATGCGATAGCGGGGGCACCGGCTGGGCTGAGGCGACTCAGACACCCCAACCCCGCACCAGTGCCATCCAGCTCGGGACGCCCGTCGGCGCCCGGTCAATCATCCGCCACCAATAGACAAGGACTCGGGGCCCGTCCGGTCACTGCCCCCGCCTGGAGATGCAAGGATGACGAAAAAGCCAACGCGGGATGACGACCGACGATGATCGCCGGCCTCCTCTCCGCGCTCGGCGCCGGCCTGCTGTGGGGGTTGGTCTTCGTCACCCCGCTGGTGCTGCACGACTACCCAGGCCTGATGCTGTCGATCGGCCGTTACCTCGCCTTCGGCGTCCTGGCGCTGGGCCTGGCCTGGTTCGACCGCCGTGCGCTGGCCGAACTTACCCGCGCCGACTGGACCGAAGCGTTCAAGCTCGCGCTGATCGGCAACCTGCTCTACTACGCGACGCTGTCGAGCGCGATCCAGCTTGCCGGCGCGCCGCTGCCGACGCTGATGATCGGCACGCTGCCGGTGGTGATCGCGCTGTGCGCGAACCTGATCGACCGTCGCGCAGGCGACGACGAGGGGGTGCCGTGGCGGAAGCTCGCGCTGCCGCTGGCGGTGATGCTGGCCGGCCTGGCGATCGTGCACGCGGACACCCCCTCGTCAGCCACCTCCCCTGCGGCCGACAGCGCCCGCTATCTATCGGGCATCGCGCTGGCGGTCTGCGCGCTCGCCTGCTGGACGTGGTATCCGATCCGCAACAGCCGCTGGCTGCGCGCCCGCGGCGCCGGCCTGTCGCGCGCGTGGGCAACGGCGCAGGGGCTGGCGACGCTGCCGCTCGCGCTGCTCGGCGGGCTGGCGTACGCGCTGTGGGACGGTCTCGGCGCCGCACCCGGCGGCGGCTTCGACTGGCCGCTGGGGCCAAGGCCGACGGTCTTCATCGGCATGATGGCCTTGCTCGGGCTGTGCGCCTCCTGGCTCGGCACGCTGCTGTGGAACCATGCCAGCCACCGCCTGCCCGCCGCGCTGGTTGGCCAGTTGATCGTGTTCGAGACGCTGTCCGCGCTGCTCTATGCCTTCGTCTGGTATCGCCGCTGGCCCAGCGTCGCCGAGGCGACCGGCATCGCGCTGCTGGTTGCCGGCGTGCTGCTCGGCGTGCGGATCTTCCGGCGCAGTTGAAACGCTACGGGCTGGCGCACGACAGCTCCAGGGCACAGCGATCGACGCCGCGCAGGCGAGGCTCTAATATGCCGCACTGCACCAATCCTCATCCCCACGGCAATCCATGGATCTCATGACGCAGACCATCCTTCAGGCCGGCCGTTCGGCCATCGAACTCGCGCTCTTCGTGCTGCTGCCGATCATGGTGGTGATGCTGACGCTGATGCGCCTGCTCGAGGCGCGCGGCGTGCTCGACTGGATCGTGGTGCGCCTGACCCCGCTGCTGCGCCCCGCCGGGCTCACCGGGCTGGGTGTATTCGCCGCGCTGCAGGTCAATTTCGTGAGCTTCGCCGCGCCGGTCGCCACGCTGACGATGATGGAAGGCCGTGGCGCGTCGGACCGCCACCTCGCCGCCACGCTGGCCATGGTGATGGCGATGGCGCAGGCCAACGTCACCTTTCCGATGGCAGCGATGGGTCTGGCTTTCGGCCCCGCGCTGGCGCTTTCGGCGATCGGCGGGCTGATCGCCGCGGCGGCCACCTACCACGGTTTCGGCCGCAGCCTGTCGGCGGAGGAAGGCCGGCTCGACGAAACACTGCAACACCGTGTCGCCGACGATGCCAAGGGCGTGCTCGACGTGATCAACCGCGCCGGCGCCGAAGCCTTCAAGATCGCCGTCAGTGCGATCCCGATGCTGGTCATCGCGCTGGTGGTGGTGATGGTGCTGCGGGCGTCCGGGGCGATCGACGCCCTGACTGCGGCGCTCACGCCCTTGCTGAGCGCGCTCGGCATCCATCCCGCAATGGTGCTGCTCACGCTGACCAAGACCATCGCCGGCGGCACGGCAATGATGGGCGTGATGGAAGGCATGCTGAAGGACGGTACGGCGAGCGTGGCCATGCTGAACGCCAACGCCGGCTTCCTGATCCACCCGCTCGACGTGGGTGGCGTGGCGGTGCTGATCTCCGCCGGGCGGCGCGTGGCCTCGGTGTGGAAACCCGCCGCGCTCGGCGCGATGCTCGGCATCCTGGTGCGCATGGCCGGCCATGCGCTGCTGTGACGCCGAGAGGGGCTCCGCAGCGCGCCCCTGCCGCGGTAGCCTGCAAGCCTTGCCCTGCACATCCCTGATCTGCCTGGTGGAGTCCCGACCATGATTGCCGCCCTCACCCTGCTCCTCGTCTTCCAGTTGATCGGAGAAGTGATCGCCCGTGCCCTGGCACTGCCGATTCCCGGGCCGGTCATCGGCATGGCGCTGCTGTTCCTGACGCTGCTGGTGCGCGGCGGCCCGGACGAAGACCTGCGCCAGACGGCCGGCAGCCTACTGCAGCACCTGTCGCTGCTGTTCGTGCCGGCCGGCACCGGCATCGTGCTGTACGGCGACCGCCTGGCCAACGAGTGGCTGCCGCTGCTGGTGGCGCTGGTCGCCAGCACTGCGCTGGCGATCATCGTCACCGCAGTGGTGCTGCAAGCGCTGACACGCCGCCGCGCCTCGTCGAAGGGAGCGCAACAATGACGCCGAGGCTGGAAGAAATCTGGGTTTACCTGTCGGCGACGCCGCTGCTCGGGCTCACGCTGACCTTGCTCGCCTACCAGGCGGCGTTCCGCATCTACCAGCGCGCCGGCTTCCACCCCATCGCCAATCCGGTGCTGCTCGCCGTCACCATGCTCGCCAGCGTGCTGCTGCTCACCGGCACGCCTTACCAGACCTACTTCGACGGAGCGCAGTTCGTGCACTTCCTGCTCGGCCCGGCGACAGTAGCGCTCGCCATTCCGCTGTACGCCCAATGGCCGCGGCTGAAGGCGATGGCGGCACCGCTGGCGATCGCGCTCGTGGCCGGCTCGCTGACTGCGGCGCTCTCGGCCTGGGGTATCGGCGCGCTGCTCGGGGCCAGCCGCGAGTCGCTGATGTCGCTCGCCCCCAAGAGCGTCACCACGCCGATCGCGATGGCGGTCGCCGAGCGCCTCGGCGGCCTGCCTTCGCTGACCGCGGTGCTGGTGATCAGCACCGGCATCCTCGGCGCCATCGGCGCGCGCTACCTGTACCGCTGGCTGCACATCTCCGACCCCGCGGTGCGCGGCTTCGCCATCGGCCTCGCTTCGCACGGCATCGGCACCGCGCGCGCCTTCCAGACGGGCGAACAGGCAGGCGCCTTCGCCGCACTGGCAATGGGCCTGAACGGTCTCGTCACCGCGCTGTCCCTGCCATGGATCATGCCCTGGGTCGAGCGTCTGCTGGGGCGCTGATCCTGACTGCAGAGCGGCTCGGGCACCTGGAAACGCCGGCACCCGCCTCCCTGCATCCCCCTCCAGTTCGTCGGGAACACCGCCAAGTGCTGACTACCCTTTACCGCTGGATCGACCGCAACATCCTCGAACTCGGCCGCGAGTTGCGCCTGTCCTACCTGCCGCCGCTGATGGTGTATTGCGCCGCTGGCGTGTCCGGCCTCACCGGCATCGTCGGCACCTTCTTCGTCAAGGACTACCTCGGCCTGTCGGCGGCCTTTCTCGCCGCGCTCGGCTTCTGGGCGGGGATCCCGTGGGCGCTCAAGATGCCGATCGGCCACCTCGTCGACCTGATGTGGCGGCACAAGGCCGGCCTGGTCTACCTCGGCGCGGCCCTGATCGCCACCAGCCTGGCGATCATGATCGGCCTCATCGGCCAACCGGAGGTAATGCGTGCGGTGATGCCGGTAGAAGCCTGGTTCGTGCTCTCCACCCTGCTGTCGCCGGTGGGCTACGTGATGCAGGACGCGGTGGCCGACGCGATGACGGTCGAGGCAGTACCGCGCCTCGACGAGCACGGCAGGCCGCTGCCCGACGACGCAGTGCGGCTGATGCATACGACGATGCAGATGCTGGGGCGCGTCGCCATCATCGGCGGCACCGTGCTGGTGTCGATCGCCAACGTGGTGATGTTCGCGGGCGCAGCCTCTCTGGCTGAGGCGCAGAAGGTGGCGATCTACCTGCGCATCTACGAATACGCCATGATCATCCCGCTGCTGTCGGTCAGCGGCGTCATGCTCGCCGGCATGCTCAAGCGACGCGAGGCGCGACGGCTCGCCGCACTCGGACGCGACCGCGCCGAGATCGACCGCCTGCTGCACGAGCCGCAGGAGAAGACCGCCCCCAACTGGTGGATCCTAGGCGGCAGCGCAGCCTTCATCGCGATCACGCTGGCAGTGGGCCTGTCGGGCATCGACTACGGCGAGGAGCTGATCTTCACCGCCTCGTTCGCCGTCATCGGCTTCATGATCGTGCGCCTGGTGCGTGAGCTCGCGCCCGACGCGCGGCGCATGCTGCTGGGCACCATCATCGTCATCTTCGTGTTCCGCGCGCTGCCCGGCCCGGGCGCCGGCGCGAGCTGGTGGATGATCGACGAGCTTGGTTTCGACCAGTCCTTCCTGTCGCGCCTCGACCTCATCACCAGCGGCCTGACGCTCGCCGGCCTGTTCCTGTTCCGGCGCTTCATGGCGGAAAAATCCATCGCGCAGATCGTCGTGTTCCTGACCGTCACCACCACCTTGCTGTCGCTGCCCATCATCGGCATGTTCCATGGCCTGCACCACTGGACCGCGAACCTGACGGGCGGCATGGTCGATGCACGCTTCATCGCCATCGCCAACACCGCGCTCGAATCTCCGCTCGGCCAGGTATCGATGGTGCCGATGCTGGCGTGGATCGCGAATTCGGCGCCGCCGCACCTGAAGGCGACCTACTTCGCGGTCATGGCCTCCTTCACCAACCTCGCGCTGTCCGCAGCCCAGCTCGGCACCAAGTACCTGAACGAGATCTACGTCGTCAGCCGCGCGGTGAAGGACGCTGCCACCGGCGCGATCACCACCCCGGCGAACTATGGCGAGCTCGGCGCACTGCTGGTCACCGTGACCGTGCTCGGCCTGGTGCTGCCGCTCGCGGCGATCGCGCTCACCCGTCTGCTGGGGCTGCGCAGCGCCTGAACCGCCGAAGTGACAATGGGGCGCCGGACCACGCGCCGACGACGTGCCGGCTTGATCTGATGCATTGCCATCGGCCTGCGGCAGGCGGAAACTTGGGGCGATCGCATACACAAACACAGGGAGCACAGCGATGACACCCAGCTCGGTTCACGACATCCGCAACCTGAGCCTGCTCGGCCATGCGGGCAGCGGCAAGACCACGCTCGCCGAGGCGCTGCTCGCCGCGGCCGGCGAGATCGGCGCGGCCGGCAGCGTCGAGCGCGGCGACACGGTTTCCGACTACGACCCGCAGGAAAAATCGATGGGTCACTCGCTGCACGCCGCCCTCGTCCATCTGGAGTGGGCCGGCCACTGGATCAACCTGCTCGATGCACCGGGCCTGCCCGACCTTGCCGGTCGCGCGCTGGCCACGCTGCCCGCGGTGGAGACGGCCGCGGTGGTGGTGAACGCCGCCGCCGGCGTGGAAAGCGGCACGCGCCGCATGATGACCGCGGCCAGGGGCAAGTGCCGCATGATCGTCATCAACAAGATCGATGCCGCCGGCGCCGACTTTGCCGGACTGCTGGAGGCCATCGCCGCCGAGTTCGGCCGCGAGTGCCTGCCGATCAACCTGCCGGCACAGGGCGGCGGCAAGGTGGTGGATTGCTTCTTCGCGCCGGACACTGCCGCGACGACGGCGATCTCGAGCGTGACCGCCGCGCATAGCGCGATCGTCGACCAGATCGTCGAGCTGGACGAGGATCTGATGGCGAAGTACCTCGAGCAGGGCGAGTCGCTGGACCCCGAGCAACTGCACGCGCCCTTCGAGCAGGCGCTGCGCGAGGGCCATCTGGTACCGGTGTGCTTCGTGTCCGCGCGCACCGGCGCCGGCGTGCGCGAACTGCTCGACATCCTCGGCAAGCTCGCGCCCGATCCCACCGAAGGCAACCCGCCCGCCTTCCTGAAAGGCGACGGCGCCGCGGCCGAGTCCGTCGACGTGGCACTTGACGCCGGGCGCCACGTCGTCGCCCACGTGTTCCAGGTTTCCAACGATCCCTACCGCGGCAAGCTCGGCCTGTTCCGCATCCATCAGGGCCAGGTGAGCCCCAGTTCGCAGCTCTTCATCGGTGACGGCCGCAAGCCCTTCAAGGTCGCCCACCTGTTGCGCATGCAGGGTCGCAACGCAGTCGAGACGCCGCTGGGCGTGCCCGGCGATCTGTGCGCCGTGGCACGGGTGGACGAAATCCACCGTGACGCGGTGCTGCACGATTCTCATGACGAGGACTACTTCCACCTCGCCGCCCCCGCCTATCCTCAGCCGGTCTATGGCCTGGCGCTGATCACGAAGAAGCCCGCCGACGAGCAGAAGCTGTCCGAGGCGCTGGCCCGCCTCAGCGACGAGGATCCCTGCCTCGAAGTCAGCTACGACGTGCGCGGCCGCCACACGGTGGTGCGCGGGCTGGGTGAGCAGCACCTCAAGATCGTGCTCGAGGAGCTTTCCACGCGCTGGAACCTGCAGCTCGACACCGCACCGCCAGCCATTCCCTACCGCGAGACGATCTCTATCGTTGCCGAGGCGCGCTACCGCCACAAGAAGCAGAGCGGCGGCGCGGGCCAGTTCGGCGAGGTCGCCCTGCGCGTCGAGCCGCTCGAGCGCGGCGCGGGCTTGCAACTGGGCGACGAGGTCAAGGGCGGCGCGATTCCCACCAACTTCATGCCGGCGGTGGAAAAAGGCGTGCGCCAGGCGCTTGGCGAAGGCGCCTTTGCCGGCTTCCCGATCCAGGACCTGCGCGTGGTGGTGACGGACGGCAAGCACCACGCGGTCGACTCCAACGAAGTGTCCTTCGCCACCGCCGCGCGCCATGCGCTGATCGAGGCGGTGCTCGCCGCGAAACCGCAGGTGCTGGAGCCGATGCTGGACGTGCAGGTCAAGATGGCCGACGCGCTGTTCGGCGAAGTCAGCGGCGAGCTGTCGGCCCGTCGTGGCCGCCTCACCAGCACCGACAGCCCGTCGGCCGGCTGGATGCTGATCTCGGCGCGCGTGCCGATGTCGGAGATGGACGGCTTCGAGAGCCGACTGAAGGCCATCTGCGCCGGCGAAAGCGAGTTCGTGCTCGAGGCCGGCGGCTACGAGCCCGCGCCACAGGAAGTCCAGGCCGAGCTGTCGCGCAACTTCGCCGCGACGGGTAACGGAAACGGCGGCTGATGCGGCCTGCAGGCGCATCCCGCCCGCCCCGGTGGAAGACGGCCGCAGCGATGGGGCCGCCTTCCACCGGCATCAAGGCTGTGGCGCAATGAAACTGACGGATGGACACCGCGCCTACTGGCGCCGCAACCTGGTCCTGACCTTCAGCCTGCTGGTGGTCTGGTTCTCCGTCACCTTCGTCGCGGGCTACTACGCTCGCGAACTCAACGCCTTCAGCTTTCTCGACTTCCCGCTCGGCTTCTACATCTTCGCGCAGGGCTCGCTGATCGTGTACCTCGCGATCATCGGCATCTACGTGTTCGTGATGAACCGCCTGGACCGGCGCTACGGCGTCGGCGAGCGGCGCTGATCATCGCGACCTGCGCCGCCGTTTCCTCGCTACAGCGGAGCGAACCGTTGGCGGGCCGTGGCAATGGCATTCGATCACCAGCCGCGCAACGACAGATCACGCGATGGCCACCTCGTCGTTGCGGCTCTCCCCGAGGTTGTCGGTCCAGCTAACGCGCACCCGTTCGCCGGGAGCGCCGCCACGGAACTTGAAGACCAGATAGGGATTGGCCGAGACCGACGGGCCGAACTGGGCGCTCAGCACGACGCGGTCGTTATTGAACACGGTGAGATCGGTGATGAAATGGGCGGGAATCAGCGCCCCCGCGGCGTTCTTGCGCATCCCCGTCTCCATGACGTGGGACAGTCGGGCACGCACTTCGGTGATGCCGTCCCTGACGGTGGCGCGGATGCGAGTCGGATTGGTCATGTTCGCGCTCTCCGTGATCAGCCGCAGCCACCGATGGTGACCTGCACGTCCTTCCTGACGCTGTAGAAGCGCCCGCCCGCCTTCACCAGCACATGGATGGGGCAGGATTCGCTCACTTTCACCTCGGTCTGCAAGTCGGCGAGCGTCCCCTCGGGAATGGTGAAGATCGCTGCCAGCGGGCTCGGATTCTTCTCGATCAGGATCGCCACCTGCTCGGTCTTCGGCAGGCGGCTGACGATGCCCAGCCGCACCGCCGCGCCGTTGTCGTTGAGGTCGGGGACGTTGAGCTCGATGTCGGAACTGGCTGCGGGCTTGCCTGCGCCCAGTGCCGACAAGACCGCGTCGAGCGTGTGCGCATCAAAACCGGCGCGCGTCTGTGCGGCCTGCGCAAGTTCAGGGGTGATCAGACCGGCGGCCGTGAGCAGTGCGTAGAGGCCCAGGCCGCCGCCCGCTCGCAGCGCCTGCCTGCGTTGGTGATTCATGTTTCGTCTCCACAAGAATGAGGCCCCGCCGCGCTGGGCTATACTCCTCGCGCCCGATAGAGTGCCGCGCCGGCGAAATCGATGGTGAGGCCACGCCTCCGGCGCAAAAGTTCGCGCGCCCACGCGAAAAAGGAATCCAAGGTGAAATTGTCTCCCATCCTTGCCTCGCTGTGCCTGCTCGGCCTTGGCATCAGCATCGGCGGCGCGGCCGCGGCGGCCGACGCCAATCTTGCACGCAACCTGGCCGCCACCTGCGCCAATTGCCACGGCACCGACGGCCGCAGCGCCGGCGGCATGGACAGCCTGGCGGGGGAAGCGCGCGACCGCTTGATGCAGAAGCTGCTCGCCTTCAAGTCCGGCTCGCGTCCGGCCACGATCATGCACCAGATCGCCAGGGGCTACAGCGACGAGCAGCTCGCGCTGATCGCGGGCTACCTTTCGGCGCAGCGCGCGCACGAGTGAGGAAGGGACGAAATGCTGAATCGACGCAGCTTCATGAAAGGACTTGCCGGCGCTGCCACGTTGGGCGGACTCACTGCGTGCACCGGCACCACGACCCGCGCACGCGCCCATGTGCTGGTGATCGGCGGAGGCTACGGCGGCGCCACCGCAGCGAAATATCTGCGCATGTGGAGCCAGGGCGCAGTCGACGTCACGCTGATCGAGCGCAACGCGGCCTTCGTCTCGTGCCCCATGTCGAACCTCGTGGTGGGCGGCTACCGCGAGCTGGCCGACATCAGCGTGTCGTACGCCGCCCTGCAGTCGAAATGGGGCGTGCGACTGATCACCGACGAGGCGACCGCGATCGACCCCGCCCGACGCACGGTGTCCACCGCGGCCAATGGCGTACTGAGCTATGACCGGCTGGTGCTGTCGCCGGGGATCGATTTCATCACCACCGCGGTTCCCGGGCTCGAAGGCAACTTCGAGCGCCTCCCCCATGCGTGGAAGGCAGGACCGCAAACCGTGCTGCTGCGCCAGCAACTGCAGGACATGCCCGACGGCGGCGTGTTCGCGATGCACGTTCCCAAGTCGCCCTACCGCTGCCCGCCCGGACCCTACGAGCGCGCCTGCGTGGTGGCGAGCTACCTGCAGCGGCACAAGCCGAGGTCGAAAGTGCTGGTGCTGGACGCGAATGCCGAGATCCAGTCGAAGAAGGCCTTGTTCACGAAGGCCTTCCAGAGCTACGGAAAACTGATCGACTACGTCCCCAACAGCGACCTGCGCTCGGTGGATGCCACCAGCCGCAGTGCCGAACTGGAATTCGACCGCGTCCGCGCCGACGTGCTGAATGTCATCCCACCGATGCGCGCCGGCAGCATCGCAGTGCGCGCGGGGCTTCCGCTCGTCAATGGGCGCTGGGTGGACGTCGACTGGCTGACGATGGAAGCAAAAGGCGTGGCGGGCGTGCATGTGCTGGGCGATGCGCTGCTGCCGGCGCCGGGCATGCCGAAGTCGGGGCACATGGCCAACCAGCACGCCAAGCTGGCCGCCGCCGCGGTGCTGAACCTGCTCGCGGGCGAGCCGCCCAGCCCGACGCCGGTGCTGACCAACACCTGCTACAGCTTTGTCGACGAACGCAATGCCATCCACGTGGCTTCGGTGCATCAATACGATGCGGACAAGCGGCAACCGATGCCGGTCGAAGGCGCCGGCGGCCTGTCGACCGCCGCGAGCGACCTCGAAGGTCAGTACGCGTTTGCCTGGGCGAAGAACATCTGGGCCGACATGCTGGCCTGAGCGCGCACCGGGCGAGTGGCGCTGCTCAGCGCTGCCAGCCCAGCTCGAGCATCCAGGGGCCCGGCCCCGCGCGCAGCGCCTCGCGCACATAGGGCACCATGGACTCCGGAAGAGCTGCGCGATCGATCCACTCGAGGCGATCGCACTTCTCCGGCTCGCGGATCGCGGCCTCTCCGCGCCAGCGAGTGGCGCGCAGGAAGAAATCGATGCGGTTGGTGTCGGACAGACGGTGCACCACCCCCATCCATTCCAGCCCGTCGAAATCCAGTGCGAGGCCGGTTTCCTCCCGCATTTCGCGCACCGCGGTGTGCAGCACCGACTCCCCCGGCTCCACATGCCCACCCGGCAAGCTGTAGAGGCCATCGAAGAAGCCGGTGCCCGACCGCCGCATCAGCAGGATGCGGCCATCGCGCTCGCACAGCACATGGACGCCGGTCGGGATGCCCACATGCTGCATCAGTGCTGGCCCGTGCTGCCGAAACCGCCCTCGCCACGCTCGCTGGCGTCGAACTCCTCGACGACGTTCAGCGACACCTGCAGCACCGGCACGACCACCAGTTGCGCGATGCGCTCCATCGGCTGGATGGTGAAGCTGCCACGCCCGCGGTTCCATACCGAGACGAAGATCTGCCCCTGGTAATCGGAATCGATCAGCCCGACCAGGTTGCCTAGCACGATGCCGTGCTTGTGGCCGAGCCCCGAGCGCGGCAGCACCATTGCCGCCAGCCCGGGATCGGCGAGGTGGATCGCCAGACCGCTCGGCACCAGCGTGGTCTCGCCGGGATGCAGGGTGATGGCCGCCGGCAGGCAGGCGCGCAGATCGAGGCCCGCCGAACCGCAGGTGGAATAGGCCGGCGGATGGCTCCTGAGCCGGTCGTCCAGGATCTTGATGTCGATTCGGTGCATGTCAGCCCTCCGTGAGTCCTTGGCGCGTCGCGCTCGGTGGTGTGTGCGGCCGTGCCGATGTCGCCGCTCAGGTCGCGGGCGGCAGCATCGCGGCCAGGTGGTCGACGATGCCGCGCGCCACCTCCGCCTTCGATGCGCGCGGCAGCGGATGACGCCCTGCGTCGTCGTACAGGATCACCGTATTGTCGTCCCCGCCCATGCCGTCGCTCACCAGGTTGCCGACCAGCAGCGGCAGGCGCTTGTTGCGTCGCTTGCCCTCCGCGTAGGCGTCCAGATCACGGCTTTCGGCCGCAAAACCCACGCAGAACGGCGCCGCCGGCAAGGCGGCAACCTCCGCCAGGATGTCGGGATTCTGTGCCAGGGAGATGGACAAGTCCGCGCCCGTCTTCTTGATCTTGTGCTCGGCCGCCTGCACTGGGCGGTAGTCCGCCACCGCCGCCACACCGATGAAGACGTCGGCATCGGGGAGCGCCCGCAGCACCGCCGCGCGCATGTCCCGCGCGCTGGCAGCGGGCACGCACTGCACGCCCAGCGGCACCGGCAGCGATACCGGCCCGCTCACCAGCACGACTTCGGCACCCGCCTGCGCGCAGGCGCGCGCCAGCGCGTAACCCATCTTTCCCGAACTGATGTTGGTGATGCCACGCACCGGATCGATGGCTTCAAAAGTCGGCCCGGCAGTCATCACCACCTTGCGCCCCGCCAGGCGCTTGGGCACGAAATGCCCTTCGAGCAGTTCGAGAAGTTCCTCCGGCTCGAGCATGCGCCCCATGCCGACCTCGCCGCAGGCCTGGTCTCCCGCGGCGGGACCGAAGACCGTCACGCCGTCCTCGCGCAACTGCCGGACGTTGCGCTGGGTGGGCGGCGAATCCCACATCTGGCGGTTCATCGCCGGCGCGACGATGAGCGGCACATCGCGCGCCAGGCACAGCGTCGTGAGCAGGTCGTCGGCCAGCCCATGCACCAGGCGGGCGATGAAATCTGCCGTCGCCGGCGCCACCAGGATCACGTCCGCATCACGGCCGAGATCAATGTGCGCCATGTTGTTGGGCATCCGCGCATCCCACAGGTCCGACCACACGGTGTTGCCCGACAGCGCCTGGAAGGTGACCGGCGTGACGAAGCGCGCGCCGCCCTCGGTCAGCACGACATGCACATCGGCCCCCGCCTTCCCCAACAGGCGCACCAGTTCCGCCGCCTTGTAGGCCGCGACGCCGCCGGTGACACCCAGCACAATTTTCCTGCCCTGTAGACCGTTCATGACATTCGATTAAAATGGACACCCGCGCACCGACCTGACCTACCTCCTCGATGGCGCGAAAACCAAGGAGCCACCATGGCAATCACCGACTGGCCGGCGGACGAACGGCCGCGCGAAAAACTGCTCGCGCGTGGCACGCAGGCCCTGTCCGACGCGGAACTGCTCGCCATCTTCCTGCGCGTCGGCATCCGCGGCCACAGCGCAGTCGACCTTGCGCGCAGCCTGATACATCGCTTCGGCAGCCTCACCCGGTTGTGCAGCGCCAGCGCGGACGATTTCTCCGCCGTCCCGGGAATGGGGCTGGCGAAGTATGCCCAACTGCAGGCAGTGATGGAACTGGCCCGGCGTGCGCTCAGCGAGACGATCCGCGAACGCGCGCTGTTCGATTCGCCGCAGGCAGTGCGCGACTGGTTGCGCCTGCGCCTGGGCCACCTCCCTCATGAGACCTTCTGCGTGATGCTGCTCGATGCACGCCATTGCCTGATCGACGCGGTGGACCTGTTCCGCGGCACGCTGACACAAACCTCCGTCTATCCGCGTGAAGTGGTCAAGCTCGCGCTCGAGTACAATGCAGCAGCGGTCATCTTCGCGCACAACCACCCCTCCGGCGCCTCCGAGCCGAGCACCGCAGACGAGATGCTGACACGCGCCCTCAAGGATGCGCTGGCGCTGGTGGACGTCCGCGTCCTCGACCATTTCGTTGTTCCAGCGCATGGCGCGCCGGTATCATTCGCTGAACGTGGCCTGCTTTGAACACGGCTCGTCCGGCCGGAGTCGCAAGCAGGGCTTGCCATCGCCTGCTCTTCTACAGTATCCTCCACCGTTTCCCGAACTTAGAATTCCCTGGAGCAACGTATGGCTCGCGTCTGCCAAGTCACCGGTAAAGCACCGATGGTGGGAAACAACGTCTCCCACGCCAATAACAAGACCAAGCGCCGTTTCCTGCCCAACCTGCAGAACCGCCGTTTCTGGAGCGAGAGCGAAAACCGCTGGATCCGCCTGCGCGTTTCCAATGCCGGTCTGCGCACCATCGACAAGAAGGGCATCGACGTCGTCGTTGCCGAGCTTCGCGCCCGCGGCGAGAAGCTTTAATCCGCCCGAACTGAACGGAGAACGCCATGGCAAAAGGCATCCGCGAAAAGATCAAGCTGGAATCGACCGCCGGCACCGGTCATTTCTACACCACGTCCAAGAACAAGCGCACCACGCCGGAAAAGCTCGAGTTCAACAAGTACGACCCGGTCGCGCGCAAGCACGTGCCGTACAAGGAAATCAAGCTGAAGTGATGCTCGGGGCGGAGCCTTTCCGCCCTGTCCTTGCCACCCCAGCCGCAACCGCAGGTTGCGCCTGAGGATACGTCGGCGAGCGAAGCATACGGACTCCAGACAGCGAGAAGGCCATCGGTTTACCGATGGCCTTCTCGCTTTCCAAGGCCGGCCGGGGCTTTCGCTCCGGGCGGGCCTGGCTGCATCAAGCCTTTTGAATGTTCGAGGCCTGCTTGCCCTTGGGACCTTGGGTCACCTCGAAGGAAACCTTCTCGCCCTCCTTGAGGGTCTTGAAGCCACTCATGTTGATGGCAGAAAAGTGCGCGAAAAGGTCTTCGCTGCCGTCATCGGGAGTAATGAAGCCGAAACCCTTGGAATCGTTGAACCACTTCACGGTGCCAGTTGCCATATTGCATCTTTCCTTCAAGGTTGCTTGATACGATCGGCCCCCCGGCCGATACATCGGCGCCAGCCCCCTGTCGTTATCTTCGACAAGCCTGAAACCGGCGCACAGCTTGGCTTTTACGCACTTGCCCGCATACCGTCAACGACTTCTTCGGATGCTTTTTTGGCGCGTCGCAGCATTCGGTTAAAAGGACAGTTCTGGAACATGTTAAATAGACAGGCACTTTCCTGGATTCCAGGCATGCCGCACCGCACGAGCCGCTCTTGAAATCACGCAACACTCCCCCATCTGCACACTGAATTCGACTTGTTGCACTCTGCCCGGAGTTCTTTAGAATGAATTTCATGGGTACCCGTAAACAAGACGAATTCCTGCTGGAGGCGAAGCGGACACGCACCAGGCCGCCGCCCCTATATAAGGTGCTTCTGCTGAACGACGATTACACGCCGATGGACTTCGTGATAATCGTGTTGCAGAAATTTTTCGGCATGGATCGCGAACGTGCCACGCGAGTCATGCTCCAAGTGCACAGAGAGGGCATGGGGATATGCGGAGTCTTTCCGCGTGACATTGCCTCGACGAAGGTCGAACAGGTCGTATCCTTTGCTCGTCAGCATCAACATCCGCTGGCATGCGTGATGGAGGAAAATTGAATGATCGCGCAAGAGCTTGAAGTGAGCCTGCACATGGCCTTTGTAGAGGCGCGCCAGAAGCGACACGAGTTCATCACCGTGGAGCATCTGCTGCTCGCCCTGCTCGACAATCCCTCGGCGGCAGAAGTGCTGCGCGCCTGCGCCGCCAACATCGACGAGTTGCGGCGCGAGCTCACCAACTTCATCAACGAGCACACGCCGACCATCGAAGGCAGCGGTGAAATCGACACCCAGCCCACGCTCGGATTCCAGCGCGTGATCCAGCGGGCCATCCTGCATGTCCAGTCTTCCGGCAAGAAGGAAGTCACGGGCGCGAACGTGCTGGTCGCGATCTTCGGCGAGAAGGATTCCCACGCGGTGTATTTCCTGCAGCGCCAGAACATCTCGCGGCTGGACGTGGTCAATTTCATCTCGCATGGCATCGCCAAGACGCCGCAGCAGGGCGCCAACCAGCCGAACCGCAGCGACTCGGAGCAGAACGAGCCCGAGCAGGAGGAGAAGCAACCTGGCGGCGCACTCGAGAACTACACACAGAACCTGAACCAGCAGGCCCTCGTCGGCAAGATCGATCCGCTGATCGGGCGCGAGAAGGAGGTCGAGCGCGTCATCCAGACGCTTTGCCGCCGTCGCAAGAACAATCCGCTGCTGGTTGGCGAGGCCGGTGTCGGCAAGACCGCCATCGCCGAGGGACTGGCGCACCGCATCGTCGAAGGCCGCGTTCCGGAGATCCTCGAGAACGCTCAGGTCTTCGCGCTCGACATGGGCGCACTGCTTGCCGGCACCAAGTATCGCGGCGACTTCGAGCAGCGCCTGAAGGCGGTGCTCAAGCAGTTGCTCGAGAACCCCAATGCGATCCTGTTCATCGACGAGATCCACACGCTGATCGGCGCCGGCGCCGCATCGGGCGGCACGCTGGACGCGTCCAACCTGCTCAAGCCCGCGCTGTCGTCCGGTCAGTTGAAGTGCATCGGCGCCACCACCTACAACGAGTTCCGCCAGATCTTCGAGAAGGACCACGCGCTGTCGCGCCGCTTCCAGAAGGTGGACGTCGTCGAGCCCTCGGTGGCCGAAACGGTGGAAATCCTGAAGGGACTCAAAAGCCGCTTCGAGGAACATCACGGCGTGAAGTACTCGACGTCGGCGCTGTCGAGCGCGGCGGAGCTGTCGGCGCGCTACATCAATGACCGTCACCTGCCCGACAAGGCAATCGACGTCATCGACGAGGCCGGCGCAGCGCAGCGCATCCTGCCAAAGTCCAGGCAGAAGAAGACCATCGGCAAGAACGAGATCGAGGAAATCGTCGCCAAGATCGCCCGCATCCCGCCGCGCACCGTCTCCAACGACGACCGCGCGGCACTGAAGACACTGGAGCGCGACCTCAAGAACGTGGTGTTCGGCCAGGACGCAGCCATCGACGCGCTGGCGCAGGCAATCAAGATGTCGCGGTCCGGGCTCGGAAATCCGCAGAAGCCGATCGGTTCCTTCCTGTTCTCTGGGCCGACGGGTGTGGGCAAGACCGAGGTCGCACGTCAGCTCGCCTACGTGCTGGGCATCGAACTGGTGCGCTTCGACATGTCTGAATACATGGAGCGCCATGCGGTGAGCCGTCTGATCGGCGCCCCCCCGGGCTATGTGGGTTTCGACCAGGGCGGCCTGCTCACCGAGCAGATCACCAAGAAGCCTCACTGCGTGCTGCTGCTCGACGAGATCGAGAAGGCGCATCCGGACATCTACAACATCCTGCTGCAGGTCATGGACCACGGCACGCTGACTGACAACAACGGTCGGCAGGCGGACTTCCGCAACGTGATCGTGATCATGACCACCAACGCGGGAGCGGAGACGATGCAGAAATCGGTCATCGGCTTCTCCGCCAAGCGCGAAGCCGGCGACGAGATGGAAGACATCAAGCGCATGTTCTCGCCGGAGTTCCGCAACCGGCTGGATGCCACCATCTCGTTCAAGGCGCTGGATAACGAAATCATCCTGCGCGTGGTGGACAAGTTCCTGATGCAGCTCGAAGCGCAACTGCACGAGAAGAAGGTCGAGGCGCACTTCACCGAAGACCTGAAAGCCTGGCTCGCCGAAAAGGGCTTCGATCCGCTGATGGGTGCACGCCCGATGGCCCGCCTGATCCAGGACACGATCCGCTCCGCACTCGCCGACGAACTCCTGTTCGGGCGGCTTGCCAACGGCGGCAAGGTCACCATCGACCTCGACGAGGAAGACAAGGTGAAGCTGCTGTTCGAGCAGACCGAGGATGCGACGACCGTCTGAACCGCTCTCGCCAGCCCGTGCATGACGCCTCCCGCACAGGGAGGCGTCTTTCTTTGTACGGCCCGGATCGCTTCAGCGACGCCCCGCCGCCCCGCGCCCGCGCAGGCATGCCGCACTCGGCTATCATGCGCGGGCCCGCAGGTACCCGCCCTGCACGTTTTCAGCGAGGAGCTTCCATGACCATCCAGACCACCGATCTCTGCGACGCCAACGAAGACAAGGTGAGCGTCGTCAGCCCGATGTTCCGCAGCTTTGGCGGCCGTAGCGCGTTCGGCGGGCCGATCACCACGCTGAAGCTGTTCGAGGACAACGCGCTGGTGCGCAAGACGCTGGAGACGGCAGGCGAAGGCCGGGTGCTCGTCATCGACGGCGGTGGCTCGATGCGCTGCGCGCTCGTCGGCGACCAGTTGGCCGAGCTCGGTGTGCGCAACGGCTGGGGCGGCATCGTCGTGTACGGTTGCATCCGGGATTCGAAAGCGATCGGCGGGATGAATATCGGTGTGTTCGCCCTCGGCACCCATCCGCGCAAGACGGTCAAACGCAATACCGGCGAGACCGATCTGCCCGTCACGTTCGGTGGCGTGACCTTCATTCCCGGCCACTACCTCTACGCAGACGAGGATGGGGTCATCGTCTCCCCGACCGCGCTCTTCTGACGCCGGCTGTGCATCAGGTTCCAACAGGGTCGCCGGAATCGGCCTGCAGGGCGCCGCAGCGCAACACACGCCGTACCGCATTCCATTTCACGACGTCGATTCCTTTCTCATATCGTGAAACGAAAAACACAAGACCTTGTTTTTATTGGAAAACTTTTTTCTTATATCTTATATAAGACATATTGCTGCTGCGCACGATGCAGCCTATACTTTCTCTCAACCGCAACACCTCTCTCCCTCGAAGATGTTCCGGCTTGGACCTCTGCCGGCGGGCGCAACGCCGGCGGCTGAGGTTGAATCAACTCCCGAATCAGACAAGGAAGCATCATGACCCTGACCCGCGAACAGCAAATCGCCGCCCTCGAAAAAGACTGGGCCGAGAATCCCCGTTGGAAAGGCATCAAGCGCGGTTACGCCGCCGCCGACGTGGTTCGCCTCCGCGGCAGCCTGCAGCCCGAATACACGCTGGCCCAGCGCGGTGCAAAGCTGCTGTGGGAGCGTGTCAATGGTGGCGCCAAGAAGGGTTATGTGAACGCCTTCGGCGCGATCACCGCCGGTCAGGCGATGCAGCAGGCCAAGGCCGGCCTCGAGGCGGTCTATCTGTCGGGCTGGCAGGTCGCCGCCGACGGCAACACCTCCGAGACCATGTACCCCGACCAGTCGCTGTACGCCTACGACTCGGTGCCTACCATGGTCCGCCGAATCAACAACACCTTCAAGCGCGCCGACGAGATCCAGTGGTCGCGTGGCATCAACCCGGGCGACAAGGAATTCATCGACTATTTCCTGCCGATCGTCGCTGACGCTGAAGCCGGTTTCGGCGGCGTGCTGAACGCCTTCGAACTGATGAAGAACATGATCGCCGCCGGCGCCGCCGGTGTGCACTTCGAAGACCAGCTCGCCGCGGTGAAGAAGTGCGGCCACATGGGCGGCAAGGTGCTGGTGCCGACCCAGGAGGCGATCGAGAAGCTGATCTCGGCCCGCTTCGCCGCCGACGTCATGGGTGTGCCGACCATCATCCTGGCCCGTACCGATGCGGAAGCCGCGAACCTGATCACCTCCGATCACGACGCCAACGACAAGCCCTTCCTCACCGGCGAGCGCACGCAGGAAGGCTTCTACCGCGTCAAGAACGGTCTTGAGCAGGCCATCAGCCGCGGCGTCGCCTACGCGCCGTACGCCGACCTGGTGTGGTGCGAGACCGGCACGCCGGATCTCGGCTTCGCCCGCGAGTTCGCCCAGGCCGTGCATGCCGCCTGTCCGGGCAAACTGCTGTCCTACAACTGCTCCCCGTCCTTCAACTGGAAGAAGAACCTGGACGATGCCACCATCGCCAAGTTCCAGGACGAGCTCTCGGCGCTGGGCTACAAGTACCAGTTCATCACCCTGGCCGGCATCCACATCAACTGGTTCAACACCTTCAAGTTCGCTCACGCCTACGCTCGCGGCGAAGGCATGAAGCACTACACCGAGATGGTGCAGGAGCCGGAATTCGCCGCGCGCGAGCAGGGCTACACCTTCGTGTCGCACCAGCAGGAAGTCGGCGCCGGCTACTTCGACGACGTCACCACCGTCATCCAGGGCGGCTCTTCCTCGGTGAAGGCCCTCACCGGTTCGACCGAAGAAGAGCAGTTCCACTAAGAGACTGCGTCCCCGGATAATAGGGGAGGAGACAGGAAGGCCACCCCACGGGGTGGCCTTCTTCCATTTCGGCAGCCGTCCATCAGCCGCGACAGTTGCTCGAGCCGAGCCGCCTTGCAGGCGCGGTTCGAGCGGATCGCACGCGGGGTGACCGACTGCGTTCTGCGGCTACTCCGCCTCAGCCGCGGCCCGGCCCCATGCCCCGACCAGGCCCCATTCCCTGCCCCGCGCCGTCCGCGGGCCCCTGCCGCATGCCCGGCCCGCGGTCCCCCTTGCCGCCGCGCGGCCCCATGTGGAAGTCGGCGTCGAAGACTTTCTTCTGCGCATCGCTCAGGTGCGGATAGAAGGCCTCCACCGCGCGTCGCGTTTCAGCCAGCTCGGTCTGGTGGATGCGGCTCATCTCCTCCATGCGCTGCAGGCGTTCGGTGGCAGTGGCGGGCCACGGCGCGGCACGGTGCGCCGCCATGCGCTCGCCGACGTCCCTTGCCCGCACCAGCATCGCGCCCTTGAACTGCGACCACGCGCCCTGCTGATCCGGTTTCAGCGCCAGCGCCAGTTCCAGGCGCGCAAGCTGCGTGTCGGCGCGCTGCACGATGCGCTCGCTCATCTGCGCGGGATCCAAGCGCTGCATCATCGGCCCCGGGCTATAACCGTCGCAGTGTCCGCCGCGCGCCATCGCTGCCGATGCGCCGAAGGCCGTGCTGGCAACAAGCGCGGCGGCAAGAGTGCTCTTCATCCAGGTCTTCATGATGTTTCTCCTCGTGGGGCAGTGCCCGTCCGTTCGGGCGACGGAACCATTGAAGCACCCGGGTGTAAGCGGGATTTGTCCGCAAGCCTTCGTTTTGCAGCCTCGTGTCTCTGTGACCGGGCTGGATACGCTGGGATACAAAGCACGTTCGTGTCCGACATAAGATGCCGGCCATGGAGAGATCGCCATGAGCAACCAGACCGACCACATCCTCATCGTCGATGACGATCGCGACATCCGCCAACTGCTGGCCGACTACCTCGAGAAGCAGGGCCTGCGCTGCACGACCGCGGCTGACGGTCGCGACATGAAGGCCAAGCTCGAGACCCACCGCGTCGACCTCATCGTGCTCGACATCATGATGCCCGGCGAGGACGGCCTGAGCCTGTGCCGCAACCTGCGCGCCAGCGGCAGCCTGCAGGCCAACACGCCGATTCTGATGCTCACCGCGCGCGGCGAGGACATGGACCGCATCCTCGGCCTCGAGATGGGCGCCGACGACTACCTGCCCAAGCCCTTCGTCCCACGCGAGCTGTACGCGCGCATCCGCGCCATCCTGCGCCGCGCCCGGGCACTGCCGCCCAACCTGGAGGCTGCGCCGCCGGCCAATGCACGCGAACTGCATTTCGCCCAGTGGCGCCTGGACACGGTGAACCGCCACCTGATCGACGGCTCCGGCACGGTGGTCGCGCTATCGGGCGCCGAATACCGGCTGCTGGGCGTGTTCCTCGCCCATCCGCAGAAGGTGCTGTCGCGCGACCAGTTGATGGAGCTGACGCAGGGCCGGGAGGCGGATGTGTTCGACCGCTCGATCGACCTGCTGGTGAGCCGGCTGCGCCAGCGCCTCGGCGACAACGCGCGCGAACCGGCGATCATCAAGACGGTGCGCAATGAAGGCTATGTGCTCGCCGCCGAGGTCAGCACCGTGGGCGACGAGCGGGGATCCGCATGAAACTGCCCGCGCCGCGCAGCCTCTTCGCACGCCTGATGCTGATCTGGCTGATCGGCATTGCGCTGGTGCTGGCGCTGAGCTTCATGCTCTTCGCGGGCGAACGCGAGCGCGTCGGGCGTGCGGCGCTGCTGGCCGGCATCGCGCAGGAGATCGCCACCGCGGCCGATGTCCTCGATCGCATGCCACCGACCGACCGGGAGCGCTGGATCGACGAGTTCGGCCGCCGCCGGCTGCGCTTCGCACTGCGCGCTCCAGGTGAGGCCATGCCGCCCGAGCAGGCGAGCCACCCGCTCCTGCAGGCCTTGCGCGAAGCCATGCCGGAGCGCACGGTGAGCTTGCATCGGCTTGAGCGTCCCACCATGCCCCACCCGCTGCTGCTGGCGTCGGTGAGCCTCGCCGACAGCACCGCGCTCCTCGTGCGCCTGCCTGGCTTTCCGCCGCCGCCCGGCCTGCGACTGCCGCCCCCGGACCGGCTGTTCGCCGCGCTGTTCGCACTGATCGGCGGCGTCAGCCTGCTTGCCTGGATCGCGGTGCGGCTCGCCACCCGGCCGCTGTCACGGATGGCCGCCGCAGCTCGCGCACTTGGCGACGACCCGGAGCGCGCGCCGATGGAAACGTCGGGCCCGACCGAGGTGGCGCAGGCAGCCATCGCCTTCAATCAGATGCAGCAACGCATCCGCGAGCATGTCGCCGAACGCACCCGTATCCTGGCCGCGATCTCGCACGATCTGCAGACACCGATCACCCGCCTGCGGCTGCGCGCCGAGCTGGTCGACGACGAGGGCCTGCGTGCGCGCATCCAGTCCGACCTCGATGCCATGCAGGCGCTCGTCAAGGAAGGCCTGGCGTATGCACGCAGCCTGGACGAGCGCCAGCCGGCGCAGCCCATCGACCTCGCGGGCCTGCTGTCGGCCCTGCGCGCCGACGCCGAGGACATGGGCTGGCAGGTCAGCGTGGCCGGCAGCACACGGCATCCCTGCGTCGGTCAGCCGACGGCGCTGCGCCGCGCGCTGTGGAACCTGATCGAGAACGGCATCAAGTTCGGCGGACGGGTCGAGATCCTGCTGGTCGAGCGGCGCGACGAATTCGAGATCCGCATCCGCGATCACGGCACCGGCTTGCCCGACGAGGAACTCGAAAAGGTGTTCGAGCCTTTCTATCGCACCGAGTCCTCGCGCAGCCGGGAGACCGGCGGCACCGGACTGGGCCTT
This sequence comes from Thauera sp. 2A1, assembly GCF_009469595.2. Lineage (GTDB taxonomy): Bacteria > Pseudomonadota > Gammaproteobacteria > Burkholderiales > Rhodocyclaceae > Thauera. Next base: position 369,305 of record NZ_SSXV01000001.1, on the reverse strand, counting down.
GCGATCACGCGCAACCTGCTGCGCGCGCAGCGTGGCGAGGTGAGGCTGCGCAATTACCCCGAAGGCGGTCTCGAGGCCGTGGTCAGCCTGCCGACGGGGCCTGCGGCACACTGAACACGAGCGGTGCCGACACCGGGCCCGCCTGCGGACACAAGGGCTCGGCCAGGTCTGCCGCCACCTCGGCGCGCAGCCACGCGAGAAAATCGGTCAGCAGCGGGGTGTCTGCCTGGCGCTCCGGCAGCACGATCCAGTAGTGCCAACGCGGACGGGCGTCGAAGTCCGCCGGGTAATCGAAGCTGCAGCCACTCTCGCTGTGCGGCGCATGCGCGGCCGGGATACCGATCATGAACGGCCGCGCCAGCTTGCCCGCGCGCAGCGCCAGCGCGGCGAGGCTGCGACGCGCCAGTGCGACGCCGCGGCCCTCGATGGCCGCCTGCACCACGAGGGCGGAGTCCGAGATCATCAGTCCGGTCGACGGCTCGGGCCAGTCCAGGCCGGCCGCGCGAAACCACGGCAGCCAGTCCTCGCCTTCCGAGCGCAGCAACGGCAGGCCGGCGAGGTCAGCCGGCTCGGCGATGCATCGGTTCGCCACCAGGGTCGGGCTGAGGACGGGAAAAAGCTCGTCCTCCATGAGCAGCGCCGCGCGCACTCCCGAATAGCCGCCCGGTCCCCAGCGGATGCAGACATCGACGGCGTCGCGCGCGAAATCCGCGAGTTCGTTGGTGGCGGTGATGTTCACTTCGGCATCGGGATGGCGATCGATGAAATCGCCGATCCGCGGCGCCAGCCAGCGGCCGGCAAACGACGGCATCGTGCTGACGGACAGGCGGTTCCGATTCATTCGTCGACGCAGCGCAGAGACCGTGTCCGACAACTGTCGCAGGGCCGCGTTGGTGCCCTGCAGCAGTTCCATTCCAGCCGGCGTCAGGCTGACCTGCCGCCCCTGCCGCAGGAACAGCGGGAAGCCGAGTTGCTCCTCCAGCGCGCGGATCTGGTGACTGACCGCCCCATGCGTGACGAACAGTTCGTCGGCCGCACGCGAGAAACTGCCCAGCCGCGCAGCGGCCTCGAACATGCGCAATGCGGATAGCGGCGGGAGCCTGCCAGGACGTTCCATTTGTTAGCCCTACTCACAAATCCGAGAGATTTCATCGTTTTGAAGTCGCCGGCCGCTCGACCACAATGAATCCACACAACCGATCGAGGAGAAGCGACATGGAAGCCAGACTAGCATCGTTGGTGCAGACATTCGAGGTCGATCGGCTGCTGTCCGTGCGCGACGCGGAAGGCTGGACGGTCATCTGCGAAGCCGGGCGCGCCTGGCTGACGCTTGAGGGTCATTCACAAGACAAGTGGCTGGCAAGGGGCGAGCGTTTCGTCTTGCCCGGCAGCGGGCATGTGCTCATCGAGGCCGATGGCGCCGCCCGCATCAGGCTGCAGCCGCCACGCGAGGGCAGCACCGGGCGGCTGACTGCAGACGCATGGTCGCGCGGCCGGCAATGGCTGCAGGCCGTAGCCAGCACCGCGATCGTACGACCCGAGGCGCTGGGCTGCGCGGGACGAAGCTGAGGCGCGCGCCGCCGCCGCACCCGACAACGGCGGCGACGCCCGACGACGGCTACACACCCATGCCCAGGTCGCGATAGCGCGCCGCCAGCGCGGCAAAACGCGTGCATTCGGCCGCGCACCAGTCGGCGCCCACGCCCCGCTCCTGCGCGAGGATGGACGCCACCGCGGGGGCGGCCGCAGCCGCCAGCGTGGCATCGAGGAAAAGCGCCCGATGCCGGCGGGCGAGCACGTCGTCCACCGTACGGGCGAACTCGGCGCGAAACGCGTAGCGCACCTCGGCCTCGGTCAGCGTCAGCCCCTCGACCAGACGGCGGCCTGCCCCCGCGAGGCGATCCACCTGGTCACGGTCGGTTCCGTAGCAATCCGATGCGGACGCGGCGCCATGTGTCGAAGGCGCGCCATGCAGCGGCAGGCATGCGGTCTGCGAGTCGCGCCGCGGCAGCCCGGCCACCGACTGCGCCGCGTCCACCGCGTCAGCCGCCATCAGGCGATACGTGGTCCACTTGCCGCCGGTCACGCTGACGAGCCCGCGCGACGACACCTCGACGACATGCTCGCGCGACAGATTGCGTGTGGCCGACGCATCGCCGGCACCGATCAGCGGCCGCAGGCCGACGAAGGCGCTGCGCACGTCGGTGCGCGTGGGCGCACGGGCCAGATGGCGCGCGGCGGTGGCGAGGATGAAGTCCACCTCGCCGGGCAGCGGGCGTGGTTCGAGCGGGGTGTCCCGGCGCGGCGTATCGGTAGTGCCGAGCAGCACCCTGCCCTGCCACGGAATGGCGAACAAGACCCGCCCGTCGGCGGTGCGCGGCACCAGCATTGCATCGGAGCCGGGCAGGAATTCGTGGTCGACGACCAGATGCACGCCCTGGCTCGGCCGCAGCAGCGGCGGGACGGCGGGATCGGCCAGGCGGCGGACGGCATCCGCCCACACGCCGGTGGCGTTGATCACCACTCGCGCAGCCACCCGGCATGCCTCGCCCGTTTCGCGATCACGCACGCGCACGCCGCGGACGCGGCCGTCCTCGACCACGAGTTCGCAGACCTCGCAATGGTTGATCGCAGTGCCGCCAAGGTCGAACACCGTGCGCGCGAGCGCCAGCGCGAGGCGTGCGTCGTCGAACTGCGCATCCATGTAGGCGATGCCGCCGCGCAGACCTGCCGTATTGACGTTGGGCAGCGCCGCTACCGTGCGCGCGACATCGAGCGACCGGCTGCGGCCAATCGCACTGCTGCCGCTGGCCAGCAGGTCGTACAGGCCCAGCCCGACGCCCATAAGCGGCCGGTCGTACCAGCGGTAAGCCGGCACCACGAAGCGCAGCGGGCGCACCAGATGCGGTGCGTTCTTTAGCAGGTGGGCACGTTCGGCGAGCGCTTCGCGCACCAGCGCGAGCCGCCCCTGCGCCAGATAACGCACCCCGCCGTGGACCAGCTTGGTGGCGCGCGAACTCGTGCCGGCGGCGAAGTCCTGCGCTTCGACCAGCAGCACGGAATGGCCGCGTGCAGCCGCATCGACAGCGCAGCCCAGGCCGCTCGCGCCACCGCCGATGACGACCACGTCCCAGATGCGGGCCTCGCGCAGGCGCGCGATCAGCGCCGGCCGGGAAAGATCCGCTGCATGCATGCCCGCTCCCGCCGGATCGCGCCCTCCCTCGTCACGGCTGCGCCCAACCCGCCGCCCGCTCCACCGCGCGCTGCCAGCGAGCGCACGCCGCCTCACGCGCGTCGATCGGCAGCGACGGGGAGAACACGCGGTCGACCTGCCACTGCGCGGCCAACTCGTCTTCCCCGGTCCACATGCCGACACCCAGGCCGGCAAGAAAAGCGGCCCCCAGCGCAGTGGTCTCGAGCATGCGCGGCCGCAGCACCGGCACGCCAAGCAGGTCGGCCTGGATCTGCATCAGCAGGTCGTTCGCCGCCGCGCCGCCGTCGACGCGCAGCTCGCGCAGCGGCGCGGCGCCGTCGCGCTTCATCGCGTCGACGAGATCCACCGTCTGCAAGGCGATCGCCTCCAGTGCCGCACGCGCGATATGGCCGGCACCCGTGCCCCGCGTCAGCCCGATCAGGGTTCCTCGCGCGTAAGCGTCCCAGTGCGGCGCCCCCAGGCCGGTAAAGGCCGGCACCAGGACCACACCCCCGCTGTCCGGCACGCTGGCGGCGAGCGCCTCGATATCGGCTGCGCGCTTCACCAGGCCGAGCGCATCGCGCAGCCACTGCACCGTGGCGCCCCCCATGAACACGCTGCCCTCGAGGGCATAGCGTGTCGCGCCCCGCCCGGCCCATGCGATCGTGGTAAGCAGGCGGTTACGCGAGTCCACCGGCACGTCGCCGATGTTCATGAGGAGGAAGCAACCGGTGCCGTAGGTGTTCTTGGCCATGCCCGAAGCGAAGCAGGCCTGGCCGAAGGCGGCTGCCTGCTGGTCGCCCGCAATTCCCGCAATCGGCACTGCAGCGCCGAGCACCGCGGCATCGGTCTCGCCGCAGATGCCGCTGCTGTCCACCACCACCGGCAGGAGCTGCGCCGGAATGCGGAAGCGCTCGAGCAGCAGCGGATCCCAGTCCCGCGTGTGGAGGTTGAACAGCAGCGTGCGCGACGCATTGGTCGGATCGGTGACATGCAGCCGCCCGCCGGTCAGGTGCCACGCCAGCCAACTGTCCACGGTGCCGAAGGCGAGCTCGCCGCGCTCCGCACGCTCGCGCGCACCCGGCAGATGGTCGAGCAGCCAGGCCAGCTTGGTGGCGGAGAAGTACGGATCCAGCTCGAGGCCGGTGCGCGCGCGAAGATCGTCCGCCCAGCCTTCTGCCCGCAGGCGGTCGCAGTCGGCCGCGGTACGCCGGTCCTGCCAGACGATGGCGGGCGCCAGCGCACGACCACTGGCACGCTCCCACAGCACTGTCGTCTCGCGCTGGTTGGCGATACCGAGCGCGGCGAGCCCGCTGGCGTGCACACCCGCATCGGCAAGGGCCGCACGGGCACACTCGAGCTGCGTCTGCAAGAGCTCGTGCGCGTCGTGCTCGACCCAGCCGGGATGCGGGTAGTGCTGGGCAAAGCCGCGCTGCGCTGCGCCGCGCAGTCGGCCCTCCGCATCGAACACCATCGCCCGCGAACTCGTCGTCCCCTGGTCCAGCGCCAGCAGGTAGCTCATCGCCTTCTCCCGTCATGTGGGTGCGCCATGCGGGCGTCAAGCCTAACCCGATTCGACGCTGTCGCGCGACCGGCCGGCAGCGCGATCTCGGATGGTCCCTAGCGCCCGGCCAGAACCTTGCAGTGGCGCGGCGCTGCGATTGAGCCGCACCGGCGCGAAGGCTATAGTGGTAAGCACCTCATTGCCGAGCGGAGACTGCCATGATCACCACCGACCACAGCGATAAACGCGTTGCCGTCACCGTATTCGGCGAATTCACGCTGTCGGACTACAAGGAGTTCGAGGAGCTCGTGAACTTCAAGGTCCAGTTCGAAGGGCAGGTCGACCTGCTCATGGATCTGCGCGAGATGGTCGGCTTCACGCTCGATGTAGCCTGGGAAGAGATCAAGTTCTCTCGCCAGCACGCGCACGATTTCCGCCGCATCGCCATCCTCACCGAAGACCAGTGGCTGACCTGGAGCGCGTGGGTATCACAGCTCTTCGTCGATGCCGAAGTGCAGGTCTTCAGCGAGGAAGCCGAGGCACGCGACTGGCTGGCGGAAACGGCCGAGGCCGCACCGTGAACGCTTCGTTCGCCACGCTGATCGGTGCGCTCGACCTGGCGCAACGATTGCGCGACGCCGACTGGGTGGTCATCGACTGCCGCTTCGACCTGGCGAATCCGGATTTCGGCTACCAGGCCTGGCGCCGCAGCCATATTCCCGGCGCGTTCTTCCTCGATCTCGATACCGATCTATCGGGCTTTCGCTCCGGCACCAACGGCCGTCACCCGCTGCCCGATCCGGCGCAGCTCGCCGCCCGCCTTGGCGAGTGCGGCATCGACAACCACAGCCAGGTCGTCGCCTACGACGACACCGGCGGAATGTTCGCCGCACGCCTGTGGTGGCTCATGCGCTGGCTTGGTCATCACCGCGTGGCGGTGCTCGACGGCGGCCTGCAGGCATGGTGCCGCGCCGGACAGGCCCTCGACGCCGAAACGCCCGAACCGATACAGCGCAGCTACACGTTCTCGCTGCAGCCCGGACGGGTCGACGCCGATTACGTTGCCGCGCATCTGGGCGGGACGGACATGCTGCTGCTCGATGCGCGCAGCCCCGACCGCTTCCGCGGCGAAAACGAGATGCTGGATCCTGTCGGAGGCCACATCCCCGGCGCAATCAACCGTTTCTTCCGCGACAACCTCGTCACGGACGGCTGCTTCAAGCAGGCCTCGGTGCTGCGCGAGGAGTTCGGCGCCCTGCTCGCCGCGCGCAACCCGCATCAGGTCGTGCATCAGTGCGGGTCGGGCGTCACCGCCTGCCACAACCTGCTCGCGATGGAAGCGGCCGGCTTTCACGGCTCGCGCCTGTACGCCGGTTCGTGGAGCGAGTGGTGCGCCGACCCCTCGCGTCCGGTCGCGAGCGGTCCGGCCTGAACGCCCTACCAGTCGACTTTCTCGACCTGCCCCAGAGAGCGGCCGAGGAAGCGCTCGCCTATCGTCTGGAAGCGCAGCGGCACGTCGCTAACCACATAGTGGTAGCTCGCCGGCGCACCGCCACGCTGCGCCAGCCCTTCATGATGCAGACGCTGCGCAGCAAACTCCGCCGTGGTCACGGCGGAATCGATGAGCTTCACCGCCGGTCCGGCGACGTCGCGCAACAGCGGCTTGAGCAGCGGGTAATGCGTGCAACCAAGCACCAGGCTGTCGACCTCTTCCGCCAGCACCGGCCGCAGGTATTCCTGCGCAGTCAGGCGCGTGACCTCGTGGTCCAGCCAGCCCTCTTCCACCAGCGGCACGAACAGCGGGCAGGCCTGCGAATACACCCGTGCGGTCGGATCGAGCGCATGGATGCGACGCGCGTAGGCATTGCTGTTGATCGTGGTGGGCGTGCCGATCACGCCGATGCGTCTGCCCGACGACTCGGCCACGGCAGCGCGCGCGCCGGCCTCGATGACGTCCAGCACCGGTACGTCCCGCGCCAGCCGGTGCACCACATGCGCCGCCACCGCCGCCATGGTGTTGCAGGCGATGATCAGCATCTTCACGTCACGCTGCAGCAGGAAGCGGGTGATCTGCTCGGTGAACTGCTCGATCGTGGCAACCGACTTCACGCCGTAGGGCACGCGCGCGGTATCGCCAAAATAGATGATGTTCTCGAGCGGCAGGCGCTCCATCAACGCCCGCACGACGGTCAGCCCGCCGACGCCGGAATCGAACACGCCGATCGGGCGCGCGGCATCGGCCGTCGTCAGCATGCAGCCCCCCTGCCCGTGCGCGGCGCGGCCTCGCTCATTCCAGCACCACTGCCGCGAACTTGCGCTTGCCGACCTGCAGCACGACCGTGGCACCGGCCGCCAGCACCTGGCCCTTGTCATCCACCCGCTCGCCGTTCAGCTTCACCGCGCCTTGCTCGATCATGCGCATGGCTTCTGAAGTCGATCCGGTGAGGCCGGCCTGCTTGACCACCTGGAACACCGGCAGCCCCTCGGCGCCCACCTGCACGCGCACTTCGGGCAAGTCCTCGGGAATGGCATTGCGCTGGAAGCGCGCCTCGAAGTCGGCGAGCGCCTCTTCGGCGGCCTTCTGGCCATGGAAGCGGCCGACGAGTTCCATCGCCAGCATGACCTTGACGTCGCGCGGATTGCGCCCGCCCTCGACCTCGCTCCGCAGTTGCGCGATCTCGGCCGTCGAGCGGAAGGACAGCAGATCGTAGTAGCGCCACATCAGCGTGTCGGACACCGACATCGTCTTGCCGAAGATCTCCTTGGGCGCCTCGGCGATGCCGATGTAGTTGCCGAGCGACTTCGACATCTTGTTGACGCCATCCAGGCCCTCGAGCAGCGGCACCATCACCACGCACTGCGGCGCCTGCCCGTAGTGCTTCTGCAATTCGCGGCCCATCAGCAGGTTGAAGCGCTGGTCGGTGCCGCCGAGCTCGACATCGGCCTTCATCGCCACCGAGTCGTACCCCTGGCACAGCGGGTACAGGAACTCGTGGATCGCGATCGACTGGTTGTTGGCGTAGCGCTTGGAGAAATCATCGCGCTCGAGCATGCGCGCGACCGTCTGCTGCGCCGCGAGCCGGATCATGCCGGCCGAGCCGAGCCCTTCCATCCAGGCGGAGTTGAAGCAGATCTCCGTCTTCGCGGGGTCGAGGATCTTGAACACCTGCTCCTGGTAGGTCTTCGCGTTGTCGGCGATCTGCTCACGCGACAGCGGCGGCCGGGTGGCGTTCTTGCCGCTGGGGTCGCCGATCATGCCGGTGAAGTCGCCGATCAGGAACATCACATGGTGCCCCAGCTCCTGGAAATGGCGCATCTTGTTGATCAGCACGGTGTGGCCCAGATGCAGGTCGGGGGCGGTGGGGTCGAAACCGGCCTTGATGCGCAACGGACGCCCGCTCTTCAGCTTCTCGATCAGTTCAGCCTCGATCAGCAGTTCATCCGTGCCACGCTTGATCAGGTCGATCGCGGCCTGAACATCACTCATTCGACTTCTCCAAAAACCTTTTCAGGGCAGGGGAAATATTTGTTAGAATTCAACGCGTTTTTTTGTCCACTTCTGGAGCCGGACGCCCCGATGCAGACCAGAAAGACCCGAATTCTAGCCGATCTACCGACCCAACTCCTCACCCGGCCGCGTGCCTGGGCGTTGACCGGGGTCGTCGGCCTCTCCCTGATGGGCGTCGTGGCCGCCGTCGCCGTTCCCCAGCAGGGCCCCTCACAGGTTCCCACCGTCGCCGTCATCGAGACCCTGCCGCCGCCGGTCGCGGTGTCCTCCGCCGCCACCGACCTGCCCTTCGTCAGCGAATTGCGCGTGCAGGGCGGTGACACCGCGCAAACCCTGTTCCGCCGCCTGCGCATCGACGATCCGCAAGCGCTCGCGATGCTGACCGAGTCCCCTGACGGCCGTCAGGCCCTGCGCCAATTGCGCGCTGGCCGCACGGTCACCGCAGTGGTGCATGGCGACGGCAGCATCTTGTCCTTCCGCCTGCCGGTCGGCCAGGACGGCGAGCGGATCGTGCTCGAGCGTGGCAACGACGGACGGCTCACGCTGCGCACGGACCGCGAGGCCACGACGACGACGCTGGTGGAGATGCGTTCCGGCGTGATCCGCAGCTCGCTGTACGCGGCGACCGACGCTGCAGAATTGCCCGACGAGGTCGCGAACAAGCTCGTCGAGTTGTTCGGCACCGAGATCGACTTCCACACCGACCTGCGCAAGGGTGATCGCTTCAACGTGATCTATGAGGCGGTCTACGACCGCGGCGCACCAGTACGCGCCGGCCGCGTGCTGGCGGCCGAATTCGTGAACCAGGGTGAGAGCCACGTCGTCGTGCTGCACCAGCGCGCCGACAAGGAGCAGTACTACACCGCCGACGGTCGCAGCCTGGGGCAGGCCTTCCTGCGTTCGCCGCTGGAATTCTCGCGCGTCACCTCGGGCTTTGGCGGGCGCATCCATCCCATCCTGAACCGCGCGCGCGACCATAAGGGGGTCGACTTCGGCGCCCCGACCGGCACGCCGGTCAAGGCGACTTCCGATGGCGTCGTCGAATTCGCCGGCACCCAGCGCGGCTACGGCAACCTCATCGTGCTGCAGCACCGCGGCAAGATTTCCACCGCCTACGCGCACCTCAGTGGTTTCGCCTCCGGCCTCAGGCAGGGCCAGGCGATCAGCCAGGGGGATCTCATCGGTTACGTCGGCACCACCGGCATGTCCACCGGCCCGCACCTGCACTACGAAGTGCGCATCGACGGCGAAGCACAGGACCCGATGTCGGTCGAGCTGCCGATCGCCAACGCACTCGAAGGGCGCGAACTGCAGGCCTTCAGGCGCGACACGGCGCCGCTGCTGCACCGCTTCGCGCTGCTCAATCGCGACACGCAACTGGCCCGCGCCAACTGAGCCGGGCTGGCGCCACGATCGGCGCGCACCAAAAGACGCGGGGCGCCGATGGCGCCCCGCTTTTCATTCCACGCTGCCGCTGAGAGAATCAGACGGAGAAGGAAGAACCACAGCCGCAGGTGCTGGTGGCGTTAGGATTGCGAATCACGAACTGCGAGCCTTCCAGGCCTTCGGAGTAATCGATCTCGGCACCCAGGAGATACTGGTAGCTCATCGGATCGATGAGCAGCGTGACGCCGTTCTTCTCGTAAGCCGTATCGTCCTCGTTCACTTCCTCGTCGAAAGTGAAGCCGTACTGGAAGCCGGAGCAGCCACCGCCGGACACGAACACACGGAGTTTCAGACCGGGATTGCCTTCCTCTTCGATCAGCTCGCGAACCTTGTTCGCGGCGTTGTCGGTAAAGACGAGAATTTCGGGGGTTTCGGCTACAGCGTTCATATTTTCTCCTCTGCAGGGGTATGGGGCGGATGATGCGCCATCCGACCCTTTATCGTCAAAATCTGATTGTCCCGGACGTGACAAGTTCCCGTCACGGGCTGACCGGCACGATGTCGAGCGCGGTGCTCTCTTCGAAGCCGAACATGATGTTGAGGTTCTGCACCGCCTGGCCCGCCGCGCCCTTCACCAGGTTGTCGATCACCGACAGCACCACCACCGTGTCCCCGCCCTGCGGCCGGTGCACCGCGATGCGGCAAAGGTTGGAGGCGCGCACCGAGCGCGTCTCGGGATGGCTGCCCGCCGGCATCACATCGACGAAGGGCTCTCCGGCAAAGCGCTGCTCGTAGAGCGCCTGCAGGTCGATGTCCTGCGTCAGGCGGGCGTACAGCGTGGCATGGATGCCGCGGATCATCGGCGTGAGGTGCGGCACGAAAGTCAGCCCCACCGGCTGGCCGGCGAAGCGCGTCAGCCCCTGGCGGATTTCGGGCAGATGGCGGTGGCCCGCCACGCCGTAGGCCTTGAAGCTGTCCGCCGACTCGGAAAAGAGGGTGTGCACCTCCGCCTTGCGCCCGGCACCGGATACGCCCGACTTGGCGTCGGCGATGAGGTGGGAAAGGTCGACCGCACCGGCCTCGACCAGCGGCAGGAAGCCGAGCTGCACCGCAGTCGGATAGCAGCCGGGGTTGGCCAGCACACGCGCATTGCGGATCTGCTCGCGGCTGGTCTCGGGCAGGCCATACACGGCCTCGGCGACGAGTTCGGGTGCGGCATGCTTCATGCCGTACCATTTTTCCCACTCGGCAATGTCGCGAATGCGGAAGTCTGCCGCGAGGTCGATGATACGCACGCCAGCCGCCACCAGTTCAGCCGCCTGCTGCATGGCGATGCCGTTGGGCGTGGCGAAGAACACCGCGTCGCACTTGTCCAGCGCCGCTTCCTGCGGCGTGACGAACTTCAGATTCACGCGTCCGCGCAAGCTCGGGAACATGTCCGACACCGCCATCCCGGCTTCGCCGCGCGAAGTGATCGCCACCAGTTCGACCTGTGAATGGCGTGACAGCAGTCGCAGCAGCTCAACGCCGGTGTACCCCGTCCCGCCAACAACGCCAACCTTGATCATGTCGCTTCCTTGCCTGAGTCGAGAACAGAGCCGCGATTATCGCATCCCGCGACCGGCAGGGGAGCATGCACCGGCGCTCAGTGCATGCGACCGAGCTTGCGATAGAGCGTGTTGCGGCTGACCCCCAGGCGGCGCGCGGCCGCCGAGATGTTGCCGCCGACCTCGCGCATCACCGAGGTGATCGCCTCCAGCTTGATCTCGTCCAGGCTGCGCGGCTCGGCTTTCAGCCGGCCTCCCGCGTGTTCCGGCTCCTCGACGGGTGCCGGCTGTGCGGCACCTGCGCCACTGCGGGGACGCGCCGGCGCGTCGTCGAAGGGTTCGCTGCCGAACAGGTCCTCCGGCAGATGGATGGCGCGCAACTCGTGCTCGTCCTCGTCCATCAGCGCCACCGCCAGGCGCAGCACGTTGTGCAACTGGCGCAGGTTGCCGGGCCAGGCGTAGCGCTCGAAGAAGTTCATCACCTCGTCGCTGATCGAAACCCCGGAACGCCGCACTTCCGCCAGTTCTGCGCCGAAGATGCTCTCCACCAATGGCCGGATGTCGCTGCGCTCGCGCAGTGGCGGCAGCGTGACGGTCAGGCCGTTGATGCGGTAGTAGAGGTCTTCGCGGAACTCACTTGCCGCCACCGCTTCGCGCAATGCACGGTGCGTTGCGCAGACCAGCGAGATATCCACCGGGATCGACTTCGTCGAGCCGATCGGCGTCACGCAGCGCTCCTGCAACACGCGCAGCAGCCGTGTCTGCATCGCCAGCGGCATGTCACCGATCTCATCCAGAAACAATGTGCCGCCGTGCGCCAATTGCACCTTGCCGACGCCGCCTTCGCGACGGGCTCCGGTAAAGGCGCCGCCCACGTAGCCGAAGAGCTCGGACTCGATCAGGTTCTCGGGAATGGCCGCGCAGTTGACCGCCACGAAAGGACCGTCGGCACGCGGGCCGCTGTTGTGGAATGCGCGCGCGAAGAGTTCCTTGCCCACGCCGGATTCGCCCTGGATCAGCAGCGGGATGCCCTTTCCCTCAATGCGCATCGCCCGGTCCAGCGCACGCTGCAGCCGTTCGTCGCCAGTCGAGAGGCTGGCGAGCGAGACCTCGCCGCTGCGCTTGCCACCGCCTGCCGCCTTGCCCCTCGCAGCCGCCTCGGCCACTGGTGTCGGAGCGGTCACGGAGGCCATCGCCTGCATGCCGGGATTCGACACCATCAACGGACGCAGCGAACGCACCTGGAGATAGAGCTCGCCGCCCTGGCGCAGGTCCAGCTTGAGCAGCGCATTGGGCGCCATCGATGCGCGGTCGAGGATGGCACCAAAGCCGATCTTGAACAGGCTCGCGAAGCTCGACACCGGCGCGCTGCGGCCCGCCCGCGCCAGCCACTCGCGCCCTGCACCATTGGCGCCCAGGACGGCCCCATCCGCACCGAGCGCGATGAGGCCCTCCTGCAGGCTGCCGAGATACTCCGGGCGCGGATGAAAAGCGATCAGGATGTCGTTCGGATAACGCGCCTCGAACAGGCGCTTTTCCAGCAACTGCACCGACAGCCGCACCAGCCCCAGAGTGTGGCGCTGCGGGTTGCGAAAATCGCCCGAGATGTCGAGTACCCCTGCCAACTCGCCGTCGGCGCCGATGATCGGCGCCGCACTGCAGGTCAGGAAGCTGTTGCGGTCGAGGTAGTGCTCCGAGCCCAACACCTCCACCGCCAGGCGTTCCTCGATCGCAGTGCCGATGCCATTGGTGCCGCGCAAACCTTCGCTCCAGCATGCCCCGGGCTGCAAGGCAACCCGGCCGGCGCGATCGACAAAGGACGGATCGCCCAGGCTGTGGATGATCGTGCCGTCCACATCGGCCAGCAGCACCATGCTGCCCGAGGCCCGGATCTGGTCGAACACATGCTCCATGACGCCGCCTGCGTGCGCCAGCAGCGTGGCGTTGCGTTCCCGGGACTCCGCCAGTTGCAGACGCCCCACCGGCTCCATCGGCCGGCCATCCTGATGGTCGAGGCCGCTGTCCATGCAGCGCTGCCACGAGCGCACAATGAGCGGTGGAACGTCTTCTTCCGGAACGATTCCCTCATCGAAGAACTTCTGGCGCGCGATCACGATGCCGTGATGCCGTGAATCCTTTGGCTGGAGCAACACCCTTCTCCTCCTTCCCTCGTCGTCTGCCGCGACGCTGCGAAAGCCCTGTTTCAGGCCTTGCTTATAGTGATGTCCCAAAAACTAGCACCTGCACCACATTGAAGCAACTCGTCGGACAACAATCTCCGCATTTTTGACTGGAACGGCATTGCCGAGGTTCAGCCCCGCGCGTTAGCCGCGGACGCGGCCTCGAGATTGTCGAACACCGGCCAGCCCTTCAACTCGGCGTGCCGACGAAGAACGTCGTCTGGAGAGATCGCCACCGGATGGCTGACCGCCCCGAGGAGAGGAAGATCGCTTCCTGAATCGGAGTAGAAGATCGTGCGCGAGAAGTCGCACCAGTCCTCGCCGCCGGATCGCAGCCATGCCGTGACGCGATCGACCTTGGCCGCGCCATGGCACAACCCGCCACAAATCTCGCCGGTGTGGCGATTCCCGGGACCTTGTTGCGCCTCGCTGGCGACCAGGTGCTCGATGCCGAACAGCTCGGCGAACGGGGCGGCGATCGCGCGCGTCGTGGCGGTGACGATGCAGCACACATGACCCGCGTCCCGATGCCGCGCCACCAGCGCATGCGCCGCGGCGGGCACCACCTCGGGCAGGGTCGCGGCGAAGCGGTGTTGCCAGGTGGCGAGCTCGTCGGTCTGCAGCCGCGTCAGGCTGCGCAGCACGAAACGGTGCAGCGTTGCCGCATCGCCCTCCCCCGCGACATAGCGCTGGCAGAGCGCGAGATAGGCCTCGTCGACGCCAGCTTCCAACACGCCGCCGGCGATCAGGAAGCGGAGCCACTGCATGCCGCTGTCGAACGGCACCAAGGTGAAGTCGAGATCAAACAGCGCGAGCGCGCGCTCAGCCGGCAAAACCCGTCCTCCGCTCGACCAACCGCGCCTCGCGCGCCCCGCGCAAGGCGTTGCACACCACGATGCGCTCGGCGCGGAAAAGATCAGCCAGTGTCACCCGCGCCTCGCGGGCCTTCCAGGACGCATCCTCGAGCAACACGCTGCGCATCACGCCCGGCAGCACGCCAGTGGCAAGCGGCGGCGTCACCCACTCGCCGTCGAGCAGCAGGAAGACATTGCTCCGCCCGCCCTCGGTCAGCTCCCCCGCGCGATTGTGGAACAGCATGTCGAATGCGCCCTGTCTCGTCGCCTCGGCCACCGCGGCGTCGTAGCGGTCGCGCAAGGTCGTCTTGTGCCGCAACAGGGGGTCGGCCTCGTCCATCGCGTCGGCAGCGACGATCAGCGACACCGGGCCGTCGGCCAAGGCATCGAGCGGTGCGACGACGAGGTCGAAATGTCCGTCCTTGCGCAGCGCCAGCCGCAGCCGGAAGGCCCGACCGGCAGCCAGTGCGGCAGCCTGGCCGACCAGATCGGCACGGATGTCGTCGGCGGGCAGCGCGAAGTCGAGCTCCGCGGCGCTGCGCGCGAGACGCGCCAGATGGCGCTCGAGATGACGAACGCCCTCCTCGCGCGTCGCGTGCATCGTCTCGATCAGACTGAAGCCGGGGTCCAGCCCGGTGAGGAAGCGCGCCTTCAGCCGACACTCCTCGTACTCGTCGTCGGCGCGGCTGTCGATCACGATGCCGGCGCCGATGCCCAGCCGCCCCCGGCGCAGGCCCCCTGGGCCCGCGGCATCGAGGGTCAGAGTGCGGATCGCCACCGACAGGCAGAAGTCGCCGCATGCTGCATGCGCCCGATCGCCGGCCGGCGCATCGATCCAGCCGATGCTGCCGGTGTAGAGGCCACGCGGGGTGGTCTCCAGGCCGGCGATGAGCTGCATGGTGCGATGCTTGGGCGCGCCGGTGATCGAACCACAGGGAAACAGCGCACGCAGCAGATCGGCGAAGCCGACGTCATCGGGCAGTTCCGCCGCGATCGTCGACGTCATCTGGAACACCGTCGGATAGGCCTCGACCGAGAACAGCGCCGGCACTCGGACGCTGCCGGTGCGCGCGATGCGGCCCAGATCGTTGCGCAACAGGTCGACGATCATCAGGTTCTCGGCGCGATTCTTGGTGTCACCGCCGAGCATGCGCGCGATCTCGCTATCGCCTTCGGGCACGCTCGCGCGCGAGGCCGTGCCCTTCATCGGCTTCGCTTCGAGCCGGCCGCCGCGGTTGCGCAGGAAAAGCTCCGGCGAACACGACAGCACATGCGTCGGACCGCCGCCCGCCGACGGCGGCAGCGCGATGAAGGCACCGAAGCTCACCGGCTGGCGCGCGCGCAGCCGCCGATACAGGCTGATCGGCGCGCCGAAGCCGCGCAGATCCAGGCGGTAGGTGTAATTGACCTGGTAGGTCTCGCCTTCGCGGATCGCCGCGTGGATGCGATCGATGGCACGGCGAAATGCGTCGCGATCCACGCTGGGCTGCAGGTCGAGCACGCCCGCCGGCGCGGGCGTCGCAGACGCCGCGTCCAGGTTGAGCGCGGCACGCTCACGTTGCGTCAGCCAGGCATCGACCTGAGCTGCGGACAAGTGTTGCAGCGACTCGAAGAGCAGCACGCGAAGTGCTCCGCCGTCCTCCGGCGCCAGGGCCTCGTCGCCCGCATGCTGCAGGCGCGCGCCCCACTCGTAGTCGGCCAGGACCACCGCATGACGGCCGGCGCGAAGCTCGCGTTCCACCTCGGCCCACGTTTCATCGAGGCGCGCCGGGTCGTCGCAGCGGCATTCGCGCACGAAACCCTTGTAGAGACGGCTCGTCGGCGCCGCCTCGGTGGCGGCGCAGTCGTCGAGCAGGGCGAAGCACTCCATCGCAGCAGGGGGCAGAAGCTCAGCTCCAGTCGTCGTAGTCGTGCTTGATCGTGTGCCGGTTGGCGATCAGCTCGTCGATCGTGGGCTCGTTGTTCAGCGCGCGCTTGATCGCGAGCTTGGTGGCCTCGTAGTTGGTGCGGTACATGTCCTTCTTATCGAGGTTCGGGTCGGTCGCGCAGCGCGGGTCGATCCAGACCAGGCTGATGATGCACAGATCGTCGACGAGGTCTTTCGGGATGATGCCGTCGATCACGCAGTCGAGCACTGCATCGGCTGTGGCCGATTGCACGACACCACCGAACAGCTCGATGTTGGGCATGTCCTTGAGCGTGACCTTGGGCACGGTGATCGTGGCCGGGCGCACCAACTGGTTGCAGGCGCGGATGGCGAACATCGCGGTGTGACCCTTGGTCTGCGCCATCATGTTGGCGAAGGCCTGGCCGACCGGGCCGTCGGTACGGCCGATCAGGATCTCGGGCATCGCGTCGGTGAATTGACCTTCTGCGGCGAGGACGGTGGCTTCGCCGGCATGGAAAACGTACTTGCTCATGAGGACTCCGGAAGAGACGTCTTGAAGAATCGGCCAGGCCGCATTCTAGGGCCTGCCGGGGGAAGAAGGAGTCACGGACGCGACGTGTGTTGGCTTGTTGCCGACAATCCGGTCGGGTGGCGGGGGGCAGCAAAGTTGTCGCCGAGAACCCGGTCTAGCGGCGGAGGATGTGCTCCGTCGGGCTGCCGCTACGCGGCAGCAGCGCTGCGGAGTTCACGCAAATGCGCGCCCTTGATTCGCTCCGGACTCGGACAGTGCTCGTGCGCTCCTCGCCTCCTCCACCGCCAGACCTGCCATGCTGCCAGCCCCGAGGGCGTGAAGCCTAAGGCATGAAAGGCGCAGTGAATTGGGACGGCTTACCCCCAGCCTGTCAGCCGACGATCAGCCACTCGCCCTTGCCATCCGCCGCCAGGTCGCCGACGACGCGACGCGGAACGCGGCCAGCCAAACTGTCGAAGGCGGGATGCAGCTTGCCGAGGCTGCGCGACAGCAGCGCCCACGTCACGCGAATGTCGTGGCTCGTTTCGGCAAACGTCGCCGGCACGTCGGGTGCCGACCCGCCGAACACCAGTGTGCCGCGCCGCATGCCGTAGCCGCAGTGGGCACCGACCCGCCCCGCCAGCGCGATCGTTCCTGCCACCATGCGCGAGGCGCAGAAATCGCCGGCATCGCCCAGCAGCAGCACGGTGCCGCGCCGCATGCGGTCGCCGAAGCGGGCGCCGGCGTTGCCACGCACGACCAGCGTGCCGCCGCGCATGCCGTCCATGCTGCCGGGCAGCGCGCCGGCGGCGAAGTCGCCGATGTCGCCGCGCACTTCCAGCCGGCCGCCGGCCATTTCGCAGGCAGCCAGATGACCGGCGCGCCCTTCGACGACGATGTCGCCACTGCGCATCGCCGCGCCGAGGTAATCGCCGACCTCACCGGTCACGCTCAGGCACCCGCCGTCCATGGCCTGGCCGATGCGGTCGAAGCGGCGCAGGTCGCCCTCGAGGCGCAGCTCGGGCGCCTCCGACGACAAGGCGTCGACATCGAACAGTTCGCCCAGCTCCACATGCGCGTTGGCATGCCGCAGTTCCAGCCGCGCGACCTCGCCGACGTCACGGCCGGCCAGCGCCGCAGGCTGCAGCGGACTCAGATCCACGCGGAAGTCAGGCTGCGCGCGCAGGCGCAGGCGGAAACCCTGTGCTGCGCTCATACGCTTGCCTCCGCGCCCAGCAGCTTGTGAAGATGGAAATGGAAAGGGCCGAGCTTGCCGCCGTAGTTGCCGGCAGAGATACGCGTCACGCCGGCCTCGCCGCCACGGGCGACGATGGCATCGATGCCGGCGCGCATCGCCGCCGAAACGTCGGCTTCGGTCAGCCCGTCGATGACGATCTCCATCACGCAGCGCGTGCCGGCGTCGAGCTCGGTCTTCTTCGCCAGAGGGATCAGCGCCGGGCAGAAGGCGTCGTTGGTGGAGGCCATCAGTGACGCGTACTTGCTGCCGACCTTGCTCCCCGAGCGCACCACCCCGCCTGGGAAAGGCATGATCACGCCGGGCACCGCCCGCATCGCCTCGACCGCCGCTTCCGCACCGGCCAGCGCGGCGTCGGTGTCGCGCGCCAGCAGCAGCAGGTTGCCGCCGCCCACCGCCTTCACCACCGCCGTCGTCTCCTGCGCGACGAACTCGCCGTCCATCACCGGCACGCGCCAGTAGCGCTTGCCGTCGATCATCTTGGAGATCTGCCAACCGTCGCCGAAGAAGCGCAGGTTCTTGCCCAGCGCGACGGCCTCGCCCTCGTCGAGCCCGGCATACACGGCGGTGGTCGGGCAGGTCAGCACGCACTGGCCGACACGGCGTTCGAGCTGCTTGGCGAGTTCCTTGCCCGACATCGAGAACAGCAGCACCGCCACGCCCGGCCGGCCGTCCGGCGTTTCGATGGGCGACAGCATGCGCTCGATGCCCGCTTCGCAGCCGCAGGCGATCACCGAGGTGGCGAAGCCGGTCATCGCCACTGCCGCGTTACGCGCCCAGGTGTCGTTGTGCGCGGTGATCAGCACGCGCGTCGCCTTCATCGGAAAGGCCTCGGCGAAGGTCGGGTCGATGCTCACGCCGTTGCGCACCACCGCCTGCTCCCCGGCGCCAGATGTCGTCTCTGCCTGTGCGCTCATTTGCCCCCCCGACCGCCATGCACCTTGCACGCCAGCAGCGCACCGCCGTTGGCGCAGGAGCACAGCTCGTCCTTGCCGATCTTCGCGTTGCGGTAGCTCACGCTGAGGTGGCGCTGCGCGTATTGCTCGATGGTCTTCTCGATGCCGGGATCGAACTCGGTCTCCAGGAAGTGGGTGCCGCCCACTGGCACCGCCTCCAGCCGGCCCTGGCGCGCCACCAGGCGGCCGTCCTTGAACACGTATTCCGGCGTGGCGAACATCGCCTCGCGGTCGGCGTCCTCGCGATACACCGCGATGTCGGCCGCGGCGCCGACGCCGAGCTGGCCGCGGTCGGCCAGCCCCAGCAGGCGGGCCGGCGCGGCGCGGGTCATGATCGCGATGTCGTACAGGCTCAGCTCGCGGCCGATCTCACGCAGGTCGACCGACGCCGCCACGTCCGGATGCAGGCGCGCCAACTGCTCGTCGCGGAAGGACTTGTCCATGAGCAGCCTGATCAGGTGCGGGTAGCTGGTGAAGGGGCCGCCGTTGGGGTGATCGGTGGTCAGCACCACCCGCCACGGGTCGTCCATCAGCAGGAAGATCTCCAGCCCGATCGCCCACTGCAGGGCATTCACGTAGCTCTGCTCGCGATAGCGGAAGGGCACCACGCCGCAGCCGGCGTCGCACTCGATGTCGCCACCGACGTATTTGCGCGGGCTGCCGAGGTCGGCATTGGCGAACTGGCGCATGGTGTCGCCGGAGGCGGTGACCGTCTGGCCGAAGATGATCTGGCCGACGTCGATGCTGACATTGGGCGCGGCCTTCACCTTCTCGATCAACTGCCGCGCGGCCGACGAGAATTTCTTCGGCCCTTCCTTGCCATAGCTGTGGAACTGGATGTGCGTCAGGTGGCCGGGCAGGCCGTCGAGCGCGTCGATGGTCGCCAGCGTGGATTCAATGTTGCCGGCGACGCCGAGGTTGCTGGCATGGATGTGCAGCGGATGCGGCACGCCCAGCTCGGTCAGCGCGCGCGCCAGCGTGTGCACCACATGGCGTGGCGTGACCTGCCAATGCACGTGGTTCTCGTCGACGTCGAGCTTCCTCTGGTTGAACTTGAAGGCCGAGATGCCGCCCGGGTTCACCACCTTCACGCCCATCGCCTTGCTGGCGTCGATGGACCAGCCGACATAGTCGCGGATGCGCTCGAAGTCCTCGCCGCGCGCCAGCATCTCGAGGAACAGCTCCTCGTTGCCCAGCATCACATAGGCGCCATGGTCGAGGATGGGGGTGTCGCCCATCTCCATGTGCGCGTGGCGCGCATTGGCCGCCAGCATCGCCGGTTCGAAAGCAGCCGTGTAGCCCATCTGCGCGTAGCGGTAGCCGGTTTCCAGCGTGCCCGGTGTGCAGCAGCCGTTGGAGGCGAGTTCGAGCAGCGGGTCGCGCGCGCGGTTGGCGCGGTGGTCCTCGGGCAGCATCATGCGCGCGAGGTTCACCTTGCCGCCGCCGATGTGGGTGTGCAGGTCGATGCCGCCTGCCATCACCACGCAACCGGACACGTCGTACTCGTGGTCGACTTCTTCCTGCGGATGCAGCGCGACGATGCGTCCGTCGCGCATGCCGATGTCACGCGTCTCGCCATCCACACCGTTGGCCGGGTCGTACACCCGCCCGCCCTTCAATCGTATCGTGCTCATGGCGTGCCCTCCGTCGCCAGGCGACGCAGGGCCAGCCGTGCCTGCAGCGCATTCGCGATGTCCGCCACGGTCGGCAGGCCGTCATCGCGCAGCGCGCGCAGCGGCAGGGTGACGACGCCATCGGCGCGGAACAGGTGACCATCGGCGTTGATGCCGGGCGTGGCCACCGGGATGAACACGGTGCCCGCTGCGGCGCAATCCGCCGCCAGCGCGGGATGACCGAGCACGATGCGCGGCAGCACAGTCGCAGGCGGCACCGGCTTCGGCCCCAGGCTCGCCACCCACAGCAGCAGATCCACCGCCTCCTCCTCAAGCAGGCGGTCGGTGGCGTACTGCAGCGGGTCATGATCGAGGCCGAGCGGCCCGACGCGGCTGCGCAGCGGCAGGCCGGACATCCAGGTGGTGACGGCATTCGCGGTCTGCAGGCCGTCCGCGCCGCCGAGCATGAAGGCGCCGGCGCGCGTCTTGCGGTTGAGCGACATCACGATGCGCAGCACCGCCTCGGTGATCAGCGCGCCCTGCGCAGGCAGCCGGCCGGGCTCGAACACCACCACACAATACGTCGACGCTCGCATCGCCTGCGCCAGCCGTTCCAACGCAGCATCGGGGGCCGGCAGCCGGCGACCATCGACGAGCGCAGCGAGCATCGCCACCGCGTCGAACAGATCGCCTTGCAGCGCCACCTCGTCGACTTCACCCTGCAGCCCGGCAGGCGCACTTGCGCCGACGAATACGGTGCGGCGCGCGAAAGCCGCTTCGTCCACCGGCGCACAGCGGCGGAAGAATTCGGGGAAATTGCTCGCGGCGTCGGTGCCGATGCACACGACAAGGTCGGCCCGGTTGCGGATCTCGGCGAGCGTGGAGAACATCTGGCCGCGATCCTGCAGCGTGCGGAGCACCGGCATCAGCGTATCGCCGCGCGCGTGATCGAGGATGGCGCCGCGCTGGTTGGCCAGCCGGACCAACTGCCGCATGCCGCCGACGTCGGTCGCCAGCCCGCCAAACAGCGGCATGCGGCTGGCGGCGAGACGTTCGGCGGCGGCATCGAGCGCAGTATCGGGCGAGACTTCACGTCCATCCACGGTCGCCGATGGCGCGGCGGGCACCGGCCCGAAGCTGGCCAGCCCCTGTACCGCTTTGGAACAGTCGCTGCCGACGAGCTTCAGCCCGCCCTGTTGCGATTCGACACGGAAGCCGTCGCACAGCAGCGAGCAGAACGGGCAAGTCCAGTCCTGCCCAATGCTGCCGGACGGGTCCGGGTTCTGGGTTTGAGTGGGGGCATTCATGGCGCCTATCTCAGCAAATCATGTGCCAGAAGAACGGGCGGTTCTGCCCTCATTGCGTCATCGCGATTCGCGCCGGCCTCAGTCCGCGCGCGGCGCAAGGCGCCGATCGTGCAGCGCAGAGGCGGTCAGCCACGCCGCGGCGCCGGCTTGCTCGGCCAGGCGCAAGTCGGCCTCGTCGCGAATGCCGCCGGCGCCGATCAGCATTGCCCGCGGCGCGCGGCGGGCACAGTCGCGCAGCGTGGCCAGGTCCGGCCCGTCGAACGATCCGACGCGATCCAGCGTCATGACGATGACGCGCTCCGGCCACAGGCTCTCGTCGGCCCAACAGCCGGCCGGGTCCATCAATTCCCCGCCGCGGCGGTCCAGCGACAGGATGGCGCCGGCCTTGTCCGCCAGGCTGGTGCGCGCCACCTCAGCCGAGGCCAGCGCCTCGCTGGCAAAAACGGGTACGACCCTTGCTGTCGATTCCCCCGACGCGTCGTCCAACCCGGCGCCCAGTTCTGCACGCAGCCGGCCGAACGCCGCTGCATCCGCAAAACCCGCATCCAGCCACAAGCGCACGCGGGGCAAGGCCGCGAGCAGGTCGCGAATCACCGCAACCTGCACGGCGCCGCCGGTCAGTGCGTCCAGATCGGCGACGTACAACGTCTCGGCACGGACGTAATCAACCAATGCGCGCGCCACCGTCACCGGATCGCTGCCGGCGCACAGCCCGGACACGATGGGCTGATAGTCGCTGCGCTGGCCGCGCACCGCACGCACCACCTGGCCTTTCATCAGATCCAACACCGGTATGATTTGCATGACCATGACTGAACCGAAGCGCGAACGCGTCCTCGTCTACGAATTTATCAGCGCCGCAACCATCGACGCCGGACTCATCGGCACCGCAGCGTCGGGCGACGAGCTTAGCACCGCGGCAGCCCCGGCTTCGACCGGCGAAGGCGAATCGCTGCTGCAGCAGGGCATCTCGATGCGAAACGCGATGGTCGCCGACCTGATCGCCGCGGGCGGCTACAACATCGGCGTGGCGGCGAGCGACGCTGCACCCTTTGCGCCAGCAGACGATTCCGCTGCCATGTTGCCCTCGGCCCCTGCCTTGCTCTCTGAGGCATCCCAGCCGCCACGCCCATCGCGTTGCACCGCGCTGCGCGTGGCGGCCGCCGAGTCGCCCACCGCCCTCCTCGCGCGGCTTGCGCCCGCCTTCGACCGTGTCTGGGTGGTGGCGCCGGAGACGGACGGCGTCCTCGCCGAGCTCTGCCGCGTCGTCGGGCCGCGACGCTGGGTCGGCTGCAGCGAGGATGCCATCGTGTGCTGCAGCAGCAAGCGCGCCACCCGCGACGCCCTGGCCGCGCACGGCATTGTCGTCCCCGCCGCATGGCAATCCGGCGAGAGCGAGCCGCCGGCAGACGGCTCCTGGATCGTGAAGCCCGACGACGGCGCCGGCACCCAGGACACGCGCCGGCACGCGCACTTTGTCGACGCGCGCGAAGACTTCGAAACCCGACAGCAGGCGGGCCGCAGCGCGACACTGGAACAATTGGTGGCGGGCGAGCCCCTGAGCCTGTCGCTGCTGTGCCGCAGCGACCGCACCGAGCTGCTTTGCATCAACCGTCAGCGCATCGAGCTCGCCGCCGATGGCACCCTCGGCTACCACGGCGTCGATACCGGCATCGAGCCGACCGGCAGCCCTCGCGGCCGGCAACTGGCCGAACTGGCATGCAGGATTCGCGCCGCCCTGCCGGGCCTGGCCGGCTTCGTCGGCGTCGACCTCATATGGACGCCCGAAGGCCAGTCGGTCGTCATCGAGATAAATCCGCGCCTGACCTGCGCCTACGTCGGCCTGTCGCGCCGCCTCGGCCGCAATCTCGCCGCCGAGATCCTGGCGAGCCACGAGCCCGCGCCGACGTCGAGCCCGGCCGTTCGCGCCACCGAAGTCGCAATGACGGCACCGAGCACATGACGGCCACGACTCCTGCCCGCCCCGACACTGCCGCCGCACCAGCGGTGATCGGCTGGGACATTGGCGGCGCCCACGTGAAGGCGAGTCTGCTGGTAGCCGGTCGCATCGCCGACATCGCCCAATGGCCGACGCCGATGTGGCAGGGCCTCGAGCATCTGGACAAGGCGGTGGCCGCCACCCGCAAGCGCTGGCTGCAATTCGGCGCCGCACGGCACGCCGTGACCATGACGGCGGAAATGGCCGACCTGTTTCCGAACCGCGAAGCCGGCGTGCTCGCGATCGCCAGCCGGGTCGGCGAACAGCTCGGCAGCGAAGTCCGCTTCTTCGCCGGCGAGGCTGGCTGGGCGAAGCTCGACGCCGTGGCCGAGCACTGGGAAGCGATCGCCTCGGCGAACTGGCTCGCCACCGCCCGCATGGTCGCCCTCCGCCATCCCGACGCCCTGCTGGTCGACATCGGCAGCACCACCACCGACCTCATCCCCATCGCCGCCGGTCAGCCCTCACCCGTCGGCCGCAGCGATGCCGCGCGTCTGGCGAGCGGCGAACTCGTTTACCTCGGCGTGGTGCGCACGCCGCTGTGCGCACTGGCGCGGCGCATCCCGTTCGACGGCACCTACATCAACGTGATGAACGAGTTCTTCGCCACCACCGCCGACATCTTCCGCCTCACCGGCGAGCTAGATGCCGAGCACGACCAGTACCCGCCCGCCGACGGCGGCAGCAAGGACACCGCCGCCACCTGCCAGCGCCTCGCGCGGATGATCGGTCGCGACTCACGCGACGCGAGCGAGGCCGACTGGCGCGAATTCGCCGAGCACTGGCGACGGGCGATGACTGCGGAGATCGCGCGCAACGTGAGCCGGGTCGAGTCCAGACTCAACGCAACCCAGGTCTCCCCGCCGACTGCAGAATCGGACCGGCCCGCGGACTCGATCACGCGCGGCACGGACGCAGGCCACGCAAGCGCGGATGCCACACGCGTCCCGATCGTCGGCGCCGGCTGCGGCCTGTTCCTGGCGCATGCCCTCGCGCAGCGCCTCGACCGTCCCTTCCTGCCCTTCGACGCGCTGATCGACGCCGACCCCGCCTGCCGCAAGTGGGTCGCCACCTGCGCGCCCGCCGTAGCGGTCGCGGTGCTGCTCGAGCGGGAAATGCCGTGATCCAGGTCGTCAAGCTCGGCGGCAGCCTCGCCCGCGACCCGCTGCTGCCGCAATGGCTGCAGATGCTCGCCGAGCACGGCGGCGGCCGCATCGTCATCGTGCCCGGCGGCGGCCCCTTCGCCGACGCCGCACGCGACGCGCAGGCCGCCTGGCCGCTGAACGACCTCACCGCCCACAACGTGGCCATCCTCGGCATGGCGCAGTTCGGCTATGTGCTCCAAGGCCTGTGCCCCAGCCTCGTGACCGCGCGCAATGTGGCCGAGGTCGAGCGCGTGCTGAAATCCGGCAAGGTCGCCGTGTGGCTCCCGTTCGACCTGCTACGCGAAGCGCTGGACGAACTGACGAGCTGGGACGTCACCTCGGACAGCCTCGCGTTGTGGCTCGCCGCCCGCCTGGGCGCGTCTCACGTGGCGCTGGTCAAATCGTGCCCGATTCCGGCCAATCAGGATTGGGACGCGCTGTCGAATGCAGGCATCGTCGACCGGCGCTTCCCCGCGCTAGCACGCGATGCGCGCTGCACCGTCGAGTTGGTCGCGCGCGAAGACCTTTCAGCGCCGACTCGATGGCTTTCCCTGCCGATCTCCAGTGTGGAAGCGACCAACTCTAGGTTCCACCGCCCAACATACGAGGGCTGAGCGACAGGGAGCGACCCAATACGCCAATCAGACTTCTCGACTGGCTATTCCGAAAAGTTCGAATTCATCTGTGCCGGGAGTGAAAGGCCTGTTGGCTCAGCCTTTACGGGCTTCGGTCGCGAGTGCCATGTGTATGCCTCATGAACGCAGGCATCAGGGCAAATAGCACCAGCATTGCCAGATATGCGCCTCCAGAGACGGGATCGCGGCTGGACACATAGTCTGCAAGTGAGCGTTCCTGCAATACCGCGGCCAACACAAGTTCTGCAGCGAGCAACAGCACAAGGGCTAGCAGCCCTGTACCAAGGCGCGCAGGCATGGAAGGCGGCACGGCGAAGTGCCTGATCACGAATCTTGCCGCGACCAGAGTGACGACAAACATGATCGGCATCTCGCCCAATTCAGCAATGCGTTCGCCCACGCGGGGCACGACAAAAGTGATGCGAATCGCCCCCAACAGGAACCCAGCGCCAAACACCAGCGCGAAGTAGACCAGTCCGGCCTTGATCGCAGGCACTTTCAAGTCAGCACTGCGTCTACTGGCCTCCGCAGCGATGGCGGCAACTTCGGCCCGCGGCCGAAGCGAACAACGAGGTCGGGCCTGCGTCCGCCAACACCCAGGAAGGTTGCAAACTGTGGTCTCAGCGTGGGCACCTCCACCGGCTGATTAAGCATTGAGTTGCGGATTCCCAAGGCCGCCGACTGGAGTGCAAAGCGCTCGTAGCAACGCCCGACCTCGATCCATTGGGTGGGGCTCTCCCCCTCGGAGACGAAAACAGCGATTCCGGCCGAGCTGCGCACATGTTTCGCGTATTTTTCGTTCTCCGCTTCGGGCGTAAAGAACAGGCCGAAGAGCAGGCGGCCCAGCCAGGAAGGCACGGAGGGATTCCCCGACGACGCGGCATACAGACCGTCGCCCGTGCGGACTGCATCGTCAGCGTTGAAGCGAATCCACGCTTTCAACTCCTCGACGAAAGCCGGATCATGCATCTGCGCCGCATTTCCCTGCACGACATACTCGAGAACCTTCTCCAATGCCTCGCGGCCGGTGAGAAGAATGACACGAACGCCGTTGCCTTGGCTTGCTTTCTCCAGCAGCGCAAGCTCCCTCGTTGAAATCTGCTTGCCGTCGTACTCGGCGCGTGTGCTCTGGCGTTCAGGGATCGCGTTGAACAGACTGGTCGCAACAGCCTTGGTCGGCTCCAGGGCGATCCGCAGCACTTTGCCCGCAGAATCATCGACGACGAGGTTCCCGTAGAGTCCGTTGGCAAGTGCCGCCTGAAGCAGGTTCTCGGCGGCACAACCGATGGAAACGAACAGATGATGATCATCCGGGTCCACCGCGGGACAGCGTCGCGAAAAATCCGGCAGGATCGATATGGAGCGGTGTTCCGGCCGAAACTTCCAGCACTGGGTATTGTGACTGGATGGCGCCAAAGTCGCGCAGCGCACCAGTTCGCGCAGGAGCGCCGAGTTGTCGCCAGCGTCTGCCATACCGTGACGCCAAGTGTTGCTTACCGCATTGGCGTAGCCAGCGTCAGCGGTTTCCGATGAGCAGGACGCCACGGCAGCCAATGCGCCAAGGGTCGCCGATCCGGCAAGAATGAATTCTCGTCGAGTCACCATCACGCGCGTCATTCCGAAGTCAGAGGCAGGAACGCGGGATCGCCACCGCGCCCAGTGGTCGCCCTGCCGCCAAGCTGGTACCCATGGATACCTTGCACGCAACACAGCGAATCGCTATTGCGAAGGACTTGAGCCGATACGCCACCACCACACCTTCCCGGCGGTTCGACGACTCGGTGAACTCAACGACCCCCATCGGTGTCAAGTCGCCCAGCCCCTCGGGCGGCTGCGCGACGTAGAACTGCTGCTTGCCCCGGTATTCGCCCAACGCACGCAGCGTCGCCAGTTGCCGGGCATCAAAGCTCAGCTTGGCGAGATAGCCGGGCGAGCGTGACGGCATGAAGGGTCTCGGAGGCCGCCGATGCGGTAATCGTATCCGGTATTGGGAAAGATGAGTGCTTCATCACGCCAATCAACCAATGACTACCCGATTTGGCCGAGCCTGGTTTCTGGGTCGTTCAGCGCGTGCAAGCGGCCTGATCAATCAAGCCGGAGTACCCAGATGAACGCCAAGCCGACCGCCCTCGACAATGGGTTGCATAAGCGCGCGGCGCAAGGCCCTTACCTTGTCGCCAACCAGTTCCCCGGTCCGCGCACCGTCGCACACCGCGCTGCGAAAGCCGGCGAACTCCGGCTGCAGGGCGTGCAGTTTCGGCACGTCGACGTCTCGCAAGGCGCCGGCAAGGCCGATCAGCTTGCCGGCCGTGCGGGCCTGTCGAATCACTTCGGCGACGTCCTTCACCGGCATGAAATCGAACAGGCTGCCCGCGGTCTTGCCCTGGGTGTCGAGCATCAGCGCGGGGAAAGGCTGGGCACAAGCGGTTGCGAGCAGGTTCGCAGCGACGCCGGCGTCGGCGAGCAGCACCGGCACCACCTGCCAATTCGTCGCGCCGAGGCGACGCAGCAGATCGCACGCCGCGGCACCGCCCTGCCCCGGCACGCCGACCTTCACCAGATCGACGCCGCATTGCCCGACCGCATCCACCTGGCGCAGGATCGCGTCGGCGGCGTCGATCGGCAGGTCGCCGACGGTGGCGCTGATCGTCACCCGCGGCTGATGCCTGCGCAACACGGCGACGATGTCGCGGATCTGCGAGGGTTCCAGCCCACCCAGCGCGCCGGCGCGCGGCTCTTTCAGGTCGATGAAGTCGGCGCCCGCTTCGGCCGCGCGCAGCGCCTCGGAGCCATCGCGCACGCTGACCAACATGCGCATCACGCTGCCTCCGCCGCTGCCGACAGGCCACCCTGGTGCCGCTCCACCGCTTCCACCAGCCAGCGCCAGGCTTCCAGCTCAGCCGGGCCAGCGGCCTTGTCGATGGCGATCTGCAGGTAGACCATCTCGCGCTCGACCTTGTCGCGCGGCAGCATGCCGAGCCGGCTGACCAGCACTGCGCCCTCGATCACCGCCGCCTGCGCGCGGTTGAAGCCGGGGAACGCAGTGTGCGCGACTTCGCGCCGGCGCGCCATGTGCAGCACCGGGCGCAGTGCGTCGTCCTCAAAGCGCAGCAATTCGAGTTCGACATGCGCCAGCGTGTCGGCCAGCCTGCGTCCCGGGAAACCCTCCAGCGCCACGGTGGCGAAATCACGGCGACCGGTCACGCAACCGGCGAAGACGCGCACGTCGGTCGTCAGGTTCAGCACCGCGCAGCGGCTGGCAAGGATGTTGTCCAGCGTGGTTGAAGGCTTGAAGGGCATCAGCACCACCTCGTCGCCCTCGTAGCGCACGCCCATCGGCGCCAGATGCACCACGCCTGCGGCGGACTGCGTCGTCACCAGGGTTTCAAAGATCATCGGCATCGGCTTCGGTTTCCTTTGTGACGGACGGCGACGCATTCGCGGGCGCATCCGGCGCAACGGCGGCCGGCACCGTCGCCCCAGCCTCGGCCGAACGTGCGACCGGGCGCTTCTTCGTCGGCCCCGGTGCGCACTGATGCAGCAAGTCCTGGGCCGGGCGGTCGGCGGCACAGCCCCAGTCCAGCGGCTGGTCCTGGGTGTAGCGCTTGCCCAGCGTCCACGCGATCTCGGCGCGCGCGAGCTCCACGCCCATGTAGAAGGCGTGGCCGGCGTCACCCTCCAGGCCGAGATGCGGCCACAGCGCGAAGGGATCGGTGCCACGGCGGACGCCATCGCGGTTGTAGACGTGCAGGCCGGATTCCGACACCTGCACGCGGAAGTTGGGGTCGCGCACTGCCGCGGCGGTCTCGGCGATCTCGGCATCGCTGTCCGGGAAGGGGCGCTTGGCATGCACCGTCATCAACTCGTCGGTGTAGCCCTTGGGCAGGGACTGATGCTCGCGCGCCGCATACATCACGCGCCGCGCCACGTCCGCCTCCTTCACCGCGCGGCGCGCATGGCCGCTGACCTGGGTGGTGAGCACCGCGCCGGCGCGCAGCTCGGCGGCGATGCCGAACAGCACGGCGTTGATGCCGCTGGTGTCGGCCTCGGTCAGCTCGGTGACGTTGCCCACGCCCATCATGATGTCGATGTCCGCATAGCGCTCGCGCAGGCGCTGGTAGCGGCACAGGGAGGCAAGCAGGCCGAAGGGAATCGGATCGAGGATGGCGTCCGCGAGGAAGGGTTTGCCCTTCTGCCGCATCGCATCGATGGCGGCATGCAGCGAAGCCTCGTCGCTCGGCTCACGCGGGATCAGCACCGGCACCGCGGCAACCTCGTCCGCCACCCACAGCTTGTCGATGGTCAGGCTCAACAAGTAGTCGGCGCCGGCCCCGCCGCCACGCAACAACTCCCGCGCATCGAGCGAATCGACACTGACACGGAAGCCCTCGCTCTTGAGCGCCGCCACCGCGTCCTCGAGGTGGTCGAAGGCCGTGGCGGGCAGGCAGCCCAAGTCGATGACGTCGGCGCCGTCGGCCGCCAGCGCCCGCGCGCGCGCGACGATGGCCGACACCGTGAGACGGGGCGCGTCGACGATCTCGGCAAAGATGCGGATGTCGTGGGCGGAGAGGTCCACATGCTGCGCCATCTGGTTGAAGTGGCGCGGGATGTCCTTCAGCTCCTCCGGGCCGCGCTCCACCGGCAGGCCGAAATGCGCCGACAGGTCGTCGAGGTCGCCGCGGCAGCGCCCCGGCACCATGATGCGGTCGGCCCGCACCGGGCGCTCGACGCGGCGGCGGACCATGTCGGCGGTCATCAGGCCGGCGACCTGCAGGCCGATCTCGCGCACTTCCCAGGTGAAGGGCGGCGGCTGCATGGCCGCCAGCACCTTCTCGAGGTTGCGCTGCGCAAGCCGGCCGGTCAGGAAGACGATGTGTTCCATGCCAGTCCGAGTTCGTCGAGTCGCGCCTGCAAGGCCTCCTGCAGCGCCTGCGGGGTTTCCACCACCACTGCGTGGTCGATCGCGCGCAGCCGCTCGACATTCTGCAGCTCTATGTTGCGCGGCTTGAGCTCCACCCATTCGCGCGGCGCCTTGGTGATG
Organism: Thauera sp. 2A1; assembly: GCF_009469595.2. Classification (GTDB taxonomy): domain Bacteria; phylum Pseudomonadota; class Gammaproteobacteria; order Burkholderiales; family Rhodocyclaceae; genus Thauera. Next base: position 338,783 of record NZ_SSXV01000001.1, on the reverse strand, counting down.
ACCACCGGTGCGGTGTCGCAGGCCAGCACGATGCCCGGGATCTCCAGCTTGCCCGCCTGGGCGAAGATGTTGGTGGGCAAGGTGTCGGAAATGCCGAAGGCGCACTTCGCCACGGTGTTGCTGGTGGCCGGCGCGACCACCACCGTGTGGTAGATGTCGTCGTACAGCATGCCGACCGGCACCGAGCTCGCCGTCTTGTCGCGGAACACCCGGCAGCGCGCCTTCAGCGCGTCGATACGGTAGTCGTAAAGCGGCAGCACTTCCTCCGCCGCGGCCGACAGGAACAGGTCCAGGGCCGGGAGGCGGAAAGCGAGCTCCATGCATTCGGTCAGGTAATGGCCGGACCCGGTGACAGCCCAGGCGAAGCGGCTGCGGCGATGGAAATCGCCCGCCGTGCCGCCGGTGGGGTGCAGTTCGTCCGAGTCGGGAATTTGTCGCAACATCGATGGGTTCCAGCGCTGATTCAGTGCTACCTTGCGCGCATGAGCTGGCGCGTAGGTCGCTGTCGATTAGACAGGATTACGCCCGCCCGAGGAACCCCGCCAACGCAACAAGCATGCCCATGCCCGGGGGGGCGGGCCTTGGCCCGTTTTTCGCTAAAGCCGTTGGCAAGCCGAATTTCCGATAAAGACCCAAGGTGCCGAGGAGCGCGCAGTGACCCACACCCCGACCAGCCGGCTGATGCCGCACTACCTGCCGGTTGATTCGGCATTCGCGACCCAGGCCGGCGACGCACCGCTCGACGTGATCTTCATCAACGGCTTCGTCGGTGAAACCGTCATCGGCATCGACCACGAAGAACTCCATCGCACCCAGCCTCTGCGCATCGACCTGGCCGCCGGCCTGCCGCGCAGCCTGGCATGCGACACCGATCGCATCGGCGACACGATCCACTATGGCGAGGTGCGGGCCGCGCTGCACGAGATGCTGCGCGAGCACCGCTACCAGTTGCTGGAGGCGTTCGCCGAAGGGGTGGCGAACCTGCTGCTGAACCGCTTCGGCGCGCATTGGGTGCGTGTGGGCATCACCAAGCCGCGCAAGTTCGACGACGTGGAGGGCGTGGGCGTGCTGATCGAGCGGCGCCGTGCCCCCCGCGAGCCGACCGAGCCGCGGCGCGATGCCGAAGTGCTGAGCCTGCTCGGCTCCGGCCTGGTGCCCGGCAGCCGCCAGCGCTGACCCCCTCCGCTCCCCGCCCCCGGTACGAACATCGGGGTGGGGGACAAGAAAATGCCGAAGCAACGCTTCGGCATTTTCTTGCGTCCTGACGCCGCACACGAGTGTGCCGCACACGGGTGCGGCACCAGAGACCTTACTTGGCCGCGAACGGGTGCGCCGAGCTGCCCTTCTTCGACTGCACTTCGGCGGCGGACGGCTCGCCATTGACCGCGCGCTTGATCGCCTCGCGCGTGGCGCGGTAGTTGTAGTCCTGGATCTTGGCGTCGTCCTCGGCCATCCAGTGGATGAACACGCCGACGCAGACGAAGATGTTGTCGGCTTCGGCGGCCGGGATGGTGCCGTCCTCGACACTGTCGGCCACCGCCATGGCGACCGCGCGCTGCGCCGGGCCGAACATCTGCACCGCCTGCTTGGCGCCCTTGATCGTGACCTTGTTGAACATGACCGTGGCCGGCTTGCACAGCAGGTTGGGCGCCACCACCGCGAGCAGCGAGGTGAAGCCGTCCTTGTTGTTGGTCAGCGTGTTCGCGAAAGCGGTTTCAGCCGCGCTGCCGCGGGGCCCCAGGATCAGGTCGATATGCGCCACTTCGTTGCCGTCGCCGACAAGAGACTCGCCCACCATCATCCGATCGATTTTCGCCATTCGTCTTCTCCTCGTTGAAATGTTCGGCCCCCCAAGGCCGGGAAGTCCGATATGCGGACGCCCGTCGGCAATCCGATACCCGTCCCTCTGATACAGGATTCGTGCCAGCTCGATCCATCGAGGCTGCAACCATGCCGGAACGAGCGAATCGACGCCGCGGCACGCCCTTCCCCAGCTCGCCCCCTTGCCCCTGCCCCAAAACGGAACAGGCGACTCAACACCTGTGGCGTTCCGTGACAAGGCTGCGATCGGATAAAAAAGGCCGGATCACATCACCGCGATCCGGCCAGGGCTCACTCCTGCGGTTCAGGCAGAGTCGTCAACCGGTGAGCGTCGTCGCCTCATGCACGTGCAGCACGCCGAGCCGTCGCTGCAGCAGATCGTCGACCAGCGCCTGGGCGATGTCGAAGGCCGTCACCTTCTGCAGGCCTCGCCAGGCCGCCACGCCATTGACCTCGATCACCTGCGCGCCCGCGGCCGCCGCCGGATCGGGCACCAGATCGACCCCGGCGTAATCCATGTCCAGCGCTGCCGCGGCACGCTCGGCGAGGTTCGCCAGGCCCAAGTCGAGCGCGCAAGGCGTGCAGCGCGCACCCTGCGCCACGTTGTGCACCCAGTGCTCGCTGACGCGCTTCATCGCCGCCACCGCGCGGCCGCCCACCACCAGCACGCGCCAGTCGAAACCGGGCACCTGCGCCTGCGGCACGAAGCGCTGCAGGTAGGCCAGCCCACCATAGCGCTTGAGCTCGGGCAGCGGCACCGACACCCCCTCGACCATGCCGACGCGCATCAGCCCCTTGCCCTGCGAGCCGAACATCGGTTTCAGCACCAGGCTGCGGCCCGCCGAGGCCTCGCGCATCAGGATGCGGCGCGCCTGCGCCTCGTCTTCCACCGCCCAGGCCGGCGGCGAAGCGACACCCGCCTTCTGCAGCAGGAAGCTGGTCATGGACTTATCCACGCTGCGCTCGATGGCCCGCGCATCGTTGTACACCGGCACGCCCAGTTCGCGCAGCGCATGCAGGATGCCCAGGCGCTTGGTGACCTGCTCCAGGCTGCCGCCGGCGATGCCGCGCACGATCGCGGCAAGCGGCAGTTCACGGCCAAAACCGGGGATCACCAGGCCATGGCCTGCACCGCCGGTTTCGAAACGGCCCTGCTCGAGATCCACGCAGCGCCCTTCGAAGCCGCGCCGCGCGAAGGCGCGCTGCAGCCTGCGCGTGTGCCAGCCCGTCTCGTCGGTGAAGATCGCGATGCGCCTGCGCGGCGCTATGTAGAGGCTCACCGCGGCCGCCTCAACGCGATTCCTCGAGCCACAGGTCGCGCAGCAAGGCCATGTTGAGGCTGCCGGCAGTCCAGGTGCGGCCGCTGTCCAGGTTGCTGACCCAGACTTCCGCCGGCGCGAACAGGGCAGGGTCGATCTTGTAGAAGTCGTATTCGTAGTCGCGGAAGATGTCGGCGAAGGAGCGGCCGTAGTCGCGCGAATTGAGCGACGGCAATCGCAACGCCAGATCGTGCACCGCCTCGTCGCTGCCGCGCACCGACAGATGCACCCGGCCGCCGTACAGGATCGCGTCGTTGGTGCGCCCCATGGCGATGCCGCCGTCCGGGCTGGGCGAAGGCAGCGGCGCCGAGGCGCTGCCGTCAACGATGTCCTGCAGCGCAAAGCCGAGCTCATGCGCCTTGTGCATCGCCACTTCCAGCACACGCGCCACCACCTGCGTCGTCCCGGCGAGGCTGGTGGTGGGGGTGAGGATCAGCACCAGTTGCTCCGCCGTCAGCCCGCAGTCGCGCAGGATCTTGTCGATTACCACCTGCGGCGGCCGGCGGTCGACCTCCAGCACCAGCGCGCCGCAATCGGCCTGGTCGCGGTAGCCCAGCTCGGTGAACAGGTCCTCGCGGCCGGCCAGCGCCCGCGCCGGGCCGGATCCGAGCGAGAAGAACTTCTTGCCGCCTGCCTCTTCCTTGCTCGCCGACAGGCTCCACCCCGCATACTGGCTCGCCAGGCAGGCCAGCACCGGTTGCGCGCTGGCCACTTCCAGCCAGGCAGGCCAGCCGTCGGAGGCACGCGTCGACAAGCGCACCGTTCCCAGGCCGCCCATGCAGATCTCGCCGATCGCCAGGCCGGCGGTCACACTGCCCGGCGCATCGATGCCGGCATCCACCAGCGTCACGCCATCGTCGAGCCGCTCCACCCGCAACCCGAGCGGCCCCGCCTGATCGAGCAGCGCCGCGACGTGCGCCGCCGCCAGCCGATTGACGCTGAGACCGCCCCACCTGTCCTGCCTGCCCTCGCTCATGTCCTTGCTCCCTGTCGGCGCGTTCAGCCCATTCGACCCATTCAACCCTTGGCGGCGATGATCTCGCGCGCCTTGGCGAAGGCCTCGCGAAAACCGAGGTAGAGCGGCTTTTCGGCATTGCGCATCGCGACCAGCAACTGATGCTCGGTCTGGTACTTGACGTTGCCCACCGCGAGCGCGCCGATGCCCACCGCCTTTCCTTCCGGCAAGGCCTTGCCGTCGTCCATCACCCCGACCCCGGCGATGCCCTCGGGCGGCACCGCATTGACGTCGGCCGCCACCAGCAGGCGGTTCGCCAGCGCACGCTCGTCCGCACTCACCACCTGCACGCCGGCCGCAGCCGTCGCCAGCACCACATCGGCCTCGGCGAGCGCCGCGCGCCGCGCCTCCCGCTCCGCGAGCCCGGCCCCCTCCAGCGTGCAGCCAAAGCGCTCGCCCGTCGCCCGCGCCGCTTCCCTGGCCGTGGCGGCGTCGCGGTGGCTGCCCAGCGTGACTTCCGCACCCAGCCCAGCCGCAAGCACGCCGGCGATGCGGCCGACGGTGCCGGTACCGCCCAGGATCAGCACGCGCTTGCCGGCCAGGTCGGTGCCATGGCTGCGCTGCAACTGGCGCTCCACGCAGGCCACGAGCGCCGCGGCGGTGGTGTAGGAGCCGCTCGGATCAGCGATCACCGACACCTCGAACGGGGGCACCATCGCCTTGCGCGCCGCCTCCAGCATGTCGGCCGCCAGCAGCACGTCGCGGCCGCCGATGAAGATGCCGGTCGCCTTCACGCCCTTGGGGCCGCGCGAGAAGATCGCGTCCTGCGTGAGCCCGGTGATCTCGCCCGCGCTTACGCCGCAGTACGGCACCACCACCTGGTAGCCGGCATCGACCGCCATGTTGATGTCGAAGGGGCTCATCTGTTTGCCCGGCGTGAACATGTGCAGGATGTAGCTGCGTTCCATCGTTGCATTCCTCTGGATTGGAAAGGGAGGGTCCGGTGGCGGCGCGTCGCGCCCGGCAGCGTCAGTCGCCCGGATCGGCCTGAAAATCCGTCACTGCATCGATCTGCGCGCCGCGATTGCGGCCGCCCACGACCAGGATGCGCAAGGCGGGATCGACGACGCCTGCATCCCGCGCGGCGCTGACCGCCTGTTCCGCTGCGTCGATGGCGGGCAGGATGGCAAAGCCGGTCGGCCCCCAGGAGCTCTGCCCGACGGCAGCGGCTTGGCGCGCCGCGATCCACTCGATCACCCGCTCCACCGCGGGGCTGGTGTACATCGAGCCGCCTTGCGCAGGCGCGAAATGACTGCCGACGAGGCGCTGGATGGCACTCACACCCTCGGCGAACGGCACGAAGTCGCGTTCGATGGCTCCGGGCAGCACGCGCATCAGCACCTGATGGCAGATGTCGGCCGCGCGTTCGCGCGGGAAGGGCGGCAAGGTGGCCATCGCTTCACGCTCCGCGCAACCGCTCAGCCCATTGGTGCGCTCGTCCATCACCAGGACGATGCGCCACGCCGCCGGAAATTCGATGCGCGTGATCAGGGGCGCTGCCGAACCGGCAGCACCCGGACCGCAATCGAGCAGCAGGCCGCCGCGATCGAAGCCGGCAATGCCCACCCCCGAGCGCTCGCCGCGTCCGAGCAGCCCGGCGATGTCGGCACTGCCCATGTCGAGCCGGTGGTAACGGGCGAAGGCGTGGCCGATCGCCAGCGCCAACTGGGTGCCCGAGCCGAAGCCGGAGTGGGCGGGTGGCGCGCGCAGCAGCGTCACCCGCAGCGGCAGGGCACGTCCGGTGCGCGCCTGCAGCGTGGCCAGATGACGCCGCAGCCGCTCGCCTTCGCCCGCATCGATGCCGTCGGCGACGACCACTTCGTTGCATGGGGCCGCGGTGATGCCGACTCGCGTGCTCAACCCGTCGATGACCAGGCCGAGGCTCGCGTATTTGCGCCCCAGGCTGCCGCTGGGGTCCATGAAGCCCAGATGCAGGCGCGCAGGCGCATCGACGACCAGCGCGTCAGGCCCCGGCGAGCGGGTTACCTGGCGGATCATCTCGCGGCTCTGTCGGCTAAGCGCGGCATGGGAAGACATCTCTCGGCAATCCTCGAACAATCCCGATTTCTTCGGCAACGAGGCAGGTCAGCAAGATCCAGGCCACGCGCAACTGCAGCGCAATCAGGGCGCCGCCCGCGCGCAACGGTCGGGGGCCTCATGCAGACCGCTGCCCGCCGCCCGTCAGCGCGGGTCGCACCAGGGCCGCCGTAAACAGCGTCGCCACCGTGAGATCCGCGCTGGTGCCGGGATTGAGCCTGCGCTGCTTGAGCGACGCATCCCAAGCCGCGAAGCGCGGCGACGCCGCGGCCATCCCGTCGTGCTCGATCGCCGCCAGCCAGGGTTTCGCCTCGTCCTGCACCTGACGCGCGGTCTCCCGGCCGAACTTGCGTGCGATGTGCGAGTCCGGAAATGCCGACAGAAAGCGCAGGAAGGTGCGCTGCACGCGCAAGGGCAGCGCATGGCCACGATCGGTCTCGCGCAGGAAAGGGTGCAGGCCCACCGTGACCAGGTCACCGAAACCGTACGCATACTGGCGCGCAATCAGGTCGCGATCGGCGGCGAGCGCCATCGCCGAGCGCAGGTCCACCGTCGGCGTGGCCGACACGTCCTGCTCGGCCGGCTTCCCCAATCCGCCGGGGTTCGCCAGCGCGATCGCGCGAAAGGTCGCACGCGCATCGGCGACATCGAGAGCCGCAAGCACCTTATGCAGCTCGGCGAGCAGGCCGGCTTCGTCGCCGAGCCCGGCGCGCTCGGCCGCCAGCGCCAGCGGCGCGCACAGCAACAGGATGCCGAGGTTGGTGTTGCAGCCGACGGCACGGCGGGTGGCGACGACGGCGCCCTCGACGCGCTCGCCCACCGGCGCGCCGGTACGCAACAACGGGCCTGCCGCCGCCGCCGCGCTGGACAGGAACTGCGCAGCGACCATGTCGTGCCCCGCGGAAGCGAGGCTGACATTGCCGGGCTTGAACACTTCCACGTCCAGCCGGCATGCCCAGCGGAACGCCGCCTCGGCGCGTGAGAGCGCAACCAGATCCGCAGCCAGATCGTTACCGACGAACGACATCAGCGATACTTGATGTAGCTGAAGCGGGGATCGTCGGGCGTGCCTTCAAGGGCACCGCCTTCCTTGCCCGGCTGCCACATCACGACCTCCTCGATCTTCTTCGCCAGTTCGAAATCCTTGTCGGTGACGCCCTTCGCCGCGTGGTTCATCAGCTTGACGATCACGAATGCGTAGGAAGCGGCAATGTCGGGATGGTGAAACGCCGCCTCCGCCAGGTGGCCGACGGTGTTGATCACCATCAGCGTGCCCTTCCAGCCGCTGGTCCTGTACTTGCGACGGATCCAGCCGTCCTCGTAGTACCACTCCGGCAGTTCTGCCGCGAGCCGGGCCTTGATCTCCTCCTCGGCATAGGGCTCGTCCTTCTGCTTGCTGCGCCATTGCGTCATGGTCCACCTCCGTTGGTTCGGGCGCGCACACCTCCGGGTTCGCGGATCGCCGCCCTGGGCGTCGATCAGCTTGCGGAGGCAGCGTGCGCCACTGCGTCCAGTACCGCGCGTCGGCGCTCGGCCAGCAGGCGATCGACCTCCGCCGTACTCTCCGCGCGCGCGCTCACGCTGCACACCGGGTCGCCCCATGCATGGGCCGTACCCGCCACAGGCAGGTCGTGACACCAGCCCTGCCCTGCCAGCCAGTCCGCCGTTTCATCGTCGATGCGGCCAGCGTGCGGCGCAAACACCACCTCGCTGCCACGCACCGCGCGCAAAGGCTGAAACCTCAGCGCGTCGAGGGCCGCGCCACGGCACACCGCCGCATGCGCCAGCAGCAGCTCACCGTGGACGCAATCGTCGAACAACGCAACGCTGGCGGTCGGACGGGGGTTGAGCTCGATCAGCAGCGGCCCATCCTCGTGCAGGATGAAGTCGATGCCATTGAGCCCGACGAGGCCGAGCCCGCCCACAATGCTGTCCACCATCGCCCGCAGCGCGTCCAGCGCGGCGGCCGGCAGATCGATCGGCCCGACGCCGCCGCGATGGACGTATTGATGTCCGCCAAGTGGGCGAATCGTCTGGCGCGCGATGCCCGCAATGTGCCAGCGATGCCCGTCGGCGAGAAAGAGCACCGACATCGGCACCCCTTCGATGCGCCGCTGAAAGTAATGTCCCGCGCCGCCGCCAGGCACCGCCGTCAGCGCGGGTCGCACATGCCAGCCGCCGCAGGCACGCGCGTCCTTCGACAGCCAGCCTTCGGGCTGCACCGGAGGCGCGACACTGACCGCCGCGTGCGGCACCCGGCGCGCCGCCAGCCAGGGGTAGAACCAGCCGGGCGTGCGGACCCGCCGCACCACCTCCGGCGGATTGCCCAGCAGCGGCAGCAGCGTGGCGCCGCGCGCAAGCAGGTCCGGCCGCGCCTCGAAGCCGCTGCCTGCGACCCACGCGTCGACGTCGCCCTCATCCGCGAGCCGGGCCAGCGCGTCGAGCAGGGCCGCACCATCCAGCGCGAGCTGGCCTCCGCTGCCGATGTCGTGCCAGGCCGCGGCCGCGGCGCGCGTGTCGACATCGCCGAACAGATCCAGCGCCACCGCCGTCGCACCGCCACTGGCGACCGACTCGGCCAGCATGCGTGCCGACAGGGCGGCGACAGCGATCGCTCGCCGTCCGGGTGGGCGAGTCTCAAGGGATACCAAAGCCGACACCTCATGTCCCAAAAAGTAGCACTTGCCCCACTTTGCAGCAGGGCGCCGAACAGTTCAGCCCTGCACGCGGCGCCCATGCCGCGGCCGGGCAATTTTCCCGGGCTTGTCAGTCACTTTTGCAGCAGGGCAGCCGGCGGCACATTCTGGCACAAGGTTTGCATTGACGTTTCCGCTGTCGTTAGGAACCCGCGCTCCGCATGCCGCGGCGGGGCCTCCGGTCTTTTCATGTGGCGAAGTCGCACGTTGTTCACAAAGAGAGAGGAGACAAAAATGAAACGTTCCGGAACACCCGCTCGATTCGCACCGACAGTCCTCGCCACCGCCCTGGCGTTTGCGCTGCCTGGTGTCGCGCAGGCCAACGCTGACCTCGAGTCGAAGATCGCCAACCCGAAGAACTGGGCGATGCAGGCTGGCGACATGTTCAACCAGCGTTACAGCAAGCTGAAGCAGATCAACGTCAGCAACGTCGGCAAGCTGCAGGTCGCGTGGACCTTCTCCACCGGCGTGCTGCGCGGCCATGAGGGCTCGCCGCTGGTCATCGACGGCATGATGTATCTGCACACGCCGTTCCCGAACAAGGTGTTCGCGCTCGACCTCGACACGCAGAAGATCGTCTGGCGCTACGAGCCCAAGCAGGATCCGTCGGTCATCGCGCAGATGTGCTGCGACACGGTGAATCGCGGCCTTGCCTACGCGGAGGGCAAGATCTTCCTGCAGCAGGCGGATTCGACCCTGGTTGCGCTGGATGCGAAGAGTGGCAAGGTGTTGTGGAGCGCGGTCAATGGCGATCCGAAGCTGGGCGCGGTCAACACCAACGCCCCCCACGTCTTCGGCGACAAGGTCCTCACCGGCATCTCGGGTGGCGAATGGGGTGTGCGCGGCTTCGTCGCCGCCTACGACATGAACACCGGCAAGCAGGTGTGGAAGGCCTACAGCACCGGCCCCGACAACGAGATGCTGATGGATCCGGACAAGACGATGACCTGGACCGACGGCAAGATGGCGCCGGTCGGCAAGGATTCGTCGCTCAAGACCTGGAAGGGCGACCAGTGGAAGACCGGCGGCGGCACGACCTGGGGCTGGTACAGCTACGACAAGGCCTCCAACACCGTCTATTACGGCACCGGCAACCCCTCGACCTGGAACCCGTCGCAGCGTCCGGGCGACAACAAGTGGTCGATGACGATCATGGCGCGTGACATGAGCACCGGCATGGCCAAGTGGGTCTACCAGATGACGCCGCACGACGAGTGGGACTTCGACGGCATCAACGAGATGATCCTTGCCGACATCGACGTCAAGGGCAAGCCGACCAAGGCGCTGGTCCACTTCGACCGCAACGGCTTCGGCTACACGCTGGACCGCACCACGGGTGAACTGCTGGTGGCCGAGAAGTACGACCCGCAGGTCAACTGGGCGACCCACGTCGACATGAAGACCGGCCGGCCGCAGGTGGTCACCAAGTACTCCACTCAAGCGGGCGGACCGGACGTCAACGTGAAAGGGATCTGCCCGGCGGCGCTCGGCTCGAAGGACCAGCAGCCGGCCTCGTTCGACCCGAACACCAAGCTCTTCTACGTGCCTACCAACCACGTCTGCATGGACTACGAGCCGTTCCAGGTCGATTACGTCGCCGGCCAGCCCTACGTCGGGGCCACGCTGTCGATGTTCCCGGCACCCAACAGTCATGGCGGCATGGGCAACTTCATCACCTGGGATGCGGGCAAGGGCAAGATCGTGCAGTCCAAGCCCGAGAAGTTCTCGGTGTGGAGCGGCTCGCTCAACACTGCGGGCGGACTCTCGTGCTTCGGCACGCTCGAGGGCTACCTGAAGTGCGTCGATGCCAAGGACATTAAGAAGGAGCTCTACAAGTTCAAGACGCCGTCCGGCATCATCGGCAACGTCTTCACTTATGAGCACAAGGGCAAGCAGTATCTGGGCGTGTTCTCGGGCATCGGCGGCTGGGCCGGCATCGGCATGGCGGCGGGCCTGGAGAAGGCGAACGAGGGTCTGGGTGCGGTCGGCGGTTATCGCGAGCTGGCCGATTACACGCAGCTCGGCGGCTCGCTCACCGTGTTCGCGCTGCCCAACTGAGCTCGACAGGGCCGGGCCTTTACGGTCCGGCCCGCCGCGGGATGACCCCGAGGGCTTCCCGCTATGGCTCCGATAGCTTCACGTGCATGGCGGATGACGAACTTCAGGTTCGTCATCCGACTCGAAGCCAGTGTGGAAAGCACCCGCTCCCCGGCGCAGATCCCTCTGCAGGTCACAGCGTCGCGAGCCTCCTGATTCATCATTCAACGAAAGGTGTCAGGCCAAAGCAGCCACGACACATCCGCCGCAAGCGAGGAGGATTCATTCATGAAGTACGCGATGTTGTTGTGTGCAGCCCTGATGGTCGTCGGTAGCCCAAGCCATGCTGCAGATGCACAGAAGCCGCTGTACACGGTGGTCGACGGCAACAAGGTCGACCCGAACACGCTGAAGGGATTCCATACCTGGCGCGCTGCGGCCTGCGATCGCTGCCACGGCGCGAATCAGGAGGGCATGGTCGGGCCTTCATTGATCGAGAGCCTGAAAGTGCTGACGAAGGAACAGTTCATCCAGACGGTGCGAGACGGCAGGCAGGACAAAGGCATGGTCAGCTTCGGCAACAACCCCAGGGTGATGGACAACATCGATGCCCTGTATGCGTATCTGAAGGGCCGTTCCGACGGCGCCATCACCCAGGCCAAGGTTCAGCCGATCGAGTGAGGTCGAGGAAGAAACGATGACCGCGACCAAGGAACAGGCCCGCCCGAGCGCCACGCGCAAGCGCGGCCGTGGCATCACCCTCATCGCCGGGCTGGCCGCCCTGCTGACGGCAGGCGCATCGCTGGCACAGGACAGTGGCGGCGCACCGGAGCGCAAGGCGCTGCGCGTGTGCCAGGATCCCAACAACCTGCCGTTCGCCAACGACAAGCAGCAGGGGTTCGAGAACCGCATCGCCGAACTGTTCGGCAAGTCGCTCAAGCTGCCGGTGACCTACTACAACTACCCGCAGCGTTTCGTCTTCATCCGCAACACCCTGCGCTACAAGTTGCCCGGTCAAGATTACCCCTGCGACATCATCATGGGGCTGCCGGTGGGCTTCGACCAGGCCTCGGTGACGAAACCCTATTTCCGCTCGCCCTACGTGCTCGTCTTTCCGGCTGGCAAGGGAATGGACGACGTGCGCACGAGCGACGATTTCCTCGCGCTGCCGCGGGAGAAGCTCGCCAGCCTGAAGATCGGCGTTTTCGACCACTCGCCGGCGTCGAAATGGATGGCGAGGCATGACCTGGTCGACCAGGGCGTGCCCTATCACACGATCAACGTGGAGATGGATTACTACCCGGGCCGGATCATCGATCAGGATCTTGCCTCCGGCAAGATCGACGTCGCCATCGTCTGGGGACCGGTCGGCAGCTACTACGGCCAGACGGCCGCGAGGCAGCCGATGCACGTCGTGCCGATCCGCCCCGAACCGGGGATTCCGCTGGAGTTCTCTGTCGGCATGGGCGTGCGCTATGGCGAGCCCGAGTGGAAGAAGCAGGTGGAGGAATTCATCGACACGCATCGCGCCGAGATCCAGTCCATCCTCGCCGAATACCGCGTGCCGCTGACTGACGAGCCGCCCGCATCAGCGGCGCTCTCCAGATGAGCGTTCGCACCCTTTGCCGGAGCGCACTCGACGCAGCACCCGCCTCCCTGAGTCTCTTTCACCGCTTGCACCCCTGGAGCATGGCCATCCGTCCGCCCATCCCCGCACTGTTCGCCCTGCTCGCGGGGCTCGCCGCCTGCCTGCCCTCATGGGCCGCGCAGGGTGAGCCCAAGCCCGACGCCAGGGCCGTCTCCACGCCCGATTATTCGGCCGCCGAGCGCCTGATCTTCATGGACGAGCATCTGTCGGCGGAGCATCCGCCGGCGACGCTGAAATATTCATTCCGCAAGTCGGGCAGCCTCGAACCGTCCTTTGAGGACTCGGTCAGCATCTCGCTCGGGCAGCGGCCCGACGGCACCTGCTGCACCGCAAGCGGATCCTTCCTGAGCGGCGAGCACAGGCTGGCGCTGCCCGAAATCGACGATGCACGCTCCAACCCGGTCATCCTGTATTTCCTCGAGCACGACGTGCGCGACATGCAGCGGCTCACCAAGGGTCAGCAGGCCCACTTCCGCAAGCGCATCCGCATGGCGGTGTACAACGGCGCAGAGGTGCGCGCCACCACTTTCCGCTATCGCGGGAAATCGATCTCTGGGCAGGAGGTTTCGATCGCGCCCTATCTCGACGATCCGTCCCGCCAGCGCTTCGCAAGCCTTGCCCGCAAGCACTATGTGTTCATGATGTCGGACGCAGTGCCGGGCCGGGTGTATGGCATCCGCAGCCGGATCGACAATGCGGACGCCTCCTCGCCACCACTGATGGTGGAAGAGATGTACATCGACGGCGCCGAGGTCGTCACCGCGTCCGCGCCGGGCGCCCGCTAAGGACAAAGGAAAGCCGATGACTCCCCGCCTCTTGCTGCCTGTCGCAGTCGCACTGCTCGCCGGTGTGCCCGCCCTGCCGGCCGCAGCCAATGATTTTCCGACCCAGGAACGCGTGCTGTACGTGCAGGAGTGCCTGCAGCAGCATCCGGGCAACAGCTACGAGATGATCAGCAAGTGCTCGTGCGCGCTAGACGCGCTGGCAACCGAACTGAGCTACGACGACTACACCACGCTGCACACCGCCACACTGGCGCAGCGCATCGCCGGCGACCGTGGCGCCGCCCTGCGCGAGAATCCATCGGTCGGCAAGGAGGTCAAGCGCCTGCGTGAAATCCAGGCGCGCGCCAACAAGCATTGCTTCATCGACACCGCGGCGAAATAGGCCCCAACATGATCACCCCGTCAGCGCCGCGCCGACATGCCAGGGTGCTGACCGCGCTGCTGGGCGCGTCGCTGCTGTTCACGTCGGGCGCACCGGCGAGGGCTGCTGCCGTCGAGCCATTGCCGACGAAGGAGATCGCTCCCGGGGTCCATGTGCACCAGGGCAGCCACCACGCCTGGGCCGCGCAAGACGGCGAGGACGTGGCCAATATCGGCTTCATCGTGGGCGCGGGATGCGTCGCCGTCATCGACACCGGCGGCAGCCCCGCGATCGGCCAGCGCCTGAAGGCAGCGATCGAGCGCGTGACTACGCTGCCGGTGTGCTACGTAATCAACACCCACATGCATCCCGATCACGTGCTGGGCAACGTCGCACTCGCCGCCGGCAGTCCCGGGCCGGCCTACGTGGCCCACGTGCGCCTCGGCCCATCCCTGTCGGCACGCGCGCCCTACTACCTGGAGGCCTTCCGCCGCGAGGGCGGGCAGGCACTCGCGCCCGACGCGGTGGTCTACCCGACGCAGACGGTGGCTGACCGGGCGGCCCTCGACCTGGGCGGACGCCAACTGGAACTGCGCGCCTGGCCCACGGCCCACACCGACAACGACCTGACGGTTTTCGACCAGCAGACGGGAACGCTGTTCACTGGCGATCTGCTCTTCATGGGCCACCTGCCGGTGATCGACGGCCAGTTGCGCGGCTGGCTGCGCGTCATCGGCGAGCTCAAGGCGCTGGATGTGAAGCGTGCCGTGCCCGGGCATGGCACGGTAAGCGAAGACCTGCGCCAGGCCATCGGTCCGGAGGAAACCTACCTCTCGACCGTATTGCGCGAGGTTCGCGCTGCCATCAAGGCCGGCGTGCCCATTGCACGCACGCTCGAGCAGTTGTCGGCCACCGGCACCGCCGGCTGGCAGCTTGCGGACGCGTTCCACCGTCGCAACCTGACCGCCGCCTACGCCGAGCTGGAGTGGGAAGACTGAAACGCCCGCAAGGAGGGCAAGCATGAATCCGAAACGCAGGATGCTGATTTCGCTGCCGTTGTTGCTCGCGGCCGGCAGGATGGCGCACGCCCAGCAGGCCGGCGCGACCGACCCCGCGCTCGACATCGACGCCAATCCGATGTGGCTGCAGTTCCGCGACAGCCTCTTCGCCGGCCGCCCGATCACCACGCCAGCCGACGACGTGTTGAAGCTCGAAGCACCCGCCCGTGCGGAGGATGCCGCAATCGTGCCGATCGCCCTGCGCGCGCAGTTCCCGCAGAGCGACACCCGCTACATCCGCCGGATCTACCTGATCATCGACAACAATCCCTCGCCGATGGGTGCGGTGTTCGACTTCACCCCGGCGAGCGGGCGCGCCGAGATCGAGACCCGCGTGCGCGTCGATGCCTACACCCACATGCGTGCGATCGCGGAGATGAACGACGGGAAGCTTTTCATGAGCACCCGCTTCGTCAAGGCGTCGGGCGGGTGCTCCGCGCCGCCGGGCAAGGATCCACAGGCCGCGCTCACCACCCTGGGCAGGATGCGGCTGCGCGTGGAAGGCGAACCAGTACTGAACAGGCCGTCGCTCGCGCAACTGATGATGAGCCACCCGAACCATTCCGGTCTTGCCATGGATCAGCTCACGCGGAACTACACGCCTGCACATTACGTGCGACTGGTCCGCATCAGCTATGCAGGCGAACCCGTGCTCACCGCGGAAGTGGATTTCACCATCAGCGAGAATCCCAACTTCCGTTTCTACTTCATTCCCAAGGGCCGCGGGGAACTGAAGGCGGAAGTGCTCGACAGCCAATCCCGGCGCTTCGAGGCGACGCTGCCGGTGCAACCGGTCAGCAATCCGGTCTGACGCGGTGAACGGCCGGGGTTGCCGTCGCAGGGCGCATATCGCATCAACTGCGGTTGCGACGGGAGACGTGAGGACCGATCAGCCGCCCGAGTCGATGCCGGGCGGCCGGCGCTCCACCAGTTTCCGCACCAGGAAGCGCATGCCCCGCGTCCACGACTCATCGGTATTGCCGCGGATGTCGACCGACTGCACGGCGAGCACCCGGCCGCTCGTCGCATCACTGACTTCCACGTTGATGTTCAGGATCAGGTTGCTGACCTTCTGCACCCATCCGACTGCCACCAGACGCACGCCGGTGGCCTGCCCCAGCTCGCCCTTGCATTGCGGGCAGTCGTAAAGGAATGCGTGCCGTGCCCGCAACTGGTCGACGACTTCCCGCGCTGATTCAGGCGCCACCACGCGATAGAGACCATGCGCCTGAATCTCGTCGATGAACTGGCTGCGGACGGCCTCGAGCCGTCGCTGCTGGTCGGCGGCGCGACTCGGGTCGGGGTGCTCCTCGATGAGGTCGAACGGCGCCACGACCAGCGGCGGCGCTTCGGCGCCAGCAGACTGCGCCCCCGCCAGCGCGACGAGCATCGACAAGCCCCCGAGGAATCGGGTCACCTTCTTCTTCGCATCGTCCATGGCCTGCTCTCCCTGGTTTCGTCCGGATTGAATGGGATCTTCAGGCTCGCGTGCGGCCTGGCTCTCTGCATGATCGCCGCTGCCCCGGGGCGCGCCTTCCCTGCCGATGATGCGGCGCTCACCGCGACCGCGCTCGGCAACGGCGTCTATGCCGTCTTCGGAAGCACGAATGAGGCCAGCCCGGAGAACCAGGGCCGCATCGGCAACGCCGGCTTCATCGTCGGCGCGGATGGCACCATCGTCATCAACACGGGCAGTTCCTATCGGCATGGCCGCGAACTGCTCGAGACGGCCGAGCGCGTCGGCGGCAAGCCAGTCGTGCTGGCGGTGATCACCCAGCCGCTGCAGGAGTTCATCATGGGCAGCGCGGCCTTCGCCGACCGCGACATCCCCATCCTCGCTCACGAGGCCGGGGCGCGGCTGATCGGCGAGCGCTGCGAGAACTGCCTGCGCAACCTCAGGCGCCTGCTCGGCGAGCAAGCGATGCTTGGCACCCGCGTGCTGATGCCCGCGCGCACCGTGTCGCAATCCATCGAGCTTGACGCCGGCGGGCGCAAGCTGCGCGTGCTGCACTTCGGTTGGGGCAGCACGCCGGGCGACCTCGCCGTTTACGACTCAACCAGCGGCATCCTGTTCGCCGGGGCGCTGGTTTCCATCAGCCGCCTGCCTGACCTGCGCGACTCGAACACCTCGGGCTGGCTCTCCGCCCTCCACGCCATCGACGAGCTGTCGCCACGCATCCTGGTGCCGGGATATGGACCGCCCGGCGCCGCTGCGGCGACAGCGCCGGTGCGGCACTACATCGAGCGGGTCGCAGAGCTCGCCCGTGATCGGCAACGCGGAGGAGCAAGCCTCTACGAGACGCTGCGGAACGTGCAGTTGCCCGAATTCCAGGACTGGGCCCTCTATGCCTTGCTGCACCCGCGGAATGTCCAGAAGCTGTATCTGCAATTCGAGAACGAGGAGTTCGACCATTGAGCGCGCGGATCCGACGCGACCGCCCGAGTGCGGCCAGGCTTGCGAGGTCGACTTCGAGCGACGCTCCGGCACCTGCGCGCAATATGTCATCGACACGAACACCCGCGCGATGCAAGGCTTCGGTAACATTCCAGCTTCGTGATCTGTCCGGGTCACACGTGTAGCACCTGCCGCCAAGAACAATGCCAGCCAGCAGCCCTCCTGCCGACCAAAGGCCCGACCCCTGCCCTTTCTGCCGCTCGCCCGAGACACACGTGGCGAGCGATGCAAACGGAAAGTGGGCCGCTCGCTGCGTCGAGTGTGGCGCGGTCGGTCCATGCGCGGACGAATGGGGCGACGCCCTGGCGAGTTGGGCGCGGGCGCGCGAAGGCGAGGAACTGCTGCGCACCGTCATCGACGAGTCGCCGGACATCATCCTGCTGAAGGACTGGAACGGTCGCTTCCTGCTCGGCAACGCAGCGCTGGCCACGCTCTACGGAACCACGCCGGATCAGCTCGTGGGCAAGGACGACGGTCATTTCAACCCGAATCGCGAGCAAGTCGAGTTCTACCTGCGGAACGTGCGCGGCGTCATGCTGGCGGGCGAGACGCAGTTGGTGCAGGAGAGCTCGACGAACGCCGAAACTGGCGAGATCCGGCATTTCCACTCGATCAAGAAGCCCTTGCACGGTCCGGACGGCGAGCGGCGCATCCTCGTCATCGCCCACGACGTGACCGACCTTCAGCGTGCGCACCAGGTCATCGAAGAGCGCGAGCGCAGCTACGCCTACGCAATGGCGGCCGCGGGCGATGGCATCTGGGACTGGGACATTCCGCGCGGCATCGTCACCCACAACGCGAGCTGGTGCGCGCTGCTCGGTTTCCCAACTGACGAACTTCAGCATCCGATCGAAGAATTCGCCGCGCAACTGCACGAGGACGATCGCGACACGGTGCTCGCCTCGATCGACGCCGCCTTGCGCCGGAGCGGGCACTACCGGCATGAACACCGCATGCAGCGCAAGGACGGCAGCGAAATCTGGGTACTCGACCGTGGCGAGGTCGTCGAGCGCGACCCCGCCGGCCGCCCCATCCGCATGGCCGGTTGCGTCACCGACATCTCTGCGCGCAAGCGCGACGAACAGGCGCTGCGCAGGGCGACCGAGGCGCTGGCGGAGATGAACGCCCAGCTCGAGCGGAAAGTTGCCGAACGCACCGAGGCGCTGGCGCGCGCCAACGAAGAGCTGCGCCTGCTGGCCCGTCACGATGCGCTTACCGGGTTGCCGAACCGGCTTGCCGGCAATGAGCGCCTGAGCGACGAGTTCATCCGCATGAAGCGCTCAGGCGTCGCCTATGCGGTGCTGATGATGGACCTCGATCACTTCAAATCCATCAACGACTCGCACGGCCATGCCGTCGGCGACGCCGTGCTGCGGCATGCCGCCGAGGTGCTCAGGCGATCCATCCGCGAAACCGATTTCGTCGCCCGTTTCGGCGGCGAGGAATTCCTCGCGGTCATCCCCGCAACCGACCTGACCGGCGCACAGATCGTCGGCGAGAAGATCCGCCAGGCCATCGAAACAAGCGTGGCACCGATCGTCGAGCGGCTGACGATGAGCCTGGGTCTGGCGCTCGCCACGCCGGATCACGACGACATCCACGTCGCGATGCGACACGCGGACCGTGGCCTTTACCGGGCCAAGCGCGCGGGGCGCAACCAACTGGTGATCGCGACACCCTCGCCCTGACGGTGCCCGCGCATGGCCTGAAGCACGTACGCGGTTGCGCGCCGTCGATCAGCGGACAGCAGCGTCCGGCACGTCGGCAACGAAAGCGCCGAAGGCGCGCGGACCATTGCCGGTGCGCACGCTTCCCGTCACCCGCAGACGGACGGTGTCGATACGCGAAAGCGTGTTGTCGAACCAGTTGGCCACATAGACGAAGCGGCCGTCGGCGGACGCCGCGATGCCCTCCGGGTATTCGCCGGTCTCGATCGTGGCGACCACTTTCAGGCTCTGCAGATCGAAAACCGACACCGTCCCGGCGTACTGGTTGGTGACGAAGGCGCGACCGCCCGCGACGGCCAGGGCATAGGGGCGGTCACCGACGGGCACCGAAGCCAGTACGCCACGCGAGTCCACATCGATCACCGTGACGGTATTGGAGCCGACATCGGCCGACATGAGACGACGTCCATCGGGCGTGAAACCGAGGCCAAACGGACGTTTGCCGGTGGCCACGGTCCCGATCAGGCGATGATCCGCGGTGCTGAACAAGGAAACCTGATCGCTGTCGCGATCCGCCGTCGCCAGCAGCGATCCATCGGGCGACACCGCCACGCCCGACGGCGACAGGCCGGTGGGCAATTCGTCGAGGATGTCGCCGCTCGCGACATCGACGACGAAAACGCGGTTTCCATACCAGTCCGCAACAAAGAGCCGCGCCCCGTCCGGATGCACGGCGATCCCCAGCGGCCCGCCCTGCAGCGCGATGCGGCGCAGCAGCGCGGGAGGTCGCGTGCCGAGCACGCTGACGTAGCTGCCCTCGGGGCTGGTGATATAAACGTGGCGGCCATCCGGCGACGCGGCCACCCCGGCGGGCTTGCCACCGACTTCGAGCGTGGCGGCGACCTTGTCCTCGCCCAGCGCGACGACCGACACCGAGTCGTCGGACTGGGTGGTGACGAAGGCCACCTCGGCAGCGCCGCCGCCCCTCGCGAGCAGGAGCGCGCCTGCCCACAGCAGCGGCTTCAGCGCCGCCATCCGGTGCGGAAATCGCTGCGGCAACAGACGCACCATCCCTTCGGCTCGCTCAGCGCCCGCCCTTTTCCATTTCCGCCTTCAGTGCGTCAAGGCCGGACTGGTAGATGCCGGTGACCGCCTTGATGGCGGCATCGTCGTTCAGGTTGGCGGGCGGATCGTTGTTCGGATAGCCGCGATAGAAACCTCCCCGCCACTCCACCTTGGACGACGAGGGGCCGGTGGAGGTGACGGTGATGGTTGCCGCGTAGTTGGTCACCGGCAGCACCGCCACGTCGACCTTGGTGATCTTGTACATGTAGCTCATGTGCTCGGCACTGTACTTGTTGAGTGCCTCCTCGATCGTCGCCTTGCCGTCGCCGCCCTTCAGCGTCAGCAGCCGGGTGGCATCCGGCACATTGCCGCCGCTGCCCTGGGTGCTGGCGATCGCCGGGTGCCAGGACATGTCGTGGAAGTTGGCGATGCGCGCCCAGACCTTGTCGGCCGGCGCCTGGATGTCGATGCTGTGCTCGACCTTGAGCCGTGCCGGGCCGTGGGCGCCCGCGGAGCCGGCGACGACGCCGCAGGCAGCCAGCAGCATGAAATGTTTGGTGCGGATGATCATTGCTCCTCCAGTGCCGATTCAAGGCCTTTTGGTTTGGTTCAACCGGGCTTTCCGGTCCGTTTCAGCATGCCACGCTGCGGGTCATACCCCCACGCCGCCAGCAAGAAAAATGCCACGAGGCACCCCACCACGATGGACAGCGACATCGCCGAAAACTGACCGTACAGCGCAAAGCGGATCGCCTCCACCGCATGAGTGAACGGGTTCCACTGCGCGACGAAGTGGATGATCTCCGCCCCCGACTCCTCCAGCTTCCACAGCGGATACAGCGCCGGCGACAGGAAGAACATCGGGAAGATGACGAAATTCATCGTGCCGGCAAAGTTCTCCAACTGGCGGATCTGCACCGACAGCAACAGGCCGAGGGCGCCCAGCATCATGCCGCCCAGCACCAGCACCGGCAGCACCTGCAGCCAGCCCATCCACGGCACGGTGACACCGAACAGTGCGGCGATGATCAGGAACACATAGGCCTGCAGCACCGAGAGCAGCGTGCCGGCGAGGAGCTTCGCGAACAGCAGGTACCAGCGCGGCAGCGGCGCCGTCAGCAGCAGGCGCATCACGCCCATTTCGCGGTCGTACACCATCGCCAGCGACGACTGCATGCCGTTGAACAGCAGCACCATGCCCAGCAGGCCGGGGACGATGTACACCTGGTACGGAATGTAAGTGTCGTAGGGCGGAATGATGGAAACGCCGAACACGTTCTGGAAGCCGGCGGCGAACACCACCAGCCACAGCAGCGGGCGCACCAGCGCCGACGCGAAACGGCCGCCCTGGCGAACGAACTTCGCCACCTCGCGGCTGGTGACGGCCTGGAGCGCAAGCAGGGCGTGAGCAAGTCTCATCTGGGGAAGCGATCCGGTTTGTCAGAACTTGCAGCGGCTGTCGCGCTTGTCGAAGCCCAGCGTGTCCATGTTGTTGGTCTGGTGCAGGAAGCCCTGGATGGGCGCGCGCTCGATGACGGCGTTGTGCGTGGCGAGCAGGATGGGCTGGCGCAACTGGCCGTCCCACTGGCGGAAGCCGAGGCGGTTGCCCTTGAAGCCGTCGATGGTGATGTCGTCGCTGCCGATGTACTTCGCCAGCGTGCGGAAATCGCCGTTGTTCGTCCTCACCACCGCCTCGACCACCGTCTTGATGGCGATCCAGGCGGCCCAGTCCGGACTGGACATGCGGCGCGACGCCAGCTTCTCCAGCCGGTTGTTGAGCTGCGGCGCGCCGTGGCGCTCCCACGACCAATGCCAGGCTTCGGCCACCAGCCCCTCGCTGCCCACCACCGGCCGCGGGCGCACGGTGCGGTAGGGCACGCTGCGCGCGAACTCGCCGTCGGAGTCGGCGACGAAGACAGCATCGTAATCGGGGCCGGCGGTGAGCAGGCCGACATTGCCCTGGTCACGCTGCCGTGGATCGTTGCTGAGCAGGAAGGGGCGCTTCTCCACGATCTTCAGGCCGAAGCGCTTCGCCGAATTCTCGAATGCCGCCGACACCAGCTTGTCTTCCGCCAGCGGCCCCTCGAGCATCAGCACCGAACGCCACTTGCGCGACACCAGGTACTGCGCCATGGCATCGGCCTGCATGGCGTGATTCGGGATCGTGTGCAGCAGGTTGGGCTGACATTGTTCCTGGCGTAGCGCGTCGTCCGCCGCGGAGATGTTGAACAGCAGCAACTCGCGGCCGCGCACCGCCTGGGAGACCTGCGCGACCACCGCGCCCGGCGCATCGATGAGGAAGAAGCGCACGCCCGCGGCGTTGAGCTTGCCGATCTGCTCGATCAGCCCCTTGGCGTCGTCGGCCTGCGCGCGCTCGAGCGCGAACTCTGCGCCGACCGCCTGGCCGACGAAGCGCGACTCGCGCAAGGCGACCTCGGCGCCGGCCAGCGGTCGACCGAGCGCGCGCGACATGGGGCGGAAGTAGAGTTTTTCCTCGTCGTAGCGGGCGTCGTGGTTCAGTTCCAGAAAACCGAACTTCAGGGCCACCGCGTGCAGCGGTGCGCCATGCAACAGGCCCGCTGCCGCAAAGCCAGCCACTGCCAGGGCGCGGGCACGGCGGGCAATGTGTCGGATCGGCATGCGATCAACTCCTTGTCGAATTCAGCAAACCGCGATGTGGTGCGATGCCCGGCGCTGCGGGCCGCGACACCTGCCTGCACTCAGTCGTCGGCCACCACACCATAGGGCACCCGGCCCACCGGCACCGACTTCAGCACCTTGAGTGCATTGGTATCGATGATGGACACATCGTCGGACAGGCCATTGACCACGTAGAGCAGGCTCTCGTCGCGGCTCAGTTGCACCCCCCAGGCGCGGTTGCCGACCAGCACGTAGCCCTTCACCCTGCGCGCTGGCACGTCGACCACGGCCACATGGTTGGCTCGCCCCAGGGTTACAAAGGCCGTCTTGCCGTCGCGCGTCATGACGATGCCCACCGGCGTCACGTCGTCCTTGCGAAAGCCCTTGGGCTCGAATGACACCGTGCCCTTCACCTTGTTGCTGGCGCCGTCGATGATGCTGATCGACGCGCCGAGCTCGTTGGTCACCCACACCTCGGCGCCGTCGGGCGTGATCGCGAAGCGGCGCGGACGGTTGCCGACGACGACGTTGGCGAGGATCTTGTTCGTCGCCGTGTCGATCACATGCACCATGTTCGCGACTTCCGAGGTCACGTAGACGCGGCGCCCGTCCGGGCTGAGCTTGACGCCCTCGGGTTCCTCGCCGACCTCCACCTTCGCCATGATCTTGCCGGTCGCGAAGTCCACCACCGAGACCTGCGCGTCTTCCTCGTTGGTCACGTAGATGAGCTTGCCGTCCTTGCCGAAGTCGAAGGCTTCCGGGTCCTTGCCCACTGGCAGGGTGCGCGTCACTGCCAGCCTGGCGATGTCGATCACTTCGAGCCGGTGCTTGTTGCTCGCGATCACGTAGACCTGGCTGCCGTCGGCACTGAGCTTGATGTCACGCGGCCGCTCGCCGGTCGGTATCGTCTTCACCACCGCGTAGGTCTTGCCGTCGAGCACGGTCACGGCGTTGTCGTTCTCGCTGCTGACGAACAGATAGCCTGTCCCCTTCGCCAGCGCATCGGCGCCTGCCAGCGCCAGGACGGCCGGCGCCAGCATCGCCACAAGCATCTTCCTGTTCATGTCTCGCCTCTCCTCGCGTCCATCGACGATGGCCACTTATCGTCTCTTCTGGTCAGTGTCTCTTGGGCAATTCTTTGCGCGTCGCTGCCGCGTGCCGTGGGCCGCAGCTCACGCCGCGAGCTCCGCATTGCGCCCGGTCATGCCGAGGAACGCCGCTGCCAGGCTGCCGCCACCCGCTGCCGCGACCAGGCTCGCCGGCGTACCGTCGGCCAGCACCTTGCCCGCGTTGAGGACCACCACCCGGTCGGCTTCTTCCGCCTCCTCCACCAGATGGGTGGCCCACAGCACGGCGACACCGCCACTGCGCAGGGCGAGGACTTCGTCCAGCAACTGGCGGCGCGAGGCCGGGTCGAGGCCGACGGTGGGCTCGTCCATCAGCAGCACCGATGGCCGGTGCAACTGCGCGCGCGCCAGTTCCACCTTGCGCCGGTTGCCACCCGACAGCGCGCGCACCGGATCGTGCGCGCGCTCGGTCAAGCCAAGCCGCGCCAGCGCCGCTGCGATGCGTTCGCCCGCCTCGCGCCCGGCGATGCCGTGCAGGCGGGTGTGAAAGCGCAGGTTCGCCTCCACGCTCAGGTCCATGTCCAGCGTCGTCTGCTGGAACACCACCCCGATCGATGCCAGCGCCGCGACCGGGCTGTGGCGGATATCGTGGCCGCAGACCCGGATCTCGCCTGCGTCGGCGTTGAACAGGCCGGTGAGCAACTGGAACATGGTGCTCTTGCCGGCGCCGTTGGGCCCCAGCAGGGCGACGAATTCGCCCGGTCGGATCGCCAGGCTGACGCCCTTCAGGGCTTCGCGGGGCCCATAGGATTTGCGCACCTCGCGCAGGCGCAGGATCGCATCGTCGGCAGTTGCTTCAGGCATCGTTCGGAGGCTCCGTGGTGACGAGTCCAGCCAGCAGGTCGGGGTGCTGCGCCAGCAGGCGCGCCTGCAGTTCGAGCACCGCGACATCGTTCGGGGCGCGCGGGCGCGGCAGCTCGACCGGCATCTCGAGCACGACCCGCCCTGGCGCCGCCGACAGGAAGCACACCCGGTCGGCCAGCGCGAGCGCCTCGCGCAGGTCGTGCGTGACGAAGACGATCGTGGACCGCCGGCGCTGCCACAGGTCGACCAGCATCGAGCGCAGCCGGTCTGCTGTCGGCGCGTCGAGGGACACGAAAGGCTCGTCCATCAGCAGCAGTGGCGGCTCGATGACGAAGGCGCGCGCCAGGGCCACACGGCGCTGCATGCCGCCCGACAGCCGGCCCGGATAGGTGTGCAGCACGTCACCCAGTTCCATCGCCCGCAACAGCTCGATCGCTCGTGGCCGCGCCTGCTGCGGATCGTCGGCCACCAGCAGCACGTTGTCGAGCACGGTCAGCCACGGCATCAGCCGCGGCTCCTGGAACATCACGCCGATGCCCTTGTCAGGTACGCGTCCATCCAGCGTCACGCGCCCGTCCATGTCGCGGTCGAGGCCGATGATCAGGTTCAGCAAGGTGCTCTTGCCGCAGCCCGAAGGGCCCACCAGGCAGAGGAATTCGCCGGGCCAGGCCGCCAGACGCAACCCCTGCAGGGCCACATGGCTGCGGCCGCCGCGGTCGGGGTAGGTCTTGCGGGCGATGTCGATCTCGAGCACCTTCAGCCTCTCCATTCGGTGAGGCGGCGCTCAAGCGGACGCAGGGCGATCGCCTCGATGAGCAGCACGACGGCGGCGAACACCAGCGTGTAGGCGAGGATGCCGGCGATGTCGAAGAACTGGAAGAACACGTTGAGCTGGAAGCCGATGCCATTGCTGCGTCCGAGCAGCTCCACCACCAGCACGATCTTCCAGATCAGCGACAGGCCGGCGCGTGCAGCCGCCATCAGGTAGGGATAGAGCTGCGGCAGGTAGACCCGCACGAAGGTGCGCCCACGCGTCAGGCGATAGGCCGCTGCCACCTGCATCAGGCGCGGATCCACGGCGCGCGCACCCTCCCGCACGGTGACGACCACCGTGGGGATCTTGTTGATCGCCACCGCGACGATCGCCGCCCAGTCGTTGAGACCGAACCACACGTAGCACAGGATGATGGTCACCAGCGCCGGAATGTTGAGGCCGAGCACCAGCCAGGTGTCGAGGAACATGTCCAGCCGCCGCCAATGCCCCATGGCGATACCGATCGCGGTGCCGATCACCATCGCCAGCAGGAAACTGACGCCGACGCGCGCCAACGTGATGGACAGATGCCAGGGCAAGGTCAGCGACGAGATCTCGGCGAGCAGGCGCTGGAAGACGACCGCCGGCGCCGGAAACGTCGCGCTCTGCAGCGTCACTGCGAGCAACTGCCACAGCAGCAGGAAGACCAGGATGGAGCCCAGCCGCAGGCCGGCGCCGCCGGGCTGGCGGGAGCGCGGCGCAGCGCTGGCGCCACGCAGTCCCTCGCCGGACCCTCCTTGCCCTGTCACATGCGCGGCGCCCCGCGGAGTCCGCGTTTCGCGCACGCCCTGCCCGCTCCCCGTCACCGCTCCGCGCCCGCCTGCCAGAAGGTACCCGGCGCCAGGGCCTGGGCCTCACCCACGAGTTCCCTGCCGCCGACCGAGGCAAGGATGGAGAAGACCTGCCGCGCAGTGGCCTCGGCCTCGGCGACCGGTCCCCGCGGGATGCCTGCGCGGTAGCCGGCGCGCAGGGCCTCGAAGGTGGCCTGGTCCTCGGCCCGCATTACCGGGCGCAGGGTGGTGTTCCAGATCTCGTCGGATTCCAGCATCAGCTTCTTCGCCGCCGCCGATGCGCGCAGGAAGCCCCTGATCGCCGCAGGATTGGCCCTCGCCCAATCGTCGCGAAACACCCAGCCGACCATGGGCAGTTCGGACTGTATGCCGAGGCCCGCGAGGATGTCCTGCATGCTCAGCATCTCGCGCAACCCCGCCGCCTGCAGGCGCGCGTTGTAGTGCCAGTAGTTGAGCACCGCGGGAATGTCCCCACCGAGCGTAAGCTGGTTGAGCAGCGGCGGTGCAGCGAAGTCGGTGCGCACGAAGCTTGCCGCATCTTCGCCCACCGTCTTGCGCGAGTAGGCCCGCAGCAGCAGCCAGCTCTTGCCCAGGGCCCCGCCGGCAATGCCCAGGCGCTTGCCACGCAGGTCCGCGAACGTACGCAGGCCGGCGTCGGGCCGCACCATCACGCCGCCCACCGCCAGCGAGTAAGGCACGAAGGTGTAGCCGCGCCCTTCCGAGCGCTGTCGGGACACCCAGATCCAGTCATTCACGATGACGTCGACCGCGTTGCCCTGGAAGGCGACATTGGCCGCGTCGTTCACCGCCAGCGGCACCACTTCGACGCGCACACCCTCGCGCTCGAGCAGACCCGCCTTCTGCATCGCCTCGATCTCCCAGCTCACGGTGCCGAATTGGAGCACGCCAACCCTGACGACCGGAGTGGCCGCGTGGGCAGTCATCAGGATTGGAGAAAGGACGAAAGCGAGCCACGCCAGGGCTCGCGCGAGTCGGGTCATCGAATATGTCCTCGATCGAATTGCAGGCTGCAGCCCGCGTACTCCAAGTTGGTTAGCAGCCTCCATGCCACCGGGCGTCTTCAGCCCTTCGTCCGGGCTATCGCCGGCGGGACGGAGCGGCCGGCGGGCCGCCTTCGCCTGCTCGGCTGTATCGATTGAGAGCAACTGTTCCGTAGTGGAGCACCCGATCGCCGTCAGAACAGCATGACGCAGCGCCGCAATGCAATGCCAAAAAGTTGGGCATGAAACATGCGACACCCGCTCGCAACCTCGGCCGCCCGTCGTAAGGATGTGGCACACATGAAGCCTCCCAAGGCCCCTGTAGAAGACCCGCTGCGCACGATGCCACGTGACGCTGTTCCATTGTTCGCCTATTCCGGCAGATCGAGCGGGCACATGCGCCTGATGACGCTCGCCATGCCGGTGATGGCCAACCTTTACCAACAGTTCGCGAGCCCGTCCCTCGAAGTCCAGCTGGCCAATCGCGACGGTGAGATCCTTCGCATCATCGGCACGGCGGCGGAACGGCAGTCCGGCAACGGCGCGCCCGCGCTGTCGCTTGCCGCCCCCATCCATGGCACCGATGGCTGCCTTCTGATCCTGACCGACCACGCCTCGACGTCGCGCGAGAAATGTGACCACATGCAGGCGGTGCTGCAGACGACCGTCGAGATGATCGAGCACCGGCTCGTGGAGACCGATGAGCGCGGCTTTCTGCGCCTGCATTTCCACACTCGCCAGGCCCTGCTCGGCGGCCCCCTCGAGGCATTGGCGGTGTTCGACCAGGACAGCCGCTTCGTCGCGGTGAACCGCACGGCAGCGGCCTTGCTGTCGCTGGACGGTAACCTCGCCCATCTGCGCTGCGCGGACTACTTCGACGTGCAATGGCTCACTCTGGTGGGCTACGCCTCCCTCCACCTGATGGAGCCCTTTCCATTGCGCACCTTCGGCGGGGCCCACGTCTTCGCGCGGAGCACTCTCAGCCAGGGTATCGCCTGACCGGTCCGCAGCGCCCGTTGCGTGCCCCATTGCCGCCACCGCACGCGTCGGCGCGCACGCACGCGGCAGGATGCTCGCGAAGCACGAAAATTGCTCCCTCGCCTGCTAGATTGAAATCGACCGCCAGCGGGTCTGGCGCCGACGAACCATCCTCCCGGGCGCAACCGCTTCCCGCCATGACGCATCCCCAATCACCCCGGCCTGCCACGCACAAGACGCCCCCCCCATCCCCCGGGGCGACGGCCAGGCGCGACAACACCCTGAGGGGCCGGGTCAGCAAGGTGCTGACCGGCCTGTTGCTGCTGGTCATCACCATCGCCACCTTGGGCTGGATGCACGAGACGCGGCGTGCCATTCACGAGGAGATCAACGCCGCCAGCCGGGTCGCCGAGCAATGGGTGGGCGTGCTGGTCGCCGAAACGCTGCGCGACCGCGAACAGGGCCCGGACCGCCTGATGGCCTACCTCACGGCGGTGGGCAGGCTGCGCGCCAACCGGCTGGAAGTTCTCGACGCCACCGGCCGCTTGATCTACGTGTCGCCGGAGCCCACCTACAAGGCGGGCCGATTTGCGCCGGAGTGGTTCGCACGCCAGCTCACGCCGGAAGTGCCGACCCACATCTTCGACGCGGGTGATCGCCAGATCGTGCTGCGGCCCGATGCCTCGCGCTCAGTGCTGGACGCCTGGGATTATTTCGCCACCGGCATGGGCTGGGCCTTTGCCGCGATGCTGCTGGTCGGGCTGGCGGTGCGCCTGGCGCTGGATCGTGCGCTCGCGCCGCTGGCACAGATCAACAGCGCCCTCGACCGCGGCGCCGCCGGATTGTTCGACACCCGGCTGCCGACCTATGGCGCGGCCGAACTGGACCGCCTCGCCGACAGCTACAACCGTCTCGCCGACAACCTCGACCAGAGCCGGGCGCTGAACCTGCGGCTGGAGGAAGACCAGGCCTTCGCCCGCGCACTGCAACTGCGCCTGGAGGAAGAGCGCCGCTTCATCGCGCGCGAGCTGCACGACGAGCTCGGGCAAGGCATCACCGCGGTGCGTGCGATCGCCGGCGCGATGATGCAGCGTTGCGAGCAGTTGCCGCAGCTCCACGGCAGCGCCCAGGCCATCCTGGCGATGACCGACCAGATGCAGGATGGCGTGCGCACGATCCTGCATCGCCTGCGTTCGGCGGCGGCAGGCGCGTCGCTCGACCAGGTGTTGCGCGACTATTGCGCACTATGGAGCGGGCTGCATCCGGAAATCGAGTTGCAGTGCGAAATCGACCCGATCGGCTCGCCCACCGACGAGACGACCTCGCTCGCCCTGCTTCGCCTGCTGCAGGAGAGCCTCACCAACGTCGCCCGCCACGCCCGTGCGAGCCGCGCCGAAGTGAGGTTTCGCACCGAAGGCGACATGCTCGTGCTGCGCGTGAGCGACAATGGCCGCGGACTGGCTGGCCCTGACGGCGAGCGCGACATGGCGAACCGTTTCGGCATCACCGGCATGCGCGAGCGGGTGGCGGCACTTCGTGGCAGCCTGACGATCGACGCGGCACCCGCGGGCGGCCTGAGCGTCAGCGCGAGCCTGCCGAAACACAGGAATCAGACGGAATTTCAGCATGGCGCAGACACTTGAACGAGTCCGCATTCTTCTGGCCGACGATCACGCCGCAGTGCGGATGGGGTTACGCCTGCTGCTCGAGGGCGCGGGTGGCATCGTGATGGGCGAGGTCGACAGCGGCGAGGCCGCGGTGGCGGCGTATGCGCAGCATCGCCCGGACGTGCTGGTGATGGACGTATCCATGCCGGGCATCGGTGGGCTGGGCGCGCTCGAGCGCCTGCTCGCGCATACGCCCGACGCCCATGTGCTGCTGCTGTCGGCGCACGACGATGCGCAGATCCCCGCTCGCGCGCTACGCAGCGGCGCCACCGGCTACCTGTCCAAGCGCGCCCAGCCGCAGGAGCTGATCCGCGCCGTGGCCCAGGTCGCGCGTGGCCAGCGTTATGTCGATCCGGAACTGGCGCCGCAACTGGCACTGGCGCAGTTGGGCGGCGCTGGCGTCGACCCCGCCACGGCACTGACCGACAAGGAGTTCGCCATCTTCCTGCAGCTCGCCCAGGGCCGCTCTGTGAGCGACATCGCCGTCGCGCACAAGCTGAGCCCCAGCACGGTGGGCACCCACCTCTACCACATCAAGCAGAAGCTCAATGCCAGCAACGCCGCCGAACTGGCGCTGATCGCGGTGCGCAGCGGGCTGATCGAGGTGTGAGCAGCACGGCCGTCCTCGTAGGGCGGGTTTCAACCCGCCAACGCTGTTGCCCCTGAGTCTCACGAGCGCGCGGCTTCGCGGGCCTCCGCGATCAGGCGCTTCGATTCCGCCGGACCACGAAACACCAGCGGCGCCTCGCGCAATGCGTGACTGTCGGCACGTTGCGCTCGATCCACCGCCTCGAGCACGACGTGATGCGCCGACGACTTGTCGCACACCGGATCAGCCGCAGCGGCATCGCCGGCGAGCATGAAGGCCTGGCAGCGGCAGCCGCCGCGGTCCTTTTCCTTTTCCGGACAACTGCGGCAGGGTTCCTGCATCCAGTCGTCGCCGCGGAAGCGGTTGAAGCCCTCGGAGTCGTACCAGATCTCGCGCACGCCCATGTCGCCCACGTTGGGGAAGGAAAGACCCGGCAGCATCTTCGCGGTATGGCACGGCAAGGCGGTGCCATCGGGCGTCACCGTGAGGAACACGCTGCCCCAGCCGTTCATGCATTTCTTCGGCCGCGTCTCGTAGTAGTCGGGCACGACGAAGAAGATGCGGATGCGATCGCCGTAGCGCTGGCGCCGCTCATTGGTGATGCGCTCGGCGCGTTCGATCTGCTCGCGCGACGGCAGCAACTGGTCGCGATTGAGCAGCGCCCAGGAGTAGTACTGGCTGTTGGCCAGTTCGAGGTATTCCGCGCCGAGCTCGACCGCCATGTCGATGATGTTCTCGATGTAGTCGATGTTGAGGCGGTGGATCACGCAGTTCATGACCATCGGCCAGCCGTTGGCCTTGATCATCGCCGCGACCTTCTGCTTGAGATCGAAGGTGCGGGTGTGCGACAGGAAGTCGTTGAGTTCGCGGGTGGAGTCCTGGAAGGAGAGCTGGATGTGGTCCAGCCCGGCTTCCTTCAGCGCCGCGGCGCGCGCCTCGGTGAGACCCACGCCCGAGGTCAGCAGGTTGGTGTAGAAGCCCAGCCGGCGCGCCTCGGCCACCAGCACCTCGAGGTCGTCGCGCGCCAGCGGCTCGCCGCCCGAAAAGGCGCACTGCACGCTGCCGGCGGCGCGCGCCTCGCGCAGCACTCGCAGCCAGTCCTCGGTGCCGAGCTCCTCGGTGGTCGCGGCCAAGTCGGTCGGGTTGTAGCAGAAGGCGCAATGCAGCGGGCAGCGATAGGTGATCTCGGCCAGGAGCCACAGCGGCGGGCCGATCGAGGTAGCCGGTGCCTGCGCGGGGGCGTTCACGTCACACCTCGATCCAGTGCTGGGCGCGCGCCATGTCGAGGAAGCGGGCGACGTCGGCGTGCAGGCCGCGGGTGTCGAAGGCTTGCTCCAGCTCGGCGACCAGTTCGTCCACGCTGCGGCTGCCGTCGCAGCGCTTCATGATCTCGCCGGCGCTGGCGTTGAGCTTCACCATGCCTTCGGGGTAGAGCAGCACCCAGGACTGTTGCGCCTCCTCCCACTGCAGGCGGAACTTGGCCGACACCCTGGGTTTCGCCGTCGCGACGATGCTGGCCGCCTCACTCATTTGCGCGGTCCCTTGATCTCGATTTCGCACTGGCTGAGCATGATCGCGTCGGCCAGCGCCCACAGCACGTCGAGCTTGAACTGCAGGATCTCGAGCGCACGCTCCTGCATCGCCCGCGTCTGGCTGAAGTAGTCCAGCGTGAAGCGCAACCCGTGCTCGACGTCGCGCCGCGCCTGCGTCAGGCGGTTGCGGAAGTACTGCAGCCCGGCGGTATCGACCCAGGGGTATTTCTCCGGCCAGGTGTCGATGCGCTGCTGGTGGATGTGCGGCGCGAACAGCTCGGTGAGGCTGGAAGCCACCGCCTCCTGCCACGGCCGCTGGCGCGCGAAATTGATGTAGGCGTCCACCGCAAAGCGCGCCGCCGGCGCCACGAAACGCAGCGAGGTGACGTCGTCGCGCGACAACCCCACTGCTTCGCCCAGCCGGATCCAGGCCTCGATGCCGCCGGGGTCGGAGATGCCGCCGATCTCGTAGCCGTCGTGGTCCAGCATGCGCTGGATCCAGTCGCGGCGGATCGCGCGCTCCGGGCAGTTCGACATGATTGCCGCATCCTTCACCGGGATTGCGATCTGGTAGTAGAAGCGGTTGGCCACCCAGCCCTGCAACTGCGCGGGCGTCAGCTTCCCTTCGGCCATCATGATGTGGAAGGGATGGTAGATGTGATAGCTGGTGCCCTTGTCGCGCAGCTTGGCCTCGAATTCCTCCTTGCTCCAGGGCGGCAGTTCGGAGCGGCGCGTCAGGTCTGCGATGTGCTCGATGCTGAGGGCGTTGCTCACAGGCGTATCTCCATGCCGTCGTGGGACACCTCGATGCCGTGCGCGGCCAGTTCGGCGCGCTGCGGGCTGTCTTCGTCGAGGATCGGGTTGGTGTTGTTGATGTGAATCAGCACCTTGCGCGTCGTCTTGGGCAGGCGGCCGAGCCATTCGATCATGCCGCCAGGCCCGGATTGCGGCAGGTGACCCATCGCACGCGAAGTCTTCGACGAGGCGCCGAGGCGGATCATCTCGTCGTCGGTCCACAAGGTGCCGTCGACCAGCACGCAGTCGGCCTGCTGCATCGCCTCCCACACATGCGGTTCCATCTCGCCGAGTCCCGGGGCGTAGAACAGACGCTTGGCGCTGCGCGGGTCGATCAGCGTCACGCCGATGTTGTCGCCGGGCTGCGGCCTGTCGCGGTGCGGCGAGTACGGCGGGGCGTTGCTGGTGAGCGGCAGCGCCGCAAAGCGCAGCCCCGGCGCGCCATCGATGGCGAACTCACCCATCAACGGCACTTCGTTCCAGGCGATGCCGGCATAGTGGCCTAGCACGCCGAACAGCGGATTGCCCACGGAGAGATCCTCGCGCACGCAGGGCGTACACCACACCTGCCAGGGCTGGCGATGCTCGCGCAGCATGTAGAGGCCGGTGGTGTGGTCGATCTGCGCGTCGATCAGCACGATCGCCGCGATCGCCGTGTCGCGCAGCGCGCGTGCGGGCTGGAGTTCGGGGAAGCTGCGGATCTGCTGCAGCACATCGGGCGAGGCGTTGAACAGCACCCAGTGCTCGTCGTCGCCGCTAACCGCGATGGAAGATTGTGTTCGCGGCACGGCACGGATGCGTCCGCTGCGTACTCCGGCGCAGGTGGGGCAATTGCAGTTCCACTGCGGAAAACCACCGCCTGCGGCGGAACCAAGGACTCGGATTCTCATGGGCGGTCGGCCGAGGACGGAAGCGCTGGCTCAGCCGCTCCCGCCTCGTGGCTTCAGTGATCAGCGCGTTGCGATGTACATCGTGATTTCAAAGCCGAAGCGGAAATCGCAGGCTGCCGGGGTTTCCCATTTCATGATTTGTCTCCTGTCGTCTCGTGGGTTGGAAGCGTGCCCGCCATATGCCGGGACGGACACACGGTGGCACGCCCATACGATAGCGATCCACCCGCTGGGCCAGCGTCCCGAAATCGACTGAAGTGACCTCATGATTTTCATGAGGCTTCGGCGACGGACATCCGGACGCGGCGCAAGGCTCCGGCCCGCTAGGATGTCGGCAATGAAAAACTCCGACCTTCGCGCCGGTATCACCGCCCGAGCGCGACCCGCCCCGCCGCAGGACACGAGGTCAATGTTTCCATGTCTTCTTCCATCCCTTCGCCTTCCCCCTCCCCCGTCCCGGCCTCGGTCGAAGACGATCTGCCATTTCCGCCGATCGAGCCCTTTGACGCAGGCTGGCTGGACGTGGGCGACGGCCACCGCATCTACTACGAACAATGCGGAACGCTGGACGGCCCGGCGGCGCTCTTCCTGCACGGCGGACCGGGCAGCGGTTGCAGCCCGCGCCACCGCAGGCTGCTGAACCCGGCCTGGCGCATCGTGCTGTTCGACCAGCGCGGCTGCGGGCGCAGCACGCCTGCCGGCGAATGCCTCGCCAACACGACTGCCGACCTGGTGGCCGACATCGAGCGATTGCGCGCACACCTGGGGGGGCTTCGCTGGCTGGTGTTCGGCGGCTCCTGGGGCTCGAGCCTCGCCCTCGCCTACTGCGCGCAGCACCGTGAAGCCTGCCTGGGCGCCATCCTGCGCGGCATCTTCCTCACCGGGAATGACGACATCGACTGGTTCTTCAACGGCGCCGGACAACTGCTGCCCGACCATTGGGCGGCCCTTGCCGTCCCGGCGCCGTCAGCACACCGTAGCGAGCTCGCGACGTGGTATTTCGATACCGTGCGGGGGGATGACAACGATGAAGCCGTCGAGGCCGTGCGCCACTGGATGGACTGGGAGGAAGCACTGTCGCGGCCAGGCCTTCCGCCCGCGCTCGCCGGCCGGACGAGCCGTGAAACCGCTGCCGGACAACTCGCCAAATACCGCCTGCAGGCGCATTACCTGCGCCACGAATGTTTCATCGGCAGGGCGCGCGCGCTCGACTTCGCGCGGGCACTGCGGGGATTGCCGACTGCAATCCTGCATGGCCGCCTCGACCTGGTCTGCCGTCCGTCGAACGCATGGGCCGTACATCAGGCGCTGCCGGACAGCCGGCTGTTGTTGGTCGATGGCGCCGGTCACAGCCCGTTCGACGCGCCCATGACACGGGCCCTGGTCGCCGCCGGCGACCATTTCCTCGCCCACGGCACTTTCGCCGGTTGGCCGAACGAGGACCGCGCGTAGCCGAAAGCGAAGCGCACAAACAAAAAGCCGCCCGAAGGCGGCTTCTTGTTTGTGCGACAAACGCGGATCAGCGCTTGGAGAACTGCTTCGCGCGGCGGGCCTTGCGCAGGCCGACCTTCTTGCGCTCCACTTCACGGGCGTCGCGGGTCACGAAGCCGGCGGCACGCAGGTCCGGCTTCAGCTCGGCGCTGTAGTCGATCAGCGCGCGGGTGATGCCGTGGCGCACGGCGCCGGCCTGGCCGGATTCGCCACCACCGACGACGTTCACCATGATGTCGAACTTGCCTTCGTTGCCGGTGAGCACCAGCGGCTGACGCACGATCATGCGACCGGTTTCGCGCGAGAAGAACTCGTCAACCGGCTTGCCGTTGACGACGATGTTGCCGGTGCCCGGCTTGATGAACACGCGAGCGACCGCAGTCTTGCGGCGACCGGTACCGTAGTTGTAAGTGACAGCCATCTATCGGCTCCTTCAGATCTCGAGAACTTGCGGCTGCTGAGCGGTGTGCGGATGCGACGGACCCGCGTAGCACTTCAGCTTCTTCAGCATGGCGTAGCCCAGCGGGCCCTTAGGCAGCATGCCCTTCACCGCCTTCTCGAGCACACGCTCGGGGAAGCGCTGCTGGAGCTTGGTGAAGTTGGTTTCGTAGATACCGCCCGGGTAGCCCGAGTGACGGTAGTACTTCTTGTCCTGCGCCTTGTTGCCGGTCACGCGCAGCTTTTCGACGTTGACGACGACGATGAAGTCACCGGTATCGACGTGCGGCGTGTAGATGGCTTTGTGTTTGCCACGCAGGCGGCGGGCCACTTCGGCTGCGAGGCGACCAAGCACCTTGTCCGTGCCGTCGACAACGAACCAGTCGCGCTTTACCTCGTGCGGCTTGGCAGAAAACGTCTTCATTTAAAACCTCGATCTTGTCAGGCCTTGCGTGCCGGCCACCAAACGGAAAGCTGGCAATGCTAAGGCGAAGCAGGCCCGTGTGTCAATCGAGTTGCACGCGCGGGCGAGACAGGCAAAAAAAACGCAGTCCGTTGGGACTGCGTTAAATCCACACCAAAGGAGGAGGGTGGAGGAGACACCGTTTGGATCCGGCACCCGTTTTGCGGTGCGACTGCGATCCGACTGAGACGGATTATCCATACGTCGCCGGGCTCGGGCAAGCAGATTTTGTGCGACGCACAATAAATCTTTGGATCATTCCATAAGTGGCTCTTATTTATTCTCAAAATATTGATTTGTCTCAATTTGCCTTCCTGGGATGGCCAAGCGACGGCCTCGGCCCGCTCCCCACTATATTTCTTTGCCATGTTGTGTTGCGCACTGCGGCCATACGCTTTGGTACAGAGCAGACGAATGCGATGGCGTGATTGGCCGCGACGACATTCGCGCCACTTTGCCACCGCCCCGGCTGCAACCGGCCGCTTGCGCGGGAAGCCTTCCGCCGTCTCCGGTAGAATGCCGCGCTGCTTTCCGCAGACCGGCTGCGAGGCCGGAAGTTCATGGAGACAAGACGCATGGAATGCACGATCAAGTGGGTGGACGGCATGACCTTCATGGCCGAGACAGGAACCGGACACCTGGTGGCGATGGACGGCGCACCCGACGCCGGCGGGCGCAACCTCGCGCCACGCCCGATGGAGCTGATGCTGGCCGGCGCGGGCGGCTGCACCGCATTCGACGTCGTGCTGATCATGAAGCGCGGACGCCACGACATCCGCGGCTGCGAAGTCCGGCTGGAAGCCGAGCGCGCGGAGACGGACCCCAAGGTGTTCACCCGCATCCGCTTCATCTACACCGTGACGGGCAGGAACCTCAAGCGCGAGGTGGTCGAACGCGCGATTCACCTGTCGGCGGAGAAATACTGCTCGGCGTCGATCATCCTCGCCAAGACGGCCGAGATCACGCACGAGTGCGAGATCGTCGACGTCGACTGAGCGCTCCGCCCGCCACCGGCCGGGACGAAGACGCGCCGCGCGGCGGAAGTGGCCGAGCGCGGCGCCTGCCGTTCACACCCAGTAGGTCGTGCGCGTCATCACGCGCGCGGCGAGCTTCATGACGCCCTTTACCGGCGCCGGCAGTTCCTGAGCGCCGAGCCGCAGCGCCGTTTCGGCGTGCTCGACTTCGTCGGCCTTCATCTGCTCGACGATGGCTCGCGACTTGCGATCCTGCGCCGGCAGGCTCTCGAGATGGCTCTTTAGGTGAGCCTCGACCTGGCGCTCGGTCTCCGCCAGGAAGCCGAGATTCCAGCGGTCGCCGAAGCGACCCGCGGCCATGCCGACCGCCAGCGCGCCGCCGTACCACAGCGGATTCAGCAGGCTCTTGCGACCACCCAGTTCGGCAATGCGCCGTTCGGTCCACGCGAGGTGCTCGGTTTCTTCGTCCGACGCCTGCTGCAGCGATTCGCGGATCGCCGGGTCGCGCGACATCAGCGCCTGGCCCTGGTAGAGCGCCTGGGCGCAGATCTCGCCGACATGATTGACGCGCATCAGGGCGGCCGCGTGGCGCCGCTCGTCGTCTTCGAGCGCCGCGTCGGGAAGCTCGTCACCCGGCACGGGACGCACGCTGCGCGCCGGAGCGAAGACGGTGCGCAATGCCTTGTCGAATTCGAGTATCAGTTGATCGATCATGGCCGGTTTCCTCCTGGCTCGCCGGGATCCCGCTCGCCCTGCAGCCGGCGCAGCGCATGGTTGCGGTCACGTGGCGCAGCGGGGCCATCACAGAAATAATCGTAAGCCAGCGCAGCGCGCGGCCGATTGTACGAATTGTCGCCGATGGGCTGCCACTCGCTCACCTTCATCGGCGCCCACTCGCCGCTCTTGCGGCCGCTGGCGTAGATGCGCCGCTCGCCGGTGGCGCAGCGTATGCCTTCGAAGGTGACGTTCTCGGCGCCACCCGGCGTGCGCACCACAAGCACGTAGCGCACGACACCGTCGCGCCCGACGCTCACGCTGCGCTCGTCGACGAAGAAGCGGTTGGGCGAGGCGCTGCTGACAAAGAACGCCCTCAGGCTGGCTTCAGCCGGCGCAGGCGGCAGCACGTAATCTTCCTCCTGCCAATTGGGGTCCGGATCGGTCAGCAGGCCGGCGGCGAAACTGCCGGCCGACAGCGCGAGCGCGGAAAAACAAGCGAGGGCCAACAGGCCCCCGCGGATGCTGGAACGCGATGAGTTTTTCAAACGCGCAGATCTCCACAGAGCGAGTTGCGAACCGTCGCCGGAACCGGCTCGACGACCGCCGCGTAGGCGGGATGGTCGATGCCGACGGCCAGAGCCGCTCCCAGCAGCATCGCGCGCGCCCGCTCGGCACCGAGTTCGAAGCGCAGGAAATGCACCGACGACGTCTTTTCGTCATTCTCCCGCTCGAGGTCCTCGTCGGCAATGGCAAAGACCGGTTCGAACCCCGCCACCTTCACCCACACCCGGCGCTCGATACCTTTCAGGCGACCGAGCCAGAGCCGGCGTTCGGTCTCGTCGGGGAATTCGATCAGCATCGTCGCCTTCCAGTTCAGCCCGTCGGGAACGAGCGGACTGTAGGCGTCGAGTTCGTCCCGGATGCCGGCCTCCTCGAAGATGCGCTCGATGCGCAGCATCTCCTGCACCTGGTAGCGGATGGTCAGCTCATCCTCGAACACCAGCGTCACGTGTTCGCCGACGTGCAGCGTGCGGGCCTTCTTGTGGGCCAGCACCCGCGCGCGAAACGCGGGCCGCTCGCGCGCGTACTGTTCGAGGCTCAACAGGCTGTCGCGTGCGATCGCCATCACGCAACCTCCTCCAGGCCATAGGCCATGCGCAGCAAGGTGAGTGGATGCGCCTTCTGCGCCGCCAGCGTGGTCCCCCCGTCGCGGATGCCTTGCTGGATGTGGCGGCCGGCGATCGGACAGTCGGAGCTGATGAAGTCCGGCTCCGCCTGCGCCATCTGCCGGAACACCGGCCGGCCGATCTTCATGGAAAGATCGAAGTACTCCTCCTTCACGCCCCAGGTGCCGTCGTGACCGGCGCAGCGTTCGACGGTGCTGACCTGGGTGCCGGGAACGAGCTGCAGGGTCTCGCGCGTCTTCTGGCCGATGTTCTGCACTCGGCCATGACAGGGGATGTGGTACGACACCTTGCCCAGCGGGCGCTTGAAGTCGGTCTTGAGCAGGCCGTCCTTGTTGCGCAGCACGAAGTACTCGAAGGGGTCGAACATCGCCTCCGCCACTGCGGCGACGTCCGCATCGTCCGGGAACAGCAGCGGCAGTTCCTGCTTGAACATCAGCGCGCAGGACGGAACCGGCGCGAGGATGGCATAGCCTTGCCGCGCCAGCTCGACAAGCGGCGGAATGTTGCGCTGCTTCAGACGCTCGACGCCCTCCAGGTCGCCAAGCTCCAGCTTGGGCATGCCGCAACAGGCTTCCTGCCGCGCCAGCACCGTCGGGATCTCATTGTGGTTGAGGATCGCGACCAGATCGTGGCCGATGCCCGGCTCGTTGTAATTGACGTAGCAGGTGGAGAAGATCGCCACCTTGCCCGGCGTGCGCTCGCCATGCCTCACCGGCCAGTGCTCGGCCACCCTGGCCTTCGAGCGGAATTTCGCCGGTGCGTAGGGCGGCAGCTCGCGCCGCTTGTCGACGCCCAGCACCGACTGCAGCACGCCGCGCGCGGCGCCATTGCGGTTGGCGGCATTGACCGTCTGCGCCACCACCGGGATCGCGGCGAGCTTGCCCAGCGCGTCGGTGCTGGTGAGCAGCTTGTCGCGGAAGCGGATCTCGCCCTTGCGGAACTTCACCGCCTTGGCGCGCAGCATGAGGTGCGGAAAATCCAGATTCCACTCGTGCGGCGGCACGTAGGGGCATTTGGTCATGAAGCAGATGTCGCACAGGTAACACTGGTCGACGACCTTCCAGTAGTCCTTCTTCGCCACGCCGTCGACTTCACCGCTGCTGCTCTCGTCGACGAGATCGAACAGGGTCGGGAAGGTGGTGCACAGATTCACGCAGCGGCGGCAGCCATGGCAGATGTCGAACACGCGCTCCATCTCGCCCAGCAGCGCCGCTTCATCGTGGTAGGCGGGGTCACGCCACGCAATCGCATGTCGCGTCGGCGCCTCGAGACTGCCCTCACGCTTGGTCATGACAACTCCCCCTTCGCTGCAAGGATCGCCATCAGCCAGCCATTGGCAGAACGGGCGGTTGCACCGCCCGTTCGTCCTTGCTCCGTCGCTCAGTCGGTCAGCGCATCGAGCGCCTTCTGGAAGCGGTTGGCGTGCGAGCGCTCCGCCTTGGCCAGTGTCTCGAACCAGTCTGCGATCTCGTCGAAGCCCTCGTCGCGTGCGGCTTTTGCCATGCCCGGATACATGTCGGTGTATTCGTGCGTCTCGCCGGCGATGGCTGCGCCGAGGTTCTGCCGGGTGCTGCCGAACGGCAGGCCGGTGGCCGGATCGCCGCAGGCCTCGAGGTATTCGAGGTGGCCGTGCGCGTGGCCCGTCTCGCCTTCAGCGGTGGAGCGGAACACGGTCGCCACGTCATTCTGGCCTTCGACGTCGGCCTTGGCAGCGAAGTAGAGGTAGCGGCGGTTCGCCTGCGACTCGCCGGCGAAGGCGGCCTTCAGATTGCCTTCGGTCTGGGAACCCTTCAGTTGCATGTCTCCTCTCCTTGTCGTCCGTTGGATGAACGCCCCTGTCGCCGGGACATCTTCAGCCTAGACAACGGGCGCAGCACGCCCAAATAGCGGAGCGCTATTTCATGCATTGGCCGAGCCTATCCGCGCCGTCCTGTCCGCCCCAAGTTCGACGTTCCGGGCGGAACGGGCGGCGTTCATGCCGCCAGCGCAGCCTCGATCTCGGCGAAATTGCGCGCGACCTCGGTCGCCGCCGGCAGGGGCTCGCCCAACTGGCGGGCGATCTGCGTCATCGAGAAGATGCCACGGATGCGGGCGCGGCCGGCCGCCACCGTCTCGATCACCAGCGCGTGCTGCCTGCCCGAACGCCTGAGGGTCGCGATGACATGCCCGACCTCCGCCCGCAGCACGTCCTCGAGGCGAACCGCCTCCATCGCCACGAGCGGGGTCATGACCTGCGCCACGCTCACTTCACCCACGCGCAGACCGCGCTCCTGCGCGGCACGCAGCGGACGCTCGCCGAGAAAGTCGGCTGCCGTCACCAGGCCGACCACGCCGCGCGCCGCATCGGTCACCAGGAGCAGCCTCACGCCACGCGCCTGCATTGCGCGGTGGGCTTCATCCTGGCTCATGCCGGCATCCACGGTGGCCGCCGGTACCTGGCGCAGGTCGGTCATCACCTCCAGCGCAGGCGAGTCGAGTCGGACGCGACGTTCGGCCGACACGTCGGCGATGTCGCATTGCAAGCCGTCGAGATGGGCCTGCGGAAGAGGTGAAAAGCGATCCCGATGCATGATGAGCCTCCCGTTGCGATATGGAGCAAGGCTCGCCCTCTTGCATACGGCGATGCGGCGATGCGGCGATGCGGCGAGCCCCTGCATCGAGTAAAGATCACACCGGCAGGCACGGCAAGCGCCGTGCGGGGAGGATCAACGCGGGGGTCAGCGGGGACTGTTGAGCACCACCTTGACCGGCTCGGCTGTGGCTGGCGTCGTCAGCCGGTAGCTCTCCGGCATCTCGAAGCTGCGGGAGCGGAAGAGGACGCGGGCGAGCTCGACCAGCGCCAGTTGATACACCTGCCGCTTGAACTCGATCACCGCGTCGAGCGGCACCCAGTAGTCACTCCAACGCCAGGCATCGAATTCCGGATGATGGCTCGCGCGCAGACAGACGTCGGAATCACGCCCCACCAGGCGAAGCAGGAACCAGATCTGCTTCTGACCACGGTAGGTATTGCGCCATTCGCGGCGTATCCAGTGCTTGGGCACTTCGTAGCGCAGCCAGCCTCGCGTGCGGCCGAGAATCTTCACGTGCTCAGGGCGCAGCCCCACTTCCTCGAACAGCTCCCGGTACATGGCCTGCTCCGGTGATTCGCCATGCTTGATGCCACCTTGCGGAAACTGCCAGGAGTGTTCGCGGATCCGTTTGCCCCAGAAGACCTCGTTGCGCGCGTTAACCAGAACGATGCCGACGTTCGGGCGAAAGCCTTCACGGTCGAGCATGCTGAACCTTCAGATTTTGGTGAGTTGTCAGGATTTTTTCACACTTGCCTGCCATTTGAAAGCGCGCATGGGCGCACGTTCCATCGTCTGGCGGTTCGTGCTGCGGTGCCATGCGCTAAAATCGGGCGCTCGACAAACGCTTTTCGACTCCTTCCATGCGCGCCAGCCAGTTCCATCTCTTCACCCTCAAGGAAGCCCCCTCCGACGCTGAAGTCGTCAGCCAGAAGCTGATGCTGCGCGCCGGCATGATCCGCAAGACCGCAGCCGGCATCTACAGCTACATGCCGCTGGGCCTGCGTGCGATCCGCAAGGTGGAAAACATCATCCGCGAGGAGATGAACCGCGCCGGCGCCATGGAGCTGGTGATGCCTCTGGTGCAGCCCGCCGAGCTGTGGCAGGAAAGCGGGCGCTGGGACAAGATGGGCGAGGAGATGCTGCGCATCAAGGATCGGCACGAGCGCGACTTCGCGCTGCAGCCCACCTCCGAGGAAGTCGTCACCGACATCGCGCGCCAGGAGCTCAAGAGTTACCGGCAACTGCCGAAGAACTTCTACCAGATCCAGACCAAATTCCGCGACGAGCGCCGGCCTCGCTTCGGCGTCATGCGCGGGCGCGAATTCGTCATGAAGGACGCCTACTCGTTCGACCGCAGCGCCGAAGCCGCAGGGCGCAGCTACGACACCATGCATGCTGCCTACCACCGCATCTTCGACCGGCTGGGCCTCGAATACCGTGCGGTCGCGGCAGACACGGGCGCGATCGGCGGCGACCGCTCGCACGAGTTCCAGGTCATCGCCGACACCGGCGAAGACGCCATCGTGTATTGCCCCGCCTCCGACTATGCAGCCAACATCGAGCTGGCCGAAGCCGTTTCGCTGTTGCCGGGCCGCGCTGCCCCCGAGCAGGGCCTCGAGAAGACGCCGACCCCGGGGCGCGAGACCTGCGCCGATGTCGCCACCCTGCTCGACCTGCCGCTGGCACGCACCGTCAAGTCGCTGGTGCTGGCGAGCGACGATGTGGACGAAGCCGGCCTGCCGGCCGGCACCACCATCTGGCTGCTGCTGGTGCGCGGCGACCATGGGCTCAACGAAGTGAAGGCCGGCAAGATCGAAGGCCTGAAGGCGGGCTTCCGCTTCGCGACCGAAGCCGAGATCCTCGAGTACTTCGGCTGCCGCCCCGGCTACCTCGGCCCGATCGGCACGAAGAAGCCGGTACGCGTCATCGCGGACCGCACCGTCGCCCACATGGCGGACTTCGTCTGCGGTGCCAACGAGGCGGATTTCCACTACACCGGCGTCAACTGGGGCCGCGACCTGCCCGAACCCGAGCTGATCGCCGACATCCGCAACGTCGTCGAAGGCGACCCGTCGCCCGACGGCAAGGGCTCGCTGGCGATCCAGCGCGGCATCGAGGTCGGCCACGTGTTCTACCTTGGCAACAAGTACTCGAAGGCGATGAACGCGACCTTCCTCGACGAGGACGGCAAGCCCAAGCATTTCGAGATGGGCTGCTACGGCATCGGCGTCACCCGCATCCTGGGCGCGGCGATCGAGCAGAACAACGACGCCCGCGGCATCATCTGGCCTGCTTCCATCGCACCGTTCGAAGTGGTGATCTGCCCCGTGGGCTGGGGCAAGTCGCAGGCGGTGCGCGAGGAAGCGCAGAAGCTCTACGACACGCTGCTCGCCGCCGGCGTGGACGTGATGCTGGACGACCGCGACGAGCGCCCCGGCGTGATGTTCGCCGACTGGGAGCTGATCGGTGTGCCGCACCGCGTCACGCTGGGCGACCGTGGCCTGAAGGAAGGTATGGCCGAATACCAAGGGCGCCGCGACACCGAGGCGGCGAAAGTACCGGTGGCCGGGATCGCCGACTTCGTCATCGAGCGCCTGAAAGGCGCGCGGAGCTGAGCATGCCGCGTCTGGCCACTGCCCTCGCCACCGTTGCCACCGCGATCCTGCTCGCGGCGGCAAGCGGCGCCGCACGGGCCGGCGCGCAACAGTACGAGCCGCTGGCAGCGAGCGTGCGCGCCGCGCTGCATGCGGCAGTCAGCGACGCGGCAGCGCCCACGTTGCCGATTGCCGATGCGGGCGAACGTTCCCGCTGGCTTAACGAGATGTCGCGCCGGCTGGAGCGGCGCATTCCCGACCCGGCCTACCGCACCGAGTTGCTCACCTCCATCCATTACGAAGCGACCCGCGCCGGACTGGATCCACAGCTCGTCCTGGGCCTGATCCAGGTGGAGAGCAACTTCCGCAAGTACGCCATCTCGCAGGCCGGCGCGCGCGGATTCATGCAGGTGATGCCGTTCTGGCTGAAGGTGATGGAGCGCCCGGACGACAACCTGTTCCACCTGCGCACCAACCTGCGCTACGGCTGCACCATCCTGCGCCACTACCTCGACATCGAGAAAGGCGATCTCTTCCGCGCGC
Organism: Thauera sp. 2A1; assembly: GCF_009469595.2. Lineage (GTDB taxonomy): Bacteria > Pseudomonadota > Gammaproteobacteria > Burkholderiales > Rhodocyclaceae > Thauera. The sequence goes on along the minus strand of NZ_SSXV01000001.1, from coordinate 294,211 downwards.
TCGGACGTTACAACGGCAGCCTGGGCCGCCCGGAGTATCCGAACATCGTGCGCACTGCCTGGGAGCGAAGCTGGAGTTGGCGACCGGAGCAACTTGCCGCGGGCACGCTGACCGCCAGCGCGCGCAACTGACCCCGGCGGAAGCGGATGCGCTCATCCCGCAGCCGCGTGCGCAGGCCACGGACAGCGGGCGCGTGCCCGCTTCCTCCGGTCAGCCGGCTACGGCCGCCAGCGGCTTGGCCTCGACGGTGAATTTGTCGCCGGTACGGCTGCCCTCCTTGCTTGCAGCCGCCAGCGACTTGACGTCACCAGAGATCTCGCCGCCCTCCTCGATCAGTATCTTGCCGTAGCGGATCTTGCCGCTGACGCGGCCGGTGGCGTGGATGATCAGTTGCTTGCGTGCCGTCAGCTCGCCGTCGAAGACGCCATGGATCTCGGCCACGTCGATGCCCACGGTGCCGGCGTAGGAGCCGTTCTGGGCGATGCGGATCACACGGCTGTCCATCGTCGCCTCGACGCGCCCCTCCACCACCAGCGTGTCGCAATCCAGGATCTCGGCGCCTTTCAGCTTCACGTCCGGGCCGACGATCAGGCTGCTGCCGGTCGCCTGCGCGGGCTCGGCAGCCGACGGAGTGGATGTCGATGCGGAGCTGTCCGCCGTGTCGGAGGGCGCAGTGTCCCGCACCGTGCTGACGGTGCTGGCGGGAACGGAGGACAGCGTCGCGCCGCCGGTCAGGCTGCTGGCGCTCTGTCCTGGCCGCAAACCGCGATCGGCCGGGGTTTCGCCATTCTTCGGGAACAGGGTGGGCTTGTTGAACATGGTTTCTCCTTGAGCATGGACCGGGTCGTCCGACGCGACCCGGCGCCAGCACATCGCAAGCCACGTGCCATGACTCGATATCTGATTTGATATCAATGACTTGTTCGAATGCAGGGAGCCCCTGGGTGTTCCCGCCGATGCGTCGTCCACGCCCGGGCTGTCGCCTCAGCCCGACAGCCCGCCCGGGCGAAACGCCCAAGCCATTGACGCAAAGGTCTTAATCCTTGTCGCCGCGGCACGACGGAAGATGCTGCCAGGTGACACATCAGCTTGCACTTGCCATGCCCACTGTGGTCCGCGCACGCCTAAACTTCATTCCCGCAAATCGAATTCCGACTGCCGCCACGATGCCTTCCCCCTCCTTCCGCCTCACCCTGCTGGCGAGTTTCACGCTGATTGCCGGCATCCTGGGGGCGGCTGCGGCAGGCGGATGGCTGAGCCTCGAGCGCTTCTCGCGCATGAGCAGGGATGGCGGCCGGGTGGCACTCGGCCTGACCAGCGCACTGCGCAGCCTCGACGAGCGCACGGTGGATCTCGCGCGCAGCGGGCGCCAGTACCGTGTGCTGCGCGCACCTGCCCTTTTGGCGAACTTCGACGCCGCGCATGCCGAGGCGCTCGCCGCCCTGGCGGTGCTCGAGGGTGCGGTTCCCGAACTCGCCGACTCCGCCGCCGAATGGCGCCGCCTCGCAAGCGAGACACGCAACGGCCTCGAACCGGCCGCGACGGACGACGAGGCTGCGCAGGATCCCCGGCTGCCACGCCGGCTCGCCCGGCTCGCCGCCCTCAACAAGAGCATCTCGCAGCGCGCAGAGGCCTTCCTCGCCGCAAGCAATACGGCGCTGCTCGACACCCTCGACCGCAGCCGCGAACGGCTCGCCCTCCAGCTTGCCGCGGCCTTCGTCGCCGCCCTATCACTCGCGCTGCTCGCCGCCTGGTGGACCCTGCGCCCGCTGCGCCGGCTCGAGGACGCCGTCGTGCGTCTCGGCGACAACCGTCTCGACGAGCCGGTGCCCGCCGGCGGGCCATCCGACCTGCGGCAGTTCGGCAAGCGCCTCGACTGGCTGCGCCTGCGCCTCGCCGAGCTGGAATCCGAGCGCAACCGCGTGCTTCGGCATGTCTCGCACGAGCTGAAGACGCCGCTGGCGTCGCTGCGCGAGGGCGTTGCGCTGTTGCGGGACGGCACCCTTGGTCCGCTGCAAAGCGAGCAGGGCGAGGTGGCTGCCATCGTCGAGCAGAATGCACGTCTGCTACAGCTCCGCATCGAGCAACTGCTCGATTTCCACGCGCTGCAGTTCGACGCCGGCCGGCTGGTACGCGCGCCGGTGGAAGCGGGACGGCTTGCCGCGCGGGTCGTCGACGCGCAGCGGCTGACGGCGCAGGCGAAAGGCATCCGCATCGAGATCGACGGCGACATCGGCGCGATCCATGCGGACGCGTCGAAGCTGGAAGCGGCTCTGTCCAACATCCTCGCCAATGCGATCGCCTATGCGCCTGCGAACTCCGCGGTGCGGCTGAGCCTGCGCTACGAAGCCGGCAGGGTCCTGATCGACTGTGTCGACGAAGGCCCCGGCATCCCGGCGCACGAGCTGGAACGGATCTTCGAGCCCTTCTATCGCGGCAGCGTCGCCACTTTGCGTCCGACCAAGGGCAGCGGCCTGGGGCTGGCCATCGCGCGCGAGGCGATCACGGCCCATGGCGGCCACATCGCCGCCTTGCCAGCATCGCACGGCGCACATTTTCGGCTGGAGCTGCCCGATGCGCGCTGACCGATCCCTCCCCTTGACCGCAAGACGATGCCGCGCGCTCTGCGTCACCGCCGCCCTCGTGCTCGCCGCCGGCTGCAGCGCCCTCCCTGGCGACCCCGTCGCGGCGCCGGCATACGACGGTGCAGGCGCCGCCCGCCTGCTGGCCTTCCATCGCAGCCTGGCCGCGCTCAACACCGCCGACCTTGCGCGCGAGCGGCGGCAGCTCGGCGGCGAGCGCAGCGCGGAGGCGAGGATGCGCCTCGTCCTGCTCTCCCTCCACCCGCGCACCCTCAACCTTCCACGCGCCCGCACGCTGCTCGAATCGGTGCTCGCCGCGCAGGATGCCGATGCACAGGCGATGCACGACCTCGCGCGGCTGCTGCTCGACCAGGTGAGTGAGCGCCTGCGCCTGGATACGCTCAACGATCGGCTCGCCCAGCAGGTCGAGCGCAACGGCGCCCAGTTCGAGCTTTCTGCACGGCAGCTCGACGAAGCCCGCGCGCGGGCCGACGCGCTGCAGCGCAAACTCGACGCGCTCGCCGAGATCGAGCGCGACCTCTCCGCCCCGCCCCGCGCCCTGCTGCCCGCAGGCGGTGCCACACCTCCGCCAGCCGACGACCACTGGACACGATGAACCGCCCCGCCACCCCGCCACCGCCCTGCCCGCCAACGTCCGGCCGCACACCACGCCTGCTGGTCGTCGATGACGATGCCGACCTGCTGCGGCTGCTCGAGATGCGGCTGCGCGCCAACGGCTATCGGGTGACGACGTGCGCGCGCGCCGAATCCGCGCTCGCCCATCTCGCAGCAGAGCGCTTCGACCTGGTGCTGAGCGACGTGCGCCTGCCCGGCCGCGACGGCCTCGCGCTGTTCGGCGACATCCACGCGCAGTTTCCGGCCCTGCCCGTCATCCTGCTGACTGCGCACGGCACGATTCCCGATGCGGTGGAGGCCATGTCGCGCGGCGTCGCCGGCTATCTCACCAAGCCGTTCGACAGCCAGGAACTGCTCGAGCGCATCCGCCTGGCGCTGCATGATGCACCGGCGCCAAGCGTGCGCGGCATGGGCGCCAGCAGCGGCGGCATCATCAGCCGCAGCGCGCTGATGCACGCCTTGCTGGACGAAGCCGGCCTCATTGCCGCATCCGACGTCAGCGTGCTGATCCGTGGCGCCAGTGGAACCGGCAAGGAGATGCTGGCGCGTGCCATCCACGCCGCCAGCCCGAGGTCGCTGGCGCCTTTCGTCGCCATCAACTGCGGCGCGATCCCCGAGCCGCTGCTCGAATCCGAGCTCTTCGGCCATACCCGCGGCGCGTTCACCGGCGCTACCAGCCATCACACCGGCCTGTTCCAGGCGGCGCATGGCGGGACGCTCTTCCTGGACGAAATCGGCGACATGCCGCTGGCGCTGCAAGTGAAGCTGCTGCGCGTGCTGCAGGAGCGGACGGTGCGCCCGGTCGGCGCGACCCGCGCGGAGCCGATCGACGTGCGCATCATTTCGGCCACCCATCGCGACCTGGACGCGCTGCTCGCCAGCGGCGAATTCCGCGACGATCTCTACTACCGCATCAACGTCGTCAGCCTGGCGCTGCCCACGCTGGCCGAGCGACGCGAGGACATCCCGCTGCTCGCCGAGCACTTCCTCGCCGCGCTGGCGCGCAAGTACGGCAAGAAGGTGCGCGGCTTCGCGCCGGAGGCGCTGGCGCTGCTCACCACCGCGGCCTGGCCCGGCAACGTGCGGCAGTTGCATAACGTGGTCGAGCAGGCCTGCGCGCTCGCCACCATGCCGCTGATCCCTCGCGCGCTGGTCGAGCGGGCGCTGCGCGTCCCGCCACTCGAGGCCCTCAGCTACGCCGAGGCCAAGCAGCGCTTCGAGCGAAACTACCTGATACAGCTCCTGAAACTCACCGCGGGTAACGTTAGCGACGCTGCACGGCTGGCAAAGCGGAACCGCACCGAGTTCTACCGCCTGTTGCAGCGCCATGGCCTGGAACCCGGCCTGTTTCGCAGCGACACCGCCGAGCCCGCGCCAGAACGACAACAACGACACCCCTGACAAGGAGCACACATGATCAAGCGCCAGACAGTTGCCGCCGTCCTGACCACCACTGCCATCGCATTTTCGATCTGCGCCCCGGCGCGCGCCGCCAGCCTCGCCGAAGCCTATGCCGCGCGCAGCGCCGCCCACGCCGATAGCCGCAACGACAAGCTTGGCGGTGCGCCCACCGGCGAGACCGGGGCCCGCCCTCACGGGTGCAAGTGACGAATTCCCGCGGTCCGTCGTCCTGCCTCGCCCTCACGGGCGGGGCTCAGCTTCCCCGCAGCAGCGCCAGCAGGTCGGCGATGATGGCGCCCGCTTCGCCGTCGACCCTGGCGGCGCGGCGCTCGATCTCGTTGGCGATGTCGAGCATGAGCCATTTCAGCTCGTCCATGGTTGCAGCAACCTCGGAAGCGACTTCCGGATCGTTGTGGATCATGTCCACCAGCGTGTCGTGATACTCGGGGCTCATGCCGGAGTTATGCACGAGCGTCTTCAGCATCGCGATTCGCTCGCGCACGAAAGCAAGTTCGCGCATGCCAGCCCCTTGCGCATGCAGTCTTTCCAGCAGACCAGGCGAGTCGGCAAACAGCCGCTCGAAGCGCGTCAATTGACTGATGGCCTCGACCGCCGCCAGCCCGCTGTCCGGGTGCTTATGCCCGATCAACAACAGTTCGCGCAGGGCGTGCACCACTGCGGCATCGAAGCGCTGGTGGTTGAGCCGCAGCAGCACGTCCACACGTTGCGTGTCACCGCGCCGCACCAGCCCTTCGACGACTTCGGCTACGCACAGGATGCGGGCCAGGCTGTGGATGTGGTCGCCGGCCAGGCCGGCGGGGTAACCGCTGCCATCCAGCCGCTCGTGATGTTGCAGCACCGCCTGCAGCGTCGCGTTGGAAACGGAAGGGACATCGCTCAGCAGCACGTAGCCGGTCACCGGATGCACATGGATGAAGCGCCGCTCATCGATCGTGATGCGATGGCCGGGCGCCAGCAGCTCGGGGTCGGTGTGCATCTCGCCGAGATCGTGGCACAGCGCCGCCACCAGCAGCTCGTTCAGCTCCCGCTGCGGCAGCTTCATGCGCACCGCCAGCGCATAGGTGATCAGGGCGATACGCAGCGTGTGCTCGAAAAGCGCGTACCGCATCTCGCGCATGACCGTCAGCCGGAACATGATGGGCGCCGGCAGCGGCAGCGCGCCCAGGCACTGGCGAAAACCCAGCCGGTCGCCGGACCGCTCGGCCAGCGCCGCCATGATCGGATCGGCGGCAAGCAACTTGTTCGCCTCGAAAGCCAGTTGCGTGGGGTCAACCTGATTTTCGGCCGCCAGCGCGAGGTCCAACGGCGCGCGCAGCTTGTGCCGGCTGAGCAGGTCGATGTGGCTGCAATCCACGCTCGAGCCGCGCGCCAGCAGCTTCATGCCATTCGAGGCGTAGATGTCCTGATGGGCGACGATCGCCTGCGATTCCCCCAGCTCGGCCACCGAGCGCACGTAATGGGGACGCTGGTCCATGGGTTCGGGGAGGCCGGCAGGATGCGCGTCAGAAGACATGAGCTCAGGGCAGGAAAGAGTTGTCGTCGAGGGTTGACCGCAATACTACATCAGGGCCAACCGCGGTCGGCCGGCAGTCCCTCGCCCGATGGGGCAAACCTCACGGATCGAGTACCCTGGACGCCGCCCTCCCGCTCAGGCCGTGCCACCCACTGTCAGGCCGTCGATGCGCAGCGTGGGCTGGCCCACGCCGACGGGAACGCTCTGCCCGTCCTTGCCGCAGGTGCCCACGCCGGGGTCGAGCGCCATGTCGTTGCCGATCATGCTGACGCGGGTCAGGACGTCCGGCCCGTTGCCGATCAGCGTCGCGCCCTTCACCGGGCGGGTGACCTTGCCGTTCTCGATCAGGTAGGCCTCGGCGGTGGAGAACACGAACTTGCCCGAGGTGATGTCCACCTGGCCGCCGCCGAAGTTCACCGCGTACAGCCCCTTCTTGACCGACTTGATGATCTCCTGCGGGTCGCGGTCGCCGTTCAGCATGTAGGTGTTGGTCATGCGCGGCAGCGGCAGGTGGGCGAAGGATTCGCGCCGGCCATTGCCGGTCGGGTCCATGCCCATCAGCCGCGCATTCATCATGTCCTGCATGTAGCCGGTGAGGATGCCGTCCTCGATCAGCACCGTGCGGCGGGTCGGATTGCCCTCGTCGTCCATCGTCAGCGAGCCGCGACGGTCGGGCAAGGTGCCGTCATCCACCACGGTGACGCCCTTCGCCGCCACCTGCTGGCCGATGCGACCGGAGAAGGCCGAGCTGCCCTTGCGGTTGAAGTCGCCTTCCAGGCCGTGGCCGATGGCCTCGTGCAGCAGGATGCCGGGCCAGCCCGGACCCAGCACCACCGGCATGGTGCCGGCCGGCGCCGGTGCGGCGGCCAGGTTCACCCGTGCCTGATGCACTGCTGCTCGTGCGTAGTCGTGCAGGCGGTCATCGCAGAAATAGCCGTAATCGTAACGCCCGCCACCGCCCGCGCTGCCCTGCTCGCGGCGCCCGTCATCTTCCATGATCACGTTGATCGACACGCGCACCAGCGGCCGCACGTCGGCAGCCATGTGACCGTCGCTGCGCGCCACCAGCACGACTTCCCAGGAGCCGGCGATGTGGGCCATGACCTGGGTCACGCGCGGGTCCTCGGCGCGTGCCATCGCCTCCAGGCGCTCGAGCAGGCGCACCTTGGCGGTGTCGTCGAGCGAGTCGAGCGGATCGTCGCCACGATAGAGCCGGGGTTTGGCGCGTTTCGCCGCGATCGCAACCTTGCGCTTGCCGCCGGCGTCGGCGATCGCGCGCGTGGCCGTCGCCGCATCCACCAGTGCGTCGAGCGAGATGTCGTCCGAATAGGCAAAGGCGGTCTTGTCGCCGCTGATGGCGCGCACGCCCACACCCTGCTCGATGTCGAAGCTGCCCGACTTGACGATGCCCTCCTCCAGGCTCCAGGCCTCGGAGCGCTGGTACTGGAAGTACAGGTCGGCGTAGTCCAGGCGATGCCTCATCAACTTGCCGAAGACCTTCTCGAGATGCGTCGGATCGAGGCCGTAGGGAGACAGCAGGTAGCGGTCTGCCACCTTGAGGGGGTTCTTTGTCTTGCTCATGAGAATTCCAAGGTCACGTTGCCCGATTGGACCGGGTTCGCCCAAAAACGATCTCGATATGCTCGCGCCGCCTGCGGGCATCCGCCTCCGCGGCTCACAGGCAGCGATGGCGCAGGGCCGGCAGGCTTTCACGCACTGCGGCAATGCGCGCCGGGTCGAGGTCTGCCAGCACCACGCCGGGGCCTTCGTCGCGGCAGGCGAGGATCTCGCCCCAGGGGTCGATGATCATCGTGTGGCCCCAGGTCACCCGCCCGCTGGGATGGCGCCCACCCTGCGCCGGCGCCATCACGTAGCACAGGTTCTCGATGGCGCGTGCGCGCAACAGCACTTCCCAATGCGCGCGGCCGGTGGTGTAAGTGAAGGCGGCGGGCAGGATGATCAGGTTGATCTCGCCGAACGCCCTGAAGAGTTCGGGAAAACGCAGGTCGTAACACACCGACAGCCCGGTCGGACCGGCCGGCGAATCGAAGCGCACCACCTCGTGGCCGGGCTCTATCGTCACGGATTCGTCGTATCGCTCGCCACCGCGCTGGAAACCGAACAGGTGGATCTTGTCGTAGCGCGCCACCCGCCTGCCCTGGTCGTCGAACACCAGGGTGCTGTTGCGCACCTTGTCGGCATCGTCCGCCACCAGCGGCAGCGTGCCGCCGACCAGCCACACGCCGTGCCGGCGCGCCGCATCGGCGAGGAAGTCCTGGATCGGGCCGTCACCGTCCGCCTCGCGGATGCGCACCTTCTGCTGCTCGTCGCCCGAAATCAGCGGGAAATACTCGGGCAGGGCCACCAGCCGTGCGCCTTCCGCCGCCGCCTCGGCGATGAGGCGGCCCGCGGTGGCGAGGTTCTCGGCCACATCGGGGCCGGACACCGTCTGGATCGCGGCGATGCGGACCGTACGGCCGGGCGCCGCGCTGTCGCTTGGAGTCTGCTGCAAACTCATCGTCTCGCTGTGTGCTTCGGCGCGCCCATCAACGCGCACGGGTTGGGGGAACGCTGGTGAAATTCATTTGCGCGCTGGCTGGCCGTCGTCCCGCGTCGCGGCGGCGCCACCGGCCACGCTGCCCGACTTGGTCACGACCGGATCGTCCCACGTGCCGGTGATCGTGTATTCGTAGCTGAAGAATTTCTCGATCGGGTCGCTCAGCACCTTCTGCGCGACGTAGGCCACGACGCCGGCCACCGGATTCACCAGGCCCGCAGCAGCCCCAACCGCCACCGATTCCGACAGCGTGGGTTGCACCGACACCTTGATGTCCTGCGTCTCAGCGTCGATGTCGGCCGCGCCGCGCATGTGGATGCGTGCCGCCGGGCCGCGGATCTCGAGGTCGTCGGTGTGCAGCACGCCACGGGCGACATCGATGCTACCGGAAATGCGATCGAAGGCGAAACCGGAAGAAAAGACATCGCGGAAATCCAGCGTGATGCGCCGTGGCAGGGACTGCAGGCTGAGGATGCCGAGCAGACGTCCGACACCCGGCTCGAGCTTGTTGAACTGGCCTGAGCCCGCCTCCAGCGTCATCTTCCCCGACAGCGACGGGAAGTCGATGCGCGTCGGCGCACCGCGCCAGCTCAGCTTGCCCGCCAGGGTAGCCTGTCCGCCGCGCACCGCGTCCGGGTAACCCAGGCGGCGCGAGAAGCGGCCGACGTCGGCGGTCTCCAGGGTGAAGTCGAGATCGGTGAGCTGGCGTCCCGCCGCCTGCCAACGCCCCGAGCCGGTCAGCTTGCCGTCGGCGTTTGCCACCGACAGGCGCTCGAGTTGCCACAGTCCGCCCCGGTTGCGGGCGACGACCTCCAGGCGCCCCAGGTCCTTGCCGCGCAGCGAGAAGCGATCGGCGACGACGTCCAGCCCGGGCAGGCTGCGCGGCGGCGTCTCGTCCGCAGCGGCTGCCGCCTTCGCGTGCTCTTCCCCCTCGCCGGCGAGCGCCAGGTGACGGAAGTGCGCATTCAGCGTGCCATCACCGGCGTGTCGCCAGTCGAACTCGCCTGCCGCCAGGTCGCTGTCCAGGCGCGCCCGCCAGCCGCCTTCGTCGGGCAGGGCGCGTAACTGGACCCCTTTGAGCATCTGGCCGAATGCCCGCATCTCGCGAGCCTGCAACGCCACCCCGGCCAGCGCCAGCGGTGGCGGGCCGGCCGGTGCCGCGGGGGGAGCCTCCGCTCCTTCGCCAGCCCCGGCGAGCACGCGCCTCCAGGCGTCGACGTCGAGAGTCTCGAACTCGGCCGCGACCATCACGCCCTTTTCCGCCATGCGTACCTGCTGCAGCACACCGACGCCGCCACGCCATGTCGCATCGCTCGCAGCGTCCCGTTGCAGTTGCGCCGCCACCCGGTCGGCAAGATTCACGTCGAGCTTCAGCGCGCCGTCGCCCGGCGGATGCGCGAACTCGACCCGCAGCGGCCAGGATTCGTTCGCGGACTTGTTGAAGGGCGCAGGCAGGCTGGTGCTGATTCCGTCCAGTTCCGAGCTCACCAGCACGCGGGTGCCGCCCCGGCCGACGCGGATGTCCGCTTTCCAGGGCGTGCTGCCGGACAGGTGATCCAGCACCGGCCAGCCTTCGGCCTGACGCCATCCGGCACGCGCCGCAGACACACTGACTGCCCCGGCCGCCTCGAAATGCACGCTGCCATCGGCCTCGGTGCGCGCAACCAGGCGCATCGGCTCACCCAGCGCCTGTGCGCGCACCTCGGGAACGGCCAGCGACTTCTCGGTGAAGCTCACCCGTCCGCTCGCAGCATCGAGCGGCGGCACGCCGTCCACCAGCCACAGCCGATTGCCGCTGAAGCGGTACTCCCCCTTCACCGTCGTGTCGGCCACCTTGCGCAGCGGCATCACCAGGCGCAGGTCCAGTGCGCCACTGCCTTCGGCGCGCATGCCGTCGGTGAAGTGGTCGATATGCCCGGACACCGGGCTCTCGGCGACGAAGCGCAGGAAATCCGCCGTGGTACCGCTCGCCTTGCCGTTGATGGTCATGATCTCGCTCGGCAGCGCATCGAGGTCGGGCACGTCGGCGACCACGTCGAGCAGCTTGACGTCGAACATGCGCGCAGCAGGCGCCTCGATGCGCATGCCCGGCCCTTCGAAGCGCACTTCGCCATGGATGCCGTCGATCACCGGCCAGCCCGGCGCGTAGTCGAGCAGCCCATCGGCCACCTTCACCGACACAAGGAACTGGCCCTTGCCGTTACGGAACGGGAAATCGTCCAGCCGGCCCTTCAAGCGCAGCCGCGCATCGGGAACCGCGGCGCGGCGGATGGCGGTACGCACCCACTCCTGCGTGTCGTGATTGACCACGCGCGGCAGGTAGCGCCACACGGAAGTGCCTTCCGCCCGCGTCAGGCGCGCCTGCATGTCGATCTCGCCCGCTCCACCGGGCTCCGGCCAGTAGCGGCCCGACGCGGTGCCGGCTGCATCGGCGTTTTCGAAAGTCGCCGTATCGAGCGAGATTTCGAGGCGCCCGCCATGGCGCTGCCAGCCGCCCTCGGCGCGTAGCGCCGCAAAGGACAGCATCGACGATTCGAACACCTGCGGCAGGTCGACGTGGGCATCGCGGCTGTCGATGCGATAGCGTCCGCCACGTTCATTGCCTTCGATGTGCCCCGACATTCCCCCCAGACCGGGCAGCCCGTCGCGTGCGGCGACCCCCATGCGGGCGAAATCCCCCGCCAGCGACCAGCTCTCCGGCGCGGCGGCGTCGCCCTGCCACTCCAGCCGCAGACCCGACAGTTCGCCACGCGGATCGAAGCCGGCCAAACCCGCCCGCACTGCGTCGTCGAACGGCAGGTAGGCCGCCAAGGCTGCCAGTGCGGCAAAGTCGAGGCGGTTCGCGCGCAGGTTCCCCTGCAGCATCCGGCCGTCCGACGCATGACGGACCTGCAGCGAGAAATCGGTGGGCACCACCCGCAATCCGTCGCCGGTCTCGAGCGCCAGTTGCCGCGTGCCCACGTCGAAGCCGTCGGCACGCCGCGACGCGCTCAGGCGGCCCACGAGGTGGCTGAGCCGCAGCTCCGGCAGGCGCTCCCCAAGCCGCGTATTGACCGCGTTCAGGGCGACATCCGCGGTGACGGAAACCGCCCGCGGCTGCGTGGCCGGCTGTTCGCCGAAATCGACCCACGCGCGCAGCGCCCCCTCGCCCTGCAGCGGCAAGGGATAATCGACCCAAGGCCGCCAGCCACCCAGATTGGCCCGGTCGAGCGACAGATACAGCCTGCCCGCCGCGCGCAGCGGCTCATCGGCCGACAGGCGCCGCAGTTCGCCGCGCAGATCCAGTGTCGACGCCAGCTCGGCCGGCGGCTGCGCCAGCAGCGCGAAGCGATGCACACCAAAGTGGCGCTGCAGGCGGAATTCGAGATGCTGCAACTGCAGCCCGGGCGCACCGCGCAGCGCGTCGTCCCAGGACACCGAGGCGTCGCGAATGACGATCTGCCCCTGGCGCAGCAGCCAGTCCAGCGTGCCGCTGCCGCCCGCCTCCGTGCCGACCCGCAGGCCGGCGACGAACAGGCTGCCGTCGGCATCGCGCCGCACGGCCAGCGTCGGCGACCGAATCTCCAGACGGCTGAAATAGGGTGACAGCCGCAGCAGGGACATCCACGAAAAGCTGGCATCGATCCGCGGCAGGCTCAGCGCAGGCCGTCCTTCGGCGTCGGAGACGACGACGTCGTTCAGGTGCAGTCGCGGGCGCAGCCTGCTCCAGTCGCCATCGATGGCACCGATCGACACCGGCAGTCCCAGCGCCCTGCTCGCGATCGCTGCGATGTCTTCGCGATGCTCGCCGACACGCGGCAACAGCACGTCGCGCACCAGCAAGATGCCGGAGCCGACGACGAACCACACCACCAGCGCAAACACCGCCACGATGCGCAGCACCCGCCGCGCGCGCGAGACCTCGCGCGCGGCGGGCACCGGGCCTGCAGCGTCTGTCGTATCGAGGGAGAAATGTTGGGGATCGTTCATGCCTGGTTGCCGCGGCGATCGCCACCGCGGATGCGGCCCCGACAGGCCGCTGGTGCCTACCTCCCGGATGCCTCCGTCAAGCCAGCACCCGCCGGCCCGGATAGAATCGGGGCAATGTCACGGCAGGCTGTGCCCACGCGCTGCAGCCCTTGCATTCTACCAACGATCCCTCGCTCTCACCGGGAGTCCGATTGATGTCATCCCAGCCAGCCTCCGTCCTCGCCACGCTGCCCGCGCCGACCCGCGAAGCGGCTCGCCTGTCGCGTTTCCTCACGCGCATGCTGGACAGCCGGCCGTGGCTCGGCGCCCGCCTTGCGGAAAGCATCGACCGCGCGCTCGACGCCGACGCCATGCACGCCTTCCTCGATGCACAGGACGCCGCGTTCGGCGGTACCGAGAACGCGCTGCGCCCGGCCTTGCGCCACCTGCGTACCTGGGTGCTGTGCCATCTCATCGTGCGCGACCTCCGCGGGCGCGCCAGTCTGGCCGAAGTCACCGAAACGATGACCGTGCTCGCCGAGGTGGCGGTGCGCCACGCGCACGACGTGCTGCGCGCCGCGCTGGTGCAACGCTACGGCCTGCCGCTGTCGCCCACCGGTTGGGAGCAGGAGCTGCTGGTCATCGGCATGGGCAAGCTCGGCGGCCGGGAGCTCAACGTGTCCTCCGACATCGACCTGATCTTCATCTACCCGGAGGACGGCGACACCGGCGGCACCAAGATCATCAGCAACTTCGAGTTCTTCGAGCGCCTGGGCAAGCAGTTGATCCAGGCACTCGCCGACGTCACCGAGCACGGCCAGGTGTTCCGCGTCGATATGCGGCTGCGGCCGAACGGCGACTCCGGCCCGCTGGTCGGCAGCTTCGACATGCTGGAGAACTACTTCATCACCCAGGGCCGGGAATGGGAGCGCTACGCCTGGATCAAGGCGCGAGTGCTGGCCGGCGAGCGCTGGCAGGAGCTGGAGAACATCGCCCGCCCCTTCATCTTCCGCAAATACCTCGACTTCGGCGCGATCAACGCCATGCGCGAGCTGCACGCGCAGATCCGCCGCGAGGTGGCCCGCCGCGACCGCGCCAACAACATCAAGCTCGGCCCCGGCGGCATCCGCGAGATCGAGTTCATCGCCCAGGTGTTCCAGCTCATCCGCGGCGGGCGCGACGCCTCGCTGCAGATCCGGCCCACGCTGAAGGTGCTGGCGCTGCTCCCCGAGCGTGGCATCCTCTCGACCGAGGCGGTGCGCGAGCTCGCCGAGGCGTACGACTTCCTGCGCCGACTCGAGCACCGCCTGCAATACCTCGACGACGCGCAGACGCACGACCTGCCGGCGAACGCCGCCGACCAGGCCCTGATCGCCGAAGGCATGGGCTTTGCCGACTTCGCCGCGATGCTCGAAGTGCTCGACCGCCATCGCGCGGTGGTCAGCAGGCACTTCGACGCGGTGTTCGGCGACCCGTCCGAGGAAGATCACAGCCTGGACGCGGTCTGGAAAGCCGCGGAGGACACCGAGCAGGCCGCCGCGGCGCTGGGCGAACTGGGCTACCGTCATCCGCGCGCCGCGGCCGACCGCCTCGCCGCGATCCATGCCGGCCCGCGCTACCGGCAGTTGCCCAACAACATCCGCAGCCGCTTCGACGCGCTGATGCCTCGGCTGATCGAAGTCGCCGCCACCACGCCCGGCGCCGACGACACCCTCGCGCGCTGCCTCGACCTGCTCGAGGCGATCGGGCGGCGCGGCGCCTACCTCGCACTGCTGCAGCAATATCCCCACGCGCTGCGCCGCGTCGCCGATCTCGTGGGCGCCTCGCGCTGGGCGGCGCAGTACCTGACGCGTCACCCCATCCTGCTCGACGAGCTGCTCGATCCGCGCGCGATGGAAACGGCGCCCGACTGGCCGCGCTTCCGCGAGGCGCTGGTGGCCGACCTCGACGCCCTCGAGCCCGACATGGAAAGGCAGATGGACGTCATGCGCGAACGCCACCACGCGCAGGAGTTCCGCCTGCTGACGCAGGACATCGCCGGCCTGCTGACGGTGGAGAAGCTCGCCGACCACCTCTCCGAGCTCGCCGACATCATGCTCGACGTCACGCTGCCGCTGGTGTGGCGCAAGATCAAGATCCGCCACCGCGAGGACCCGAAGTTCGCAGTGATCAGCTACGGCAAGCTCGGCGGCAAGGAGCTGGGCTACGCCTCCGACCTCGACATCGTCTTCCTGTACGACGACCCCGCACCCGAGTCAGCCGAGGCCTACGGTCGGCTGGCGCAGCGCACCAATACCTGGCTGTCCTCCCACACTGCCGCCGGCCAGTTGTTCGAGACCGACCTGCGCCTGCGCCCGAACGGCGAATCGGGCTTCATCGCCAGCTCGCTCGACGCCTTCCGCAAGTACCAGCTCGAATCCGCCTGGGTGTGGGAGCACCAGGCGCTGACGCGGGCACGGTTCTCCGCCGGCGACCGCGCGCTGGGCGAGGCCTTCGAGCGCATCCGCAGCGAGGTGCTCCGGCTGCCGCGCGAGCTCGACGCGCTGCGTGCCGAGGTGCTGGCGATGCGCCACAAGATGCGCGACGCACACGGCGGCAAGAGCGAACTGTTCGATCTCAAGCACGACCGCGGCGGCCTCATCGACGTCGAGTTCTTGATCCAGTACCTGGTGCTCGGCCACGCACACGCGCATGCCGAACTCACCGGCAACCTCGGCAACATCGCCCTGCTCGGCATCGCCGGCCGCCTCGGGCTGATTCCGGCCGACCTCGCCGCCGCCTGCGCCGACAGCTACCGCCAGTTGCGCCGCCTGCAGCACCGCCAGCGCCTCAACGACCAGCCTTCGCGCGTTGCGCCCGAAGAAGCCGAGGCCGCGCGCAAGCCGGTGATGGCGCTGTGGCAGGAGGTGTTCGGCGAGTAGCGCCTGGCCGCGACAGTCAGGCGGCAATGCAATGTTTCATGTCATGAGGGCACGCATGACGCGCACCGGGCGGGCGACTAGAATCGATAACCCACGAACTCTCCGCCGGCCGCACTGCGCACGCTGCCATGAGCCAGGAAATCGAACTCAAGCTCGCCCTGCCCCCACGCACCGCCGCCGCGCTGCGCCGCCATCCGCTGCTTGCCGCCGCGGTCAGGCTGGGGCCTTCGCGCCTGCTGAACAACACCTACTACGACACCCCTGCGCTCGATCTCAAGGCGCACAAGGTGGCGGTGCGCACGCGGCAGCAGGGGCGCACCTGGCTGCAGACGGTCAAGTGCGCAGCCGTGTCGAGCGGCGGCCTGTCGCAGCGGCCGGAATGGGAGCAGCCCTACTCCGGCAGCTTCGATTTCTCCCGGGTCGACGCTCCCGATACCGCGCGGCTGCTGGCCCGCCATGGCGCCAGCCTGGTCCCGGTGTTCACGACCCGCTTCCGCCGCGAAACGCACCGGCACGCACCGCGTGAAGGCGTGAGCATCCTGATGATGATCGATACCGGCAGCATCGAGGCCACCCGCGCGGACGGCGAAACGCGCACCGACACGATCAGCGAGCTGGAACTCGAGCTCGAGCAGGGTACGCCGCTCGACCTGCTCGAACTCGCCTGCGAACTGGCGCGGGACCTGCCGCTGATGCCATCCGACCTGTCGAAGGCGGAGCGCGGCTACCGCCTGTTCCTGCAGCAGGAGCTGACGCCGCTGCGCGCCGAGCCGTCCGCGGTGCGCGCCGAGCAGAACGTGATCGACGCCTTCCGCACGCTGGCGCTGTCCTGCCTGCGTCAGTGGCAGGCCAATGCCGCCGGCGCCGCCCGCAGCCACGACCCTGACTTCATCCATCAGCTGCGCGTGTCGCAGCGCCGCCTGCGCTCGCTGCTGAAAGCCTTCGCGCCGGCGCTGCCGCCCGAATTCGTCGGCGAATGGAACGTGCGCCTGCGCGACAACACCGCGCGCTTCGGCGATGCGCGCGATCTCGACGTGCTGCACACCGAACTGCTGGAGCCGGTGCGGCCCGAAGGCCTCGCCGAAGCCGACGGCATGGCGCGATTGCTGCACGTGGCCGCCGATGCACGGGCAAGCGCGCGGCGCGAGGCGGAACACAATCTCGACCCCGCCGAACAGGGCCGCCTGATGCTGGAGTTCAGTGCCGCCCTGCTGCGCCTGCCCACCGGCCCGCTGGCCGCCGCGGCGGATCTGCGCACCTTTGCCCGCCTGCGCATGGCGCGCCTGCGCAAGCGCGGCCGGCGCCAGTTCGACGCTGCGGCAGCGCTGGAGCCAACGCGCCTGCATGCACTGCGCATCGGCTTCAAGCAGTTGCGCTACGGCATCGAGTTCTTCGCGCCGCTGTTCCCGGCGAAGGCCACCGCGCGCTACACCGCGGACCTGACGCGCGCCCAGGGCGACCTCGGCTTCCTGCAGGATGTGGACATCGCGCGCGGGCGGCTGGCCGCCTGGGCCGGCGAAGATGCCGGGCTGCGCGCCGCGGCCGCCTTCCTCCTCGGCTGGCATGCGCCGACCTACGCACGTCTGCGGCGGCGCGTGCTGCACGACTGCGAACCCCTGCTGTGGGGCAAGACGCCATGGTGAACACGGACCCGCCGCTGGTGGCGCTGGCCGAAAGCGGTCTCGCCGACATCTCCCTGCAACAGGAAAGCGCCATCATGCCGTCCCCTGCACGGACGGAGAAAGGCATGGATCTGTTGTTGTGGCGCCACGCCGAAGCGGTGGAGGGCAGCCCGGACCACACCCGCGAGCTGACCGATCGCGGGCGCAAGCAGGCGCGGCAGATGGCCGCCTGGCTGCAGGAGCACCGCCCCAGGCACCTCAAGGTGTATGCCAGCCCGACGCTGCGCACGCGCCAGACGACCGCCGCATTCACCGACAACTTCCAGATCATCCCCGCGCTGGGGCCTACCGGCGGCGTATCCGATATCCTCGCCGCCACCGGCTGGCCGGATGCGCGCGGCGCCGCCCTCGTCGTCGGCCACCAGCCGGCGCTGGGCCGCCTGTGCGCGCTGCTGCTCTCCGGCGCCGAGGCCGACTGGACGATCAAGAAAGGCGCCCTGTGGTGGTTCACCAACCGCGTGCGCGGCCATGAAACGCAGACCGTGTTGCGCGCGGTGATCCCGGCAGACTTCGCCTGAGGCCCGAACGCCCCGCCGTGGGCCGGGCACCATAGCCAAAACGCGCCGGAACTGGCATTCTCGCCCCGCTCGTCCCGTGATCGCGCCCATCGGTCGCAACCGGGGCTCCGATACGTTTGCGGCGATGAACACAGCCAAACACACGCCCTCTGCGGCCAACACCGACCTGCCCAACGGCACGCTCGACACCATCGACGGCGTGCGCCGCGTCTATTACGACGGCTACTGGCTCAAGGTCTACGACCCGCCGCTCGATTCGCTCAGCACCAAGAAGACGCTGATCCAGGCGCTCACCCGGCGCCTGTTCAACCATGTCGAGCACGGCATCAACATCCCCGGCAAGCGCCTCAACGACGCACGTCGCGCCTATGACGTCGAGCAGGATCCGGCGCGCAAACGGGTAAAGGGCGCGATGCTGGCCGGTGCGCTGTTCAATCGCGCCACCGACATCTTCACCAAGCTGGTCGAACTGCAGGAACTCGGCATCGAAATCGACACCGACAATGCCCTGATGCGCGAATGCGGCTTCTGCCTGCAGGAGGCGCTGGAACTGGGAAAGCTGGTGCTGCATCGCAGTGGCGAGGAAGGCATCGACGAACTCTGGGGCGAGCCTTTCCGCGCCTTCTCGATCCCGGTCGAAGCCTTCTACGAAAGCCGCTATGTGAAGATCGCGCAAGCCCTGCGCGACATCGATCTGATCGCCGCGGTGATGATCTCGACCTTCGCCGCAAGCCCGATGTTCCAGGGCGTCGAGCCGCTGGTCGCGAATTTCGCCCGCATCGCCAAGATCAAGTGCGAGACGCTGCGTACCGACCCCGACATCTTCGACGTGTGGGCCGATTTCGTCGTTGCCTCCGAGGAACTCGGCCTGTTCGCGCCCAGGCTGGCGCACACCTCCAACCCCGCCGAACAGCAACTGGCCAGCGACGGGCTGCACCTCATCGTGCAGGGACGCAACCTGCTGACCGACATCACCCGCGCCCGCGTGACCATGCCCAAGAGCGCGGGCGAATACATCGAGCGCTGCGCGCGCTACGGCGAACTGGTGCGCAACGCCGGCCGCGCCGTGCTGGCCGGCGCCGTGCCGCTGCGCACCTGAAGGCGATCCAGTCCGCTGTGGCCCGGCCCGAGGCCGGCCATTGCCTTGGCGCGTCGATCAAGCGGCCCACCCGCGCCGTGCGCGGCTGGCATGCTAGAGCACGACCTGCGAACCGAGCTCCACGACGCGATTCGATGGAATCCTGAAGAATGCGGTCGCACTGCCGGCATTGCGGAACATGGCGATGAACAGCAGCTCCCGCCAGTACGCCATGTCCGAGCGCAGCCTGGGAATCAGGGTCTCGCGTCCGAGGAAGAACGAGGTATCCATCATGTCGAGCGTCAGTCCTGCCTCGGCGCACATCGAGAGCGCCGACGGAATGTCCGGCTCGTCCTTGAAGCCATACAGCACGGTCACCTGGCTGAAGTTGCCATTCAGGCGCTTCACCTCGACGCGCTCCGCATCCGGTACGTAGGGGACATCGCAGACCCGCACGCTCAGGATCACCACCTGCTCGTGCAATGCCTTGTAGTGCTTGAGGCTGTGCAGCATCGCGTGGGGGACATTCTCCGGGTTCGGCGTCATGAACACCGCCGTACCCGGCACACGCTCGACACCCTCGGCGACGATGCCCGATATGAATGGCTCGAGTTCCATCTCCTCTTCACCGAGGCGACGAGTGAGCAATTCGCGCCCGCGTTTCCAGGTGGTCATCAGGATGAAGATGACCAGCCCGAAGGCAAGAGGGAACCAGCCACCATCGGGAATCTTGACCGAATTGGCGAGGAAGAATCCAAGATCGATGCAGATGAAGGGAAGAGCGCCCAGGATGGCACGCGCCGGGTGCCAGTTCCAGAGTCTCACGGCAACGGCAATTGCCAGCACATTGGTGATCAGCATCGTGCCGGTCACGGCGATCCCGTACGCCGCAGCCAGATTGGACGACGAGCCGAACTCGATGACCAGGGCAATGATGGAAAGCAGCAGCAGCCAGTTGATGGCCGGCAGATAGATCTGGCCGATCTCCTTGTCGGAGGTGTGCTGGATCTCGAGGCGTGGCGTGTAGCCCATCTGGATGGCCTGCTGGGTGATTGAGAAGGCACCGGAAATGACCGCTTGCGACGCGATCACGGTGGCGACCGTGGACAGGATGACCATCGGGTAGCGCGCCCACTCCGGCGCCAGCAGATAGAAGGGGTTCTCGATCGCGCCGGGATCCGCCAGCAGCAGCGCGCCCTGGCCAAAATAGTTGATGAGCAGGGCCGGCATCACGTAACCCAGCCAGGCGTACTGGATCGGCCGCGCTCCGAAATGCCCCATGTCGGCATAGAGCGCCTCGGCACCCGTGATGCACAGCACGACGGCGCCGAGGGCGAGGAAGCCGAGCATGGCATTGCTCAGCAGGAAATGGAACGCATGCAGCGGGTTGATCGCGGCCAGCACCGAGGGGTTCTGGGCGATGGAGAGCAGACCGAAGGTCGCGAGGACTGCAAACCACAGCACCATGACGGGCCCGAACAGGGCGCCGACGCTGGCCGTGCCCTTGCGCTGGAACAGGAACAGGCCGCTCAGGATGAGCAGCGAGACAGGCACGATGTAGGGCTTGAAAGCCGGCGTCATGATCTCCAGCCCCTCGACCGCCGACAGGACCGAAATGGCCGGCGTGATCACGCCGTCACCATAGAACAGGGCAGCGCCGAACAGACCGAGCATGACCAGCAGCTTCTGCTGCCAGGTGCCGGGCCTTCCGTCGTGCAGCGCCAGCGTCATCAACGCAATGATGCCGCCCTCGCCCTTGTTGTTGGCGCGCATGACGAAGGACACGTACTTCACGGTCACCACGATGATGAGCGACCAGAAGAACAGCGAGAGGATCCCCAGGACGTTTTCCGGGGTGATCGGCACGGGGTGGTGCGCGCTACCGAAGACCTCCTTGACGGAGTACAGCGGGCTCGTCCCGATGTCGCCATACACGATGCCGAGGGCAGCCAGGGTCAGCGTCGCGAGACGCCCCTTGTCCTGTTCGATGTGCACGATGTCCCCTTACGGCTGGAAGCGATAGCCGATGCCGGTTTCGGTCAGAAAGTGTTTGGGTTGTGTCGGGTCATCTTCCAGCTTCTGTCGGAGATGGCCGACGTAGACCCGGAGATAGTGGCTGCTCTCGACATACGACGGCCCCCAGATCTCGCGCAGCAGCTTGCGTTGGGTGAGCACCGTGCCGGGGTGGCCGACCAAGACCGTCAGCAGGCGATATTCGATCGGCGTCAGATGGACTTCCGCACCGTCGCGCGTCACCAGCCGTCGCGACAGGTCCACCACAACCTGTCCAAACACGATGACGGGCGAGGCTGAGTCCGCGCTGCGGCTGCCACGCCGGAGCAAAGCCCGGACACGCGCCCGCAGCTCACCCACGCTGAACGGCTTGGTCAGATAGTCGTCGGCCCCGGCATCCAGCGCATCGATCTTGTCGTGCTCCTGCGAACGTGCCGAGAGGATGAGTACCGGAATGTCGGACCAGCCGCGCAGGTCGCGGATCAGGTCGATTCCGTTTCCGTCCGGCAGACCCAGGTCCAGAATCAGCAAGGCGGGTTGCCGCGCACCCGCTTCGAGCAAGCCCTGCGCCCTGGTCTCCGCCTCGACCACCTCGCAGCCTTCTTCCTCCACCGCCACGCGAACGAAGCGGCGGATCGGTTTCTCGTCTTCGACGACGAGCACCCTGGCTGGCGTCGTCATGCCAGTTCCTCCTCGATGCTCGGCGGATTGCCCACGGGCAAGGTGAAGCGGACCAGCGCACCGCCTTCGGGCCGGTTGTCCGCCTCGATCGTGCCGCCATGCGCCTCGACTATCGCCTTGCAGATCGCGAGCCCCAGCCCGGTGCCCGGCTTGCCGGATTCGCCATGGCCGCGCACGAACATGTTGAAGAGTTCGTCACGACGCTGCGCTGGAAAGCCCGGGCCATGGTCGAGCACCGCCACTTCGACGACCGCACCTGACTGCCTGGCCTGAAGCTCGATCGGCCCCTGTGCCGGCGAGTACTTGGCCGCATTCTCCAGCAGGTTGCACAGCACGCGCTCGATGAGCACCGCATCGAACTCCAGCAGCGGCAGTGCCTTGTCGAGCGTGACCTTCAGCGGATGCCCCGTCAGGGCATTGCCGAGCAGCTTGATGCTGGCGCCGACCACCTCCTCGAGCGGCTGCCACTCGCGACGCAGCGTGACCTCGCCGGCATTGAGCCTCGCCATGTCCAGCAGGTTGCCGACCAGGCCGGCCAGACGCTCGGCCTGCTCATGCAGGGCTTGCGCGGTTTCCAGTGCCTCCCCGGGCAAGGCAGGCTTGACCAGGAACAGCGAGTCGGCGAGGCCGACCATGGCGGTCAACGGCGTCCGCAAGTCATGGGAGAGCGCCGACAGGATCGAACTGCGCAGCCGCTCGGTCAGCATCTTCACATGCGCATCCTGTGCGACCTCGACGTAGCGCAGGCGCTCGAGGGCAACGGCAATCAGGGAGGCCAACGCATCCAGCAGGGACAGCGAATCCTCGCCGGGCTCGCCTGTCTGTTCGTCAAAGGCAACGGCGAGCACGCCACAGATCCGCATCGACGCCTTGAGCGGGAAGTACAGGTCGGCATAGCCCAAGCCGCGCAGCTCACCGCTGCGCACGCGCTCGCCGCTGTCGAAGGCAATGTGTGCGAGATGCGGTTCGGTCGGCAGCGGCGCACCCGCCGGGGCCGCCTTGAGTGTCCTGCCTTCGCCGTCGGGGATGAGCAGGACCGACCGGGCGGACAGTTGCGACCGTACGAAGGCTTCAGCAATCTCGACGACCTGTTCGACCGCCAGAGCGCCGGCAAGCCGCCTGGCAAGCTGGTACAAGGCCTGCGTGCGCTGCTCCCGCTGCAGGGCCTCCCGCGCCCGGTGACGCAGTGCCGAGGTGAAATGCGTGGTCGTCAGGGCCGTCACCAGCATGGCGGCGAAGGTGACCAGGTACTGGATGTTGCTGACCGCCAGCGAAAATCGGGGCGGAACGAAGAAGACATCGAAGCAGAGGACGCTGAGGACCGAAGCCAGGATGGCCGCATTCCGTCCCAGCTTCACGGCGACCAGCAGGACCGTGAGCAGGAACAGCATCACGATGTTGGCCAGATCGAGATAGCCAAGGAACGGTGTCGCCAGGAGCGTCGTCCCGGCACAAGCGACCACCGTCAACGCGATGCGCTGCGTGGCACCGAGATCCTTCTCGCGGGCGGGGATATCGAACGGCATCTGGCGCTTCCAATGACGGGGAGGAAAGAGGGCAACCCGTCCAGGTACGCTGCCATTCTGGCAACCGCCGCGTAAAAATGTCGTAAAGATTCGGCGCCTTGACGGCGGCGTTCGATCCTGCTTCCGCCTCGGGCGCGCAATGCCCGGCGAGTCTGTGACAGGCCGCCGACTGATGCCCGGCCGCCGCTGCTCAGCCGCGTGCCGACGACTGCAGCAGCCTGTCGAGCCTGTTGGCGAAGGCCTGCCGGTCGGCGGCGCTGAACGGCGCCGGTCCGCCGGTATCGACACCGGTGTTGCGCAACGTGTCCATGAAGTTGCGCATGTCGAGCAGCTCGCGGATGTTCTCCTTGCCGAAGAGCTCGCCCTTGGGCGACAGCGCATGGGCGTCGCGCGCAACGACGTCGGCGGCGAGCGGGATGTCGGCGGTGATGACGAGATCGCCCGCCTGGACGTGGGCAGCGATGTACTTGTCCGCTTCGTCGAAGCCGCCTGGCACCTGGATCATCCTGACGTGGGCCGAGGCGGGCACGCGCAGATACTGGTTCGCGACCAGCGTGAGCGAACGGCCGGTGCGCGCCGAGGCACGGAACAGAATGTCCTTGATGACGCCGGGACAGGCGTCGGCATCGACCCAGATGTGCATGTCGCTCAGACGATCACGCCGCCGCCCAGGCAGACCTTGGATTCATACACCACCACGCTCTGGCCCGGCGTCAGCGCCCACTGCGGCTGCGCGAAGGCGATCTCGGCGCGGCCGTCGGCAATGGCGTCGATCTCGCACGGCATGTCGGGCGTGCGGTAGCGCGGCTTGGCGGTGTAGACCCAGTGCGTGTGCGGGTCACGACCGGCGATCCAGTTGAGGTCGGTGGCGACGAGGCGATCCTTCAGCAGCGCCGGGTGGTCATGCCCCTGCACCACGTACAGCACGTTGGCCTTCACGTCCTTCTTCGCCACGTACCAGGCGTCGTGCTCGCCGGCGTCGTCCTGGTTGCCCTTGATGCCGCCGATGTGCAGGCCCTTGCGCTGGCCGATGGTGTGGTACATCAGGCCCTGGTGCTCGCCCAGCACGCGGTCGTCGTCGAGCGCGCGGATCTCGCCCGGCTTGGTGGGCAGGTAGCGCATGAGGAATTCGCGGAACGGGCGCTCGCCGATGAAACAGATGCCGGTGGAATCCTTCTTCGCCGCCACATGCAGCCCGGCCTGCTCGGCGATCTTGCGCACCTCGCGCTTGTACAGTGCGCCCAGCGGGAACATCGTCTTCGCCAGTTGTTCCTGGTTGAGGCGGTACAGGAAGTAGCTCTGGTCCTTGGTGCCGTCCTCGGCCTTCAGCAACTGATATTCGGTGCGGCCGTCGTTGTTCCATTCGCGCACCTGGGCGTAGTGGCCGGTGGCGATGCGCTCGGCGCCCAGTTGCATGGCGTGGTCGAGGAAGCAGCGGAACTTGATCTCGGAGTTGCACAGGATGTCGGGGTTGGGCGTGCGGCCGGCCTCGTATTCGCGCAGGAAGTCGGCGAACACCCGGTCCTTGTACTCGGCACTGAAGTTCACCACCTCGAGGTCGATGCCGATGACATCGCACACCGAGGCCACATCGACCAGGTCCTGGCGCGTCGAGCAGTACTCGTCGTCGTCATCGTCCTCCCAGTTCTTCATGAACAGGCCGGTCACATCAAAGCCCTGCTGCTTCAACAGCAACGCCGTGACCGACGAATCCACTCCGCCGGACATGCCGACGACCACTTTCATCCCGTTCGGGTCCTGCTTACTGGACATTCGGTCCACCTCCCTCTAGCCATTCCGCAAGCGGCAGCACGATGGCCGCTTCGCCATTGTCGACGAACCAGCTGTCGACCACGTATCGGTTGCCGGCGTCCGCGTCGTCGGCCGGCCGACCGGCAGATTCCTGCGTGCCATCGGCGGACGTGTCCGGCCGCCGGACGTCGTTCATCACCTCGGCGCAGTCGCACTGCGCGAGCATCACCGCCATGTAGTCCGGCACGGCGGCGGGCCGCGCGCGCGCGCGCGCGGGCCGGCGCGGCGCAACCTCCACCACCACCGCACCGAAGTGCTGCATGATCAGCCGGGTGCGGCGCGCGGGTTCCAGCACCTGGTGGAAGCGCAACCAGCCGTGCGCCTCGATCATCCGCAGGATGCGGGTGGTGGAGGTGGAATGGTCGATGCAGTCCATGCGCCCCTCGACTTCCTGGTCGAGGAAATTGCCGCCGCGATCCGCCGCCACCGGCGTCTGCCGTCCCGCCTCTGCCAGCAGCATGCCCACCGCCTGCGCGAGCACGGCGCGCTCGGCGGCGGCATCGGGCGCCGAGGCGAGCCACTGGCGCAGGGTGTCCAGCGTGCTGCCCGGGACCCACACGTCCTGCTCGGTCATACAGCTGTAATTGAAGCAGATGCGGAAACTGTCGTCGGCGAGGGGCACCGGAGTGCGCGCCGGCAGGGTCGCAGCCTGCGCGCCGGCCTGCGCCTTCGCCAACACCACCACGGCCGGCCGCGCGGGCGCCCGTGGCGCGGCGAACGCGCCGCCCGCCATCGCGCCCAGCATCATCACCGCCAGCAGACGACGCATCGGCCGGCCCGCTCAGGCGTAATGCCGGATCAGGTCGAGCGGGTAGCGCCGCCCGGCGATCCAGTCGTCCACGCACTGCAGGATCAGCGGGCTGCGGTGGCGCTCGCGGGTGGCGACGAGTTCGTCGCGCGTCATCCACACCGGGCGCACGATGCCCGCATCGAGCGGCCGACCGCTTTCCTCGCCGGTGACCTGGCCACCGAAGGCAAAGCGCAGATAGGTGATGTCGCCCTGCGGCCGCGGCCACTGGTAGATGCCGACAAGATATTCGGGGACGAAGTGGTGCGCGGTTTCTTCCAGCGCCTCGCGCACGCTGGCCTCGAGCAGCGATTCGCCCTCTTCGAGGTGCCCGGCGGGCTGATTGAAGCGCAGGCCTTCCGGGGTTTCCTCTTCCACGAGCAGGAAGCGCCCGTCACGCTCGATGACGGCGGCAACGGTGACGTTGGGTTTCCAGCTTCGGTCCATGCAAGGGGCTCCATCGGCGACGAGCCCGAATTCTACCGCGCCAAAAGCCGGATCAAGGCTGCCGGCACGCGAGTCGGGCGCATTAACGGCCCTCCTTTGCGCTAGAATCTGAAAGTTCTGCCCGGGCTGGCCGGGCCGTTTCATACATTTCTCGAGTTGGAGATCCGAATCATGTCCATGGCTGACCGCGACGGTTTCATCTGGCAAGACGGAAAGCTCGTTCCGTGGCGCGAGGCGACCACGCATGTGCTGACCCATTCCCTGCACTACGGCCTGGCCGTTTTCGAGGGCGTCCGCGCGTACAACACGGCCAAGGGCACCGCCATCTTCCGTCTCGCCGAGCACACCCAGCGCCTGATCAACTCCGCCAAGATCTACATGATGGACATCCCGTTTTCCAAGGATGAACTCATGGAGGCGCAGAAGGAGGTCGTGCGCGCCAACAAGCTCGAGTCCTGCTACATCCGTCCGCTGGCCTTCTATGGCTCGGAAAAGATGGGCATCTCCACCATCGGCGCCAAGGTCCACGTCATCATCGCGGCCTGGCCGTGGGGCGCCTACCTGGGCGAAGAAGGCCTGGAGAAGGGCATCCGCGTCAAGGTGTCGTCCTACACCCGCCACCACGTCAATTCGACGATGCCGCGCGCCAAGCTGTCGGGCACCTACCCCAATTCCATCCTCGCCAATCTCGAAGTCACCCGCCAGGGCTACGACGAGGCGCTGCTGCTCGACAACCAGGGCTTCGTCGCCGAAGGCGCGGGCGAGAACCTCTTCATCGTGCGCGACGGCAAGATCTACGAACCCGAGATCGCCTCGGCGCTGACCGGGATCACGCGCGACTCGATCCACGCCATCGCGCGCGAACTCGGCTACGAGATCATCACCAAGCGCTTGACCCGCGACGACATCTACCTCGCCGACGAAGCCTTCTTCACCGGCACCGCCGCCGAAGTCACGCCGATCCGCGAACTCGACGACCGCAAGATCGGCGAAGGCAAGCGCGGGCCGGTCACGGCGAAGATCCAGGCGCGCTTCTTCGACGTGGTCGGCGGCAAGGCGCCGGAATACGACAACTGGCTCGCTTACATCTGAGACCCGAGGGGAACGCCACCATGGTTGAGAACACCGACAAGACGCAGGCCGTCGTGATCCACGCCAAGGATCTGCCGCTTCACTGCCCGCCGCCCGGCGCGCCGCTGTGGGCGCGGCACCCGCGTGTGTTCCTCGATGTGCTGAAGACGGGCGAGGTGGTGTGCCCGTATTGCAGCGCGCACTACGTTTTTGCCGGCGAGCGCCCGAAGGGCCATCACTGAGCTTGGCGGAACGCTGAAGTTGGATCAGGCACGGGGGCGTCACGCCCCCGTTTGCTTTTGACGAGCCCTGCGATCCGACTCCGCTCGTCCGCTCCCGCTCCCACTGACGATGAGTTATCCGCCCACTTACCAGGCCCCCTGGTGGCTGCCCGGCAGCCACCTGCAGACGATCTGGCCGCTGGCCCGCAAGGGGCCGCTGCCCGATTACCGCCGCGAACGCTGGGACACGCCGGACGGCGATTTCATCGACCTCGACTGGGCGCCCGGCGGGCGCGACGACGCGCCGCTGCTGGTGCTGTTCCACGGCCTGGAAGGCTCCAGCCGCTCGCACTATGCGCGCACGCTGATGCGGGCAGCCAGCAAGCGCGGCTGGCGCGGCGTGGTGCCGCACTTCCGCGGCTGCTCGGGCACGCCGAACCGGCTGGCGCGCGCCTATCACTCCGGCGACAGCGACGAGATCGACTGGATCCTGCGCCGCCTGCGGGGCATCGCCGGCGACGCGCCGCTGTTCGCCGCCGGCGTGTCGCTGGGCGGCAATGCGCTGCTGAAGTGGCTGGGCGAGCGCGGCGCGCAGGCGGGCTCGCTGCTGCAGGCCGCCGCCGCGGTGTGCCCGCCGCTCGACCTGACGATCTCCGGCCATGCACTTGGCCGCGGCTTCAACCGCCTCTACACGCTGCACTTCCTCGACACGCTGAAGCGCAAGGCGCTGGCAAAGTGCGAGCGTCATCCCGGCCTGTTCGACGCTCAGCGCATCCGTCGCGCACGCAACCTGTACGAATTCGACGACGCCTATACCGCGCCGGTTCACGGCTTTGCCGGCGCCGACGACTACTGGCGCCGTGCCTCCAGCAAGCCCTGGCTGGGCGCGATCACCTGCCCCACCTTGCTGCTCAATGCCGCCAATGACAGCTTCGTGCCGCTGGCAGCGCTGCCAGCGGCCGACGAGCTGTCACCTGCGGTGGCGTTCGAACGCTCCGCCGACGGCGGACATGTCGGCTTTCTGGCCGGCCCCTGGCCTGGCTGCCAGGACTGGCTCGCCGCAAGGCTGATGAAGCACTTCGACACGAAGCTCGATGGCGCGACATGACATACTCGCGCGCGCTGCATCGCACCGAGAAACCCCGATTTTTGTCACAGATCACCCGCTCCGTCCGGATCCCGACATGACCCAAGACCTGCACGCCCTGCCCGCCCCCGAAATCTTCAAGGCCTACGACATCCGCGGCATCGTCGACACCGTGCTCACCCCCGATGCGGTGCGCGCCATCGGCCATGCGCTCGGCTCCGAAGCCGTGGCGCGTGGCCAGAAGGCGGTCGCGGTCGGCCGCGATGGCCGCCTGTCGGGCCCGGCGCTGGCCGGCGCGCTGGCCGAAGGCATCCGCGCCGCCGGTGTCGACGTCATCGACATTGGCTGCGTGCCCACCCCGCTCACCTATTTCGCCGCCTATCAGCTCGGCTGCGACTCCTGCGTGTCGGTCACCGGCAGCCACAACCCGCCCGACTACAACGGCCTCAAGATGGTGCTCGGCGGCCAGACGCTGTACGGCGACATGATCCAGTCGCTGCGCCGGCGCATCGCCGACGACGAGCTGGTGCGCGCCGCCACGCCGGGCGCGCTGCGCCAGGCCGATGTCGCCGCCGCCTACGTGGACCGCATCGCCGGCGACGTGAAGCTGGCGCGGCCGCTGAAGATCGTCGTCGACTGCGGCAATGGCGTCGCCGGCGGCATCGCCCCAGAGCTGTTCCGACGGCTCGGCTGCGAGGTCGTGGCGCTATTCTGCGAAGTCGATGGCAGCTTCCCCAACCACCACCCGGACCCGTCCAAACCCGAGAACCTGCAGGACGTGATCCGCGCGCTGCGCGACACCGATGCCGAGCTGGGCCTGGCCTTCGACGGCGACGGCGACCGCCTGGGCGTGGTGACCAAGGACGGCGAGATCATCTACCCCGACCGCCAGTTGATGCTGTTCGCCGAGGACGTGCTCAGCCGAGTACCGGGCGGCGAAATCATCTTCGACGTCAAATGCACCCGCAACCTCGCGCCCTGGATCCGCGCCCGCGGCGGCAGGCCGACGATGTGGAACACCGGCCACGCGCTGGTGAAGGCCAAGCTCAAGGAAACGGGGGCGCCGCTGGCCGGCGAGATGAGCGGCCACATGTTCTTCAAGGAGCGCTGGTACGGCTTCGACGACGGCCTGTACGCCGGCGCGCGCCTGCTGGAGATCCTGTCCGCCCGCGCCGACGCCAACGCCGCGCTGAAGGCGCTGCCCAACGCGGTGAGCACGCCGGAACTGAACCTGAAGATGGCCGAGGGCGAGCCCTTCGAGCTGGTCAAGCGGCTGAAGGAAGCGGCGCGCTTCGACGGCGCGGCGGAGACGATCACCATCGACGGCGTGCGCGTGGAATACGCCGACGGCTTCGGCCTGGCGCGTCCGTCGAACACCACGCCGGTCGTCGTGCTGCGCTTCGAGGCCGACGATGCGGCCGCGCTGGCACGCATCCAGGCCGCCTTCCGCGCCGCCATCGACGGCGTTTGGCCCGGACTGGCACTGCCGTTCTGACGCCGCCTGCCACAGGCCGGCGCCCCTCCCTTCAGGGGCGCCGGTCTGCGACGTCGCGATGCATCGAGGCCCGGCCACGCCAGCAGGAGGCATTGGCGCCCATCGAATCCACACCCCATTGCCCG
Source organism: Thauera sp. 2A1 (assembly GCF_009469595.2). Lineage (GTDB taxonomy): Bacteria > Pseudomonadota > Gammaproteobacteria > Burkholderiales > Rhodocyclaceae > Thauera. Next base: position 264,089 of record NZ_SSXV01000001.1, on the reverse strand, counting down.
CGCTACCGCCTCAAATCTAGACGACCGGTCTAATTGAACCTAGAATGCCAAGCATGAGCTCCCGCTACGCCGATACCCGCCAGCACATCCTCGACACCGGCAACCGCATCATCGCGGCCAAGGGTTTTTCGTGCGTCGGCCTGAACGAGCTGCTGCAGGCATCCGAGGTGCCCAAGGGTTCCTTCTATCACTACTTCAAGTCCAAGGAACTGTTCGGCCAGGCGCTGCTGGAGGACTATTTCGACAGCTACCTGCGCCAGCTCGACGCCCTCCTCGAGGCGCCCGGCCTGACTGCTCGCGAGCGCCTGTTGCGCTATTTCCAGCAGTGGCGTGCGACGCAGGCGGAAGAAGGTGACGAGCAGAAATGCCTGGTGGTGAAGCTGGGTGCCGAAGTCGCCGACCTGTCGGAGGCGATGCGGGTGACGCTGCGTGATGGTACCGAGCGCATCATCGGACGGCTGGCCGGCTGCATCGCCGCCGGCGTTGCCGACGCCTCCCTGCCGCCGCTCGATGCCGATGCGAGCGCGCGCATGCTTTACCAGATGTGGCTGGGCGCCAGCCTGCTGGCCAAGCTGCAGCGCAATGCCAGCCCACTTGACCAGGCCTGGGCCGCCACCCTGCAGAGGCTGTCCGCATGATCGACCTGCCCTTACCAAGATTTTGCCCGACAACTAGACGACCAGTCTAATTCTTATCATCCAAGGCCGCGCACGACGCGACAAAGGAGCCCGCAATGCAGAACTTCGACTATTACAACCCCACCCGCATCGTCTTCGGCCAGGGCAGCATCACCCGCCTCGACGAACTGGTGCCCGCCGACGCCCGCGTGCTGCTGCTCTACGGCGGCGGCAGCGCCGAGCGCAACGGCACCCTGGCCGAAGTCGAGGCCGCGCTGGGCCAGCGCACGATACGCCGCTTCGGCGGCATCGAACCGAACCCAAGCTACGAGACGCTGATCGAGGCGGTGACGCTGATCCGCAGCGAGCAACTCGATTTCCTGCTCGCGGTCGGTGGCGGCTCGGTCATCGACGGCACCAAGTTCGTCGCGGCCGCTGCGCCGTACGACGGCGAGCCGTGGCAGATCCTGGAACAGGGCGGCAGCGTCGTCAGCCGTGCCCTGCCGATGGGCTGCGTGCTCACGCTGCCGGCGACCGGGTCGGAGATGAACTGCTTCTCGGTCATCAGCCGCAAGTCGCTGCAGGCGAAGCTCGCATTCTCGAGCGAGCTCGTGTTCCCGGTGTTCTCGGTGCTCGATCCGGTGAAGACCTACTCGCTGCCGCCGCGCCAGGTCGCCAACGGCGTGGTGGACGCCTTCATCCACGTGATGGAGCAGTACCTGACCTACCCCGCCAACGCGCCGGTGCAGGACCGCTACGCCGAAGCGCTGCTGCAGACGCTGATCGAGATCGGGCCGCGCGCGCTGGCCAGCCCGCAGGACTACGACGTGCGCGCCAACCTGATGTGGACCGCCACCCAGGCGCTGAACGGCCTGATCGGCGCCGGCGTGCCACAGGACTGGGCAACGCACATGCTGGGGCACGAGATCACCGCGCTGTACGGCCTGGACCATGCGCAGACGCTGGCGATCGTGCTGCCGGCGATGATGGACCTGCGCCGCGAGGCCAAGCGCGACAAGCTGCTGCAGTACGCCGCGCGCGTGTGGAACATCCATTCGGGCGGCGCCGACGAGCGCATCGACGCCGCCATCGCGCAGACGCGGACCTTCTTCGAGTCGCTCGGCTTCAAGACGCGCTTCGCCGACTACGCCATCGGTGCCGAGGCCGTACCGCGCCTGCTCGCCCAGCTCGAAGCCCACGGCATGACGGCGCTGGGCGAGCGCCAGGACATGGACCTGGCGTTGAGCCGCCGCGTGCTCGAAGCCTGCCTGTGAGCCGTACCCGACTCGCCCACGCTCCATCGCCCCCGATTCACTTCAAGGAAACCGAACCCATGTCTTCCCTGTTCGAACCGTTCAAACTCAAGGATGTGACCCTGCGCAACCGCATCGCGGTGCCGCCGATGTGCCAGTACATGGCGACCGACGGCGTCGCCAACGACTGGCACCGCGTGCATCTCGCCAGCCTCGGCCGCGGCGGTGCCGGCCTGGTGATCGTGGAAGCGACCGCGGTGTCACCGGAAGGCCGCATCACCCCCGCCTGCCTGGGCTTGTGGAACGACGCGCAGGCCGAGGCGCTCGCGCCCATCGCCGCGTCGATCAAGGCCGCCGGGGCGGTGCCCGGCATCCAGATCGGCCACGCCGGCCGCAAGGCGAGCGCCAACCGCCCGTGGGAAGGCGACGACCACATCGCCGAGGACGATCCACGCGGCTGGCCAACGATCTCGCCCTCGGCCGTCGCCTTCGGCGCGCATCTGCCCAAGGTGCCGCGTGCAATGACGCTGGACGACATCGCCCGCGTACGTGCGGATTTCGTCGCCGCGGCGCGCCGCGCGCGCGACGCCGGCTTCGAGTGGCTGGAGCTGCACTTCGCCCACGGCTACCTCGGCCAGAGCTTCTTCTCGGTCCACGCCAACCAGCGTACCGATGCCTACGGCGGCAGTTTCGAGAACCGCAGCCGCTTCCTGCTCGAAACGCTGGCCGCGGTGCGCGAAGTGTGGCCCGAGCACCTGCCACTGACCGCGCGCTTCGGCGTCATCGAGTTCGACGGCCGCGACGAGCAGACACTGGCCGAGTCCATCGAGCTCGCGCACAAGTTCAAGCAGCGGGGCCTGGATCTGCTCAGCGTCAGCGTCGGCTTCTCCACGCCGACCGCCCAGGTGCCCTGGGCGCCCGCCTTCCTCGCGCCGATCGCCGGCCGCGTGCGCAATGAGGCCGGCATCCCGGTGGCCTCGGCATGGGGTATCGACACGCCGCAACTGGCAGACGCTACCGTGCGCAACGGCCAGCTCGACCTGGTGATGGTCGGCCGCGCCCACCTCGCCAACCCGCACTGGTCGTACCACACCGCGCGCACGCTGGGCATCGATCGCCCGTCCTGGGTGCTCCCTGCGCCTTATGCGCACTGGCTGGAGCGCTACGCGGTGCGCTGAGCCTGCACGCGCGGCATTCCACGCGGCATTCCAACATCGCAGGGGCGTTTCTTGGCATGATCGGTCCTGAAGTCGAGACGACCCCGCACAGGAGAAATTCATGGCCGACCACCCGATCGCAGTGACCGAGATTCCATCGGACGAACACCTCGCCCTGCGCGTGATGCCGATGCCGGCCGACCTGAATCCGGCCGGCGACGTGTTCGGCGGCTGGATCATGTCCATGGTCGACGTCGCCGGGGCGATACCGGCGATCCGTCGCGCAAACTCGCGCGTGGTCACGGTTGCGGTGAATTCCTTCCTGTTCAAGCAGCCGGTGTCGGTCGGCGACGTGGTGAGCTTCTACTCGACGGTGGCTTCGGTCGGCCGCTCTTCGATCACGGTGGACGTTCATGTGTTCGCCGAGCGCCACCCGGCCGACCCGGTGATCGTCAAGGTGACCGAGGCGCGCCTCACCTATGTCGCGGTCGATGGCGAAGGCAACAAACGGCTGGTGGGCGAAGCCGACCCGGCATGCGCCCCCGGCGGCTGCGCCGAACCCTCGGACAAGGAACTCGTGCTCAGGGTGGTGCCCTTCCCTGCCGATCTCAACCCGGCCGGTGACGTCTTCGGCGGCTGGATCATGTCCATGGTCGACATCGCCGGCGCCGTACCGGCCATCCGCCAGGCGCGCTCGAAGGTGGCGACCGTGGCGGTGGACTCCTTCGTCTTCAAGCAGCCGGTGTCGGTCGGCGACGTCGTCAGCTTCTATGCCGAGATCGTGCACGTGGGCACGACCTCGGTGACGGTCGAGGTCGAAGTCTATGCGCGGCGCAACCCTGAGAACCCGGTGGTGGTGAAGGTGACCGAGGCCAAGCTCACCTACGTCGCGATCGACGAACTGCGCACCAAGCATCCGATTCCGGCGCAGTAAGTCGCCCCCGCCGCGCACGGACATCCGCGCGCAGCGGTGTGCCGGAAGCCACACCGATCGATGCGGACGAGGGGGGCTCCCACCCTGCTCAGTGCTTCACCTCGAGCAGCTCGATCACGAAGCTGAGGGTGCTGTCGGGCGGGATCTTGCCCGCCACGCCGCGGCTGCCATAGGCAGTCTCGGGCGGACACACGATCCGCACCGCGCCACCCGGCTTCATGCGCTGCAGCACCTCCTTCCAGCACGGGATCAGCGCCTCCAGCGGCAGCTCCGCCGGCTGCCCGCGGGTGTAGGAGCTGTCGAACTGCCGACCGTCGGCGAGCGTGCCCTGGTAATGCACCCGCACCACGTCCGCCGGCGTCGGCGAAGCACCACTCTCACCTTCGCGGTAGGTTTGGACGATGACGCCCGACGGCAGGGTGACGTCCTGCGGGCTGGCAGCCAGCGCGACGGGCAGGTGAACACAGGCGAGCAGAGGCAGCAGTCGGCGCATGGAGGCTCCTGGAAGGTGGATCGGTCTCGACCACAGGCAAGGCTTCGAGCTTACACCGGATCTGAGAGCCGGCAGCTGCCACCGGCCGCCCTCGTCAATGTCCGGCCGCCCGCGGCGGCTGCGCCCATCGGCGCACGCCGCACCTCGCGCGATTCATGGACGAAGCGTCATTCGGCAGGAGCACCAAGCGATCGAAGGCCGGCAAAGCCAGTCACTCAAGGGCGCGGTTGAAATCCGCGATCAGGTCGGCTTCGTCTTCGAGACCGATCGACACGCGGATCAAGCCTTCGGCAATGCCCATCATGGCGCGCGCCTCGGGGCCCGCTTCCCAGAAGATGGTCGGTGCGACCGGGATGACCAGGGTGCGCGTGTCGCCAAGGCCAGTGGCCTTGAGCGGCAAGCTGAGGCGGTTGAGCACGTGGACCATGGACGAAGGGTCGCGCAGTTCGAAGCTCAACAGCCACGACCCGGCAGTGAAGAGGGTCGTGGCGCGCTCATGCTGGGCGTGTGACGGCAGGAAGGGGTAATGCACCGCGCCGACCTTCGGATGCTGTTCGAGCCACCGCGCCAGCGCGAGAGCCGTGCTGCAGCTCTGCTTCATGCGCAAGGCCAGAGTCTCGCTGCCGATGCCGATGCGATGCGCCTGGTCCGACGCGAGCGTTGCGCCCATGTCGCGCAAGCCCTTCTTGCGGATCTGCAGCAGACCCCAGGCTTGGGCGTCTCCCTTGCGATAGGCCGGAAAGATGTTCGGGTAGCGAGCCCAGTCGAACAGTCCGGTATCGGTGACGGCACCGCCGAGCGCTTCGCCGTGGCCGGCAATCGTCTTGGTCAGCGAGTTGATCACCAGGCTCGCATCGACCGTGCGCGGCCGAAACAGCGCCGGCGACGTGATCGTGTTGTCGACCACGTAGATCAGCCCGCGCTCGCGGCACAACTGGCCGATGCCCGCGAGATCGGCGACCTGGGTCCGCGGATTGGCGATGGTCTCGACGAAGACCATGCGCGTTTCAGGCCGGATCGCTGCCGCGACCGCCTCGACCGAACAGGCGTCAACCTTGTCGACCGCGACACCCAGGCCGCCGATCGTGTCGAGGAGGCTGTTGGTGTTGCCGAAGATGTACCGGCTCGCGACGAGGTGGTCGCCCGCGCGCAGCAGCGTGAGGAAGGTCGCGGCGATCGCGCCCATGCCGGTGGCGAAGCACACCGTGCCCACTCCATCCTCCAGCGCGGTGATCCTGGCTTCGAGAGCGGCCGTTGTCGGCGTGCCTTGACGGGCGTATTGGTAGCCTCCCTTGTAGGTACCCTGGAAGGCCCCGATCAGGTCCTCGACGCGGTCGAACGCGTACTGCACCGAGGTGTGGATCGGCTTGTGGATTCCGCCGTGCTCGACGCCGAAGCGACGGTCGGAGTGGAGGTTGTCGGTGCGCAGCGCGCGGTTGTCGGATAATGGTTTCATTCGTTAACCTTACATCAGCTTGACCCCGAGACGGCATTGTCCCGCATCCGGGTCGGCATGATCGCGACACCTGTTACCGCAGCCTTGCGGGACGGCCACCACAGCCATCGGAGTCTAATTTCAATATGGTCGCACGCTCCGAATCGTCGCTGCCGCCCAGGTCGATCGTCCTCATCGGCCTGGTTGCGCTGGCCATCGCCATGGGCATCGGCCGGTTCGCCTTCACGCCGTTGATGCCGCTGATGCTGCGCGATGGCAGCCTCGATGCCGTGACCGGAACGGAATGGGCGACTGCGAACTACATCGGTTACCTCCTCGGGGCGCTCAGCGCGTCGTGGTTTGCGCGCAGCCCCCGGCACGGCTTGCAGATCGGGCTTATCGGTGTCGCCGCGACGACCCTCGCGATGGCCTGGGGAAACGTGTCGCTCCCCTGGCTGGGCCTCGCCTTGCGGGGCAGCGCGGGCGTCTTCAGCGCCTGGGTGCTGGTGTGTGCCAGTAGCTGGTGCCTGCCCGAACTGGCGCGTCGAAACGCCACCTCCCTGGGGGGATGGATCTACACCGGAGTCGGTCTGGGCATCGCCGCAACGGGCCTCATGACGTGGCTGGGAGGCGCACAGGCCGCGGTGTCGCTCTGGATGGAGCTCGGGCTGCTCGCCATCGTCGGCGCCGCGCATGTCATCCGGAGTCTGCCGCGGCAGCCCGCCGCCTCGGCGCCTTCAGGCCCTGTCGACGCACGAAGGCCGGCAGCGCCGTCAGCCGCGAGCGGGAATCTTGGTGTGGTGCTCTGCTACAGCGCGTTCGGCTTCGGCTATATCGTCCCCGCGACCTTCCTGCCCACGATGGCGCGGCAACTGGTGTCCGACCCTCTCGTGTTCGGGCTCACCTGGCCCATCTTCGGCACGGCGGCGGCGCTGTCCGTTGCCTTTGCCGCGCACAGGCTGCATGGCTGGTCGCGCCGGAAGGTCTGGGCGATCGCGCAGGGCGTGATGGCGGTAGGGACCGCGCTTCCGCTGTTGCAGCAGGCCTTGTGGGTACTTGCAGCCTCTGCGGTTCTGGTCGGCGGGACGTTCATGGTCACCACCATGGCGGGCCTCCAACTGGCCCGCGAGCGCATGCCCGGGAATCCGACACCGCTGCTGGCCCGCATGACCACCGGCTTTGCCGCGGGCCAGATCGCCGGCCCGCTGCTCGTGCGGCTCATCGGCGACGCACGAATCGCGGGATGGGATGCCTTGGGCCTGGCCAGTGCGGCAGCCAGCTTACTGCTGGCGATCACATCCATCTGGCTGTGGCGCGGCGGCACGGCCTCGGCATCGCGGCAGCCATCCGCATAGCGGGCGGGGCACTCAAGGCCCTGTTTCGATCCTGCCGAACCTGGCCCGAACCTGGACGGCTGCCTGCACCGGCGGGCCGCGGCTGACATCCTCCGGCAGCGGGCGGCACTGACGTCGCCCGCTGCCGGCTGGCCGGCTTAAAGCTTCCCGGCCACCCAGTCCTTCACTGCGGCCAGCGCCGCCGGCAGGTTCTCCGGCTGGGTGCCGCCGGCCTGGGCCATGTCGGGACGGCCGCCGCCCTTCCCGCCGACCTGCTGGGCGACGAAGTTCACCAGTTCTCCGGCCTTGACCTTGCCGGTCTGGTCGGCGGTGACACCGGCGATCAGGCTGACCTTGCCGTCGGCCACCGCGGCCAGCACGATGGCCGCGGATTTCAGCTTATCCTTCAGCTTGTCCATGGTTTCGCGCAGGGTCGGCACGTCGGCGCCATCCAGCATCGCGGCGAGCACCTTGATGCCCTTGACCTCGGCCGCCTGATTGGCGAGGTCGTCACCCTGGCTGGAGGCGAGCTTGCTCTTCAGGCGTGCGAGTTCCTTCTCCAGCGCGCGCACGTTGTCGAGGATGCCGGCGACGCGCTCGGACACCTCGTCGGGCTGCACCTTCAGCAGCGCGGACATGCCCTGCACGCGGCGCTCCTGCTCCTGCGCATAGCGCAGCGCATTCTCGCCGGTGACGGCTTCGACGCGGCGGATGCCAGCCGCGACGCCGCCTTCGGACACGATCTTGAACAGGCCGATGTCACCGGTGCGCGCGACGTGCGTGCCGCCGCACAATTCCTTCGAGCTGCCGATGCTCAGCACGCGCACCTCGTCGGCGTACTTCTCGCCGAACAGCATCATCGCGCCGGACTTCTGCGCATCTTCCAGCGCCATCACCGCCGCTTCGGTGGCGGCATTGGCCAGCACCTCACGGTTGACGATCTCCTCCACCTCGCGGATTTCCTCCGCGCTCATCGGCGCGGTGTGGGCGAAGTCGAAGCGCGTCTTGTCGGGGTCGACCAGCGAGCCCTTCTGTTGCACGTGGGCGCCGAGCACTTCCCGCAGCGCCTTGTGCATCAGGTGGGTGACCGAGTGGTTGCGCGCAGTGGCGGCGCGCGCAGCGACGTCCACCCGGGCCGCAACGCCCTGCCCCACCGCCAGCTTGCCGGTCTTCACCACGCCATGGTGGCCGAACACCGCGGCCTGGATCTTCTGCGTGTCTTCCACCCCGAAGATGCCGGCCGCGCCGCGCAGCTCGCCGCGGTCGCCGACCTGGCCGCCGGATTCGGCGTAGAACGGCGTGTGGTCGAGCACCACCACCCCCATGTCGCCCTCGACGAGCTCATTGACCGCCACGCCATCCTTGTACAGCGCGAGGATGTTGCCCTTCTCCTCCAGCACCTGGTAGCCGTGGAACACGGTCTCGGGGCCGTCGTACTCCAGGTTGGCGGCCATCTTGAACTTGCCGGCGGCGCGCGCCTGCTCCTTCTGCCGCGCCATCGCGGCGTCGAAGGCGAGCGCATCGACCGTCACGCCGCGCTCGCGGCAGATGTCGGCGGTGAGGTCGAGCGGAAAGCCGAAGGTGTCGTGCAGCTTGAATGCGGTATCACCATTGAACACCTTGGCACCGGCGGCCTCCATCGCCGCGAGTTCGGCTTCGACGATCGCCATGCCATTCTCGATGGTGGCGAAGAAGCGGTCTTCCTCCTGCTTCAGCACGTCCATCACGCGCTTCTCGCCGGATTTCAGCTCAGGGTAGGCGGCGCCCATCTCGGCGACCAGGTCGGGCACCAGCTTGTGGAAGAAGGCGGCGCGCGCGCCCAGCTTGTAACCGTGGCGGATGGCGCGGCGGATGATGCGGCGCAGCACGTAGCCGCGCCCTTCATTGCCCGGGATCACGCCGTCGGCGATCAGGAAGGAGCAGGCGCGGATGTGGTCGGCCAGGACCTTCAGCGACGGCGAGTCCATGTCGCCCCCGGAAGTCTCACGCGCAGCGGCCTTGATCAGCGCCTGGAACACGTCGATCTCGTAGTTGGCATGCACACCCTGCAGCACCGCCGAGATGCGCTCCAGGCCCATGCCGGTGTCGACCGAGGGCTTGGGCAGCGGATGCATCACGCCCTGCTCGTCGCGGTTGAACTGCATGAACACGTTGTTCCAGATCTCGATGTAGCGGTCGCCGTCTTCCTCGGGCGATCCCGGGGGGCCGCCCCAGATGTGCTCACCGTGATCGTAGAAGATTTCCGTGCAGGGGCCGCAGGGGCCGGTGTCCCCCATCATCCAGAAATTGTCGGACGCGTAGCGCGTGCCCTTGTTGTCGCCGATGCGGATCACGCGCTCGGCAGGCACGCCGACTTCCTTGGTCCAGATGTCGTAGGCCTCGTCGTCTTCCGCATACACGGTGACCCACAGCTTGTCCTTGGGCAGCTTGAAGACCTCGGTGAGCAGTTCCCACGCGTAGGAGATGGCGTCGCGCTTGAAGTAGTCGCCGAAGCTGAAGTTGCCCAGCATCTCGAAGAAGGTGTGGTGGCGCGCGGTGTAGCCGACGTTCTCGAGGTCGTTGTGCTTGCCGCCGGCGCGCACGCACTTCTGCGACGTGGTGGCGCGGGTGTAGGGACGCTTGTCGAAGCCGAGGAAGACGTCCTTGAACTGGTTCATGCCGGCGTTGGTGAACAGCAGGGTGGGATCCTCGTGCGGCACCAGGGACGACGAGGCCACGATCTGGTGGCCTTTGGATTCGAAGAACTTGAGGAACTTTTCGCGGATTTCGGCGGATTTCATCGGCGTTGGCGTCGTTTTTTGAGGAGTAGCCCCGCATTGCGGGCGAATGCGCAAGTTTATCATGAGCTTAGCGGCCGACCGGATAGCCTCGGGCAGCCGTTCCCCTATAATTGACGTTCACGTCAACCACCGACAAGGACTGCCATGGGACACCGCCTTTCCAAGATCTACACTCGCACCGGCGACGCCGGCACCACTGGCCTGGGCGACGGCAAGCGCGTATCGAAGAACAGCCTGCGCATCCACGCGCTGGGTGAAGTCGACGAGACCAACGCCATCATCGGCCTGCTGCTGTGCGAGGAACTGCCGGAGGACGTGCGCGCCCTGCTCACCGACGCGCAGCACGACCTGTTCGACCTCGGTGGCGAGGTCTGCATCCCGGGCATGAGCATGATCACCGACAAGCAGGTGACCCATCTCGAGAACGAGCTCGACCGTCTGAACGAGCCGCTCGAGCCGCTGAAGGATTTCATCCTGCCCGGCGGCACGCGCGCCGCGGCGCTCGCCCACCATGCGCGCACCGTGTGCCGCCGAGCCGAGCGTGCCCTCGTTGCGCTGGCGCTCGAAGAAGCGGTCAACGACGGCCCGCGCCAGTACCTGAACCGCCTGTCGGACCTGCTGTTCGTGCTCGGCCGCGTGCTGAACCGCGCCGGCGGCCGTGGCGACGTGTTGTGGCAGAAGCGCAAGAACGCCTGACCCGCGGCGAGCCGGCGGCGGCGTGTCCGCATCTCCCGCACTGGACACGGCAACACTGTCTGGGTTGCGCCACAGCTCGCCCGCCTCTCTGTTGCAAATAACAACCATTTAACCAGGCTGTCACATTTCACTGTCAGAGTCGAAAGCGTCGAACGGCCCGCAGGTGCGGGCCCGCTCGCCTTTCCCCATCCTTCCTCAACATCAGGATCCAACAGTGACAAAGACTCTCATTGCCGGCGCCATTGCCGCGGGCCTGTCCGGCGCTGCTTTCGCCCAGACCAACGTCACGGTCTACGGGATCATGGATCTCGGCTACCTGTACCAGAAGGCCGACGGTCAGAAGAACCGCAGCGCGATCGACAGCGGCATCTCGTCGGGTTCGCGCCTCGGCTTCCGCGGCACCGACGATCTGGGCAACGGCCTGAAGGCCAACTTCCTGCTCGAACAGGGCATCAAGGCCGACACCGGCGAATCGGACCAGAGCGGACGCACCTTCGGCCGCCAGAGCTGGGTCGGCGTGTCGGGCGGGTTCGGCGAAGTACGTGCCGGCCGCCAGAACGCCCTGGGCTACGAATGGTTCGGCGGCGGCGTGACGCCGTGGGGCACCAACTACTCGCAGGCCAACCCGAAGACGATCTTCGGCTACGACAACGTCGCCGAACGCCTCGACAACTCGGTGTTCTATTTCTCGCCGAGCGTCTCCGGCTTCCAGGGCGCGGTGGGTTATTCGACCCGGCGTGACGGCTCGGAAGTTGCTGGCAGCAGCAACAACGAGCGTGCGGTCTCGGCCGGCCTGCGCTATCGCAACGGTCCGCTGATGGCGGTGCTGACCTATGACCAAGCCCGCCCCTCCGACAGCACGAAGACTGCCACCACGGACGAGACGATCAAGAACGTCTCCCTCGGCGCCACCTACGACTTCGGCGTGGTCAAGGCCCACCTCGGCTACGGCCAGTTGAAGAACCGCAGCTTCAAGGACAGCGCCGACACCGAGCGCGCCTGGCTGGTCGGCCTGAGCGCCCCGATCGGCACCGCCGGCAAGCTGATGGCCACCTATCAGCGCGTCAACGACGCCCGCAATGCCAATGAGTTTGGCGCGACCTACGACGACAACCGCAGCGGCTTCGCCGTGGTGTATGACCACGGGCTGTCGAAGCGCACCAGCCTGTATGCCTACGCCAGCCAGTACAGCAACGCGGTCAAGGACGGCGCCCAACTGGGCGACAAGACGGAGTTCGCCGTCGGCATGCGCCACAGCTTCTGATCGACTCCATCTCGATCGCATGAACAACGCCACCTTCGGGTGGCGTTGTCGTTTGCTGTCCGTGGTCCTCGCTCTGAACGTTCTCGCAGGAGCGACGCCATCCCCGTCGGAGACCTGACCCTGCGGTGCCAGCCGGCACTGCGGCGCGTCAGCTTCCCGTGCTCGCTTCGCCCTGGGCGGCCAGCATCTCGCGGAACAGCGCGGAAGACTGAGCCAGTTGCCACGCGCTTCCCGTCGCCTCCACCCTGCCCGCGCGCATCAGGATCACGCCGTCGAAGCGGTCGAGCAGGTGCAGGCGGTGTACCGACGAGATCAGCGTGGCGTCGGCGAAATGCTCGAACAGCCGCGAGTACACCTTCGCCTCGGTTTCGGGATCGAGGCTGCTGGTGGGTTCGTCGAACAGCACCAGCGACGAACCTTCGGCCGCCAGCACCCCGCGCGCCAGAGCCAGACGCTGGCGCTGGCCGCCTGACCAGTTCGAGCCCCCCTCGGTGACACGGGTGGCGAGCCCGCTCTTGAGGCCATCGACCAGCGGATCGGCACAGGTGGCACGCAACGCCGCGGCGATGCGTTCCGGCCCCGCGCTGCCGCCGAGCAGCAGGTTTTCAGCCAGCGTGCCCTCGAACATCTCGGCCTGCTGCGGGATCAGCGTGGCGATGGTGCGCAGCGTGGACGCCGGATCGGACTCGCGCGCGCCATCGAAATGCAGCGAGCCTTCGGCTGCCTCGTCGAGCCCGGCAAGCAGCCGCAGCAGCGTGCTCTTGCCCCCGCCGCTCGGGCCGATCAGGGCGTAGTGGCGGCCGCGCTCGAGCTCGAGGTTGTCGATGTAAAGACCCGCTCCTTCGCGCGTGCCGGCATGGGCGAAGCGCAGTCCTTCGATCTGCAGGCGCTGCCAGTGGTCCGAAGAGGAAGAACGCACCACCGGCACCTCGACCTCGCGCGCCTCGAACAGCGGCTGCGCAGCGGCGTAATCCGCGCGCTGGCGCGCCAGCGACTGGAAATGCGCGGCGATCGCGGTGATCACGCCGCCCGCCTGCTGCGCGTATTCGTACACCATGAACACCTTGCCCAGCGCGATACCGGACGCGGCTGCGCCCACCGCCGCGCCGCCGATCGCGCCCGAAGCCTCGGCCGCATACACCGCCACCAGCACGCACCACAGCATGCTCGCGAGCAGATCCACCGAGCACCACTTGACCTCGTTCAGCACGATGCTGCGCTTGAGCGGGCCGAACACCGCCACCAGCCGATCGCCGATCAGCCGCGTCACGCCTTCGCCGCGGCGCAACGCCAGCACCGACAGCACATTGCCCAGCACATCCACCAGCGCAGCGGAATACGCGCGCTCGGCGCGGTTCTCGTCCACCGCGAGGCGCATCATGACGCGGTCGAAGCGCGTGATCAGCAGGCCGATGAGGCCGTAGCCGACAATCGCCACCCAGCCCACGAGCGACGAGATCAGGTACAGCGCGATGATCGGGCCGACCAGCCGCACGGTGTTCTGCAGGTAGATGAACTGGCTCTGCGCGAAGTCGTACAGCGCATGGGTGCTTTGCTGCACGCGGTGGGTCACTTCGCCGGAATGATGGCTCTCGTGCCAGGACAGCGGGGCCGACATCAGCCGCCCCACGAGCAGGCCCGACAGCCGCTCACGCACTTTCAGCGCGACGTTGCGCTCCAGGATGCGACCCGGCCCGTGCAGCAGCCAGCTCGCGACGATGGCAGCGAACACCAGCGCGAGCCAGCGTGCCGCAGAAGGCAGCGAACCCAGGCCGCCCGACTGGATGGCGTTGATTGCATTGCCGGCAAGCCAGGGCACGAACAGCTTGAAGAGCTGCGATGCGAGCAACAGCAGGAAGGCGCCCAGGATCACCTTGCGCATCCCTTCCGCGTGATGCCACAGCGCCTTGTAGAGGGCCGGCAGACTGACGGGGCGTTCGTGCGGGACGTGGGCTTCGTCGATGGCGACGGCGGGCGGGTGAGGCTGCGGATCCTCGAGAGCGGCGGAGGTCGGCTCGGTCATGATGATGACCTCGAAGGTCGGTTTGTCGTTTGAATGTCCGGCTCGCTGATATCGTCGCACGCCGACGCGTCGTCGAACAGCCCGATCTGGCCATGCGATCCGGAATTTTCCTCCTCCTCCGCGAAGCGCACGCCCACTCCCAGCAGCCGCACCGGACGCGCACGCCGCGCATGGCCTTCGTCGAGCAATGCCAGCCACAGCGCGTCGTCCGGCGCGCTCGACACACACTCCACCGTCGTCTGGCTGAAATCGGAGAACTTGATCTTCACCACCGCCTTGTGCACCGGCCGCGTCTCCCGGGCCCGTGCGAAGCGCCGCCTGAACTCGTCGATGAGCGCCGGCATCGCCTCGCGGCAGGCGGCGACGTCAGGCAGGTCGACGGTGTAGGTCGTCTCCACCGACAGCGACTTGCGGATGCGGTCCGGCCGCACCGGCCTGTCGTCGATGCCGCGGCACAGCCGGTGCAGGCTGGCGCCGAAACTGCCGAACTCGCGCGCCAGGTCGGCGAGGCTCCACGCGCGCAGGTCGCCACAGGTGTGCACCCCGAGCCGGTTCAGCTTTGCCGCGGTGACCTTGCCGACGCCGAAAATCTTCTTCACCGGCAGCGCGGCGACGAAGGCATCCACATCCTGCGGCCGCACCACGAACTGCCCATCCGGCTTCTTCCAGTCGCTCGCCACCTTGGCCAGGAACTTGTTCGGCGCGATTCCGGCCGACGCGGTGATGCCCACCTCCTCGCGGATGCGCGCACGGATCTCCTGCGCCATCAGCGTCGCCGAGCCGCGGCAGCGGTCGACGCCGGTCACGTCGAGATAGGCCTCGTCCAGCGACAGCGGCTCCACCAGCGGCGTGTAGTCACGGTAGATCGCCAGGATGCGGCGCGAAGCCTCGCGGTAGCGGGTGAAGTCCGGCGGCAGCAGGATCAGTTGCGGACACAGCTTGAGTGCGCGCGCGGTCGACATCGCCGAATGCACGCCGAAGGCCCGCGCCTCGTAGTTGCAGGTGGCGATCACGCCGCGCTCCTCCGCCCGCCCGCCGACCGCCAGCGGCGCGCCGACGAGCGAAGGGTCGTCGCGCATCTCGACCGCGGCGTAGAAGCAGTCGCAGTCGCAGTGGATGATCTTGCGCATGATTCAGCGCGGATCGGTCCATCGCCCGCAGTGGCACGCACCAACCTGTGCGCTCCAGGCTCGGTAGTGGCAGGCGTGCGGGGCATTCCCGGCGCCGGCGAGGACTGTCTGAGCCCGAAGGGCGAGTTCCGCAGCCGGCAGAGGGAAGGCCCCGTGCGACTGCCACGGCGGGGGACGCATCACGCGTTCAATCCGAAGCATATGAAAAGAGCCCGCACGCGGCGGGCTCATGCCTGACGTCACTGCAGCAGACCAATCACTCGAACTGGGTTGCCCGCTTCACCCGGCGTTGGCGCACCGCCTCGGCCAGCACGTCGAGCACGACCACGCTGTCCTCCCAGCCGATGCAGGCATCGGTGATGCTCTTGCCGTACTCGAGCTCCTTCCCCGGCATCAGGTCCTGACGCCCCTCCTTCAGATGCGACTCCACCATCACGCCGATGATGCGATCGTCCCCATTCGCCATCTGCATCCCCACGTCGCGCGCCACCTCGATCTGCAGGCGATGCTGCTTGCGGCTGTTGGCATGCGAGAAATCGATCATCACCTTCGCCGGCACGCCACCCGCGGCCAGATCCTTGCACGCCGCCTCGACGCTCGCCGCGTCGTAGTTGGTGCTCTTGCCGCCGCGCAGGATGGCATGGCAATCCTCGTTGCCGCGCGTCGACACGATGGCCGAATGCCCCGCCTTCGTCACCGACAGGAAATGATGCGGCGACTGCGCCGCCTTGATCGCATCCACCGCGATCTTCACGTTGCCATCGGTACCGTTCTTGAAGCCAACCGGACAAGACAGGCCGGATGCCAGCTCACGATGCACCTGGCTCTCGGTCGTGCGCGCGCCGATCGCGCCCCAGCTGATGAGGTCGGCGATGTATTGCGGCGTGATCATGTCGAGGAACTCGGTGCCGGCGGGCAGGCCGAGCTCGTTGATCTCCCACAACAGCTTGCGTGCCAGCCGCACGCCCTCGTTGATGCGGAAGCTGTTGTCCAGGTAAGGATCGTTGATCAGCCCCTTCCAGCCCACGGTGGTGCGCGGCTTCTCGAAGTACACCCGCATCACGATCAGCAGGTCGTCCTTGAGCCGGTCGGCCTCCGCCTTGAGCTTGTGCGCATATTCCAGAGCCGCTTGGGCATCGTGGATCGAGCAAGGCCCGATCACCACCAGCAACCGGTCGTCGGCACCGTAAAGGATGCGGTGGATCGCCTGCCGCGCATCGTAGGCGACCTCCGCCGCCCTGGGGGTGGCCGGAAACTCGCGCAGCACGTGGGCCGGCGGCACGAGTTCCTTGATCTCCTTGATGCGGACGTCGTCGATATGGATCTTCATGGAAGCAGGCATGCTGGCAGTCTGTGCTAAATCAAAGGGAAGAGCTGGATTCTAGCCGAAGTCGCCGCCCCGCTGCCTTTGCGCGAAATTCCGCGGAGAAAGGGAATGAACGCGCCTTGCCTGCAGGCGCTGCCGGCCGAGCCGCGCGAAGTGTGGCTGCTCCTCGGCCTCGACGAGCTTGCATACGAAGAAGGCGCACGCATCACCGGCGTCCGGTTCATGCACGTGGATGGCAATGGCGAACGGCTGACCCTCTTCATCAGCGCCCGACAGGCGGCAGACCCCGCCGCCGGCTTCCGCCTTGCCGAGGAGCACGGCATCGCGATCTTCCACTGGGTCGATCGCGGCTTCGCCTGCGCGCTGTCGGGCAAGACCACGCGCGAGCTGCTGTTGCCGGTAGCCGCGAAGGTGTATCGACAACTCGCCCCTTGAACCGAATCGCGCCGCGGGCGTCACAGTTCAGCAGGCAACACAAGCGACAGCCGCGACAGGCGCCACCCCATGGCGTCGGCGGCGCGACATCGCTGCAGACCCAGGCGCGCCAGCGACCTTGCCCGGCAGCCGATGAATCAACCCCGACCGAGCCCCGCAACCATGCTTATCCAACGTCCTTCCGACATCCTGCCGTCCGAAATCACGCCCCGCGCCCGGTTCGAAGACCGCCGCCGATTCCTGCGCGATGCCGGCCTGCTGTTTGCTGCCGGCGCGCTCGGCGGCGCGCTGCCGAGCGCCGAGGCGGCCACGAACGCGGCGCCCAAGCTTGGCCCGCTGACCGCCTCGCCGTTCAGCACCAGCGAGGAGAAGACCCCCTACAAAGCCGTCACCACCTACAACAACTATTACGAGTTCGGCACCGACAAGAGCGATCCGGCCGAGAACGCCGGCCGCCTGGCCACGCGCCCATGGACGGTGCGGGTCGAAGGCTTCGCCGGCAAGCCACGCACCTTCGACATCGACGAGCTGCTGCGTCTGGCGCCGCTCGAGGAGCGCATTTACCGCCTGCGCTGCGTCGAAGGCTGGTCGATGGTGATCCCGTGGGTCGGCTTTCCGCTCGCTAGCCTGCTGAAGCAGGTCGAGCCGCTGGGCAGTGCGAAGTACGTGGAGTTCGTCACCCTGTACGACCCCAAGGTGATGAGCCGCCTGCCGGTGCTCGACTGGCCCTACGCCGAGGGTCTGAGACTGGACGAGGCGATGCACCCGCTCACGCTGCTCGCCATGGGCCTTTACGGCGAGGTGCTGCCGAACCAGAATGGCGCCCCGATACGGCTGGTGGTGCCGTGGAAGTACGGCTTCAAGAGCGCGAAATCCATCGTCACCATCCGCCTGACCGACAAGCAACCCGCCACCGCCTGGAACAAGGCGGCGAAGCATGAGTACGGCTTCTATTCGAACGTGAACCCGCAGGTCGACCACCCGCGCTGGAGCCAGGCCACCGAACGGCGCATCGGCGAGTTCCGCAAGCGGCCGACGCTGATGTTCAACGGTTACGCCGAGCAGGTTGCCAGCCTTTACCAGGGCATGGACCTGCGCGCCAATTTCTGAGCCTGACGCTGAGCCCCAACGCAATGATGAACATGCTGCAAATGCCCAGCCGCACGCAGATCGCATGGATCAAGGCGGCACTCTTCGCCCTCTGCCTGCTGCCGGCGCTGCGCCTCGCACTGGGCTGGCACAACGACACGCTGGGCGCCAACCCGATCGAAACCATCACCCGCGCCAGCGGCGACTGGACGCTGCGCTTCCTGCTGATCACGCTGTGCGTCACGCCGCTACGCCGCTTCACCGGCCTCAACTGGCTGCTGCGGCTGCGCCGCATGCTGGGTCTGTTCGCCTTCGCCTACGGCTGCGCGCACCTGACGACCTATGTGTGGCTCGACCAGTTCTTCGACTGGATGGCAATCGCGCACGACATCCTGAAGCGTCCCTTCATCACCGTGGGCTTTGCCGCACTGGTGCTGATGACGCCGCTGGCGCTCACCTCCAACGCCTGGTCCATCCGCCGCCTGGGCGGACGCAAGTGGCAGGCGCTGCATCGCTCGGTGTATGGCATCGCCATCCTCGGCGTGGTCCATTACTGGTGGCTGGTGAAGGCCGACGTGCGCGAGCCGATGCTGTACGCCTTCGCGCTGGCCTGGCTGCTGGTCCTGCGCGCCTGGTGGCGCGAACTCGAACGGCGCCGGCAGCAAGCGGTGCCGCCGCCGGTGCCGGCCTACAAGGGTCGCGTGATCCGCATCGTGCCGACGGGCAAGTGAGGCGCGGCCGGCGCGCCCCACTCAGGCCTGCCTGGGGCGGATGGCGCTCTTCGGCCGGAAGGCCTTGATCACCGCCTCGTCCGTCTCGATGTAGGGCCCGCCGATCAGGTCGACGCAGTAGGGGATGGCGGCAAAGATGCCCACATGGCGCACGCTGCCGTCGGCGGCGCGCACCCCTTCGAGGGTCTCGCGGATGGATTTGGGCTGGCCGGGCAGATTGACGATCAGGCTCTTGCCGCGGATCACCGCCACCTGGCGCGACAGGATCGCCGTCGGCACGAAATTCAGGCTGATGCGGCGCATCTCCTCACCGAAGCCGGGCATCTCCTTGTCGCCCACCGCCAGCGTGGCTTCGGGGGTGACGTCGCGCGGCGCCGGCCCGGTGCCACCGGTGGTGAGGATCAGCGAGCAGCCCGCATCGTCCGCCAGTTCGATCAGTGTCCGCTCGATCAGCGGGCGCTCGTCGGGGATCAGCCGCGCCTCTGCGCTCCAGGGGGAGGTCAGCGCCCTGCCGAGCCAGTCCTTCAGCGCGGGAATGCCCTGGTCTTCATAGCGCCCGTCAGACGCGCGGTCGCTGATCGAAACCAGGCCGATGCGGAGGTGATCACTCATGGTTGCTCCCGCCTGCGCTCGATGTCCGCGCCGTCGGCTTCCCCGTCGCCTGCCGCAACGTCCTCCTGTGGCGTTGCGGCCTCCTCCAGCTCGCGCAGCACGCGGAAGATCTCGCGGAAGGCCTTGGGCGGCTTGCCCGCCTCGCGCTCCTTGAGCGCGTTGCGGCGCAGCGTGCGCAGGTATTGCAGGTCGGCATCGGGCCAGGCGTCGGCAATGGCGCCGATCGCCTTCTCGTCCTCCAGCAGTTCGTTGCGCAGGCGCTCGAGGCGGTGCATCTTCGCCACTTCGGCCGCGGAGTTGCCGTTGAAGATGTCGAGCTGAGCCTGGATGGGCCCGGGGTCGATATTGCGCATCAGCTTGCCGATGTACTGCATCTGGCGCCGGCGCGCCTCCATCTTGAAGCGCTGCGCGTCGCGGATGGCTTCGTAGAGGGATTCGGGCAGCGGTACCTTCTTGAGCCGCTCGGGAGAGAGCGCGACGAGTTGCTCGCCGAGATCCTGCAAGGCATGCATCTCGCGCTTCAGGCTGCTCTTGCTTGGCGGCTCGGGCGCTTCGTCGGCGGGGTCGGAATGGCGGCGGCGCGAATCGGAATGCATCACGAAGTAGAGGGCTGGCGGGAACGGGTTAAGATTATAGCCCTTGCCCCACCCGCTCCCGTCCATGTCCGAACAAGGCTTTTCCTTCTCCCAGGCGCAGTTGCGCGAGATCGCCACCGACATCCTCAAGTACGCGAAGAAGCGCGGCGCCTCCGCATGCGCCACCGACGTGTCGGAAGGTTTCGGGCAATCGGTGTCGATACGCAAGGCTGAGGTCGACACCATCGAATACAACCGCGACAAGGGCGTCGGCGTTACCGTCTATCTGGGCCAGCAGCGCGGTTACGCGAGCACCTCGGACTTTTCGAAGGCCGCGCTCAAGGCGACGGTGGATGCCGCGCTGTCGATCGCGCGCTTCACCGCGCCCGACCCGTGCGCGGGGCTTGCGGACGCTGCGCTGATGGCGAAGGACTGCCCGGACCTCGACCTGTTCCATCCGTGGGATATCGAGGTGGATGACGCCATCGCGCTGGCGCGCCGCTGCGAAGAGGCCGCGTTCGCGGTGAGCCCCAAGATCACCAACTCGGAAGGCGCCAGCACCTCGATCCAGCAGGCGCACTTCGTGTCGGCCAACAGCCATGGCTTCATCGGCGGCTACGCCAGCAGCCGGCATGGCCTGTCGTGCTCGGTGATCGCCGGCGAGGGCGACGCCATGCAGCGGGAATACTGGTACGACTCGCGCCGCGACGCGGCCGAGCTGATGTCGGCCGAGGACATCGGCCGCATCGCCGGCGAGCGGGCGCTGGCGCGCCTGGGCGCGAAGAAGATCCGCACCTGCGAGGTGCCGGTGATCTTCGAGGCACCGCTGGCGGTCGCGCTGATCGGCAACTTCGTGCAGGCGGTGAGCGGCGGCTCGCTGTACCGCAAGTCCAGCTTCCTGCTGGACAGCCTCGGCCAGCCGGTGTTCTCGCCGGTCGTCAGCATCGCGGAGCGTCCGCACCTGAAGAAGGCATTCGGCTCCAGCCCCTTCGACAACGAAGGGGTGGCCACGCACGACCGCGAGGTGGTGATCGACGGCGTGCTGCAGGGCTACTTCCTGTCCGCCTATTCGGCACGCAAGCTGGGCATGCAGACCACCGGCAATGCCGGCGGCTCGCACAACCTGCGGGTGAAGGCGGGCGACGACGACCTGCCGGCGCTGATGCGCAGGATGGAGCGCGGGCTGCTGGTCACCGAGCTGCTGGGTCACGGTGTGAACTACGTCACGGGCGACTATTCACGCGGTGCGGCAGGCTTCTGGGTCGAGAAGGGCCGCATCAAGCATGCGGTGGAAGAGATCACCATCGCCGGCAACCTGCGCGACATGTTCCGCGGCATCGTCGCCATCGGCAACGATGCGCTGCCGCGTGGCGCCAAGCACTGCGGCTCCCTGCTCATCGAACGCATGAAGGTCGCCGGCCGCTGACCTGCCCCTGCGGGGCTAGGGTTTTCCGTGAGTGCCTGTCTGATTGCCGTGCCTATAATCATCCGCTGATGTTTTCATTCCTCAACCACGACTAGGAGACAACGTGGAACGTCGCTCATTTCTGAAGAAAGCCGGCGCTGGATTGGCAGCCGGAGCGGCCGTGGGCCTTGCCGCCTGCGGCAAGACGGAACAAGCCGCCGCTCCCGCCGCGCCCCCGGCGGGCGGCACCGCAGGAGCACCAGCAGTCCAGACCGGTCTGCCGGAAGTCAAGTGGCGCATCACGTCCAGCTTCCCCAAGAGCCTCGACACCATCTTCGGCGGTGCGGAGACATTGGCGAACCGCCTGCGCGAAATGACCGACGGCAAGTTCGACATCCGCGTGTTCCCCGGCGGGGAGATCGTTCCCGGCCTGCAGGCGCTCGACGCGGTGCAGCAAGGCACGGTGGAAGCGTGCCACACCTGCTCGTACTACTACGTGGGCAAGGACAAGACCTTCGGCTTCGGCACCTCGGTGCCCTTCGGCCTCAATGCCAGGCAGATGAACGCATGGCTGCAGTTCGGCGGCGGCCAGGCCTTGCTCGACGAGTTCTACAGCAACTACAACGTGGTGTCCTTCGCCGGCGGCAACACCGGCGTGCAGATGGGCGGCTGGTTCCGCAACCCGGTGAAGTCGCTGGAGGACGTGAAAGGCCTGAAGATGCGCATCGCCGGCCTCGGCGGAGAGGTGTTCGCGCGCATCGGCGCAATCCCGCAGCAGATCGCTGGCGGTGACATCTACCCCTCGCTGGAAAAGGGCACCATCGATGCCGCCGAGTGGGTGGGTCCGTACGACGACGAGAAGCTTGGCTTCTACAAGGTCGCGCCGAACTACTATTACCCGGGCTGGTGGGAGCCGGGCCCGGCGATCCATTTCTTCGTCAACAAGGCCGAGTGGGACAAGCTGCCCAAGATCTACCAGTCGGCGTTCCGCGCGGCGGCGCACGAAGCCAACGTGACGATGATGTCCTCGTACGACGACAAGAACCCGCAGGCCCTCGCCCGGCTCCTGTCGAACGGTGCCAAGCTGCACGCCTTTCCGGACGACGTCTTGAAAGCTGCCTACAAGGCGGCATTCGAGTTCTACAACGAGGAGTCCGGCAAGAATCCGGCCTTCGCGAAGATCTTCGCAGCCTACGACAAATACCGCAAAACTGAGAACGCCTGGTTCAGCGTCGCGGAAGCCAGCATGGACCGCTTCGTGCAAACGCAGCGTTAAGCACGACTGCCAAAAAAAACCGCACTTCGGTGCGGTTTTTTTTCGTTCCTGCCTCCGGCTGGCACCGAAGCGCCAGCCGGTTTGGCTCATTTCTGCCCTTGCAGTTGCTGCAACAGGTCAGGCGCGCCGCCGTCTCCGTCTCCGCCTCCACTACCCTGCTGCAACTGCAGCTCGAGCTGGAGCTCGGCCGGCTTGCCTCCACCCTTGGCAACCTCGTGCGAGATCAGGTTGGGGAACATGATGATCAGCGCGACCATGATGATCTGGATGATCACGAAAGGCACGGCGCCCCAGTAGATCTCCGTGGTCTTGACCTTTGGTGGCGCGACGGAGCGCAGGAAGAACAGCGCGAAGCCGAACGGCGGGTGCATGAACGAAGTCTGCATGTTCACCGCCAGCAGCACCCCGAACCAGATCAGGTCGATCCCCAGCTTGTCCGCCACCGGTGCCAGCAGCGGCACGATGATGAACGCAAGCTCGAAGAAATCGAGGAAGAAGGCGAGCAGGAAAACGAGGATGTTCACCGCGATCAGGAAGCCGGTCTGGCCGCCTGGCATGGAGATCAGCAGGTGTTCCACCCACAGGTCGCCATTGACTCCGCGGAAGGTGAGGCCGAAGACGGTGGAGCCGATCAGGATGAACACCACGAAGCACGACAGCTTGGTCGTGGAGTCCATCGCCTGCTTGAGCAAGCCCAACGACAGGCGCTTGCGCGACAATGCCATCAGCACGGCGCCGACGGCACCCATCGCACCCCCTTCGGTCGGCGTCGCGACGCCGATGAAGATCGTGCCCAGCACGAGGAAGATCAGGCCGAGGGGCGGAATCAGCACGAAGGTGACACGCTCGGCCATCCTCGACAGCAGGCCCATGCCGGTCACGCGGTTGATGATCGCGGCGACGAAGGCGAAGCCGATCGCCACCAGCGCACCGATCACGATGACCTCGTCCTTGGCCTTGCCGGCGCCAAACCACTGCGCGAACAGCCAGGCCACGCCGACCGACAGCACCAGCAGCACGCCAAGCGAGCGCAGGCCGCTGGCGCCATCGTCTTCACGGATCGTCCTTGCTTCAGGCGGCATCGCGGGCGCCGCTTTCGGCCAGAAGATGGTGACCAGCAGGATGTAGCCTACGTACAGACCTGTCAGCACCAGGCCGGGCAGCAGCGCGCCCTGGTACATGTCACCGACCGAGCGGCCCAACTGGTCCGCAAGCACGATCAGCACCAGCGAGGGCGGGATGATCTGCGCCAGCGTGCCCGAGGCCGCGATCACGCCCGAGGCGATGCGGTGGTCGTAGCCGTAGCGCATCATGATCGGCAGCGAGATGAGCCCCATGGAGATCACCGAAGCCGCCACCACGCCGGTGGTTGCCGCGAGCAGTGCGCCGACGAAGATCACCGCATAGGCGAGGCCGCCGCGGATCGGCCCGAAGAGCTGGCCAATGGTGTCGAGCAGGTCTTCGGCCATGCCGCTGCGCTCGAGGATCAGCCCCATGAAGGTGAAGAAGGGAATAGCCAGCAGCGTGTCGTTGGCCATGATGCCGAAGATGCGCTCCGGCAGGGCCTGGAACAGCGCCGGGCTGAGCAGGCCGAGCTCGATGCCGACGAGGCCGAACAGGATGCCGTTGGCGGCGAGCGCGAATGCCACCGGGAAACCCAGCAACAGGAAGAACACGAGCGCCGCGAACATCACCGGCGCCATGTTGGCGATCAGGAACTGGGTCATTTCGCCTCCCCTTGCTTCTGCGCCTTGATCGAGGCGGCGAGTTCCTCTTCGGCCGATGGTCCTTTGCGCTTGTCCAGCGGATTGGGGATATGGCCGGCAAGGAAGGCGATGCGCTTGATCAATTCCGAGATTGCCTGCAGGAAAAGCAACGCCATGCCCGCCGGCAGCAGCAGCTTCACCGGCCAGCGAATCAGGCCGCCTGCGTTGGCCGACATCTCGCCGGACTTGAACGACAGCATGAAGGGCGACCACGACAGCCACAGCACCAGCCCGACCATCGGCATCAGGAAGAAGAGGATGCCGATGATGTCCACGATGTTCTGCCCTCGGGGCGACAGGTGGCTGGTGACGACGTCGATGCGCACGTGCTCGTTGCGCAGGAAGGTGTAACCCGCGGCAAGCATGAAGATCGCTGCAAACAGATACCACTGGATCTCGAGCAGTGCGTTCGAACTTGTGTTAAACAGCTTGCGGACGAGCGCATTGCCTGCGCTGATCACCACCGCGATCAGCACCAGCCACAGCACGCCTCGACCGACCCGTTCGTTGATCCAGTCGATCAACCGGGAGAGGCTAAGCAGGAAGGACACGAAAAGCTCCTCGAAAGAAATATCGGTTCGGATTCCGGCGGACACATGCATTCGGCTCCGCAGGAGAGCGCTCCACGAGTTCCACGAACGTGAAACGGAGCCAAAGGGCGCGAAGATTATTGCATGGGGCGGGTTTGCGCCAAGCTAGGGCGAGTACGTATCAATGAACAGGCACATTCAAGCTTTCACCCCCAACGCGTGCAGGATCTGCCTTGTCCGCCATGGCGAGACGAGCTGGAATGCCGAGCGGCGCCTTCAGGGCCACATCGACATCCCGCTGAACCAGAGGGGCCATGCCCAGGCACAGAGCACCGCGCACAGCCTGGCAGCCTTCCATTTCAACGCGATGTACAGCAGCGACCTGCAGCGCGCGCAAGTCACCGCTCAGGCGATTGCCGCGCAGCGACCGCAACCGCTGCTGACCGAGCAACGCCTGCGCGAGCGCCATTACGGACACTTCCAGGGCCTCACCTACGATGAGGCGGCCAGGCGTTATCCCGAGGCCTATGCTCGCTTCAAGGCACGCGAGCTCGACCAGCCCATTCCCGGACAGGGTGAAAGCCTCGCTGCCTTCGCCGCGCGCGTGACGGAAGCCCTGGCCGACATCGCGCAGCGCCACACCGGGCAGCACGTGCTCGTCGTCACCCACGGTGGCGTGCTCGATATCGCCCACCGCCTCGCGGCCGCCAAGCCGCTGCACACGCCACGCGATTTCGCGATCCCCAATGCCGCACTGAACTGGATCGAGCGCGACGCGGGGCGCTGGCGCCTGATCCACTGGGGCGACGAGCGCCACCTGGCGCAGGCGCTGGACGAACTGCCAAATGCTTGAATCGGCCTGAATCGGCCTGAACCGGCGCAGCCCGCCTGCGCCGCGGCGGAGCCCGACGTGCGCTCGCATGGTAGAATTTGCGTCCGAAATCAACCCTCTTCAGAGTCTGCTCCATGTTCTCCTCGCAAGACACCCTCGCCAAGGTCGATCCCGAGCTGTGGGCCGCCATCCAGGCGGAGAACCGCCGCCAGGAAGACCACATCGAACTGATCGCATCGGAAAACTACGTCTCCCACGCCGTGATGGAAGCCCAGGGCTCCCAGCTCACGAACAAGTATGCGGAAGGCTATCCGGGCAAGCGTTACTACGGCGGGTGCGAGCATGTCGATCTTGCTGAACAACTGGCGATCGATCGTCTGAAGAAGCTGTTCGGCGCCGAGGCAGCGAACGTGCAGCCCAACTCGGGCTCACAGGCGAACCAGGCAGTCCTGATGGCCTTCGCCAAGCCGGGCGACACCATCATGGGCATGAGCCTGGCCGAAGGCGGCCACCTCACCCATGGCATGCCGCTGAACATGTCGGGCAAGTGGTTCAACGTCGTTGCCTACGGCCTGAACGAAAAGGAAGAGATCGACTACGGCCAGATGGAAGCGCTGGCGCGCGAGCACAAGCCTCGCATCATCATCGCCGGCGCTTCGGCCTACTCGCTGCGCATCGACTTCGAGCGTTTCGCGAAGATCGCGAAGGAAGTCGGCGCCATCTTCTGGGTGGACATGGCGCACTATGCGGGCCTGATCGCGGCGGGTTTCTATCCGAGCCCCGTGCCGCACGCCGACGTCGTCACCTCGACCACGCACAAGACCCTGCGCGGCCCGCGCGGCGGCATCATCCTGATGAAGGCCGAGCACGAGAAGGCGATCAACTCCGCCATCTTCCCCGGCCTGCAGGGTGGCCCGCTGATGCATGTGATCGCGGGCAAGGCGGTCGCCTTCAAGGAAGCGGCTTCGCCCGCGTTCCGCAACTACCAGGAGCAGGTCATCGCCAACGCCCGCGTGATGGCGCGCGTGCTGTCCGAAGAGCGCGGCCTGCGCATCGTCTCCGGCCGCACCGAGAGCCACGTGTTCCTGGTGGACCTGCGCCCGAAGAAGATCACCGGCAAGGCTGCCGAGGCAGTGCTGGGCAGCGCCCACATCACTGTGAACAAGAACGCGATCCCGAACGATCCGGAAAAACCCTTCGTCACCTCCGGCATCCGCATCGGCTCGCCGGCGATGACCACCCGTGGCTTCACCGAGATCGAGGCCGAGAAAATCGCCCACCTCATCGCCGACGTGCTCGATGCGCCGGATGATCAGGCGGTGCTCGCACGCGTGCGCGGCCAGGTCGCCGAGCTGTGCGCCAAGTTCCCAGTGTACGGCAAGTAAGCGCCCCGGGCAGGGTGCATGCCCTGCCCTTCTCGCCCGACCAGCCATGAAGTGCCCCTTCTGCGGCGACCCGAACACTCAGGTCACCGACACGCGCGAGAACGAGGACGGCGACGTCGTGAGGCGTCGCCGTCGCTGCGTGAACTGCGACAAGCGCTTCACCACCTACGAGCGCATCGACCTCAAGATGCCGCACATCGTCAAGCGCAACGGGAATCGCACCGAGTTCGACCACGGCAAGCTCGCCGGCAGCATGAAGCTCGCGCTGCGCAAGCGCCCCGTCACCATGGAGGCGATCGAGGCCGCCGTCGACCGCATCGAAGGCCGCCTGCTGTCGATGGGCGAGCAGGAAGTACCGAGTGAGAAAGTCGGCGAACTGGTGATGAAGGAGCTCAAGCAGCTCGACAAGGTCGCCTATATCCGCTTTGCGTCGGTGTATCGCAACTTCGCCGACGTGGACGAATTCTCCGAAGTGATCCGGGAAGTGCAGGCCCGTCCCAAGCGCGGCCGTCCGCCCGCGCAACCTGCCGCCGACTCCGAGAATGATCTTTTCGGCAACTGACCACGCGGCGATGGCCCGGGCGCTCGCGCTCGCGGCGCGTGGCCTGGAGACGACCTCGCCGAACCCCCGCGTCGGCTGCGTGCTGATGAAGGACGGCCAGATTGTCGGCGAAGGCTGGCACCGGCGCGCCGGCGAACCTCATGCCGAGGTCCACGCACTGTCGATGGCGGGCAGCGCCGCGCGCGGCGCCACCGCCTACGTGACCCTCGAACCATGCTCCCACTTCGGCCGCACCCCGCCCTGCGCCGATGCGCTGATCGATGCCGGCGTCGGACGTGTGGTGGCGGCAATGGAAGATCCGAATCCGCTCGTCGCCGGCCGCGGACTCGCACGCCTGCGTGCAGCCGGCATCGTCACCGAGCACGGTCTGCTGCAGGGCGAGGCACGAGAACTCAACATCGGCTTCGTGTCACGCATGACGCGCGGCCGCCCCTGGCTGCGGCTGAAGGCGGCGAGCACGCTGGACGGCAAGACCGCGCTGAACAACGGCGTCAGCCAATGGATCACCGGCGAAGCCGCGCGCCGCGACGGTCACCGCTGGCGGGCACGCGCCTGCGCCATATTGACCGGCATCGGCACCGTGCGCGAGGACGATCCGCAACTCACCGTGCGCGCCGTACCTTGCGAGCGGCAGCCCTTGCGCATCGTCGTGGACGCCAGGCTGGACATCCTGCCCCACGCGCGCATCCTGCAGGACGAGCCCATCCTGATCGCAACCGCCGCCGTGGATGGGGCCCGCATTCGCGCACTGGAAGCCGACGGACATCAGGTGGAAGTGTTGCCGGATGCCGCCGGCAAGGTCGACCTTCAGCGACTGATGCAGGCCCTCGCCGACCGCGGTCTCAACGAGATCCACGCCGAGGCCGGCATGAAGCTGAACGGTTCACTGCTGCGCGCGCATTGTGTCGACGAGCTGCTGCTTTACGTGGCGCCGATGCTGGTCGGGGATGCGGCCCAGGGCCTGTTCCGGCTGCCCGAACTTGCCCGACTCGACGACGCGCTGCGCCTGCGCATCCACGACCTGCGCAGCATCGGCAACGACCTCAGGCTGCTCGCCCGCCTCGTCCATGGCGGCCAGGCGCCGGATGAGCAATCCTCATAGCGTCGGCGTCGGCTGCTGCACAGGCTGGCCGCACACGGCGCAGTCTGGATCCTTGCCGTAGGCGACGCTGCGCCAGGTCATCGACAAGCCCTCGAGCAGCAGCAGGCGCCCGGCCAGCGGTTCGCCACAACCCACGATCAGCTTGAGCGCCTCGGCCGCCTGCACCGCACCGATGATGCCGACCAGCGGCGCGAACACGCCCATCACCGCGCAGCGCACCTCCTCGACATCTTCGCCTTCGGGAAACAGGCAGTGATAGCAGGCTGAATCGGCGTGACGCAGGTCGAAAACGGACACCTGGCCGTCGAAGCGGATCGCCGCACCGGACACCAGCGGCTTGCGATGGCGCACGCATGCCCGGTTCACCGCATGGCGGGTGGCGAAGTTGTCGCAGCAGTCGAGCACCACGTCAGCCGCCGCAATCTGTTCGGCCAGCGCCTCGCCTTCGAGGCGCTGCGCAATCGTCTCCACACGGCAATGGGGATTCAGGCGGTGCAGGGTGTCGCGCCCCGATTCGACTTTCAGCCTGCCGATCGACTCGGCCGAATGCAGGATCTGGCGCTGCAGGTTGGTCAGATCGACGGTGTCGTGATCGGCAAGCGCCAGCGTGCCGACACCAGCCGCCGAAAGATACATGGCCGCGGGCGAGCCGAGCCCCCCGGCACCGATGACGAGCACCCGTGCGCCGAGGATGGCCTCCTGGCCGGCAACGTCGATTTCAGGCAGCAGGATGTGGCGGCTGTAGCGCAGCAGTTGATCGTCGTTCATGGCCGATGGGCGCAGCAAGATGCAGACTCGAAGGTGGCGCCGGTGCGTGGCGGCATGTTGCCGCGCGACTCGTGCCCCGCCCTCCTGTCGTCCTGCCTTACTTGTATTCGCGAAGCTCCGGCGGCGTGTCGTCGTGATCGCCGTGCACGTGATGGTTCCAGGCCTGGATGTAGACCTCGTTAGACTGCTTGATCAGCCGTTCGGGAGAGACCAGGTTGTGACGCTGGGTTTCCTCGGTGAAATACACCAGCGCGCGGACAAGCTTCATGTACAGCGTGTTGTCGAGGGCGAATCCGGCGTCGCGCAGTGCATCCTCGAGCACCTCGAGAGAGTAGTCGAGCACCGAATAGCGCACGATCACTGCGTGCGCGCGGTTGCTGCGTTCCACATGCAGGCCCTTGAGCATTCTGAGGGCCTGCCACGCACGTTCGACCTGGCCGGGCGGCATCGCCTTGAAGCGCAGTTCGCGCTGCTTGGTCAGCCCGCTTCCGGGCGCAGGGTGCTCATGATGCCTGCCGGCCAGCTTGTAGGCGGTTTCCCGACGCATCATGCGGCTCCCTGCTTTTACTTGTTTTTATTCTGGACGATCTGCAATCCCTTGAGAAGGTTGATCGCCTGGTCGAGCTGGCGGTCATCCTTGCCCGCCAGTTCGAAGCGGGGCGTCTCGACCGCCTCATCTTCTGCCGGCGTTGCGGCCTTGTCCTTCTGCTCCGCCTTGCGCTCCGCGCCCGGATCCTTGTCGTTGCCGAGATGACGCTGCAGATCGACTTCGCGCAGCCGCTTGCCCGAGCCGTTCGCGGTGTCCTCGACGACGATGTCCGGCTCGATGCCCTTGGCCTGGATCGAACGTCCGCTCGGCGTGTAGTAGCGTGCGGTGGTGAGCTTGATCGCAGTATTGTTGTTGAGCGGCAGGATGGTCTGGACCGAGCCCTTGCCGAAGGTCTGGGTACCCATCACGACTGCGCGCTTGTGATCCTGCAGCGCGCCGGCGACGATCTCGGAAGCTGACGCCGAGCCACCGTTGACCAGCACCACCATCGGCAGATCGCGCACGGCCGGCGGCAGGTGGCGCAGGAAGTCATCCCGCGAGCCGCGCAGGTAGTCCTCGGGCGAAGCACGGTATTCACGCTTGGCGTCCTCGGTACGGCCGTCGGTGGACACCACCAGCGTGTTCGAGGGCAGGAAAGCTGCCGCCACGCCCACCGCGCCGTGCAGCAGGCCGCCCGGGTCGTTGCGCAGGTCCAGCACCAGCCCCTTCAGGTCGTTGCCCTTGGCCAGCTTGTCGAGGTGCTGGACCAGCGACGATGCGGTGTTCTCCTGGAACTGTGCGACGCGCACATAGCCATAGCCCGGCTCGACCAGCTTGGACTTGACGCTCTGCACCTTGATGACCTCGCGCGTCAGCGTGATCACGATGGGGCGGTTCTCGCCCTTGCGCATGATGGTCAGCGTGATGTCGGTCTTGGGCTTGCCGCGCATGCGCTTGACCGCATCGTTCAGGCTCATGCCCTTGACCGGCGTGTCATCGAGCTTGACGATGAGATCGCCGGTCTTCACGCCGGCGCGGAAGGCTGGCGTATCCTCGATCGGCGACACCACCTTGACGAAACCGTCCTCCATGCCCACTTCGATGCCAAGGCCGCCGAATTCGCCCTGGGTGCCAACCTGCAGCTCCTTGAAGGCTTCGGCATCCAGATAAGCCGAGTGCGGGTCGAGCCCGGACAACATGCCGCTGATGGCGTCGGTGATGAGCTTCTTGTCCTCGACAGGTTCGACATAACCCTGCTTGATCGCACTGAACACATCGGCGAACGCACGCAATTCCTCGACCGGCAAGGGTGCGAGCGCAACCTTGTCGGCATTGGCGGAGAAATTGAGGCTGATCATCACGCCGGCGAACACGCCTGTCATGACGAGTCCGAACTGCTTCAGCTTGCTGCCCATGAATACTCCATCGGAGAAGATGCCTGCACGACGCCTTGCGCCGTCATTTCTATCTGAGCCTGACCCACTGCATGGGATCGAGCGGCCGGCCCTGATGGCGGATCTCGAAGTATAAACCCGAATCCGCCGAGCTTCCGCCCGCCCCGACGCTGGCGACGACATCCCCGCCCTTCACCACGGCGCCCACTTCCTTCAGCAGGGCGTCGTTGTTGCCATATACGGACAGGTAATCGCTGCCGTGGTCGATGATCAGCAGGTTGCCATAGCCGCGCAGCCAGTCGGAATACACGACTTCGCCAGCGGCAACCGCCCTCACGTCGCTGCCCCCGGCAGCGCGAACGAACACGCCCTTCCAGGTGGTTCCGCCTTCCGCCCTTTGAGCGCCGAAACGCCCGATCAGTTCTCCGCGCACCGGCAGATGCAGTTGGCCCCGCAACTGGCCGAAACTGACGCCGGTGGGCGTCGGCCCGGCACTGCGCGCCACCTCGGCCACGACCGGCTCGGCACGGCGCGCCGAAGCGGGCGGCGGGGAAGTGGACGGTGAAGAAGCCACCTCAGCCCGGGCGGCTGCCGCAGCAGATGCCGGCGCGGGGGAAATCTCGCCCGCTCGGGCCTGTGTGGCACGTTGTTCCGCCAGGCGTTGTTCTGCCGCACGTTGCTCCGCTGCGCGCTGTGCCGCCGCGCGCTGTTCCGCTGCCTTCAATTCGGCGGCGCGGCGTTCGGCCGCGCGCTGCTCGGCCGCCCGACGGGCCGCCTCGCGCGCCGCCTGCTCGCGTGCGCGCCTGACCAGGGTGTCGATGAGGCGCGCAAGGCGCTGCTCGTCCTGCTGCAGGTCGGTCACTTCCTTGCGCTGATCCTGCAGTTGCGCCGAGAGTGCGGCAAGGGCTTGGCGCCGCTGGGCATGGACGGACTCGAGCTCACCCTGCTGACGGCGCTGTTCGGATTCGAGCGCCGCAAGGCGGTCGCGGCGCGCGGCGATGTCGGTCGCCCGCGCGCGGGTGTCGCGCAAGTCCGCGCGCAGCCCGTCGATCAGCGCCAGCCGCGCGCGGCCGAGATGCTCGAGATAATGCGCGTCGCGCGCAATCTGGTTCGGATCGCGCTCGGCCAGCAGCGGCGCGACGCCGTCCGCCGGTCCGTGCATGTAATGGCGGCGCAGCCAGTCGCCAAGCTCTCCCTGGCGCATCGCGATACGCGCGAGCACCGCCTGCTGCTGCGCCTCGAGCGACGCAATCTCCTTCTCGGCATTGCCGCGCTGGCCCTCGACCTCACGCAGGCTGCGCTGCACGCGCGACACCGCGCGCTCCGCTTCGGCTACCGCGTCCGCAGCACCCGAGCGTGACGCTTCGGTCTGCGCCATCTCCTTCTGCAGGTCGCGAATGCGTCGCTTGAGGTCGTCGAGATCTAAACGCTTGTCGGTGATGTCGCCGCCGGATTGCGCACCGGCCAGGCCGGGCAGGCCGGCGGCCGCCACCGGCAGCATCAGGGAGATCAACGCAGCGCGCACGATCGCACCGCTGCGGCACTTCGCGCCCACCGAAACTCACCCCCTCGCCAGGCCGAGGTGGCGGACCTGCGCGGCGCGCCCTCCTTCCTTGCCGTGGGGGCAGTAGCGGGCGTGGGGCGAAGACGAGTGGTACATGGTGCGCGAGTTTCCGATTGCGATTCAGGCGCCGCCACGACAAAGTGGCGCCCGCTATCCGAGCATGAGCAGAGTACGATATTTTATACTATTGATTTTGTCGGACCCGGCCCCCACTCGTGAATAAAGACGACATCCTCGCCCTCATCGAAAAAGACGAGCACATCGAGACCGCGGCGCGCGCGCTCAAGGCCATCGCCCATCCGCTGCGCCTGAAGATCCTTTGCGTGCTGGGCGACAGCGAGGTCTGTGTGCAGGATATCGTGGAGGCTGTCGGCACCTCGCAGAGCAACATCTCACAGCATCTGGCGATCCTGCGCGACAAAGGCGTCCTGCAGACGCGCAAGGACGCAAACCGCGTCTATTACCGCGTCGGCGACCAGCGCACGCTGCAGCTCATCGGCCTCATGCGCGAAGTGTTCTGCGGCATCCCCACCGATTCCTGACCCCAACTGACGGAGCACGCATTTCGTGGAATTCCTGCAACAAAACTGGTACTGGGCGGCGCTCGCGGCTGCCAGCGGCGCCTGGCTGCTGGTGGATCTGGCGCGCAGCCAGGGCGACAAGAGCATGCTGTCCCCGGTCGAGGCCACCTTGCTGATCAACCGCGAGGACGCCATCGTGATCGATGTGCGCGAGCAGGGCGAATACGCCCAGGGCCACATTCCCAATGCCCGCCACGTGCCACTCGGCGAGATTTCGCGTCGCGCGGGCGAACTCGACAAGTTCAAGGGCCGCCCGGTCATCCTGTGCTGCGCCAGCGGTACCCGCTCCGCATCGGCGCTGTCCCAGCTCAAGAAGGCGGGCTTCGAGAAGCTCTACAACCTGCGCGGCGGACTGGCCGAATGGGAAAAGGCCGGGCAGCCCATCACCCGCAAGAGGAAATGACCATGCAACCTGCCATCCGGATGTATTCCACCGCCGTCTGCCCCTACTGCGTGCGGGCGGAGCAGTTGCTGCAGCGCAAGGGCGTGACCAGCCTCGAGAAGATCCGCATCGACCTCGATCCCGTGCGCCGCGACGAGATGATGACCCTGACCGGCCGCCGCACGGTTCCCCAGATCTTCATCGGCGACTACCATGTCGGCGGTTGCGACGATCTCTACGCCCTCGACCGCGAGGGCCGGCTCGACCCGCTGCTGCGCGGCGAGACGGTCTGAGCGCACGCGCACATCCCAGCGGGCGAAACCCCGCAGATATACACCCCCACAGTCCCACTCCCGGAAATCTGAAATGACCGAAAACGCGCAACCCGTCTTCTCCATCGAAAAGATCTACGTCAAGGATCTGTCGCTCGAAGTGCCGGGCGCCCCGCAGATCTACCTCGAGCGCGAGACGCCCGAAATCAACATCCAGTTGCGCACCGAGGGCCGCGGGCTCGACGAAGGCCTCTTCGAAGTGGTGCTCACCGTCACCGTGACGGCAAAGCTCGGCGGCGACCGCAATGTGTTCCTGGTGGAAGTCGCCCAGGGCGGCGTGTTCCAGATCCGCAACATCCCGGAAGGCGATCTCGAGCCGGTGATGATGATCGGCTGCGCCAACATCCTCTTCCCCTATGCCCGCGAGACGGTCTCCGATGCCATCACCCGCGCCGGCTTCCAGCCCGTCCTTCTCGCGCCGGTGAACTTCGAGGCGCTGTACCAGGCCCAGCGCGAGCAGGCGGGCCGCGAATCGGGCGAAGTGCCCATCCAGTGAGCGCATCATGCTGAACACCCCTGCCCAGTGCCGGCGCTTCGGCGCCGCGCTTGCGCTGGCCTGCGGTCTCGGCGCAAGCGGCATCGTCCATGCGATCGAATACCGCTCGGTGTCGGCGCCCGCCATCCTGTACGACTCGCCTTCCGAAAAAGGCAAGCGGCTGTTCATCGTCGCCACCGGCACGCCGGTGGAGGTCATCGTGAGCCTCGACAAGTGGATCAAGGTGCGCGAGCCGGCCGGTTCGATCAACTGGATCGAGCGCAGCGCCCTCAGCACCAAGCGCACCGTCCAGGTCAGCGCGACGCGCGCCGTGATCCGCAAGCAGCCCACCGAGTCGTCTGCGGCGGTATTCGAAGCCGCCAAGGACGTCCTGCTCGAGCTCGCTGACGCGCCCGCAGACGGCTGGGCCAAAGTGCGCCACGCCGACGGTGCGAGCGGCTACATCCGCGTGAACGAGGTCTGGGGCCTGTGACGCATGCGGCCAGCGGCAGCAGCTGC
The DNA here is from genome assembly GCF_009469595.2 of Thauera sp. 2A1. Classification (GTDB taxonomy): domain Bacteria; phylum Pseudomonadota; class Gammaproteobacteria; order Burkholderiales; family Rhodocyclaceae; genus Thauera. The sequence continues at coordinate 228,802 of NZ_SSXV01000001.1, read as the reverse complement.
CGGATCAGCGTCTTCGGCGCTGGCGCGTGGGGTACGGCGCTGGCGCAGGCCTTCGCCGACTGCCATCGCGTGCGGCTGTGGGCGCGCGACCCGCGACAGGTCGACGAAATGGGGCGTGCGCGCGAGAACGCGCGCTACCTGCCCGGCATCCCGCTCAGCCACGCGCTCGAGTTCGAACCCGACTTCGCCCAGGCTGCCCGCGATGCCGATCTACACCTGGTCGTCACGCCGCTGGCGGGGCTGCGCGAGACGGTGCGCACGCTGCGCCGCCTGACCCCCGGCACGCCGCTGCTGTGGGCCTGCAAGGGGCTCGAAGCGGGAAGCGGCAAGCTGCCGCATGAAATCATCCGGGAGGAACTCGGCGGCGACGCACCGAGTGGCGTGCTGACCGGCCCGAGCTTCGCGGCTGAGGTGGCACGCGGCCTGCCCACCGCGATCACCCTCGCCGCCGCCGATGCCGCCTTCGCTGAAGAATGGGTCGCCGCGCTTCATCAGCCGAGGCTGCGCATCTACGCGAATACCGACGTGGTCGGCTGCGAGATCGGCGGCGCGGTGAAGAACGTGATGGCGATCGCGGCTGGCGTGTCCGACGGCATGGGCTTCGGCCTCAATGCCCGCGCAGCGCTGATCACCCGCGGCCTCGCCGAGATCTCACGCCTGGGCCGCGCCCTCGGCGCCCGCACGGAGACGCTGATGGGGCTGGCGGGCATGGGTGACCTCATCCTGACCTGCACCGGCGACCTGTCGCGCAACCGCCGCGTGGGCCTCGCGCTCGCACAGGGCAAGACCCTGGCCGACATCCTGCGCGACCTCGGGCACGTGGCGGAAGGGGTGTCGACAGCCCGCGAAGTCGTCAGCCTCGCCCGCCGGCTGCAGGTCGAGATGCCGATCTGTGAGGCGGTGGATGCCCTGCTGCGTCATGATCTCAGCGCCCGCACCGCGGTCGAGCAGTTGCTGGCACGCGACCCCCGCCACGAATAGACGGGCTGCCGCCGTCGCGCCACGCAGTTGGCCGGAGACCGCCCCGGCGGTCCACCAGGCACCGCGAGAGCCCCGCAATCACGCATTGCAGTGAGCTGTCCCTAGGCTGCCCCTGCAAACCCGTGCTGCCGCCAGGCTTCGTACACCACCACGGCCACCGCGTTGGACAGGTTGATGCTGCGATTCGTCGGCCGCATCGGGATACGGAGCCTGAATTCCGGCGCAAACCCGTCCAGCACCTCGGGCGGCAGGCCGCGGCTCTCCGGCCCGAACACCAGCACATCACCCTCGCGATAGGCGACGGCATCGTGACGGCGGCTGCCCTTGGTCGTCAGCGCAAACAGGCGCCGCCCTGCAAGCTGTGCGCGGCAGGCCTCCCAGTCGGGATGAACGATGACGTGGGCAAGGTCGTGATAGTCGAGCCCAGCGCGTGCGAGATGCTTGTCGGACAGGTCGAACCCGAGCGGCTCGACCAGATGCAGTCGCACACCGGCGTTGGCCGACAGGCGGATCACATTGCCGGTATTGGGCGGAATCTCGGGTTGGTACAGGACGATATCGAACATCGGCAGGGGGGCGCGCACCTGGCACCTCGTCCGACAGGCTGGAACAGCGGTCGGGCGCGGACGATGGCAGGCATCGCGGGGACGGACGGCAAACCGGGAGGCGGAACTCTAGCTCAATCCGGCACCGGCGTGCGGGCGACGACGAAATTGCCGACCCATGCCGCACCTTGCTGCTTGAGAACGCGCGCGAGCTCGTCCAGCGTGGCGCCCGTCGTCATGACGTCGTCCACCACCGCAATCCTCAGCCCCTGCATCGACGCGCCGCAGGTGAAGGCGCCACGCGGATTGCGCAACCGCGCCTCGCGATCGAGATCCACCTGTGCCACCGTGTTGCGCACGCGACGGACGGCGCCCAGTTCGAGCGGCAGCCCGACGGCCCGCGCCAATGGCCGCGCAAGTTCAACCGCCTGGTTGAAGCCGCGCTCGGCCAGTCGGCGCGGATGCAACGGCATGGGCAGGATCACGTCAGCCTCCAGCCGCAGGTCCGCCGCCAGGCGGGTCAGCTCGGCAGCGAAGAAGTCCGCCAGCGCGAGGCGATGGCCGTATTTGAGCGCGTGCAGCATGGTGTGAACCGGAAACGCGTAATCGAACACCGCACGCGTCGCATCGAACGACGGCCGTCGTCGCTGGCAGCGGCCGCAGATGCCGCCACCACCGGTCGGCTCCGCGCACACCGGGCAGGCGGCGGCAGGATGATTCGGCAGTTCCGCGCGGCACGGCGCGCACACCGCCTCGCCACCAGCCAGGCTGCCGCACACGAAACACTCCTGGGGCATCAGCAGGTCGGCGACATGCAGCAGCAGGCCGCGCAGGGTATCGGGGGAGTTTGACAAGGTTTCGACCGCTGGCAGAACATTCAGGCTTTTCGGACCACGCTCCCAATTAGAGCGTGGATGCCGATCCATGACAACGGTCAATTCAGCACAAGAGGCTGTGGCAGGCCGCCGCCGGCACCGCCGGCGCGCCGGCGACGTGCCCCACCCCCTCGACTCTCCCGAATCCGACGCATGACCTCCTCCTCGCAAGACTCCATGGCCGACGCGACGCCCCCGGAAGGACATGGCGACTTTCGCCTCGACCGGCGCCTGCTGCGGCATCGCTTCGGTCGCGCAGCCGCCAGCTCGGACGGCGCCGACCCGCTGATCCGCGAGATCGCCCGGCGCATGGACGAACGCCTGGACTACATCCGCATCGCCCCTGCGCGCGTCCTCGACCTCGGCTGCGGCACTGGTCCCGACCTGCCGCGCCTGGGCGAGCGCTTCCCCGAGGCGCAGTTGATCGCGGCGGATTTCGCCCTGCCGATGCTCGCACGCGCCCGTGCGCGCCGGCCCGCCGCTGCGCAGGGAAGCCTGCTGCGGCGGCTGCTCGGCGGCACCGGCAAGCCGCTGCCTGTGGTCGCAGCGGACGCCTGCGCCCTACCCTTCGCACGCGGCAGCATGGGCATGGTGTGGTCCAACCTGATGCTCACGGCGCTCGACGAGCCGCTGCCTGCGCTGAAGGAGATCCACCGCGTGCTCGAGGTCGGCGGCATGCTGATGTTCTCGACCCTGGGCCCGGACACGCTGCGCGAATTGCGCGCCGCGCTGCCAGCCGCGGCAGGCGAACGCGTACACCGCTTCATCGACATGCACGACATCGGCGATGCGCTGGTGAAGGCCGGTTTTGCCGACCCGGTGATGGACATGGAGATGGTGACGCTGACCTATGCCGACATCGACGGCCTGCTCGCCGACCTGCGCGCCACCGGCAGCACGAATGCCAGCACGGCACGCCCGCGCGGGCTGGCCGGACGTGCCGGCTGGGCTGCGGCGCGGGCCGCCTACGAGCGCCTGCGCCGCGACGGCCGCCTGCCGGCTACGTTCGAGGTGATCCAGGGACACGCCTGGAAGGCTGCGCCCAAGACCACCGACGACGGCCGTGCCATCATCCGCTTCCAGCCCCGCCCCGGCAGCCCGGGCGCCTGAACGGGCCGTCCCCTCGCCTCCTCGAGCGCACCATGTCCCCCACCCCCGTCTGGCTCTTCGACCTCGACAACACGTTGCACGACGCCAGCCCGCACATCTTTCCGCACATCAACCGCAGCATGACCGCGTATCTGCAGCGGCATCTGGCGCTCGACCGTGACGAGGCGAACGCATTGCGCATGCACTACTGGCGGCGCTACGGCGCCACGCTGCTGGGGCTGATACGGCACCATGGCACCGATCCGCGGCATTTCCTCGTCGAGACGCACAGTTTCGACCGGCTGCACGAGATGATGGTGTTCGAACGCGCCCTGCGCGGCATGCTGCGCCGCCTGCCCGGCCGCAAGATGGTGTTTTCCAACGCGCCGCGGCACTACGCCGAGGCCGTGCTGGAGATCATGGGCATCCGGCGCGAGTTCGAGGAGGTGGTGGGGATCGAGGACCTCGATTATCAGCCCAAGCCGGGCATCCGCGGCTATCGCAAGCTGATCGCCAGCCGGCGGCTCAACCCCCGCCGCTGCATCATGGTGGAAGACTCCGCCGTCAACCTGCGCACCGCGCGCCGCCTGGGCATGCATACGGTGCTGGTCGGGCGCGGACTCACGCAGCCGGCCTATGTGGACCTGAAGATCCGCTCCATCCTGGATCTGCGCCGAAACAGCGGACGGCTGGCAGGCTGAGGCGCTCATTGCCAAGCGGGCCGCCCGCGCGCGGCGACCCGGCTGGCGGGGGCCTCAGGCGCCAGCCTTCATCCAGCGCGCAGCATCGAGCGCAAAGTAGGTCAGGATGCCGTCGGCGCCGGCGCGCTTGAAGGACAACAGCGCCTCCATTGCGCACGCCTTCTCGTCCAGCCAGCCGTTGAGCGCCGCCGCCTTCAGCATGGCGTACTCTCCGCTGACCTGATAGGCATAGGTCGGCACCTGCAGCTCCGACTTCACGCGGCGCACGATGTCCAGGTAGGGCATGCCGGGCTTGACCATGAACATGTCCGCCCCCTCGGCGATGTCGAGCGCCACCTCGCGGATCGCCTCGTCGCTGTTCGCCGGATCCATCTGGTAGGTGTACTTGTTGCCCTTGCCGAGGTTGCCGGCCGAGCCCACCGCGTCGCGGAAGGGGCCGTAGAAGCTCGACGCATATTTCGCCGAGTAGGCCAGGATGCGCGTGTAGATGCGGCCGTCACCGTCGAGTTCGGCACGAATGCGCGCGATGCGGCCGTCCATCATGTCCGACGGCGCCACCACGTCGGCGCCGGCCTGCGCATGGCACAGCGCCTGCTTGGCGAGCGCTTCCAGCGTCTCGTCGTTCATCACGTAGCCGCGCGGATCGGCCGGGTCGATCAGGCCATCCTGCCCGTGGCTGGTGTAGGGGTCGAGGGCGACGTCGGTGATCACCCCCAGCTCGGGGAAGCGTTCCTTGAGCGCGCGCACCACGCGCGGCACGAGCCCGTCCGGATTCCACGCCTCCTCGGCGCCCTCGGACTTGTGCTGCGCGTCGATCACCGGGAACAGCGCGAGCGCCGGCACCCCGAGCGTCTGCGCCTCTTCGGCGACGCGCAGCAGATTGTCGAGCGAGACACGGCTCACTCCCGGCATCGACGGCACCGCCTGGGTCGCGTCCTGGCCCTCGAGCACGAACACCGGGTAGATCAGATCATTGGTCGTGAGCACGGATTCGCGCATCAGGCGCCGGGAGAAGTCGTCGCGGCGCATGCGGCGCATGCGCGCCGAAGGAAAGGCGGGTGTAGGTCTCATGGTTTCAGCTTGGATGGTTTCAGCGGACGGTCGGAACATGCACAGGGTGTCGCGTCAGCACCGGCGCTCACCCCGGCTCCGAAAAACATGCAGAAACGAAATCGATCATGAACTTCTTGCGCGATGGTCTATCTTAGAGTGCAGATGGTGCTGAGCCGTCTCCCGCTTCACCTCCCTGAGCGGGTGCCTTACCCCCCAGTAAGGCATTTTCACCCCCGGCTATATCCCCTGGTCGGGGGTTTTTGTTTCCTGCCCTCCGGCGCTGCCATCGGCCGAGCCCAACCCCAGCCAGCCGGCGATGATGCGCTCGGTTTCTTCCACGCCGGCCTTCTTGAGGCTGGAGAAGAGCTGCACGGTCACCTGCGGCCCAAACCCGGCCAGCTCCCGCCGCACGGCCTGCAATGTCGCGCTCGCTGCGCCACGCGACAGCTTGTCGCTCTTCGTGAGCAGCACGTGAAGCGGCCGACCGGAGGGCGCGAACCAGTCGATCATCTGCCGATCGAGGTCGGTGAGCGGATGGCGCACGTCCATGATCAGCACCAGGCCGATCAGGCTCTCGCGCTTCTTCAGGTAGGCCTCGATCAGCCCCTGCCATTGGCGCCGGATCTTCTCCGGCACGGCGGCATAGCCGTAGCCGGGCAGATCGACCAGCAAGGCGCCGCAGTTGAGGCGGAAGAAGTTGATCAGTTGCGTGCGCCCCGGCGTCTTCGACACGAAGGCAAGCCTCACATGCCCCGCCAGTGTGTTGATCGCGCTGGATTTGCCGGCGTTGGAACGGCCGGCGAAGGCGATCTCCGCGCCGCTCGGCGGCGGGAGGCCGGAAGGTTTGGCGATCGAGATCTCGAATTGTGCGCTGCGGAACAATGACATGAAAAAACCGGGTGAAAACCTGCTGGACTGCGGGCTGAGGCCCACATCGCATCGCGCAAGGCGCATTTCATGCGATAGAATACCGCGTTTGAAACATTCACTCACGGCTTTCAGAGGACATCATGATGAAGCGTTCCCTGCTGCTTTCGTCGCTGCTGCTGGTTGCCGGCAGCCTTCAGGCCCAGACGCCGGCTCCCGACCTCGCCAAGGCGAAGCAGACTGCAGAGACGGTCTGCGCGGGCTGCCACAACGCGGACGGCAACAGCGCGATTCCGGCCAACCCGAAGCTGGCAGGGCAGCACGCCGACTACCTCTACAAGCAGTTGCACGAATTCAAGGGCTGGGACGGCAAGAAGGCCGTGCGTGAAAACGCCATCATGTCGGCAATGGCTGCGGGCCTGGAAGAAGCTGACATGAAGGGCCTGGCCGAGTATTTCTCGTCGCAGAAGCTGCAGCCCGAACCGGCCAAGAACGTGGCCACCGTCGACCAGGGCCAGAAGATCTGGCGCGGCGGCATTCCGGCCAAGGGCGTCCCCGCCTGTGCGGCCTGCCACGGCCCGGCCGGCGCCGGCCTGCCGGCGCAGTACCCGCGCCTCTCGGGCCAGTTCGCCGACTACACCGAAGCGCAACTGAAGTCGTTCCGCGACGGTGTCCGGGCCAACGACCCGAACCGCATGATGCGCATGATCGCGCTCAAGATGACCGATCCCGAGATGAAGGCCGTCGCCGACTACGCGGCCGGCCTGCGCTGATCCTCCAGGCATCGGAGCAATCAAAAAAGGGGGTGGTGATGGCCGCCCCTTTTTCTTTTCAGTCGTAGGCCTGATGCGCCGGGCTGACACCAGCCGATCCGGCGCAAGCCTTCCTTCCTCAGAGACCAGCATGCAACGCGGCACTGCGCGCGCCCTGTTCGAGCTGTTGAGCTCGATGCGTTTTGCCATCAGCCTGCTCACCATCCTTGCGATCGCATCGGTGGTCGGCACGGTGGTGAAACAGAACGAGCCCTTCAACGCCTACCTGAACCAATTCGGCCCGTTCTGGTTCCCGGTGTTCGAGAAGCTCGGCATCTACTCCGTCTACAACACGAGCTGGTTTCTCGTCATCCTGGCGTTCCTGGTGGTGTCCACCTCGCTGTGCATCATCCGCCAGACCCGCCCGATGCTGCGCGAGATGCGAAACTTCCGCGAGCATGCGCGCGAAGCTTCACTGCGGCAGTTCAGCCATCAGGCAAGCATGGTGCCGGCGAGCGGCGTCGCCGTCTCCCTGGATCGTGCTCGCGCCTATCTTGCGCGCTCGGGTTTCCGCTTCCGCGCGAGCGAGCGCGAAGACCACGTGCTGCTCGCCGCCAAGCAGGGCAGCGCCGGCCGTGCCGGCTACTTCCTCGCCCACGGCGCGATCGTGCTGATCTGCATCGGGGGCCTGCTCGACGGCGACCTGCCGCTCAAGCTGCAGATGGCCACTGGTGGCAAGCAGGCGACGTCCGGCAACCAGTTGATCGCCGACATCCCGGCTTCAGCACGCCTGGGCACCGGCAACCCCAGCTTCCGCGGTAACGTGTTCATCCCCGAAGGTCGCTCGGCAAGCACCGCGGTGCTCAACGTCGGCGACGGCATCCTGCTGCAGGAATTGCCCTTCTCGATCTCGCTGAAGCGCTTCCACATCGATCACTACGAGAACGGGATGCCCAAGCGCTTCGCCAGTGACATCCTGATCACCGACGACAGCGGCAAGGCCCTCGAGCGCACGATCGAAGTCAACAAGCCGTTCGAATACCGCGGCATCACCCTGTACCAGTCCAGCTTCGAGGACGGCGGCTCGCTGCTGAGCCTGGCCGTCCATGGCCTGGCGCGTGGGGTGCCGCGACTGACGAACATGCAGGGCGCAGTCGGCGACACCGTGCCGCTGCATGCGGGCGATGCACGCTACACGCTCGAGCTGACGCAGTTCCGTGCGTTCAACGTCGAAGACATGGGCACGGCGAAGGACAGCGACGCGCCGGCATCGGGCATGGCTCGTTTCGAGCAGCACCTGGGCAGCGGCGCGAAATCGCCGACGCAGAAGAACCTGCGCAACATCGGCCCGAGCTACACCTTCAAGCTGCGCGACGAAGCCGGCCAGGCGCGCGAATTCAACAATTACATGATGCCGATCGAGCAGCAGGGCCGCTGGTATCTGTATTCGGGAACACGCGACAGCCAGGCAGAAGCCTTCCGCTACATGCGCATTCCGCTCGACGTCGAGGGCAAGGCGGAGACGTGGTTCGCCCTGCACGACATCGTCTTCGATCCCGCGCTGCGTGCCCAACTGGCGCAGCGCGTCGCGGCGCGCAGCGCCACGGGCACAAGCGCAGCCGACAACGGCATGCGCGACCGCCTCACCCAGACGGTCGAACACACGCTGACGCTGTTCGCCGACCGCGGGTACGAGTCCATCGGCCGCTTCATCGAGGCGACGGTGCCTGCCCCCGAGCGCGAACGCGCCGCCGATGTGTTCGTCAAGATCATGCAGGGCGCCGTGTGGGAAGCCTGGCTGATGACGCGCGAACGCAGCGGGCAGGCCGCGCCGGCGCTGGACGAGAACAATGCCATCTTCCTGCGCGACAGCATCGCCGCGCTTTCCGACAGCCTGTTCTACGGCGCGCCGGTGTACCTCCAGCTCACCGCCTACGACGAGCGCCAGGCCACCGTGCTGCAGGCAACCCGCTCGCCCGGCAAGGCACTGGTTTTCCTCGGCTCATTGCTGCTGGTGCTCGGCGTGTTCGCTATGCTCTACATAAGGGAGCGGCGTCTTTTCGTGCTGATCAAGCCGAACGAAGTGCTGGTTGCGATGTCCTCCAACCGCAAGGCCATCGATGTGGACGAGACCTTCCAGCGCCACGTCGACGGGCTGCGCGAGCTCTTCGCCGCCCCCGAAAACCGCCCAACCTGAATCGCGAGACGCATGATGGAACTGGCCCGCATCTCCCACCAACCGCAACCCGGCGGCGCCGTGCCACGTTCTGGAGACTGGCTGCGCAGCCTGGGCCTTGGCGACTGGCTCTATGCCGCCGCACTGGTGCTCGGCGCATTCTTTGCGCTGCAGCAGTACGGTGCATCGATGGACGTCTACGACAAGGGCATCCTGCTGCTGCACGTCCCCATCCTGATGGCGGTCGGCTGGCACTGGAAGGCGTTTCGCCCCTTCCTTGCGGCCGTCGCGGCAGTATCGCTGGCGAGCATCTCGCTCTATCAGGGTGAGCTTGCGCGTGCGGAACAGTCCTTCCTGCTCAAGTACCTGATCTCCAGCCAGACCGCGATCATGTGGATGAGCGCGCTGATCTTCATGGCCACCGCGGCCTACTGGCTGGGGCTCGCGCTGCGCTCGGACTTCGCCGAAAAGACCGGCAACGTGCTGACCTGGGCGGCGGTGACCATGGGCACCAGCGGGCTCTTCGTGCGCTGGTACGAGTCCTACCTGATCGGGCCGGACATCGGCCACATCCCCATCAGCAACCTGTACGAAGTGTTCGTGCTGTTCAGCCTGCTCACCGCGCTGCTCTACCTATACTACGAGCTGCGCTATGGCACGCGACGGCTGGGCGCCTTCGTGCTGACGGTGATCTCGGCCGCAGTGGGCTTCCTGCTGTGGTACACCTTCACGCGCGAAGCCCACCAGATCCAGCCGCTGATCCCGGCATTGCAGTCCTACTGGATGAAGGTGCACGTCCCAACCAACTTCATCGGCTATGGGGCTTTCGCCCTGTCGGCAATGGTGGGCAGCGCCTATCTGCTGGCCGAGCGCGGCGTGCTCGCCAGCCGCCTGCCGCCGCTGCGGGTATTGGAAGACGTGATGTACAAGGCGATCGCCATCGGCTTCGCCTTCTTCACCATCGCCACCATCCTCGGCGCACTGTGGGCGGCCGAAGCCTGGGGCACCTACTGGCAGTGGGACCCGAAGGAGACCTGGGCGCTGATCGTGTGGCTGAACTACGCCGCCTGGCTGCACATGCGCCTGACCAAGGGCCTGCGCGGATCGATGCTGGCGTGGTGGGCGGTGGTCGGCCTCGTCGTGGTCACGTTTGCCTTCCTCGGCGTCAACATGTTCCTGTCGGGCCTGCACTCATACGGCTCGCTGTGAGCCGCGTGGCGCAGCGCCCGTTGCTGCGCCCGCGCGCCTGCCCTCCGAAGCCGTGCCCCCGCAAGGCGCCGCGCCAGCGTGCTCCTCAACGCCCGCCGGACAGGGCGTCGAGCTCCGCATCGCTGAACCCCGCCGCACGCCGCGCCTCGCGATGCAGCGGCGGATGTGGTCGTGGCGCATCGAAACTGTCGATCAACGCGAGGTAAGTGGCTTCCGGCTCCAGGCCGCGCTGTGCGCACAGGAGCCGGAACCAGCGGTCGCCGATGGCGACATGGCCGATCTCATCGCGAAGGATGACTTCGAGCACCGCAACGCTCCGATCGTCGCCAATCGATCTCAGCCTCGCCATGATGGGCGGCGTCGCATCCAGGCCGCGCGCCTCCAGCACGCGGGGGACCAGCGCCATGCGTGCCAGCAGGTCATGCGCAGTGCGGCAGGCCATCAGCCACAGGCCGTTGTGCGCGGGAAAATCGCCGTAATCGAAACCGAGCGCCTGCAGGCGCGCACGCACCAGGCCGAAATGGTGAGCCTCTTCGGCCGCCACCCGCAGCCAGTCGTGGTGGAAGGCGGGCGACATGCTGCGGAAGCGATGCACGCAATCGAGCGCAAGATTGATCGCGTTGAATTCGATATGCGCGATGGCGTGCAGCAGCGCCGCATGCCCCTCGCGGCTGCCGATGCCGCGCCGGGGCACATCGCGGCCGTCGACCAGGATCGGCCGCCGCGGCCGCCCCGGCACGATGATCGGTTCGGCGCGGTCCGGCCCTGGCACCACCTGCAGCCCCCCCTGCGTGCAGGCCGAATGCACTGCCTGCGTTGCTGCGCATTTTTCGTCCGGATCACACAGCAACAGGGCGTGGAGTGCGGCGTCGTGAATCGATGCGTTCATGCGCGCAAGTCTACCAAAGCCGCTGCGCCTCCCCCGCTGTGCTGCCTCTGCGGCACCACATTGTGGTAAAAGGAAACCAATTGCACCGTCGATCGCAACACGGATCACCACAGATGCCCAAGGACCGCCCCGCAGACACTGAACGCAACCAGGTCAGTGTCGCCGCCGCACGCAGGATCATTCTCGACAGCATCTCCCCGGTCAGTGGATGGGAACGCGTCGCCGTGCGCGCCGCGCTCGGCCGCGTGCTGTGCGAGGACGTGATCGCGCCGTGCAACGTGCCCGCGCACGACAACTCGGCCATGGACGGTTACGCGGTGCGCGCCGCCGACCTGTCAGCCGAGGGAGACACCGCACTGCATGTGGTGGGCACGGCCTTCGCCGGCCAGCCTTTTTCCGGCATCGTCGGCGCCGGCCAGGCCGTGCGAATCATGACCGGGGCCGCGATTCCTGAAGGCGCCGACACCATCGTCGTGCAAGAAGTGGTTCGCCGCGAGGCGGACCGCATCTTCGTTCCTCCGGGACAGAAAGCGGGCCAGAACTTGCGCCGTGCCGGCGAGGACCTGCCGCTGGGCGGCGTGGCGTTGGCGGCCGGAACGCGCTGCGGGCCGGCCGAGCTCGGCCTCATCGCCTCGCTCGGCATCGCCGAGGTGACGGTGCGGCGGCGCCTGCGGGTCGCCTTCTTTTCCACCGGCGACGAGATCGCCTCCATCGGCCGCCCGCTGGCGCCTGGCCAGGTGTACGACAGCAACCGCTACACCCTGTTTGGTGCGCTCAGCCGGCTGGGCTGCGAGTTGCTGGACATGGGCGTGGTGCCCGACGACCCGGCCGCCCTGGAAGATGCCTTCCGCGACGCCTGCAGCGCAGCCGACGTCGTGATCACCAGTGGCGGTGTCTCCGTGGGTGAAGCGGATTTCATCCGCGACATGATGTCGCGCATGGGCGAAGTCGCGTTCTGGAAGCTGGCCATCAAGCCCGGCCGGCCGATGGCCTTCGGCCGCATCGGCAACGCGGTGTTGTTCGGCCTGCCCGGCAACCCGGTGGCGGTGCTGGTGACCTTCTACCAGTTCGTGCAGGACGCCCTGCTGCAGATGATGGGCGTGTCTCCGCTCCCGGCGCCACAGCACTTTGCAGTGCCCTGCGCGGTGGCCATCCGCAAGCAGCCGGGCCGCTGCGAGTTCATGCGCGGCAAGCTGCTGCGCGAGGGCGCACGACTGTCGGTGACGCTGGCCGGCGCGCAGGGCTCGGGCGTGCTGCGCTCGATGTCCGAAGCCGACTGCTTCATCGTGCTGCCCGAAGACTGCGGCGGCATCGAACCCGGCGAACCGGTCCTCGTTCAGCCTTTCTCCGGACTCGTCTGAGCCCGGAACGCGCTGTTCCCACATCCTCACGCCTTGCAACCGGAAGACCCGATGACACAGGACGAACTGAAGAAAGCCGCGGCGCTCGCCGCCCTCGACTACATCGTCGACGACACCATCGTCGGCGTCGGCACGGGCTCGACCGTCAATCACTTCATCGACGGGCTGGCGACGATCCGTTCGCGTATCCGCGGCGCCGTCTCCAGCTCCGAGGCAAGTTCCGCGCGGCTGGCAGCGCACGGCATCCCGGTGTTCGACCTGAACGGCATCGACCGGATTCCGGTCTATGTGGATGGTGCGGACGAGATCGACGGCCGCTTCTGCATGATCAAGGGCGGCGGCGGCGCGCTGACACGCGAGAAAATCGTCGCGGCGGTGGCAGATCGCTTCGTCTGCATCTGTGACGCCAGCAAGCGCGTCGACACCCTGGGCCGCTTTCCGCTGCCCGTCGAAGTGATTCCGATGGCCCGCGCGCACGTGAGCCGCGAGCTGGCCCGGCTCGGCGGACAGCCGCGTGTGCGCGAGAATTTCGTCAGCGACAACGGCAACCTGATCATCGACGTGCACGGACTCGCCATCACCGATCCGTGCGCACTCGAAGGCGAGATCAACCAGATCGTGGGCGTCGTCACCAACGGGCTGTTCGCCAGTCGCGGCGCGGACGTGCTGCTGCTGGCGGGCGCCGGCGGAGTCGAGCGCCTCGCGCGCGACGCATCCCCCGACGCAACAAGAGATTAATATTCGGCTGGTAACCTACAGCGTCCTGGACTGGATCATGGCAACAATGAACGAACACACTTACCGGCAGTTCGACTCCGAACTCGAGGCGGTACGCAGCGGCGTGCTCAAGATGGGCGGCCTGGTCGAGACCCAGGTGGCGAACGCGATGGAAGGCTTGAAGTCGGGCAACATCGCCTTGCTCGATCAGGTGATCGAGAGCGATCACCGCATCAATCTGCTCGAGATGCAGATCGACGAGGAGTGCAACCACATCATCGCCAAGCGCCAGCCGACCGCGGTGGACCTGCGCCTGGTGATGACCGTGGTGAAATCGGCTTCCGACCTCGAGCGCATCGGCGACGAGGCGAAGAAGATCGCCAAGGCCGCCAAACGCCTGCATGGCGGCGACCAGCCCATTGCACCGCGCGTGGAACTGGGCCACAGCGCAGACATCGCGCTCGAGATGCTGCGCGGCGCACTCGATGGCTTCGCCCGTGCCGACGCATCCAGCCTCAACACGATCAAGCTGCAGGACGCGGAAGTCGACGCCAATTTCAAGGGCACGATGCGCCAGCTCATCACGTTCATGATGGAAGACCCGCGCACCATCACCAACAGCCTCGATCTGCTGTTCATCGCCAAGTCGATCGAGCGCATCGGCGATCACGCCAAGAACATCGCCGAGTTCGTGGTCTTCCTCGTTCAGGGCAGCGACGTGCGCTACGAAAAATCGATCGCGAAGGAAGCCGCCAGGAACAAGGAGTCCTGAGCGTTCCGAGCCGCATCCACAAAGCAGAAGGGGATGGCCACCGGCCATCCCCTTCTGCTTTGTGCCATCCGCCGGCCGCCCGCAAGCGGGAGCCGATGGTTGGCGCGCTTACTGCGCAGGCGGCACGTAGCCGCTGACCTGGTCGGCACCACCGCCAAAGAAGTGCTTTTCCATCTGTTCGGCGAGATATTTGCGGGCCCGCGCATCCATCAGGTTCAGGCGGTTCTCGTTGATCAGCATGGTCTGGTACTTGACCCATTGCTGCCAGGCCTCCTTCGACACGCTGTCGAAGATCCGCTTGCCCATCTCGCCCGGAACCGGGGGAAGATCCAGCCCTTCGGCCTCGCGGCCGAGCTTCACGCAGTTCACCATGCGCGCCATCGTTCAATCCTCAGAATGATTCATCAAGAAGCCGAGGCCGCATTCTAGCCCGAATGTGGCCCCAACTCGCCCACCCGGCGCGACGACAACGTCCAGCGGTTGCGTCCTTCGCTTTTCGAGCGATACAGCGCCTCGTCGGCGGCCGCGATCAAGCCTCCGGCGTCGGCCGCGTGCTCGGGAAAGATCGCCATGCCGATGCTGGCGGTGACGCCCACCTCACGGCCCTCGAACGTGAACGGCAGCGCCGCGATGCCCTCGCGCAGGCGGGTGGCGAGCTCGGACAGGCCGTGAGTATCCGTGTCCGGCACCAGGAGCGCGAATTCGTCACCCCCGAGGCGAAAGAGCATCTCGTTGCGGCGGATGATGCGCCTCACACCCTCGGCCAGGCCCACCAGAACCTCGTCGCCGGCCTGGTGACCGAAGGCGTCATTGATCGGCTTGAAACCGTCAAGATCGACCGCCACCAGGCCCACCTTGCCGTTGCGCCGCGAGGCATCGACGAGCATGCGCTCGAGCTCCTCGTGGAAGCGGCGCCGGTTGTACAGGTTGGTGAGCGGGTCGCGTTCCGCAAGCGCCACCAGTTGTTCCGAAACCCGGCGCGACTCAGTGATGTCCTCGTAGATCCAGAGCCGTCCGATGGCATGCTCCTGCTGTCCCCCCCCCACCACCGCCGACATGTCGGTCACGATGCGGCCATCGCGGAAGCGGATCTCGAACGGCTCGCTGACCGCGAGGTGGTTCGCGACGACATGGTCGAGATGGGCAAGGAAGGCCTCGGGCTCGACCAGCAGCGGCGCTCCCGACGCCTTGAGCACTGCCTCGCGCGTGCCGATGAGGTTGGTGTCGGGCGGATAGCCCCAGATCTCGAGCATCGCGCGGTTGGCGTAGAGCACGCGACGGTCGTTGTCGATGAACAGGATGCCAAGCCGGATCAGGTTCAGCAGGGCCGCAAGTCGCTGGCGCTCGTCGTTGCTGCGCAGCAGATAATGCTCGCGCAGCGCCTGGGCACGACGCAGCTCGGCCACCGTCTCCAGCAGCTTGTACTCGGTTTCCTTGCGCGACTGGATCTCCTCGGCCGACAACTGCAGCAGCGGCGACGCCCCTGCGTCCTCATCGACCCGTCGCCAGTGGGTGGCCATCCACACCACGCTGCCGTCGGCGCGGGAGAAGCGCAGTTCCGCGTCCTGCGCCGCACTGTCGGACAAACCCTGCGCAAAAAGGCGGCGGCCGTATTCGCGGTCGGAATCCATCACCAGAAGTTCGATCGCGTCACGGGCGGCCAGGCATTGCGCTGGCGTGCGACCGGTGACGCGCTCGATCGACGGACTGATCCACAGCAGCCGGGCGTCGGCATCGAGCAGCGCCTCCACGCCATGGATGCCTTCGGCAACCCGGCGCAGCAGGGAGAGCTCCCCGCCCTTCATCACGCGTCCCGCCTCATCGGCTGCGCACACGAGCGGCGACGGCGATCGTCATAGCGACTTCACGAAGACCTTGGAACGGCGCTGGTAGTTGTACAGATCGCGCTTCTTCTGCGGCAGCGTCTCGGGGCCGGTTTCGGAGAAACCGCGCTCGCGGAACCAGTGCGCGGTGCGCGTGGTGAGTACGAACAGGCGCTCCAGGCGCTGCACCCGGGCGCGCCGCTCGATGCGCTTGAGCAGTTGATCGCCGAGGCCGGCGCGACGATATTCGGGCGTCACCGCCAGGCAGGCGAGTTCGGCAGCGTTCTCCTCGCTGAAAGGGTACAGCGCCGCGCAGCCGACCAGCACGCCGTCGTGCTCGACCACGGTGAAGCGCTCGATTTCCTGCTCGAGCAACTCGCGCCCCCGTCGCACCAGCGTGCCGTCGGCCTCCATCGGCGAGATCAGCGAAACCAGCGCACCGACGTCGTCGATCGTGGCCTCGCGCAGGCGGAACAGCGGATCGCGCGACACCACGGTGCCGACACCCGCCCGCGTGAAGAACTCGAGCAGCAGCGCGCCATCCTTGTCGCGGTCGATGAGGTGACAGCGCGACACGCCGCGTCGCACCGACCGGATCGCACACGGCAGGTACAGGTGCAGATCCTCGGTGAGCCCCTCGCGCGCATCGAGCTTCTGCTGCGCCTCGTCGGCCGTCACCGACTCGATCAGGCGGCCGTCGCTGTCGAGCAGACCGGGCGCATCGCACAGGTAGATCAGCTTTTCCGCCTTGAGCGCAACCGCCACTGCCTCGGCCACCTCCTCCATCGCGAGGTTGAAGATCTCGCCGGCCGGAGACACGCCCAACGGCGTGATCAGCACCACGTTCTGCTGGTCGAGGTCGGCGTTGATCTCCTCGGCGATGATGCGGCGCACTGCACCGGTGTATTGGTAATCGACGCCATCGACCACGCCCACTGGCCGCGCGGTGATGAAGTTGCCGCCGGTCACGCGCATGTAGCTGCCGGCCATCGGCGTGTTCGGCAATCCCTGCGACAGCAGCGCCTCGACCTCGAAACGCGTCACCGCCATCGCCGCCTTGACGCACTCCAGCGCGGCGGCATCGGTCACCCTCAGCCCCTGGTGAAAGCGCGGCTCGAGGCCGCGCCGCGCCAGTTCGGTGTCGATCTGCGGGCGGGCGCCATGCACCAGCACCAGGCGGATGCCCAGCGCGGCGAGCAGGTTGCAGTCGTAGGCCAGGGTCTGGGCACGCTCGCCGGCCGCGACCTCGCCGCCGAAACCGAGCACGAAGGTCTTGCCGCGAAAGGCGTGGATATAGGGCGCCGCGCCCCGCACCCAGGCGACGAATTGCGAAGTGGAATCTGCCGGCGCTGCAGCGGCCGGGACAGGCAGGGAATCGGCGTTCAAGCGCTCACCGCATCGTTGCACCGGCGAGGCCTTGGCCACCGCCTCGCCGGACTGTTTGTGATTGCCGCGATTCTAGCGGAAGCCATACGCCTCGGGCGGCATCGCGCCGCCTGTCCGGGGCACGCCACAGCGAAATGCGGCGGCCGGCGCTACCGCTCAGAGATCGCCCCAGCGTGCCTGCAGCACGGAGATCGCCGCCAGGCCCGCGGTCTCGGTGCGCAGCACGCGCGGACCAAGGCCGACGGCAATGCAACCGTCAGCACGGCAGGCTGCCAGCTCGGACTCCGTCCATCCGCCTTCCGGCCCGATCGCCAAGTGCACCTCGACCGCCGGCGCTGGCCCTGCTCCGAGGACTGATTCGCCGCCGGGCGCAAGCACGTAGCGCACCGCTGCGGATTCGCGCCCGAGCCACTGTGCGAGCGGCAGCGGCGCCGCCACTTCCGGTACGCGATTGCGGCCCGACTGCTCGCAGGCCGAAACGGCCACCTGCTGCCAGTGCGCACGCCGCTTGTCGGCACGCTCGCCAGCAAGGCGCAGGACCGAGCGCTCGGCCTGGATCGGCTGTATGGCCGACACGCCCAGCTCCACCGCCTTCTGCACGATCCAGTCCATCTTGTCGCCGGTGGCCAGCGCCTGCACCAGCACCAGGCGCAGCGGCGACTCGCGCTGCGGCTCGCGGTAGCCGCCAAGCGCGGCAAAAGCCGTCCTGCCACGCAGCACCAGGCGCGCCTCGACTTCTCCACCGGCACCGTCGAACAACACCAGCGGATCGCCATCGCCCAGGCGCAGCACCCTCACCGCGTGATGGGCGACGGACTCGGGCAGCTCGATCTCGCCGGCATGCGGCACGGGCGTCGGGAAATGAAAGCGGGAAATCATCGTAAAATTATAAGCCCGCCCCGAAGTGAAGACGCCGCGCCGCGCGCGTCGCCGATGCGGGGCGATACGTCCGGTGCAGGCGCGGCCCTGGCCTCGCCTCTACTGGACATCACCGCCAGAGGCCCGAGATGAACAACGCAAGCAGCCGCCTGACCCAGGCGCGCGCCCTCGAATCGGTCGTGCGGGACATCGCGCGCGAGGAGATCCTGCCGCGCTACCTGAAGTCGGCGCGCAACCGCAAGAGTGACGGCTCCCTGTTCACCGAGGCCGACATCGCCTCGCAGCAGCGCTTCACCGAGGCGCTGCCGCAGCTCCTGCCCGGCGCCGTGCTCGGCGAGGAAATGAGCGCGGAGCAGCAAGCCCGCCTGTGGAGCACCGGCCGCGACGGCCTGTGGTGCATCGACCCGATCGACGGCACCACCAATTTCGCCAACGGCATCCCCTTCTTCGCGGTGTCCATCGCCTACCTGGTGGATCATCAGCCGGATTTCGGCGTCGTCTACAATCCGGTGACGGATGAAGCCTTTTATGCAGCGCGCGGCGCCGGTGCGTTTCTGAACGGCGTTGCGCTGCCGCTGCGCGCCCCGGCGACGCAGGTTGCCGACGCCGTGGCTGGCGTCGATTTCAAGCGCGTCAGCAATCGCCTCGCCGACGAGCTGGCCGTCAGGCCACCCTACTATTCGCAACGCAACTTCGGCTCCAGCGCGCTGGAATGGTGCTTCGTCGCCGCCGGCCGCCTCGACGTCTATCTGCACGGCGGCCAGATGCTGTGGGACTATGCCGCGGGCGCGCTGATCCTCGCCGAAGCGGGCGGCTCCGCTGCCGCGCTCGACGGCGGCACGCTGATGGCTGGCCCGGCGGTCAAGCGTGGCGTGATCGCGGCGGCCAGCCCCACCCTGTTCGCCGAATGGTCCGCCTGGCTCAAGGGCCGGTCCTGAGCACGGTCGAACGGAGCACATCCATGTCCAAGAAGCACCCGATCATCGCCGTAACCGGCTCATCCGGCGCCGGCACCACGACGGTCAAGCACACGTTTGAAGCCATCTTCCACCGCGAGGAGGTGAACGCCGCGATCGTCGAAGGCGACAGCTTCCATCGCTACACCCGCAGCGAGATGAACGCGCTGATCGAGGATGCCGAGCGCGTCGGTCAGCGCGGCATCAGCCACTTCGGACCGGAAGCCAACGCCTTCGAGGAGCTCGAGGCGCTGTTCCGCGGCTATGGCGAATCCGGCATCGGCCGCCGCCGCCACTACATCCACTTCGAGAGCGAGGCCGTCGCCTGGGGCCAGCCACAGGGCACGTTCACGCCATGGGAAGACCTCCCCGTCGGAACCGACTGCCTGTTCTACGAGGGGCTGCACGGCGCGGTCGTCACCGATCGGGTCGACGTCACCCGATATGTCGACCTGCTGATCGGCGTCGTGCCGGTGGTAAACCTCGAATGGATCCAGAAGCTGCACCGCGACAAGCGCACTCGCGGCTACTCCACCGAGGCGGTGACCGACACCATCCTGCGCCGCATGCACGATTACGTTCATTACATCGTGCCGCAGTTCTCGCGCACCCACATCAACTTCCAGCGCGTGCCGGTGGTCGACACGTCCAATCCATTCATTGCACGCGAAGTGCCCACGCAGGACGAATCGCTGGTGGTGATCCGCTTCCGCGATCCGCGCGGCGTGGATTTCCCCTACCTGCTGCGCATGATCCACGACTCGTTCATGAGCCGCGCCAACACCATCGTCATCCCCGGCGGCAAGCTCGACCTGGCGATGCAGCTCATCCTCACGCCGCTGATCTGGAAGCTGACGGAGCGGCGCCGCAAGCATCTGTGATGCCGCGGCGGACGACAGGCTCAGTGCTGGCTGCCTTCGTAGCTGGCGAGCGTGACGCCGGCCCGGGCAAGGAATTCGCGCAGGGTCTTGATGTCCTGCTTGCCGCAGGTGCTGCTGTTGTGCGGATGATGCAGGAAGACTTCCATGTGGTTCAGCACGACCCGGAAACGCGCGCCGTGGGCCGGTTCGACCGTCGCGCCGAGGTGGGTCAGCAGCGACTCCACCTCGCGCCAGTGGATGTTGCCGCTGGGCGGATCCTGATAGATCGCGCGCAGAAGATGCAGGTGTTTGTGGCTCATGATTCCTCCCACTCTTGCACCGGGCGCGCCCGACTGCGCCCGCAGGCCGGCGTGCCCGACGCGACATTATCGCACTGCGGGGCGCGACCCGGCAGCCATGCAGCGGGCGGTTCCCAGCGGCGCACTCCGCGGCGGGATCGTGACCGTCGTCCTACCAAACACCCGCGCAATCAAGGATAATTCGCGCTTTAGCCATTGAGCCCCGCGTCGGCCCACCACGCCATGTCGTCTTCGAGCGCAGCCCGTTCCCCCGTCTTCAATCCAATCACCGGCGCGATCCGCGCCCTGGCCATGGATGCCGTGCAGCAGGCCAATTCAGGCCATCCCGGCGCGCCGATGGGCATGGCCGAGATCGCTGAAGTGCTGTGGCGCCGCCACCTGAAGCACAACCCGGCCAACCCGAAGTGGGCCGACCGCGACCGTTTCGTGCTGTCCAACGGCCACGGCTCGATGCTGCTCTACGCGCTGCTGCACCTCACCGGCTATGACCTGCCGATCGAGGAGATCAAGCGCTTCCGCCAGTTGCACAGCAAGACCCCGGGCCACCCCGAATACGGCTACGCCCCCGGTATCGAGACCACCACCGGCCCGCTCGGCCAGGGCATCACCAATGCGGTGGGCATGGCGCTGGCCGAGAAGGTGCTGGCGGCCGAGTTCAACCGCCCGGGCCACACCGTGGTTGACCACCGCACCTGGGTCTTCCTCGGTGACGGCTGCCTGATGGAAGGCATCTCGCATGAGGCCTGTTCGCTCGCCGGCACCTGGGGCCTGGGCAAGCTCACCGCCTTCTACGACGACAATGGCATTTCCATCGACGGTCACGTCGAAGGCTGGTTCACCGATGACACGCCCAAGCGCTTCGAAGCCTACGGCTGGCAGGTGATCCGCGACGTAGAGGGCCACGACCCGGAGGCGATCGAAGCTGCCATCGAGCAGGCGAAGGCCGACACCACCCGCCCGACGCTGATCTGCTGCAAGACGGTGATCGGCGCCGGCGCACCGAACAAGCAGGGCAGCCACGACGTGCATGGCGCGCCGCTGGGCGCCGCCGAGATCGAGGCCGCGCGCGCCCACATCGGCTGGACGCACCCGCCCTTCCACATCCCGGCCGACGTCTATGCCGCCTGGAACGCACGTGCCAACGGCGGCGTGCTCGAAGCCAACTGGAACGCCAAGTTCGCCGCCTACCAGGCCGCCTTCCCCGAACTGGCCGCCGAGTTCAAGCGCCGCGTCATCGACAACGAACTGCCGGCGGAATGGCCGCAGCACGTCGAAGCGGTGCTGGCGAAGATCGCCGACAAGGCCGAGACCATCGCCACGCGCAAGGCCAGCCAGAACGCGATCGAAGCCTTCGCCCCCAAGCTGCCCGAACTCATCGGCGGCTCGGCCGACCTCGCCGGCTCCAACCTCACGCTGTGGTCGGGCGCGAAGGGCGTCAGCAAGACCAGCGGCGGCAACTACATCTACTACGGCGTGCGCGAGTTCGGCATGGCGGCCATCGCCAACGGCATCGCGCTGCACGGCGGGCTGATTCCCTACACCGCCACCTTCCTGATGTTCAGCGAATATGCGCGCAACGCGCTGCGCATGGCGGCGCTGATGAAGCTGCGCCAGGTCTTCGTGTTCACCCACGATTCGATTGGCCTCGGCGAGGACGGCCCGACGCACCAGCCGGTGGAGCAGACCGCCACGCTGCGCCTGATCCCCAACATGGACGTCTGGCGTCCCTGCGACACCACCGAATCGGCGGTCGCCTGGGCCTGCGCCATCGAGCGCAAGACGGGCCCATCGTCGCTGTGCTTCTCGCGCCAGAACCTGCCCTTCCAGGTGCGCAGCAGCGAGCAGGTCGCGGCGATCCGCAAGGGTGGCTACGTGTTGTCCGAAGCGCCCGGCCAGGCCCGTGCGGTGATCATCGCCACCGGCTCGGAAGTCGCGCTGGCCATGGCGGCGCAACAGGCGCTGGCCGACGAAGGCATTGCAGTGCGCGTGGTGTCCATGCCCTCGACCAACGTGTTCGACCGCCAGGACGCGGCCTGGAAGGCCGGCGTGCTGCCCGCCGGCCTGCCGCGCGTCGCTGTCGAGGCCGGCTGCACCGACGGCTGGTACAAGTACGTCGGGCTCGAAGGCCGTGTGATCGGCATCGACCGCTTTGGCGAATCGGCCCCGGCGGGCGAGCTGTTCAAGTATTTCGGCATCACCGCGAATGCGGTGGTGCAGGCAGTGAAATCGGTGCTCTGACGAGAACCTCGCGCGGGAGCGGCTCCGGAGACGGACCGCTCCCGCAGCACATCAGGGCGCGGTCCGGCGCGAGCCGGCAGGGCATCAGCAAACATCAACATCCGGTTTTTCGCCGTTATCTCAGGGAGAAGCATCGATGAGCATCAAGGTCGCCATCAACGGTTTCGGTCGTATCGGTCGCTGCACGCTGCGCGCCATCTACGAGCAGGGGCTGCAGAACGAATTCGAAGTGGTCGCCATCAACGCCTCCGGCGATCTGACCACCAACGCCCACCTGCTCAAGTACGACACCACCCACGGCCGCTTCGCCACCTCGGTCGACACCGAGGGTGAGAACATCATCATCATCGACGGCAAGAAGATCCCCTTCTACTCCACCAAGGACCCGAAGGGCGTCAACTGGGGCAGCCATGGCGTGGACGTGCTGCTCGAATGCACCGGCGCCTACACCACCAAGGCCAAGGCGCAGGCCCTGCTCGACCAGGGCGCCCGGCGCGTGCTGATCTCCGCCCCGGGCGGTGACGACGTGGACACCACCATCGTGATGGGCGTGAACGAGGAAGTGCTGAAGGGCGACATGACCGTCGTCTCGAACGCCTCGTGCACCACCAACTGCCTGGCCCCGGTCGCCAAGGTGCTGGCCGACAGCGTCGGCATCAAGCAGGGCCTGATGACCACGATCCACGCCTACACCAACGACCAGGTGACCGTGGATGTGCGCCACAAGGACCTGCGCCGCGCGCGCGCCGCCGCCGCCAACATCATCCCGACCAAGACCGGCGCCGCCAAGGCCGTCGGCCTGGTGCTGCCGCAGCTCGCCGGCAAGGTCGATGGCTTCGCGCTGCGCGTCCCGACGATCAACGTCTCTCTGGTCGACCTCACCTTCACCGCCGAGCGCACCACCACCAAGGAAGAGATCAACGAGCTGATGACCGCCGCGGCCAACGGCCCGCTGAAGGGCATCCTGGCCGTCAACACCGAGCCGCTGGTGTCCTCCGACTTCAACCACACCACCGTGTCCTCCACCTTCGACGCGACCCAGACCCGCGTCATCAAGGGCGAAGACGGCTCGGTGCTGGTCAAGGTGCTGGCCTGGTACGACAACGAGTGGGGTTACTCCTGCCGCATGCTCGACGCCGCGCGCGCCTTCGCCAACGCCAAGTAACACGGACATCCAGTCGAACCGACGCCCTGCCCCGCAGGGCGTTTTCACGAGACCGAAGCGAATCATGCAAGTCAAGAAACTCACCGACCTCGACGTGCGCGGCAAGAAGGTGTTCATCCGCGCCGACCTCAACGTGCCGCAGGACGACGCCGGCAACATCACCGAGGACACCCGCATCCGCGCCTCCATCCCGTCGATCCAGTACTGCCTGGACAACGGCGCCGCAGTCATGGTCACGTCCCACCTCGGCCGCCCGACCGAGGGCACCGTCGGTCCCGACGACACCCTGGCTCCGGTCGCGGTGCGCCTGGGGCAGTTGCTGAACAAGCCGGTGCGCCTGGTCGCGGACTGGGTGGATGGCGGCTTCGAGGCCAAGCCGGGCGAAGTCCTCCTGCTGGAGAACTGCCGCTGCAACAAGGGCGAGAAGAAGGACAACGAAGAGCTGGCGAAGAAGATGGCCGCGCTGTGCGATGTCTACGTCAACGACGCCTTCGGCACCGCCCACCGCGCCGAAGCCACCACCCACGGCATCGCCCGTTTCGCCCCGGTGGCTTGCGCCGGCATCCTGATGGGTGCCGAGATCGATGCGCTGTCCAAGGCGCTGCACAACCCCGCGCGGCCGCTGGTGGCGATCGTCGGCGGCGCTAAGGTGTCCACCAAGCTCACCATCCTCAAGACCCTGGCCGACAAGGTCGACCAGCTCATCGTCGGCGGCGGCATCGCCAACACCTTCCTGCTGGCGGCGGGCAAGCGCATCGGCGAATCGCTCGCCGAGCCGGAGATGGTGCGCGAGGCGCAGCAGGTGATGGACATCATGAAGGCGCGCGGCGCCGAAGTGCCGCTGCCCACCGACGTGGTGGTGGCCGACGAAGTGTCGGCGCTGGCGCGTGCCAACCGCATCTCGGTGGATGAAGTCGGCCCGCACGACCGCATCCTCGACTTCGGCCCCAAGACGTCTGCCAAGCTCGCCGACATCATCGCGCACGCCGGCACCATCGTCTGGAACGGGCCGGTCGGCGTCTTCGAACACGCCCAGTTCGCCGGCGGCACGAAGATGATGGCCTCGGCCATCGCCCACTCCGAAGCCTTCTCCATCGCCGGCGGCGGCGACACGCTGGCGGCCATCGCCAAGTTCCACATCGCCGACGACGTGGGCTACATCTCCACCGGCGGCGGCGCCTTCCTCGAATTCCTGGAAGGCAAGACCCTGCCGGCGATCGCGGCGCTCGAGGCACGTTACGCGGACTGAGACCCGTCGGCCGCAGGCACGCAGGGTCAGAAGATGCTGCGTGCCCGGTGATACAACTGACCCGAGACGCTACGGCACCAGAGGAATGTCGACGCGCGACGTTCCTCCAGAGGTGACCCGACAGAACCAGTAGAAGAATCGAATATCTCGCGAGTCGCTGTTCGAACCGCCACCTTATGAATCACCGTTCCGACCCAATGTTCGCAGTCGCTGGGCTGACGAGATTGATCCGCGCCGACGAAGCGTAAACTTCCGCGGCTCATATCCGCGCAAAGGCCTTAAGGAAATTCTTCGGGTGGAGATGGAATCGCAGATGGTCCGGCGCGTTCAACGGCTTCGTGTCCTCCTCAAAAGCCGGCGTGATGTACCCCCAGTCAGCTGTGCGGGAAAAGTACACCACGTAGTCGATCTTCGCGCCCTTCCACCTGTTCTCTACTCTGACGTTTTCTGCGGCGGACTCGAGACTCTTGACCTGAATGCGGTAATAGCGAGTGTCGTCAGCGATGACGAGATCCGTCTTCTTGCCGTGATCGATTGCAGGTATCAGGACTTCCCAACCGTCACTCAGAAGCCAAGCGGCGAGAGGGCTCTCATAGGAGAGTTGCTTGTGCGCCGCGAGCGTAGTCCCTTTGACAATGGCGTTTTTGACAGGCATGGCATGACCCTTTCAGGTAATGCCGTACGACAGCCTTGGGTGGCTTCCTGTATACGGTCCGAAGCGGTTGGACGCCGACTTCCCGGTCTTGATCACCGCAGTGCATACCGCACATGCCGAGCAGCCAAGGTTGCCAAACCCCCGCAAAACATAAACCTTGAATCTGCGTGAAGGCAGCTCTCAGACCCTACAGGGCCGTGATCGTGGATTGGCATGATTCTGTGCGAGCAGGCGGCATTGAGTCAAGAAGCGGGCGCAGCCGCCTACTAGTACGCATGATCGCGATGCATCGAGAGCGCCTTGCCGGCGTTGCACTAACGGCTAGCCTCGTTGGTCGAAAAGATGGCCCGGGATCATCTTGACCCCGGTTTGCCGCTTCATCGAACAAACCCGCCATCTCGATCATGCTGTCGCTCGTTCTGTGGTGATTGTGGCGAACGCGCTGCCACACCGGCGAAGGTATGCTCAAAATGGACGCATGGACCTGATCAACGCATTGATTTGACAAGCATCAGATCGCCTGAAGTGCTCCGAGTGCAGACTTGATCCGTTACTTCAGACACCCACACTCAGGATATCGAGCATCCGGTTCGCTGCGGGTCGTCATCGTCTGTCAGGGGAGGAGCAAACCATGAAGCAATCCAGAATCGCTGCGGCCTGTATCGTCGCGCTGAGCATCGCGGGGTGCGCATCGGTGGGCAATGCACCGACGTTTCCGGCGCAACCGGTGAAGGTCATCATTCCTTACCCGGCCGGCAATGCGGCGGACATCGTCGGACGAATCGTCGTGGACAAGCTGGCACAAACGTGGGGGCAGCCGGTTTCGGTCGAGAACCGTCCCGGCCAGACGACCATTCCGGGCGTCGACGCGGTCGCCAAGGCGCGGGCCGACGGCTATACGCTGCTGGTCCATTCGGTGTCCTACGCGGTTGACGCCGGTCTGTACTCCGGCCTGCCATACGATCCGGACAAGGATCTGGTCGCCGTCGCACCGTTCGCAAAGCAGCCGTTCGCGCTCGTCACCTCGGCGTCCCTGGGCGTGAAGAGCGTCGCCGAACTCGCAGCGAAGGCCCGCATGACGCCGCTGAAGTTCGGCTCGCTGGGTCCCACGACGCAGATCTATTTCGTCGCCGAGCAGTTCCGCAAGCAGGCCGGCGTCAGCGCCACCCACGTTCCCTACAAGTCACTCGTCGAAGCCAACGAAGCAGTAGCGAAGGGCGACGCGGCCTTCTGGTTCCCGCCGGTGGCCGGTGCCATGTCGGCGATCCGCGACGGCAAACTGGCAGCGCTCGCGGTAACCAGCGCTCAGCGCGTACCTCAACTGCCGCAGGTACCGACGATGGCCGAGGCGGGCGTGAAGAACATGGAAAGTGCCGCCTGGTTCGGCTTGTGGGCGCCTGCCGGGGTGCCGGCCGCGGTGATCGACAAGATTGCGAAGGATGTCGATCTGGCGCTCGCTGCACCGGACGTACGCGAGAAGCTCACCAAGGCCGGCGCACAACCGATGTCGATGACGCCAGCGCAATTCGCGCGCTTTGTGAACGACGAGACCGAATCCAGTCGCCAACTGATGAAGGAACTCGGCATCGGTGTGCGGACCTACGCCCCGCCCGCGAAGCCCTAAGACCCGGTTCGAGGCAACAGCAGACGGACGGATCGCCTCGTCACCTGCGACGGAAACAGGCCAATTGGGCCCGAGTGGATTTATCGTTCACACCTTCGCCCCGATCCGCTGCCAGCCTTGACCGACACACACCTCCCCTGTCCGCAGCCGCAACGCGTGCTCTCCGTCATCCCGCCGATGACGCAGTTGAACACGCCCTACCCTTCCACCGCCTACATCACCGGCTTCCTACGTTCGCGTGGCATCGATGCGGTGCAGGAGGATCTCGCGCTGGCGCTGGTGCTCGAACTGTTCAGCCACGAAGGGCTGGAGCAGATTCGCGAACGCGCCCAGGCCGTGCCGGCCCGCAAGCGCTCGGCGATGGTGAGCTTCTTCCTCGAGCATTTCGACCGCTACCGCGCGACGATCGATCCGGTGATTGCCTTCCTGCAGGGGCGCGACACCACGATTGCGCACCGCATCGCCAGCCGCGCCTTCTTGCCCGAAGGGCCGCGCTTCGATGCGCTCGATGTGTACGTGGATCCGGACGACCCGACCGGCGGCGATCCGCTGGCCTGGGCCTTCGGCGCGCTGGGCACCCAGGACCGCGCCCGTCACCTGGCCACGCTCTACCTCAACGACCTTGCCGACGTCCTGCGCGACGCAGTGGATCCGCGCTTCGAGTTCGTGCGCTATGCGGAATCCCTGGCGCAGAGCCAGCCCAGCTTCGAGCCGCTGGCCACCGCGCTGTCCGCCCAGCCGAACCTGGTCGACGACACGCTGCGGCAACTCACCCTCGCTGCGCTCGAACGCCATGCACCTTCCGTGGTGCTGCTGTCGGTGCCTTTCCCCGGGTCGGTGTATGGCGCGTTCCGCATCGCCCAGGCGGCAAAGGCCTTCGACCCGGCCATCGTCACCGTGCTGGGTGGCGGCTTCGTAAACACCGAACTGCGCGAGCTGGCCGAGCCGCACGTGTTCGATTTCTTCGACTACGTCACGCTGGATGCCGGCGAACGGCCGCTGCTGGCGCTGCTCGAGCACCTGGCCGGAAAGCGCTCGCGCCAGCGCCTGGTGCGCACCTTCGCGCGCGATGCGGAAAGCGGGCAGGTGCGTTACATCAACTTCGCCGAACCCGACGTTCCCTTCGCCGAAGTCGGCACGCCCACCTGGGACGCCCTGCCGCTCGACCGCTACCTGTCGGTCCTCGACATGCTCAACCCGATGCACCGCCTTTGGTCCGACGGGCGCTGGAACAAGCTCACCGTGGCGCACGGCTGCTACTGGAAGAAGTGCAGCTTCTGCGACATCAGCCTCGACTACATCTCGCGCTACGACGGCGCCACCGCATCAACCCTGGCGGACCGCATCGAGGCGATCATCGCCGAAACCGGCCAGAGCGGCTTCCACTTCGTCGACGAGGCCGCACCGCCGAAAGCGCTGAAGGCGCTCGCGCTCGAGCTGCTCGAGCGCAAGCGCGCAATTTCGTGGTGGGGCAACATCCGATTCGAGAAGTCGTTCACACCCGAGGTGTGCCAGTTGCTGGCCGACAGCGGCTGCATCGCCGTCTCCGGCGGCCTGGAAGTCGCCTCGGACCGGCTGCTGCAGCTGATGAAAAAAGGCGTGTCGGTGGAACAGGTGGCACGCGTCACCCACGGTTTTGCGGAAGCCGGCATCCTGGTGCACGCCTACCTGATGTACGGTTTCCCGACGCAGACCGTGCAGGACACCGTGGATGCACTCGAATACGTGCGCCAGTTGTTCGCGGCCGGCTGCATCCACTCGGGATTCTTCCACCGCTTCGCCTGTACCGTGCATTCGCCGGTCGGCCAGCAGCCCGAAGAGTTCGGCGTGACGCTGAAGCCACTGCCGCCGATCAGCTTCGCCAAGAACGACGTCGGCTTCATCGACCCTACCGGCACCGACCACGCCACGCTGGGCATTGCCTTGAACAAGGCGCTGTACAACTACATGCACGGCATCGGCCTGGACGAGGATGTGCGCGCCTGGTTCGACGGCCGCGTGCCACGCAGCCGGGTGCCGCGCAACTTCATCGCTCGCGCGCTGCGCTGAACCCACAGCACGCGAACCCGGCGCCAGCAGGCCTCAACTCGCGGGGTGGAATACCCCGTCGGTCTTGCGCCGACCCGCAGTGGCGCGACGGTCGAGTTCCCCCTCGGCGTCCGGGGCGCCGTGCTGCGGCCGGGGCGACCAGATATTGCGGCGCGCATGGTGGCGGCGGTCGTCGTGATGCGCGTATGTGCAAGTGCAATTGAGCGCGCTGCAGCCCGGCAGCGGCAGCGTCGGCGCCTCATGGGCGAGGAAGCGCAAGCCTTCCAACCGTCTTGCCACTGCACAGGCATTCGAAGCCGACTTGATCGACACGCAGTGGTACGGATGAAGCTCACGCAACGCGACCGGTTCGCTAGGCGCAGGCTTGCTGCGGCCGAAGAAACGCACCATCGCCGTGACCAGGATGAGTGCCAGCGCGCCCCAAACAATCCCTTCCGCCATGATCAGCCCCCCAATCCAGATGACATCATTATAGGACAGCGAAGCGCAGCCTGTCGGCAAGAAACCGTCGCAGCACCCGGCCAACGCTCCAAGCGACGGGCGCTAGAATGCGGGGATCCGAAAAGCACAATCACGGGAGACAACATGCCGCGCCACACCAAGATCGTCGCCACGCTGGGCCCTTCCTCGACCGATCCGCAGGTGCTGGAGCGCATGGTGCACGCCGGCATCGATGTGGTGCGCATGAACTTCTCCCACGGCAAGACCGAGGATCACATCGCCCGCGCCGAGGCCGTGCGCGAAGCCTCGGCACGGGCCGGCCGCCCGGTCGGCATCCTCGCCGACCTGCAGGGCCCGAAGATCCGCGTCGGCCGCTTCGCCGATGGCAAGGTGACACTGCAAAAGGACGCCGAGTTCATTCTCGACGCCCGCTGCGAACTGGGGAACGCACAACGCGTGGGGCTGGACTACAAGGACCTGCCCAAGGACGTGAAGACGGGCGACGTGCTACTGCTCGACGACGGACGGCTCAAGCTGGGGGTGACGCGGGTCGTCGGCCACGAGATCCGCACCGTGGTGAAGGTGGGCGGCGAGCTGTCGAACAACAAGGGCATCAACCGCCAGGGCGGCGGTCTGACCGCGCCGGCGCTCACCGCCAAGGACATGGACGACATCAAGACCGCGGCGCAGATCGGCGTCGATTTCGTCGCCGTGTCCTTTCCCAAGAGCGCCGCCGACATGTACATGGCACGTCAGTTGATGCGCGCGGCCGGCGCCGATGCGCTGCTGATCGCCAAGATCGAGCGCACCGAGGCAGTGGCCAACCTCGACGAGATCCTCGACGCCTCCGACGGCATCATGGTGGCGCGCGGCGACCTCGCGGTGGAGGTGGGCGACGCGGCAGTGCCGGCGCTGCAGAAGAAGATGCTCCGTGCCGCGCGCGACCGCAACAAGCTCACCATCACCGCCACGCAGATGATGGAGTCGATGATCAACAGCCCGGTGCCAACGCGCGCCGAAGTGTCGGACGTGGCCAACGCCGTGCTCGACGGCACCGACGCGGTGATGCTGTCGGCGGAGACGGCCTCCGGCCAGTTCCCCATCGAGGTGGTGGAGGCGATGAGCCGCGTCTGCCTGGAAGCGGAAAAGTCCGCCGAAGTCAGCCTCGACCGTGAAGTGCTGAACCGCGTCTTCACCCGCATCGACCAGTCGATCGCAATGGCGGCGATGTGGACCGCCTATCACCTCAACGTGAAGGCCATCGCCTCGCTCACCCAGACCGGCTCGACCGCGCTGTGGATGAGCCGGCTCAACTGCGGCGTGCCGGTGTATGCGCTGACGCCCGAGATCCGTGCGCGCAACCAGATGACGCTGTACCGCGAGGTGTATCCGCTGCTGATGAGCCAGACCCACCACGACCGCGACGTGCTGCTGTGGGAAGCCGAGCAGGTGCTGCTCGAGCAGGGCGTGGTGGAATACGGCGATCTCATCGTGCTCACCATCGGCGAGCCGATCGGCGCTTCGGGCGGCACCAACACGCTGAAGATCGTGCGGGTGGGGGATCATCCGGCGCCGGGCACGCTGGAGTGAGGGCGCATCCCTCCGTGCGATCACGCACGGCCATTTGTGACTATCCTCGTTGGCCCGTTCCGGCGCCGGAATGCTCGGGCTAGAATTCAGCTTTTACCTCACCCGCACTGCCGGCCCCGGCCGGCCCCTCGGAGATCAGAAATGCCCCTCGTTTCCATGCGCCAGCTGCTCGACCACGCGGCTGAACACAGCTATGGCCTGCCCGCGTTCAACGTCAACAACCTCGAACAGGTCCAGGCCATCATGGAAGCGGCAGCCGAGTGCGACAGCCCGGTGATCATGCAGGCCTCGGCCGGCGCGCGCAAATACGCCGGCGAGGCCTTCCTGCGCCACCTGATCGACGCCGCCATCGAAGCCTACCCGCACATCCCCGTCGTGATGCACCAGGACCACGGCCAGAGCCCGGCGATCTGCATGGGCGCGATCCGCTCCGGCTTCTCCAGCGTGATGATGGACGGCTCGCTGATGGAAGACGGCAAGACCCCCTCCTCCTACGACTACAACGTCGCCGTCACGCGCGAGGTGGTGAAGTTCTCGCACGCCATCGGCGTCACCGTCGAAGCCGAGCTGGGCTGCCTGGGCTCGCTGGAAACCGGCATGGCGGGCGAGGAAGACGGCATCGGCGCGGAAGGCAAGCTCGACCACAGCGCGCTGCTCACCGACCCCGACCAGGCCGCCGACTTCGTCAAGCAGACCGACTGTGACGCGCTGGCGATCGCCATCGGCACCAGCCACGGCGCCTACAAATTCACCCGCAAGCCCACCGGCGACATCCTCGCCATCGACCGCATCAAGGCCATCCACGCGCGCATCCCCAACACCCACCTGGTGATGCACGGTTCGAGCAGCGTGCCGCAGGAGCTGCTCGCGATCATCCGCCAGTACGGCGGCGACATGAAGGAAACCTACGGCGTGCCGGTCGAGGAGATCGTGCAGGGGATCAAGTACGGCGTGCGCAAGATCAACATCGACACCGACATCCGCCTGGCGATGACCGGCGCGATCCGCAAGTTCCTGTTCGAGAACCCGTCCAAGTTCGACCCGCGCGAATTCAACAAGCCCGCGCGCGAAGCCGCAAAGCTGGTGTGCAAGGCCCGCTTCGAGGCCTTCGGCTGCGCCGGCATGGCGAGCAGGATCAAGCCGCTCTCGCTGGAAAAGATCGCGGCACGCTACAAGGCCGGCGAGCTGACCCAGGTCGTACGCTGAGCCTGGCCTGCTGACGCAATCCGAAACGCGCCTCAGGGCGCGTTTTCATTTCCGCATTCCCCAGCCACAGAGTCACCGGCTGCACCCGACTCATCCTCGAAGCACGCGGCAGGTTCAAGCTCCAGGAAGTTCGTCTCCTGGCATTGGTTCGGCCTCGGGGCTCGCAGCAAGCCACGCATCGAAACCGGCCATGTCACCGCGAGCCTGGCGTTCGCGAAAATAAGCCTCTGTCTTCAGTGCGGAAACCTTCTCGGCAATCGCAGTGACGAAGAACTGGTTCATCGACACGTGCTCCTCCTCCGCCACCTGGCGGGCGTAATTCATCAGGGAGTCTGGAACGCGCAGCGCGTAGTTGGCCATCAGTCGATCTCCTTGGAGAGTCGTTGCAGGAACTGGCCGGGCGTCCAGACTTTCATGCCGAAGCGCTCAGCGGCGGAGAAGTCCCTTACGTTGAAGGTGACGAGCGCATCGGCTCGACCATTGAGTGCGGTTTCCAGCACCATTTCATCGCCCGGGTCGCGAAGCTGAGGTCGCCACAGAAAGTGCAAGTGGACCGGCTCAACCACCAATGCAAGCGCATCGAGGAAGGCGTCGATCATCGCAGCGTCGCGGCTTCCGATCTCGAGTTGATCCAGCCGCTTCAGCACCGCCTCATACTCCACGAACAGCGGAACCGATGCGAGCAACCCGAACTTCCGTCCGCGCAGAGCTTGGAGCAGCGCAAAGGACGCACCTTTGCGACTTCGTCCCGCCGCGACCAGGATGTTGGTATCGAGCACAACCCGATATATCTTCATATTGCGGATCATATGACTCAGACAGCCTGAGTCAAGTTCAGTGCCGCAAGCAATGAACTGGCGATGTGGCTCCGGCCAGCTCCGGGCGCACGCGGAACCGGAGGTGCAACAGGTGCCTTCACCGCTCCATCGCCCGCATCATCGCCGCCCCTTCCGTCTGCAGGAACTCCAGCAGCGCCTCCAGCGCGGGGGTGAGCGGGCGGTCGGCGCGGGCCACCACGTTCCATTCGCGGATCACCGGCGTGTCCTGGATGTCGAGGCGCTGCAGGCGGCCGTATTCCGCTTCCATGGCGAAGGTGTGATGCGACAGGAAGGCGATGCCCATGCCGGCCATCGCCGCCTGCTTCAGGGTCTCGTTGCTCCCGAGCTGGTCGGCCGCCAGCGGCTTGACGCCGTTGGCGCGCAGGAAACGCTCGAGGTTGTCGCGCGTACCCGAGCCCTGCTCGCGCAGCAGCAGGTGCTCGTCGGACAAGGCCGCTACCGGGATGTTGCGCTTCGCCGCGAGACGGTGGTCCGGCCGCGCGACGAAGGACAGCCGGTGCGGTGCGAAGGGAATGCGCCGCAGGGCGATACCGCGCGGGGGCTGGCCCATGATCGCCAGGTCGACGCGGTTCTCCTGCAGCAGCGCATGCACCCGCTCTCGGTTGTCGACGGTCAGGCGAAAGACGATGTCGGGATGCCGGCGACCGAACTCCGCCAGCAGGTGCGGCACGAAGTATTCCGCGGTGGTGATCGCCACCACGTCCAGCGTCCCGGCCGCCACGCCCATGCGCGCCTTCAGCTCCACCTCGGCGCGCTCCAGGCCATCGAGCGCCTCGCGCGCGGCGCGCAGCAGGATCTCGCCGGCGGCGGTCAGGTGGATCTCGCGCCGGCCATCCACCAGCACCTGGCCGACGACGTCCTCCATGTCGCGGATCTGCATCGAGATCGCTGGCTGCGTCAGGTGCAGCAGGCGTGCGGCCTGGGTGAAGCTCGCGCTGTCGGCCACCGCCACCAGGGCACGCAGTTGCTTGAGGGTGAGGCGTTGCGCAAGCTTCATCAGAAAACCTTATTTCAAATCGCCATAAAACGTCATTGGAGCTTATTTACGCATCGGCCTATTGTCCAGTCACCACCACCAAGGATTCACCCACCGAGGAGACGACAATGGGCGCCGCAGACACCCCGCAGCAGATTCTCGACCCGAAGAAGCGCTACCAGGCCGGCGTGCTGAAGTACGCCCAGATGGGCTACTGGGATGCCGACTACGAGCCGAAGGACACCGACGTGCTCGCGGTCTTCCGCATCACCCCGCAGGAAGGCGTCGATCCGATCGAGGCCGCCGCCGCGGTGGCGGGCGAATCTTCCACCGCCACCTGGACGGTGGTGTGGACCGACCGCCTGACCGCCTGCGACAAGTATCGCGCCAAGGCCTACCGCATCGACCCGGTGCCCGGCCAGGAAGGCCAGTACTTCTGCTGGGTGGCCTACGACCTCGACCTGTTCGAGGAAGGCTCGATCGCCAACCTCACCGCCTCGATCATCGGCAACGTGTTCAGCTTCAAGCCGCTCAAGGCCGCTCGTCTGGAAGACATGCGCCTGCCGGTGGCCTACGTGAAGACCTTCCGCGGCCCGCCGACCGGCATCGTCGTCGAGCGCGAGCGCCTGGAGAAATACGGCCGCCCGCTGCTGGGCGCGACGATGAAGCCCAAGCTCGGCCTGTCGGGCAAGAACTACGGCCGCGTGGTGTACGAAGCCCTGCGAGGCGGGCTGGACTTCACCAAGGACGACGAGAACATCAACTCGCAGCCCTTCATGCACTGGCGCGACCGCTTCCTGTACTGCATGGAAGGCGTGAACCAGGCCGCCGCGCAGACCGGCGAATCCAAGGGCCACTACCTCAACATCACCGCCGGCACCATGGAGGAGATGTACAAGCGCGCCGAATTCGCCCGCGACCTCGGCTCCTGCATCGTCATGATCGACCTGGTGATCGGCTGGACCGCCATCCAGTCGATCAGCAACTGGTGCCGCGACAACGACATGATCCTGCACATGCACCGCGCCGGCCACGGCACCTACACGCGGCAGAAGAACCATGGCGTGAGCTTCCGCGTGATCGCCAAGTGGCTGCGCCTGGCCGGCGTCGACCACCTGCACGCCGGCACCGCGGTGGGCAAGCTCGAAGGCGACCCGATGACGGTGCAGGGCTTCTACAACGTCTGCCGCGACATGGTGACGAAGCAGGATCTCACCCGCGGTGTGTTCTTCGACCAGGACTGGGCCAGCATCAAGCGCGTGATGCCGGTCGCCTCCGGCGGCATCCACGCCGGCCAGATGCACCAGTTGCTCGGCCTGTTCGGCGACGAGGTGGTGCTGCAGTTCGGCGGCGGCACCATCGGCCACCCGATGGGCATCCAGGCCGGCGCCACCGCCAACCGCGTCGCGCTCGAAGCCATGGTGCTCGCCCGCAACGAAGGCCGCGACATCGCCAACGAAGGCCCGCAGATCCTCGCCGACGCCGCCAAGTGGTGCCAGCCGCTGCGCGCCGCCCTCGACACCTGGGGCGACATCACCTTCAACTACACCAGCACCGACACGTCGGACTTCGTGCCGACGGCGTCGATCGCCTGAGCCAAGCACTTCGATGGCGGGCTGAAGCCCGCCCTACGACCCCACAGATCCAAGCGCTACATCGTAGGGCCGACTTCAGTCGGCCAACCACGCCCGATAGAACCTGGAGACCATCATGCGCATCACCCAAGGCTGCTTTTCCTTCCTGCCCGACCTCACCGACACGCAGATCGCCGCCCAGGTGAACTACTGCCTCGAGCAGGGCTGGGCCGTGTCCCTCGAATTCACCGACGACCCGCACCCGCGCAACACCTACTGGAACATGTGGGGCCTGCCGATGTTCGACCTGCGCGCCCCCGCCGGCGTGATGGGCGAACTGAAGGCCTGCCGCGAGGCCAACCCCGAGACCTACATCCGCATCAACGCGTTCGACTCGACCAAGGGCTGGGAGACGGTGCGCATGTCCTTCATCGTGCAGCGGCCAACGGCTGAGCCCGGCTTCCGCCTCGTCCGCCAGGAAAACCGCGGACGCAGCCTGCACTACACGATGGAGAGCTACGCAGTGGGCAGGAGTCCGGAGGGGGCGCGGTACGCGCCGTGACCATTCAAAGCCAGTCGGAGGCAAAAGCAGAGGCTGGTCGGGGGATTCCTGGAGGCGGGCGAGGACTGTCTGAGCCCGGAGGGCGAGTTCCGCAGCCCACCGGAAGGAATCCCCCGACCAGCCGGCGGACATGCACCCAACGTTTCACGAGATCCACCCGACCAGCCAGCTCCAGCATCACTGAGACGAGACCGACAGGAGACGCCACCATGAACGCCCCCGAGCAGGCCCCCATCGCCCCGCCCGCTGCCAGCGTCAGCGCTGCGATCGACCTCGGCGCGGAGTTCCGCGAGGCCGGTATCGGCGAAGTGCTCGACGCGCTCGAGCGCGACCTCGTCGGCCTCGCCCCGGTCAAGCGCCGCGTGCGCGAGATCGCCGCCCTGCTGCTGGTCGACCGCGTGCGCCAGCGCCTCGGCCTGGCCACCGAACACCCCTCGCTGCACATGAGCTTCACCGGCAACCCCGGCACCGGCAAAACCACGGTAGCGATGCGCATGGCCGAGATCCTGCACCGCCTCGGCTACTGCCGCCGCGGCCACGTCGTCGCCGTGACCCGCGACGACCTCGTCGGCCAATACATCGGCCACACCGCCCCCAAGACCAAGGAAGTGCTCAAGCGCGCCATGGGCGGCGTGCTCTTCATCGACGAGGCCTACTACCTCTACCGCCCGGAGAACGAGAAGGACTACGGCCAGGAAGCGATCGAGATCCTGCTGCAGGTGATGGAGAACCAGCGCGACGACCTGGTGGTGATCCTCGCCGGCTACGCCGACCGCATGGAGCGCTTCTTCGAATCCAACCCCGGCATGAAGTCGCGCATCGCTCACCATGTGGACTTCCCCGACTACAGCGATGCTGAACTCGCCGAGATCGCGCAGCGCATGCTCGCTGGCTGGAACTACCGCTTCGACGACGCCGCGCGCGCCGCCTTCGACGAATACGTCGTGCTGCGCCGGGCGCAGCCGCACTTCGCCAATGCGCGCAGCATCCGCAACGCGCTCGACCGCATGCGCCTGCGCCAGGCCCTGCGCCTGTTCGAGGCTGGCGGCCTGGTCGATGCCGAAACCCTCACCACCATCACCGCCGCCGACGTGCGCGCCAGCCGCCACTTCCACGCCGACAGCGCAAGCCGCACCCATAACGAAAAGCCCTGATCCCGCGCCGATCCGGAGGAGACCATCATGTTCAGCCTCGACCGCAGCACGCTCACCGAATACCTGATCGAGCACCGCCGCCGCAACCCGGAAGCCACCGGCGAATTCAACGCCCTGATCCTGCAGGTCGCCCAGGCCTGCAAGGCGATCTCGCGCGCGGTCGCGCACGGCGCGCTCGCCGACGTGCTCGGCAGCCAGGGCAGCTCGAACGTACAGGGCGAGGAGCAGAAGAAGCTCGACGTGCTCGCCGACGAGATCTTCCTGCGCGCGACGCACTGGGGCGGCGACCTCGCCGGCATGGTGTCGGAAGAGAACGAGGCGCCCATCCCGCTGCCCGCCAGCGACCAGCGCGGCAAGTACCTGCTCGCCTTCGACCCGCTCGACGGCTCCAGCAACATCGACGTGAACGTCGCGGTGGGTTCGATCTTCTCCATCCTGCGCGCGCCCACCCCCGGCACCGATGCGCAGACGCCCGACTTCCTGCAGCCCGGCACCCGCCAGGTGGCCGCCGGGTATGCGATCTACGGCCCATCGACGATGCTGGTGCTGACGGTCGGCCGTGGCGTCGCGGGCTTTACGCTGGACCCGATCATCGGCGAGTTCTACCTCACGCACCCCGACATCCGCGTGCCCGAGACCACCCACGAGTTCGCCATCAACGCCTCAAACGCGCGCTTCTGGGAGCGCCCGGTGCGCCGCTATGTGGACGAGTGCCTCGCCGGCCGCAGCGGTCCGCGCGGCGCCGATTTCAACATGCGCTGGATCGCCTCGCTGGTGGCCGAGACCCACCGCATCCTGATGCGCGGCGGCGTGTTCCTGTACCCGCGCGACCGCAAGGATCCGAAGAAGCCGGGCCGATTGCGCCTGCTGTACGAGTGCAACCCGATCGGCTTCATCGTCGAGCAGGCCGGCGGACGCGCCAGCACCGGCGTGCGTCCGGTGCTGGAGGTGCAACCCGAGAACCTGCACCAGCGCATCGGCTTCGTGTTCGGCTCGAAGTCAGAGGTGGAGCGCGTCGAGCGCTACCACCAGGAGCGCGAGCCCGACGACGACCTGCCCGAACAGCCGCTGTTCCACAGCCGCTCGCTGTTCCGCGACACCGAACTGAGCCAATAACGACCCAGACGGGGGAGACCATCATGTCCGAACGCCATCCCATCATCGCCATCACCGGTTCGTCCGGCGCCGGCACCAGCACGGTGCAGCGCACCTTCGAGGAGATCTTCCGCCGCGACGGCGTCACCGCCGCGGTGATCGAGGGCGACAGCTTCCACGCCTACGACCGCAAGACGATGCGCGCAAGACTCGCCGAATGCGAGGGCAACGCCTCGTGCCAGCTCAGCCACTTCGGCCCCGAGGCGAACCTGTTCGGCGAGCTGGAGAACCTGTTCCGCACCTATGCGGAAACCGGCGGCGGCATGCGCCGGAAGTACCTGCACAGCGCGGAGGAGGCCGAGCACTACAGGCAGGAGCCGGGCACGTTCACGCCGTGGGAGGAGTTGCCGGCCGGCACCGACCTGCTGTTCTACGAGGGCCTGCACGGCGCGGTGAAGCATGAGGAGGTGGATGTGGCGCGCTTCGTCGATCTGCTGATCGGGGTGGTGCCGGTGGTGAACCTGGAGTGGATCCAGAAGCTGC
Source organism: Thauera sp. 2A1 (assembly GCF_009469595.2). GTDB lineage: Bacteria > Pseudomonadota > Gammaproteobacteria > Burkholderiales > Rhodocyclaceae > Thauera. Next base: position 189,631 of record NZ_SSXV01000001.1, on the reverse strand, counting down.
ACCGCGACAAGAGCACGCGCGGTTATTCGACCGAGGCGGTGACGGACACGATCCTGCGCCGGATGCACGATTACGTGCATTACATCTGCCCGCAGTTCGCGCGCACGCATGTGAATTTCCAGCGGGTGCCGATGGTGGATACGTCCAACCCCTTCATCGCGCGCTCGATTCCGACCCCGGACGAGTCGATGGTGGTGATCCGTTTCGCGAATCCGAAGGGGATCGATTTCCAGTATCTACTGAACATGATCCACAACAGTTTCATGAGCCGGGCGAACACGATCGTGGTGCCGGGCGGAAAGATGGAGCTGGCGATGCAGTTGATCTTCACGCCGTTCATCTGGCGGCTGATCGAGCGCAGGAAGAAGGCGCTGAGCCAGTAGTCGAATCGAGCCCCACCCGCCCCGCGAGCACCGCGATTGCCTAGTGGCGTAGTCGAGGTATCCGTGGAATGGGCGAGGACTGTCCGAGCACCGAGCGCAGCGAGGGCGAGTTCCGCAGCCCATGGAACGGATACCCCGGCTGCGCCGCGGGTTAGGAGCAACGGCCGTGGCTGCTTGGGGGTGAGGAAGAGGGAAAAACCTTCCCTGCCCTGCGTCTATCCCACGAAACGCGAGGCGCACGGGGTGTTCCTTGCGACGGCTGCGGAACTCGCCCTTCGGGCTCAGACAGTCCTCGCCGTCTCCAGGAACACCCCGCACGCCTCGCTCGCCGAGTTCGTGCTCGCTTGCCTAGTTCGTGCTCGCTTGCCGGGTCCGTGATCGCTTGCCGAGTTCGTGATCACTCGACCCCTACATCTGATTCGGAATCCGACTTCTTGAGGATCTTCCAATGAACATGCGACTCACCCAGGCGGCCATCGACACCCTGTGCGCCAACGCCCTGCGCTTCCTCGCCATCGATGCCGTCGAAGCCGCCAAATCCGGCCACCCCGGCATGCCCATGGGCATGGCAGAGATCGCCGTCGCACTGTGGACGCGCCACCTCAGGCACGACCCGGCCGACCCCACCTGGCCCGACCGCGACCGCTTCGTGCTCTCCAACGGCCACGGCTCCATGCTGCTCTATGCCCTGCTCCACCTCACCGGCTACGACCTGCCGCTGGACGAGCTCAAGCGCTTCCGCCAGCTCGGCAGCCGCACCCCCGGCCACCCCGAAGTGGGCCACACTGCAGGCGTCGAGACCACCTCCGGCCCGCTCGGCCAGGGCCTCACCAACGCCGTCGGCATGGCGCTGGCCGAGAAGCTGCTCGCCGCCGAATTCAACCGCCCCGGCCACACCCTCGTCGATCACCGCACCTGGGTCTTCCTCGGCGACGGCTGCCTGATGGAAGGCGTCAGCCACGAGGCGGCCAGCTTCGCCGGCGTGCAGCGGCTGTCGAAGCTGATCTGCTTCTGGGACGACAACCGCATCTCCATCGACGGCGACGTCGCCGGCTGGTTCGGCGACGACACGCCGGCGCGCTTCCGCGGCTATGGCTGGAATGTCGTCCCCGATGTTGATGGTCATGACGTCGACGCGGTCGACCGCGCCATCCGCGAGGCGCTCGCCAATGCCGACAACGACATCGGCCCCACGTTGATCTGCTGCCGCACCCGCATCGGCTGCGGCAGCCCGGCCAAGGAAGGCAGTGCCGACGTGCATGGCGCGCCGCTGGGCGCGGCCGAAGTCGCCGCGACGCGCGCCGCGCTCGGGTGGACGCACGCTCCCTTCGAGGTGCCGGAAGAAGTGCGCACCGCGTTCGATGCGCGCGCCGATGGCCGGATGCACCACAAGGAATGGAAGGCGCGACTGGCCGCGTATGTAGCCGACCATCCGCAGCTCGCTGCCGAATTCAGTCGCCGCATGCGTGGCGAGCTGCCCGGCGGCTTTGCGGTGCTGGCCGATGCGCTGGTGGCGACGGTTAACGAAGAAGCGGCCACGATCGCCAGCCGCAAGGCGAGCCAGCTCGCCATCAGCCGGCTGGCAGGGGCCTTGCCGGAGCTGCTCGGCGGCTCGGCCGACCTGACGCACTCCAACCTCACCGACTGGCCGGGCTGTGGCGCGGTGCGCGCCGACCAGCCGGGGCGCCACATCAACTGGGGCGTGCGCGAGTTCGGCATGAGCGCGGCGCTGAACGGCATCGCGCTGCACGGCGGCTTCATTCCCTTCGGCGCCACCTTCCTGGTGTTCTCGGACTATGCACGCAACGCCATCCGCATGAGCGCGCTGATGCGGCAGCGGGTGGTCTATGTGATGACGCATGATTCCATCGGCCTCGGCGAGGACGGCCCCACCCACCAGCCGGTGGAGCATCTGCCCAGCCTGCGCCTGATTCCGGATCTGGACGTGTGGCGGCCGTGCGACGCGGTGGAGACGCAGGTGGCGTGGAATGCCGCGGTGGCGCGGCGTGATGGTCCGACGCTGCTCGCGCTGTCGCGTCAGAACCTGCCGCACCAGCCGCGCAGCGACGCGCAACTGCGGGCGATCGCCCGCGGCGGCTACGTGCTGGCGGATGCTCCCGCGCCAAGCCTGGTGATCATCGCGACCGGCTCGGAAGTGGCGCTGGCGATGGAGGTGCGCGCCGCGCTGCAGGCGGAAGGCGTGGCGCTGCGGGTGGTGTCGATGCCCTGCACCAGCGTGTTCGATCGCCAGCCCGACGATTACCGCGCTGCCGTGCTGCCGGCCGGCGTGCCGCGCCTGGCGATCGAGGCGGCGCGCAGCGACGGCTGGTGGAAGTACCTCGCCGGCGTGCGCGGGGCGGTGCTCGGCATCGACCGCTTCGGCGAATCGGCACCGGCCGGCGATCTGCTGCGGCAGTTCGGATTCACGGTGGATGCGGTGCTCGAACGGGCAAGGGCGCTGCTGTCGGCGACTTGATGCGGCTAACGAAGTGCCCCCGGCGCGAGGGGTTCCACCCCAAGCTGGGACAACGGCCCGATTGCGCCAAATCCGGTCTGGCGGTGGGGGATGCGCTCCACGTCCTGCCGCTACGCGGCCTACGCCTTGCGGAGTTTACGTAAATGCGCGACCTCGCTTCGCTCGGGACTCGGACAGTGCTCGTCCGTTCCACGCATCCCCCACCGCCAGACCTGCCGTATTGCAGACACCCGCCCGCTTTACCGCAACCTTCATGCAATCGTTTTGAAGGACATCTGAACAACCCGAGGAGACTCCAATGAACTTCCTTCGTCTTTCCGATGTGGATCTCGCCGGCAAGCGGGTCTTCATCCGCGCCGACTTCAACGTGCCGCTGCAGGCCGATGGCACGCTGGCGGACGACACCCGCATCCGCGCCGCGCTGCCCGGCATCCTCGCCTGCCTGGAGGCCGGGGCGGCGGTGATGATCACCTCGCACCTGGGCCGGCCGCGGGAAGGCGCGCTGACGGCGGCCGACTCGCTGGCGCCGGTGGCCGCCTGCCTCGGCGACCTGCTGGGACGGCCGGTGCCTTTGGTGCGCGACTGGGTGGATGGCGGCTTCACCCTGCGTCCGGGCGACGTGGTGCTGCTGGAGAACTGCCGTGGCAACGTCGGCGAGAAGGCCGACGACCCGGCGCTGGCCGCGCGCATCGCCCGCTTCGTCGACGTGTATGTGAATGACGCCTTCGGCACCGCGCACCGCAAGGAATGCACGCTGCACGCGCTGGCGATGGCGGCGCCGGTGGCCTGCGCGGGGCCGCTGATGTGCGGCGAACTCGACGCCCTGGGCCGTGCGCTGGCGCAGCCGGCGCGGCCGCTGGCGGCCATCGTCGCCGGCTCCAAGGTGTCGACCAAGCTCACCATCCTCGAGAGCCTGGCCGACAAGGTGGATGTGCTGGTGCTCGGCGGCGGCATCGCCAACACCTTCCTCGCCGCGCGCGGCTACCCGGTGGGCCGGTCGCTGTACGAGCCCGACCTGACCGACGCTGCGCGCGCGGTGCAGCGCCGGCTGGCAGCACACAACGGCGTCGTGTGGCTGCCCGAGGACGTCGTCGCCGCCGACCGCTTCGCCGCCGATGCGCGCACCCGCTGCGTGCATGTCGATGAGGTCGCAGCCGACGAGATGATCCTCGACATCGGCCCCGACAGCCGGCGCTCGCTCGCCGAGCTGCTCGAGCGCGCCGGCACCATCGTGTGGAACGGGCCGGTCGGCGTGTTCGAACTCGAGCCCTTCGCCGCCGGCACCGCCGCGCTGGCGGGTGCAGTCGCGGCGAGCCCCGCCTTCAGCATCGCCGGCGGCGGCGACACGCTGTCGGCGATCGCTCGCTTCGGCGTGGCAGACCGCATCGACTACATCTCCACCGGCGGCGGCGCCTTTCTCGAGTTCCTCGAAGGCCGCGAGCTGCCCGCCATCGCCGCGCTGAAGGCGCGCGCACGGCCGGGCAGCCGGCGCGTCGAGCCCGTGCCGGCGTTCGAGCACGAACCCGAAATGACCTGATTCACAAACAACGTGCCGCGGGAGCTGGCTTGACCGCGATTGCCGCGGTTGTCGCGGTCAAGCTGAACCCGCAATGTAGGAGCGCGCTTGAGCGCGACGAACACCGCAATCGCGGTCAAGCCCGCTCCTACGAGCACCCCATGAGGAGACCTCGCCATGTCCATGATCGCCCTGCGCCAACTGCTCGACCACGCCGCCGAACACGGCTATGGCGTGCCCGCCTTCAACATCAACAACATGGAGCAGATCCACGCGATCATGCTCGCCGCCGAGGCCACCGACAGCCCGGTAATCCTGCAGGCCTCGGCCGGCGCGCGCAGCTATGCCGGCGAAGTCTTCCTGAAGAAGATGGTGGAGGCCGCCGTCGAGCAGTGGCCCGACATCCCGATCTGCCTGCACCAGGACCACGGCGCCAGCCCGGCGGTGTGCCAGCAGTCGATCCGCAGCGGCTTCACCAGCGTGATGATGGACGGCTCGCTGCGCGAGGACATGAAGACGCCGGCGAGCTACGCCTACAACGTCGACGTGACCCGTCGCGTGGTGGAGATGGCGCACGCGGTGGGCGTGTCGGTGGAGGGCGAGCTCGGCTGCCTCGGCTCGCTCGAGACCGGCCAGGCCGGCGAGGAGGACGGCGTCGGCGCCGAAGGCACGCTGGACCACAGCCAGATGCTGACCGACCCCGCGGAGGCCGCCGATTTCGTCGCCGCCACCGGCGTCGATGCGCTGGCGGTGGCGATCGGCACCAGTCACGGCGCCTACAAGTTCTCGCGCCCGCCCACCGGCGACATCCTCGCCATCGACCGCATCGCCGCCATTCATGCCCGCATCCCCAACACCCACCTGGTGATGCATGGCTCCAGCAGCGTGCCGCAGGAATGGCTCGCCATCATCCGCGAGCACGGCGGCGAGATCGGCGAGACCTACGGCGTGCCGGTGGAGGCCATCGTGCAGGGCATCAGGAGCGGCGTGCGCAAGGTCAACATCGACACCGACCTGCGCCTGGCGATGAGCGGTGCGATGCGCCGGCTGATGGCGACCGACCGCAAGGAGTTCGATCCGCGCAAGTTCTTCAAGGCCGCCCGCGACGCCGCGCGCGACATCTGCCGCGAACGTTTCGAGGCGTTCGGCTGCGCCGGGCAGGCGAGCGGTATCAGGCCGCTGCCGCTGGAGGTGCTGGCGAAACGCTACGGGTCGGCACCACGGTAGGTCTGGCGGTGGGGGATGCGTGGAGCGGACGAGCACTGTCCGAGTCCCGAGCGAAGCGAGGTCGCGCATTTGCGTGAACTCCGCAGCGCGTTGGCCGCGTAGCGGCAGGCTGACGGAGCGCATCGCCCACCGCCAGACCGAGTTTGCGGCACTGGTCGTGCGCTCCGGTGCAAGAACGCGGCATGCGTAGTTTCCACAGTGTGGATGAACACAATTTCCACCCCGGATGGCGGCGGACACAATCCGCCCACCTTCCAAGGAGGAGACAACCATGATCCGGAAATCGCTGTTCCGCTCGCTGTACTTCCAGGTGATCGTCGCGATCATCCTGGGCGTGTTGCTGGGCCACTTCTACCCCGAGACCGGCGCGGCGATGAAGCCGCTGGGCGACGGCTTCATCAAGCTCATCAAGATGATCATCGCGCCGATCATCTTCTGCACCGTGGTCGTCGGCATCGCCGGCATGGAAGACATGAAGAAGGTCGGCAAGACCGGCGGCCTTGCCCTGCTGTACTTCGAGATCGTCAGCTCGATCGCGCTGATCGTCGGCCTCATCATCGTCAACGTGGTGCAGCCAGGCGCCGGCATGAACGTAGATCCGGCCACGCTGGACACCAAGGCGATCGCCGCCTACACCGCGCCGGGCAAGATGCAGACGACCACCGACTTCCTGCTCAACGTGATCCCGACCACCGTGGTGGATGCGTTTGCCAAGGGCGAGATCCTGCAGGTGCTGCTGTTCTCGGTGCTGTTCGGCTTCGCGCTGCATCGCTTCGGCGGCCGCGGGACGCTGGTGTTCGACATGATCGAGAAGTTCTCGCACGTGCTGTTCGCCATCGTCGGCTACATCATGAAGGTCGCCCCCATCGGTGCCTTCGGTGCCATGGCCTTCACCATCGGCAAGCACGGCGTCGGCACGCTGGCCCAGCTCGGCATGCTGATGGGCACCTTCTACGCCACCTGCCTGATCTTCATCTTCGTCGTGCTCGGCACCATCGCGCGGCTGCACGGCTTCTCGGTGGTGAAGCTCATCCGCTACATCAAGGAAGAGCTGCTGATCGTGCTCGGCACCTCGTCGTCGGAATCGGCCCTGCCGCGCATCATGGCCAAGCTCGAGAACCTGGGCTGCAAGAAGTCGACGGTCGGCCTGGTCATTCCCACCGGCTACTCCTTCAACCTGGACGGCACCTCCATCTACCTGACGATGGCGGCGGTGTTCATCGCCCAGGCGACCAACACGCCGATGGACCTCACCCAGCAGATCACCCTGCTGCTGGTGCTGCTGCTCACCTCCAAGGGCGCCGCGGGGATCACCGGCAGCGGCTTCATCGTGCTGGCGGCCACGCTGTCGGCAGTGGGCGGCGTGCCGGTGGCCGGTCTGGCGCTGATCCTGGGCATCGACCGCTTCATGTCGGAAGCCCGCGCGCTGACCAACCTGATCGGCAACTCGGTGGCGACGGTGGTGGTGGCCAAGTGGTGCAATGATCTCGACGAAGAGCGCCTGCGCTCGCATCTGAACAACGAGACCGAACTCGAGGCCGACGAGCCCGAGGTGGTGCTGGACGCGGTTGAATCCCACCTGCACGTGACCTCGATGGCCGGCCAGAAGGCCTGAGCCCGGCGGCGGGGAGGCCGGCACGGACCTCCCCTTCGCACCGCCGCGCTTGTCCCGACATCGAGCCTGGGCAAGAATGCGGCTTCCTCATTCAACGCGGGTGCCCCGGGGCGCCCGCCGCGCATTCAATGCCCTTCTTCGAACAGCACCCGCTGCGCCAGACGCTCAGCGACGAAGTCCATGCCCGGCCGCCGGTCGCGCTCGACACCCCCGAGTTCGTCACCTACCTCGCCTTCCTGCACCACGAAGGCAGCGCCGAGCGCGAAGCGGATCACCTGAGGGCGCTGGCCGCGCAGCTCGACCTGCCGGAGCCGGACTTGGCGTCGGGCCACCTGCTGCTGCAGTCGGCCGGCTTCCGGCTGAAGTGGGAGCGGCACAACGAATTCTCCAGCTACTGCTTCTTCCGCCGCATCGATCCCACCGACACGGCCGACGAATACGCGCTGCTCCACGTGCCGGCTGCCTGGCGCAAGGACATTCCGGGGCAACTGATCGCCGCCACCCACATCGAGGTGCGCAGCACCGACGAGGTGCGGCCCGAGACGGTGCTGCAACAGCAGTCGCCCCGCGGCCAGGCCATGGTGGCGTCGCAGGTGGCCGACGGCGCCGGCTGGGTGCTGACCGACTTCCACCTGCATGAGGGCTTCTCGCACTTCCTGGTGCTGGACGACGACCTCACGCCGCGCCAGGCCGGCCGCATCGCCCAGCGCCTGGTGGAAATCGAGACCTACCGCGTCATGGCGCTGCTCGCCTTCCCGGTCGCCAAGCAGGTGGGCCGCCTGCTGTCGCGCGCGGAGGACGAGCTGGCCGACCTGATGGACGGCATGGGGCAGGCACGCAGCGCCGAGGACGACCGCGCAGTGCTCGGCCGCCTGTCACGGCTCGCCGCCGAGGTGGAACGTTCCGTCGCGCGCACCACCTTTCGCTTCGGTGCAGCGGCGGCCTACTACCGGCTGGTGCAACAGCGCATCGACGACCTGCGCGAGCAACGCCTGCCCGGCTTCTCGCCCATCGGCGAGTTCATGGATCGGCGCCTGGTGCCGGCGATCGACACCTGCGCCTCCATCGCCCGCCGCCAGGACGACCTGTCGGCGCGGATCGCGCGCAACTCGCAACTGCTGCGCACGCGGGTGGACATCGAACTCGAACGCCAGAATCAGGAGCTGCTGGCGCAGATGAACCGCCGCGCCAAGATCCAGCTCCACCTGCAGGAAACGGTGGAAGGCCTGTCAGTGGTGGCGATCACGTATTACGCGTCGCAACTGGTCAATTACATGTCCAAGGGCGCCAAGCACCTGATCGAGCCGGTGACGCCGGAGATCCTCACCGCCGCATCGATCCCGGTGATCGCCGGCTTCGTGTACATGGGCCTGCGGCGGATGCGCAAGCTGTTGGGCAAGGAGGAAGGCGACGCGCATCAGTGAGTAGGGCTCCCCCTCGCCTCGGCGGCAGGGGGCGGAGCCGTCGGTCGCCATTTCGGTCGGCAGGAACGTGAACCCACTCAGAGTTTCAACAGCTTCCTGGCTGTTTCGCCCAGGATCAGTTTCTTGTCCGCCGCGTTGAGAAAGTCGTAGCCTTCGACCTTGTCGCAGGGGCGCTCATAGCCCATGTCGAAGCAGTAATCGCTGCCCAGCATGATCCGGTCGGCACCGACCAGCTTCACCAGATACTCCATGACTTCGTTGGAGTGGGAAATATTGTCGTAGTAGAAGCGTTTCAAATAAGCATCCGCGCCCCGACCCTTGCTGGCGTCGAGACCGCCTTTGCTCCGTTCCCAGGCGCGGGTCATGCGACCGAAAAGAATCGGATAGACGCCGCCTGCGTGCGGCAGGACAACCTCCAGCTTCGGAAAGCGGTCAAGGATGCCGCTATAGATCAGCCGCGATGCGGCAATGCCGGTGTCCACCGGATTACCGATGGTGTTGACCATGAAATACTTGCCCAGGCGCGCCGGCTCGACCACATGCACCGGATGCAGGAAAAGGGGCAACCCCATGGCTTCGAGGCGCTCCCACAGGGGATACAGGGACTCGTCATCGATCTCCTTGTTCCTGGAGATCCGGGTTTCGGAATAAATCCCCTTCAGGCCGGGCATGTTCGCAATGCGATCGAGTTCCGCGATCGCCAGATCGATGTCGTCGAAAGGCAGCGTTGCGAGTACGCAAAGCCGATCCGGATATTTTTGATAGGCCTCGAACGCCGCGTCATTATGAGCTTCAACCAGTTGTTGTTGAAGCTTGGCGCCGGCCCAGAGAATCATCGGCATGGTCATGGAAATTGCATGCACATCCACGCCTATCCTGTCCATGTCCTCAATCCGGGCCTCCATATGAATGAAGCGATCTTCCAGGGCTGAAATCGTCGGGGCCGATTTGATCACTGGCCTGGAAGGATTCGAGGTGTCCACCATGGCACCGAACTCCGATCCATATTTTTCAATCAGACGGATATAGGATTCCGGATAGTAGTGCGCATGGATATCGATGGACGAATGGGCGTGGTGATGCATGGCTTTACTCCTCTGGCCAAGAACAGGCTGACAAGAACCGATCACAGGTGACGAACGCCAGGTGCTTCAACACCCTGCCAGGCGCTGTACGCAAACGCCCAACCGCTTGACGCGCTGGCATCCTACGGGGGATCGAACGTTACTCCAGAAGCAGGTTTTTCATTGACGATGCGGGATCGACCTTCTCGACCCGAGATGGGAAGAAATCGAGTTCAAGGATTGCAGCTTGCGGGCCGAACGGCAATGCGTTTTTTCGGTATGCGCGTTTGTCAATCGTCACCCCCCTCTCACGCTCGAAAGAGCGCGCCCCTCCCCTATAATCCCTGCTTTGCCAGCAACCGAGGCCCCGCCGTGGCGACTCCCCTGTTCGAATCCTCCATCAAGAGCCTGCCGCTGCTCGGCCGCGGCAAGGTGCGCGACATCTACGCGGTCGATGCCGACCGTCTGCTGATCGTCACCAGCGACCGCCTGTCGGCCTTCGACGTTGTGCTGCCCGATCCGATTCCGGACAAGGGCCGCGTGCTGGTGGCGCTGGCGAACTTCTGGTTCGACAGGCTCGCCCACATCCTGCCCAACCAGCTCACCGGCATCGACCCCGAGACCGTGGTGGCCGCCGACGAGCGCGACCAGGTGCGCGGGCGTGCGCTGGTGGTCAAGCGCCTGAAGCCACTGCCAATCGAGGCGGTGGTACGCGGCTACGTGATCGGCTCGGGCTGGAAGGACTACCAGGCCACCGGCGCGATCTGCGGCATCGCCCTGCCCGCCGGCCTCAAGCAGGCGGCCAAGCTGCCGGCGCCGATCTTCACGCCCTCGTCGAAGGCCGACATGGGCGAGCACGACGAGAACATCTCCTTCGAGCAGGCACAGGCGCGCTGCGACGCGCTGCTGAAGGACGCGCTCGCCGGCACCGGCAAGACCGGCGCCCAGCTTGCCGAGGAGGCACGCAAGGCGGCGATCGCGCTGTATTCGGAAGCGGCCGACTACGCTGCCAGCCGCGGCATCATCATCGCCGACACCAAGTTCGAGTTCGGCATCGACGCCCAGGGCACGCTGCACCTGATCGACGAGGCGCTCACGCCGGATTCGTCGCGCTTCTGGCCCGCGGACAGCTACCGCGAAGGCATCAGCCCGCCCTCCTTCGACAAGCAGTACGTGCGCGACTATCTCGAGACGCTGGATTGGGGCAAGACGGCCCCCGGCCCCAAGCTGCCGGCCGACGTGATCGAGCACACCGCGGGCAAGTACCGCGAAGCCTACGAACGCCTGACCGGCCACAAGCTGGCGTAACCAACGCCGGCAGCACCCAGCGGAGGAGCCCGAGAAGAGGCTCCCCGCCCTCGAGGGGATCTCCATGCAAGTGCCTGCTTCCGGCCGCACGCTGGCGATGGCTGTCGTCGTCGCCGCCTACATGCTGTCGTTCTTCCACCGCTTCGCCCCCGCGGGCATCGCGCAGGATCTCGCCGCCGCGTTCCAGACCAGCGCCGCCTCGCTCGGCGCGCTCGCGGCCACCTACTTCTACGTCTACACGATCATGCAGGTGCCGACGGGCATCCTGGTCGACACCCTCGGCCCGCGCCGCATCCTGCTGCTTGGCGGACTGGTCGCCGGCGCCGGCAGCGCGCTGTTCGGCCTCGCCCCCAGCCTGGAGGTCGCGCTGGTCGGCCGCACGCTGGTCGGCCTCGGCGTGTCGGTGGTGTTCATCGCCATGCTCAAGCTGATCGCCGTCTGGTACGACGAGCGCCGCTTCGCCACGCTCGTCGGACTCGCGATGCTGCTCGGCAACCTTGGCTCCATCCTCGCCGGCACGCCGCTGGTGGCGGTGGCGCAGGCCACGTCCTGGCGCGGCGTTTTCCTTGGCGCCGCGGTGCTGTCGGCGCTGCTCGGGGTGGCGTGCTGGGCCTTCATCCGCGAGAGCCATTCGGCCGACGCGCCGCGGCCGCGCATCGACCGCACCGCGATCATCGGCGGCCTCGCCGGCGTGCTGCGCAATCACGCCACCTGGCCGGCGGTCTGGGTCAATTTCGGCCTCGCCGGCAGCTTCTTTGCCTTCGGCGGCCTGTGGGCCACACCTTACCTGATGCAGGTGCACCAGCTCAGCCGCGTGCAGGCCGCCAACCACCTGTCGCTGTACTTTGCCTGCCTCGCTGTCGGCTGCCTGGTCGTGGGCAGCCTGTCCGACCGCATCGGCAAGCGCAAGCCGGTGCTGATCGCGGGCAGCGTCGCCCTGTGCATGCTGTGGCTGGTGTGGCTGTCGGCCGTGCGCATGCCCGTCCCGGTCAGCTACGCGCTGTTCGCGCTGATGGGCCTCGTCACCGCGAGCTTCTCGCTGACCTGGGCCTGCGCCAAGGAAGTGAATCCACCACAGTTGTCGGGCATGAGCACCAGCGTGACCAACATGGGCGGCTTCCTTGCTGGCGCCCTGCTGCAACCGGCGGTGGGCGCGATCATGGATTTCGGCTGGGAAGGCACCATCGTCGACGGCGTGCGGATGTATCCGGTGGAGACCTTCCGCTACGGCCTGGGCCTGCTCGCCGCCGCCGGACTGATCGGCACCGTTTCCACGCTGTTCCTGCGCGAAACCGGATGCCGCAACATCTGGAGGGCTGCCAATCGGGATTGAAGCGCGGCGGGGACGCGATAGCGAACGCCAATCAATCTCATTGATGAACTCATGCGATTTTGTCCTGATCTAAGTTCGAGACCGTGGTGCGTCGAGGGCACGCCCGACGCCTGCGGTCAAGAATCCACCTGGACGTTCCTCACCGCACGGAGGTTGTCATGGACAAATCGATGCATTCGCTGGACCAGCACTTCCACCTGCCGCACATTCGCGAAGTCAGCGCTTCGCGCCCCCTCCACTGGCTGAAACTGGGATGGGGCGACATGCGTGACAACCTCGGCGCCAGTCTGACGTACGGCATCTTCTTTGCCGCGGTCGGCTATTTGATCCTGGCCTACGCAAGCGGCAAGCCCTACCTGTTCACCGCCGCCATCTCGGGCTTCTTCCTCGTCGGCCCGATCGCCGCGGCCGGGCTGTACGAAATCTCGCGCCGCCACGATGCGGGCGAGCCGGCGTCCTTCGGCGCGTCGCTGCGCGGGCTGACCCGACACGGCGACAGCCTGATGTACTTCGGCCTGTTCCTCGCCATCACGCTGATCGCGTGGGAGCGCTTGTCCGCCATCCTGTTCGCGCTGTTCTACCAGGGCGCTGTACCGGAGCTGTCCAACTTCGCGCGTGACGTCTTCCTGTCGGGCGACTACACCCACTTCGTCGTCGCCTACCTCGTCGTCGGCGGCGCGCTCGCAGCGGTCGTATTTGCGCTGTCGGCGATCGCCATCCCGATGATCATGGACCGCGACATCGATGCCATCAGCGCGGCGATGACCAGCGCCAAGGCGGTCGGCGTGAATCTCGGCGCGATGGCGGTCTGGGCGGCGCTGATCGTCGCGCTGGTCGCGATCGGCTTCGCCACGATGATGATCGGCATGGTCGTGCTGCTGCCGCTGCTTGGGCACGCCACCTGGCACGCCTATCGCGACCTGGTCGACTGACTCGGGACTGTGCGGCGGTACTCACCACGATAGTCGCAACAGCCGGGCGCCCATCGCGGCGCCCGGCGTATTTTTTGCGGCAGAATAGTTACAGACAACGCAACGAAATCCCCAACGGATATACAGTGACCATGACGACGCCAACGTCCTCCCCTGCAGACAACGCATCCAACCCGCTGCTGGATTTCTCCGGCTTTCCCCGCTTTGCCGATATCCGACCCGAGCACGTCGCCCCGGCGATCCGCCAGTTGCTGGACGAGAACCGGGCGCTGATCGAACGCCTCACCGCCGATCCCTCCGTCCCCACCTGGGAAGCTTTCGTCGAGCCGATGAACGAGGCCGGCGAGCGTCTCGGCCGCGCCTGGGGCGTGGTCGGCCACCTGCACAGCGTGAAGGACGTCCCCGAATGGCGCGAGGCCTACAACGCGCTGCTCCCCGAGGTGTCGGGCTTCTTCGCCGAAGTCGGGCAGAACCTGGCGCTGTTCCACAAGTACAAGGCGCTGCACGACGGCGCCGAATACGCCACGCTGACGCCCACCCGCCAGTTGATCCTCGACCACGAGGTGCGCGACTTCCGCCTGTCCGGCGCCGAGCTGCCGGACGAACTCAAGCCGCGCTTCAAGGAAATCCAGGAAGAGCAGTCGCAGCTCGCCGCGAAGTTCTCCGAAAACCTGCTCGACGCGACCAACGCGCACGAGGAGCTGATCACCGACGAATCCGAGCTTGCCGGCATCCCCGAAGATGCGCTGGCGATGGCCCGCGCCGCGGCCGAGGCCGAAGGCAAGCCGGGCTGGCGCTTCACGCTGCACATGCCGTCCTACCTGCCGGTCATGCAGTACGCCGACAACCGCGCGCTACGCGAACGCATGTACCGCGCCTATGCCACGCGCGCCTCCGAGCAAGGCAAGGCAGATTGGGACAACGGCCCGCTGATCGGCCGCATCCTGGCGCTGCGTGCGGAAGAGTCCCGCATGCTGGGCTACGCCAACTTCGCCGAAGTGTCGCTGGTGCCCAAGATGGCCGACACGCCGGCCCAGGTGCTTGCCTTCCTGCGCGAGCTGGCGGCCAAGGCCAAGCCCTTCGCCGAACGCGACCTCGCCGAACTGAAGTCCTTCGCCAAGGCGGAACTCTGGCTCGATCCGCTGGAGCCCTGGGACGTCGCCTATGCCTCGGAGAAGCTGCGCCAGTCGCGCTACGACTACTCCGACCAGGAAGTGAAGCAGTACTTCCCCGAGCCCAAGGTGCTCGACGGCCTGTTCGGCGTGATCCGCGCGCTGTACGGCGTCGACATCCTGCCCGACGAGGCGCCCACCTGGGACCCGGACACCCGCTTTTTCCGCATCGAGAAGAACGGCGACCTCGTCGGCCACTTCTACCTCGACCTGCACGCGCGCCCGACCAAGCGCGGCGGTGCCTGGATGGACTCGGCGCGCAGCCGCCACCGCAGCGCGCACGGCACCGAGACGCCGGTCGCCTACCTGGTGTGCAACTTCCCGAGCGCGGTCGGCGGCAAACCGGCCACCTTCACCCACGACGACGTGCTGACGCTGTTCCACGAATGCGGCCACGGCCTGCACCACCTGCTGACCAAGGTCGAGGACCTCGCGGTGTCGGGCATCCACGGCGTGGAGTGGGACGCGGTCGAACTGCCCAGCCAGTTCATGGAGAACTTCTGCTGGGAATGGGACGTGCTGCAGGGCATGACCGCCCACGTCGACACCGGCGAGCCGCTGCCGCGCGCGCTGTACGACAAGATGATCGCCGCGAAGAACTTCCAGAGCGGCATGCAGACGGTGCGCCAGCTCGAATTCTCGATGTTCGACCTGCGCCTGCACGCCGAGCTCGACGCCAGCGCGGACAAGACCTCGGGCCCGGTGCCGGTCGAGCGCGTGATGGCCCTGCTCGACGAAGTGCGACGCGAAGTGGCGGTGCTGATTCCTCCGCCCTGGCATCGATTTCCGCACAGTTTCTCGCACATTTTTGCGGGCGGCTATGCAGCGGGCTACTACAGTTACAAGTGGGCGGAGGTGCTGTCGGCCGACGCTTTCGAAGCCTTCGAGGAAGCCGGCGCCGGCAAGGGCAGCCTGCTCGATGCCGAGACCGGCGCCCGCTTCTGGCGCGAGATCCTCGCCGTTGGCGGCAGCCGTCCGGCGATCGAATCCTTCAAGGCCTTCCGCGGCCGTGAGCCGCGCGTCGACGCGCTGCTGCGTCACAACGGAATGGTGGATGCATGAGTGGAGCGGGCGTTCCCTGGCGCATGGCAGTCGGTGCGGCCGTCGTGCTGGGCAGCCTCGGCGCCCCGGCCTGGGGCGCCGAGACCTATCGCTGGGTCGATGAGAGCGGACGGGTGAACTACTCGGACCGGCCGCCGCCGCAGAACGTGCGCAAGGTGATCGAGAAGCAGCTCGGCGACGCGCCAGCCGACACCGCGCTGCCCTACACGACACGCAAGGCGGCCACCGACTTCCCGGTGACGTTCTACACCAGCGACAACTGCGGCGGCCTGTGCGACGAGGCGCGCAACCTGCTGACCCGGCGCGGCGTGCCCTTCGCCGAGCAGAAGCTCGCCACCGAGGCCGACATCGCCGCCTACCGCGAACGCTTCGGCACACCCGAGGAAGTGCCGGCCATCAGCGTCGGCAACCAGGTGCAGAAGGGCTACGAAGCCGTACGCTGGACCCGCATGCTGGACGACGCCGGCTACCCCAAGGCGCCTTCGAAGTGACGGTTCGTGAGAGCCCGCCGCCTGACCGGGGGCGTGGCATAGGTGCAATTTCATGGACCCCTCTGCAGCCGCCGCGCTGAACGGTGCAAGGGGCGCGTTACAATGCGCGCCCTTTCGCAAGGCCGGCGACAACGCTGTGCGCCACGACCGGATAGCCCATGAAGATCGCCACCTGGAACGTCAACTCGCTCAAAGTCCGCCTGCCGCAGGCGCTCGACTGGCTCGCCGCCCACCAGCCCGATGCGCTGTGCCTGCAGGAGCTCAAGCTCGAGGACAAGGCCTTCCCACTCGCTGAACTGCAAGCGGCCGGCTACCACGCCGCCTTCATCGGCCAGAAAACCTATAACGGCGTCGCCATCCTGAGCCCGGCGCCGATCGACGAAACGACCGTGGTGCGCAACATCCCCGGCTTCGAGGACGAGCAGAAGCGCCTCATCGCCGCCACCATTGCCGGCGTGCGTGTGGTGTGCGGCTATTTTCCCAACGGCCAGGCGGTGGGATCGGACAAGTTCGAATACAAGCTGCGCTGGCTCGCCGCGCTGACCGACTGGCTGCGCGAGGAACTGAAGGCACACGACAAGCTGGTGCTGGTGGGCGACTTCAACATCGCACCGGAAGACCGTGACGCCCACCCCGACTGGAAGGACGAGATCCACGTGTCCGAACCCGAACGCGCCGCCTTCCGCGCGCTGCAGGGGCTGGGCCTGATCGACGCCTTCCGCCTGTTCGAGCAGCCGGAGCGCAGCTTCTCGTGGTGGGACTACCGCATGATGGCCTTTCGCCGCAATTTCGGCCTGCGCATCGACCACATCCTTGTGTCGCCCGCGCTGCGCGAGGCCTGCCGCAGTTGCACCATCGACAAGGCGCCGCGCAAGCTGGAACGCCCTTCCGACCACGCACCGGTCGTGCTGGAACTCGACGCCTGACGGCCGGCGCGCGGCACATTCCGCAGCCAGCCCAGATCGTCGGCATTCGTGCTATATTAGAAAAGTCTTACGAACACTTATCGGAGGCTTGCATGAAAACGAACGTTGGCGGCATGGACAAGATCGTGCGCATCCTGGCGGGCATCGCGCTCATCGCCTGGGCGCTGATGGGCGGCCCGGTGTGGGCCTGGATCGGCGTGGTGCCGCTCGCCACCGGCCTGATGGGCTGGTGTCCGGCCTACACGCTGTTCGGCATGAACACCTGCCCGCTGCAGAAGAAGTAAGCCCGCATCCGGCGCGACCGCATCGCGCACCGGGATCGCCAAATGCACACGAACAAGGCCGGGAACACCCGGCCTTTCGTTTTGTTGCACCCCGCCGCGCCGCGCGAGGGTGCCGCCCACGCTGCGGCGCATTAGAATTCGACGGTTACCCGCGCAACGCGGTCATCATGCCCGGCGGCCCCGCGCGCGGCATGCCCCCATCGAACCCGTCAGAGGAAGACCATGAGCGACTCCACTCCGAAGCAAGACGTCACCCCCGCCCGCAAGGCCGAGATCCTCGCCGAGGCGCTGCCCTACATCAAGCGCTTCTTCGACAAGACCATCGTCATCAAGTACGGCGGCAACGCGATGACCGACCCGCACCTGAAGGAATGCTTCGCGCAGGACGTGGTGCTGCTCAAGCTGGTCGGCCTCAACCCGGTGGTGGTGCACGGCGGCGGGCCGCAGATCGAGAACCTGCTCGCCCGCGTGGGCAAGAAGGGCGAGTTCATCCAGGGCATGCGCGTCACCGACGCCGAGACCATGGAAGTGGTGGAAATGGTGCTGGGCGGCCAGGTGAACAAGGAGATCGTCAACCTGATCAACCAGGCGGGCGGCAAGGCAGTGGGCCTCACCGGCAAGGACGCGAGCTTCATCCGCGCCAAGAAGCTGCTGATGCAGAAGCTCGACGCGCCCGCTGGCGACGTGGTCGATGTGGGCCAGGTCGGCGAGATCACGCAGATCGACCCCAGCCTGATCTCCTTCCTCGACCAGGGCGACTTCATCCCGGTGATCGCGCCGATCGGCGTCGGCGAAGGGGGCGAGACCTACAACATCAACGCCGACGTGGTCGCCGGCAAGCTGGCCGAAATCCTGAAGGCGGAAAAGCTGGTGCTGCTCACCAACACCCCGGGCGTGCTGGACAAGTCCGGCAAGCTGCTGACGGGCCTGACGCCGCGGCAGATCGACGAACTGGTGGCCGACGGCACGCTGTCGGGCGGCATGCTGCCCAAGATCGGCTCCGCGCTGGACGCCGCGCGCAACGGCGTGAAGTCGGTGCACATCATTGACGGCCGCGTCGAACACTGCCTGCTGCTCGAGATCCTGACCGACCACGGCGTCGGCACGATGATCAAGAGCAAGTGAGGCCGAGCCGGGCGGCCGGCGCGCGAGTCAGTGCGCCCCGCCCGCAGGCGTGAAGGGCGGGCGCGTCCACCAGATCAGGCCCAGCAGGCTGATCATCAGCACGCCGCTCACCAGGAAGACGTCGTTGGTCGCCAGCAGGTAGGCCTGCACCGTCACCTCGCGGTTGGCGTGCGCGAGTGCCTGCTCCGGGCTCAGCCCCAGGCTGCCGAGGCGCCCGAGATAGTCCAGCGCGGCAGGATCCTGGCGGGTGATGTGCTCGGTCAGCACCGCATGGTGATGGATGCCGCGGTGATCCCACAGCGAAGTCACCGCCGCGGTGCCGAAGCTCGATCCCAGGTTGCGCATGAAGTTGGACACGCCCGACGCACCGGCGAGCTCCGGCCCGCTCAAGCCCGACAGGTTGATCGTGATCAGCGGCAGGAAGAAGCAACTGATGCCGATCCCCATCACCAGCCGGGTCAGCGCCACCGTCCAGTAATCGACATCGGGCGTGAAGGTGGTGCTCCAGAACGCGGTGCCGGCGAACACGATGAAGCCGAAGGACGCCACCGCGCGCGCATCGATGCGATGCAGGTTGGCACCGACGATGGGGCCGAGGATCACCGCGAACACCCCGCCGAAGGCCACCGCCTTGCCCGCCCACAGCGGCGTGTAGTCGTGGTAGGTCTGCAACCACAGCGGCAGGATGACCACCGTGCCGAAGAAGGCGACCGTGCCCAGCAGCAGGCAGACCACGCCGATGCCGAAATTGCGCCGGGTGAACAGCCGCAGGTTCACCACCGGATGCGGGTCGTACCACTCCCAGATGACGAAATAGGTCAGCGCGACGGCCGACACGCAGGCCAGCGTGACGATCAGCGGCGAGCCGAACCAGTCGAGCTCGTTGCCCTTGTCGAGCAGGATCTGCAGCGAGCCGATGCCCACGACCAGCAAGGCGAGGCCGACGTGATCGACCGGTTTCTTCACGATCGGCGTCTCGCGCTCGGCCAGCAGCTCCCAGGCGAACAGGCTCACCAGCAGGCCCACCGGCAGGTTGATCAGGAAGATCCAGTGCCAGGACAGATTCTCGGTCAGCCAGCCGCCGGCCAGCGGCCCCGCGATCGGCGCCACGACGGTGGTCATCGACCACAGGCCCATCGCCAGGCCGCGCTTTTCCGGCGGGTAGATGGAGGTCATCAGCGCCTGCGACAGCGGAATCATCGCCGCGCCGAAGATGCCCTGCAGCACGCGCGCCGCCAGCAGCATCGGAAAGCTCACCGACATCCCGCACAAGGCGGAGGCCAGCGTGAACAGCAGCGTGGCGACGGCGAACATGCGCACCTGGCCGAAGCGCCCGGCCAGCCAGCCGGTGAGCGGCAGCATGATGGCCTCGGCCACCGCGTAGGAGGTGATGGTCCACGTGCCCTGGGTGACGCTCACGCCGAGATCGCCAGCGATGGTCGGCACCGACACGTTGGCGATCGACAGGTCGAGGATGTTCATGAACGACGCCAGCCCGAGCGCTGCCGTCGCCAGCACCAGCGTGAAACCCTTCAGCGGAGGATGGACGGGTTGCACCGGCCGGACTCGTTCAGCGGTTGGCCTGGATGACGCGGGCGATCAGCGCATCGGCCTCGGCAGCGCGGCTGGCATAGACGTCGGTCTGGAAAGCCGGCCCCGGGCGCGGTGCGCTCGCCAGGCGTTCGCCGTCGGTCTGGTGCACATCGACGGAGGCCTTCATCGACAGGCCGAGCCGCAGCGGATGCTCCTTGAGGCCATCCGGCGCCAGCGCGATGCGCACCGGCAGCCGCTGCACCACCTTGATCCAGTTGCCCGAGGCATTCTGCGCCGGCAGCACCGAGAACACCGCACCCGTGCCCGAGGCGATGCCCGCCACCGTGCCGCGGTATTCCACGCCGCTGCCGTAGAGGTCGGACGCGAGCGTCACCGGCTGGCCGAGACGCACGTCGCGCAGCTCGGCCTCCTTGAAGTTGGCCTCCACCCACAACTGGTCGTCCGGCACGATGGACAGCAGCGGTGCACCCACCGCGATGCGCGCCCCCACCTGCGCGCTGCGCTTGGCCACATGCCCGCGCACCGGCGCGAGGATGCGCGTGCGCGCCAGCGCGAGAGAAGCTTCGCGCAGTTGCGCCGCCGCGGCCTGCACGCGCGGATGCGTTTCCAGCGAAGTGCCATCGACCAGGCCCTCTGCCCCGGCCTGCTGGCTGCGCGCCTGGGCGACCGCCGAGCGCGCCTGCTCCAGCGCGGCGCTCGCCGCGTCGCGGCTGGCGCGCGCCGAATCGACCGCGGTGCGCGCCACCTGCAGCGCCTCGCTGGAGATGAACTTCTGCCGGTAGAGCGATTCACGCCGCGCCAGCTCGTCGGCGGCGCGGCGCAACTCGGCCTGTGCGCGGTCCAGCTCGTGCTGGTTGCGCTGCACGTCTGCCAGACGCTGGGCGACACCTGCACTGGCCTCGCCTTTGCTGGCGTACAAACCGCGCACCGCTCTCACCGCCTCACCCAGCGCCGCCTCCGCAGCCTGCACTTGCACCTTCGCGTCGGCATCGTCGAGCTGCACCAGCGGCGCGCCGGCCTCGACGAGGTCGGTGTCGTCGGCGAGGATCGCCACCACCGTTCCCGGCACCTGGGCCGAAACCTGCACCAGGTTGCCGGCCACATAGGCGTTATCGGTGGTGACGTGGTAGCGCCCCCACAGCGCCCAGTAGGCCGCGAACGCCAGCGCGGCGATGAAGAGGAAGGCGGTGAAGGCCAGCAGGACCCGCTTGCGCTTGCCCGACAGGGCGGATTCGTTTTCCATGGGCATCGTCGGCATGTTCA
Source organism: Thauera sp. 2A1 (assembly GCF_009469595.2). GTDB lineage: Bacteria > Pseudomonadota > Gammaproteobacteria > Burkholderiales > Rhodocyclaceae > Thauera. The sequence continues at coordinate 168,476 of NZ_SSXV01000001.1, read as the reverse complement.
GGTGTCGGCATTGTGCAGAATCCGGTCGAGCACCTCGATGCCCGCCTGCAACTCGGCATCGGAGAGACCGGACAGCATGTGCCGCCGCACGTCCATCACCTCGGCGTCGATCTGTTCCATCAGCGCGCGGCCGTCCGCGGTGATCTCGACGTGCTTCTGGCGTCGGTCGCTCACATCCGGCAGGCGGCGCACGAGTCCGAGCTTCTCCAGCCGGTCCAGCAGCCGCACCAGGGTGGGCGTCTCGACCCCGATCCCCGCGGCGAGGCAGCTCTGGTTGTAGCGCTGCTCGTCGGCCAGCAGCAGCTTGAGGATGCGCCAGGTCGAATAGGTCATGCCGTGTGGGCGCAGTTGCTCGTCCACACGGCCACGCCACACGACGGCACAGCGATACAGCAGCGCGGCGAACGCATCCCTCTTGGCGGTCATTGTTAGCATGCTAATAATTTTGTTGCTAATATATTGCCGTCAACCTAAGGCTTCGTCCACATGCATCTGCTTCCTCGCGCCGCCTCGTTCGACAGCTTGTCCCAACGCCACGGGGAGCGCTACAAGTGGCTGGTGCTGCTCGTAGTCGGTCTCGGCACGATCGCGGGCGTGCTGTCCACCACCAGCTTCAGTGTTGCCATCCCCGCACTGATGCGCGACTTCGGCCTGGGGCAGGAACAGGTGCAATGGACGATGACGGGTTTCATGGCAGCGATGACCGTCGGCATGCTGCCCACACCCTGGATCCTCGACCGCCTCGGCTTCCGCAAGCTCTTCCTCGGCGCCATCGTGCTGCTCATGGCCACCAGCATCGCGGGCAGCCTCGCCACCAGCTACCCCTTCGTCGTCGCGATGCGCATCCTGCAAGGTCTGGCAGCGGGCGTGCTGCAGCCGCTGGGCACGCTGGCCGTGGTGCGCCTGTTTCCGGACAAGGGCCAGGGGCGCGCCTCGGGCACCCTCGGCTTCGGCATCGTGCTGGCGCCGGCCGTCGCGCCCAGCCTGGGTGGTCTGCTGCTCGACCACTTCGGCTGGCCGGCCATCTTCCTGATCAATCTCCCGGCGTGCCTGCTGGCCGGCGCGCTCGGCCTCTACCTGCTGCCGCTGCCGCGCGAGATCGTGCGCCGTGATTTCGACTGGCTGGGCGTGGCCTTGCTGACGGTATCCACCCTGGCGATCGTCGAGGGCATCGCCAGCCTGCAGCACAGCGGCCCCGCCGCGGGCTGGACGCTACTGCAGTTCGGCTTCGCGGCGCTGGCGGTGGGCGCCTTCGTGCTGCATGCACGCAAGGCGCGCCATCCCATCATCAGCCTGGGGCTGTTCCGCCGCCGCTCGTTTTCGATGGGCACGGTGGTGTCCTTCGCCTACGGCTTCGGCCTGTTCGGTTCGTCCTACCTGATTCCGGTGTTCCTGCAGCACGCGCAGCATTTCTCCGCCACCGCCGCGGGCACGGCGTTGCTGCCGTCGGGCATCGTGCTGGCGCTCACCATCCCGCTGGCCGGGCGCATGGCCGACCGCCATTCACCGCAAGGCGTGACCATCGCCGGCCTGGCGCTGTTCTGCTTGTCGTTCGTGTTCTTCAGCTTGGTGGCAGCGCACATCACCTATCCGGAGATCATCACCGCCACCGTCCTCGGCCGCATCGGCCTGGGCCTGGTGCTGCCGGCACTGAGCCTGGCCACGCTGAAGCACCTGGAGCCGCACCATCTCGGCCAGTCGTCGGTGGTGATCAGCTACATGCGCCAACTGGGCGGCGTGCTGGGCATCGCCATGTCGGCGGTATTCGTGTCGTGGCGCGAGACGGTGTACGCCGGCGCGGCGGACGGCGTCGCCGCCGCCTATGCGGACGGCTTCATGCTGGTCGCGGGGGTGTTCCTGATCGCGCTGATGGCGGCCTGCCTGATGAAGGCGCAGCCCCCGCACCGCCAGGACGCGCAGCCCCTGTAGGAGCGGGCTTGACCGCGACCGGCGGGCGAAGTCGCGGTCAAGCCCGCTCCTACAAAAAACGTCGGCCGATATTGCGGTCAAGCCCGCTCCTACAGGCGACGCGGCAGGATCAGGGTTCGCGGTCGGCGATGAGGCCGTGCTGCCCCAGGTAAGCCAGCACCTGGTCGGCGGCTTCCTCGACGCTGCACGTTGACGTGTCGACGCGCACCTCGGGTGTCTCCGGCGCCTCGTAGGGCGAGTCGATGCCGGTGAAGTTCTTCAGCTCGCCGCGGCGCGCCTTCTTGTACAGCCCCTTGGGGTCGCGCTCCTCGGCCACTGCCAGCGGCGTGGCGACGTGGATCTCGACGAACTCGTCCGCCTCCAGCAGGCCGCGCGCCATGCGGCGCTCGGAGCGGAAGGGCGAGATGAAGGCGGTCATGACGATGAGGCCGGCATCCACCATCAGCTTGGCCACCTCGGCGACGCGGCGGATGTTCTCCACGCGGTCGGCGTCGGTGAAGCCCAGGTCCTTGTTCAGCCCGTGGCGCACGTTGTCGCCGTCGAGCAGATAGGTGTGGCGGCCCATCGCATGCAGCTTCTTCTCGACCATGTTGGCGATGGTCGACTTGCCCGCGCCGGACAGGCCGGTAAGCCACAGCACGCAGCCCTTCTGCCCCTTCATCGCGGCACGCGCAGCCTTGTCCACATCCACATGCTGGAAGTGGATGTTGTGCGCGCGGCGCAGCGCGAAGTTGATCATGCCCGCGCCCACGGTGTTGTTGGACAGGCGATCGACCAGGATGAAGCCGCCGGTGTCGCGGTTGTGTGCGTAGGCGTCGAAGGCGATCGGCCGGTCCAGGCTGAGGTTGCACTCGGCGATGCCGTTCAGCTCCAGCTTCTTGGCGGCAATGTGCTCCAGCGTGTTGACGTTCACCTGGTGCTTGATCTCGGTGATCGTCGCCGTCACCGTCTTGGCGCCGATCTTCATCAGGTAGGGGCGGCCGGGCAGCATGGGCTCGTCGTGCATCCACACCAGCGTGGTCTCGAACTGGTCGGCCACTTCCGCAGGCGCGTCCACCGTGGAGATGACGTCGCCGCGCGAGATGTCGATCTCGTCGGCCAGCGTCAACGTGATCGACTGCCCCGCCACCGCCTGCGCCAGGTCGCCGTCACGGGTGACGATGCGTGCCACCGTGCTCTGGCGGCCCGACGGCTGCACGCGGATGCGGTCGCCGGGGCGGATCACGCCGCTCGCCACCTGGCCGGCAAAGCCGCGGAAATCCAGGTTCGGGCGGTTCACCCACTGCACCGGCAGGCGGAACGGCTCGCGCTGCATGCGCGCGTCGTCGATCTCCACCGTCTCCAGGTAACCCATCAGCGTGGTGCCGTGGTACCACGGCATCGCGTTGCTCGGCTCGATGATGTTGTCGCCCTTGAAAGCCGACATCGGGATGAAGGTCACTTCCTGCAGACCGAGTTGGCGGGCGAAGGCGGAATAGTCCTCGACGATCTGGCGGAAGGTCTTCTCCGAGTAATCGACCAGGTCCATCTTGTTGATCGCCACCACGATGTGGCGGATCCCCAGCAGCGACACCAGGTAGCTGTGGCGCCGCGTCTGGGTCAGGATGCCCTTGCGCGCATCGACCATCAGGATCGCGACGTCGGCCGTCGACGCACCGGTGACCATGTTGCGGGTGTACTGCTCATGGCCCGGGGTGTCGGCGACGATGAACTTGCGCTTGTCGGTGGAGAAGAAGCGGTAGGCCACGTCGATGGTGATGCCCTGCTCGCGCTCGGCGGCCAGGCCATCGACCAGCAGCGCGAAGTCGATCGCATCGCCCTGCGTGCCCCACTTCTTCGAGTCCGCTTCCACCGCGGCCAACTGGTCCTCGAACAGCATCTTCGACTCAAACAGCAGGCGGCCGATCAGCGTGCTCTTGCCGTCGTCCACGCTGCCGCAGGTGATGAAGCGCAGCAGGCTCTTGTTCTCGTGCGCCTTCAGGTACTGCTCGATGTCGGTGGCGATCAGATCCGATACGTGTGCCATTTAGAAGTAGCCCTCCTGTTTCTTCTTCTCCATCGAGCCGGCCGAATCGTGGTCGATCACCCGGCCCTGGCGCTCGGACGTTTTCGTCAGCAGCATTTCCTGGATGATCGCCGGCAGCGTGTCGGCTTCGGACTCCACCGCGCCGGTCAGCGGGTAGCAGCCCAGGGTGCGGAAACGCACCTTCTTCATCATCGGCACTTCGCCCGGTTTCAAGGGCATGCGCTCGTCGTCGACCATGATCAGCGTGCCGTCACGCTCGACCACCGGGCGCTCGGCCGCGTAGTACAGCGGCACGATGGGCACGTTCTCGAGGTAGATGTATTGCCAGATGTCGAGCTCGGTCCAGTTCGACAGCGGGAACACCCGCATCGACTCGCCCTTGTGCTTGCGCGCGTTGTACAGCTTCCACAATTCGGGACGCTGGCTCTTCGGGTCCCAGCGGTGGCCGGCGGTGCGGAACGAGAACACGCGCTCCTTGGCGCGGGACTTTTCCTCGTCGCGGCGCGCGCCGCCGAAGGCCGCGTCGAAGCCGTATTTGTCGAGCGCCTGCTTGAGGCCCTCGGTCTTCATGATGTCGGTGTGGATGGCCGAGCCGTGGGTGAAGGGGTTGATGTCCTTCGCCACGCCGTCGGGGTTGATGTGCACCAGCAGGTCCATGCCGGTCTCGCGCACCATGCGGTCGCGGAAGGCGTACATGTCGCGGAACTTCCAGCGCGTATCCACATGCAGCAGCGGGAACGGCGGCCTGGCCGGGTAGAAGGCCTTCATCGCCAGGTGCAGCATCACCGCGCTGTCCTTGCCGATGGAATACAGCATGACCGGATTGTCGGCTTCGGCGACGACTTCGCGCAGGATGTGGATGCTCTCGGCTTCCAGGCGCTGCAGATGGGTGAGCGTGATGGGGCTGATAGTGGACATGGCGTGCAAGGCGGTACGGTCGTGCGAACATGCTCGCCCGGTTTGGGCTGGCACGCGCCGCGGACTTCGACTCGAAGAGGAAATATTTCCCGGAAGGCCGCTATTAAACCGCGTTCGAGCCGCGCTGAATATAAAAGCGATCGCTAAAATGGCGACTGCCATGATTCAACCCGGATTTCTGTCGTGACGAATGCGTCCTGCGCCGAGCGCCTCGACCTCATCGAGCACCTGATTCCCGTCATCCGCGCCGCGGGTGACGTGGTGATGTCCATTTACGAAACCGATTTCGCCGTGCGCGGCAAGGACGACGCCTCGCCCGTCACCGAAGCCGACGAGCGCGCCGAAGCGCTGATCGTGCCCGCGCTCGACGCGCTGCTGCCCGGCGTGCCGGTGGTTGCCGAGGAAGCGGTCGCCGCCGGCCAGGTGCCCGAGGTCGGCGATCGCTTCTGGCTGGTCGATCCGCTCGACGGCACCAAGGAATTCATCAGCCGCAATGGCGAGTTCACCGTCAACATCGCGCTCATCGAGCACGGCGAGCCGGTGCTGGGCCTGGTGCATGCACCGGCGCTGAAGAAGACCTTCGCCGGCGCGGCGGGCTGCGGCGCCTTCATCGAAAACTGCATCGGCCGCCGGCCGATCAAGTGCCGCCGGCCACCGCTCGAAGGCCTCAGCGTGGTCGCCAGCCGTTCGCATGGCGACGCCGCAGCGCTCGACGCCTTCCTCGGCGGACGCAAGGTCGCCGAAGTGAAGAACGCCGGATCCTCGCTCAAGCTGTGCCTGATCGCCGCGGGCGAGGCCGATCTTTATCCGCGCCTGGGCCGCACCATGGAATGGGACATCGCCGCCGGACATGCGGTGCTGGCCGCCGCCGGCGGCAGCGTCACGCAACTGGCGGGCGGAAGGTTCAGCTACGGCAAGCCCGGATTCGACAACCCTCATTTCGTCGCCCAGGGCCTGACCGGCTGACCGGCGACCAAGCCGGGTTCCGCGCCATGCCCGCATGACGGCCTATCTCGTCCTCGGCTCCATCGCACTGCTGCTGGCGCTGCTCATCCACGGCCGCATCAGCCCTGCGGTGCTGTTCGCCGGCTGCGCCGCGTCGTATTACCTCCTCGGCTGGGTCGACCAGGGGTCCCTGCTCTCCAGCTTCACCAACCCGGCGCTGGCCACCCTGATCCTGCTGCTGCTGGTGTCGCTGACGCTGGAGCGCTCGCCGCTGCTCGACCGCCTGTCCGACGCCTTGCTCAAGGGCAGCACCGCAGTCGCCATGCTGCGGCTGTCAGGCTTCGCGGTCGTGCTGTCGGCCTTCATGAACAACACCGCCGTCGTCGGCGCCCTGCTCGGCATGGTCAGCCGCCAGCGCCTGCAGCCGGCCTCGCGGCTGCTGATCCCCCTGTCGTACGCCGCAATCCTGGGCGGCATCACCACGCTGGTGGGCACCTCCACCAACCTGGTGGTGAACTCCTTCGCCGTCGGCGCCGGCCTGCCGCCGCTGGAGATGTTCCAGTTCTCCATCGTCGGCGTGCCGGTGGCCATCGCCTGCATCGCCGTCATGGCGCTCACCAACCGGCTTCTGCCGGCCCATCCGCCGGGCGACAGCGAGGCCGGCAGCCCTTACTTCCTCGAGGCGCGGGTGATGCCGGGCTCGGTGCTCGCCGGCCGCAGCATCGAGCAGAACCAGATGCGCAACCTCGAAGGCCTGTTCCTGCTCGAGATCGAGCGCGGCGACCGCCTGGTGTCGCCGGTCGGCCCCGAGGAAGTGCTGCAGGAAGGCGACCTGCTGGTGTTCACCGGTGAAGTGCGGCGGGTGCAGGCACTGCAGCGCTTTCCCGGCCTGCACGTGTTCGGCGCACGGGCGGACAAGCTGCTGAAGTCCAACCTGGTGGAAGTGGTCGTCTCCAGCCAGTCGGAACTGGCCAACCGTACGCTGCGCGAGGTGGATTTCCGCACCATGTTCGACGCCGGCGTGGTCGGCATCCGCCGCGGCGACAAGCGCATCGCCGGCCAGCTCGGCCGCATTCCGCTGCGCGTGGGCGACTGCCTGCTGCTCGCCGCAGGCCCGGATTTCTTCCAGCACCGCAACCTCGACCGCAATTTCCACGTGCTCAACGGCCAGGGCGTGCGGCCCAAGCTGACCTCAGGACAGAGCACGGCGGCTCTGTCCGGTTTTGCCGCGGTGATCGCGCTGTCGGCGCTGGAGTGGCTGTCGTTGTTCGACGGCCTGCTGCTGCTGATGGCCGCCCTGCTCGCCAGCCGATTGCTGACCCTGGGCGAGATGCGGCGGCGTTTCCCGTTCGAGCTGCTGGTGACGATAGGCTCGTCGCTGGCGATGGCCAAGGTGCTGGAGAATTCCGGCGCCGCCGAACTGATGGCGGGCTGGATGCGCGCCGCCTTCGCCGACTACGGCGTGATGGGCGCCTTCGTCGGCGTGTACCTGATGACCGTGGCGCTGACCGAACTCATCACCAACAACGCCGCCGCCGCGCTCGCCTTTCCGATCGCGCTGACCACCGCACGCGCCTTCGGCGTGGACCCGACGCCCTTCGTGATGATCGTCGCCTACGGCGCGAGCGCCGGCTTCCTCATCCCCTTCGGCTACCAGACCCACCTGATGGTGTATTCGGCCGGGCGCTACCGCATGGCCGACTTCATCCGCGCCGGCCTGCCGGTGAGCCTGACCTTCGGCATCGGCGTGCTGACATTGGTGCCGGTCGCCTTTCCGTTCGTGAAAGGCTGATCGCGGTCGAGCCCGCTCCTACGACGCCGGAGCGCCCGCTTCGTGCAGGAGCGGGCTCGACCGCGACCCGCCCGTCCACGATCGCCGCATCAGCGCGCCGACAAGCGGCTGACGAATTCCACCACCGTGCCGACGGTGGCGAACGAACTGCCGTCGATCTCGTCGTCCGGCACGGCGATGCCGAAGCGCTCCTCGATGGCGTGGATCACCGCGATCACCGCCATGGAGTCGAGCTCCGGCAGGCTGCCCAGCAGCGCGGTATCGGCGTCGAAGCTCAGGCCGCGGCCGTTCAGGCTCAGCGTGTCGTCGAGCAGCGACAGGATTTCTTCCTGGATCTTCAAGGGAACAGCTCTCCAAACCCCAAATCATGGACGCCCGGCTTCTCTTCTCCCTCCCCCTGCAGCGAAAGGAACCTGGGCCATCGCCCCGCAAGCCACCGGACCGGCGTCAAAACCGCCGCATTATACTCAGGCTCGCGTGACACCAACCCGACTACTTCCAGACGATGCGCCAGACAAACCTCCTTCACGAGCTCATCCAGGCCTCCGCCGACCACGCTGCCGAGCGCGTCGCGCTCACCAGCGGCGCCCTCGCGCTGAGCTACGGCGAGCTCGCCGCACAGTGCGAACGCTTCGCGTCGGGGCTCATCGCACTCGATCTCGCACGCGCGGAGAGGGTCGCGGTGTATCTGGAGAAACGTCCGGAATTCGTCGCGGCCTGCTTCGGCGCGGCGGCTGCGGGCGGGGCCTTCGTGCCGGTCAATCCGCTGCTCAAGCCCGACCAGGTGGGCTACATCCTGCGCGACTGCAACGTGCGCGTGCTCGTCACCAGCGCCGAGCGCCTCGCGCTGCTGCAGCCGGTGCTGGCCACCTGCCACGACCTGCGCCAGGTCGTGGTGGTCGGCGAACCCAAGGAGATCCCCGCGGTGGAAGGCGCCTCGGTGCACCGCTGGCGCGCGCTCGCCGACGCGCCCGCGCGCGCCGGTCACCGCGTCATCGACACCGACATGACCGCCATCCTGTACACCTCGGGCAGCACCGGACGGCCCAAGGGCGTGGTGTTGTCGCATCGCAACATGGTGATGGGTGCGCAGAGCGTGGCGAGCTATCTCGGCAACCACGCCGGCGACACCCTGCTCGCCGCGCTGCCGCTGTCCTTCGACGCAGGCTTCTCGCAGCTCACCACCGCCTTTCACGCCGGCGCCCGCGTGGTGCTGCTCAATTACCTGCTACCGCGCGACGTGCTCAACGCGGTGGTGCGCGAGCAGGTTACCGGCCTCACTGCAGTGCCGCCGCTTTGGATACAGCTCGCGCAGCTCGACTGGCCCGATGGCGTCACGGAGCACCTGCGCTACATCGCCAACACCGGCGGGCGCATGCCGCGCGAGACACTCGCCGCGCTGCGCGCGCGCCTGCCGCGCACCCGGCCTTTCCTGATGTACGGCCTCACCGAAGCCTTCCGCGCCACCTACCTGCCGCCGGAGGAAGTCGATCGCCGGCCGGACTCCATCGGCAAGGCCATCCCGAACGCCGAAGTGCTGGTGCTGCGCGAGGACGGCAGCGAATGCGCGCCCAACGAACCGGGCGAGCTGGTGCAGCGCGGCGCGCTGGTCGGCATGGGCTACTGGAACGACCCGGAGAAGACCGCCGAGCGCTACCGCCCGCTGCCCGCCGCCATCGCGGGCCGCGACAGCGGCCTGGTGCTGCCGGAGATCGCCGTCTATTCGGGCGACACGGTGCGCCGCGACGAGGACGGCTTCCTCTACTTCATCGGCCGCCGCGACGAGATGATCAAGACCTCCGGCTACCGCGTCAGCCCCAACGAGGTGGAGGAAATCCTCTACGCCACCGCGCAGGTCGGCGAATGCGCTGCCTTCGGCGTGGCGCACGACACCCTGGGCCAGGCCATCGTCGCCGTCGTCACGCCACCGCCCGGCGCCACGCTCGACAGCGCCGCGCTGCTGGCCGAATGCCGCAAGCGCATGCCCGCCTACATGGTGCCGGCGCACATCGAGGTGCGAGAGGGCGCGCTGCCGCGCAACCCGAACGGGAAGATAGACCGGAAGGCGCTGGCGGGGGGCTTGCCGTAGGAGCGGACCTGGCAGCAATCCGTGTCACCGTCGCGGCTTTCGGCGCTCATGGTGTTAACATTTGCAGCAGCTTCGATGAGACTTCAACCCATGCTGAGCCCAGAAATCCTTCAGGAAATCTCACGACGTATCACCGCCGATCTTCACCCGGACCAGATCATCCTGTTCGGCTCTCACGCATGGGGCTCTCCGGGCGCGGAAAGTGATGTCGATCTGCTCGTCATCGTTCCCGATTCGGATGAAACACCTCACCGACGCGCGGTGAAGGCACATCGTGCTTTGCGGGGGCTCACTGTTCCGTGCGACATCATCGTCCGTACCCGGGCTGAGATCGCTGCGATCAATCAAGTGCGGTCTTCGTTGCTCTTCAGGGCACTTACCGAGGGAAAGCGCCTCGATGCGTGATCAGCTTGCGCGCGAGACGGCAAGTTGGCTGGAGCGCGCCCGTGACGATCTTGGCGCCGCAAACAAGTTGTTGGCCGAGCCGGATCCTTTCCCGGCCACTTCCGCCTACCACTGTCAGCAGGCCGCAGAGAAAGCGCTTAAGGCACTCATCGCATCCACGGATACGCCAGTTCCGAAAACGCATGACTTGCGTGCGCTCATCGAGCGCTGTGTTGCTGTTGACGAAACACTTCTCGTGCTCCGGGACGCCTGTGATGAATTGACGCCGTTCGCGACGGAGTTCCGTTATCCGACAGACGCACCCGACCCCACTACAGACGAAGTGTCGCAAGCCCTGAAGCTTTCAGAACTGATTGTCGAGACGATCAGCGCAAGGCTCACCGCATAGCCGTCCCGGGCGCAAGAAGGGCGGCGCAGGCGAATTTCTCACGGGAAGTGAGCTTGACCAACAAATCATACGTCCTCGGCCCACCGCCCCTTATGCCGTCAAGGCGCTCGCACCCGACCTCCAGCCGATCTCCATCCGCCCAGTCGAAACAAACGAGAAAATGACCACCAACACGCCTCCGAAGTCCGCTCCCATCCATGCGCCGATGTCGCAGTTTCCTGTCGAGAACGGCGAGCTCGTGATCGGAGGCATCCCGCTCGTCAGGCTGGCCGCGCGCGTCGGGCAGACGCCCTTCTATGCCTATGACCGCGGCCTGCTGAGCCGGCGCGTGGCCGAATTGCGCGCCGCCCTGCCGGCGTCGATCAAGCTGCACTTCGCGATGAAGGCCAACCCGATGCCGGCGGTGGTGGCGCACATGGTGCGGCTGGTGGATGGCATCGACGTCGCCTCCGAGCGCGAGCTGACGGTGGCGCTGGATGCCGGGGCCGATCCGCACGACATCAGCTTCGCCGGCCCCGGCAAACGCGACCCCGAACTGATGCGCGCGGTCGCCGCGGGCATCCTGGTGAATGTCGAATCCTTCCGCGAAGTGCCGGTGCTGGCGCGTGCTTCGCAGGCGCTCGGCCTGCCCGCCCGCGTGGCGGTGCGGGTGAATCCCGACTTCGAGCTGAAGAGCTCGGCGGTGAAGATGGGTGGCGGCCCCAAGCCCTTCGGTGTCGATGCGGAAGAGGTGCCCGCGCTGCTGGCCGAGATCGGCCGCGCGGGGCTGGCCTTCGAGGGCTTCCACCTCTTCGCCGGCTCGCAGAACCTGAAGGCCGAGGCCATCGTCGAAGCGCAGCAGAAGAGCCTCGCGCTGGCGCTGCGCCTGGCCGAGTCGGCGCCGTCGCCCATCAAGGTGCTGAACCTCGGCGGCGGCTTCGGCATCCCCTACTTCCCGGGCGAAAGCCGGCTCGACCTCGCACCGATCGGTGCCAATCTCGCGGAAATCGCGGAAGTCGCTGCGCGGCAACTGCCCGGGGCGGAACTGGTGCTGGAACTCGGCCGCTACCTCGTCGGCGAGGCCGGGGTGTACGTGTGCCGCGTCACCGACCGCAAGGTGTCGCGCGGCCAGGTCTATCTGGTGACCGATGGCGGCCTGCATCATCACCTGTCGGCGAGCGGCAACTTCGGCCAGGTGATCCGCAAGAACCATCCGGTCGCGATCGGCAACCGCATGAACGAGAGCGCGGCCGACGATGCAGTCTCGATCGTCGGGCCGCTATGCACGCCGCTGGACCTGATCGCCGACCGCATGGCGCTGCCGGACGCGCAGCCGGGGGATCTGGTGGTGGTGTTCCAGTCGGGCGCCTATGGCGCGACGGCCAGCCCGCAAGGCTTCCTCAGCCACCCGGAGGTGGCGGAGGCGCTGGTGTGAGTCGAGGGCGCCACACGCTTACTGGCAGGCAACCTGGCCGTTGCGGACCACAGGGGTGATTTCCTCCCCATTGCCACTCAGGCAGAAATTGTTGCTGTTGCCATTTCTGAAAACCGCGTACGTGTAGCTCTGGCTACCGTATGTGTAGGTGATGTTGTTTCCATTGGCTGACCAGGTTCCCACCTTCTTGGTCGGGTCGACCTTGTCGGTTGCGCCTTTCTTCCAATCGATTACGTCGCCGCTGTTGGGACCTCCGGCGTGGTATTCCTGGAAGCGATCGCCGTTTGCCTTGGTGTAACACAGCGTCTTGCCGGACAAACCACTCCCTGCCGACGCCTGCCCCTGGCACGCGGCCAAAGCATTTCCTGAAACGAACGCTGCGCCCAGCAACGCCAGTCCGCCCAAAACCCTGAACGCTCTCATGACAACCCCTTTGCATGGAGAAAGAAAACACCGCTGCCCGCCTCGCATGACCCGTTTCAGCAGGCTCGGATAGAAGCAGCGTTCGCAGTTTGCCGCATCCCGTACGACAATTGCAGCGGTCCTTCACGAATTCATGCGGATGATGAGCACCACTCCACACCAGCCCCCCTCGCGCGCGTGGCAGCACGCGAAACTGGCCATCGCCTGGGCGGTGTTCGTCACCTACGGCAGCCTGGTTCCGCTCGAATTCAAGCCCAATCCCCATGCCTGGCAGCAGTTCCTGCACACGCCCTGGCTGCAACTGGGGGTCGGTTCGCGGGCCGACTGGGTGGCCAACATCCTGCTCTATGTCGTTCTAGCCTATTTCTGTGCCGGCGCGGTGTGGACGATGCGCGCCACGCGCGGCCTGCGCGTCGCGCTGCTGGCCATCGTGCTCGCCGCCTGCGTGGCGCTCGCCGTCGGCATCGAGTTCGCGCAGCTCTACTTCCCGCCGCGCACCGTGTCGCTCAACGACCTGCTGGCCGAAGGCCTCGGCACCGCGATCGGCGCGGGGCTGTGGTTCGTATCGGGCAAACGCGTCGCCGCGATGTGGGAGCGCTTCGTCATTGGCGGCACGAATAGCATCCGCGCACTGCTGGCGCTGTATGCGCTCGGCTACCTGGGGCTGAGCTTCTTTCCCTACGATTTTCTCGTCTCCTCCGCGGAACTCTCCGCCAAGCTCGCCAAACCCGACAGTTTCAGCATCGGCCCCGGGCTGAGCTGCGGCAGCAGCTTCACCTGCGGTGTCAAGCTGCTGGTGGAGGCGCTGCTCGCGGTGCCGTTCGGGCTGCTGCTGGTGCTGGCGCGGCGCGGGCGTGGCAGCCGGCCGCTCGCGCCGGGGTGGGGCTTTGCGGCAGGCGCCGCGCTGGGCATCGTCGTCGAGGGCGTGCAGATCGTGCTGGCATCGGGCACCACCCAGGTCGTCTCGGTGCTGACGCGCGCCGTCGGCACCGGATGGGGCGCGATGCTCGCAGGCAGCCATCCGCGGCGCTGGCTGGACTACCCGCCGGCAACGGCGCGCCGCCTCATTTTTGTGCTGCTGCCGGTGCATCTCGGCCTTGCCCTCGGGCTCAATGGGCTGCTGCCGCTGCGCCTGCAGCCCGAATGGGCCGCGCTGGAAAAGCTCGACGGGTTGCGCTTCCTGCCCTTCTACTACCACTACTACACCAGCGAGACCGCCGCGGTGCGCAGCCTGCTGTTCGTTGCCGGCAGCTATGCGCCGATCGGCGTGGCGGCGGCCATCGGCTGGCCCACCGCGCCCCGTCGCGCAGCCATTGGCGCGGTGCTGGCGGCGCTGGTGCTGTGCTTCGGCGTCGAGGTGCTCAAGCTGTTCTCGCTCGGCACGCGGCCCGACCCCACCAACCTGCTGATCGCCGCGGCCAGCGCGTGGCTGGCGCACTGGATCGTGCAGCGGCTGCTGGCACATGCCGCCGGCGCTGCCGAGCACGGCACCCGGTGGGAGCAGCGGCAGCCGCGATACGACGCCGCCGGCACGGATGATCCGCGCGCAATCGCGGCTGTCGCCGATCCCGCCATCATCTCTCCCACAGCGGACGGTGGCCTGCAATCCCTGCGCCCCGTGCTGCTCACCGCGGTGCTGCCCATCGTCGCGATCTTCATCGTGGTGGCCACGACCGTGCCTTCGGCGCCGCCGGCCAATCCGGTGAACGAGGCCGAAACCACCTACCCGCCGCCCGCCGCCATTGCGCCGGTCGCGCTGCCGGGCTTCCGCCTCGCCCATCCGCGCCTGCCGCATCCCGCGCCCACCGACGTGGCGATGCTGCAGACCTTCAACCCCAACTATCTGGCGCAGATCGCCAGCGCCGCACGCAGCAACCCCAACGCCATCGACACCGCCATCCTCGCGGCGGCGTTGAAGCCCAACAGCGTCGATCTTTCCCGCACCCATGAAAAGCTGATGGCGCTGCAGTTCTGGGAGCGCGGCCACGGCCAGGTCAAGCCGCTGGCGCTGGCCTACGACTGGCTGTACGACCAATGGACGGTCGCCGAGCGCGAGGCGCTGCGCGACAAGCTCGCCCAGGGCTGCGACTACGTCATCGACGTGATCCGCAAGGAGGCGCTGTCGCCCTACAACGTCTTCCTCTACAACGCCCCGCTGCAGGCGCTGATGGCCTGCTCGATCGCACTGTACCGCGACCATCCGCGCGGCGAGGCCTACATGGCCTTCACCCACGAGCTGTGGAAGAACCGCGTGCTGCCGGTGTGGCGGCAGGTCTTTGGTCGCAATGGTGGCTGGCACGAGGGCGGCGAATACGTCGCCATCGGCATCGGCCAGGCGATCTACACCCTGCCGGCAATGTGGCGCGCCGCCACCGGCGAGGATGTGTTCAGGTCCGAACCCGGCATCCGCGGCTTCCTCGATTTCCTCGTCTACCGCACGCGGCCGGACGGCACGCAGTTCCGCTGGGGCGACGGCTCCTACTTCCTGCGCCCGTCGCCGGACGCGACGCCGCTGGCGCTGGAATTCCGCCACGCCGCGGCCTACACGCTCGCCCCGCCCGAGCGCGGGCCGCTGCCCACCGGCTGGCCCTGGGGGCCGTTGTCCGACGCCAGCCTGATCGACCCGCACGCCGCCGCAGGCCTGCCGCTGGCGCGGCTGTTCGACGGCATCGGCATGCTGGTGGCGCGCAGCGACTGGTCGGCCGACGCCACCTACATCAGCTTCAAGGCCGGCGACAACTTCTGGTCGCACAGCCACCTCGACCAGGGCGCGTTCACCATCTACAAGGGCGGCGCGCTGGCGATCGACAGCGGCCTCTACGGTCCGGCCTACGGCTCGGACCACCACATGAACTACACCTACCAGAGCATCGCCCACAACCTCGTCACCGTGACTGACCCCGATGACGTGATGCCCGGCCCCGGCTTCGACGCCGGCAATCCGCGCCATTACGCCAACGACGGCGGCCAGCGGCGCATCGGCTCGGGCTGGGCCGTGGAGGCCGCGCCGCTGGACTTCAATGAGTGGCAGAAGCGGCGCGACACCTACCACACCGGCCGCATCGTCGGCCATCTGGACGAGGACGACCTCGTCGTCGCGGTCGCCGACCTCACCCCCGCCTATACCAACAGCCAGTCCGGCCGCGGCAGCTTCCCCGATCGCACCAAGCGCGTCGAGCGGATGTGGCGGGTGTTCGGCTACGACCGCGCCAACGACACCATCGTCGTGTTCGACGACGTCGTCGCCACCGACGCGAGTTTCCGCAAGCGCTGGCTGCTGCACGCCATCGAACCGCCGCTCGTCGGCGCCGACGGCTTCAGCCTGTTCATCCCCGCCACCACCCAGCCCGGCCACGCCGGCGGCCAGCTCACCGGCCAGGTGCTGCTGCCGCGCAAGCCGCTGCTCAACACCATCGGCGGGCCGGGCTTCGAGTTCTTCGTCGACGGCACGAACTACGACGACGGCGGCAAGGTCCAGCAGGCGATGAAGAAGGCCGAGCTGGGCCGCCCCGAGCCCGGCGCCTGGCGTATCGAGCTGATGCCGCCCAGCGAGGCGAAGGAAGACCAGTTCCTCGTCGTCATGCAACCCAGCCTCGCCGGGCAGAAGCCGCGCGCCACGGTACGCCGCCTCGAAGAAGCCGGCCGCGTCGGCGCCGAAATCACCGGCCCGCAGCGCACCACGCGCTGGTGGTACCGGCCCGGCACGCAGGGGGTGGAGGTGGAGATCGTGACGCCGAGCAGCTCGACACGGCACGCGCTGTCGGCGAAGCCTTGAGGCATCCCTCCCGCTGGCCTGTGGCAATATCGGCCAAATCGTTCAAGCACTGCGCAACCGTGAGACTAAACCCCGACCAAGTCCGCCAGATACGTGACTGCATCCGCGACTCCTTCGGTGCGGGTTCGCGGACCTGGCTTTTCGGATCACGCACGGACGACCTGCGCCGCGGCGGAGACGTCGACCTCTACGTCGAACCCGAGCATTCGAGCCTGAGGGCGGAGCTGAAGTGCAAGAGCCGGCTGAAGGATTTGCTGGACCTCGACGTCGATCTGATCGTTCGTCGTTCCGGACATCCTCAACCGATCCACCAACTTGCGCGCGAGAAGGGGGTTCCGCTGTGACCCACAACCTTGAACTGATCGGCCACAGGCTGGCACATCTTTCACGCATGGCCGGCTATCTCGCCTATTCGCAAGAACAGGTGGCTCGCCTTCTACCGATCTCAGACTGGGACGCCCTCACACCGGATCAACACGAGAGCCTGGCGGCCTTTCGCGTCCGGTTCAGCGAATTCCAGGAACACATCGGCAAAACAATGCGAGCGATCGCCCTCGAGGAAGAAGTCGCCGCCGAACCCTTCGGCTCCGTCCTGGCTTTCATGGAGAAGCTCAACATTCTCGACTCGGTCGCGCACTGGAAGCTGATCCGCGAGTTGAGAAACGCAGTGAATCACGAGTACGAAGAGAACCCCGACCGGGTATCGGAGTTTTTCAGTCTGCTGATCGAGGAAACCCCGAACCTGATGGAATACCACCAACGACTCGTTGAGTTTTGCAGGCAGGCATACGGAATTGCACAGTAGCGCTACCCAAAATCCAAGCGCGCCCCCTCTTCAAAAGAATCCACATTTCGAGACCATCCCCATGCGCATCCTCGTCACCGGCGGTGCCGGCTTCATCGGCTCGGCTGTCGTCCGTCACCTCATCAACGACACGCCGCACGAAGTCTCCAACGTCGACAAGCTCACCTACGCCGGCAACCTCGAATCGCTCGCCTCGGTGGCCGATTCGCCGCGCTACCGCTTCCACCAGGTCGACATCTGCGACGGCCCGGCGCTGGCGAAGGTGTTCGCGGAATTCCGCCCCACGGCGGTGATGCACCTGGCAGCCGAATCGCATGTCGACCGCTCCATCGACGGCCCGGCCGCCTTCATCGAAACCAACGTCGTCGGGACCTACACCCTGCTCGAAGCGGCCCGCGCCTACTGGAACACGCTGCCGGCGGCGGAGAAGGACGCCTTCCGCTTCCACCACATCTCCACCGACGAGGTGTATGGCGACCTCGAAGGCACCGACGACCTGTTCACCGAAACCACGCCCTACGCCCCCAGCTCGCCGTATTCCGCCTCCAAGGCCGGATCGGACCACCTGGCGCGCGCCTGGCAGCGCACCTACGGCCTGCCCACGCTGGTCACCAACTGCTCCAACAACTACGGCCCCTTCCACTTCCCGGAAAAGCTCGTCCCGCACATCATCCTCAACGCGCTGCATGGCAAGCCGCTGCCGGTGTATGGCGACGGCGGGCAGATCCGCGACTGGCTCTTCGTGGAGGACCACGCCCGCGCGCTGGTGCAGGTGGTGAGCCGCGGCGAGGTTGGCGAGACGTACAACATCGGCGGCCACAACGAGAAGCGCAACCTGGAAGTGGTCCACACGCTGTGCGACCTGCTCGAGGAGCTCGCGCCCGGCAAGCCGCAAGGCCTCGCCCGCTACCGCGACCTCATCACCTTCGTGAAGGACCGCCCCGGCCACGACCGCCGCTACGCCATCGACGCATCGAAGATCCAGCGCGAGCTCGGCTGGGTGCCGCAGGAAACCTTCGAAACCGGCCTGCGCAAGACGGTGCAGTGGTACCTGCACAACGAAGCCTGGTGGCAGCGCGTGCTGAGCGGCGCGTATCAGCTCGGGCGGCTGGGGCAAGGGTGAGCTTGCCGTGCTGGAGGCGCTACTTCAGCACGCATCCCCCTCCTCGGGCGAGACATCGGGCACCGCCGCGAGTGCAGCGTCGAATGCAGCGTCATCTGCACGCTGCGCGCGAGCAAGGATGTAATCCTCCGCTGCGAGCGCAGCGAGCTTCTCCGCGAGCGCAGTTGCCACCAACTGGTTCAGCGAAGTCCCTTCTTTTTCAGCATAGAGCCGAGCATTCTTGTGAATCGACTCAGGCAAACGCACGCTAAGTGTCGTCATCGATCATCTCCTTCGAGCACCGCCAAAAACTGGCCGGGAGTGACAACCTCGAGTCCGTGAAAACGGCATGCTTCGAAGTCACGGACGTTGTGCGTCACCAGGTACGCCGCTCTTGCATTGACCGCGGCCTCCAGAACCAGTTCGTCCTTCGGGTCCCTCAATTGCGGGCGCCAGAGGAAGTGCACCGCTTGCTGCAAGGCCTCACGGCAAACCATGTCAAGCACAGCGTCCACAGCAGCCGAACTCAGCGGCACCATTCCAGGCCGCGCCAGGACATCGGCGTACTCCATCACCAGGGGCACGGTGACGCAGAGCCGAAAACGCCGCGCACGAATCATCTCAAGCAACCGAAACGAAGCGCCCCGCCTCGACCGAAGGGCAGCAACGAGAACATTCGTATCGAAAACGGTTCGTGGCGTATCGATCATGGTTGTACTGATAATACCACTTCAAATCTTATCCGCGCGTGCGCCACCAATACAGAACCGCGGTGGCGGGTCGGAGCGGAATCGACCGCGATCACTTGAGCACGGACGGCTTCTCTCCCCACCGCCGCAGCCGCCGCGATCGTGGCAAACTTGGCCGGAATGCATGTCGCACAGGATCACGCCATGAGTGCGAGAGACGTCGAACAATCCCTGATCGAACATTGCGCGCGCGCCGCACGCGCCCGTGATGCTGCTCACGACATTCGCGACGCCAACGTCTTTCGCTTGGCGGCAATGACGCTGCAATCGCGCTTTCCTGCCGAGTCTGACCAACTTATGCGGGCCAGCGAAAGCTATTTCCTGCAGCATCCCGGTGATCGGATGGCAGCCGCGGATGTGGTACGCAAAGGGTGGATTGCAAGCCTACCCCGGCTGCGCGACATGCTGAGCCGCGAACTTTCAGGCAGGTGAGCCGATGTCCGAGCGTCCGACCTTTCACACCCACACGGCACTCGCGTCAGCGCTGCGCAAGCTGCTTGAGCGGCTGGAACAGCGACTCGCTCTGAGCCGGCCACTGGCAGTCTATCTCGCTGGCGGCATGGCGGTTCACCTCTACACCGCAGCCAGAGTCACCACCGATGTCGACGCAGAATTCGGCGCCCGCATCCTCATTCCCAACGACCTTATGGTTGAAGTGACGCTCGAGGACGGCACCCCCCAAGTCGTCTATTTCGACACGAATTACAACCCGACCTTCGCCCTCATGCATGAGGACTATCAGGACGACGCTATCGAACTGGATCTTGGCCTGGAACACATTCGCCTCTTCGTGCTTTCGCCCGTCGACCTGGCCGTCAGCAAGATTGCCCGCCTGGCCGAAAACGATCGCGACGACATCCGCAGCCTGGTGCGCGTTGGCCTGACCACCGCCGACGAGATCGAGCAGCGGGCAACACATGCTCTAGACGGTTACGTCGGAGGCGAGGCAATGTTGCGCCTGAACCTTCGCGATGCCATCGCGATCGCGCGCGAAGCCGAAACCGAAACCGATCGTGCCAGCGGCACCAGAGGGGAATAACCTCGCGGGCCCACCTCAAAGGCAGCCGCTGCCAAACCTTCATCTCCGACATGAAGCTCTTCGTCGGCGCGGCCGATGCCTTCTTCTACCCCGACGTGATGGTCACCTGTGACGAACGCGACCGGCATGCGGACCTCGCCATCGAGCGCCCGAAACTGATTGTCGAAGTGCTGTCCGACTCCACCGCCGCCTATGACCGGGGCGCCAAGTTCGCCGCCTACCGCAAGCTCGCCGACCTCAGCGAATACCTGCTCGTCGACATTGAACACCGCCGTCTCGAGCTCTACCGCCGCGAAGCCGACCACTGGCTGATGTTCGACACCGAGCCCGACGGCCCTGCGCTGCAACTCGAGAGCGTCGACATGCCGATCACCGCGCGCGAGGCGTTCGAGGATCTGGAAGACTGATCCGATCCCATATCAGATCGCCCTACCCTCTCGCGATGGTCGGCTGAAGCCGACCCTACGATTGCCCCACCCACCCCGTAGGGCGGGCTTCAGCCCGCCAAAGGCCCTGTAACCCCGACACCGCGGTCGGCTGAAGCCGACCCTACGATCGCCCCACCCACCCCGTAGGGCGGGCTTCAGCCCGCCAAAGGCCCTGTAACCCCGACACCGCGGTCGGCTGAAGCCGACCCCACAATCGCCCCATCCACCCCGTAGGGCTGGCTTCAGCCCGCCAAGCCCCCGACCCAGTCGAATACCCAGGAATCCGCATGACCTACGATGCTCTTCGCGCAGGCCGGCGTTCGGAGATCGGTCGTGCCTACCATGTCACGGTCGCCACCGCTGATCGCACCCCGCTCTTCACAGATTTCAGCCTTGCCCGTCAGGCGATACATCATCTTCGGCGCGTAGACGGGCTCGGATTGACCGAGACACTCGCCTGGGTGTTGATGCCCGATCATCTCCATTGGCTTCTCGTCCTGCGCAAAGGGACGCTCTCGGAGGCACTCCGCTCGATGAAGGGTGGCTCGGCGCGCGCGATCAACCTGATGCGAAACGCAAATACAGCCGTCTGGCAGCGAGCCTATTACGACCATGCACTGCGCGACGACGAAGACCTGCTTGCTGCCGCCCGCTACATCGTCGCGAATCCACTGCGCGCCGGCCTCGCCCCATGCATCGGCCTGTATGCCCATTGGGATTCGGTATGGCTGTGACCCCTCGGGTTCCGAAACACTACTCCGGTCGGCTGAAGCCGACCCTACGATTACCGCACCCACCCCGTAGGGCGGGCTTCAGCCCGCCAAAGGCCCTATAGCCCAGGCACCGCGGTCGGCTGAAGCCGACCCCACAATCGCCCCACCCAACCCGTAGGGCGGGCTTCAGCCCGCCATCGCCCCATAGCCCCGGCACCGCGGTCGGCTGAAGCCGACCCCACGATTGCCCCACCCACCCCGTAGGGCGGGCTTCAGCCCGCCAACAGCCCTGTAGCCCCGGCACCGCGGTCGGCTGAAGCCGACCCCACGATTGCCCCACCCACCCCGTAGGGCGGGCTTCAGCCCGCCAACGGCCCCATAGCCCCGGCACCGCGGTCGGCTGAAGCCGACCCCACAATTGCCCCACCCACCCCGTAGGGCGGGCTTCAGCCCGCCAACGGCCCCATAGCCCCGGCACCGCGGTCGGCTGAAGCCGACCCTACGGCGCTACCGCGCCCGCTGCCGGTGCCATAATTCACGGCCGCGTCACCACGCGAAGGCGAAAATGGCGCGTCATCATCCGGAGCAAGCAATGAAAGGCATCATCCTCGCCGGCGGGTCCGGCACGCGGCTGCACCCGATCACCCGGGGCGTTTCCAAGCAACTGCTGCCCATCTACGACAAGCCGATGATCTACTACCCGCTGTCGGTGCTCATGCTCGCCGGCATCCGGGACATCCTCGTCATCTCCACCCCCGACGACCTGCCCAACTTCCGCAAGCTGCTCGGCGACGGCAGCGACTTCGGCATCGCGCTCAGCTACGCCGAGCAGCCCTCGCCCGATGGCCTGGCGCAGGCCTTCCTCATCGGCGAAGAGTTCATCGGCAACGACAACGTCTGCCTCATCCTCGGCGACAACATCTTCTACGGCTACGGCTTCACCGCCATGCTGCACGAGGCCGTCGCGCGCAAGGCGGGCGCCACCGTCTTCGGCTATCACGTCAACGACCCCGAGCGCTTCGGCGTGGTCGAGTTCGACGCCGCCGGCAAGGCGCTCTCCATCGAGGAAAAGCCCAGGCAGCCCAAGTCGAACTACGCCGTCACCGGCCTCTACTTCTACGACAACGACGTCGTGCAGATCGCGAAACAGGTCAAGCCCTCGCCGCGCGGCGAACTCGAGATCACCGACGTCAACAACGCCTACCTGCAGCGCGGCGACCTCCACGTCAGCCTGCTCGGCCGCGGCTTCGCCTGGCTCGACACCGGCACCCACGACTCGCTGATGGAAGCCAGCCACTTCGTGCAGACCATCGAAGCGCGCCAGGGCTTGAAAGTCGCCTGCCTGGAAGAGATCGCCTACCGCAACGGCTGGCTGTCGGCCGACGAGCTCGCGCGCGAAGCCGAAGCGCTCAGCAAGACGGGCTACGGCAAATATCTGCAGCGCGTGCTGCAGCACGGATCGGCAAGATAGCCCAACAATCCAAATGATGAAGCTGGGGAGGTTTTCTGCTCCTCCCCCTTCAAGGGGGGCGAAACAGGGGTTTCGGCGAGCACCGCTCGACGCCTGTGCAGCGGCGAGGCGACGCCGAGACTACTGGCCAGGAGGGGGATGGGGCGCTAAACTCTGACCATATGGTCACCTGGAGAGGCATCATGCGTACCGTTGCCGTTGTCGAAGCGAAGAGCCAGTTTTCAGCGCTGCTGGCCGCAGTGGAAAACGGCGAGGAGGTCGCGATTACCCGACGCGGGCGGGTGATCGCCCGTCTGGTGCCCGACACGCCGCGTTCGGCCGCGGACGTTTTTCGTAGCTGCTGGCAGGAGGAAGGACTCGATCTGGAGGCGCCCGCAGATGTGCCGGCCGAACCAGTCCAAGGCTGGGACTGAGCACGTATGACCCGCTACCTGCTCGATACCAATATCTTCATCGCCGCACTCAAGGCCCATCCCGCAGTGCGCGCTCGACTCGAGTCCTTGCCGGCAGCTTCGATCCTGGTCTCGCCGATCGTCCTCGGCGAACTTGAAACCGGGGTGGAGAAATGCGCGCAGGTCGAGCGCAATCGCGCGCGGCTGGGTGCCGTGGTGGCCGGCTTGGCGGTGCCTGCACTCGATGCGGCGACCAGCTCGAGCTATGCACGCATCCGCGCTGCGCTCGAGCGCGAAGGCACGCCGATCGGGGCGAACGACCTCTGGATCGCCGCGCAGGCGCTTGCACTCGATGCTGTGTTGGTGACCGACAACGTGAAGGAGTTCGCCCGCGTGCCGGGCTTGGTGGTCGAGAACTGGCTGTCGCAAGCGCAGTAGTCGCTGATGGAAGCCAGCCACTTCGTGCAGACCATCGAAGCACGTCAGGGCCTGAAAGTCGCCTGCCTGGAAGAAATCGCCTACCGCAACGGCTGGCTGTCGGCCGACGAGCTCGCGCGCGAAGCCGAAGCGGTCAGCAAGACGGGCTACGGCAAGTATCTGCAGCGCGTGCTCACCCAGGCATCGGCGAGATAGCTCGGGTCTCCCGTCCACGCCCCACGATTGATATCGCGGTCAAGCCCGCTCCTACGGCACCCCAACAATCGTGCGGATCCCGCACGCGCTTCTCTGTAGGAGCGGGCTTGACCGCGACCCGCCCCTCCTCTTCGCAACGAGCCCTCCACACCGCGGACCAACCCGCGCCTAGCGCACCGCACCAGTGCCATAATTCACCGCGCCGTCATCACCCAGCCGGCACAATTCTCGCATCACGCTCTGGAACACCGCATGAAAGTCATCGAAACCGCCCTGCCCGGCGTGCTCATCATCGAACCCAAGGTCTTCGGCGACGCCCGCGGCTTCTTCCTCGAAACCTTCCAGCTCGAGCGCTACCGCGAGATCGGCATCACCCTGCCCTTCGTGCAGGACAACCACTCCCGCTCGCAACGCGGCGTGCTGCGAGGGCTGCATTTCCAGAAGACGAAGCCGCAGGGCAAACTGGTTCGTGTGAGCCGTGGCGCGGTGTATGACGTGGCGGTCGACATCGATCCCGCCTCGCCCACTTTCGGCCGCCATGTCGGCGTCGAACTCAGCGACGACAACCACCGCCAGTTGTGGATCCCGCCCGGCTACGCGCACGGCTTCTGCGTGCTCAGCGAGATCGCGGATTTCGAATACAAGTGCACCGAGCTCTACTACCCGGAAGACGAAGGCGGCGTGGTCTGGAACGACCCCGATGTCGGTATCAATTGGCCATGCAAGACCCCCATCCTTTCGAAAAAGGATCAATCCCTCCCCAATCTCCAAAGCGCGACCTCTTGACGCTTTACCCGGACCACAACTCGTGCATCCTTAGCGAGCCTGACGCCGCCAACAATGCTGCACCAACCTACGCGCAAATAGCGTCTACAGATGAAACTCGCGCAAGATATTCGCGAAAGCTCAAAATGGCTTATCGGCAGCAACGTCTTCAGTCAAGTCCTGCAGTTTGCGATTGGCATCGCACTGGCCCGCCTTCTTGTCCCGGCAGATTTCGGAATGCTTGTAACCATTCAGATTTTCACCGGCGTCCTTGGCATGCTCGCGTCAGGCGGAATGGGACAAGCTCTCGTTCGGGCGAAGGACGCGTCTGAGCTTGATTTCCAAGTAATTTTCACACTGCAGTTCCTGCTGTGCCTCACCATTTTCGCAGTCCTCTACCTCATTGCACCGGCATTTTCCATCTGGTTTAGCGAGCCTCTTTATAAAGAGCTCCTACGCGTTTCCGCTTGGGGATTTATTCTTCGACCATTCATGGGGATCCACACCAACTGGCTAACCAGGGAGATGCGATTCAAGGACCTCTCCATCCAGACCTTCCTGGCTGGCGCCATTAGCGGAATAGCCAGCATCGGAATGGCGGCAAACGGTCTTGGCGTATGGAGCCTCGTGGTTGGCGGACTCATTGGCAGCGTTTCAAACTATCTGATGATCGCTCATCTCACACCCATCCGCGTGCGATTCCGACTCGATCGAGAGATCACACGCACGCACAGCAGCTACGGAATCAAGCTGGTAGTAAAGGATTTCGTCGTCTATTTTCGAAAACAAAGCAGCAACCTGATCATTGCAAAATTGGGCGACGCAAGTATGGTTGGTCTTTTTAACAAAGGCAGCAGCCTCGCCGAGTTGCCATTCACTGCAATAAGCGGACCTATCTTTCAGCCCGTCTTCCGCACAATGGCAGCAGAGCAAGACAATCCAGAAAAAATAAAATATCTGTTCTACAAGATGATCACGCTATTGATGCTTTATACGGCACCGCTGTATATTGGGCTATCGTGGCTTGCAGAACCATTTATCGTTGCCGTTTTCGGCGAGCACTGGCGAGAATCCGCCATCGTCCTCCAACTCCTTGCGCCACTGGGACTGCTCTACTGCATTGGCCACCCGGCGGGCGCCGTCCTTGCCGCCACAAATCGACTGGGGCGAGAGGCAGTTGTTCACACCATCACATGGATAATTGTTGCTTCCGGCTGCGTTATCGGGCTCCATTGGGGTCTAGTCGGAATTTCGATCGCCATCATCATCAGCCAAATCTACTCTACGCTTCATATCTATCTGATTGCGCAGAAGGCTTTTTCGAATCGCGTGCGTGATCTACTCTACGCAATAGCCCCCCCATTGACTTTCAATTCGGCACTCGTTCTAACTCTATCCATATTGGAACTCCTGCTGCCTGCGGAGATCAAGAGTAATGCGCCAAAAACATTTCTCGCTCTCATGAGCTCTGCTGGAGCGGCCGCATATCTGCTGTGTTTCTTTTACCTTCCGTTTCCCGCTACCCAAGCGGAAGCGGAGCGTATCCGGCGCTTCTTTGCGAGAAGGCGCGCAACGTCAAGCCAATCATGACTGCATCGTCTTGCCGGTTTTTCGCTCTCTTCCCCACGCTTTACGGCTCACAAAATGGAACCTGACACCTCCGAAAAGAAAAGGGCGCGGATCATCGCCTTCCACTTACCTCAGTTTCACCCAACCCCTGAGAACGATCAGTGGTGGGGGAAGGGCTTCACGGAATGGACGAACGTCGCAAAGGCGACGCCTCTTTTCCCGGGCCATTATCAGCCTCACATTCCCGCCGATTTGGGCTTCTACGACCTTCGGCTTCCCGAAGCAAGACAGGCACAGGCTGATCTTGCTCGGCAGTACGGAATTGAAGGGTTCTGCTATTATCACTATTGGTTTGGCGGACGCCGAATTCTCGAACGCCCATTCAACGAGATTCTCCATTCCGGCGAGCCCGATTTCCCGTTTTGTCTTTGTTGGGCAAACCATAGCTGGAACACCGCGTGGCAGGGCACCAACGAGATGCTCATCGAGCAGACCTACCCCGGATGGGATGATCATGCTGCGCACTTCGATTGGCTACTGCAAGCCTTCACGGACAAGCGCTATCTGAAGCTCGATGGGAAGCCCATTTTCGTCATCTATCGCCCGGACGACATCCCGGACATCCAGCGGGTTGTCGAATTCTGGCGGAAGCGCGCACAGGAAGCCGGCCTTCCCGGCCTGCACCTCATTGGGGTTTCCAATCGTGACGAGTCGTGGGATCCCCGTGCACGTGGTCTCGATGCCAGCACCATGCAAGCTCTTCCGCGTCGTGATGGCCGGATTCCACGCCGTTATCTTTCCACGAAGCTGAAACTGCTACTGGAAGGGAACAAGCACGAACTGACCATTTGGGACTACGAGGAGATCGTTCCCATTCTTCTGCGTAGCAACAAGGTCGACTGGGCTGACTACCCGCTGGTCCTGCCGAATTGGGATAACACGCCCAGATCGGCAATGCGAGGAATCGTCTTTCACAACGCCACGCCTGAGCTTTTCCGGGGCGTACTACACGAGGCAATCCTTCGCGTGGAGAATCGACCCAACGAAGAGCGAATAGTATTTCTCAAGGCGTGGAATGAATGGGCGGAGGGCAATTATGTCGAACCGGATCAGAAGTGGGGACACGCGTGGCTCGAGGTTATTCGGGATGAACTAAGGATCTCTTGATCTATCGGTAATTCGGCGCATCTGGCGGTGGATGAGAGTTCGATCGGACAACAAATTGCCCCTGAATCCCAATGAGAATCGACCCTCTTTCCGCCGCGCTGCACCGGGGTGCCGGAGAACACGGCCCGCTCATCCTGATGTACCACTCCGTCCAACTTGGCGCCGCGGCGCCAACCTGGACTTGGGCTGTATCCCTGCGCCGCTTCCTTTCGCAGCTCGATTTTCTGGCCGCCGAGGGATATGCGACGCCGACCATGGCGGAACTCGTGGCAACGCCCGCGCGGCATGCGCGCACGGTAGTGATTACCTTCGACGACGGCTACGAAGACAACCTTGCCGCATGTGAGGCGCTCGAGAAGCGCGGGATGCGGGCAACGTGGTTCATCGTCGCCGGATCGCTTGGCAGTTCCCCGGCCTGGCCCGCGGACGGCCGCCCGACAGGGAAAATCCTGAATCCACACCAGTTGCGCCAGATGCAGGCCGCCGGCATGGAAATAGGCTCGCACTCGATGCGCCACCAACGCCTTCCGGCGCTCGCCGACGATCAACTCGCCAGGGATTTGAGGGAGTCGAGAGAACTTCTGGAAACGGTCACCGCACGCCCGGTGTCAAGCTTCGCTTACCCCTACGGCGCCTGGGACGCGCGCTGCGCCGAGGCGGTGAAAGTTGCCGGGTACCAGGCAGCGTGCACCACACGCACCGGATGGGCGCTGAAGGATGGCGATCCGTACCAATTGCGGCGCCTCACCATCACCAACACCGATACGACGTCGAGTTTCGCCCGCAAATTGTTCTTCGGCAGCCACGACGTCGCCTGGAGAGACGTCGGGCGTTACGCATTTCGCCGCCTGGGCCTGGCTAAATGAACACGCCCGCGACACAGCCCGCAGTCTCCATCGTGATGCCCTGCTTCAACGCACGGGCTCACCTGCCCATGAGCTTTTCCAGTGTTCTTGCGCAGACTTTCGACGACTGGGAACTGATCGTCGTCGACGACGGTTCGACAGATCGCTCGTATGAATGGCTGAAAGGACAACGCGACCACCGCCTTGTCGTCCTTCAGCAAACTAACCAGGGCGTCAGCGCGGCGCGGAACGCCGGACTCGGGCTTGCCCGGGGAGAGTACGTCACCTTTCTCGATGCCGACGATACCTGGGCTCCACGCTTTCTCGAGACGATGCTGGCGGCGCTCGCCGCCCAGCCGCAGGCTGCGCTCGCCTACTGCGGGTGGCAGAACGTCGGACTCCCCGGCGGACGCGGCCAGCCGTTCGTTCCCCCGGAGTACGAAACACCGGACAAGGAGGAGAAGCTGTTCGCGGGATGCCGCTGGCCCATCCACGCAGCGATGGTCCGCCGGCCGGCAATCATGTCGGCCGGTGGATTCAATCGGACCCTGAAGAACGCCGAGGACTATGCCCTTTGGCTGGAAATCGGGGCAAAGGCGCCCATCGTGAGGGTGCCGGAAGTGCTCGCCTATTATCACTTTCACGGGGCGGGACAAGCTTCATCGAACAAGCTTCGGGCAGTAGAGCAACTGCTCGCCGCACAGCAAGCCTATGTGCGAAGACACGCCGATTTTGCAAGTCGTCTGGGGCGAACTCGGGTGCGCAAGGCGATGTATCAAAATCTGCTGCGCGCCGGTTTTGACAGCTACTGGAAGCGCGATCTAGTCACTGCACGCACCATTTTCAGGCGCGCCATGCTCGCACGGTACGGATCGCCAAGAGATTGGCTGTACATGCTGCCTGCCCTGCTTCCGCTCTCCGTCCACCACTGGCTGATCAGGCTCCTCGACGAGGACAGTCCGCACGACCTGGAGGGCTCGTAGCCCAACGCTGACGTATGGCTCATCGATTCGGTCTCCTGCGGATCAGACGCCTGCGCCCCAGCGGTCCAATCCCGAATGCGTAGCATTGAGCGCATATCTCGCTTATATTCTTGCCAACCTAATTCATGCGAAGGTTGCCGCGCTGCATGCCGCTTCGCCCATGCAAGAATGAAACTTACTGATCTGAGATGCGAACCAGTGGCTCACTCGCCGCCACAGCCGCAGGAAACTCTCCAGGACGCCCCAGCCACCCGAAACCGTGACCGACTGCGCAAGCACGAGCACTCTCCCACGGTCTCCATCATCATGCCTTGCTACAACGAGGCCAGCCGCATCGATCGAAGCATCGCGAGCGTACAGGCACAGACCCTGCATGACTGGGAACTCATCGTGGTTGACGACGGCTCGACCGACGATTCCTGGCAGGTGCTGACGGCCTTGTCTGCAAGCGACACACGCATCAGGATCCTTCGCCAGCAGAATGCGGGCGCTGCGGCGGCGCGCAATCGAGGACTTCCTCTTGCAAACGGCCGATTCATCGCCTTTCTCGACGCGGACGACACCTGGGAGCCGCAATTCCTGGAGGCCATGAGTTCAGCACTGGACAGCAACGCCGAAGCCGGTATCGCCTATTGCGGCTGGCAGAATCTCGGTTTGCCGGGCGGCCAGGGCTTGCCCTTCGTTCCGCCCGATTACGAGACTCCGGCAAAGCTCGAGATCCTGCTGGAGGGATGCCGATGGCCGATCCACGGGGCCCTGACGCGCGCACCGCTGATCCGCGGTTGCGGC
Source organism: Thauera sp. 2A1 (assembly GCF_009469595.2). GTDB lineage: Bacteria > Pseudomonadota > Gammaproteobacteria > Burkholderiales > Rhodocyclaceae > Thauera. The sequence goes on along the minus strand of NZ_SSXV01000001.1, from coordinate 138,922 downwards.
GGCTTCGACGAGACACTCAGTTCATGCATGGACTACGACCTGTGGCTGCGACTCGGCACTGAGCAGCGGCTGCATCGCGTCCCTGAGGTGCTCGCCTACTACCACCATCACGGCGGAGTTCAGATCACGTGCGATCGTTCCCGGATTGCCTTGAACCACTTCCGCACTCAGCGCAAATTCCTTGAGGATCATCCCGAAGTCGCACGCCGCCTTGGCATCTTCCGTGTGAGGCAGCTAACGCTTGGCGAGCTCCTGCGCCGGGGCTACGCGGCCTACTGGCAGCGCGACCTCCCTGCCGCGCGGACCATCTTCCGCGTCGTGATGAGAAGCGGATACGGCACCGCGAAGGACTGGCTTCACATGCTTCCGTGTCTTCTGCCACTGTGCGTTCACTCGCGCGTGCTTCAATATATCGACTCACATCGTCGCTAGGGCCCGAAAGCGGGCGCCGTTTCCCCGCCAATAATGAAGCTCACCTTTGCGTTCTGTACCTACAATCGTGCGTCACGTCTGGAACGGCTCATCGCCGAAATGCGTGCGCAGGACTGTCCGATCCCCTTCGAGATTCTCGCCGTAAACAACAACAGCAAGGACGCGACATCGAGCGTCCTGGAAGCGCTTTCCAGCCTTCCGGGCGCACCGCTGCGTTTCGTCACCGAGACGAGCCAGGGGATCGTGCCGGCACGGAATCGCGCGCTGGAAGAGTCATTGGGCAGCGACATCATGGTGTTCATTGACGACGACGAGCTGCCCAGCCCGGGGTGCCTTCGGGCAGCCTGCGATGCCATCCTGAACGAAGGAGCGCAATGCGCGGGCGGCAAGGTGGAGGTGGATTTCACCGGTCTGGAGCGCCCCCGCTGGCTTGGCGACGAGCTGCTCGGCTTCCTGGCCGAGGTCAACCACGGTGACGCTGCGCGCTGGCTCACGGATGAAACCGCGCCGCTGTGGACGGCCAACATCGCCTACGACATGCGTCTGTTCCGCGATGACCCGAAGCTTCGCTTCGACGACCGATACAATCGCGCCGGTGGAGACATCGGCGGCGGCGAAGACGTGATCATGTTCCGCACGCTTGTCGCACGCAAAGCGCGCATCCGCTATCGCCCCGACATGCACGTCCTGCACGCGATCGAACCATGGCGACTGAGCCGTCGATATTTCGTCCGTTTGCACTACAAGGCCGGCGTGCGCCGCGGACGCTATCAGTTCCCCACTTTTCAGCGCACGATCCTCGGCATTCCGCCTTTCATGATGGGCCAATTTCTGCGACAGGGGCTCAAGGCCCTGCTCATGAACCTCGTCGGACGAGGCGGCGCGGTGAGGCAGGCAATGACTGCCGCAAACACCCTGGGCTGCATGGTGGGCTATCGGCAACGCCAGGCCTGAACGGACTCTCACTGGCATGCGCGGCCCATCCGGCCGCGCATCGCATTTTTCAGCATGCTCTCGACCATCCACAAGCTTCAGAAGCTCCGCGACCCGGAGATACTCCAAAAGAATTTGCAGGCGATGCACTTGCGGAGCCGTGAAATCTACTGGTCGATCGCACGCCCGCGGATGCCTGACCCAGTGTTCGTGATCGGCTGCTCGCGATCAGGCACCACCGTCACCTTCGAGACGATTGCCGCCTCGGGGCACTTCCTTCACTTCGACTATGAACTACCTCAGTTCTGGAACAGCCTGATCGGCCCGCTCAACAACGGCTGGCAGTCCGAAGCGGCGACGGAAGCCGACGCACGCCCGGAACACCGCGACCGCGCGCTGGCGTATTTTTATGCGCGGCTTGGAGCCGGCCCGGTGCTGGACAAGACCTGCATCAACACCCTGCGGGTCGGCTACCTGCACAAGCTGTTCCCTCGGGCGAAGTTCGTCTTCATCGTGCGCGACGGGCGCGACAACATCAGTTCGATGATCGACGGCTGGCGCCTCGGCCGCACCGACGGCGGCTTTGGCCTCGAGAAGTTTTTCGGCCCCTCGCCCGAACCGGTCGCAATCAATGGCGGCGAGTTCCGCGAATGGCATTTCTTCCTGCCTCCCGGCTGGCGCGAGTACAACCATGCCTCGCTCGAGGAGGCCTGCGCCTTCCAGTGGATCAGCGCCAATCGCCTGGCGCTGGACGCGGCACGAACCCTGCCGCGGGAACAATGGATCCAGGTGCGTTACGAGGACATCTTCGAGCGACCCGTCGACATGTTCCGAGAAGTATTCGAGCGTCTTGGTGTCGCTTTCGATGAGAACATGCGGGCTCGCTGCGCCGGCCTCGCCGGACGCCCCACCAGTATCGTGAAGGGAACGCCGAAGAAGCAGAAATGGAAGGACAGCAATCCCGACGCCATCGAGCGCATCCTGCCGGCCATTGCCCCCCTCATGCGCGAGATGGGCTATGACCCCGATGACTGAACCTGCGGTCAGCGTCGTCATCCCCGCATACAACGCCGCCTGGTGCATCCGCCGGGCGGTGGACAGCGTGCTGGCGCAATCCTTTCGCGATGTCGAGCTGGTCGTCGTCGACGACGGCAGCACCGACGATACCGCCGCCATTCTGCGTTCATACGGCGGCGCCCTGCGCGTGGTGTCGCAAGCCAACGGCGGAATGAGCAGCGCGCGCAATGCGGGGATCCGCGCAGCACATGGACGCTACGTCGCCTTCCTCGATTCGGACGACCGCTGGCTGCCCCACAAGCTGGAGCGGCAGGTCGCGCTCATGACGGCACAACCTGACCTTGCCTTCTGCGCCGCCACCGCAACGCTTGAAGATCCGGAAGGCAACGTCGTCGGCGCCTGGGCATGCAGCGGCAAGAGCGAAGCGAGCGTGGCCGACGTATTTGCGAGCCACGCAACCATTGCCGGCGGAGCCTCCTCCGTACTGGCCCGACGTGATCTCGTGCAGGCGCTGGGCGGCTTCGACGAAACCCTCTTTGGCGCCGAGGACACCGATCTGTGGATCCGCCTGGCGGCAGCAGGGCGCTTCGCCTGCATCGCAGAGCCGCTAGTGGTGGTCCTGAAACGCCCCGGCAGCGTCAGCCGAAACCGGCTTCGCATGCGAGCGGGCGCCATCGCGATGACGCGCAAGAATCGCGGCCTCCTGCCCACCGAAAAGCAGGGTGCCTTCTGGCGCACGCTGTACGCGGGCACGCTGTGCGATTACGCAAAATGGGCTTCGCGCGACGGCGACAGGTCGGGCGCGCTCACCGATCTGTTCAGGGCCTTCCTGCTGGCGCCCTTGAGTCGGGGGCGCCTGATTGCCGGAATCACGCTTGCCGTTCTGACGGGGCGCCCATTGTGAGACCGATGACGGATCCCCACGCGACGAACCGCCGCACGCCGGCTCCGCGGTTGAAATTGCAGCCGCCCGCCGCCCGCGGCTAACCCGTGCCGACCAACATGCACGCACAGACCAACGGGAAGAAGCTTCCCTTCCTTCGCGAAGACATCCTTTCTTGGGCACTGGCCGCTGGCGGCGTGTGCATGCTGTTGCTTGCCGGCCTGATGGCCCCCGACTGGGCAGTCGCAATCATCTCGCCGGCCTGTGCCATCGCCGCACTTGCGAGCTGCACGCTGCTTGCCAAGTCGATCCGGGACTTCTCGCGCACGGGTCCGGCAGTGCGCAAGGAAATCACCGGGCGCTATCGCTGGTACGGTGCATATGCGCTCGCCCGTCTCACGTCAGCAGCATTCGGGCTGGCGCTGTTCTGGAGCATGCCGGGCGCACTGATGGCCGTCGCCGCATCGGAAACGCTCGAGCTGAATCTTGCCTGGTGGATCAAGCTCGCTGCCGCGGCGCTGAGCCTGCTGGCGGCAACCATCTACGCGGGCTGTCGCGCTTTGTTGCTGAATCCAGGCCTGATCGTCGCATCCTGGCAGTATCGGACGGCCCGCGTTCACCGCCTGTGGAGCGCGCTCACCCCCAAGGGCTTGCGTCTCATCGCTCAATCGCTCGTGCTCACCGGGCTGGCGGCAGTTGCTGCGCTCGCAGTCCTGCGCACGATGCACGGCGACTTTTCCGACGCCTTCGCACTGCTGTTCGCCACCCTGGGCTATGGGGCGATCGTCGGCTTCGCGCTGTGGGAACCCGAGGGTACCCCCCCCCCGCCCAGAGGCAGCGAACGCCCCAATATCGTCATGATCGGTTCTGACACGCTGCGCGCTGACCGCATCGGTGCGCAGCGCGATGGGCGTTCCCTGACGCCGAACATCGATCGGCTCACGGCGCGCGGCACGCAATTCACGGCCTGCTATGTACCGTGTGCGCGCACTGCCCCGAGCCTGATCTCATTGCTGACTGGCCTGTGGCCGCATCGCCACGGCGTCCGCGACAACTTCGTATCCGAGGCGGAAGCGCACCTGGACTTCGCGACGCTGCCCAAGATTCTGCGGGAACGCGGCTATCGAACGGCGGCGGTTTCAGACTGGTGCGGTGCCGACTTGGGCAAGTTTCCCTTCGGATTCGACGTGCTCCAGCTTCCGGAAGATCAGTGGAACCTCAAGTACCTCATCCGGCAAGGCCCCAAGGACATTCGGCTCTTCATTTCGCTCTTCGCGCAGAACCGCATCGGGCGGCTAGTGCTGCCGGAGATCTACTACCTCGGCGGCGTACCGCAGACCTTGCAGCTTGGCAGGCGCAGCCGCCACCTGATCACGCGACTGGCGGCGACGAAAGATCCCTTTCTCGTCAACGCCTTCTACTCGACCACTCACCCTCCATTCGCATCCGAATATCCGTATTACGTTCGCCACGCAAAGGCTGACTACAAGGGTGAATCGAAGTTCGCCATGGCGCGCCTGACGGAGCCCTTCGAAATCATCCGACGCCAGGGCGAGCCTCGCGAGGAGTTCGATCTCGACCAGATCCTCGACCTCTATGACGGCTGCGTCACCCAGTTCGACGACGAGGTCGGGCGCATCATGCGGCATCTGGACAGGCTCGGGCTGTCCGAAAACACCATCGTGGTCCTGTACAGCGACCATGGCATGGAGTTCTTCGAACACGGCACATGGGGCCAGGGCAACTCTGCCCTCGGCGATTTCAGCGCGCGCGTGCCGCTCATCGTCTCATCGCCGGCAATGCCCGCCGGAACCAGGGTCGACAGCGTCACCCGGACGATCGATTTCCTCCCGACGATCCTCGACCTGCTGGGAGCTCCCCCCGTCGCCTGCGACGGCACCTCGCTCGTTTCGCTCATGAAGGATCCCGCCTCCGACCTGCGGCTCAAGGCGTTCAACGAGACCGGCATGTGGATCACGCCTCCGCCAGGTCTGCCTGAGGGCCACCTCCAGTACCCGAGCCTGCTCGAACTCCTCGACGTACCCGACGACGCCAGCGGCACGCTCGCCATCAAGGCCGAGTATCGCGAACTGATCCTTGCAGCGAAGGACCGCATGGTGCGTGACGGCGACTGGAAGCTGGTCTATCAGCCGCTGACCAGTGGCAAGCGTCTGACGCTCTACAACCTGAGCACCGACCCGGGATGCAACTGCGATGTCTCGGCGCTTTACCCGGAAGAAACCGCACGACTGTGGGCCGAGCTCGACGCATGGATGAAGGACGCCCCCCTCCCGTCGAACAATGACCACGCTTCGCGCGAAGAAGCGCGCAACGTGGCCTGAGACGGACGACATCGATGCTATTCAACTCCTACGCATTCCTGCTCGCCTATCTGCCCGTCACCTTTGCGGGCTTCTTCCTGTTCGCACGTTTCGGCAAGGGGACTGGCGCTGCATGGCTGGCGACGTGCTCACTGTTCTTTTACGGTTGGTGGGACTACCACTACCTTGCCCTGCTGCTGGGCTCGATCTGCGCCAACTACTATGCGGGCAGCTACATCGCCCGCAACGCCGGGACGAGCGCAGGCAAGAAGGCACTCGCCGCCGCTGTCAGCCTCAATCTGCTGCTGCTCGCCTATTACAAATACGCCGATTTCTTCCTCTCGAGCGTGAATGCCGTAACCGGCACCGAATGGCCGCTGCTCGGAATCATCCTGCCGATCGGCATCTCGTTCTTCACCTTCACCCAGATCGCCTTCCTCGCCGATGCCTACGCCGGCAAAGTGACCGAATACCGCTTCATCTATTACGTGTTGTTCGTCACCTATTTTCCGCACCTGATTGCCGGCCCAGTGCTGCATCACAAGGAAATGATGCCGCAGTTCGACGACGATCGTAATTACCGTCCCGAGCTATCCAACATCGCAATCGGGCTATCGATCTTTGCGCTCGGGCTCGCGAAGAAGGTGCTGATCGCCGATAACCTCGCAGGCTACGCGGCGCCCGTTTTTCATCCACAGGCGGAGAGTCCATCGCTGCTGATCGCCTGGGGTGGCGCCCTCGCCTATACGTTCCAGCTCTACTTCGACTTTTCCGGATACTCCGACATGGCGATCGGCCTCTCCCGCCTGTTCGGCGTGAAGCTGCCGCTCAATTTCAACTCGCCCTACAAGGCCTGGAACATCACCGAATTCTGGCGCCGATGGCACATGACCTTGTCGCGCTTCCTGCGCGACTACCTCTACATCCCGCTGGGTGGCAACCGGCATGGCCCGATCCGGCGCCACGCCAACCTGTTGACGACGATGGTGCTGGGCGGCCTGTGGCACGGAGCAGGCTGGAACTTCGTGATCTGGGGCGCGCTCCACGGCGCATTTCTCGTCGTCAACCACGCCTGGCGCGATCTTGCGCAGACGATCCCGTTCCGCCTGCCGCCGGCGCTGGCGTCGTTCCTCGGCATCGGCGTCACCTTCATCTGCGTGGTGTTTGCCTGGGTGTATTTTCGCGCGCCCGATCTGGCAACTGCGCACAAGGTGGTGCTCGGCATGCTAGGCGCGAACGGCGCCGCCCTGCCCGACGCCATCGCTTCTCGGATTGGCCCGCTATGGCCGGTGATACAGGGCCTGGGAGTCAGCGCTTACCTCGGTGGCGGCGGAACCTTCGTCGAGACCTGGGGCTGGGTGCTGTTCGCCGCAGCCCTCGCCTTCCTGTGCCCCAACACACAAGAGATCATGTCGCGCTTCGAACCGGCGCTCGCGTCGCATGGCAAGGGCGCGGACGCCGCCCACCAGCCCCTCTTCACCTGGCAGCCGCGGCGTCGCGACGCGGTACTCGTCGGCCTGCTCCTTGCGTTCGGAGTGCTTGCGCTGAGCCGGCCGACCGAGTTTCTCTACTTTCAGTTCTGATGGTCATGTCGCCCTGGCTTCGATACCTGCGCTGGATGTTCGCGACCCTGCTCGCCACGGTCGCGCTCTGCGGCGCGTTCAATGTCGTGATTGACCCGCTCGGCATCTTCGGCACACCGCGTATCAGCGGGCTCAACGCGACAAAGCCCTATCTCGATCACCACCGCGACCTCGCCCGCTGGCAAGCGGCGAGAAGGCTCTGCCCGACGGCAGGCATCTTCGGCAACTCGCGGGCAGAAATCGGCTTCGACCCGGAACATCCCGGCTTCGCCGCGCATGATCTCGTCGCCTACAACCACGCGATTCCCGGCACGCCGATCAGCATTGCGCTGCGCCAGTTGCACTGGCTCGACGATGCGGGTTGCAGGCCGAAACTGTTGATCGTCGGAGTGGATTTTTTCGATTTCCTCGGCGCACCGCCTGCGCGCGTTCCACCGCCCGCGATCCCGCCTGCGCCACGTATCGACGGCAGCGTGCTTGCCGAGACGGTCTTCTCCGTCACCGGGCTGCGGGATTCGCTGAACACGATCGCAATTCAGCACGCCAGCCACCCCGCCAGCCTCAGCCCGCGCGGCTTCAATCCATTGCTCAACTACATTCCCGAGGTCGCGCAAAGCGGACATTACGCCCTGTTCCGCCAACGGGCGCTCGAGAACCTGAAGAACTGGACGAGAAAGGCCCCACGAATCCATCCCGACGACGGAAGTCAATCCGTCGAATACGCGGGGCTGAACGCGTTTCTCCACGACGCAGCCACAATGGGCACCACCGTTCATGTCGTCATCTACCCTTACCACGCGCAGATCCGGCTGATGATGGAACGCGCCGGTCTTGGCCGCCTGTTCGCCGAATGGAAGGCGTCGGTGCTGGCGGCTGCCGAACACACGCGGACGGGAAATGTCGCCATCAAGGTCTGGGATTTCAGCGGGGTCAGCGCAGAAACGACCGAGCCGATTCCTGCGCCAGGGGATCGTCAGACTCACCTCACCTACTACTGGGAAGCAGGCCATTTCAAGAAGGCACTCGGAGACAGGATCCTCGACCGAATCCTGCTGGATCGTCCGGGCTTTGGCCAGCTTGTCACCGACGCCAGCGTGGACGAATGGCTGATCGAGGACCGCAGGTTCGTCACCGACCTGGCATCCAGGCCGTCTGGCCTGATCCAGGAGGTCGACAGTCTGTTCCCAGGCGCCAGCCACCAGCAGTCGACGTCAATAAGCCAACGACGCGACAGGAATCAGTCGTGACCGCTTCCACAGGCCGCACCACCACCCCCCGTGAGCCCGCCGCTCGCCCTGTATGATTCACCGTAAGTCATAGAGACCAACCAGGATGGATTCAAGGATGAAGAAGATCTACATCGCCGGCTGCGGCGGAATGCTGGGCGAAGCCTTCTACAAGCAGTTCGGCAGCGATTATGAACTTCGCTGCACCGACAAGGACGTCAACGAATCCTGGCTGTCCTACCTCGACTTTCGCGACCGGGCTGCCTATCGTGCAGATGTCCGCGACTTCAAGCCCGATTACATCTTCCACCTGGGTGCCTACACCGATCTCGAGTACTGCGAGAAGGAAGCGGACGACGCTTACCAGACGAACACCCTGGCGGTGGAAAACGCCGTCTCGATCGCCAACGAGCTCGACATCCCGCTGCTGTACATCAGCACCGCCGGGATCTTCGACGGCAAGCAGGAAACCTACGACGACTGGGACCAGCCCAACCCGCTCGGCGTCTACGCGCGCTCCAAGTACATGGGCGAGCGCTACGTGGTGGAGACGGCAAACCGCTATCTCGTCTGCAGGGCCGGCTGGATGATGGGCGCAGGGCCGCGCAAGGACAAGAAGTTCATCCAGAAGCTGATGAAGCAGATCAAGGCCGGCAAGACCGAGCTTCACGTCGTCGATGACAAGCTGGGTACGCCGACATACACCCACGACTTCGCACGCAACGTCAAGGCGCTGCTCGAAGCAGAACTCTGGGGCCTGTACAACATGGTCTGCGGCGGAGAAACCGGTCGTCTGGAAGTGGCGCAGGAACTCGTCAGGCTGCTCGGCCTGAACGAGCGCATCACGGTCACTCCGGTGAGCTCGGACTTCTTCTCCGCGGAATACTTCGCCGCACGCCCGGCTTCGGAACGCCTGATCAATCGCAAGCTCAACCTGCGGGGCATGAACCACATGCGCGACTGGCGCGTCGCCCTCGAAGAGTACCTGCGCGACTACTACGCGGGTTACCTCGACCGCTGACGAGGACTGGACATGTTCGCCGCAACCCTCCTCGACTCCGCACCCGCGCAGCACCTCATTCCCTGGCGCTATCGCCAGGCCCTGAAACGCAAACGGGAAGAGGCGCTACGCGAGCGCTGCGACCGCGAAGCGCTCGCCACCCGCCCGGTCGACACCGGGCAGGACGCACCTCATTTCGAAGTCCATATGCTGCTTGGCCACCGCCATGTCGGCATGGCGCTTTGGGCAGTCAAGAGTTTCCTGAAAGCCTGCGATCGTCGTTTCGCTGTCGTGCTGCACGAGGACGGCAGCCTCACCCCGGAGGACGTCTCGGCCCTGGAACACCACCTGCGTGGCGTGCGCATCGTGCGCAAGGCGATGGCGGACGAAGAGATGGACGCGAGGCTGCGGCCGTACCCCAACTGCCACGACTATCGCTACGCGAACAAGCAGCACAGCGATCATCGAAATGCCGGCTACAACATGCACATCTTCGCGGTGCGGCTGTTCGATTTCAATTTCTACACCCAGGCGACCAAGCGAATGTTCCTGGATGCGGACATCCTCTTCTTCCACCGCCCGACCGAGATCCTGAACTGGATCGACGACCCCGCAGACCAGCGCTCGCTCTACAGCGTCGAAACCTTCATCCCGGGGCACGACTGGCTAGGCCGGTTCGTCTTCGAGCGCAGGGACGCAACCTTCAATGCGGGGCTGATCTGCCTGAATGCGCCGGGGACCTATGATCTCGACCTGCTGGATCAGTGGATCGGCGAGAACAAGCACCGGATGGATCTTGCGCCGACTTTCGAGCAATGGGCCTATCGCCACCTGATCACGCGCGAACCTCATCTCGGAGCGCCGCTACCCGACAGCTATCCTTTCAACTACACCGATGACTCCGTCACCGCGACGCATTTCGGCATCAAGGTTCGCTTTTTCGAGAACACGCATCGCGTGCGGGACGCGCTCCGGTAAAGGATTCCAAGTCGCATGAACGAAGTGAGCATCACCATCGTCGCCACGGTCCGAAACGAGGCCGGCACGATCGCGGCATTCGTCGATTCTCTCCTGGCACAAACGCACAAGCCGGACCAGATCATCATCGTCGATGGTGAAAGCACGGACGGCACCTTGCAGATTCTCCGCGAGTACCAATCGCGCGGGCAGATCAGGGTCATTTCCAAACCGTGCAACATCGCGCGGGGGCGCAATCTCGGCATCGCTGCGGCAACCACCAGCCATCTGGCGATCACCGACGCGGGATGCAAGGTGTCGGCCGACTGGCTGGAACACATCGTCCACTGCTTCCAGGCCAGCCCGGCTCCCGACGTCGTCGCCGGCAACTTCCGCTTCGAGGTGCATTCGGCGTTCGAGAACGCCGTGGTGCTGGCGACTTTTCAGCCTGGCCGCGATGAAAGCGAGACCGCTCAGTACTACCCGTCCAGCCGGTCCGTCGCCTTTTCGAAGGCCGCCTGGGAGCGTGCGGGGGGTTATCCGGAATGGCTCTACGCCGCCGAGGACACGCTCTTCAACATCCGCCTGCGACAGGTCGGCTGCCGCTTCATCTTCTGCAAGGAGGCGATCGTGCTGTGGCGCCCAAGGGAAACCTGGCGCGCCCTTGCAAAACAACGGATCAACTTCTCACGCGGCAATGCCCGCGTGGGAATCGGCACGTCCGGCTATCTGAAGAATCTCTACATCCACGCAGCGGTGCTGCTCTTGATGGCCGGCGTCGTCGCGCATTCCCTTCTTCCGCTGGCAGGTCTCGCCGTTTTTGCCTGGCATGTCCGCAACCACCTGTGGCCCCAGGCGTCGGCCGCTTCGCGCGACTGGAGTACGCGCCTGCGAGTCCTTGCCGTGATGGAGTTCGTACGCGTCGTCAATCTCTACGGATTCCTTCAAGGCCGCTGGGACCGGGTCCGCGACAGGGAGACGTACGTCGATTCGCAGATCAGGTACATGGGTTCCGCGAACGTGGACCAACTTGAATTCTGACCTGCACACCCGTTCCCGAACTGGGCGCCACCACACCAAAGGCAACTACCTGTCGCAGTCGTCTAGGGGTCAGCTTCCCTTGCACATCACCCGATAGACATAGCCGTCTTCAAGACGCGCAGCAAGGCGGATATCTGCAGCGCTTTCTCCACGGAAGAGACCGTCGACCAGGCTTCCATACCCCCATCGATCGATCAGGGGGTCACGAATGCCTCCCTTGCCACCATCCAGGATGACGACCCAGGGACGCGCACTCATGTGACACAGACGGGCAAAATCGCCCGCCCCCCAGCGCGCCACGCTCATGGAATAACTGTCGGCGGGGGGGATGAAGACGATGTAATAGTCGGCTGAATCAGCCACCAGCTCAAATCCGCACTGCGTTACTGCCACCAGCGAATCCTTCGGCAGATGCTCGCGCAGCCAGCTCACCGTCTGAGGCGCAGGGCATAGTGCCGACCTGGAAGCCGACAATTCAGGCATGCGATTGTATTGCGCACCGAGGAACAGCGCCGCGAGTGCAGCGCCACCGGCAATCCTTGCTCCTCCACTCATACCCGAGCGCACCATCGCTCGATGCACGAGAAATACAAGGAAAAGTAGAAGGAGGCCGTTGGAAACCACTCCGACGCGGGGTTCATAGACCCCCGTACCCCTTCCACCCAGGAAGCCAACGAGCATCGCCAGATAGACGACCAGGAAGACGACCAGCGGGCGCCACCCGCGATTGACTCGCGCAACATATGCAGCAAGACCACATACGGCCAATGCAAAGAGCGCGAGGAGCAACAGATGGAGCCGGGATTCACCATAAAGCCAGACGAACTGTCGCCCCATGAAGTCGTTCTGGAATGCACTCGCGATACCCGCCAGAATTCTATGGTGAGTTGCTGACTCTGACCCAGTGAATGCGGGCCTGACACCATCGAGCATGAGCCCGATGAACCTCGCCAATGGCCATGCACCGACCAGGGCAACGCCACCGCAGTACGCCACGAATGCGCGCCAGCGCTTCAGGCGGGCGGCCAGCGACGCGACGCAGGCCGTCGCCACGATCAGCAGTGGAAGCCCCTGATAGCTTGTCGCCATCGCCAAGCCAGCAAGGACGCCGGTCAAGCCCATGGGTACGCTGCTGGAACAAGCAACGTAGGTCTCCAGGCGACTCAGGCGCCACAGGACAACGTAGCTGAGGCAAACGAGCAGCGACTGCTCATGGATCGAGATGCCCCAACGGAGAGTCGTCACCTGAAAACCAAAGAGGAGCGGGACGAACAGCGCCACGCGAGAAGGGAGAACCTGTCGCCCGAGCAGATAGAGCATCGTGACTGCCAGTGCCCACGCCACAACCACGATGCCCCAGGCAGCATATCGGGCGTCGAGACCGAGCTTTGCCAGTGCGGCGATGGAAAGGGCGTAGACGGGCGGCTTGGTGATCATCGGCGACGCCGCCGGCGCGGCATCCTCGAGCGGCACCACCCTCATGCTCAGCCCGTCCCCTGCCAGAACGTTCCGTGCCATATGGAGCGCATTGGCACCGTCGGGATTGATGTCCGGCATCCCGCCTGAGAACAGCAGCAGCCAACATGCGGCGAGCAGGAAGACAATTCCCGCAACGTATGCGTCCTCACGCGCCGTCGTTGCAGGCGCCGCCCCCCTGGCCGCGTCTTTCATTCAGCGCCTCTTGTCCCGGTCGAACCTGATCTCGGTTCCCATGTGCGGGAGCGGGATCACAATCGTGGCATCCAGGGACGGCTTGTAATTACGATAGCGATAGATTTCGATCCGATCAGGGGCTTCCGCACGCCCACCGGCCGTCACCGGCAGCACCGTCATGCGTTCGAATTCAGGCCGTTGCAGCAACTCATACAACATGCCGAATTCCTTCACGCGCACGATGTCCGGTTGCTCGACGACGATGAATTCCACCCCGTAGCGATCGATCAGCGACTGGATGTCGTCCAGGCTGGACACATGCGATTCCATGCCGAAGTACTTGTGCACCGCAAGGGACACGAGCACCTTGTCGGCACGCAACACGACGTCGTTGCGCCGATCGTCCAGCCGCCGCAAATGGAATATGAAGTTGCCATCATGCTTGCCGGCAAACAGGACCGGCCCTTGCGTCTTGCTCTGCTGGATGAACTCCGCCGCTTCGCGATAGCCATTCACATAAGGAACGGGTTGGTTCAGCGTGCGCCACACATTGAACCCGAGCACGATCAGCAGTGCCGCCAGCATCGCGTTACGCAGCGTAGGTCGTTCCTGCAGCAGGAACAGTGGCCTCGCCGCGAACATGGCCAGGGCTGGAAATGCGTAAAGAGTGTATCTGGGCGCGTTGCCTTCGGAGCCGAGCAGCAGGGTCATCGCCAGATACCAGCAACCCAGCCAGGCATACAGCAGCGGCAATCGCGGCTCGCTGCTCCGGGGTCGCCACGCTACACCGACTGCGGACAGCACGAGCAGCGGCCAGCCCCAAGTCTTCACCAAGGCATGGGGATACATCATCCAGCGCGCCAGCGACAGGCGCCCGGCACTCTGTCCCACATCGACCCGATTGTCGCCCACGGTTGCCGCCAGGCCGAGGCTGCCGAACTTGATCGCATGCAAGGCAACGACTGCAAGCGCAACGATCACGAAGAGATACGCGGGAAGCGCCTGCACTCTCAACAGAGCCGACCGCCGTGGGGTCCAGAGGCCATAGACGAAAAGTGCCGGCAACAACAACGCCACGGTCTGTTTGATCGACAGCGCCAGCGCGATCACCAGTCCTGCCACTACGGCACGGGTGAATGTCGGACGATCAAGGTAGCGCTCGAAGCACCACACCGACAGCACGAACATGGCGATGGCAGGCGCTTCTAGCATCACACTGCGTGCCCAGAAGTTCCATTCCGGCACGGCCAGGAAGCTCGCCGTCGCAACGAGAGCAGGCAACGGCCCCCACCCTCCCCGCGCCCATGCGAACCACACGCTGGCACCCAGCGCGCAGAACGCGATGACAGTCCAATGGGCCGCAGCCTCACTCGCGCCAAAGAGGCCAAAAAGAGCCGCCTCCGCCGCATAGAAGCCTGGCAGATACCAATTCAAGGCCAGCGCCGGATATTGCGCGAAATAGCGCATGGCATAGCCCAGAGGGTCCGACAGCGGCACGTCGCGGATGAAATCGAGAATGAAGACTCCGCCCATGGCGTGGCGTGCTTCATCGGTCCACCAGAACCCTCCTGCGCCAATCGCCGGAATCACCAGAACGGCAATCAAGCCCCATAAGGCGAGATGCGGCCAAGTCGCAAACCCCGCGTGTCCACGTGCAATTTTCTGCATCGAATGCGACGCCTTTGCGCTAGAGGGATGCCAGGATCTGCTGGATGACTTCGGCCTGCGTGTCTTCCAGACCGAGCCACAGCGGCAGACGCACCAGCCGATCCGACATTTCGTCGGTGACCTTCAGGTCTCCATGCGTCCGCCCCAGGCGCTGCCCGGCCGGCGCGCTGTGCAGCGGAATGTAGTGGAACACGCAGTTGATGCCGACTTTCCGTAGCCTGTCGATGAAAGCGGTGCGCCTGTCCAGATCCGGCAGCAGCAGGTAGTACATGTGCGCATTGTGCGCGCAGTGCGCCGGCACGATCGGCCGGCGCAGCTTTCCGGCGTTCTCCGCTTCCGCGAACCACTGGTGATACATGTTCCAGATACCGAGCCGGCGGCGGGTGATGTTGTCCGCCTCTTCCATCTGTGCCCACAGGAAGGCGGCAATCAGTTCGCCCGGCAGATAGGACGAGCCGATGTCCACCCAGGTGTATTTGTCCACCTGGCCGCGGAAGAACTGTGACCGGTTGGTGCCCTTCTCGCGAATGATCTCGGCACGCTCGGCCAGCGCCGGTCCATTCACCAGCAGCGCGCCGCCCTCGCCGGAAATGATGTTCTTCGTCTCGTGGAAGGACAGCGCCCCCATATGGCCGATGCCACCGAGGGGCCGCCCCTTGTAGCTCGCCATCACCGCCTGTGCCGCATCCTCGATCACCAGCAGGTCGTGCCGGCGCGCGATGTCCATGATTGTGTCCATCTCGCAACCGACCCCGGCGTAATGCACCGGCACGATCGCGCGCGTGCGCTCGGTGATGGCCGCTTCGATCAGCCTCTCATCGATGTTCAGCGTGTCGGACCGGATGTCCACGAACACCGGCACCGCGCCGCGCAGCACGAAGGCGTTGGCCGTCGACACGAACGTGTACGACGGCATGATGACCTCATCGCCCGGCTTGAGGTCGGCGAGCATCGCCGCCATCTCCAGCCCCGCCGTACATGAGTGTGTCAGTAGCGCCTTGCCCGCCCCGGTGCGGGCCTCGAGCCAGCGCGAGCACTGCTTGGTGAAGCTGCCGTCCCCGGCCAGATGCCCATTGGCGTGCGCCTGGGCGATGTACCACAGTTCCTTGCCCGTCATGTAGGGCTTGTTGAATGGAATATTCATAGACTTGGCCCGCTCTGTGCCGGCAATGGAGAAATCGACCGAAAAACCCAAAACTTCTGAAGCAGAAAAAGCATTACAGCCAGAATCAGGATCATTGCCCCCTGCACGATCTGGTGCGGATAACCGAGTCGGTCCACCAGCACAAAAAGCGCGGCAAGATTGACAAAATATCCGATCGCGTACGCAAGGCAGTAGCGTACGAACGCAGGGCCATGTGCTCCGCCGTGGCCGAAAGACCAACGCTTGTTGAACACGAAAGTCTGCGCGACACCGACCCCATAGAGCAAGGTCATCGCCAGTTTGTGTTCCATGCCTGCCGCGGTGATCCCGAGGTAGAGCAGGTAGCCCACAGCGTTCGACGCAACACCGACGATCCCATAGCGGATCAACTGCCCGATCGTCGTCTTCATGCGGCCAATGGCCCTTCCCGCCACCCCCAGATGTACCACGGAGCGTCCGGACCCACATTGAACAGAAGGTCCAGGATGGAAACACCGTGCTCAAACGGCGGAAAGCGCTGCGGATATTCCGGGTAGCCGCTGTAATCCTTCCAGACGAGATCGATTCCGGCCTCCGAAAATCTTTCCGGCTGAATATAGCTCTTCGCCGCCGGACCCGAAATGTAACGCTCTGCACCTGCCTTGATCACGGCTTCAAGCAGCCGTTCCTGCTTCTGTCCGGACAAACTGAATTCGCGCGAATCCCGGAACTCGGTCCGGATGCCAAGAAACTCCTCGGAAATACTCCGAATCAAATATTGATTCATCTCCGAAAGGTTCGACCAGGGCCTAGCAAGATAGAAGTCCTCGAAGAAATGCCGATACCGCTCAAAATGCGGACAACTCCGGTAGTTCTGCGCCACCGTCTTCCAATGCTTCTGCTGCCACGTAGCATCCTTGAGCTCAACTTCGCAAATCAGCCGGTTAGTGTCGGATCCAGCCGGAATCGTGATCCACTCGGAGCCTCCCGCCGCCTTGATCTTGTTTCGACTGCGCCAATCTCTCTTTGTGTACTGCAGGTCGTCGTAAAAGACGAACTGGTCGGCATCGTGGATAAGATCAAAGTACCCCTTCCAGGGGACATAATTCGACTGGAGCACCACGACTGACTTCATTGCCGGTTATCCTTGAAAACGGAGTTCATTTTTATGAAACTGGAAGGCGGCACATGTGAATGGTCTGCAATCGAGGACGCCGCACCGATGAAAGTATCGGGCCCGATAACCACAGAACCGCACAGCGTTGCATTCGGCGAAACGAAGGTGTTCTTCCCCACTGTGGCGTCATGATTGATGCACGCCCCGGGCCAGACGACGACAAGTTCTCCAAGCTGCGCGCGCACGTCGACAACGGCGCCGGCCATGACCATGCAGCCCTCTCCAACCACCGCGTTGTCCGCCACATAAGCGCGCGGATGAACCAGCGTCGGGGCCCTGTAGCCAGCGGCGCGGATCCGTTCCCACGCCTTCCAGCGCGCGGGAATATTCGAATAGCCGATAGCAACGGCAAATCCGTATTCGGCAGGAGGAAAGTTCTTCGCAGCGGAATCAAGATTGCCTACGATCCCCTCCCCTGAACTGAAATCGTCGACCATGCCCGCGACTTCATGGCCACAATGCCTGACGAGGTCGGCGACGGTTAACGCGAACTCTCTCGACCCATAAATCAACAAACGCATCTGACTGGCATCCAGGTAAATCAACCGGTGGTGCGTCCAATAAGGAAAAGTGGCTTCCGGGAACTCTTGAAATTCATCCGCCCAAGGTATTCCCCGAAGACGCCCAGCACGAGCAATTGCACGCCGCCAAAAAGCAGGATGCCCGCCATGATTGAAGCAAAACCCGATACGGAGATGCCGCCAAGGATGTACCTCAACAGGATGACAGCGAGCCATCCCATGCCCAGCATGAAAGTCAGCAACCCAAGCCAGGACGCCATGCGCAACGGCAGGTCGGAAAACGTAACGAAGATGTTGACCGTGTGCGTGACCAACTTTTTCAGCGTGTAGTTACTGCTGCCGTTTGCACGCACGCCGTGCGGAACCTCAACCGACGCACAGCGATTCGTGAGCCACGAAAGGTAGCCATCCACAAAGGGAAAAGGCGAATCAAAGCGCTGCAGCTCGCGCGCTAGATCCCCCCGAATTACCCGGAAGCTGGTGTACTCATAGTTCAGTGAAGGAATAGCCTTGCGGAAAAGCCAGCGCGCCGTCGCCGAGGTGATGTTGCGCCAAGCCTTGTGGCTGCGCTGCGGATAGACGCCATACACCAGGTCGTGCCCTTCAAGTACCTTGCGATAGAGATGGGGCAATGACTCAGGCGCCTGCTCAAGATCATCGTCCAGGGTGGCGATCCAGTCGCCCCGCGCCTGCGAAAACCCGCAAATCGTCGCAGCATGTTGGCCAAAATTGCGGCTGAGCTGTATCCCGCGAACCCGTGGGTCACGTGCCGCAATTTCATTGATGATGCGCCATGAATCGTCGCCGCCACAGTCCTCGACAAGGATGATCTCGAATGACGGCTCGACGGGCTCAAGCGCGGCAACGAGCCGTCTGTGCAGCTCTGGTAAGGTGGCTTGTGAGCGGTATACAGGAACGACGATAGACAATCGAACGGACAAGGTGACACCTTTTCAAATCACTGCTTGTTTTTTTCGCGGAAGGATTCCCGCCACTTGCTCTGAATCTCTTCCGGCGGACAAAAGCGGCAACCGGTAACGGCTGTCTCGACACCTGCTTCCGCCGGTCCCACCGGTTCAGGAGAATCGGATGGCGGCACCACGATGCTGGGCGCCTTGTTGTCTGCGGCCTCACTGGGCGGAGCTATCGGCGCTTTTTCCACTGCTTGCGGCGGCCGTTCGGGCGGCAGCTCGATTTTCAGCTCCTTAGCCAGTGGCCTCAGGCGATAGTCGCCAGGCATTAGCTCGAGGGTAGCCCGCACCACGTTGGCAGCATCGGAGCGACGATTCGTATTCATGTACAACGTGGCCAGTTGAGCTGCTGCCCGTGTATGCCTCGGATCCAGTTGAAGGGCGCGCAAGAGGTCCGATTCCGCCTCTACATTTCGCTTGCCCACATAAAGCGCGCGGCCGCGCAAGGCGTAGGCCTCGGGCAGTAGAAAATGGTCCGGCTGCACATGACTAACAACATACGAAATCTGACCGACGATTTCATCGACGACTCGCTTGCGCTCTGCCGCATCACGCGGGGCGATCAATTTGTTCTCCACCTTCATCGCAAAGCAGTAGTGATGGAAGTGGAAATACTTCAAAGGGCTATTTGCGGCCTGCCAGGCAGTATCGTTCTCATGGGCACTGCGCTGCACACACCACGAGCGCAACGCTTGGTAATCCGCCTCGGTACCACCGTAAGCCTGTGCGGACAAGCCGGCGGCTGCGAGCACGGCCAGATTCCTGAAGATGCCAATTCTCATGATCGCTCCTGTCGATTCATTTGCGCGCAGCGGCTCCGACGGGTATGCCCTGGACGCCAGAGAGGCGTTCACCGTCGGCGACGATTGTACGTAGCCTGACCAATAATTCCATGATGGCTTCGGCTGCCAGCGCCTGGCCAGCACCGCCCCAATGCGTGTCATCGGGCATGTATACGTCCCTGATCCCAACTGAGACGGATTTCCGCACTGCCGCATCGAGGCGAGCATCGGGCACGGGGAAGCGCTCCAGCAGGTCAGGCAGCCGGCTCTCGGCGATTTTCTCCGGCTCCCGCAGCCACGGACGATAAGCGCTCGACTTGTCAGGCGCGAGTGCGGTCACGAATGCCGTGAGGCCGTTTGCCTGAAACTTCAGGGCGAGCGCGGCCAAGGCACAGCGCACTCTCTCCAGGTCCGCCGGCTTCCAAGCACCCTTGCGTTGATCGTTCTCATAGACCAGGAGCTGGTCACTGATACGTGATGAAAGAAGATCCTTGCTCGCAAGTTGCAGCCTCAGGGTTCCCCCGCTATCCGCCCCCGAGGCAAAGCGCCAGACCTGGTGATAAATCCACGTCCGCACGAAGCCGGGATTGACGCTCGACCAGGATCGAGGCCGCATTATCGCGACAGACCGGGATGACAACGGCGCAGGCGTCACAAGCCCGACAGGCGGGGTAATGACAGCCTTAGGGCATTCAGTCGGCTCTCGCTTGAATTCGTCCACGAGATCGCGTTCGACGACGTTCCAGATGACGACCTTGGGCGGATTGGCCACATAGATGGGCGAACGGACGAGCTGATCGACGTCCACGTGATGCACGTCCAGCGTATGTATCCGCCACCCCGTCCTCACTGCCAGCAGGTTCTGCCACTGCTGCTGCGGCCGCAGATTTGCAAACGAATCGCCAATGACAAGGATATCAACTGGACGAGTCCATTCGCCAAACGAGGTAATCGGGGGATCGAACTCATCAATCACTTGATTCCATCCGAAATCCCTTTCCGGGTAGCCGCCTAAACGTGTCAGATCCCCATAAAGCGGCTCGAGCCACCACGCGAGCAGCCATGCTCCAGCCACAAGCAACAGCGTGGAAGCGACGGCGAAAATCGAGAAGGAGCGCGCCTGCATCAGAACTGGAAGTAAAGGAATTCGGAGATTGCCTCGCCGCGAGTGAGCGCCGCGGACAGAAGGAATACTGTAACGACAAGCCAGGAAGCGTTCAGTCTGAAGGTAAGGCACACTGGCGCCACAGCCCCCCGTGCGTGGTCCAGCGCCGGCCGGAACTTGCCCATGATCTGCTGGGTGTTAGGCGCGGCAAGTGCGACAAGGAGCAAGATCGCCATTGAAGCCCAGGCGGCACTATCAGCAAGCTGCCCTGCCAAATGGCCGCTACGTGCCCCAATATTGGCAAGCACTGCGGCCGCCCGCCAGTGCAGGGCATTGAGCCAGTCCGGGGGTACGACCAAGCCATTGGCACCGCTCATTGCACCCAGGAAATTCACCGCCGTGTCGATCGAGTTCGCACGGAAGAATACCCACGCGATGACAACGGCCAAGAAGGTGATCAGCCAGGAAACTGCATGTACCAGCCGTCCCTCCAGTCGCAGTCCGGCCGTTTCAATCAGTTTGCGCCACGCGTGATTGACGATCAGATAGGCGCCATGCAAAGCCCCCCAGACGACGAAGGTCCACCCGGCGCCGTGCCAGAGGCCGCCCAGCACCATGGTCAGCAACAGATTGACGTAGCGCCGCACCGGGCCATGGCGGTTGCCGCCGAGAGTGATATAGAGGTAGTCGCGCAGGAAACGCGACAAGGTCATGTGCCAGCGCCGCCAGAAATCCGAAATGCTGAGCGCCTTGTAAGGCGAGTTGAAATTCAGCGGAAGACTCACCCCGAACATTCTTGACAGGCCGATCGCCATGTCCGAATAGCCGGAAAAGTCGAAGTAGAGCTGAAAAGTATAGGCGAGTGCTCCGCCCCAGGCATCGAGAAGCGTCAAACGCTGACCGGCTTCAGCCGCATGGAAGACGGCATTGGCGTGTGGCGCGATGCCGTCGGCCATGACCACCTTCTTAAAGATGCCAAAGGCGAAGATGGCGAGGCCGACGCCGATGTTCTGCCAATCGAGCCGGTAGGTTTCGGCGCGCCCGAACTGCGGCATCATTTCCCGATGATGCAGCACTGGGCCAGCAATCAGGTGCGGAAAATACGTCACGAACAATGCGTAATGAACGAAGTTGAACTCTCGTGCCTCGCCCCGCCAGGCATCGACCAGAAATGCGATCTGGGTGAAAGTGAAGAACGAAATCCCGAGCGGTAGAACGATCGCTTCCAAATGCCATTGCCCGTCCAGCACAACACGGGCGCTCTCCATGAAGAAGTTGAAGTACTTGAAGTAACCGAGCAGGACGAGATTGATCGCTACGCCGGCCACGAGAAGCATGCGTCGTCGACGACCTTCCGTCCGCGCCGATTCACGCGCCAGAACCAGGCCCATGCAGTAGTTGAAGACGATGGACGCGCCGAGGAGCGCAAGGTAGGCGGGGTTCCACCACCCATAGAAAAAGCACGATGCCGCAGTCAGCCAGACTGCAGCAATGCGATTGCTAGTGCGCGCAAGCAGAAAGAACCCCACCAGCACCACAGGGAGGTACAGATAGATGAACTCTGGGGAGTTGAAAAGCATGGATCAGCCCTGCAGACAGGTGCGAGTCTTAACGGCGACTGCCTGCCAGTTGAGCGATTCGCGCACGCGCGTGAGCCCGGCCTGCCCCATTGCGGCACATTGCTGCGCGTCGCCCAGGATTCCCCAGAGCGCTGTCGCGAGCGCGGCGACCGATTCACCGTCGATCCGAAGCCCGGTCTGACCGTCGAGCACGGCAGAGCCGGTCCCACCTGCCTGCCCAGCAATTGCCGCCTTGCCGCATGCAGCCGCCTCCAGGAAGACGATGCCGAACCCTTCGGTGTCTCCTCCGATCTCACGGTTGGCCAGTACGAACACATCGCAAGCGTTGTACCAGCGCGGCAGATCCTGCATCGGAACATGCCCTAGGCGGTGAACCCGCTCGGCAACGCCGACCTCGCTGGCCAGGGTGTCGAGATACGCCTCGTCCTCACCGATACCGATGATCGCATAGTGTGCGTCCAGCCCGGAATTCACGAGGCTGGGCAGGGAACGGATAACGGTGTCAAAACCCTTGCGACGACTCAGCCGCCCGACCGAGAGGATCAGCTTTGCGCTGGAGCCGAGGCCAAGACTGTCGCGCAAATCCTGGAACGGCAGGCCGGGGCGGAAACGCTCGATGTCCACCCCCGGATGAATGAGATCGATGCGCTCCGGTTTCACGCCCATTCCCACAAGGGTGTCGCGGGTGAAGTCGCTGTTGGCGATGACCCTGTCCGCATGCCGCAGCGCAAAGCACATCGCCTTGTATTTGTTGCCCTTGCCCCAGCCGGTGAGTTCCTCGCCATGCGCATAGATGACCACCGGGCGGCCGGTGAGGCGCGCGACGAGCCAGGCAACCAGGCCCTCGGGAAGCGCGCGGCCGGCATGAATCGCATCGAAGCGATTGGTGAGCGCGAGCCATAGGGATTTGCCAAAAAACTTCAGGTACATGGCCAGCGACTCCGGCCGCAGCCAGGGCACACGCTTCAGGTTCAGCCGATGCACATTGTTGGGATGGCCCACATCGTATTCATGCGCACCCGGCACGTCCGCGGTGACGATGTGAATCTCCTTGCCGCCGAGGCGACGATAAACCTCATCGAACCAGACAGCCGTGCCGCCCTTGGTGGGCAGGAACAGCTCGGTGAGGACCAGATAACGATTGTGCATTGCGCGATTCCCTTTTTCCGCCGGCGATCCTAACACCCGGCCCCTGTGTGGATGCGGGCTTGTGTCACACGCGAATACCGGAGTGCGGAGCCCACAGGAGGAGGCGCAAGGCCAGTCCCAGGCCGCTGTACTTCAGAAGGCGGGCACAGCTCGCCTCAAGTGCGATGCGACGGAGGAAAACCTGCAGCCTGGCTCCTACGACCCGCTCCCGCATCGGCGAAGCCGGATCGCTGAGGTGATCGGCGAGTTCCGCGGTCGACATGAAGCGTAGATCAGGGTGTCGCTCGATCAGTCCGCGAAGCGCGCGCTCCAGCTCGGCCAACGCAGCGCTGGCCGCCTCGGGCGCAGCAATGAAGTTTTCGCGATGCGTTTCAAACAAGGCCGGGCGGCCAAGGAGGCGCTTCTTCGCAACGGCCTGCCAGACCTGTTCCGCCCGATGGCCGCGGTTCGGCTCGAAGTAGTCGTCACGGACGACGTAGACGGCGCCGCCGGCGCTGCTGTCCCCGTTGCGGAGGGTGCGCGTGAATTGCGCGAGCGCACCGCTCGCATCACGACCTTCGAAGCGCCGACCGGGCGTGACGATGCAGGTGACGCCCGCCTTGCACCAGGCACGTTCGACATCGTCGTTCCAGACAAAGGTGTTGGGCACCGCCACTGAGGGGACTCGGCCGAACAAGCGCGCCAGCACGGCGGCCTCCTCGGCGACAGCGCCGTCGATCTCGCTGCGCTCCAAGGGCCGACTCGGAAGTTCGGATGTATCCAGCCAGCGACTTTGGAGCGCTGACGGCAGGGCTTCGCTGCGCGCCTCCGGATCCGCAAGCCAACGCTTGAGTTCGTCACTGCGACGTGCGCGCGCAACAAGCGAATCGGGCCAGCAGTGCTCGAGCCCATGCCACTGCAACGCGAACACGCCGGCATCGCACCCAGCCCGCATCGTTGCGACGATCGGCGCAAATGAAGGTTCATCAAGCAAGCGCCGACTATACCGGGCAAGGCCGGAAGCCAGAATGGCAGGTCCATCAGGATGTCCGACGACGAGGCCAAGCGTCATTACCGGTGCCCGGCCAACGGCGTCTCGAATTCCCGCCAGGGTAGCTGCAATCCTGGCGAGCATTTCGGCATCGCTTCGCGGTCCAACGCCCCAGTCGTCGCTTTCGACGATGACCACCGGGAGGCCGAGGGTCGGCTCCAGCCACAGGGCGCGCATCGTGCGTCCATGGAAACCAAGAAGCAACATCAACGAGGCGCACACCCAGACGAGGAGCAGGATCAGGAACGCGGAGATCATCGGGGGTGGTGGGCGAATCCCGGTCGGGAGGTTTCGATGGAGCAAGGTGCGCGCAAACGGAAGCCCAATGCACGCAGACCGTGACAAGCCATGCACGTGCATTCATGAACGTGGGCTACCATTGCCGCCGTTCCGATGGACTTTGCCATTCTAGAGTGATGAACACACGACGAATACTTGGCGGTTGGGTGAATTTCGACGGTGAGACCGTATCCGCGGATGCGCTGGAGGCGATGCTGGCTGCCGAAGGCATGTCACTCCAGGATGCGCAGTTCGAGTCGTCCGCCGTGGGGCTGGTCGGGACCGGGAAGGTCGGCGCCTCGATCGTTCAGGATGCGGACTCGGGCTGCATCGCCGCCGTGCTTGGGCGCCCTCGCTGGCTGGACGCGGATGCATCCGAACTGGCCGTACTGCGTGGCCAGGCTGCGGCCGCGGTTGCGCTGTATCGGAAGTACGGCGCCAACTGTCTGCAGCGCATCCATGGCAATTTCGCATTGGCGCTGATCGACGGACGCAACCGGCGCTTGTTGCTGGCAGTGGACCGCACCGGCACTGAGAGGCTGTGCCTTTCGCGCGTCGGGCCGTTGCTGGTGTTCTCGACCAGCGCGCGCGCCGTGGCCAGGCACCCCAGGATTCAGGCGCCCCTCAATCGCCAGGCGTTGTTCGAGTACCTCTATTGCCACATGGTACCGAGCCCCGACACCGCCTTTGCCGGCGTGGAAAAACTCCTGCCCGCAGAGCGTCTGCAGCTTGACGGCGCAAATGTCAGGCGAGACTTCTATTGGCAGCTCGCCTATGACGAATCCGCCGCCGCGGACGAAGCCGGACGCAAGCGCAGGTTCATCGAACTGGTCGAGCAGGCCGTCGCGCGGCAGAACGACCCACGCCCAACCGGTGCGTTCCTGTCCGGCGGCACCGACAGCTCGACGGTCAGCGGCATGCTCGGCCGTGTGACCGGCAAGCCGGCGGAAACCTTCTCGATCGGTTTCGATGCGCAGGGCTTCGACGAACTCGACTACGCGCGCATCACGTCGACGCACTTCGGCACCCGCCCTCACGAGTACTATGTGACGCCCGATGACGTCGCCGAGGCGATCCCGCTCATCGCTGCCGCCTACGACGAGCCCTTCGGCAATGCGTCGGCCGCGCCCACCTACTTCTGCGCAAAGCTCGCGAAGAAGTGCGGCATGGAGGTGGTACTGGCCGGCGACGGCGGGGATGAGTTCTTCGGTGGCAATGCGCGCTATGCCAAGCAGGGCGTGTTCGAGCACTACCATGCCCTGCCCCCGGCCCTGCGCCGCATGGTCGAGCCCCTGATCCTGAACTTTCCGTTGGGCTCGTCATTGTGGCCGGTACGCAAGGCGCAAAGCTACGTGCGCCAGGCCCGCATCCCCTTGCCGGACCGTCTGGAAACCTACAACTTCCTTCACCGCGATCCGCTCGCGGATATCTTCGAGCCTGCCTTCCTCGGCGAGATCGATGCGGACCGCCCGCTTGCGCTGATGCGCGAGGCCTATTTCCGCTGCGCCTCGCCCGAACCGGTCGAGCGCATGATGCATCTGGACCACAAATTCACGCTCGCGGACAACGATCTGCGCAAGGTCAGCCGCATGTGCGAAGCGGCAGGCATCGAAGTCCGCTACCCCTTCCTCGACGACGATCTGGTGGCGTTTTCGGGAACACTCAGCACCGAGCAGAAAGTAAACGGTGGCAGGCTGCGCGTGCTGTTCAAGGATGCGCTACGCGGCTTCCTGCCGGACGAAACCATCTCCAAATCGAAACACGGGTTCGGCCTGCCCTTTGGCGTGTGGCTGAACACCCATGGCGCACTGCAGACACTGACCCGCGACGCGCTTTCGAGTCTCGCTCAGCGCGGCATCGTGCGAGCGTCGTATCTGGAAAAGCTACGCCGGGAGCACGCAACGGAGCACGCCAGCTACTACGGCGTGATGATCTGGGTGCTGGTGCAATTGGAACTCTGGTTGCAGCGGAACTGAAGCGGCGGGATCGCACAGGACTTCAGGGAGCACCAGAGCCCGAGATTTCGGCCCCTTTAGCGAATTGTCCCCTCGCGGAGCTTGGTGGCAACGATGCAGACGTGCCAAGCGCTTTGCTCGACGGAGGGGCAACCGTGACGCCCCCCCGGTTTCGAAGCAGGCCTTCCCGACGCAGTATGACTTTCATGACAACGACGATCAGCACGAGATTGTAGTAGTAGTCGAAATACGCCATGCCCAGAAAGGCGCCCGCAACCAGATAGGCCACGAGGCTCACCTGAACCATCGTCGCCAGTTCGGCCCACCAAAGCCGTTCCGGAATGCCCTTCACGGCCTTGCGGACACTTGATGCCGAGCGCCAGGTCAGCAGCGCAAGCAGAAGGAAAAGGAACAGCCCGGGAAAACCATGCTCGCCCAGTGCCTCGAAATAGATGCTGTGCACGTCGTGCACGTCATTGGGATTCGGTGCATAAAACTGGAACACCACCGGCTGGAAGGTTTCGAAGCCGCCGCCGGTGATGCGGGCCTTGGCGACATTGAAAGCCGTCCACCATGCGTTGATGCGTCCTTGCGCCGAGCCGTCATCCTGGTAGGTCTTGATCGAGTTCATGCGGTCGTACCATTCCTCGGGCATGATCTGCGCGATGACCAGGATGGAGAGGGCCCCGAGGATCGCCACCATGAACTTCTGACGCGACTTGAACCAGAACACCAAGCCCATGATCGCCATGCCGACCATCGCGCCCCGCGACTGCGTGCCGATTGCTCCGATGGCGTTGAGTACCGTGATCGCATACACGGCGGGACGCAAGGAAAGGGGCGTCGCATTGCGCGCGAGGAAGTAAAGCAGCGGCACGGTCATGGCGACGGCGAGGCCGAGTTCGTTGTTACCCTCGATGAAGGTCCCCGGTGGCCCCTGCACCCGGAAAGCCCCCCCGTGGATGATGGTGAAGATCCCGCCCTTGAGGCCATAGACGCCGATCGAGATGGCGATGACCCATACCAGCCACTTAAGCCGGTCTTCGGTCGTGATCAGCATCATCGCCACGAAGATCATCACCTGAATCTTGATGATCTTTTCGAACTGCTCCCAGGCATAGGCGGGGAAGAGCGCGTTGATCGTCGTGATCAACATCCAGCCGATGAACAGAGCGAGGACGACGGTTTCCCGCTCCCACGGTATGCGCTTCGGCACCCGGTGCATGATCATCGACGTAAAGGTCGTCAGCGCCACGATGTAGGCAAACGGCATCGTCGTGCTGAATCCCCACGCCATGCGGTGGGGATTCATGAAGCCGAGCCAGGTCCACACCAGGATGCCGATCCATGGCCGCTTGAGGATGAAGGGCAATGAACCGAATACGGCCAGCGTTACGGCGATGTCCCTCATGCGCGCTTTTCCTGGACGGCAGTCCTTGCGAACCACTCGACGCGACGAGGCAAGGCCAGCCCGGCCAGCATGTCCGGCAGGCGTCTGGCCAACGACCTTTCATGCGCGAGGCCGCGATCCTTGACCTGGTACAGCCTGCCCTTGCCAGGCTGCGCCACACCCAGGGATTCCCCGCGCCCAAGGCGTTCGACGGCTTCCGCGTACACCTCCGCGCTGTCGCGCACGGCGCGCCAGAATAGGACCAGTTCGCTGTCGCCCGCCTTCACCTCGGGCGAGACGTGGGCGATGAGGCGGCCGGTGTCGATGCCGGCGTCGATGTAGTGCAGCGTGCAGCCGACCTTTTCCGGTTCGCCGTTGTACAGCGCCCAGAAGGTGCAGTCGGCGCCGCGATATTCGGGCGACAGGCCGCCGTGCAGGTTGACGATGCCGAGGCGCCCTTCCTTCAGCAGC
The DNA here is from genome assembly GCF_009469595.2 of Thauera sp. 2A1. Lineage (GTDB taxonomy): Bacteria > Pseudomonadota > Gammaproteobacteria > Burkholderiales > Rhodocyclaceae > Thauera. The sequence goes on along the minus strand of NZ_SSXV01000001.1, from coordinate 110,675 downwards.
TCGCCGCGGATCAGCGAAGTGCCGAAGACGCAGATGAGGTCGGGCTTGAGTTCGCGCGCGAGCTTGAGCACGTCCGGGTGATTGATGTGCGGCACTTCGCGCACGAGCTCCGGGCGGTCGAGCCGGGGATTGCCGCCGGGGAAGAAGAACTTCGCCTCCGGATTGCCGGTATAGCGCCGGCGGTCGCGCAGCCAGCGCCAGGCCTTGCGCGCGAGATTGTCCGGGCGCAGCTTCCTGAGCGTCTTGCGCAGGTTCCACTCGGTGCCGGTCTCCTGCACGATGGCGACGGCGTCGCCGGCCTGGCACAGGCGGTTGGCGACGTGCAGGTGCCGTGCACTGCGGCCGCACAGGATCATCAGCCGCAGCTTGCTCATTTCGGCGATCCTTCGGCAGCGGCTGGAACCGGCGGCACGGCGATGCCGGCCATGTCCATCAGCAGTGCATCGGCAAAGAACTTGGCGGCCCAGTTGGGGAATTCGAAGCGCGAATAGGCGCCCCAGATCGGTGCCGAGCCGGGGATGGCGCCGCGCACGATGAGGTCGTTGTCGTCCAGGCTTTGCGTGCGCTTGACGTAGCCGATGGCCTTGCGCGCCGCTTCGCGGAAATCCGCCTTGCCGGTGATCTGGGCCAGGCGCAGCCAGCACAGCGCCATTTGCGCGACGCCGGTGACGCAGGCGTAGCCGGCGGTCGGCTTCCAGCCGTCGGCATAGGTGCCGGCAAGCCAGCCGTCCTCGCGCTGTCTTGCCATGATGCCGCGCGCCGCTAAATCGGCGGCTCGCAGGTAGCGCTCCTCGCCCAGCAGCACGCCGACCTCGATGAAGCCGCGGATGGCGTAGGCGATGGTGTGGGTGAAGGGATCGCGCGTGGGCACGAAGGCATTGGTGCCGAACCAGCCGCTGTCGGTCTGCTGCAACAGCGCCCAGTCGAGGTTGCGCCGCGCGGCCTGGGTGAAGCGGGTTTCGTTGGCCACCACGCCCATCGACGCCAGCGCCCAGATGGCGCGGGTGTTATACACGTGCGGCACGCCGTTGTGCTCGAAGCGCCGGTAGCAACCGTCGTCGTCCTGCTGGGCGACGAGCCAGTGAGCGGCGCGCACGCCGGCCTCGAGGCAGTCCTTGCGGCCCAGTTGCACATGGCCGGCGACCAGGCCGTGCATGATCTGGCCCTGGTTGAAGATGACCGGATGGCTGCCGGGCTCGCCGAAATGGCCGGGGAAGGCGCCGTCGGACGCCTGGAGGGACAGTTCCCAGTCGATCATGCGCTGCGCGCGCTGGATGAGCTCCGGCCGTCCAAGCTGTTCGGCCGCCGCGATGAAGGTTTCGATGATGTAGCCGGTGGTTTCCGGGTAGGACGGCAGCCAGCCGTCCTCGAAGCTCCAGCCCGCAGCGACGCCGCCGGCATCGGGCCGGTTGTTGCGCACGTCCTGCGCGCGGCAAAGCCAGTCGATGGCGCCCCGCAGATGGACGCGGTGGTCCCGCTCCGGCTGGCGCGCCGCCCCGGCCAGGTCGCGCATCAGCAGGCGCAGGTGGCGGCCGCGCCAGGGTTTGTAGCGGAGGGGGAGTTCGAGAAGCGAGGAAGGATTCATGGGCGGATTCGGTTGATTGTCACGCGGCGGCCTGCTGCAGGCCGCCCGCCAGAGGCACGTGACTGACGACATAACGGTGCTTGCCGGACGCTTCCGGCGGGATTTCGTCCATCAGGCGCAGATCGATGCGCAGCGAGGCGCCAAGGCGCGCCTGCAGGCCGGCTTCGATGGTGCTGCGGCTGGCGTCGCTCCACCCCGGTCCGGGAACGACCTGCACTTCCATGCGATCGATGGCGTGCTGGATGCACTTGAACTGCGCCACGCCCGGCGCCGCACGCAGCACATAGATGACGGCGAGCGCGTGCATCACGCGGCCGTCCCGAGCCACGACGAAGTCGGTCTGACGCCCGCTCACCTCGGCAATGACGTGCAGCCCCCTGCCGCCGGCCGCGGGCTGGGTGGACAGGCGCAGCGTGTCGCCGGTGCGATAGCGAATGAAGGGTTGCGCTTCCGAGGTGAGGCCGGTGACGACGGCTTCGCCGACTTCGCCAGGTGCGACGGGCGCACCCGCCGCATCCAGCACCTCGACGATGTGGCTTTCGCTCAGCAGCAGCATCTGGCCGCCGGGGGCTTCGTGCGCGGTGAAGCCGATGTCGCGGCTGCCGAACTCGTTGGCGACGGGGGCGCCGAAGACGCGGCCGATCAGCTCGCGCTGGTGCGGATACAGCGGCTCGCCGGTGGTGCACACCACCTTGAGCTGCTTCAGGCCGGGATCGACGCCGCGCGCCTCGGCGTGCGCGGCAAGCAGCGCGACGCTGGAGGCGTAGCCGTACAGGCATTTGGGCTGCCAGGCCTTGAGCGTGTCGAGGTAGGCGTCCATGCGCTCGGGCGACATGGCGAAGGCGTTGAGCACGAGCTGGTTCACCAGGCGGTCGCGCAGCGTCTTGACGCGGTCCGTCTTGTTGAGCTCGACCGGCGCACCCCACAGGTAGGCCTCGCGGTCACCCGGCGCCACGCCCCACCAGTTGCGCGCACGCATGCGGCCCGCAGCATCCGAGGCCTGGCGGCTGCGGCCGAAGTAGAAGATGAGCGGTTCGCCGCTGGAACCGCCGGTGTTGTACTTGAAGACGCCGCCGGGCGCATCGCGCCAGACCAGGTGATCGAGGTTCTCGCGCGCGTCGCGCTTGCCCATGGTGGGGAGGCGAGCCAGGTCGGCGATGCCCACGTGGCTAGCGCGCACCGCGTCCTCCAAGCCGGCGGCACGGATGCGCTCCGCATGCCAGGGGCTGTGCGCCAGCGCATGCCGCAGCAGAACGTTGAGCTTGCGCGCCTGCAGGGCTTCGATGGCATCGCGCGACAGCCACTGGCTCTGCTCGAGCTCCTGCCAGTAATCGAAAGTGGGTCGGCCCAGGGCCGCTTCCTGGGCGCGGTAGATGGCACGGGCGAGTGAGGTCAGCATCGGCTTCAGCGTGCCCGGGTCTGCTGCAGCGCGCTGCCGATCTGCGGCGCGGCGGACTGGACGAATCGGGACAGCTTCTCTTCGGCGACCTCGCGGTGATCCGCCACCGACGACGTAAACACGGCGACCATGGCCGAATCGTCGCCCTGCCCCATCAACTGGGCAAGCGCCAGGTAAGCTTTGCCCACGTAGTCGCTCGAGGTCCAGCGCCCGCCGATCCAGTACCAGTGCCAGACCAGCACACGATGCTCGGGGTTGCGGATCTCGGTGGAACGCACCTCCACCGTCTGCTGCCCGAAGCTGGCCGCATTGGTGCCATAACCGGCAAAGGTCCATTCCGGATCCTTGTTCATCAGGACGCGGTTCTCGGAGTTGATCAGTTCGGCGTCCTGCTCCTGGTCGCGGTAGTAGGCGATGTGCAGGCCGACGGTGCTGCCATTGCCATCGGTGAACGCGAGCCGCTGCTCGCCGCGCATGCCGTGATAACGCGGCGTCCAGGGCGGCAGCGCGTCGTTTGAGGCCTGCTGCCAGCCGGGGACACTGATGTCGGCGAACTGCACCGGCCCGTGATTGCCACGGCGGTCCAGGTCAGCCAGCAGCGGCTTCCATGCCAGCACGGCAAGCAGCGCGACGGCGAACCATACGAAATTGGATCTGCGCAGCGTGCCCGCTTCACTGGCCGCAGCGGCCGACAATACCGGCACCGGCGCTTCGTCTTCCTGCCAGCGGGCACCGATCCAGAACAGCCCGAGCATGATGATGCCGAAGAACACCCAGCCATAGACGAGGTGATCGACACCGGTGGCGATCCGGTTGTCGCTGAAGTGGCCGAGCATGACGATGCCCCAGGCGCGCACCCAATTGGCGAAGACGGGTAGCACCACCGACACCGCGGTGAAGATGACGCGGCGGGTGGTGGACCGGTAATTGAGGTAGGCGTAAAGGCTGCCGACCACCACCGAGGCGATCAGGTAGCGCACGCCGCTGCAGCCTTCGACGACCTGCCAGTTGCCCGACGGGATCACCAGGCTGCGGCCTTCCGCGTACACCGGGATGCCCGACAGGCGCAGCGCACCGACCACGAAGTTTGTGGTCCAGTCCATCATCGTCGGGAACAGAAACTCGCCGAAGGGCACGAGGAAGACGAGAAAGAAGATGGGGAAGGCGTAGGCGCGCAGCACCGCGGTGCCCATCACCGCCCAGATCACGGAGATGATCATGCCCACGAGGGCGAACTGCGACACGCTGGCCACGCTGGTGAGTTCACCCAGCAGCCAGCCGAAACCGGCCACCGCACCGGCCAGCACGCCGAGCAGCGACGGCGCGAGGGGCACGCCCTTGATGTGCTCGCGATGCCGCCACACCAGCCACAGCGAGATCGGGGCGACCAGGTAGCCGTGGGCGTAGGTGTCGGAGCGCTCCCAGATGTGGACGATGGACATCAGCGTGTCGCGGTACCAGAACAGCAGCCAGGCGAGCGCGATGCCGAGCACGGCCAGATGCTGGTTGCGCGCCGAGCGGGCGGCGTCCTGGGGGACGGGCATCGCCGGGCTGCCGGCGGAGGCCATGCGTCCACCGCCGCCGGAGGGGCCGGCGGGCTCGAGGGAATCTGTGTGGCTGGACGGGGCGCGCATCGGATCCTTCATGTCTTTCAAGTGAGCTGCGGGCGCGCGGCCCGCATCGCGTCGTCGTAGGTTGTGGCGAGTACGGTCCGCACCGAGTCCCAGCGGTATTGGCGCACCTCGGCGAGGCCATTTGCAACGAGCTGGGCGCGCAGCCCGGCGTCGCGCAGCACGTCGAGCGCGGCGTCGGCGAGGGCCGGCGCATTGTCGGGCGGTATCAGCATCGCAGTGTGGCGGTCGCGCACCATGTGCGGGATGCCGCCCACGTTGCTGCTGACCACCGGCACGCCGCTCGCCAGCGCTTCGAGGACTGCGTTGGGCATGTTATCCACTCTGCTGGCGTTGAGCATGAGATGTGCATCACGGTAGAGCGCAGCCATCTGGTCGCGGTCGAGGCGGCCGGTGAAATGCACACGCTCGGCGATGCCCAGGTTTCGCGCGAGCTCGGCGAGCGATGCGGCCTCGGGGCCGGAGCCTGCAACAGTCAGGCGTGCCGTGGGGAAGTGCTCGAGGATGCGGGCGAAAGCCTGCAAGGCCACGTCGTTGCCGTAGATGGGCTCGAGGTTGCGGGCAACGACGAGGCGCGGCGCCTCGCTCGCCGCGCCCGGCGCGGCAGCGGGGCGGAAGCGGTCGAGATCGATGATGTTGGGCACGACGCGCCCGGGCATGCCGTGGCGTGCGAACACTTCGAGCAGGAAGCTGGATGGCAGCACCAGCGCCGCCGCACGCCGCATGGTGGGCTGTACCCACTTGCCCGCTCGTGTCAGGAAGGCATCGGCTTCGCCGCCGCGGTAATTCACCACCACCGGCGTGCCGCGCAGCCAGGCGATCCATACCGCGGGGGCCGCGAACAGGTGCCACGACCAGCCCGAGTTGGCCATCACATGGACGAGATCGGCCCGCCCGCAGCCGCGCCACAGCGCCAGCAGGTAGGGCACAAGGCGAAACAGCGCCCGCAGCCCCTTGATGCGACCGGCCCAGGCGGGACGGTAGGGTGCGTTGACCTGCGCGACCTCGACCTGCACGCCCTCCCCGCGCAGCAGCTCGGCGAGTTGGCGCGTCTGGTTGGCCATGCCGCCGGCAGGCGGCGGCAGCGGGCCGACGAGGAGGAGGCGGAGTGAGGGAAAGGTCATATCGCAAGCCTCGCACCCAATGACAGAAACTCCGTCGGCTGGCAGCAAGGAGCCCTCCTACAGCAGCACATTGAGATCCTTCAGCATCAGGAAAAGATGATACGGGTCCGTCGGGCTAGGCTCGAACTCCCAGGATTCGTACCAGCGCTGCGCGGCTTCATCCTTCGCGTGCACAAGCAGGCAGCGGATGCCGGCGATATCGGCGGCTTGTGCCGTACGCAGCAAGGCGTCCTTCAGCAGCGCCTGCCCCAGGCCCTTGCCTTGGTGATCCTTGGCGACCGCGAGCCGGGCGAGGAGCATCACCGGCACCGCGTGGCGAGCCAAGCCCTTGATGACGCGCGCCGGGGCACGGTCCGGTTCCACGCTGCCGACGGCGAGGCTGTAGAAGCCCACAACGGACGACGCCACGCAGCACACATAGGTTTGTGCGCTGTTGGCGCGCTGGTTGAGGAAGGCGTAGCGTTCAAGATACTGGTTCAGCGCCGGCTGCCCGCAATCGAAGCGTTCCACGACGTCGGACGCGGCAAGCTTGCGGATCGGTGCGTAGAGGCTGCTCAACCCAGTACCCCGCGCTCGGACAACAGCTTCGCGAGCCGTGGCTTGGGCTGGACAGGGCGATCGAGCGCTTCCTGGAACGCGCTCCAGCGCTCGTCGTCGAGCACGAATTGGCGACGCTCCGACAGCGCGAGGTTGGCCGCCGTGACGCCGGCATCGAGCAGGAATTCGCTGACGTTCTTATGAACCGACCGCGCGGCCTCCTGCAGGAGCAGCTTGACCGGGCCGCTGGTGCGGACGTCGATCCGCTCGGTTTTCGACAGGTTCGGTGAAGTCATGATCGCCTCGGGCTGGACACTGAGACATGTTAACGTCCGGACATCAGCCTGACAAATACGCTGTTCAAGCAGCCTTCCTCTGTGCCAGGCGGCGATACACCGGCGCGTAGTTGGCGACGCTGTTCTTCCAGTTGCGCACTTCTTCGACGAAGCGGCGGCCCTCGGCGCGCATGGCGGGCCAGCGGTCGCGGTGGGCGAGCATGTCGAGGATGGCGTCGGCGAGCGCGTTGGCGCTGCCGGCCTTGAAGAGCTTGCCGGTTTCGCCGTCGCGGATCAGTTCGTGGTGGCCGCCGACGTCGGACGCGACGAAGAGCCGGCCCTGCGCCATCGCCTCGAGCGGCTTCAAGGGCGTGACGAGCTCGGTGAGGCGCATCGAGTGGCGCGGGTAGGCGAGCAGGTCGATCTGGTCGTAGTAGCGGCTCACTTCCGAATGCGGCACGCGGCCAGTGAATACGACCTTGTCGGCGATGCCGAGGCGCTGCGCCTGGGCCTTGAGCTTGGCGTCCTGCGGGCCACCGCCGACGAGGAGGATGCGCAGCTCGGGGCGCTGGGCGAGCAGCCTGGGGAAGGCGTCGAGCAGCAGGTCCAGGCCTTCGTAGGCATAGAAGGAACCGACGAAGCCGAGCACGGTGGCGCCTTCGAGGCCCAGCTTGCGGCGCAGCTCGGGGTCGGCGTCGCCGGAGAGCTGGAAGCCTTCGATATCCACCGCGTTGGGGATCACCGTGACCTTGGATTCCGGGATGCCGCGGCCGACGATGTCGCGCCGAAGGCCTTCGCAGATGGTGAAGACGTGGTCGATGCGCTTGAGCGCCCACGTCTCCAGCGCCTTGGTGGCGCGGTAGCGCAGGCTGCCTTCGTTGGTGGTGCCGTGGTCGACGGCGGCGTCTTCCCAGAAGGCGCGGATCTCGTACACGACCGGGATGCCGAGCTTCCTGCCGACGCGGATCGCCGGGATGGCGTTGAGCACCGGCGAATGCGCGTGCAGCACGTCGGGCTTGAGCTCGCGCGCAAGCTGCTCCAGCCGCGCTTCCACCGTGCGGATCTGGCGCCATTCGTTGAGCCCCGCCCTGCCCGGCTCCAGCGCCGGGCTGCGGTAGAAGCGCAGGCCGTCGACGTCTTCCACGTCGGCAGTGGTCTTGCCTTGCTTGGGCGAGGTCAGGTGAAAGGTCTCCCACCCCAGCGCCCGCTGCTCGCGCAGGATGGCCGCGGTGCGGAAGGTGTAGCCGCTGTGCAGCGGGATGGAGTGGTCGAGGATGTGGAGGATGCGCATGGGTCGATGAGTACGTTCTGCTACTTGCGATAAACCTCACGGCGGTTACCCACCCGCACGACAAGAATGGTCAGGAGGCCGTCTTCAATCTTGCTGATGATCCGGTAATCCCCGACCCGATACTTCCAGAACTCCCCGAGCGTCGGCCCACTGAGCGCCTCGCCAATGCTTCGTGGGTCATCGAGCACGGCGACGCGCTCGCGCAGGAATCGCGTAATGCGCCGCGCGACAGGTTTGTCGAATCCGGATAGATCCTTGAGCGCAACACGATCGAACTCAATCTTCCAAGCCAAGGATTCGCTCCGCTTCGTCTAACGAGTAGGTCGCAGACTCCCCTGCACGGTTGGCGATGAGGCGTTGTTCCGCAAGGTAGAGATCTTCCAGGTCGTCGAGATGCTCAAGAATCGCTTCGCGCGCGTAGAAGGTTTTCGTTCGGCCGGTCGCTTTTGCGAGCGCCTCAAGCCGCGCCTCGACGTCCGACGGTAATCTGATGGCGAGCATGTCCAAGTCCCTCGTTCGTTATTGCTATACAAGTATAGCTTGACTGCTCGGCACGTTTGGCGTCGCAGCGGACTTGAGCTGATTCCGCACGAACGCCTCGAACATCAGCACCGTCCACAGCGGCGCGCTGTAGTCGCGCGCGCCGGACTGGTGGGCGTCGACCAGGTGCTGCAGGTAGTCGCGGTTGAAGATGCCGGTGGCGGCCAGGGTGTCGCCCAGCACCGCGTCACGCACGCGCTGCTTGAGCGGACCGCGGAACCAGCGCGCGAGCGGCACGGCGAAGCCCATCTTGGGGCGGTACAGCACGTCGTTGGGCAGCAGCGGCTCCATCGCCTTCTTGAACAGGTACTTGCCTTCGTTGCCCTTGATCTTGAGGCCGGAGGGCAGCGTGGCCAGCCATTCCACCAGCTTGTGGTCCATCAGCGGCTCGCGCACTTCCAGCGAGTGGGCCATGCTGGCACGGTCAACCTTGGTGTTGATGTCGCCGACCAGGTAGGTCTTGAGGTCGAGGTACTGGATGAGCGCCAGCGGGTCGTCGGTGTGCACCTTGGCGGCGTGGCGGCGGAACACGTCGATGGCGTTGTAGCCGCCGAGCTGCTTGCGGAAGCCCGGGGTGAAGAGGCTGCGGCGCATGTCGTCGCGCAGCAGCGACACCGAGTGGAAATACGCTTCCACCGAGTCGCGCGCCAGCGCCTGGAAGGTGGTCTTGGCGCGGAACACGCGCGGCGCCCAGTCGGCTTTCGGATACACCCGGCCGAGCAGGCCGAACACCGGCTGGCGCACGCCCAGCGGCATCGCGGCGCGCATCTTCTCTTCCATCAGGTGCAGCCGGTAGCGGCGGTAGCCGCCGAAGCTCTCGTCGCCGCCGTCGCCCGACAGCGCCACGGTGACCTTCTTGCGCGCGAGCTGGCACACGCGGTAGGTGGGGATGGCGGAGCTGTCGGCGTAGGGTTCGTCGTACAGCGCGGCGAGCGTGTCGATGAGGCCGAAATCGTCGGACTTCACCGTCTCGACGAAATGGTTCGTGCGGTAGCGGTCGGCGACCATCTGCGCGAACTCGGACTCGTTGAACTTGGGGTCGTCGAAGGCGATGGAGCAGGTGTTGACCGGCTCGTCGCTGATGCCCGCCATGGTCGCGACCACCGCGCTGGAGTCGACGCCGCCCGACAGGAAGGCGCCCAGCGGCACTTCGGCGATCATGCGCAGGCGCACGGATTCGCGCAGGCGCTCGGTGAGTTCGGCGGTGGCGTCGGCGAAGCTGATCTTGTTGTCGAGGGTGAAGTCGACGTCCCAGTATTGCCTGGGCTCGGGGATGGGCTGGCCGCGGCGGATGCACAGCGACTCGCCGGGGCCGAGCTTCTTCGCGCCGAAGAAGATGGTGCGCGGCTCGGCGACGTAGCCGAGCGCGAAGTACTCCTCCACCGCGTGAGGGTCGATGCGGCGATCCAGCGCCGGATGCTGCATCAGCACCTTGAGCTCGGAGCCGAAGGCGAGCGTGCCGTCCGCGAGCAGCGCGTAGAACATCGGCTTGACCGCGAGGCGGTCGCGCGCCATGAAGAAGGTGTCGCGGTTGCGGTCGTGCAAGGCGAACGCGAACATGCCGCGGAAGCGCTGCACGCAGTCCTCGCCCCAGGCCTCCCAGGCGTGGACGATGACCTCGGTGTCGCTGCGGGTATGGAAGACGTGGCCCAGCGCTTCCAGCTCGGGAACCAGTTCCTGGAAGTTGTAGATCTCGCCGTTGAAGACGACGGCGACCGAGCCGTCCTCGTTGAACAGCGGCTGCTGGCCGGTGGCGATGTCGATGATCGACAGCCGCCGGTGCGCCAGCGCCACGCCCGGCTCGAGATGGTAGCCGCCTTCGTCCGGCCCGCGGTGGTGCTGCACGTCGTTCATGCGGCGCATCAGCTCGCGATCGAAGTCGCGCTTGCCGCGGGTGTCGAAGAGGCCGGCGATTCCGCACATGCTGTTAACTCCTTTGTTCCCGATCGTCTGCAACGGAATCGATGCCTGAGGCGAGCTCGAGACATTGTGCGGCCCAGCCGAGAATCCCCGAGACGGCACCATCAAGCTCATCCCGCGTGATGGGCGCAACAAGCTCGTCGTCGTAGCGAAACTCGACCGCAAATGGGTTGATGAGGCGCAGGGTGTCGATGTCGACGGCAGGGGTCACACCACTTGCCCGGATCAGTTCGGCCAAAGCGGCGAGGTCATGCGTGCGACGGATCTCGATATCTCGCAGCACGCACACTGCTTTCAATGCATTCTCGATGGACTGCTGGGCATGAAAACCCACCGCAGCGAGGCTGGCCTGCGGAATGTCTTTGAGCAATCGGAATGTCTCGTTGTCCCTCTGCGCCAGCCGAAGCAGACGAATCGCTTCTTCAAAGGCTGGCGTCATACAGCTGCTTTCCTTCCTTTGCCGCCCAGTAGGGCAAGGTGCCTCGCACCTGACTGCGCCGGACGAACTCGTCGCGCGAGAAGACGAGTACGTCCACCCCGACCCCCAACGGTCCGATCGCACGATGCAAGCGCACGTACTCCGCCGCCTTGTCGGGCACCTCGTCTTCGATCACCAGCAGGTCCAGATCCGAGGCTTCATCAGCGTCTCCCCGTGCGTAGGAGCCAAACAGGATCACGCGCGCGGGGCTGCTGGCCGCGCTCGCTGCGCGTCGTGCGGCATCCATGATTGCTTCAGGTGCGAGCATGTGCTTGCTCCATCTACGGGAAACTCTGGTAGACGCGAGTGTATCGCTCCACCATGCCATCGAGGCTGAACTCCGCCTCCACTCTCTTCCGCCCCGCCGCGCCGTGACTTTGCCGCAGCGCAGCATCTGCAGCGTAGCACATCAGCGCGTCGGCCATTGCAGCGGGGTCCGCCGCAGGCACGAGGGTGCCGGTTGCGCCGGCGACGACCAGTTCGCCGTTGCCGCCGACATCCGTGGCGACGACCGGCAGGCCGCTGGCCATGGCTTCGAGAATGGTGTTGGAGATGCCTTCGGAGATGGACGGTAGCACGAAGACATCCAGGCCCCGCATGAACTCCGGCACATCCTTGCGCTCGCCGGCGAGCCAGATGCGGTCGGCGCAGCCGGAGGCGCGGACCTCGGCTTCGACCTGGGGGCGCAGCGGGCCGTCGCCGGCGATCACCAGCCGCGCCCGATCGCTGCCGGGCGCGCCGCTGGCGGCGAGACGGGCGAAGGCGCGCACCAGGGTGAGCTGGTCCTTGACTGCCTGCAGGCGGCCGACGGTGCCGATGAGCACGTGATCCGGCGACGCGAACGGGCTGCCTGCGATGGGCGGACGCGTGCCGTTTGCGGGATGGAAGCGCACGGTGTCCACGCCGTTGCAGATGCGGCTGACGCGTGCCGCCGCGATGCCCACACGATCGACGAGGTAGCGCTCGAGATCGGCCGACAAGGCGACGTAGTGGCTGACGAAGGGCCGGTAGAGCCGGCGCAGGAAGCGGAACTTGGGGTTCAGCCCGCGCGGGTCGGACTCCTCCCAGCCGTGTTCGCCATGGATGCGCACCGGCACGCCGGCAGCGAACGCGGGCACCACCGCCTCGAGCGCGGCGAGGTTGCGGCTGTGCAGGATGGCCGGGCGGTACTGGCGGAACAGTCGAAACAGCTTCGGGTAGAGCTTGTAGCCCTGCCCCGGCGGCTTGTGCAGCGACAGGAACTCCACGTCCGGCCGCGTGATGCGGGCGCAGAAGGCCGGCGCGCATTGGGTGAGCGCGACGACCATGTGGCGGAAGCGCTCCGGCGGCATGCGGTTGATCAGGTTGACGACGCCGTTCTCCAGCCCGCCGACGTCGAAGCTGTAGACGAGGTGCATCACCAGCGGGCGCGGATCGCTCATCGCGGCGCGGCGCTGGCCGGGGTATGGATGACGGTGGCTGGCGGCTCGCATGCCGGCGGATCGTCGGCGCGGCGCAGGGCGAACAGGCGCTCGAGCTGCGCGAGATGGGCCGACCAACTGTAGCCGCGCAGCACCGCCTCACGGCCGGAGCGGCCCATGTCGCCGCCACGATCGGGCTGACCGAGGAGTTCGACGACCTTGTCGGCGAAGCTGGCGGCATCGGCCGCGATGGCGCAGTCGCGCCCGTCTTCCGCCGCGAGGCCGACGGCGGGCGCGGCGGACAGCACCACCGGGCGGCCCATGGCCATGGCCTCCAGCACCTTGTTCTGGATGCCGCGCGCAATACGCAGCGGCGCGACGACCACGTCGGCATGGGCGAGGTACGGGCGCACATCGGGCACGGTGCCGGTGACGCGGACGACTGCGCCCTCGACGTCGCTGGCCAGGGCCTGCACCGCGGGCGCGGGATTCATGCCGACGATCCAGAAGCGCACGCCGGGCACCTGCGCGCGGATGGCGGGCAGGATGTCGGCGGCGAACCAGGTCACCGCATCCACATTGGGCCAGTAGTCCATCGCGCCGGTGAACACCAGCACCGGGCCGCCGGGCGGGAATGGTGAATCGAAGCGGTGCGACGGCGAGAAGTATTCGGCATCGACGCCGTTCTGCATCGCGCTCACCTTGGCGGCCACCTCCGGCGCAGCGCGGCGGAAGAGCTCGGCTTCGGCCGCGGTGACGAACAGGCTGGCCTCGGTGGCGGCCGCCGCGCGGCGCTCGAAGGCGAGCAGGCGCGCGCCTTCGCGGCGGTACAGCCAGGACATCGGCCAGCGCCGGTCGGCGGCGTACTGCGTCCACTTGGCCGAATCGACGTCGCAGAAATCGACAATGCGCCGCGTCAGGCCAGGCGCATCGAGGTATTGCGCCATCGGCCCGGAGAAGGCGACCGCGTCGCGGATGCGGTGCTGCGCCACCGTCTGGCGCACCCACGCGGCCAGGCCGGCATTGCGGTAGTAGGGCAGGCTGAGCGCCTCGCCGCTGATCAGCCCGCGCAGGCTGGCGAGCCGCGCGCGGCGCGGGTCGATGGGTACCGCATGGACGTCCTCGCACCACTGCGACAGTGCCTCGACATGGCGCTGATCGTCGGGGTGATCGACGAAGGTGCCGAGGAACACCCGGTGGCGCCGGGCGAGCTGGCGCAGGATGTTGAACGAGCGCACCTTGTCGCCCTTGTTGGGCGGGTACGGGATGCGATGGACGAGATAGAGCAGCGGCGGTCGCGCCGCGCGATCCTTGTCCATCTCCTCACCCCAGGTTGCGCACGATGTGCGGGCCGAGGGCGTTGGCCACACCGAGCGGCAAGCGCTTCCACAGGGCGATGAAGGCGCGGTACTTCGGATTCATCGGGTTGTTCTGGGGCACGCTGTCGCGCTTGTACAGGCGGTATTCGTAGGACAGCGGCTGGGGCTCGAAGCCCCAGTTCTTCTTGAAGCTCCACGGCCCGGTGCCGACCTTGCTGCGGCCGTAGTCGAACACCTTGCAGCCGCGCTCGCAGGCGCGGCGCATCAGGTCCCAGTACTTGAAGTCGTTGGCCGCCAGATCGCGCGCGGCGACGTCGTCGCCGGCGTAGTACGGCAGCACCTCATCGCGGAAGTAGAAGCTGAGCACGCTGGACAGCGGCTTGCCGGCGGGATCGGTGACAGTGAGCACCTCGCAGGCGTCGCCGAAGGCGCTCTTCAGACGCTGAAAGAACTTCTTGGGCAAAGCCGGCGTGCCGTGGCGCAGCACGTTGTCCGAGTAGAGCGCGAAGAAGCGATCCACGCTGGCGTCGATATGGCCGACGAGGCCGTTCTTGATGCCCTTGCGCACCATCGCGCGCTGCTTGCGCGGGATGGCGAGCATGTTGTCCTCGACCTCGGGCAGGATGGCCTTGCGGAAGGTGACGTAGAGCTCCTGCCGCGGCCAGTCGGCGTGGCGCGGTGCAAGGTTGCGGTATTCCAGGTGCTGCACGCCGCGCTGGCGGGCGATGCGGTCGGCTTCGGCCTCGAGCGCGGCGACGGCATCGGCCTCGCATTCGGCATCGGCGGCGATGCCGCCATAGACGCAGAATGGCAGCGAGGTGAGCGCGTGGCCGAACAGCCGGCTCTTCACCTCGGCCAGCGGCAGCACTGCGACGATCTCGCCGGCGCGCTCCGCATACAGGAAATGCGCGCGGTGGCGGAAGACGCCTTCGATGATGTCCTGCCAGGGCGACAGGTGGAAGAAGGTGCCCTGCGGGCAGGCGCGCACGAAGGCGTCCCAGCGCGCGGCGGTTTCCGGCGCGCCGGGCGTCAGCGTCTTCACGATCACGGGCAGTCTGTCCATGGGCGGGTGTGGCAGTGTGGGTTCAGGCAGCGTCGCGGAAGACTTCGTCCGCGCGCCCCCAGGAGAAATCGGCGAGCAGGCGCTCGAGCCGCGATGCGGTGCGCTCTAGATTGACGTAGTGGCGGAAGCGGGTGCGGGCAGTGGCTTCGCGCACGCGCGGCTGCTCGGGGTCGATCTCCCACGGGTGGAAGTAGAAGATCGCCGGCTGCTGGTCCTGCGCATTGACGCGCGCGATCTGCCAGCGCGACACGCCATACGGCAGCAGGCGGAAGAAGCCGCCGCCGCCCGCAGGCCAGTTGCGGCCGAAGACGCGCAGCGTGGTGACCGGGACTTCCACCAGGCCGTTGTCGAGCCGCCAGGGGAAGCGCGGTGCGTCGGGAATGCCGTAGTGGTCGTGCTTGACCGGATAGACGCTGGAGCTGTAGCGGTAGCCCGCCTCGGCGATGCAGTCGTGCGCCCACAGGTTGGCCTTGCCGATGGAGAAGCTCGGCGCGCGGTAGCCGGTGATGAGGCGCCCGGTGATGTCCTCGAGCACTGCCTTGGCGAGGGCGATGTCGGCCTTGAAGGCCTCGGGCGTCAGCGCGCTGGCGCGCTCGTGGGCATAGCCATGGCTGGCAACCTCGTGCCCGGCCGCAGCGATGCGGCGCACGAGCTGCGGGAAGCGCTCGGCGATCCAGCCCAGCGTGAAGAAGGTGCCGCGCGCGCCGTGGTCGTCGAGCATCTGCAGGATGCGCTCAACGTTGCGCTCGACCCGGCAGGGCACGTTCTCCCAGGTGTGGCGCGGGAAATGCGGCGCCAGCGCCGAGACCTGGAAGTAATCCTCGACGTCGCAGGTGAAGGCGTTGGTGATGCGCTCTGCCATGTCAGGCACCTGCAGCGCGTTCGTGCGTTTCGAGCCAGGCGGAAAGGTGCGCGGCGATGCGTTCGGCAGTGTGGCCGTCCCACAGCTCGGGCACGCGGCCGCGCTTGCCGCCGCCGGCGAGGATGACGTCGGCCGCATCGATGATGGCCTGCGGCGAGATGCCGACCAGGGTGTTGGTGCCCTGCTCCACCGTGATCGGCCGCTCTGTGTTCTCGCGGATGGTCACGCAGGGCACGCCGAGCGCGGTGGTTTCCTCCTGGATGCCACCGGAGTCGGTCAGCACCATGCTGGCGCCCGACATCAGGCCGAGCATTTCCAGGTAACCCTGCGGCGGCAGCACGAGGAAGCCGGACGAATCCAGCTTGGCAAGCAGGCCGAAGCGCTCGAGGTTGTTGCGGGTACGCGGATGCAGCGCGAACACCAGCGGCAGGCGCGCACTGATGTGGCGCAGCGCGTCGATGATCGGACCCAGCGTGTCGGGGTGATCGACGTTGGACGGCCGGTGCAGCGTCACCACGCCATATCCGCCACCGATGCGGCTCGCGTCGAGGCCGGCGCCGGCGAGCAGATCGGCCGGCGGCACCGCCTTGGGCAGGCTGGCGAGCAGGCTGTCGATCATGACATTGCCGACGAAGACCGCGCGTTCGGCGGCGATGCCCTCGCGCGCGAGGTTGTCGTGGGCGCTGCGCTCGGTGGTGTAGAGCAGGTCGGAGATCTGGTCGGTGAGCACGCGATTGATCTCTTCGGGCATGCGGCGGTCGTCGCTGCGCAGGCCGGATTCGACGTGGACCACCGGCACGTGGCGCTTGGCCGCGACCAGTGCGCAGGCGAGCGTGGAGTTGACATCACCGACGACGAGCACCGCACGCGCGCCGTGCTCGTCGATGATCGGCTCGAAGCGCTTCATGACTTCGGCCGTCTGCACCGCATGCGAGCCGGAGCCGACGGCGAGATTGACGTCGGGCTCGGGCAGGCCGAGATCGGCGAACAGGCGGTCCTTCATCGCCGGGTCGTAGTGCTGGCCGGTGTGTACCAGCAACGTGCGCAGCGGCGGCTGGTGCGCGGCGAGCGCGCGGATGATGGGCGCCACCTTCATGTAGTTGGGGCGCGCACCGACCACGCACAGGATGGGCGCCGCGGCGCCGGTGGGCACGCTCATTGCGACTCCTCCTCGACCGGGCCGTCGCGACGCACGGCCTGCAGCAACTGGTTGAGCACGCCCAGTGTCGCGGACATGGAGTGTTCCAGCCCGGCCAGGCGCGCCTCGATGCGCTGCACATCGAAATTTGCCGCCATGCCGGCGACCTGCTCGGCCACCTCGGGCGAAACCTTGAGGCGATCGAGCGCGAGCTGGTCGAAACGGATCTCGCTCACCCCCGGGCCGGCGCCCGCGCCGCCCACTGCGTCGCGCAGGATGGGTCGCGCCTCGACCTTGCCTCCCCGCGCCGCGAACTCTTCGTTGAGCTCCTCGATGACGGCGCGCACATCGTCCTCGTCGATGGAATGGCGCTCGGCAAGGAAAGCCGCGAGCATCAGCCGGTCGCACAAGGTGTTGATGCGCCGCGGGATGCCTCCGGAGTGGCCGTAAACCGTCGTGAAGGCCGCGGGCGAGAAGATCGGGTCGCCCTCCCAGCCGACGTGGCTCAGCCGGTGTTCGATATAGGCGCGGGTCTCTTCCGCATCGAGCGGGCCCAGGTGGTACGAGGCGATGACCCGCTGGCGCAGTTGCTGCATCTCCGCGCCCTGCATCATGTCGCGGAATTCCGGCTGGCCGACGAGGAAGCTCTGCAGCAGCGCGTGGTCCTCGAGCTGGAAGTTCGACAGCATGCGCAGCTCCTCGACCGCGTCGGCGCCGAGGTTCTGCGCCTCGTCGACGATCAGCAGCGCCCGCTTGCCGGCCGCGGTGATCGAGACGAGGAAGGTTTCCAGCGCCAGCAGCAGCCCTGCCTTGTCCAGCGTGCGGTTGGGCAGGCCGAAGGCGGCCGCCACCATGCGCAGGATGTCCTTGGAATCCACCTGGGTGCTGACGAGATTCGCGGCGACGACCTTGTCGGGGTCGAGGTGTTCGAGCAGGCTGCGGACGATGGTCGTCTTGCCGGCGCCGATCTCGCCGGTGATGACGATGAAGCCCTCGCTCTGGTGCAGGCCGTATTCGAGATAGGCCATCGCCCGCCGGTGACCGCGGCTGCCGTAGAAGAAGGCAGGGTCCGGGTTGAGCTGGAAGGGCTTGCCGCGAAGCTTGAAGAAGGATTCGTACATCTGCTGCCTGTCTTAGAAGCGCATGCCGACCGATGCGGTGACTGCGTTCTCGGTGAATTCATTGTTGTTGCTGCCGCCGAAGCTGTCACCGTCGGAGCGCTGGTGGCGGTATTGCAGCAGGCCCGTGGTATGCGGGCCGAGGCTGGAACTGAGGCCGACCACGAACGCAGTGCGCTGCGTGTCAGCGGCGTTGAGCCCGGAGCCGCTGGAATTGGTCCGGGTCAGCGAGGTGTTCAACGAAGTCTCCGGCGTCAGGCGGTGGCTGTAGGAGAGGGTCGCAGACCTGGATTTCAGTGCGTTGAAGTTGCGGAAATCATCGACGGTGCTGAGCCCATCGCCCGAGCCGATGCGCGAGTTGTCGGAGCGGCTGAGCGTCAGCGACAGTACACCGCGCGGCAGGCTGTAGGTAAAGCCGCCCGAGAGGCTGCGTGCGACATAGTAGGCATTGGTCAGCGCATAGGCACTGCCCAGGCCCAGTTGCCTCAGCAGCCAGTCCCGGCGGGCGATGGGGTCGGGGATCAACTGAACGAAGAACGGGTTGTTGTAGAGCGCCAGGAAGGTCGGATCGAGCAGGCCGCCGCCAGCGATCAGATCCAGAGAAGACCGGATGTCGCGCGAGAAGGTCGCGAAAACGGCCGTGCGCGCAAACCGGTGCTGGAAGCTGAAGTCGTAGCCGCGACCGAAGATGCGGCGCTCCACCGTGCCGGCAATGGTGGTGCGGTTGGTGGGGTTCCAGTCGAAACCGCCGCCGGTGACCGTGGTGCTCTGCCTGCCGCGGTCGCCGTAGTCGTTCGATTCGCGGCCGACGATGCCGCGCAGGCGGAATTCCGGCGTGACCTTCGCATACAGCGTGGCGCGCGCGACTTCCTGCGACTTGCCGCCGCTCAGCCCGGAGCGGGAGCCCGATCCGATCCCGCTGCCACCACCGAGGCCGGAAGCATTGCCGTAGCTGCCCTCGGTGCGCTGGTAGTCCAGCCCGAGGCCGAAGATGCCGGTGATCTGGGTGTTGGAGATCTGCGCCGACCACTGCCCCGCACTCTGGTTGGCGAGCCCGGTGTTGCCTGAGTCCGTCCAGCGGTAGCGGTAGAGCAACTGGCCCTGGGTGTTGTCGCCGATGCGGAACTTGAAGCGCGGCGACAGCGAGAAGACGCGCGTTTCGTTGTTTGAATTGACGTCGAGGCCGTCGTTCGGCCCGCGCGTGGAGAACACCGACAGGTTGCTGCGGCTGATCGACGCGTCGGCGTCGATGAAGAACATGTCCTTGACCGCCTCGTACCGGCCTGCGCCCGTGAGCGCGAGATAGGACGTGTTCGAATCGCTGTTGCTCGCGTACATCAGATTGCGGAAGCTCGCGCTCAGCGTGCCGCTGAGCCGCCCGCTGTCGCGCGACATCGAGACGCCCGGCGACAGCTCGAGGATGAAGTCCTCGCCGCCGCGACGGCCACCACCGAAACCCCCACCGCCGATGCCGCCAAAACCGCCGATGCCGGAGCTGCCGGCGTTGTCCGTCCAGGTGAGGCTGGCGTTCAGCGTCGGGCTGACGACAGTGGTCTGCGCGGCGACGCTGCCAGCGCCCAGCATCATCCCCAGCGCGAGCAGCGACGGCGCAGGCAGCCGGCCCCCTTCAGGCCGCTTGCGGCGGACTCGCTTCAGCGCCATATCCGTAACCATATCCATAACCGTAGTAGGAGCCGGCACCCGCGCGGCGCGACTTGTTCAGCACCATCAGCTTGACCGGGCAGGCGTCGATCGTTCCCAGCGCCTGCCGCACCGAACCCTGGGTGGTGCGCTCGGCCTCGACCACGACGACGATCTGGCCCATGTGGGTGGCGAGCACGCGCGCCTCGGTCGTCACCAGCAGCGGCGGCGAGTCGAACACGATGATACGGTCGGGGTAGCGCTTGGCGATCTGCTCCAGCAACTGGTTCATGCTGTCCGACGCCAGCAGCTCGGTGGCGCGCGGATGCGGCATGCCGGCGGGCAGGATGGACAGCTTCTCGATGTTGGTGCGCAGCAGCACGTCGCCGAGGTCATCGACGTCGCCGGTCAGCACGTCCATCAGCCCGCGCTCGGGAGCCAGGCCGAGGTGGCGCAGGACCGACGGGCGCGACACGTCGGCATCGACGAGCAGCACGGTGTGATCGAGCTCCATCGCGATGCTGACCGCGAGGTTGATCGCGGTGAAGGACTTGCCCTCGCCCGGCAGCGCGCTGGTCACCATGATCAGGTTGCCATTGACGACGGCGGCCGGACCGCTTGCCGTCGCGTTGTGCAGCAGCGGACGCTTGATGACGCGAAACTCTTCGGCAAGCGGGCTGCGCGAATGCTCGGGCGTGACCATGCCGATGTGATGCAGGCGCTCGAGGTCGATCGCCACGCTGCGCGAGACGATGGGATTGGCGTGCATCGGCGCCGAACGCGGCACCGCGGACGACTGCATGGCGGGTGCCGGCTCCGGCTCGGCCGCACGCGGCGCGACGGGCGCCACCGACTCCAGGGTGTCGATGTCTTCACCCGCGGCCTGCTTGAGCTTCTCCAGGCGTTGTGCTGCTTTTTCGATCAGGCTCATTGCTCTATTCCGTTCAACGCTGGATCACCATGAGCGCGACCGTTGCCAGCACGATCGCACCCACGAAGGACGCAAGGCCGCCCGAGAAGGCGAGCAGGCCACGGCGGCGCGCACGGATGCGCTCCGGGGTCGACAACATGGAGACGATCCCCAGGACCGGCAGGCCGGTGGCCTCGCGCAGCCCACGACCATCGCTGAAGGCAGGGCGCAACTGGCTGATGAGGAAGGTCAGCGCCGCGCCGGCCGCGAGCGCGGCAAGGCCGACGAGAGGCAGCAGCAGCAGGCGATTGGGCGCCGACGGCTTGTTCGGCAGTGTCGGCGGATCGATCAGGCGGAATTCGGCGATGCCGGACTGCGCGCTCATCTCGACACCGATGTTGGCCGACTCGCGCCGCGCCACGAGCTGGTCGTAATTGCTCTTGTTCACCGCATAGTCGCGGTTGAGCTGCGCCATTTCCGCTTCGAGCTCCGGCACCATCTTCGCCGAGCCGCTCAGTTGCTGGATGCGGTGCTCGTATTCGCTGACGCGTGCGCGCATCGAGGCGACGCGCGCATCGGCTTCGGCCAGCGCCAGCTTGAGCTGCTGGAAGCCCGGGTTCGCTCCCATCACGCCCATCGGGGCGCCGACGGCCGCCTGCTGCATCTGCGCGATCTGCTCGCGCTTCTGCTGCTCGAGCTGGGTAATGACGCGCCGCGCGCCGATCACGTCCGGATGCTGGTCCGTGTAGCGCTGCATCATGTCGTCGAGGTTGCGCTTGAGCGCGTCGATGCGGGCGTCGATTTCCGGCGTGGCCATCGCGGCCGCAGGCGGCGCCATCTCCTGGGTGGAAGGTTCGCCCAGAAGCTGCTGCTTCATCGCGTCGCGCGAATTCTCCGCCTCACGAAGCTCGAGCCTGGCCTGCTCGAGCTGCTCCTGCAGCTTGCCGATCTGGCCGAGAAAGTCCCCGGTGCTGCTGCCGAGCAGCGCCATGTTCTTGAGGCGGAACTCTTTCAGGCGGTTCTCGGCTTCGGTCAGCTTCTGCTCGTAGCTCTTGATCTGCTCTTCGATGAAGCGCCGTGCCGCATCGCTGTCCTGGCGCTTGCTGCCAAGGCCGGATTCGACGAAGAGCGATACCAGCGACTGCACCACCCGCTGCGCGCGCGCCGGCTGGGTGTCGGCATAAGCGAGCAGGAAGAGGTTGTTGCTGCCGCGGTCGGCCGGACGGATCTGCAGGCCGTTGCTCAGCGAGTCGATGAGCGCTTCGCGCTCCTTCTGCGAGCGCACGCCGAGGTCGAGGTCGGCCATGGTGATGAGCTTCTCGACATTGGGGCGACTGATCAGCGTACGGCTCAGGATGGCGACCTGCTGGTCGATGTTGGGCTGCACGGCAAGGCCGGACATCAGCGGCCGCAGCACCGACTGGGTGTCGACGAAGATGCGGGCACTGGATTCGTACTTGTCGGGCATCAGGTAAACGACGACGCAGCCGGCAATGCCGACCACCCACGACAGTGCGAGCCCCCACCAGCGAAAGCGCCACATGCCGCGCAGGTAGCCGACCAACTGTGTTACGAGTTCTTCCATGAATCAGTACCGCTCAGGGCCGCGCGCGCCGGACTGCCGTCCAGCGCCGCGAAGGTGAAGAAACGAGAGGGAAAATCAGAACCAGCTCTGAGGGATGATCAGCACGTCGCCCGGCCGCATCTCGACGTTGGCCGACACATCGCCGCGCTTGATCAGGTCGCGGATGCGCACGCCGTATTGCTTGTTGCCCTCGGCAGTGCGCAGGATGGATGCTCCGTTGCCATCGGCAAACTCGGTGATGCCGCCCACCGCGATCATCACGTCCAGCAGCGTCATCTTCTGCTTGTAGGCCAGCGCTTGCGGATTGGCCGCCTCGCCCACCACGCGGATCTGCTCGCTGTAGGGGCCAACGCCGTTGGCCATCACCGTGACGATGGGGTCACGCACATACTTGCCCAGCACCTTCTCCATGTCGCGCGCCAGCGTCGTGCCGTCCTTGCCCATGGCCGGCAGGTCCTCGACCAGCGGCACGGTGATCTTGCCGTCCGGCCGCACCGTCGCCGATGAAGAGAGCTCGGGGTTGCGCCAGACCTGGATGTTGACCGTGTCACCCGGTCCGATCACCCAGTTCCAGTCCGGATCCGCAGCCAGCGCAGGCGCGGGCGGGTAGGGCGTCGCGCATGCGGACAACACGCCAGCCGCCACCACGATGGCAAACAGGCCACGAAACTTTTGCCACCAGTTCAACAAGGCTTTGCTCATGCTCAAACCCTCAGATTGCAAACGGGCGCTATGATACGCCCAGAAAATTGATGACATGCTACGGACAGGGTGATCCCTGGTTACAGGAAAAAATACACAAACGCGCGAAACGCCCACCTCGTCCAGCCAGCAAGGGAGCTCGCGTGGTGAATTCCAGGCCACGAAAGAGGGGAACGATGCCCTTGGCACAGCGGCAGGAAGGGCTCAACAGCCCTTCGCCAACAAGCAGTTCGCAGAACTCGCTAGGGATCGCCATTCATGACATATAGAATGCGATCCCCATGAACCCGACCATTGTCCATCACGGTGCGCGCCACGGCGTGACCGGCTCGTGCCACCAGCTTTTCGTCGAAGGCGACGACAGCCTGCTGATCGACTGCGGGCTGTTCCAGGGTGCGGAAACCGCCCCCGACGGCAGTGCCGCTGCCGACCGGCTGGACATTCCCTTCCCCGTCGACAAGATCGGCGCGTTGGTGCTGACGCATGTGCACATCGACCACTGCGGCCGGCTGCCCTGGCTGCTGGCGGCCGGCTTCAAGGGGCCGATCCTGTGCAGCGAGCCGTCCGCCCGACTGCTGCCGACGGTGCTGGCCGATGCCTTCGAGATGGGCGTCACGCGCAACAAGGCGCTGGTCGAGCGCTACCTGAAGATGGTCGAGGCACGCCTGCGGCCGCTGCCCTACCGCGAATGGCGCACGGTGTACTCGAGCTCTCAGACGACGTTGCGCATCCGGCTGCAGCGCGCCGGCCACATCCTCGGTTCGGCCTATGTCGAATGCGATTTCTCCGGCCCGGCGTGGCCGCAGGGACGGCGCGTGCTGTTCTCCGGCGATCTCGGCGCGCCGCACGCGCCGCTGCTGCCGGCGCCGCGGCCGCCGTGGCATGCGGACGTGGTGGTGCTGGAGACGACCTACGGTGACCGCGTGCACGAGGACCGGCGCAGCCGGCGCGCACGCCTGCAGAAAGTGGTCGAACAGGCGCTGGCCGATGGCGGCACGGTGATCATCCCGGCCTTCAGCATCGGCCGCACGCAGGAGCTGTTATACGAGTTCGAGGACATCCTGCATCGGCAGCGCGTCCGGCCCGGGCGCAAGGCGGAGCGCTGGGCAGAATTGCCGATCTACCTCGACTCGCCGCTCGCCGGCCGCTTCACCGAGCTGTACCGCGAACTCCAGCCCTACTGGGACGCCGAGGCGCTTGCCCGCGTGCGCGCCGGACGCAAGCCGCTGGGCTTCGACCAGTTGGTGGCGATCAACGACCACGAGGCGCACCTGGCCAACGTGCGGCGCCTGGCGCGCAGCGGCGAGCCTGCCATCGTGATCGCCGCCAGCGGCATGTGCGCCGGCGGGCGGGTGGCCAACTATCTCAAGGCGATGCTCGGCGACGCGCGCCACAACGTGGTCTTCGTCGGCTACCAGGCGCGCGGCACGCCGGGGGCGGCCATCCAGACCTACGGGCCGCGCGGCGGCTATGTGGAACTCGACGGCGAGCGTCTCGACATCCGCGCCGGGATCCACACGCTGTCAGGCTATTCGGCGCACGCCGACCGCGACGATCTCACCCGCTTCATCCTGCGCATGCGCCACCTGCCCGAGGAAGTGCGGCTGGTGCATGGCGAGGACGCCACGCGCCAGGCCTTCGCCGAGCACCTGGCGCGCGCGAGCGGCGGGCAGGTGAGCGTGGTCGTCTGACGGCGCAGCCCGGCCCGCTTACTCCAGCCCCCACTTCTGCAGCCGGTAGCGCAACTGGCGCAGCGTCATGCCGAGCTTGCGCGCGGCGGCCGAGCGGTTCCAGCGTGTCTCGTCGAGCGCGCGCAGGATGCGACGGCGCTCGTCGTCGCTGTCGTCGGCAGCCTCGCCGGCCGTCCCCTCGGCAGCCGCGGCGGGATCGGCGAGCGGCATGGCGAGGCACGCGGGCTGCAGGTCGATGTCGGCCACGTCGATGACGTCGCCCTCGCACAGCGCACAGGCACGCTCGAGCAGGTTCTCCAGCTCCCGCACATTGCCGGGAAAGGCATGCGCCTGCAGCGCCGCCAGCGCCGCGGCCGACAAGCTGCGCGGCGCACCCCCCTCACGATCGGCGAGCTTCGCCAGGATGTGCTCGGCCAGTTCGGGGATGTCCTCGACGCGCTCGCGCAGCGGCGGCACGCGCAGGGTGATGACGTTGATGCGGAAATAGAGGTCCTGGCGAAACCTGCCTTCGGCCACCAGGCGCGACAGGTCCTGGTGCGAGGCGGACAGGATGCGTACGTCGACCGGTTCCTCGGCATGCGCGCCGACCGGGCGCACCGCCCGTTCCTGAATCGCACGCAACAGCTTGACCTGCATGCCCAGCGGCAGCTCGCCCACTTCGTCGAGGAACAGCGTACCGCCGCGCGCAGCCTGGAACAGGCCCTCCTTGTCGGCCGTCGCGCCGGTGAAGCTGCCCTTGCGGTGGCCGAAGAACTCGCTTTCCATCAGCTCGGGCGAAATGGCGCCGCAGTTGACCGGCACGAAGGGGCCGGCTGCGCGCGCGCCCAGGCCGTGGATGAGGCGGGCAATGACTTCCTTGCCGGTTCCGGATTCGCCGCGGATGAACACGGGGGCCTGGTTGCGCGCGAGCTTCTCGATCTGCGCGCGCAGTTGCTCGAATGCCGGCGAATGCCCGATCAGACTGCGGCCGGCCACCAGCGGGGCGATCCTGGGCTCGAGCTTCAACGCGTGGCTCACCAGTTCGCGCAGTGCCTTGAGCTCGACCGGCTTGGTGACGAAGTCGAACGCGCCCAGCTTGAGCGCACGGATGGCCGTCTCGATGCTGCCGTAGGCGGTGATCACCGCCACCGGCAGGCCGGGCAGTTGGCTCTGGATGAATTCGACGAGCTCGAGACCGTCGCCATCGGGCAAGCGCATGTCGGTCAGGCACAGGCGATAGCGGCGCTGCGCGAGCCGCTCCCGCGCCTCGGCGACGCTGCCCGCGGTGTCGCAGGCCAGCCCCATGCGCAGCAACGACAGCTCCAGCAGTTCGCGGATGTCCTCCTCGTCGTCGACGATGAGAACGTCGATGCTTTCTGGGCGGTTGCGGCGCTCGATGACACTCATGGTCGACTCCGTCCGGTCAGCACGAAGTCGGCACCGGTGCCTTCGCCCTGCAATTCCAGCGTGGCGTCGTTGGCCTCGGCCAGTTCGCGGGCGATGTACAGCCCGAGCCCGGTGCCCTTGGCGTGCGTGGTGAAAAAGGGTTCGAAGAGATGGCTGCGGGTTGCCGCATCGAGCCCGGGGCCGTCGTCGATGACGTGCAGCGCGACACGGCCACCGGGCAGGGTCTCGGCGCGCAGGCGCACCGAGCCGGGCTGGCCGCTGCAGTAGCGGCGGGCGTTGGCGAGCAGATTGTCGAGGATCTGGTGCAGATGCGCGCGATCGACGCCCAGGGTGATGTCGTCACCGATCTCCAGCGCATGGACGCGGCGTTCGGTGTCGTTGGTGAGCACGCGCGCATCGATCACCTCGTTGACGAAGGCGGCAAGCGGCAGCGCCTCAGGCACGGCATGCTCGCGACGCCCCAGCGCCAGCACGTCGCGGATCATGCGCTCGATGCGATGGGCGTTGTCGTTGATGATGCGGGCGAGGCGCGCCTGCATGTCGGCGCGCTTTTCCTCGCACAGCAGCTCGGCTGCCTGGGTGACGGCCGACAGGGGGTTGCGGATCTCGTGCGCCATGCTGGCGGTCAGGCGGCCCAGTGCGGCGAGCTTGAGCTGCTGCATCTGCCGCTCCACATCCTCGAAATCGGTCAGGTAGAGCAGCGCCTCGCCCGTGCCGCCGTCTGTCGCGCTGCGCACCGTGCGGCAGCGAATCAGCCGCCCTTCCGCCCCGAGCCTTAGCACGCGCGGCTCCTGCGCGTCGTCGCGGGCCAGCGCCTCGGCGAAGACCGGGTCGATCTCGTCCAGCCGGCGCCCCTCGATCCGCGCCACGCCCAGCAGGGCCGACGCCTGCGGATTGACCTGCAGCGCGCGACCGTCGCCCCCCACCACGATCACGCCGTCATGCATGTCGCGGATGATGCGCTCGTTGACCGCCTGCTGGCGCGCCAGCGCCTCGCCGCGCTCGGCCGCCAGCGAGGCGTTGGCTTGCGCGCGCAGCGCGAGCCGGCGCGACACCACGGCAATGCCGAAGAAGCCGGTGCAGAAGATGCCGACCTGCAGGAAATCGCCCGGCTGGCCGCCTGCGGCGAAGCGCCAGGCGTTCTCGATCAGCACGGCGAGCGTCGCCAGCGCAGCGAAGAACAGCACCATGCGCCCTTCGGCGAGCAGGCCGGTGCCGGCGAGCACCACCATCATCAGCACCGGCATGCCGCTGCGATAGCCGCCGCTGGCCCACATGATCACCGACAGCGCCACCACGTCGACCAGGATCTGCAGCAGGATCACCCGCTCCAGGCCCAGGCGCCGCACGGCATCGGGGAACCCCAGCGCCAGTACCGCGGCGAGATAGCCGAAGGAGGCGGCATCGAAGACGAACGGGTGCTCGCCGCCGAGCCCGAAACTGCGGCCGCCTACGACGAAGACGCCCGCCAGCAGCAGACGGAAGAGGTTGAAATAGCGCAGCGACAGGCGTCGCGAGTGGTCGATGCCCGCCCAGGCGGTATAGGCCTCAGTCACGCTGGCGGGGGCCGGCGAGGCGGTGCGCTTCGCTGCAGAAGAATCGCCCGCCCTCGCGCACGCCCTCGGCCTCGGGAACGTGCAGGCCGCAATGCGCGCACTCGACCACGTGCTCCACCTTGCGCCCAGGCTTGCCCTGGCCGGCATCCTGCCTGCGCGCTTCGCCGGCTCGCCGCATGACACGACGAACCCACCAGATTCCCCACAAGGCCAACAGAAAGATCAGCAGATTGCGCACGACAGCTTCGCACCGGATGACAGGCGTGAAATGTTAGCACGCACCCGAGCTCGAGCCCGGGCTCACACCCGGGCGAGGCGCTCGCAGGCTGCGGCCAGGGTGGCCTCGTTCTTGGCGAAGCAGAAACGGATGACGCGCTCGTCGCGGCCATCCGCGAAGAAGGCCGACACCGGGATGGCGGCGACACCGACTTCGCGCGTGAGGCGGTTGCAGAAGGCCACATCGGGCTCGTCCGAGATCGCGCCATAACGGGCGAGCTGGAAATAGGTGCCGTGCGAGGGCAGCAGCTCGAAGCGTGAGCCGGCCAGCCCGCTACGAAAGAAATCGCGCTTGCCCTGGTAGAAGCCGGCCAGCGCCAGATGGCGCGCGGGGTCGGCCATGTAGTCGGCGAGCGCGAGCTGGACCGGCGTGTTCACGGTGAACACGTTGAACTGGTGCACCTTGCGAAACTCGGCCATCAGCTCGCGCGGCGCCACCACGTAGCCCACCTTCCAGCCGGTGATGTGGTAGGTCTTGCCGAAGCTCGACACCACCATGCTGCGCGCAGCAAGCTCGGCATGCGCCGCACAACTGGCGTGGCCGGCGCCGTCGAACACGATGTGCTCATAGACCTCGTCGGACACCACGACGATGCCGGTGCCGCGGGTGATCGCGGCGAGGCGCTCGAGATCGGCCGCCGACCACACGGTGGCGGTGGGGTTGTGCGGCGAATTGATCATGATCATGCGGGTGCGCGGGCCGACGGCGGCGGCCACCGCATCCCAGTCCGGCCGGTAGTCGGGGGCGGCCAGGCGCATGCGTACCGCGCGACCGCCCGCCAGCTCGATGGCCGGCACGTAGGAGTCGTACACGGGCTCGAACACGATCACTTCGTCGCCGGGCCGCACGAGGGCCGTCACCGCGGTGAACAGGGCCTGCGTGGCGCCGGCGGTCACGGTGACTTCGGACTCCACGTTGTAGGCCGTACCGTAGAGCGTCGCCACCTTGGCCGCGATAGCCTCGCGCAACGGCAGGCAGCCGGCCATCGGCGCGTACTGGTTATGGCCGGCGCGCATCCAGTGCGCGACGCGTTCGAACAGCACATCCTCGGCGTTGAAGTCGGGGAAGCCCTGCGACAGGTTGATCGCGCCGCATTCCTGCGCGAGCCGGGACATGACGGTGAAGATGGTGGTGCCGACCGAGGGCAGGCGCGACTCGATCGGGGCGGGGAAGCTCGGCATGGTGGCGCTCGGGCGTTGTCGTCGGTTGGGAATGCGCATTGTCGCAAAGCTGGGCGCGTGTGGGTGCAAGCGCTTGCTGCAAGCTGGGCGCCCTCGCACTGGCAGCGCGGATTCCAGTCGGGCCGGCAACCGTGGTCGAATCAGGTTGCACTGCGCCAATCCGAGCCGCCGGTAGAATGCGGGCGTTGCCCTGTCACGGGCAAGGTGCCGCGTCGTTGGCGGTGCAAGAGTTCCCCATGAACCACCCCGAAAATGGCCCCGCCCTCCCTCCTGTCGCCGCCCGCTGTCATGTCCTCCGGTCCTCGCAATACGCTCAATTTTCTTCAGCCGATCCCGACTCTGCGGCGCGACGGCGACGCCATCGCCATCCTCGACCAGACCCTGCTGCCGTTTCGCAGCGAAATTCGCCGCCTGGCAAGCACGCCCGAGGTCGCAGAGGCGATCGTGTCGATGCGGGTGCGCGGCGCGCCGCTGATCGGCGCCACCGCTGCTTTCGGCGTGGCCATCGCGCTCGCCACCGAGGGCAGCGACGACACCACGCTGGAGCGGGCCCTGGCACTGCTCGGTGCCACCCGGCCGACAGCGGTCAACCTGCACTGGGCGCTCGCGCGCATGGACGCCGTGCTGCGTCCGCTCGCGCCCGCGCAGCGCCTGGCCGCCGCCTGGCGCGAAGCCGAGGCCATTACGGCCGACGACGCCGCCACCTGTGCCGCGATCGGCAGCCACGGTCTTCCGCTGCTGGCGGACGTCGCCGCGCAGCGCGGCCGTGTGCGCGTGATGACGCACTGCAACGCCGGCTGGCTCGCCACCTGCGGCGCCGGCACGGCGCTGGCACCGGTCTATGCTGCACACGCGCACGGCATCGCGGTGGAAGTGCTGGTGAGCGAGACCCGGCCGCGCAACCAGGGCCTGCTGACCGCCTGGGAACTGCGCGAGGCCGGCGTGCCGCACACGCTGATCGCGGACAACGCCGCCGGGCTGCTGCTGGCGCGCGGCGAGGTCGATATCGTGATCACCGGCGCCGACCGCATCGCCGCCAACGGCGACACTGCGAACAAGGTCGGCACGCTGCTGAAGGCGCTCGCGGCGCGCGAGGCCGGCGTGCCCTTATACATCGCTGCGCCACATTCGACGCTGGATTTCGCCTGCGCCGACGGCACCTGCATTCCGATCGAAGACCGCGGCGCCGACGAGCTATGCGTGGTGCGCGGTATCTGCTGCGATGGCGAGGGTGACGGACGCATCGCCGAGCTGCGCCAGGCGCCGGCCGGTACTGCGGTGGCCAATCCGGCCTTCGACGTGACGCCGGCGCGCCTCATCGGCGGCATCATCACCGAGCGCGGCATCGCGACACCCGGCGAGCTGCGCGGCCTCTACCCGGAGCAGGCCCGATGAAGCCCCAGGGCGCCGACGCGCTGCGCCTGCCCTTGCTCGAAACGGCACGCGCCATGACGGCTGCCGGGCTCAACGTCGGCACCGCCGGGAATGCCAGCGTGCGGCTGGGCGACGAACTGCAGGCCGACGGTCTGTTGATCACGCCGAGCGGCCTGGCGGCCGAACGCTGCACCGTGCAGGACATGGTGTTGCTGCGCGCCGACGGCAGCTTCGACGGCGCGCTGGCGCCCTCGTCGGAATGGCAGTTGCACCGCGACATCTACGCCGCCTTCCCGGAGGCCGGCGCGATCCTGCACGCCCATGCGCCCTTCGCCACCGCGCTGGCCTGCCAGCGCGGCGACATCCCGCCCTTCCACTACATGATCGCGCGCTTCGGCGGCAGCACCATCCGCTGCGCGCGCTACGCCACCTTCGGCACCCAGGCGCTGTCCGACGCCGCGGTGGCCGCGCTGCAGGGTCGTCGCGCCTGTCTGCTGGCCAACCACGGCATGGTGGTGCACGGCCGCGACCTCGACCACGCCTTGGCGCTGGCAATCGAGTTCGAGACGTTGTGCGCGCAGTACTGGCGCACCTGCCAGCTCGGCGCGCCGGTGCTGCTGTCGGACGAGGAGATGGCGGAGGTGATCGAGCGCTTCAGGTGGTATGGCAAGCCGAAGCCTGCTCCGCCGTAAGGGCAGAATCCAAACGGGTCGCGGTCGAGCCCGCTCCTACGGCACCCATCCGGCGGCGGTCCCGTGGGAGCGGGCTTGACCGCGATTGGCCTGAGGCTTGGGCCAGGTTCTCACTTGCCCTCGGCTTCCTTGTCGTCGCTGGTGACCGCATCCACGCCGGCCGCAACCACATCCACCGCCATGCCGGTGACCGCTGCACCCGCCTTCACCGCGGTGGCGGCGACGGTCACCGTGGCGTCGGCCACCGCGATCACCGCACACCCCTGCAGCCACACGAGCCCGGCGCAGCAGAGCGCGAGCCTGGCGCTCACGCGTCCGCCCGGCCGCCGCCGGCCTGCTCCAGCACGCGCAGCAGGACGGAAGTGTCCTCGCGCGCCCAGCCGCTGGCCATCAACGCGTTGAGCTGCTGCCACACCTGCGCTGCCACCGGCAGCGGTGCGCCAAGGTGGGAGGCATCGTTCATCAGGATGCCGAAGTCTTTGTGGTGCAGGCGGGCCTCGATGCCGGGCACGAAATCGCGCTTGACCATGCGCTCGCCCATCACGTCGAGCACGCGCGAGCCGGCCGAACCGCCGACGAGCGCCTGGCGCACCGTGGCGAGGTCCAGCCCGTGCGCCGCAGCCAGGTGCATGGCCTCGGCGCAGGCCTGGATCACCGACACCATGATCATCTGGTTGCAGGCTTTCGCCACCTGCCCGGCGCCGGCCGGGCCGATGTGCACGATGCGCTGGCCCATCGCCTGCAGCAGCGGCATCACTGCCTGCAGCGTCGCCTCCTCGCCGCCGGCCATGATCGCCAGGCTGGCATCGATCGCGCCCTGGCTGCCGCCCGACACCGGCGCATCCACCCAGCCCACGCCCTGCTTCGCGTAGCGCGCCGCGAGCGCGCGGGCGGTGGCCGGCGCGATGGTGCTCATGTCCACATGGACGGCGCCGGGGCGGAACCCCGCGGCGAGCCCTTGCGGGCCGAAGGCCAGCGCCTCGACGTCGGCACTGGCGGTGACGATGCTGATCACCACGTCGCTGCGCACAGCCAGTTCGGCAGGCGTCGCACACACTTCCGCGCCGGCCTGCGCCAGCGCTTCGACCGACTGCGGCCGCCGCGCCCACACCGCCAGATCGTGCCCGGCGGCGAGCAGATGTCCGGCCATCGGCGCGCCCATGGTGCCCAGCCCCACGAAACCCACCTTCATCTTCGCCCCGCTCATTGTCCCTGCCCTCCGCTCATGCGTTCGAGCAGCTTCAGCATCGCCACCGAGTCCTCCTCGCCCAGGCCGCTGCCGGCCATCGCGTTGAACATCTGCGCCGCGGCGGCCGACGCCGGCAGCGCGAGGCCGAGCCGGTGCGCCTCTTCCATGACGATGCGCAGGTCCTTCTGGTGCATCCAGGCCTTGAAGCCGGGCTTGAAGTTGCGCTCCAGCATGCGCTTGCCGTGGTTCTCGAGGATGCGCGAGTAGGCAAAGCCGCCGAGCAGCGCCTCTCGCACCTTGCCGCCATCGGCTCCGCTCTTGGCCGCGAAGTTGAGCGCCTCGGCTACCGCCGCGACACTCACGCCGGTGATGATCTGGTTGCAGGCCTTGGACACCTGGCCGGCGCCGGCCGCACCCACGCGCGTCACCGACTTGCCCATCGCCTCGAACAGCGGCTTCACGGTGTCGAACGCTGCCTCGTCCCCGCCCACCATGATGGTCAGCGTGCCGGCGATCGCGCCGACGTCGCCACCCGAAACGGGCGCATCGAGCGCGACAACGCCCTTTTCCTGCAACCGCGCGGCAATGCGCTGCGCTGCGGCAGGCGCGATCGTGCTCATGTCGATGTGGATGTGGCCGGGCCGCGCGCCGTCGGCCACGCCGTCGGCACCGAGGGTGATCTGCTCGACATCGGGCGCATCGGACACGATGCTGATCGTCACCGGCGCATGGCGGGCGAGATCTGCCGCGCTGGCGCAGGCGATCGCACCCGCCTCGAGCAGCGGCTGCATCGCCTCGCGGCGCCGGCTCCACACATGCACCCGATGTCCGGCCTTCAGCAGATTGAGGGCCATGGGGCGCCCCATCAGGCCGAGCCCGATGAATCCGACTTCCATTTATTGCTTCCTCCTTGAATAATCGTGCGATGAACTACGGACCCATCATCAAGGAAATCGGCCGGGGCGCCAAGGGCTCGCGGCCGCTCGACATTCCCACTGCGGCGAGTCTGTTCGGTGACATTCTCGACGGCAAGGTGCCCGATCTCGAACTCGGCGCGATCCTGATCGCGTTGCGGGTGAAGAGCGAGTCGCTCGACGAGTTGCTCGGCTTCAAGCAGGCCATGGATGAACGCTGCGCACAGGTGACGGTGCCGGACGGACCACGTTGCGTGGTGCTGCCCACCTACAACGGCGCACGCCGCCAGCCCAACCTGATGCCGCTGGTCGCGCTGCTGCTGGCGCGCGCAGGCGTGCCGGTGCTGATCCAGGGGCGGCACGATTTCGAGACGCGGGTCAGCCCCTTCGAGCTGCTCGCGGCGCTGGGCATCGCGCCCGCCGCCGACACCGCGTCGGCTGCGGCGCAACTGGCGACGTCGCGCATCGCCTGCCTGCGAGTGGATCAGTTGCTGCCCGGGCTGGACCGGCTGCTGTCGCTGCGCCTGCGCATGGGCGTGCGCGCCAGCGGCCACACCATGGCGAAGCTGCTCGACCCGGCGCTGGGGCGCAGCGTGCGGGTGGTGGCGGTGACGCACCCGGAATATCTCGAACGCATGGACGAGTTCCTGCGCCGCGACGGCGGCCGCGCGATGCTGCTGCGCGGCACCGAAGGCGAGATCTACGCCAACCCGCGGCGCTGTCCGGAACTGAAAGCGTACGTGGAAGGCGACGCGCGCATCGCCGTGGCCGCCGAGGAAGGCGGCGCGCCGCCGCTGGCCGGCCTGCCCGACACGCCGTCGGTGGCGGACAACGCCGCGATCATCCGCGCCATGCTGGCGGGCGATCAGCCGGTGCCGGAGCCGATCCGCGCCCAGGTCGCGGCCCTGGTCGATCTCGCAAAGTCCGACGTGTAGGCGCGGGCTCGACCGCGACCCGCATCCGGAATCGCGGTCGAGCCCGCGCCTACGGCGCAACGCAGCGCGGTCAGGCCGCCAGACGGCCCTCGCGGAAATCGCTCAGCGCCTGGTAGATCTCCTGCTCGGTGTTCATGACGAAGGGCCCGTACTGCGCGATCGGCTCGTTGAGCGGCTGGCCGGCGATCAGCAGCAGCTTCGCATCCTCGGTCGCCTCGATCACCACGCCGTCGGCCTGCGCGTCATTGGCGAGGATGGCCATGCGCTGCACCGGCACCGCGTCGTCGCCCAGCCTCACCGCGCCGCGATACACGTAGACGAAGGCGTTGTGCGCCGCCGGCAGGGCTTGCGCGAAGCGGCTGCCGGCCGGCAGGTGGATGTCCAGATAAAGCGGCGCGGTCGCCTCGCGCGTCACCGCACCGGCCACACCGTGGCTTTCGCCGGCGATCACGGTGACGTCGGCGCCAGCCGCGGTGGTGAAGCGCGGCAGCTCGGCGCTGGCGAAGTCGCGATACCAGGGGGCGCACATCTTGTCGCGGCCGGGCAGGTTCAGCCAGAGCTGGAAGCCTTCCATCACGCCTTCTTCCTGCTGCGGAATCTCCGAGTGGATGACGCCGCGGCCGGCGGTCATCCACTGCACGCCGCCGTTCTCGAGCAGGCCCTCATGGCCGGCGCTGTCGCGGTGCAGCATGCGGCCGGCGATCATGTAGGTGATGGTCTCGAAGCCGCGATGCGGGTGATCGGGAAAGCCGGCGATGTAGTCGTCCGGGCGATCGCTGCCGAAGGCGTCCAGCATCAGGAAGGGATCCAGCCGGCGCTGCAGCGGCTGCGTCAGCACGCGGGTGAGCTTGACCCCGGCGCCGTCCGACGTCGGCTTGCCGGCGACCAGGCGCTCGACGCGACGCGGCTGCTCGACCTGTTCGATGCGAAGTGCGGTTTGCTTGGTCATGATCCCTCCTGCGGGAAATCGGTCACGGGGCGCCGGTCGCGCCCCGAGCATGGCACGCTCAGGCGAGCGCGGCCTCGAGATCGGCGGCCGCCTGCGCGAAGCCCTTCTGCGCCGCTTCCGGCCCCATGTTGAGGCCTTCGGCGTAGATGAAATGCAGGTCGGTCATGCCGAGGAAACCGAGCACCGCCTTCAGGTAGGGCACCTGGGTGTCGAGTTCGGAGCCACGGTACATGCCGCCGCGCGCCAGCGCGACATAGACCTTCTTGCCCTTCAGCAGGCCCTCGGGGCCGTTTTCCGTGTAGCGGAAGGTGACGCCGGCGCGGGCGATGGCATCGATCCAGTTCTTGAATTGCGCCGTCACGGTGAAGTTGTACATCGGTACGCCCAGCACCAGCACGTCGGCTGCCTGCACCTCGGCGATCAGCGCGTCGTACAGCGCGACGCGGGCCGCCTGATCCGCCGTGCGCTGGTCGGCCGGGGTGAACAGTGCGCCCAGCCCCGCTTCGTCGAGGACCGGCACCGGATCGGCGGCGAGGTCGCGCACCGACAGCTTCGCCGCAGGATTGGCGGCGAGGACGCGGGCGGCGACCTCGTTGGCGACGCGGGTGGAATTGGCGCCTTCGCGGCGGGCACTGGAATTGATTTGCAGGATGTTCATGAGGGACCTCTGTGTTGAATCAGGTTGGTGTGGAATGAACTCTAATCTTCCCAGGTTCTCCACATAAGCCTGCCAATCGGATTACATTATCCCGAATATGGAACAGTTCGATCCCAACGACTTGCTGATTTTCGCTCGCGTTGCCGACGTGGGCAGCTTCAGCCGCGCCGCCGATCGGCTCGGCCTGCCGAAGTCGACGGTGTCCCGCCGCGTCGCGCTGCTGGAAGAGCGCCTGGGCGAGCGCCTGATGCTGCGCACGACGCGCCGCCTGACGCTGACCGAGTTCGGCCAGCACCTGCTGGAGCATGCGCGCCAGGTGGCGTCCGAAGTAGATGCGGTGCAGGCGCTGGCAGAGCATCGCCAGGCCCGCCCCAGCGGCCGGCTGCGGGTGTCGATGCCGAGCGATTTCGCCAACCTGTTGCTCACCGACATGCTGGCCGCCTTCATCGCACTGCACCCCGACGTGTCGCTGGAGCTGGACCTGTCACCGCGCCGGGTCGATCTGATCGGCGAAAACTTCGACGTGGTGCTGCGCATGGGCAGCCTGCCCGACGACGCACTGCTCGCGGCGCGCAAGATCGCCGTCTTTCCGCACGGCCTGTATGCGGCGCCCTCCTATCTTGCCGAGCACGGCGAACCTGCCGCACCCGAGGATCTCGGCGAGCACCAGGCCCTGCGCCTGCTCGGGCGCAATGGCGACCCAGTCCCCTGGATACTCGAATGCGGCAACCAGCGCTGGGAAGGCGTGCCTCCCGGGCGGGGAACGGCGAACTCGCCGGAGCTGCTGATCCGCCTCGCGCGCGCCGGCGCGGGCATCGCCGCGGTGCCGGAATTCGCCGCCAGTCCGCGTGTGCGCCGCGGCGAGCTGCGCCGCGTGCTGCCGCAATGGAGCCTGCCCTCGCACACCGCCTGGGCCGTGTTTCCCGGCCGTCGCCTGATGCCGACCAAGACCCGCGCCTTCATCGACATGCTGCAGGTGGCCATGGCCGGCGAAGGGGCGCAGCAGGCAAGCATCTGACGGAGGAACTCGTCCCTCGGTCGCTGCTGTTGCCGCACCACCGATCAAGCACCGAAGTGCTCGCGAGCAGATCAGGATTGCGCCACGCGGTCATGGGTGCGGCGCAACATCGCCTACAATGTCACGTCGGCGGCGCCTGCAGCCAGCGCCCATCACCTTTCCCATCAAAAACCGATCACCGCTCCGATGTCACTGCTACAGCAAGTCCTGCGCC
Source organism: Thauera sp. 2A1 (assembly GCF_009469595.2). Lineage (GTDB taxonomy): Bacteria > Pseudomonadota > Gammaproteobacteria > Burkholderiales > Rhodocyclaceae > Thauera. The sequence goes on along the minus strand of NZ_SSXV01000001.1, from coordinate 74,123 downwards.
TGCCCGCCCGTGTCCTGTTCTTCGCGCTCTTCGTCGTCTGCATCGGCCTGCTCGCCGGCGGGCTGTTCCTGCAGCATGTCGTGGGCCTGCAACCCTGCCCGATGTGCATCATGCAGCGCTATGCCTTTGTCCTCGTCGCCCTGATTGCGCTGATTGCCGCGCTGCACGGCCCCGGCGCAGCCGCCGCGCGCATCTATGCCCTGCTCATCGGTGCCGCAGCGGTGGCCGGCGGCAGCGTCGCCGCGCGCCAGAGCTGGATGCAGCTCAACCCGCCGGAATTTCCCGAGTGCGGCCCCGGCCTGGAATACATGCTGGAAAGTTTTCCGCTGAACAAGTCGCTGCCGATGATCTTCCGCGGCGCGGGCGACTGCTCGGCGATCGACTGGACCTTTCTCGGCCTGTCGCTCGCCAACTGGTCGCTGCTCTGCTTTGCCGGGGTGACGGTGTTTGCGCTGTGGATGCTGTTCCGCCGCGGCCGCGCGTGAGCGGCCGGCTGCCGCGTCACTCGACGACGCGCACGATCGCCCCGCCGATCTCGTAGAGACCTCCGCCGAGCGCGTTGCAGCGCGTGACCTGCAGGCGCACCCGCAAGGGCGGGCGTTGCAGGGCGCCCTCCGGCCCGGCCACCGCCACGTCGAGCACTTCGCCTGCCGCGGGCACATAGGCGGCATGCAAGCTCATGCCGCCGACGCCGATTTCCATGCACTTCGCCGTCACGCGGCTTCCTGCTTCGAGGTGGATCAGCGCCGGACAGCCGATCGGGATGCGGCGGTCCAGGCGCCGGTCGTCATGGCCGGTTCTGTTGTGCATGCTGTTCGAAAGCGGGAATGAAGGTGCCGCATTGTATCCCGCCTGCAGCAGCGCCCTCCTCGCGCACTTGCCTCAATCCCTGACGCCGCACTTGCGCAGGATGTTTTCCAGCGGGCACAGCCCGGTGAAACCGCTCTGGAACAGGTTGGCGCCGACGAACACGGTGAACCACAGGAAGTTCTTGTTCACGAACAGCGGCGAGCCTTCCACGCCGAGGGCGAGCGAGATCAGCACGAAGGCACCGGCGAAGATGCGTACGAGTTTGTTGATGTTGAGCGCCATCAGTTTTCCTCCTTGAGTCGGTCGAGGCGATTGCGCATCGCCGCGTAGTACAGCACCGGGATCACGACCAGGGTGAGCAGCGTCGAGATGAAGATGCCGAAGATCAGGCTGATCGCCAGGCCGTTGAAGATGGGGTCGTCGAGGATGAACAGCGCGCCTATCATCGCCGCCAGCCCGGTGAGCCCGATCGGCTTGGCGCGCACCGCTGCCGCGCGGATCACCGCCTCGCCGAAATCCATGCCCGGCTTCCCATCCTCGCCTCGCACCTGCTGGTTGACGAAATCGACGAGCAGGATGGAGTTGCGCACGATGATGCCGGCCAGCGCGATCATGCCGATCATCGAGGTAGCGGTGAATTGCGCCCCCAGCAGCGCATGGCCGGGCATCACGCCGATGATGGTGAGCGGGATCGGCGCCATGATGATGAGCGGCGCCAGGTAGCTGCGGAACTGCGCAACCACCAGCAGGTAGATCAGCACCAGGCCGACCGCATAGGCAGCGCCCATGTCGCGGAAGGTTTCGTAGGTGATCTGCCACTCGCCGTCCCACTTCAACTGGTAGCCGCCATAGGCGTCGGCAGGCTGGCGGATGAACCACTCGCCCAGGGTGCCGCCCAGCCCCGGCGCGCCGGCCAGCGCCATGTCCTTCACCTTGCTGCGGATGTCGAACATGCCGTAAAGGGGCGAATCGAGCTTGCCACCCATGTCGCCGGTCACGTACACCACCGGCAGCAGGTCCTTGCGGTACAGCACCTGCTCGCGCGTCGTCTCGCTCACCTGGACCAGCTCGGAAATCGGGATCAGCCTGCCCGCATTCTGCCCTTCGCGGGCGCGCACCTTCATCGCCAGCAGGTTGGCCACGTCGGACTGCCGCACCGAGGGCAACTGGATGCGCACCGGAATCTCGTACTTGTTGTCGCCACCGTGGACCGGCGTGACGTTCTCGCCCGACAGGCCCAGCCGCACCACCTCGACGATGTCGGCCTGCGCCACACCCATGCGCGCCGCCTTGGCCTGATCCACGCGCAGCACCAGCTTGGGCGCGGCTTCATCCACCGTGTCATCGACGCCGACGATGTCGGCCGTGCCTTCGAACGCCGCACGCACCTTCTTCGCCACGGCGACCTGTCCGTCGTAATCGGGGCCGTAGATCTCGGCGACGATGGGCGACAGCACCGGCGGCCCCGGCGGCACTTCGACCACCTTCGCATTGCCACCGCTGCGGCGGGCGATGTCGGCCACGGCCTCGCGCACTGATGCGGCGATGTCGTGGCTCTTGCGGTGGCGTGCCTTCTTGTCGACGAGGTTGACCTGGATGTCGCCCATCTCCGGGTTGCTGCGCAGGTAGTACTGGCGCACCAGGCCGTTGAAGTTGATCGGCGCCGCGGCGCCGGCGTAGGACTGCCAGTCGGTGACCTCGGGCACGGTCGCCAGGTGGGCGCCGATCTCGTTGAGCACGCGCGAGGTTTCCTCGACCGGCGTGCCCACCGGCATGTCGAGCACCACCTGGAACTCGCTCTTGTTGTCGAAGGGCAGCATCTTCATGACGACGAGCTGCACCGCCGGCAGCGCCACCGAGACGACGATCAGCGCCAGCACGGCCAGCCACAGCCTGAGGCGCGCGCGGCCGCCACTCTGGGCGTCGAGCATCGGCGCCATCACGCGGCGGAACAGGCCGTCGAGCCTGAGCGTGAGCTTGTCCTCGCCCTCGTGGTGATGCGCGTCGACCGATTTCAACAGCCTCTGCGCCAGCCACGGCGTGACGATGAAGGCCACCGCCAGCGAGATGAACATGCCCATCGACGCGTTGATCGGGATGGGGCTCATGTAGGGCCCCATCAGGCCGGTCACGAAGGCCATCGGCAGCAGTGCGGCGATGACGGTGAAGGTGGCGAGGATGGTCGGGCCGCCCACTTCGTCGACCGCACGCGGGATCAGCTTCCACAGCGGAGTGTCGGGCTCCAGCGTGTGCCAGCGATGGATGTTCTCCACCACCACGATGGCGTCGTCCACCAGGATGCCGATGGAGAAGATCAGCGCGAACAGGCTCACCCGGTTGAGCGTGAAACCCCACGCCCAGGACGCGAACAGCGTCGCGGCCAGCGTCAGCGACACGGCGATGCCGACGATCACCGCCTCGCGCCGCCCCAGGGCGAAGAACACCAGCGCGACCACCGCCGCCGTGGCGAACACGAGCTTGCCGATGAGCTGGTTGGCCTTGTCGTTCGCCGTCTTGCCGTAGTCGCGGGTCACCGACACTTCGACGCCTTCGGGGATGAGGCTGCCGTGCAGCGCGTCCATGCGCGCGAGGGCCGCCTGCGCGACATCCGCCGCATTGGCGCCCGGCTTCTTCGAAATCGCCAGCGTCACCGCGGGGAAGACCTTCTGCCCGGCGGCGGCCTGCACCACCCGCTCGGGCGCGGCTGCGCCGGTGCCGAACCAGACGTAGCGCGTGGGCTGATCGGGGCCGTCCTCGACCTGGGCGACGTCGCGCAGGTACACTGGCCTGGCATCCTGCACGCCGACCACCAGGCGGCGCACGTCCTCGGCGGATTCGATGTACGTGCCGGTCTGCACCAGCACGTCGCGGTTGCCGGCCACCAGGCTGCCCGCAGGCTGCGATGCGTTGGCAAGCTGCAGCGCCGCGCGCAGATCCTGCGCCGTGACGCTGTGCGCGTTCATGCGCTCGGTGTCCATCTGCACGCGGATGACATGGCCCGGCCCGCCCACGGTGGTGACGTCGCGCGTGCCGGCGATGCGCTTGAGCTCCGTCTCCGTCGCGCGCGCCACCTGCTGCAGGTCGAAACCCGCGCGCGCCGGATCCGGTGTCCACAGCGTGAAGCTGATGATGGGCACGTCGTCGATGCCCTTGGGCTTGATCAGCGGCGTGCCCACGCCCAGTTGCGGCGACAGCCAGTCGGAATTCGAATGCACGGTGTCGTACAAGCGCACCAGCGCGGTCTGGTTGGGCACGCCCACCTTGAACTGCACCGTGATCACCGCCATGCCGGGGCGAGACACGGTGTAGACGTGATCGACATCGGCCATGCGCGACAGCACCTGTTCCGCCGGCCGCGCCACCAGGGCGTCGACGTCGCGCGCGGAAGCGCCCGGGAACGGCACCAGCACGTTGGCCATGGTGACGTCGATCTGCGGCTCTTCTTCCTTGGGCGTGATCAGGGTCGCGAACACGCCGGCCAGCAGCAGCACCAGCGCGATCAGCGGCGTCAGCGCATTGCGCTGGAAGGTGGCCGCGATGCGGCCCGAGATGCCGAGTCGGTCTGCCATCGTCGGGCTCCGTGCTCAGCGCGCAGTGGCGGACTTGGCCGCCTGTGCGGCGACGCCCGCCTGCACCGGATCGAGCGCCACGGTTTCGCCTCCGGCGAGCCCGGCGAGCACCTCGACTTCGCCTTGCGGCCCGACCGGCTGGCCGATGCGGACCTGGCGCAGCGCAAACCCGCCCTTGCCATCGGCGACATACATCGCGGTCAGTTCTCCACGCCGCAGCACCGCCGTCGCCGGCACCATGACGGGCTGCACCCGGGTCGCCTGGTCTGCCGAGTAGAACTGGACGCGGGCAAAGCTGCCCGGCAATACGCCTCGCGTGCCCGCAGGCAGGTCGACGCGCACCCGCACCGTGTGCGTGCGTTGGTCGGCCGCCGGCAATACCGTCACCCCTGCCGCATCGAAGGAACGCCCGCTGTCGGGCAGTTCCACGCGCGCGCGCAAGGCTGCCGCGCCGCCGAGTTCGGCAATCCGCTGCTCTGCCAGATCAACCAGCGCGCGCATCGCCGTCGGGTCATACACGGTGAGCAGCATGCGCCCGGGCTGGGCCATCTCGCCCCGCTCGATGTGCCGCGCCGCAACGAGGCCGTCCAGCGGCGACACGATGGCGGTATAGCCCTGCACCGTCGCGGCCTGGCCGCGGCTGGCGCGTGCCGCGCGTACCTGCGCCTCCGCCGCCTGGTAGCGGGTACGCGCCTGATCGAGCCCAGACTGGCTGATGAACTTGCGCTCGACCAGGCTGCGCGCGCGCTCGTATTCGGCGCGCGCATTGATGAGATCGGCCTCGGCACGCGCCACGCCGGCGTCGGCGCCCGCGACCGCCGCCGCCGCTTCCGCGGCGTCGATGCGCATCAGCACCTGGCCCTTGCGCACGGCGTCGCCTGCGTCGACGGCAAGCTCGACGACGCGGCCAGGCACCTGGGCTGCGAGCACCGATTGCCTCACCGCCTCGATCGTGGCCTCGGCAGGCTGCGTACGCATCACCGCCTGCACCTCGATCCGGACGACAGGCACTTCGGCCCGGCCGACGGTTGCTACTGCAGCAAGCAGCGCAGCCACAGAAAGGGGAATGATGAGGTTTTTCATGTTTATAAGTATATTCTTATAAACAACGACGTCAACGCCATGCTCCCGGCCCTGCACAGCAGCGCGTCGCCCGGCGATCGAACTCAGCCGGCTCGCATCTCCTGCACGCAATGCCGCGCGTAATCCGCCATGGCGCTGACCACACCATCGGCTTCGCCGGCCGCGCGCGCGAGCGTGATGGCACAGCCAGGATGCGCGCCGCGCGCCTCCTCGACCAGCAGTGGCAGATCCCGCTTCAGGTGCCCGCCCTGCGCCAGAAAGACCGGCACCACTGCGATGCGATCGGCGCCGCCGGCGACGAGCCGGCCGATCGCATCGGCCAGCGGCGGCGTCATGAACTCGAGAAAGGCGAGCTCCACCCGCACGCCCTGCTGCTCCAGCGCCGCACGAATACGCTCCATCGGCCGCGCCCACTCGGGATCCCGGGCACCATGTCCGAACAACACCACGGCCGATCCTGCGCTCGTCATTTCCTCACCCACCCCGCACCTCCTGGATTCACGCTGCGCAATGCGCGCAGCAATTGTTCGATCGCCCTCGCCGCGGCGAAGAGCCCCACGCTGGCCGTCACCGCCACGCTGGAACCGTAGCCTGCGCAGGCCAGGCCCTGCGGCCCGCGCGACGCGACAGCGGTCTGCGGCGCCTCGCCCACGTCGCAGGCTGCGGGCGCCGGGTAGCGCAGCGGTTCGGTCGAATAGACCGCCTCGATGCCGAACTTGCGCTTCGGATCACGGGTAAAGCCATGTTCCTTGCGTAGCCGGGCGCGCACCTTCGCCAGCAGCGGATCCTGCTCGGTGCGCGCAAGGTCATCGACCCGGATGCGGCCCGGGTCGAGCTTGCCGCCGGCGCCGCCCGCCATCACCAGGGGAAGGCGTCGATCACGGCACACCATGGCAATCGCCACCTTGGCGCGCACATTGTCGATGGCATCGACGACCACATCGAAGCCCTCGAGCAATGCGGCGGCGTTCTCGGGCGTGAGGAAATCGTCGACCGTGTCGATGCGGCAGGCCGGATTGATGTCCCGCATGCGCGCCGCCATCGCCAGCACCTTGGCCTGTCCCAGGGTGCTGTCGAGCGCCTGCACCTGGCGGTTGATGTTGGATTCGGCGACATGATCGAGATCGATCAGCGCGATGCGGCCGACGCCACTGCGCACCAGGGCTTCCGCTACCCAGGAGCCGACGCCGCCGATGCCGACCACACAGGCACGCGCGCCGGCAAGCGTGTGCACGGCACCCGCGCCGTACAGCCGGTCGAGGCCGCCAAAACGGCGCTCGGGGTCGGTGGCGGCATCGGCCAGCGGATCAGGGCCGCTGGCAAAGGAGGCGACGTGGTTCGGCGTGGTCATCGCGAGTCGTGTCCTGCGCATCGTGGGCGCCGGCGTGGCGTCGGCGCCCGCCAGTCATGTTCGGCGCATGTTACCGCAGCAGGCCGCTCCGGGATGAACTCGCGCCGGCCGGCGCGCTCCAACCCGCAACCGCCGCGCCTGCCGCGCTCACGCCCCAACCTAAACCCATCATGACGACGAACGCGAGTGCTGCCACAAGATCCCTCCTGCGCCGCCGGCCCGACGGCCTCGTCGCGACGATGCGCCGCAGGTGCGTCGCCACCGCCTGTGCGACGCTGCTGGCCCTGCCTGCGTTCGCCCACGCGACGCCACCAGCGGGCGATGTCGCGCAGGCCGGCGTCGTCGCCTACGAGGACGGTCGCATGGCAGAGGCAGGTGCGCTGTTCGAGCGCGCAGCCCGCGCCGGCAACCGGCTCGCCCAGTTCAATTACGCGATGATGCTGTATCGCGGCGAAGCTCAGGCGCAGGATGCCGGCCATGACGCCGCCTGGGGCTGGCTGCGGCGGGCGGCGGGCGCCGGCCTGCCACAGGCGCAGTACGTCCTCGCCCAGCTATACGACCATGGCGACGGCGTACCGCGGTCCCTCACCACAGCCGAGGAGTGGTATCGACGGGCAGCCGATCAGGGCCACGTGGAAGCTCAGATCGCGCTGGCAACCATGTATTACGTCGGCACGTCGGTCGCTGCGCCCGACTACCAGAAGGCGGCACGGTGGTACCTGGCGGCAGCGCGCGCCGGCGAGCCCGGCGCCCAGTTCCTGGTGGCGGACATGTATGACAAGGGATACGGCCTGCCGCGGGACGCGCGGCTGGCGGCCCACTGGTATCGCGCAGCCGCACGCCAGGGCGACCCTGTCGCGGCGGCACGCCTGGCCGCGCAGGGCGCCGCCGCCGACGCGCCCGGCGAGAGCGCCCCTGCGGCGGCGGAGCCCGCCGCCATGCCTGCTGCGCCGGCGCTCCCGCCTACGCGCTGACGAGCCCGCCCGCGCGTTCGCGCTGCGCGTCGAGCCACTCGCCCAGCCCCTGGGCGTTGAGCTCGAGATCCACGCGCAGCAGTTCCAGCGCGTCGTCCTCGGACAAAGCCCAGCTCTGGCGCGCGGTCTCCTCGCGCACGATCTGCTCCAGCCCGGCCAGGATCTCGACATGGCGTGCCACGCCGTCACCGCGGGCCGCCTTGGCGACCGCGACCATGGTGTCGATCAGGCGGTGCAGGTCGCCGGCAAGGCGCTCGACCTCGGTGACGCGGCTGAAGTGAGTGAGGTACATCGAGCGCGGCTCGAACGACAGCATGCGGTCGATCGAGGCGTGCATCGCCGCGGGATCGAACTGGGTGGGCGTCGTGGTGGGCATGATGAAGGCGCGCCCATCGACATCGAACTCGCGGTATGAAAGCCCGAAGGTATCCCCGGTGAAGAAGGAGCGCGAGGTCTCGTCCCAGATGCAGATGTGGTGGCGGGCGTGGCCCGGCGTGTCGAGCATGCGCAGGCGGCGACCGGCGAGATCGATCTCCAGCCCGTCGGTCGCCGCGACGATACGCGACGCCTCGACCGGAACCAGCCGGCCGTAGAGTTCGAAGGCCTTCTCCGCGCCGTATACTGCCGCGGTACCCTCCCACAAACGCGCCGGGTCCGCCATGTGCCGGGCACCGCGCTGATGCACCACCAGTCGCGCGTTGGGCAGGGCACACATGAGGCTGCCAGCCGCACCCGCATGGTCCAGGTGAATGTGCGTTAGCAGGACCCAGTCGACCGCCTCCGGGACGATGCCCAGATGCGCCAGCGCCGACAGCACCCGCGGCACCGAGGCGTTACTGCCGGTATCGACAACGGCCGCATGCCCCTTGTGCACGATGATGTGAATTGCGGCCAGCATCGGCCTGCCATAGCCCGAGTCGAGCGCATAGATGCCCTGCGGATGGGCAATGAGATTCTGCACGGCTAACTCCCGTCGTTGTGCTTCTTCTGCCTGCTTTTCCGCCATTATAACTTTGCGGTCGAGCCTACTCCCGGCCGACCGCCTGTTCGAGTGATTTGATCACGTCCCCAAGAACCTCCCCTGTTCTTGCCAAACGACGCGACAGGCTGCCGCAGCGCTGCCACAGCCCGTCTGTCCGGTGATGCCGGCAGGCTCCTTACCTCGCGGGAGACGGCTCCCGCTTCTGCTCGAGAGCTTCGGCACGCTTCGCCGCCATCTCGCGCGCCTTGTCGGCGAGTGGCGGGAAAGGACCGAATCTGTGCTGGTCGGCCGACGCCCCGTCGACATACGGAGGGAAGGCCGCGTCGATCGGCTTGTTCCACCGTGCAGGGAAATCCTTCTCGAGGTTCGCCTTCACCGGCCTGGGGTGGGACAGCACATAACCGGCCACATCGAACGCCTCGTCGTCCGTAAGAATGGGGTTCGTGTGATTGACGCCCTGGGGCATGTTGTACTTGATGAAACGTGCAGCGGTCAGGATGCGGTTCATGCCCGCGCCGTTGTTGAATGAGTCGTCGCCCCAGAGGGGGGGAAAGAGGTAGCCCTGGGCGTCACCCGCCACGCCGACTCGGCGGCCTTCGCCATTTTCTCCATGGCAGACTTGGCAATTCGCCCTGAAAACGGCCTCGCCGGCCGCCAGATCCACCCGCCGGTTCGGGATCTTGATCGATTTCGTCGCGGCGCCATCGATTTCCGCTCCTACCGGAACGCCCCGCGACAGGAAGTGGATGTAGGTGGTGAAGGCCTTCATCTCGGGCGAATCGAGCGGCAGCGACTTTCCGTTCATGCTTCGTTCCATGCAACCATTGACCCGCTCTTCCACCGTACTGAGCATGTCCTCGCGCGCACGGTATTGGGGAAAGGTCGCCGTGACGCCGACCCAGGGAATGGCGAAAGGCTTGGTGGCATCTTCCTGGTGGCATGAGGTGCAGGCCAGGTTATTGCCTGCGAAGCGCCTGGCGCGATCCTGCACCTCGGGGCCGACATGAGCAAAGGTCCGCGTGGCAAGTTCGTGGCCTCTCCGGACCAGACGACCATAGTCGTCGTCGGGGAGGCTTTCCAGGGCCGGCCTCGGCCGATCGAGCAGGCTGATCCTGCCTGGAGACACCCCGGGGGTGGAGGCGGTCTGGGCCTGTGCGGTCGATCCCAGCACGACGGCAGCGGCAATGAAAGGCGGGGATACAGCGTATTTCATGGTCTCTCTCCTGCTCGTTGCCCCGCGACTGGCCGCGGTGACGGAGCGCATATTTTAGCATTTCCATATATTTTGATATATATCAAGGAACGATGCTCGTTTTCCTGGACGCCGCATTTATCCCAGCCAGACCCTCGTTCTGCAATAGGGAAAATGATCTAGTGCGCCTCACCGGGGTGCGCTCGTCGTAGCCCGCCCGCCGCTGAATCAAGGCCTTGCGGGCAACGGCTACATTCTGAAATACACCACAGCACCGTCAGATCCTAGACTGCCTACAGGGCTGACGACCGGTTAGACCATGAAGAGCGATCATCCGGGCGGAAGCCAAGAACCGTCGTACAGACGAACAACCGGAGCGAGATCATGAAACCCAGGATGCTTTTGATCGCCAGCCTCGCCGCCGCGCTTTCGGCCGGCGCCTTCGCACAATCGGGCGGAGGGTTGCCGCCGGTCACCGACCAGACGCCGATCTACGGCTCGCAGATCATGACGCAGCAGGAGCGAAACGAGTATCGAAGCCAGATGCGGGCGGCCAAGACGCTGGAGGAACGCGAGCAGATACGCGCACGCCACCACGAGCAGATGGTGGAACGCGCCCGGGAAAAAGGCGTCACGCTGCCGGCGGAGCCTCCGGCACGGGGTGGCGGAATGGGGCCGGGCGGAGGGATGGGGCCGGGCGGAGGAATGGGGCCCGGTGGTGGAATGGGCCTGGGAGGAGGCATGGGCCCACGCGGCGGAATGGCGCCCGGCGGCCCGAACCGCTGACGCCTGCCGCCACGACTGCGATCATTCGCGCGCGACCGCGCCCATCCGTGCCGGCGGCAACCGGTCCGGCCGCGTCGTCGCCAAGGTCAGAGTGAAGGGCGCCCACCTTCCCACGATGACCGTAATGGGAAAGTGGATGGCGTGACGCTCAGAAGGGGATGTCGTCGTCGAAGTCGCCGAACCCGTTGGATGCCGGCTGTTGCGCAGGCTGAGGGCGCGCGGCGGGCGCCGGAGGCGTGCGCGAAGGCGGCGCCGATTCGTAGCCACCCGCATCGCCGCCGCGCATCGGCGCCTCACCGGCGCCCTCACGGCGGCCGAGCATCTTCATCTCGTCACCACGGATCTCGGTGGTGTACCGGTCCTGCCCGTTCTGATCCTGCCACTTGCGCGTCTGCAGGCGTCCCTCGACATAGATCTGGCTGCCCTTGCGCAGGTACTGCGCGGCGACTTCCGCGACACGGCCGAAGAACACCACGCGATGCCACTCGGTCGCCTCGCGACGCTCGCCGGTGGTCTTGTCCTTCCACGTCTCGGTCGTCGCCAGGGTCAGGTTGCAGATTGCGTCGCCACTGGGCGCGTAACGCGTTTCGGGATCCTTGCCGAGGTTGCCGATCAGGATCACTTTGTTCAACGATGCCATCGAGGTTCTCCTTTGAATGCGAAGGCGGTCGCTGCAGCGCGCCCGCCGTTGTCGTCAGCCGCCCGCAGGCGCCAGCGCGCTGCGCACCGGCGGCGGTTTCATTCCCGCCACCAGGGCGAGCCAGACCAATGCCAGTGCGCCGCACAACAGGTTCACCGCGCCATGGCCGAAGTGCTGCCCCACCCAGCCACCCAGCATGCCGCCGAGGAACAGGCCGATGGACTGCAGCGTGTTATACACACCCAGCGCCGTCCCTTTCGCGTGAGGCGGCGCAATGCGCGAGATCCACGACGGCTGAGTGGCTTCGAGCACGTTGAAGGCGACGAAGAAGAGCGTCAACAGCAGGGCAAGCGGCAGCAGCCTGTCCCCCGCCAGATAGAAGCCGAACTGCACCAGCGCGAGCAGCGCAACCGCGCCTGCGAACACCTGCTTCATGCGATTGCGGCGCTCGGCAACGATGATCGCCGGCACCATCACGACGAAGGACACCAGCACCGCCGGCAGGTAGACCTTCCAGTGCTCCGCCACCGGCAGGCCGCCCGCCGCCACCAGCGCCGCCGGCACCATGACCCACATCTTGGTCTGGATCAGATGCAGGGCGAACACGCCGAGGTTCAGGCGCATCAACTGGCCGTCGCGCAGCACGTCGGCGAATCGTCCGCCATTTGCACGCGGCACCGGCGGGGCATCGGGTACGACCCATACGACGACCGCCATCGCCCCCAGGGCCAGCGCCGCGGTCAACCAGAAGATGCCGCTCATGCCGATGGCCGCATACAGCAGCGGCGCTGCCACCATGGAAAGCGCGAACACCAGGCCGATGCTGGAGCCGATCATCGCCATCACCTTGGTGCGGTGCTGGTCGCGCGTCAGATCTGCCGCCAATGCGGTGACGGCCGCCGAGATCGCACCCGCGCCCTGCAGCACGCGACCGACGATCACCATATGGATGTTGTCGGCCATCGCTGCCACCGCGCTGCCGACGACGAACAAGGCCAGCCCGAAGAGGATCACCGGCTTGCGCCCGAAGCGATCCGATGCCGCTCCGAAGGCGATCTGCAGGAAGCCCTGCGTGAGGCCGTAGGCGCCGATCGCAAGGCCGACGAGCATCAGGTTGTCGCCGCCGGGGATGTGCGCGGCATGCACCGAAAACACCGGCAGGATCAGGAACAGCCCCAGCATGCGCAGCGCGAAGATCGCGGCGAGGCTCACCCCGGCACGGCGTTCGTCGGGCGTCATCGGGTCACGCGGATTGGCAGACATGCGGACGGTGCGTTGGCAGGACGGGAAAGGCCGGAATTCTACCATTGGCCCGGGCACGCCTTCTCTTCTATAGTTTCACGTTACCCTCAAGCCATCGGCGCATCGCTCATGGACGAAATCCGCATCCGCGGCGCTCGCACCCACAACCTCAAGAACATCAGCCTCGATCTGCCGCGCAACCGACTGACGGTGATCACCGGCCTGTCCGGGTCGGGCAAGTCCTCGCTGGCCTTCGACACGCTGTATGCGGAAGGCCAGCGTCGCTACGTCGAGTCGCTGTCAGCGTATGCGCGCCAGTTCCTGCAGTTGATGGAAAAGCCCGATGTCGATCTGATCGAGGGCCTGTCGCCTGCGATCTCGATCGAACAGAAGGCGACCAGCCATAACCCGCGCTCCACCGTCGGCACGGTCACCGAAATCCACGACTACCTGCGCCTGCTCTACGCACGCGCCGGCACGCCGCATTGTCCAGACCACCCGGACCAGGCGCTTGAAGCGCAGACGGTGTCGCAGATGGTGGACCACGTGCTGGCCCTGCCGGACGAGACACGGCTGATGATCCTTGCGCCGGTTGTCGCCGGCCGCAAGGGCGAGCAGCACGACCTGTTCGCGGACCTGCGCGCGCAGGGCTTCGTGCGCGTGCGCGTCGACGGCCAGGTATGCGAGCTCGACGCCATGCCGCCGCTCGAAAAGGGCCGGCGTCATACGGTGGAAGTGGTCATCGACCGCCTGAAGGTGCGCGCCGACCTGCGTGGCCGACTCGCCGAGTCCTTCGAGACCGCCCTCACCCACGCCGACGGGCGCGCCATCGCGGTGGAAATGGACAGCGGGCGCGAACACCTCTTCTCCGCGCGCTTCGCCTGCCCGGTGTGCAGCTACGCGCTGGCCGAACTCGAGCCGCGGCTGTTTTCGTTCAACAACCCGGCCGGCGCCTGCCAGAAATGCGACGGTCTCGGGCAGGTCGACTTCTTCGATCCGGAACGCGTCGTCGCGCATCCCGAGCTGTCGCTTGCCGCCGGAGCGATTCGCGGCTGGGACCGGCGCAACCAGTTCTACTTCCAGATGCTCACCAGCCTCGCCGCCCACTACGACTTCGACGTGGAAACGCCGTTCGGCGAACTCGCGCCGCCGGTACGTGACATCGTGCTGCACGGTTCGGGCCAGGAAAAGCTCAGCTTCCTGTACATGGCCGATAACGGCCGCATGGTCGCCAAGCAGCATCCCTTCGAAGGCATCATCCCCAATCTCGAACGCCGCTACCGCGAAACGGACTCCATCGCGGTGCGCGAGGAACTGGCCAAGTACCGCGCCACCCGGAGCTGCCCGGCATGCGGCGGCTCCCGCCTGCGCAGCGACGCCCGCCATGTGCTGGTGGGCGGAAAGCCGCTGCACGCCATCTCCGCGATGCCGCTGGGCGAGTGCGTGCGCTTTTTCGGCGCGTTGCAACTGACGGGGCAGCGCGCCCAGGTGGCGGAAAAGATCGTCAAGGAGATCGCCAGCCGCATCAGCTTCCTGATCGACGTCGGGCTCGACTACCTGTCGCTGGACCGCTCCGCCGATACCCTGTCGGGCGGCGAGGCGCAGCGCATCCGCCTGGCGAGCCAGATCGGCTCAGGCCTGACGGGCGTGCTTTACGTGCTCGACGAACCTTCGATCGGCCTGCACCAGCGCGACAACGACCGCCTGCTGGCAACGCTTGCGCGCCTGCGCGATCTGGGCAATACGGTGATCGTGGTCGAACACGACGAGGACGCCATCCGCTCGGCCGATTACCTGATCGACATGGGGCCGGGCGCGGGCGTGCATGGCGGCGAAATCGTCGCCCGCGGGCGTCCCGATGAAGTGTTCGCCCACCCCGCCTCGCTGACCGGCGCCTACCTGTCGGGCCGGCGCCGCATCGCCGTGCCCTCCTCACGCACGCCGCCCACACCTGGCAAGGCGCTGCGCATCGTCGGTGCGCGCGGCAACAACCTCAAGGGCGTCACCGTCGACCTGCCGGTCGGGCTGCTCACCTGCGTCACCGGCGTCTCGGGCTCCGGCAAATCGACCCTGATCAACGACACCCTCGCCGCGCTGGCCGCACGCCTGCTCTACGGCTCGGCCACCGAACCCGCGCCCTGCGACGCCGTCGAGGGTCTCGACGCCTTCGACAAGGTGATCAACGTGGACCAGGCGCCGATCGGCCGCACCCCGCGCTCCAACCCCGCCACCTACACCGGCATGCTGACGCCGATCCGCGAGCTGTTCGCCGGAGTACCCGAATCGCGCGCACGCGGCTACGGGCCGGGCCGCTTCTCGTTCAACGTCAAGGGCGGACGCTGCGAAGCCTGCCAGGGCGACGGCCTGATAAAGGTGGAGATGCACTTCCTGCCGGACATGTACGTCCCGTGCGACATCTGCCACGGCAAGCGCTACAACCGCGAAACGCTGGAGATCCGCTACAAAGGCAAGACCATCTACGAAGTGCTGGACATGACCGTCGAGCAGGCGCTGGACTTCTTCGAGTCGGTGCCCGCAGTCGCTCGCAAGCTGGAGACCCTGATGGATGTCGGCCTCGGCTACATTCGCCTGGGGCAGAGCGCAACGACGCTCTCAGGCGGTGAAGCGCAGCGCGTCAAGCTCGCGCTCGAGCTCTCCAAGCGCGATACCGGCCGCACCCTCTACATCCTGGACGAGCCCACCACCGGCCTGCATTTCCAGGATATCGAGATGCTGCTGACGGTGCTCCAGCGCCTGCGGGACCACGGCAACACCATCGTGGTCATCGAGCACAACCTGGACGTCATCAAGACCGCCGACTGGATCATCGATATGGGGCCGGAAGGTGGTGATCGCGGCGGCAAGGTGCTGCGCTCGGGCACGCCGGAGCAAGTCGCCGACACTCCCGGCAGCCATACCGGCCGCTACCTCGCCCGCGTGCTGGCCACCGCCGACCAAGGCATCAGCCCGACGCGTTCCGCCACCTCACCACCGCACGCGTCGTGATGCTGGCTCCGCTTCACGGTTCGCCGTAACCTTGGGGATTCGCGCTCTGCCAGCGCCACGCATCAGCACACATGCGGGCCAGATCGCGCTCGGCGCGCCAGCCGAGCACCTCCGCCGCCAGCGCGGGATTCGCCCAGCACTCTGCTACATCCCCGGGGCGCCGAGCCACGATGTCGTAGGGCACCGCGCGCCCCGATGCCGCCTCGAATGCCCGCACCACCTCGAGGACGCTGTAGCCGCGGCCCGTACCCAGATTCACCGTCGTCACGCCCGGCAAAGCGCCGATCCGCTCCAGCGCCCGAAGATGGCCCATCGCGAGATCGACGACGTGGATGTAGTCGCGCACCCCCGTGCCATCCACCGTCGGGTAGTCACCGCCAAAGACCCGCAGCCTCGGCAGGCGCCCCACCGCCACCTGGCTGACATAGGGCATCAGGTTGTTCGGGAGTCCGTTCGGATCCTCGCCGATGCGTCCGCTCTCGTGCGCGCCAACCGGGTTGAAGTAACGCAGCAGCACGATGTTCCACTGCGCATCCGCTGCGCCGACATCGCGCAGGATCCACTCGCCCATGAGCTTGGTCCGACCGTATGGATTCGTCGCCGACGTCGGGAAGGACTCGTCGATCGGAACGCTGGACGGGTCGCCATACACCGTCGCGGACGAGCTGAACACCAGCGACTTCACCCCGGCCTGTGCCATGACGCGCACCAGCGTCAGCAGCCCGCTGAGGTTGTTGTCGTAATACTCCCGCGGCAGCGCGACCGATTCGCCGACCGCCTTCTTCGCCGCGAAGTGCACCACCGCCTCGACCTCGTGGCGCGCGAAAATCCCCCCCAGGGCTTCGCCATCCCTGACATCCGCACGCACGAACGCCGCCAGCGCACGACCGCCGAGCTCCTCTACCCTGCGGATGGCCTCGTACGACGAGTTGGACAAGTCATCCACCACCACGACGTCTCGCCCGGCCCGAAGCAACTCGACGCAGGTATGCGTGCCGATATACCCAGCACCTCCCGTCACCAACGTAACAGCCATCGCCCCTCCCCCTGCCGCACCCGACCGCAGCGGCCCACTTCGACACCTGCGCGCCCTGCCGGGCGCACAAAAAGAAAAGGCCGGGACGCACCCGGCCTTTCCAATGACTGACAGACGCAACGCCGCGAATTACTCGACGACGACTTCACCTTCCGTCGCCAGCCCCTCCGGACGGTCCATCAGCTCGACCAGCGCCATGGGCGCATTGTCGCCGTTGCGGAAACCGAACTTCAGGATGCGAAGATAACCACCATTGCGGGTCGCGTAACGCGGACCCAGCTCATCGAACAGCTTGACGACGATCTCGCGGTCGCGCAGGCGGTCGAAGGCAAGGCGACGATTCGCCAGGCTGGGCTTCTTCCCCAGGGTGATCATGGGTTCGACGACGCGGCGCAGTTCCTTTGCCTTCGGCAGCGTCGTCTTGATGACTTCGTGACGCAGCAGCGAGTTGGCCATGTTGCGGAACATCGCCTGGCGGTGGCTGCTCGTACGATTCAGCTTGCGAAGACCGTGACGGTGACGCATTTCAATTCCTCACTATTCCGAACCGATTCAACCGAGCTTTTCGAGCCCGGCCGGCGGCCAGTTTTCCAGTTTCATGCCCAGCGTCAACCCACGGGAGGCCAACACTTCCTTGATCTCGTTGAGCGACTTGCGGCCCAGATTCGGCGTCTTCAGCAGCTCGGTTTCGGTCCGCTGGATCAGGTCGCCGATGTAGTAGATGTTCTCGGCCTTCAGGCAGTTGGCCGAGCGCACCGTCAGCTCGAGGTCGTCGACCGGACGCAGAAGCACCGGATCCACCGTCACCTTGGTCTCGGCGACAGCCGTCGTCGGCGTGCCCTCCAGATCGGCGAACACCGAGAGCTGATCCATCAGGACGCGCGCCGCGTAGCGGATCGCTTCTTCCGGATCGACCGCGCCGTTGGTTTCGATGTCGATCACCAGACGATCCAGGTCGGTACGCTGCTCAACCCGCGCGCTCTCCACCAGATAGCTGACGCGGCGCACCGGTCCGAACGAGGCGTCGAGCACGACGCGCCCGATCGACTTGCTTTCGCTCGAACCCGGACGGGTGTTGCCGGGCACGTAACCGCGCCCTTCCTCGACCTTGATCTGCATGTCGATCTTGCCACCTGGAGCCAGGTGGGCAATGACATGCTCGGGGTTGATGATCTCGACGTCGTGCCCCACCTCGATGTCCGCGGCGGTGACAACGCCTTCACCCGACTTGGTCAGGCGCACGATCGACTCGCTGCGATTATGCAGCTTCATCACGACGCCCTTCAGGTTGAGCAGCAGGTCAACGATGTCCTCGCGCACGCCATCGAGCGTCGAGTATTCGTGCAACACGCCCTCGATCGTCACTTCCGTGACCGCATGGCCGGGAAGCGACGAGAGAAGAATGCGCCGCAGCGCATTCCCCAGTGTGTGGCCAAAACCACGCTCGAACGGCTCCATCGTCACGCGCGCCTGAACGGGCGAGATGCTCTGGACGTCGATGATGCGCGGTTTCAGCAGTGCATTGCTTTGCATCAGCATTTCCTCGGAACTAGAAGAGGATCAGCACGCCCGCTTAGCGGGAATACAGTTCCACCACCAGGCCTTCGTTGATCGTCGGCGGCAGTTCGGCGCGGGCCGGATAAGCCTTGAACACGCCCTTGCCAGCCTTTGCGTCGACCTCGATCCACTCCGGGAAACCGCGCGAGGCGGCAGCCTCGAGGGCGGCCTTCACGCGCAGATGGTTCTTGCAGCGATCGGTCAGCTCGACGACGTCGCCCGGACGGACGACATACGACGGAATGTTGACGCGCTTGCCATTGACCAGCACGCCGTTGTGGCGCACCACCTGGCGAGCCTCGGCGCGCGATGCACCGAAACCCATCCGATAAGCGACGGAATCCAGGCGCCCTTCGAGCAGTTGCAGCAGGTTCTCACCGGTCTGACCGCGACGGCGGTCAGCTTCAGCGTAGGTCTTGCGGAACTGGCGCTCCAGCACGCCATACAGGCGGCGAATCTTCTGCTTCTCACGCAGTTGCACGCCATAACCCGACAGGCGCTGACCGGAACGCTGGCCGTGCTGGCCAGGCGCGTAAGCACGGCGCTCGATGGCGCACTTGTCGGTAAAACACTTTTCGCCCTTCAGGAACAGCTTTTCGCCTTCGCGACGGCACTGACGGCACTTGGGATCGAGATTACGAGCCACGTTTCAACTCCTTGTCAGATACGACGCTTCTTCGGCGGACGGCAGCCGTTGTGCGGGATGGGGGTGATGTCCGTGATGCTGGAAATCTTGATCCCCAGCGCATTGAGCGCGCGCACCGCGGACTCGCGACCCGGACCAGGGCCCTTGATGCGAACCTCGAGGTTCTTGACGCCACACTCCTGTGCAACCTTGCCCGCCGCCTCGGCTGCAACCTGTGCGGCGAACGGCGTGCTCTTGCGCGAGCCCTTGAAGCCCGCTCCACCCGAGGTCGCCCAGGACAGCGCGTTGCCCTGACGGTCGGTGATCGTGATGATCGTGTTATTGAAGCTCGCGTGAACGTGCGCAATACCTTCGGCGACGTTCTTCTTGACCTTCTTACGAACCTTAGTACCAGTCTTTGCCATTATCGGTTCCTATCACTTCTTGCCGGCGATCGCCTTGCGCGGGCCCTTGCGGGTACGCGCATTCGTGCGGGTGCGTTGCCCGCGCAGCGGCAGACCACGACGATGACGAACACCACGATAGCAACCCAGGTCCATCAGCCGCTTGATGTTCATCGTGACTTCACGACGCAGGTCGCCCTCGACCACGAAGCGGCCGACCTCGTCACGAAGTTTTTCCATATCCGACTCGGTCAGATCCTTCATCTTGACCGAACGCGCGACACCGGCGGCGTCGCAGATCCGCTGAGCACGCGAACGGCCGATCCCATAGATGGCGGTCAGCGCGATCTCGGCATGCTTGTGATTGGGAATGTTAACCCCAGCAATACGGGCCATTCGTTTACCCCAGAATGCGAAACATTAAATTTTAATGCGTTAGGGCGACTTGATCAACCCTGACGCTGCTTGTGACGCGGATCGGTGCAGATCACGCGAACCACGCCCTTGCGGCGAATGATCTTGCAGTTGCGGCAGATCCGCTTCACTGAAGCCTGGACTCTCATTTTTTGCTCCTGTATCTCTGATTCTTCACTTGGTCCGGAACACGATCCGACCCTTGGTCAGATCGTAGGGGGTCAGTTGCACCGTCACCTTGTCGCCAGGCAGGATGCGAATGTAGTGCATCCGCATTTTTCCCGAAATATGGCCAAGCACTTCATGACCATTCTCGAGCCGGACCCGGAACGTTGCGTTGGGGAGGTTCTCGGTCACCTCGCCCTGCATCTCGATTACGTCTTCCTTCGCCATCGCTTACCTGAGCGGCAGACCCGCCCCCTTGAAATTCGCCTTCTTCAGCAGACTTTCATACTGGTGCGACATCACGAACGCCTGCACCTGAGCCATGAAGTCCATCGTCACCACGACGATGATCAGCAGCGAGGTGCCACCAAAGTAGAACGGCACGTTCCACTTAAGGATCAGGAACTCCGGCAGCAGGCACACCAGCGTGATGTAGACCGCGCCAGCAAGCGTCAGGCGCATCAGGATCTTGTCGATGTAACGAGCCGTCTGGTCCCCCGGCCGGATGCCCGGAACGAACGCTCCGCTCTTCTTCAGGTTGTCAGCCGTCTCACGCGCATTGAAAACCAGCGCCGTGTAGAAGAAGCAGAAGAAAACGATGGCCAGCGCGTACAACAGGACATAGATCGGCTGACCCGGAGACAGCGTCGAGGCAATGTCGCGCAGCCAGTACATCCCGCTGCCGGCAGAACCAAACCACTGCCCCAGCGTCGCCGGGAACAAGATGATGCTGGACGCGAAGATCGGCGGAATCACCCCCGACATGTTCAGCTTGAGCGGCAAGTGCGAACTCTGCCCACCGTACACCTTGTTACCCACCTGCCGCTTCGCGTAGTTCACCAGGATCTTGCGCTGACCACGCTCGACGAACACCACGAACGCAGTCACCAACACCACCAGGATGCAAATGAACAGCGCAGTGAAGGGGTGCATCGCCCCGGTTCGCACCAGCTCGAACAACCCGCCGATCGACTTGGGCAGCCCCGCCGCGATACCCGCGAAAATGATGATCGAGATGCCGTTGCCGATGCCGCGTTCGGTGATCTGTTCGCCGAGCCACATCAGGAACATCGTACCGGTCACCAGCGTGGCCACCGTGACGAAGCGGAACATGACTCCCGGCTCCAGCACCAGCCCCTGCTGCCCTTCCAGCGCAATCGCAATACCGAGCGCCTGCGCGAACGCGAGCACCACAGTGCCGTAACGCGTGTACTGCGTGATCTTGCGACGCCCCGCCTCACCTTCCTTCTTGAGCGCCTCGAGCTGAGGCACCGCCACCGTCATCAGCTGCATGATGATCGACGCCGAGATGTACGGCATGATCCCCAGCGCGAAGATGGTGAAGCGCGACAGCGCACCGCCGGAAAATAGGTTGAAGACACCGAGGATGCCGCCGGACTGCGACTGGAACAACTCGGCTAGACGAGCCGGGTCGATCCCGGGAACCGGGATGTGCGCACCGAGCCGATAGACGATCAGCGCGCCAACCAGGAACAACAGCCGGCGCTTCAAGTCGCCGAACTTACCGGGAGCACCCAGCGTGGCAGCAGGTTTGGCCACAGCTTTACCCTGTTACTCAGCCGAAACCGAACCGCCGGCAGCTTCGATCGCCGCCTTGGCGCCGGCCGTCGCACCGATACCGCGGAGCGCGACCTTCTTGCCGAGCTCGCCTGACAGCACCACCTTGGCCGAAAGGGCGTCCGCAGGGACCAGTCCGGCCTGCTTCAGCGTCAGCAGATCGATCTCGTCAACCGGCAGCCCGGCCAGTTCGGACAGGCGCACCTCGACATTGCGGCCGCTCGTCAGCGAGACGAAACCACGCTTCGGCAGACGACGCTGCAGCGGCATCTGGCCGCCTTCGAAACCGACCTTGTGGAAGCCACCGGAACGCGACTTCTGCCCCTTGTGGCCACGACCGCAGGTCTTGCCCAGGCCGCTGCCGATGCCACGGCCGACACGCTTGGCGGTCGACTTAGAGCCGGCACCCGGCTTAATGGAATTCAGGCGCATATCAACCCTCACACTTCACGAGGTAGGACACCTTGTTGACCATGCCGCGCACCTCGGGGGTATCGGCAAGCTCAACGGTGTGGTTCAGTCGACGCAGCCCCAGACCACGAACCGTGGCGCGGTGCGACTGCTTGGTGCCGATCACGCTCTTTACGAGCGTGACCTTGATCTTCTTGTCGGACATCGCTTACCCCAGGATCTCTTCGACGGACTTGCCGCGCTTGGCAGCAATTTCCGCCGGGGTGTTGATCGCCATCAGGCCATTGATCGTCGCGCGAACCACGTTGTAGGGGTTCGACGAACCGATGCACTTGCAGATGATGTCGGTCACGCCCATCACCTCGAACACAGCGCGCATCGGGCCGCCCGCAATGATGCCGGTGCCGCTCGGCGCCGGCTGCATCAGCACCGACGAGGCGCCATGCTTGCCAATCACCGTGTGCTGCAAGGTGCCGTTCTTCAGCGACACCTTGCGCATCTTGCGGCGCGCCTCATCCATCGCCTTCTGCACGGCGACCGGAACTTCACGCGACTTGCCCTTGCCCATGCCGACGGCGCCGTCGCCATCACCGACCACGGTCAGTGCGGCAAAACCGAGGATACGGCCACCCTTCACCACCTTGGTGACACGGTTGATCGCGACCATCTTCTCCCGGAGGCCGTCATCACGCTCTTCGCTGGCCTGCGGGCGCTTGGTTTGCTGCTTAGCCATTCGAATCCTCGCTTAGAACTTAAGACCGCCTTCACGGGCGGCCTCGGCCAGCGCCTTCACGCGACCGTGATAAAGGAAACCGGAACGGTCGAACGCGACCGTCTCGATGCCGGCAGCCTTCGCACGCTCGGCGATGAGCTTGCCCACGGCCTGCGCCGCGCCGACGTTGCCGCCGTTCGGGACCGACGCGCGCACTTCGGGCTCGAGCGTGGAGGCGGCAGCGAGCACTCGCGAACCGCAGCCCGAGATCACCTGGGCGTAGATGTGGCAGTTGGAACGGAACACGGCAAGGCGGACCGCCTTGAGCTCCGCAAGCTTGGCGCGGGTTTTGCGCGCACGGCGAAGACGAGTTTCTTTCTTGTTCATGACGAACCGCCTTACTTCTTCTTGGTTTCCTTGAGCACTACCACCTCGTCCGAGTAACGGACGCCCTTACCCTTGTAGGGTTCGGGAGCGCGGTAGGCACGAACCTCAGCCGCGACCTGGCCGACTTGCTGCTTGTCGATGCCCTTGATCACGATTTCGGTCTGGGTCGGGGTTTCCACCTTGACGCCGGCAGGCATCTGGTGAACCACCGGATGCGAGAAGCCCAGCGACAGGTTCAGCTTGTCACCCTGAGCCTGAGCGCGGTAACCCACGCCCACCAGGTTGAGCTTGCGCTGAAAACCCTGCGTGACGCCGGTGACCATGTTGTTCACCAGAGCACGCGTCGTTCCGGACAGCGCATTAGCATTGGGCGCACCGTCACGCGCCTTGCACAGCAGCGCATCACCTTCACGCTCGACGCTCACAGCAGCGCTCAGCGCCTGGCGCAGGGTGCCCAGCGGCCCCTTCACTGCGATCTCGGCCGCCGAAATCGAAACCTCGACACCAGCGGGGATCGCAACCGGATTCTTAGCTACACGAGACATTGCATCCCCCCTTAGGCCACGAGGCAGATGACTTCGCCGCCGACACGACTGGCGCGGGCAGCACGATCGGTCATCACACCGCGCGGCGTCGACACGATGGCAACGCCGAGGCCGTTCATCACGCGCGGCAGGTCATCGCTACCCTTATAGACACGCAACCCCGGGCGGCTGACGCGCTCGATACGCTCGATGACCGGACGGCCGGCATAATACTTCAGGGCGACGTCGAGAGCGGCCTTGCCAGCCTCGTCGCGCACCGAGAAACCATCGATATAACCTTCGTCCTGCAGCACTTTCGCGATTGCGACCTTCAGCTTCGACGACGGCATGCTTACGCTTGCCTTCTGAGCCTGTTGGCCGTTGCGGATGCGCGTCAGCATGTCGGCGATCGGATCGGACATACTCATCTTCAGATTCTCCTTACCAGCTCGCCTTGGTCATGCCAGGCACTTCGCCACGGAACGCGATTTCGCGCAGCTTGTTGCGGCACAGACCGAACTTGCGGAACACGCCACGCGGACGCCCGGTGAGAGCGCAGCGATTGCGCTGACGCGTCGGATTGGCATTGCGCGGCAGTTGCTGCAGCGTCAGGCGCGCGGCCATGCGTTCCTCATCGGACAGCTTGCTATCATTGACCTGCGCGACGAGCGCAGCGCGCTTGGCAGCAAACTTCGCCACCAGCTTGGCGCGCTTCTCTTCGCGGTTGATCAGAGCCAGTTTCGCCATATCACCCTCAATTCTTGAACGGGAACTTGAACGCGCCGAGCAGCGCACGCGCTTCCTCGTCGGTCTTCGCCGTGGTCGTGATGCTGATGTTCATGCCGCGCAGCGCATCGATCTTGTCGTACTCGATTTCGGGAAAGATGATCTGTTCCTTCACGCCGAGGTTGTAATTCCCACGTCCGTCAAAGCCCTTCGCACCGATGCCACGGAAGTCGCGCACGCGCGGCAGGGCGATCGTGACGAGACGATCGAGGAATTCGAACATGCGCGGACCACGCAGGGTCACCATGCAGCCAATCGGGTAACCTTCACGAATCTTGAAACCCGCAATCGATTTGCGCGCCTTCGTCGTCACCGGCTTCTGACCCGCGATCTTGGTCATGTCGCCGAGCGCGTTCTCAAGCACTTTCTTGTCACCGACCGCCTCACCCACACCCATGTTCAGCGTGATCTTGGTGATGCGCGGCACTTCCATCACGGACTTGTAACCGAAACGCTTCTGCAGCTCAGGCGCGACGGTGTCCTTGTAAAACTGTTGCAAGCGAGCCATCGTCACTCCTTAGGCGTTCACCAGCTCGCCGTTCGACTTGAAGAAGCGAACCTTGCGGCCATCCTCAAGCACCTTGATCCCGACGCGATCAGCCTTCTGCGTCGCCGGATTGAACAGCGCGACATTCGAAACCTGGATCGGCATCTCTTTCTCGACGATGCCGCCCACTTCACCCTTGAGCGGATTCGGGCGGACATGCTTCTTCACCCGATTCACACCCTCGACGACGACCAGATCGTCATCGACGCGGCGCACGACGGTGCCGCGACGACCGCGATCCTTGCCCGTCAGCACCACAACCTCGTCACCCTTGCGGATCTTGTTCATCTGCTCGACTCCTCAGAGCACTTCGGGCGCGAGCGAGACGATCTTCATGAATCGCTCGGTACGCAGCTCGCGGGTCACCGGCCCGAAGATACGGGTACCGATCGGCTCGAGTTTGTTGTTGAGAAGCACGGCCGCATTGTTGTCAAACTTGACCAGCGAACCGTCGGGACGGCGAACACCCTTGGCGGTACGCACCACCACGGCGTTATAGACATCACCCTTCTTGACACGACCGCGCGGTGCAGCATCCTTCACGGAAACCTTGATGATGTCGCCAATGCCGGCGTACCGACGCTTGGACCCACCCAGGACCTTGATGCACATCACCGAGCGCGCGCCGGTGTTGTCGGCCACGTCCAGCCTGGACTGCATTTGAATCATGAATTTATCTCCAACTTCTCCCGCATCGCGGTCAGTCTTGGAACCCGTCAGGGCAGGATGCCCCAGCGAGCACCGGAGCAAGAAACGAAAAGTATAACAGCCTGACGCGGAGGCGCCAAGCTGTTTCACGAAAAAACGATTGCTCGCTGACTCAGATCACGCGTGCCTTTTCGAGCACCTTGGCGACACGCCAAGTCTTGGTGCGCGAAATCGGACGGCACTCTTCGATCTCGACCAGATCGCCTTCGCCAACACCGCCGTCTTCGACATGCGCATGGTACTTCGCAGAGCGGGTGATGATCTTGCCGTAAAGCGGGTGCTTGACCCGGCTTTCGACCAGAACGGTCACCGTCTTCTGCATCTTGTCGCTCACCACTCGCCCGACCAGGGCGCGGCGAACCTTTTCAACTTGCTCGCTCATTGCTGACCCGCCTTCTCGCGCAGGACGGTACGAACGCGAGCGATGTCGCGGCGCACCTTTCCGATCTGACTCGTGTTGCCGAGTTGCTGAGTTGCATGTTGCATGCGCAGGGAAAACTGCGCCTTCAGCAGCTCGAGCAACTCCTGGTTCAATTCACTTGCGCTCTTCGCGCGGAGTTCACTCGCTTTCATTCTCAAGCCCCAATCATGCGGGTGACGAACACGGTCTCGATCGGCAGCTTTGCAGCGGCGAGGCGGAAGGCCTCACGGGCCAGCGCTTCGTCGACGCCGTCCATCTCGTAGAGCACCTTGCCCGGCTGGATCTCGGCGACCCAGTACTCCGGGTTACCCTTGCCGTTACCCATCCGGACTTCAGCCGGCTTCTTCGAAACGGGCTTGTCCGGGAAAATGCGGATCCAGATGCGACCGCCACGCTTGATGTGACGGGTCATCGCGCGACGCGCCGATTCGATCTGACGCGCGGTCAGGCGACCCCGACCGATGGCCTTCAGACCGTACTCGCCGAAGCTGACCTTCGCACCACGCGTTGCCACGCCGGTGTTGCGGCCCTTCTGCTCCTTACGATACTTCCTTCTAGTCGGCTGCAGCATCATTCACTCCTGCTTTCTTCTTGCCGGCCTTCGCCGCGCCGGGCCGGACGGCGACCGGGGCGGCCTTCACCGTCGCGCGGCGCACCACGGCGACCACGGCGGTTGTCGGCCTCAGGTTCGGCAGCCACGGGTTGCTCGTTGCGGCCGAGCATCTCGCCCTTGAACACCCACACCTTGATACCGATGATGCCGTACGTCGTCTTCGCCTCCGAGACGCCGTAATCGATGTTCGCGCGCAGCGTGTGCAGCGGCACGCGACCTTCGCGATACCACTCGGTACGCGCGATCTCGGCACCATTGAGGCGGCCCGAACTCATGATCTTGATGCCCTGCGCGCCCAGACGCATCGCATTCTGCATCGCACGCTTCATTGCACGACGGAACATGATGCGCTTCTCGAGCTGCTGGGCGATCGAGTCGGCGATCAGCTTGGCGTCGATTTCCGGCTTGCGCACTTCCTCGATGTTGACGTGAACCGGGACGCCGACGATCTTCTGCAGATCGCGCTTGAGCGCCTCGATATCCTCGCCCTTCTTGCCGATGACCACACCGGGGCGAGCGCTGTACAGCGTCACACGGGCATTCTTGGCCGGGCGCTCGATCACCACACGACCCACCGAAGCGTGCGCGAGGCGCTTCTTCAGATAGTCACGGACCTTCAGGTCCTCATGCAGCATGCCAGCGAAATCGTGGCTCGAGGCGAACCAGCGGGAAGCCCAGTCACGCGTGACGGCGAGCCGGAAGCCGGTCGGATGAATTTTCTGACCCATATCTACTCCTTACTCGCCAACCGTCAGATAAACGTGGCAGGTCGGCTTGAGGATGCGGTTGCCGCGACCCTTCGCACGCGCGGTGAAGCGCTTGAGCGTCATGCCTTCTTCGACGTGAATGGTCTTCACCTTCAGCGCGTCGATATCAGCGCCATCGTTGTGCTCGGCGTTCGCGATCGCGGACAGCAGCACCTTGCGGATGATCTGCGCGCCCTTCTTCGGCGAGAACGTCAGGATGTTGAGCGCCTGCTCGACCGGCTTGCCGCGCACGAGGTCGGCCACCAGACGGCCCTTCTGGGCCGACAGGCGAACACCACGGAGAATTGCTTTGGTTTCCATGTTGTCCTCTTAACGCTTGGCCTTCTTGCTCGCGGCGTGACCCTTGAAGGTACGCGTCAGCGCGAACTCGCCCAGCTTGTGGCCGACCATGTTTTCGGTGACGTACACCGGGATGTGCTGCTTGCCGTTGTGAACGGCGATCGTCAGGCCGACAAAATCCGGCAGGACAGTGGAACGACGCGACCAGGTCTTGATCGGGCGCTTGTCGTTGCTTGCCCGGGCCGCGTCGATCCTCTTCAGGAGGTGCGCGTCGACGAACGGGCCTTTCTTGATAGAACGTGCCATCTGTTACCCCTTAACGCTTGTGACGACGCTGCACGATCATGTTATCGGTGCGCTTGTTGCTGCGCGTACGATAACCCTTGGCCGGCGTGCCCCACGGGCTCACAGGCTCACGTGCCTCGCCGGTGCGACCCTCGCCACCACCATGCGGGTGATCGACCGGGTTCATCGCCACACCACGGACCGTCGGGCGGATACCGCGCCAGCGGTTCGCACCCGCCTTGCCGATCTTGCGCAGGCTGTGCTCCTCGTTGCCCACTTCGCCGATGGTCGCGCGGCACTCGACGTGCACGCGACGAATCTCGCCGGACCGCAGGCGGAGCTGGGCATACACACCCTCACGCGCAAGCAGTTGAACCGACGTACCGGCGGCGCGTGCAATCTGCGCGCCCTTGCCCGGGGTCATCTCGATGCAATGAATGGTCGAACCCACCGGGATGTTGCGGATCGGCAGCGCATTACCGGCGCGGATCGGCGCCTCGGGACCGCTCATGAGCTGCTGACCGACTTCCACGCCGCGCGGCGCGATGATGTAGCGACGTTCACCGTCGGCGTAGCACAGCAGCGCGATGTGAGCCGAACGGTTCGGGTCATACTCGATCCGCTCGACCTTTGCCGGGATACCGTCCTTGTTGCGACGGAAATCGACCATGCGATAGTGCTGCTTGTGGCCACCACCCTGGTGACGCATCGTGATGCGGCCGTTGTTGTTGCGACCCGCATTCTTGGTTTGCTTCTCAACCAGGCCCGCAAAGGGACGACCCTTGTGCAGATCCGGGTTGACGACCTTCACCATGCCACGACGGCCGGCGGAGGTAGGCTTGAGTTTTACCAGTGCCATGACTTATCACTCCCCAGCCGCAAAGTTGATTTCCTGGCCGGGCTTCAGGCAGACGAAAGCCTTCTTCCAGTTCTTGCGGCGACCCATCATGCCGCCGAAACGCTTGGACTTACCCTTGACGTTGGCAACGTTCACCGACTCGACCTGCACCTTGAAGAGCTGCTCGACGGCAGCCTTCACTTCAGGCTTGGTCGCATCGGCGGCCACCTTGAACACCACCTGCTCGTTCTTGTCGGCGATATAGGTCGCCTTCTCCGAAACCTGCGGGGCGAGCAGCACCTGCAGCAGACGTTCCTGACTGATCGCGCTCATTGCCACACTTCCTCCATCTTCGCCAGCGCACCCTTGGTGACGATCACCTTCGGGAAGCGAACCAGCGACACCGGATCGGCCTCCTGAACCTCGAGCACCAGCACCTGGTGCAGATTGCGCGAGGACAGGAACAGGTTCTCGTCGATCTGATCAGTGATGACCAGAACGGAATCCAGACCCATGCCCTTCAGCTTTTGCGACAGCAGCCGAGTCTTCGGCGCCTCGATGCTGAAGCTATCCACGACGGCGAGACGATCTTCACGCGCCAGTTGCGACAGGATGGCCGCAACGCCAGCGCGATACATCTTGCGGTTCACCTTTTGCGAGAAGTTCTCGTCAGGCGTGTTCGGGAAGATCTTGCCACCCCCGCGCCACAGCGGGCTCGACGCCATACCGGCACGCGCGTTGCCCGTACCCTTCTGGCGGAACGGCTTTCGCGTCGACTTCGCGATCTCCGAACGGCCCTTCTGCTTGCGATTGCCCGAACGCGCGTTCGCCATGTAGGCGGTCACGACCTGATGCACGAGCGCTTCGTTGTACTCACGGCCAAACAGCGCATCCGACGCCTGCAGCGTCGACGCGGCCTGACCCTGATCATTCAACAGTTTGAGTTCCATTGCGGGCTAGCTCCTTACGCCTTGATCGCAGGACGCACGACGACGTCGCCACCCTTGGACCCCGGCACCGCACCCTTGACCAGCAGCAACTGACGCTCGGAATCAACACGAACGATTTCCAGCCCCAAGGTGGTGCGCTGCACGTTGCCGTACTGGCCGGCCATGCGCTTACCCGGGAACACTCGACCCGGGTCCTGCGCCATGCCGATGGAGCCCGGGGAGTTATGGGAAATCGAGTTACCGTGCGAGGCACGGTTCGACGAGAAGTTGTGACGCTTGATCGGACCCGAAAAGCCCTTGCCGATGGTGACACCGGTCACGTCAACCTTTTGGCCAACCTGGAACAGGTCGGCGCCGACGACATCGCCCGCCTTCAGCGAAGCGAGCTGTTCGGCATCGACGCGGAATTCCTTCAGGCCGCGCGCCGGCTCAACCGCCGCCTTGGCAAGATGACCCGCCACTGGCTTGGTGATACGGCTGGCACGGCGCTTGCCGAATGCCACCTGAACCGCGGAGTAACCGTCGGTATCAGGCGTCTTGATCTGGGACACGCGATTGTCGGACACGTCAAGCACCGTCACCGGGATGGAACTGCCATCCTCGGCAAAGATGCGAGTCATGCCGACCTTGCGCCCTACAAGGCCTAGACTCATTTTTTTCTCCTGAATCCCGGTTGCGATTGACCGGGGGTCACACTGATTAATGCGCCAAAAGGCACAAAGGCCGGATTATACCGGCCTTATTCAAGAATCCGCAAGCAAGCCGCTTACTGAAGCTTGATTTCGACATCCACGCCCGCGGGCAGATCGAGCTTCATCAGCGCATCGACGGTCTTGTCGGTCGGATCGATGATGTCCATCAGGCGCTGGTGCGTGCGGATTTCCATCTGGTCGCGGGAAGCCTTATTGACGTGCGGCGAACGCAGCAGGTCAAAACGCTCGATGCGGGTCGGCAGCGGCACGGGTCCGCGGACGACGGCGCCAGTGCGCTTCGCCGTCTCGACGATTTCCTGCGCCGATTGGTCGATCAGGCGATAGTCGAAGGCTTTCAGGCGAATGCGGATTTTCTGGTTCTGCATGATTCGAATTCCAAAGAGCGAAAAGAGCGGAGCGGCGGGACCGGCTGATCCCGCCGCATGCGGGTGTTACTCGATGATCTTGGCGACGACGCCGGCACCGACGGTGCGGCCACCTTCGCGGATCGCGAAGCGCAGACCTTCTTCCATGGCGATCGGCGCGATCAGCTTCACGGTGATCGACACGTTGTCGCCCGGCATGACCATCTCGGTGCCTTCCGGCAGCGAGATCGAACCGGTCACGTCCGTGGTACGGAAGTAGAACTGCGGACGGTAGTTGTTGAAGAACGGGGTGTGACGGCCGCCCTCTTCCTTCGACAGCACGTAGATCTCGCCGGTGAAGTGGGTGTGCGGGGTGATCGAACCCGGCTTGCACAGCACCTGGCCACGCTCGACGTCTTCACGCTTGGTACCGCGCAGCAGCACGCCCACGTTGTCGCCCGCCTGACCCTGGTCGAGCAGCTTGCGGAACATTTCCACGCCGGTGCAGGTGGTCTTGACGGTCGGCTTGATGCCGACGATCTCGATTTCCTCACCGACCTTGACGACGCCGCGCTCGACACGGCCGGTCACCACGGTGCCGCGGCCCGAGATCGAGAACACGTCCTCGATCGGCAGCAGGAAGGGCTTGTCGATGGCGCGCTCAGGCGTCGGGATGTAGCTGTCGAGGGCGTCCGCCAGGCGCATGATCGCCGGCTCGCCGATGTCCGACTGGTCGCCTTCGAGCGCCTTCAGCGCCGAACCCTTGACGATGGGAATGTCGTCGCCCGGGAAGTCGTACTTCGACAGCAGCTCGCGCACTTCCATCTCGACCAGCTCGAGCAGCTCCTCGTCGTCGACCATGTCGCACTTGTTCAGGAAGACGATGATGTACGGCACGCCGACCTGACGGGCCAGCAGGATGTGCTCGCGCGTCTGCGGCATCGGGCCGTCAGCGGCCGAGCACACCAGGATCGCGCCGTCCATCTGCGCCGCACCGGTGATCATGTTCTTCACGTAGTCGGCGTGACCCGGGCAATCCACGTGCGCATAGTGGCGCGTGGCAGTCTCGTACTCGACGTGCGCGGTGTTGATCGTGATGCCGCGCGCCTTCTCTTCCGGCGCCGCGTCGATCTGGTCGTACGCCTTGGCTTCACCGCCGAACTTCTTCGACAGGATCGTCGTGATCGCCGCCGTCAGCGTCGTCTTGCCATGGTCAACGTGGCCGATCGTACCGACGTTCACGTGCGGTTTGGTGCGTTCGAACTTACCCTTAGCCATCTTGATGGGTCCTTATGTTGAGTGTCGGTTACTTGCGATTGCTGATCACAGCCTCGGCGACGCTCTTGGGCGCCTCGGAATAGTGCTTGAACTCCATGGAGTACGTCGCACGACCCTGGCTCAGCGAGCGGAGCTGCGTCGCGTAGCCGAACATTTCGGCCAGCGGCACTTCCGCCTTGATTTCCTTCATGCCGCCAGGGATGTCGTCCATGCCCTGGACGATGCCACGACGACCCGAAAGGTCGCCCATGACGTTACCCATGTAGTCTTCCGGCGTCTCGACGACCACCGCCATCATCGGCTCCAGCAGGACCGGACTGGCGCGGCGCATCGCTTCCTTGAAGGCCATCGAGCCGGCCATCTTGAACGCGTTTTCGTTCGAGTCCACGTCGTGGTAGGAGCCGAAGTGCAGGGTGACCTTCACATCGACGACCGGGAAGCCGGCCAGCACGCCATTGTTCAGGGTGTCCTGGATGCCCTTGTCCACCGCCGGGATGTACTCGCGCGGCACCACGCCGCCCTTGATCGCATCCACAAACTCGTAGCCCTTGCCCTGTTCGGCAGGCTCGAGGTTGATGACCACGTGACCGTACTGACCGCGACCGCCCGACTGTTTCACGAACTTGCCTTCGACGTCGTTGGCCGCTTTGCGGATGGTTTCGCGATAGGCAACCTGCGGCGCGCCGACGTTCGCCTCGACGTTGAACTCGCGCTTCATGCGGTCGACGATGATCTCGAGGTGCAGCTCGCCCATGCCCGAGATGATGGTCTGGCCCGACTCTTCATCGGTGCGGACGCGGAACGAGGGATCCTCGGCCGCCAGACGACCCAGGGCGATGCCCATCTTTTCCTGGTCGCCCTTGGTTTTCGGTTCGACGGCGACGTGGATCACCGGATCGGGGAAGACCATGCGCTCGAGGATGACCGGCGCGGCAGGGTCGCACAGCGTCTCACCCGTCGTGACGTCCTTGAGACCGACCACGGCAGCGATGTCTCCCGCCAGCACTTCCTTGATTTCCTCGCGGTCATTGGCGTGCATCTGCAAAATGCGGCCGATGCGCTCTTTCTTGCCCTTGACCGAGTTCAACACCGTCGAACCGGACTCGAGGACACCCGAGTAAACGCGGATGAAGGTCAGCTGACCGACGAACGGATCCGTCATCAGCTTGAAGGCGAGCGCGGAGAACTTTTCCTCGTCCTTCGCGTAACGCACCACCTCCTTCTCGTCATCGTCGACGCCCGCAACCGGCGGAATGTCGATCGGCGACGGCAGGTACTGGATGACGGCATCCAGCATGCGCTGCACGCCCTTGTTCTTGAACGCGGTGCCGCACAGCATCGGCTGGATCTCGCACGACAGCGTACGTGCGCGCAGGCCAGCGATGACTTCCTCCTCGGAAAGCTCGCCTTCCTCGAGGTACTTGTTCATCAGGTCTTCGTTGGCCTCAGCAGCCGCCTCGACCATGTTGGCACGCCATTCTTCGGCAGTCGCGACCAGATCCGACGGAATATCGTGATACTCGAACTTCATCCCCTGGGACGGCTCGTCCCAGATGATCGCCTTCATCTTGAGCAGATCGACCACGCCCTTGAAGTTGTCCTCGGCACCGATGGGGATCACCACCGGGACGGGATTGGCCTTCAGGCGCGTCTTCATCTGATCGACGACCTTGTAGAAGTTGGCACCCGAACGGTCCATCTTGTTCACGAAGGCAAGGCGCGGCACCTTGTACTTGGTCGCCTGGCGCCAAACGGTCTCGGACTGCGGCTGCACGCCACCCACGGCGCAATACACCATGCAGGCACCGTCGAGCACACGCATCGAGCGCTCCACCTCGATCGTGAAGTCCACGTGTCCCGGAGTGTCGATGATGTTAAAGCGATGCTCGGGGAAGGAATTGTCCATACCCTTCCAGAAGCACGTGACCGCAGCGGACGTGATCGTGATGCCGCGCTCTTGCTCCTGCACCATCCAGTCGGTGGTCGCCGCGCCATCATGCACCTCACCGAGCTTATGGCTCACGCCGGTGTAGAACAGGATGCGCTCGGTCGTAGTCGTCTTGCCGGCGTCGATGTGAGCGGAGATACCGATGTTGCGGTAGCGCTCGATGGGAGTCTTGCGAGCCACGTTTTACCTGCCTTGTCTGAGTCGCGCTTGTGACGCGACGAACGGTTTCATGCGTTAGAAAACAATCGAGCCCTGTGCAGGGCCCGAGATACCGCTACCGACGAAAATCAGAAGCGGTAGTGCGAGAACGCCTTGTTGGCTTCGGCCATGCGGTGCACTTCCTCGCGCTTCTTCATGGCGGAACCGCGACCTTCGGCGGCTTCCAGCAGTTCGCCGGCGAGGCGCTGGGCCATGGACTTCTCGGCACGCTTGCGCGCAGCTTCGCGCAGCCAGCGCATGGACAGCGCCATGCGACGCGACGGACGCACTTCGACCGGCACCTGATAGTTGGCACCGCCCACGCGACGGCTCTTCACCTCGACGACCGGCTTCACGTTGGCAACCGCTGCCGCAAAGACCTCAAGCGGGTCCTTGCTGGACTTGGCGGCGATGTTCTCGAACGCACCATAAACGATGCGCTCGGCAACCGACTTCTTGCCGGACTGCATGATCACGTTGATGAACTTCGAAACATCCTGATTACCGAATTTCGGATCGGGCAGGACTTCGCGCTTGGGTACTTCACGACGACGCGGCATGGCAACCTCTAGCTAAATTTCTGTGACCAACAATCAGGCTTTCTTCGGGCGCTTCGCACCGTACTTCGAACGCGACTGCTTACGATCCTTGACGCCCTGCAGATCGAGGGAGCCGCGGACGATGTGGTAGCGCACACCCGGAAGGTCCTTCACACGACCACCGCGGATCAGGACCACCGAGTGCTCCTGCAGGTTGTGACCTTCGCCACCGATGTAGGAGATGACCTCGAAGCCATTGGTCAGGCGAACCTTCGCGACCTTACGCAGCGCCGAGTTCGGCTTCTTCGGGGTCGTGGTATAGACACGGGTGCACACACCACGCTTCTGCGGGCAAGCGTCCAGCGCGGGAACCTTGCTCTTGGTCGCTTCCATCTGGCGCGGCTTGCGGACAAGCTGATTGATTGTTGGCATAGCTTAAGAATTTCCCAAAAGACCGAGGCAGCCCACCGCGGGCCGCCTCGGGCGGATTATTCCGGCTGCAACCGACTACGATTGGTCGGTCTACAAAAAGAGGCCGGAGTTTATGCCGAGGCCGGCGGCAAAGTCAACTGGCCTCGATGTCCTGCTGCGTTTCGACAACCTCTTCCACTGCGGACCAAGCGTGACCGGCGCCGAGATCCACGCCTTCCTCCTGAGCCTTGCGGCTGCGGTGATAGGCCAGACCGGTACCGGCCGGGATCAGGCGGCCGACGATGACGTTTTCCTTCAAACCACGCAGCTCGTCGCGCTTGCCCATGATCGCCGCCTCGGTCAGCACCCGCGTGGTTTCCTGGAACGAAGCAGCGGAGATGAACGAATCGGTGGAGAGGGACGCCTTGGTGATGCCCAGCAGCACGTTTTCGTAATGCGCCGGCAGCTTGCCCTCGCCATCGACGCGATCGTTCTCGTCGAGCACTTCGGAACGTTCGACCTGTTCCTCGCGGATGAACTTGGAATCGCCCGGGTCGGTGATGACCACGCGGCGCAGCATCTGGCGAACGATCACCTCGATGTGCTTGTCGTTGATCTTCACGCCCTGCAGTCGATACACGTCCTGCACTTCGTCGATGATGTAGCGCGCGAGTTCATTGATACCCTGCAGCCGCAGG
Source organism: Thauera sp. 2A1 (assembly GCF_009469595.2). Taxonomy (GTDB): domain Bacteria; phylum Pseudomonadota; class Gammaproteobacteria; order Burkholderiales; family Rhodocyclaceae; genus Thauera. The sequence goes on along the minus strand of NZ_SSXV01000001.1, from coordinate 38,352 downwards.
ATGTCGTGCGGATCGGCCGGACCGTCGACGATGAGCTCGCCCTTGTTCACCACCTGACCATCGTGGACCATGAGATGCTTGTCCTTCGGGATCAGGAACTCGTGCACGTTGCCGTCGGGCTCGGTGATCACCAAGCGCTGCTTGCCCTTGGTCTCCTTGCCGAACGACACCGTGCCGGTGTACTCGGCAAGCAAGCCCGCGTCCTTCGGCGAACGCGCTTCGAAGAGCTCGGCAACGCGCGGCAGACCACCGGTGATGTCGCGCGTCTTGGCCGATTCCTGCGGGATGCGCGCCAGGATGTCGCCGACGTTGATCTGCTGGCCGTCCTTCACGGTGATCAGCGAACCGACCTGGAAGGTGATCGCCACCGCGTGGTCTGTCCCGGCGATCTTCACCTCCTCGCCGCTCTCGTCCAGCAGCTTGACCTGCGGGCGCAGACCCTTGGCCGCACCGGTGCTGGAACGACGCTTGGAATCGATCACCACCAGCGTCGACAGACCCGTGACTTCGTCGATCTGCTTGGCGACCGTCACGCCCTCCTCGACGTTCTCGAACTTCACCGTACCGGCGTATTCGGTCACGATCGGGCGGGTGTGCGGATCCCACGAGGCCAGTTGGGTGCCGGCCTTCACCGAGGCGCCGTCGTCGGCCATCAGCATGGCGCCGTACGGCAGCTTATGGCGCTCGCGCTCGCGGCCCATGTCGTCGGCCACCACGACTTCCGCCGAGCGCGCGATGACGACCTTCTCGCCCTTCGCGTTGGCCACGTAGCGCATGTTGCCGGCGAAGCGGACGGTACCGCCCGACTTCGCCTCGACGCCGCTCGCCGCCGCCGCCCGCGACGCCGCACCACCGACGTGGAAGGTACGCATGGTGAGCTGCGTGCCCGGTTCGCCGATCGACTGCGCGGCGATGACGCCCACTGCCTCGCCGACGTTGACCATCGAACCGCGGCCGAGGTCGCGGCCGTAGCACTTGGCGCACAGTCCGTAGCGCGTCTCGCAGGTGAGGGGCGTGCGCACCTTGACCTCGTCAACACCCAGGCTTTCGATCAGTTCGACCGCGTCTTCGTCCAGCAACGTGCCGGCCTCGATCGCGGTTTCCTGGTTATCCGGATTGACCACATCCTCGGCGCAGACGCGGCCCAGGATGCGCTCACGCAGCGGCTCGACGACTTCGCCGCCCTCGATCAGCGCCTTCATGGCGAAGCCGTCGCGCGTGCCGCAGTCGTCCTCGATGACGACCAGGTCCTGCGTGACGTCGACCAGGCGGCGCGTCAGGTAACCCGAGTTCGCGGTCTTCAATGCGGTGTCGGCCAGACCCTTACGCGCGCCGTGCGTCGAGATGAAGTACTGCAGGACGTTCAGGCCTTCGCGAAAGTTCGTGGTGATCGGCGTCTCGATGATCGAGCCGTCCGGCTTCGCCATCAGGCCGCGCATGCCCGCGAGCTGGCGGATCTGGGCGGCGGAACCGCGCGCACCCGAGTCGGCCATCATGTAGATGGAGTTGAACGATTCCTGGCGGACGTTCTGTCCGTCGCGGTTCACGACATCCTCCGAGCCAAGCTGCTCCATCATCGCCTTGGCAACCTGGTCGCCGCAGCGGCCCCAGATATCCACGACCTTGTTGTAGCGCTCGCCGTCCGTGACCAGACCCGAGGTGTATTGCTGCGCAATCTCCTTGACCTCGGCCTCGGCGGCGCGGATGAGCTCGTGCTTCGCGTTCGGCACCAGCATGTCCTTGACGGCAATCGAGATGCCCGCACGGGTCGCCAGGCGGTAGCCGAACTGCATCAGCTGGTCAGCGAAGATCACCGTCGCGCGCAGCCCGCAGCGGCGGAACGAGGCGTTGATGAGCTTGGAGATTTCCTTCTTCTTCAGCGCCTTGTCGATCACGCTGAACGGCAGGCCCGCCGGCAGGATCTCGGACAGGATGGCGCGCCCAGCAGTCGTGTTGTAGCGCGTGATGCGCTCGATGCGCTCGCCGTTGGGGCCGAGGTCAGCCTCCTTCAGGCGCACGGTGACACGCGCATGCAGAGCGATCTGGCCGGACTCGTAGGCGCGCTTGACCTCGCCCACGTCGGTGAAGATCATGCCCTCGCCGGGCACATTCACCCCCTCGCGGGTGGCGTAGTACAAGCCCAGAACGATGTCCTGCGACGGCACGATGATCGGCTCGCCGTTGGCGGGAGACAGCACGTTGTTGGAGGCCAGCATCAAGGTGCGGGCTTCCATCTGTGCTTCCAGCGACAGCGGCACGTGGACGGCCATCTGGTCGCCGTCGAAGTCGGCGTTGAAGGCGACGCAGACGAGCGGATGCAACTGGATCGCCTTGCCCTCGATCAGCACCGGCTCGAAAGCCTGGATGCCGAGGCGGTGCAGCGTCGGCGCGCGGTTCAGCATCACCGGGTGCTCGCGGATCACCTCTTCGAGGATGTCCCACACCACCGGCTCCTGCGACTCCACCATCTTCTTGGCCTGCTTGATGGTCGTGGCCAGACCCATCAGCTCGAGCTTGTTGAAGATGAAGGGCTTGAACAGCTCCAGCGCCATCAGCTTGGGCAGGCCGCACTGGTGCAGCTTGAGTTGCGGACCGACGGTGATGACCGAACGGCCCGAGTAGTCGACGCGCTTGCCCAGCAGGTTCTGGCGGAAGCGGCCGCCCTTGCCCTTGATCATGTCGGCGAGCGACTTCAGCGGACGCTTGTTGGCGCCCGTCATGGCCTTGCCGCGGCGGCCGTTGTCGAGCAGCGAGTCGACGGCTTCCTGCAGCATGCGCTTCTCGTTGCGCACGATGATGTCGGGCGCCTTCAGTTCGAGCAGGCGCTTGAGGCGGTTATTGCGGTTGATGACGCGGCGGTACAGGTCGTTCAGGTCGGAGGTGGCGAAGCGGCCGCCGTCCAGCGGCACCAGCGGACGCAGGTCCGGCGGCAGCACCGGCAGCACTTCGAGGATCATCCACTCGGGCTTGATGCCCGACTGCTGGAAGGCCTCCAGCACCTTCAGGCGCTTGGAGAACTTCTTGATCTTCGCTTCCGAGTTCGTGGTTTCGAGGTCGCCGCGCAGACGCTCGATCTCGAGGTTCACGTCCAGCGTGCGCAGCAGCTCGCGGATGCCTTCGGCGCCCATCACCGCGTCGAAGTCGTCGCCGTACTCCTCGACCTTGGCGAGGTAGTCGTCTTCGGTCAGCAGCTGTGCGCGGTTGAGCGGCGTCATGCCCGGCTCGACGACAACGAAGGCCTCGAAGTACAGCACGCGCTCGATGTCGCGCAGGGTCATGTCGAGCACCATGCCGAGACGGCTCGGCAGGCTCTTCAGGAACCAGATGTGGGCGACCGGCGAGGCGAGCTCGATGTGGCCCATGCGCTCACGGCGCACTTTCGACAGCGTCACTTCGACGCCGCACTTCTCGCAGATCACGCCACGGTGCTTGAGGCGCTTGTACTTGCCGCACAGGCACTCATAGTCCTTCACCGGGCCGAAGATCTTGGCGCAGAACAGGCCGTCACGCTCCGGCTTGAAGGTGCGGTAGTTGATGGTCTCGGGCTTCTTCACCTCGCCATAGGACCACGTGCGGATCTTGTCCGGCGACGCGAGGCCGATGGTGATGGCGTCGAACTCTTCCTCGTTCGGCAGGGTTTGCTTGAACAGGTCAGCGAGCAGGCTCTTCATGTATCACTCCATCCGGGAGGCGGCATCGTGTGCCACCCCCGCGGGATTCATTCGCAGGCGAGGGTTTGCGGTTTCCCGTTCATTCACGATCGAGGTCGATGTCGATCGCGAGCGAGCGGATTTCCTTCACCAGCACGTTGAAGGACTCCGGCATGCCGGAATCGATCTTGTGTTCGCCCTTGACGATGTTTTCGTACACCTTCGTCCGGCCGGTCACGTCGTCGGACTTGACCGTCAGCATCTCCTGCAACGTGTAGGCCGCGCCATAGGCCTCCAGCGCCCACACTTCCATCTCGCCGAAGCGCTGGCCACCGAACTGCGCCTTGCCGCCCAGCGGCTGCTGGGTGACGAGCGAGTACGGGCCGGTCGAACGGGCGTGCATCTTGTCGTCGACCAGGTGGTGCAGCTTCAGCACGTGCTTGTAGCCGACGGTGACCTTGCGCTCGAACGCCTCGCCGGTGCGACCGTCGTACAGCGTGACCTGGCCGCCCACCGGCAGGCCGGCAAGCTCGAGCATCGCCGAGATCTCTGCCTCCTTCGCGCCATCGAAAACCGGCGTCGCGAACGGAACGCCCTTGCGCAGGTTCGCTGCCAGCTCGACAACTTCGACCTCGCTGAGTTCTGCGATGTTCTCGGACTTGCCGCTGGAGTTGTAGATCTTGTCCAGGAAGCCACGAAGCTCCTCGACCGCCGCCTTGGCGCGCATCATCTGGTCGATCTGCTTGCCCAGGCCCTTCGCCGCCCAGCCCAGGTGCGTCTCGAGGATCTGGCCGATGTTCATCCGCGACGGCACACCCAGCGGATTCAGCACGATGTCGAGCGGCGTGCCGTCTTCCATGTAGGGCATGTCCTCGACCGGAACGATCTTCGACACCACACCCTTGTTGCCATGACGGCCGGCCATCTTGTCGCCCGGCTGCAGGCGGCGCTTGACGGCCAGGTAGACCTTGACCATCTTCTGTACGCCCGGCGGCAGTTCGTCGCCCTGGGTGAGCTTCTTCTTCTTGACCTCGAAGGCCAGGTCGAAGTCCTTGCGGGTGTTCTCCAGGCCTTCGCGCACTGCCTCGAGCTGCGTCGCCAGCGCCTCGTCGGCCAGGCGGATATCGAACCAGTGGTAGAACTCGAGCGAGTCGAGGTATTCCTCGTTGATCTCGGCGCCCTTGGCGAGCTTCTTCGGACCGCCATTGGCCTTCTGACCCACGATCATGCGCTTGATCCGGGCGAACGCGTCACGCTCGACGATGCGCATCTGGTCGGCGAGATCGGTCTTGTAGCTGCGCAGGTGGTCATCGATGATCGACTGCGCGCGCTTGTCGCGCTCGATGCCTTCGCGGGTGAACACCTGCACGTCGATCACGGTGCCGACCATGCCGGACGGCACGCGCAGCGACGTGTCCTTCACGTCGGACGCCTTCTCGCCGAAGATCGCGCGCAGCAGCTTCTCTTCCGGAGTGAGCTGGGTTTCGCCCTTGGGCGTGACCTTGCCCACCAGCACGTCGCCGGCTTCGACCTCGGCGCCGATATAGACGATGCCCGACTCGTCGAGACGCGACAGTTGCGCTTCACCCAGCGACGCGATGTCGCGGGTGATTTCCTCCGGTCCCAGCTTGGTGTCGCGTGCGACGACAGTGAGCTCCTCGATGTGGATCGAGGTGAAGCGGTCTTCAGCGACGACGCGCTCGGAGATCAGGATCGAGTCTTCGAAGTTGTAGCCGTTCCACGGCATGAAGCCGACCAGCATGTTCTGGCCCAGCGCCAACTCGCCGAGGTCGGTCGAGGCACCATCGGCCACGACGTCGCCCTTCGCGATCAGATCGCCCACCTTCACCACCGGACGCTGGTTGATGTTGGTGTTCTGGTTGGAGCGGGTGTACTTGATCATGTTGTAGATGTCGACGCCGACTTCGCCCGGCAGGGTCTCGTCGTCGTTCACCCGGATCACCACCCGGTTGGCATCCACGTAATCCACCATGCCGCCGCGGCGAGCCTGCACCGCCGTGCCGGAGTCGACCGCCACGCGGCGCTCCATGCCGGTGCCGACGAGCGACTTTTCCGGACGCAGGCAGGGAACCGCCTGGCGCTGCATGTTCGCGCCCATCAGCGCGCGGTTGGCGTCGTCATGCTCGAGGAACGGGATCAGCGACGCTGCCACCGACACGATCTGACCCGGCGCGACGTCCATGTACTGGACCATGTCGGAGGTCGCCAGCAGGAATTCACCCTTGTGGCGGCAGGACACGAGGTCGCCGGCCAGCGCACCCTCGGCATCGATCTCGGCATTGGCCTGGGCGATGACGTACTGGCCTTCTTCAATCGCCGACAGGAAATCGATCTGGTCGGTGACCTTGCCGTCGACCACCTTGCGGTACGGCGTCTCGAGGAAGCCGTGACGGTTGGTGCGGGCATACACGGCCAGCGAGTTGATGAGGCCGATGTTCGGACCTTCCGGCGTCTCGATCGGGCACACGCGGCCATAGTGCGTCGGATGCACGTCGCGCACCTCGAAGCCGGCGCGCTCGCGCGTCAGGCCGCCCGGGCCGAGTGCGGACACACGACGCTTGTGCGTGATCTCGGACAGCGGGTTGGTCTGGTCCATGAACTGCGACAACTGGCTGGAGCCGAAAAATTCCTTGATCGCAGCCGAGATCGGCTTGGCGTTGATCAGGTCGTGCGGCATCAGGTTGTCGGACTCGGCCTGCGACAGGCGCTCCTTGACCGCGCGCTCGACGCGCACCAGGCCGGCGCGGAACTGGTTTTCGGCCAGCTCGCCGACCGAACGCACGCGACGGTTGCCCAGGTGGTCGATGTCGTCGATCTCGCCGCGACCGTTGCGCAGCTCGACCAGCACGCCGATCACCGCCAGGATGTCGTCATTGACGAGCACGCCGGGGCCATCCTCGCCATGCGCGCCGACACGCTCGTAGAAGCGCTTCAGCCAAGCGGGCGCCTTGTCGTCCATCTTCTCCGGATAGGCGCGGCGGTTGAACTTCATGCGACCGACGGTCGACAGGTCGTAGCGCTCTTCGGCGTAGAACAGGCCATTGAACAGGCCTTCCACCGCGTCCTCGGTGGGCGGCTCGCCCGGACGCATCATGCGGTAGATCGCGACCTTGGCGGCCCACTGGTCGGCGGTCTCGTCGATGCGCAGCGTCTGCGAGATGTAGCCGCCGCGGTCGAGGTCGTTGATGTACAGCGTGCGCAGTTGCGTCACGCCCGCCGTGCGCAGCTTGTCGAGCAGGTCCTCGGTGATCTCGTCGTTGGCGCGCGCGAGCACTTCGCCCGTCTCCGGATCGGCGACGTTGCTGGCGATCACCCGGCCAAGGATGAAGTCGTCACCGACCGAGATCGTCTTCACGCCGGCCTGGTCCAGCTCGCGGATGTGCTTGGCGGTGATGCGCTTGTCGCGCGCCACGATCAGCTTGCCGTCAGGCGCGGTGATGTCGAAACGTGCCACTTCGCCGCGCAGGCGCTCGGGGACGATCTCGAACGACACGCCCTCGGGCTGCAGCACGAAGTTGTCGAAATCGTGGAAGGTCTCGAGGATTTCCTCCGGCGTCATGCCGATGGCACGCAGCAGGATGGTCACCGGCATCTTGCGGCGACGGTCGACGCGGAAATACAGGTAATCCTTGGGATCGAACTCGAAATCGAGCCAGGAGCCGCGGTAGGGGATGATCCGCGCCGAGAACAGCAGCTTGCCGGAAGAATGCGTCTTGCCGCGGTCGTGCTCGAAGAACACGCCCGGCGAGCGGTGAAGCTGCGAGACGATGACACGCTCGGTGCCGTTGATGACGAAGGAACCGGTGTCGGTCATGAGCGGGATCTCGCCCATGTAGACTTCCTGCTCCTTCACCTCCTTGATCGTCTCCTTGGGGGCCTCACGGTCCATGATGACCAGCCGGACGCGCGCGCGCAGCGGCGAGGCGAAGGTCAGGCCGCGCTGCTGGCATTCCGTCACGTCGAAGGCTGGCTCGCCCAGCATGTACTGGACGAACTCGAGCCGTGCATTGCCACTGTGGCTCGAGATCGGGAAAATCGAGGTGAAGGCCGCCTGCAGGCCCTGGTTGCGCCGCGTGTCGGGCGGCGTTTCGGCTTGCAGGAATTCGGCGAAGGACTCGATCTGGGTGGCGAGCAGGAAAGGCGCATCGAGCACGGCCGCGCGCTTGGCGAAGCTCTTGCGGATACGCTTTTTCTCAGTGTAGGAATACGCCATGGATGCTCCGGCTAGAGTTCGAACATCAAAAAGACAGAACACAGCGCCCGATGGGCGGTAACGCTCTGGTCTGGCTTCCGATGCAGTCGGGTCGGTAAAAACTTCAATACAAAGCGCGAAAGGGCCGGCACCCCTAGGAGTGCCAGCCCCGCTCGAAAGGCGAGAATTACTTGACCTCGACCTTCGCGCCAGCGTCCTCGAGCTGCTTCTTCAGCGCTTCGGCGTCGGCCTTCGAGATGCCTTCCTTCACCGCCTTCGGCGCGCCGTCGACGACGTCCTTGGCTTCCTTCAGTCCCAGGCCGGTAGCGGCGCGGACGACCTTGATGACCTCGACCTTCTTCTCGCCGGCAGCGGTAAGGATCACGTCGAATTCGGTCTTCTCTTCAACCGCGGCGGCGGCAGCGCCGGCACCCGGGGCAGCCACGGCCATCGCGGCAGCGGACACGCCGAACTTCTCTTCGAACGCCTTCACCAGGTCGTTCAGTTCCATCACGGTCATGGCGCCAACGGCTTCCAGGATGTCGTCTTTGCTGATTGCCATTTCAAATCACTCCAGAATCGATACTTGTAAGAAAACGGTAGTTGCAGCGGTAGTCGTGGCGCGCGCTCAGGCGGCCGACTCTTCGCGCTGCTTGGCGAGCGCAGCCATTGCGCGAGCGAAGCCGGAAACCGGCGCCTGCATGACGCCCAGCAGGGTCGCCAGCAGTTCTTCGCGGCTCGGGATCGAAGCGAGCGCCTGCACGCCGGCCTTGTCGAGCGTCTTGCCCGCATAGGAACCGGCCTTCAGCACCAGCTTGTCGTTGCCCTTGGCGAAGTCGTTCAGCACCTTGGCAGCGGCGACCGGATCGGTCGAGATGCCATAGATCAGCGGGCCGGTCAGTTGATCGCCCAGCCCCTCGAACGGGGTACCGGCGATCGCGCGGCGCACCAGGGTGTTCTTCAGCACGCGCAGGTAAACGCCAGATTCGCGGGCCTTGGCACGCAGCGCGGTGAGATCGCCCACCGCAATGCCGCGATACTCGGCCACCGCGATCGTCTGGGCGTTGGCCACTTGTGCCGACACCTCAGCCACTACGGCTTTCTTGTCATCGAGATTGAGACCCACGGGTCCTTCCTCCTATCAAGTCAACACGCGAACCACTTGTGGCGATTCGCACCCACGGCGACCTGGATCAGGAGTGCGGCTGTGGCTCAACAAGAGCCAGCAGCCAGAATCCTGTTCTGGGCACACCGTCTGCGCAGGCCGTCGGAGACAATTAAACGATTGCCGGAGCAATCGCACCTGCGGTCTTTGACGATCCGCCCGGCAAGCAGCACCGGGACGGCCCAAAGTTCCTGCATGCCGGCCCGCGAACGGGCCGGCGTAATTCGATACGCGACGTCGCCGCCGCGCTCACGTCACGCAGCGTTGACGCTGCTCGGTTCGACGCGGACACCGGCGCCCATCGTGCTCGACAGCGCGATGCGGCGCAGATAGACGCCCTTCGCCGCCGCCGGCTTGGCCTTGACCAGCGCATCGATGAAGGCGGAGAGGTTCTGCTGCAGCGCATCAACCCCGAACGAGGCGCGACCGATGGTGGCGTGCACCAGGCCAGCCTTGTCGGTGCGGTACTGCACCTGGCCTGCCTTGGCGTTCTTGACCGCAGTGGCGACGTCCATCGTCACGGTGCCAACCTTCGGGTTCGGCATCAGGCCGCGCGGACCGAGGATCTGGCCGAGCTGGCCGACCACGCGCATGGCGTCCGGCGTCGCGATGCAGACGTCGAAGTTGAGGTTGCCGGCCTTGACCTGCTCCGCGAGGTCATCGAAACCGACGACATCGGCGCCCGCGGCACGCGCAGCTTCAGCCTTGTCGCCCTGGGCGAACACAGCGACGCGCACCGATTTGCCGGTACCGGCGGGCAGCACCACCGAGCCACGCACGACCTGGTCGGACTTGCGTGCGTCAACGCCGAGGTTCACGGCGACGTCGATCGATTCATCGAACTTGGCGGTCGCGCAGTCCTTGACCAGCGCCAGGGCTTCAGCCACCGGATAGGCCTGATTGCGGTCGACCTTGGCGCGCAGCGCCTGAACTCGCTTCGAAAGTTTCGCCATGATCAGAGGCCCTCCACAGTGATGCCCATGCTGCGCGCGGAACCGGCGATCGTACGCACGGCTGCTTCCATGTCGGCGGCAGTGAGGTCAGGCATCTTGGTCTTCGCGATCTCCTCGACCTGCGCGCGGGTGACCGAGCCGACCTTGTCGGTGTGGGGCTTCGGCGAACCCTTCTGGATGCCCGCGGCCTTCTTGATGAGGATCGTGGCCGGCGGCGTCTTCATGATGAAGGTGAAGCTCTTGTCCGCGTAGGCGGTGATCACCACCGGAATCGGCAGGCCCGGCTCCATGCCCTGGGTCTTGGCATTGAAGGCTTTGCAGAATTCCATGATGTTCAGGCCGCGCTGACCGAGCGCCGGGCCGATCGGGGGGCTGGGGTTGGCCTTGCCGGCCGGCACCTGCAGCTTTACGTAACCAGTGATTTTCTTTGCCATTGCGGCTCGCTCCTGTGTTGAGTGCTAGCGCACCGGGGTCGCCCCGGCGCTCCTCGCATCCCGTGCGTCATGGGGACGTCAACGGGCTGCAGCAGGCCTCGCGGCCTGCCGCCATCGCGCTCAGGTCTTTTCGACCTGGGCGAAATCCAGTTCCACCGGCGTGGCGCGACCAAAGATGGTCACCGACACGCGCAGCTTGTTCTTCTCGTAATTGGCATCCTCGACCGCGCCATGGAAGTCGGTGAAAGGACCTTCCTTGACGCGGACCACCTCGCCGATCTCGAACAGCACCTTGGGGCGGGGCTTCTCAACCCCCTCCTGCATCTGCTGCATGATCTTGTCGACTTCCTTTTCGGAAATCGGCGCCGGCTTGGTGGCGGTACCGCCGACAAAGCCGGTGACCTTCGGCGTGGACTTCACCAGGTGCCAGGTCTCGTCGTTCATTTCCATCTCGACGAGCACGTAACCCGGGAAGAACTTGCGTTCGGTGATGCTTTTCTGGCCGCCGCGCATCTCGACGACCTCTTCGACCGGCACCAGCACCTGACCGAAGGAATCCTGCATGCCCGCGCGGTTGATGCGATCAACCAGCGCGCGCTGGACGGACTTCTCGAAGCCCGAATAGGCGTGCACCACGTACCAGCGCTTCGTCATATCACTTCCATCCCAGAATGAGATCGTAGAGAACCCACTCGAGGCTCTTGTCGGTCAACCACAGGAAGACCGCCATGATCACCACGAAGGCGAACACCAGCCCGGTGGTCTGCACGGTTTCCTTGCGGCTCGGCCACACGACCTTCTTGGTCTCGGTGATCGCGTCACGCGCAAAATCGGCGAAGCGGCGGCCGGGCTCGGAAAACCACGCGACCGCGCCACCAGCGATGACCCCCGCAAGCACGGACAGCACGCGCAGCACCATCGCCTGCTCGGACAGCAGGTAGAAGCCGACCACGCCGGCCGCAACCAGTGCCAGAGCCAGCGCGAACTTCAACTTATCGGCCATCGGAAAGAGAAACCCGGAAAAATATGGCAGGGGCAGAGGGAATCGAACCCCCAACCTTCGGTTTTGGAGACCGACGCTCTGCCAATTGAGCTATGCCCCTGCAGCAGAGACTACGAAGCGCACCCGCCAGGGTGCGCTTTGCGATCGAACAATCGGACTCCGATTACTCGATGATCTTGGCGACGACGCCGGCACCGACGGTGCGGCCACCTTCGCGGATCGCGAAGCGCAGACCTTCTTCCATGGCGATCGGCGCGATCAGCTTCACGGTGATCGACACGTTGTCGCCCGGCATGACCATCTCGGTGCCTTCGGGCAGCGAGATCGAACCGGTCACGTCCGTGGTACGGAAGTAGAACTGCGGACGGTAGTTGTTGAAGAACGGGGTGTGACGGCCGCCCTCTTCCTTCGACAGCACGTAGATCTCGCCGGTGAAGTGGGTGTGCGGGGTGATCGAACCCGGCTTGCACAGCACCTGGCCACGCTCGACGTCTTCACGCTTGGTACCACGCAGCAGCACGCCCACGTTGTCGCCCGCCTGACCCTGGTCGAGCAGCTTGCGGAACATTTCCACGCCGGTGCAGGTGGTCTTGACCGTCGGCTTGATGCCGACGATCTCGATTTCCTCGCCGACCTTGACGACGCCGCGCTCGACACGACCGGTCACCACGGTGCCGCGGCCCGAGATCGAGAACACGTCCTCGATCGGCAGCAGGAAGGGCTTGTCGATGGCGCGCTCAGGCGTCGGGATGTAGCTGTCGAGGGCGTCCGCCAGGCGCATGATCGCCGGCTCGCCGATGTCCGACTGGTCGCCTTCGAGCGCCTTCAGCGCCGAACCCTTGACGATGGGAATGTCGTCGCCCGGGAAGTCGTACTTCGACAGCAGCTCGCGCACTTCCATCTCGACCAGCTCGAGCAGCTCCTCGTCGTCGACCATGTCGCACTTGTTCAGGAAGACGATGATGTACGGCACGCCGACCTGACGGGCCAGCAGGATGTGCTCGCGCGTCTGCGGCATCGGGCCGTCAGCGGCCGAGCACACCAGGATCGCGCCATCCATCTGCGCCGCACCGGTGATCATGTTCTTCACGTAGTCGGCGTGACCCGGGCAATCCACGTGCGCATAGTGGCGCGTGGCGGTCTCGTACTCGACGTGCGCGGTGTTGATCGTGATGCCGCGCGCCTTCTCTTCCGGCGCCGCGTCGATCTGATCGTACGCCTTGGCTTCACCGCCGAACTTCTTCGACAGGATCGTCGTGATCGCCGCCGTCAGCGTCGTCTTGCCATGGTCAACGTGGCCGATCGTACCGACGTTCACGTGCGGTTTCGTCCGCTCAAACTTACCCTTAGCCATATCGCTATCCTTAAAATCAGAACCAGAAAAACCAGTGCGGCAGCCAAATCACATTGGCCGCCGCGCCAGGCCAGGCAGAAAATGAGTGGTGCCCATGACGTGGATTGAACACGTGGCCTCTCCCTTACCAAGGGAGTGCTCTACCACTGAGCTACATGGGCTCCGAAAAACAGCAAAACCGCAGCAAACCTGGAGCGGGTGAAGGGAATCGAACCCTCGTCATAAGCTTGGAAGGCTTCTGCTCTACCATTGAGCTACACCCGCACTTACCACGATGCAAACAAGGAGTCGATCCGACTCAACCGCCCGCCGCACATCAGCACGGCGCGACAAACAAATTCGTTGGTGGAGGGAGAAGGATTCGAACCTTCGAAGGCAGAGCCGTCAGATTTACAGTCTGATCCCGTTGACCGCTTGGGTATCCCTCCACGCGGCGAGCCCCGAACTATAGGCGTCGAACTCGATCGTGTCAAATACTTTTCACCTCAGTCTGGCAAGAATTCTGCGGGGGGCCGAACTCATGCCCCCTGCTCCGTCGCGGTTGCATGATGTCGTTGCCCGTCACGGAAGCGATAATGGCCGACCCGACCCAGGAGAGTAGACCGATGCGCGCCCCCTCTGACCACGAACGCCGCGCGCTGCCGCAGGCCTTCATTGATGCGATGAATGCCCGCTTCGGCGCGCGCTTCAGCCTCGGCGAGGCCGTCCGCGCGCATCACGGGCACGACGAGTCGCACTTTCCGGATGCGGCGCCCGACGCGGTGGTGTTCGCGCATGGCACCGACGAGGTGGTTTTCGCCGTGAACACCTGCCGCACGCATGCGGTACCGATCATCCCTTTCGGCGTCGGCAGTTCGCTCGAGGGCCACATCCTCGCGGTGCGTGGCGGCCTCACCGTCGACCTGAGCGAGATGAACCAGGTGCTCGCCATCCACGCCGAGGACATGGACGCGGTGGTGCAGCCAGGCGTCACCCGCAAGCAACTCAACAACGCCCTGCACGGCAGCGGCCTCTTCTTCCCGATCGACCCGGGCGCGGACGCGAGCCTGGGCGGCATGGCCTCGACGCGGGCCTCCGGCACCAATGCGGTGCGTTACGGGACCATGCGCGAGAACGTCCTTGCACTGACCGCGGTGCTGGCCGACGGGCGCGTCGTCCGCACCGGCGGGCGCGCCCGCAAGTCTTCGTCCGGCTACGACCTGACGCGGCTGCTGGTGGGCTCTGAAGGAACGCTGGGCATCATCACCGAGCTCACCGTGCGGCTGCATCCGCTGCCCGAAGCGGTCTCCAGCGCAGTATGTGCCTTCCCGGACATCGTCGATGCAGTCAATGCGGTGATCCAGACCATACAGCTCGGCGTGCCGGTGGCGCGCATCGAGCTGCTGGATGCGCTCACGGTGAAGGCGATCAACCGCTACAGCAAGACCACCTTGCGCGAATCGCCGATGCTGTTCTTCGAGTTCCACGGCTCGCCCGCGAGCGTCGAGGAGGAGGCGCAGACGGTGCAGGAGATCGCGCGCGAGCATGGCGGGCTGGATTTCGAATGGGCGAGCCGCCCGGAGGATCGAACACGTCTGTGGGCGGCACGCCATGACGTCCTGTTCGCCAGCCTCAACCTGAGGCCCGGAAGCCGCGGCATCTCCACCGACGTGTGCGTGCCGATCTCCCGCCTCGCCGAGTGCGTGGACGGCGTGCGCGGCGAGATCGACGCCAGCGGCCTGATCGCGCCCATCGTCGGCCACGTGGGCGACGGCAACTTTCACTGCGTGATCCTCGTCGATCCCGACGATCCGGCCGAGATCGCCCGCGCTGAAGACCTCAACCGGCGCATCGTCGAGCGCGCGCTCGCGATGGGCGGCACCTGCACCGGCGAGCACGGCATCGGCATCGGCAAGCAGGAATTCCTGCTGCGCGAGCATGGCCGCGAAGCCATCGACACCATGTGGCTGATCAAGCAGGCGCTCGACCCCTACAACCTGATGAATCCGGGCAAGGTGCTGCCACCCGGCTGAACGGCCTCCGGCCCTTCCGGACTCGTCACCGCAAACCTTCTGTCGATCAGGGTATCCAAGGATTGAGCCAGCCTTGCCCGAGGGCTAGGCTGGACTGAATCGCGGCCGGCCCTGCCCACGAGGCGTCGCCGGCCAGCGCGATGCGCAGCACGCCAAAGATACGGACTTTGGAAGGAGGCGGCGAAATGGCGGAAGCCGATCCGCGGGCCGATGCGAGAGCAAGCGGCGCCGATGTACGCAATGCTCATGTTCCCAGCCTGGATGACAAGTATTCGCAGGCGAGCGGGCGAGTGTATCTGAGTGGCTACCAGGCGCTTGTGCGCCTGCTGCTGATCCAGAAGGCACGCGACGAGGCTGCCGGCCTCGACACCGCCGGCTTCGTGTCGGGCTACCGCGGCTCGCCGCTCGGCGGACTTGACCAGACGCTGTGGAAGGCCAGGAGCCACCTGCAGCGCGCCGGCATCGTCTTCCAGCCGGGCATCAATGAAGACCTGGCGGCGACCGCTGTGTGGGGCAGCCAGCAGGTCAACCTGTCGCCGCAGGCGAAGCACGACGGCGTGTTCGCGATGTGGTACGGCAAGGGGCCGGGCGTCGACCGCTGCGGCGATGTCTTCCGCCACGGCAACGCGGCCGGCAGCTCGAAGCGTGGCGGCGTGCTGGTGATCGCCGGCGACGACCATGCGGCCAAATCCTCGACACTGCCACACCAGACCGACCACTTCTTCAAGTCGATGATGATGCCGGTGCTGACGCCGGCCGGTGTGCAGGAATACATCGACTTCGGCGTGCACGGCTACGCGCTGTCGCGCTATTCGGGTTGCTGGGTCGCGTTCAAGGCGCTGGCGGACACGGTGGAGACCTCTGCCTCGGTCGATGTCGATCCGCTGCGGGTGCAGGTCCGCCTGCCGACCGACTTCGCACTGCCGGTGGACGGACTCAACATTCGCTGGCCGGACCCGCCGCTGGTGCAGGAGAAGCGCCTGCTGCACTACAAGCTGTATGCGGCGCTGGCCTATTGCCGCAGCAACGGCCTGAACCGCACGGTGATCGACTCGCCTGCGCCACGGCTGGGCATCATCACTTCGGGCAAGAGCTACCTGGACGTGCGCCAGGCTTTCGACGACCTCGGCATTGACGAGGCGCTGGCGGCCGAGATCGGCATCCGGCTGTACAAGGTCGGCATGGTATGGCCGCTCGAGGCGGACGGCGTACGCGCCTTCGCCGAGGGCCTGGACGAGATCCTGGTGGTGGAGGAAAAGCGCCAGTTGCTCGAGTACCAGTTGAAGGAGGAGCTCTACAACTGGCGCGAAGACGTGCGCCCGCGGGTCATCGGCAAGTTTGACGAGAAGGGCGAATGGGCTCATGTGGTCCGTCCCGACGGCACGATCGACCACGGCGACTGGCTGCTGCCTGCCGCCGGCGAGCTGACGCCGGCGATGATCGCGCGCGCGATCGCCTCGCGCATCGACCGCTTCTTCACTTCGGAACGCATCCGCTCGCGGCTCGCCTTCCTCGAGGCCAAGGAGCGCACGCTGGCGGCACGCAACTTCGCCATCGACCGGGTGCCGACCTTCTGCTCCGGCTGCCCGCACAACACCTCCACCCACGTGCCCGAAGGCAGCCGCGCGTTGGCCGGCATCGGCTGTCACTACATGGTCACCTGGATGCCCGAGCGGCGCACCGGCACCTTCACCCAGATGGGCGGCGAGGGAGTGCCCTGGGTCGGGCAGGCGCCCTTCACCAACGAGAAGCACATCTTCGCCAACCTGGGCGACGGCACCTACTTCCACTCCGGCCTGCTCGCCATCCGCCAGGCAGTGGCCGCGAAGGTGAACATCACCTACAAGATCCTCTACAACGACGCGGTGGCGATGACCGGCGGCCAGCCGGTGGACGGCAGCCTGTCGGTGCCGCAGATCGTGCAGCAGTTGCGCGCCGAAGGGGTCCAGAACATCGTCGTCGTCACCGACGGCAGCGAGCGCGCCTACGGCCCGGCCGACCTGCCCCACGTGCCGCTGCGCCACCGCGACGAGCTCGACGCCATCCAGCGCGAACTGCGCGAGTCGGGCGGCGTGACCGCATTGATCTACGACCAGACCTGCGCCGCCGAGAAGCGTCGCCGACGCAAGCGCGGCACCTACCCCGACCCGGCGCGGCGCGTGTTCATCAACGAGGCGGTATGCGAGGGCTGCGGCGACTGCGGCGTCAAGTCGAACTGCATGTCCATCCTGCCGGTGGAGACCGAATTCGGGCGCAAGCGCCAGATCGACCAGTCGTCGTGCAACAAGGATTACTCCTGCCTGAACGGCTTCTGCCCCAGCTTCATCACGATCGAAGGCGGCCGCCTGCGCAAGGGCCAGGCGGTGCAGGCCGACGAGACCGCCTTCGCCGAACTGCCCGAACCGCGGATCCCCGCCACCACCCGGCCCTTCGGGCTGCTGGTGACCGGCGTCGGCGGCACCGGCGTGGTGACCATCGGCGCACTGGTGGGCATGGCTGCCCACCTCGACGGCAAAGGGGTCACGGTGCTCGACATGACCGGCCTGGCGCAGAAGGGCGGCTCGGTCTTCAGCCATGTGCGCATCGCCGACCAGCCAGAGTCACTGCACGCGGTGCGGATCGCCGCCGGCGAAGCCGATGCGGTGATCGGTGGCGACGCGATCGTCACCGCCAGCGTGGAGGCATTGGCCAAGGTTTCGACCAGCCGTACGCGCGCGCTGGTCAACATCGCCGAGACGCCGACTTCGGCCTTCGCACGCGACCCGGACTGGAAGTTCCCGCTCGATCGCATGCAGGCCGCGATCCGCGACGCGACCGGCGGCAATGCGCTGTTCCTCGATGCCAGCTCGCTTGCCGCCACGCTGATGGGCGATGCGATCGCGACCAACCTGTTCCTGCTCGGCCATGCCTGGCAGCAGGGCCTGGTCCCGGTGTCGCACGCCTCGCTGATGCAGGCGATCGAGCTCAACGCCACCGCGGTGGACATGAACAAGCGCGCCTTCCTGTGGGGGCGTCGCGCTGCGCACGACCTCGCCGCCGTGATGCGCTGCGCGCGGCCGCAGGCGTCGGTTCGGGCTCCGGCGAAGACGCTGGCCGAGCTTGTCGCGCGCCGCGTCGAGGTGCTCACCGCCTATCAGGACGCCGCCTACGGCGCGCGTTACCGCCGCCTGGTAGAAGGGGTGCTTGCCGTCGAAGCGGAAAAGGCCGGCGCCTCCAGCACCCGCCTCGCCGAGGCGGTGGCACGCAACTACTTCAAGCTGCTGGCCTACAAGGACGAATACGAGGTCGCCCGCCTGTACACCGACCCCGCTTTCTGGGATCGGGTGCACGCGACTTTCGAGGGCGATTTCGAGGTGCGCTTCCACCTCGCCGCCCCGCTGCTCACCCGTCCGGACCCGAACACCGGGCGCATCGCCAAGCGCAGCTTCGGCCCCGGCATGATGCGGGTGTTCCGCCTGCTGGCGCGCATGAAAGGGCTGCGCGGAACGCGCTGGGACGCGTTCGGATACACCGCCGAGCGCCGCGCCGAGCGCCAGCTCATCGCGCAATACGAGCGCGACGTTGCCGAACTGCTCGAGACGCTGAGCTGGGATCGGCTTGACGACGCGGTCGCCATTGCCCGCCTGCCCGAACAGATTCGCGGCTACGGCCATGTCAAGGCGCAGAGCATGGCGACTGCGGCGCAGCAGCGCGAACGGCTGCTGGCTGCCTGGCGCCAGACAGGCGCGCCGGCTTCCAAGGCCCGCAGCGCAGCGTGACGAGGCGGGCGGCGCTATGATCGCGGCCGTCCCGTTCGCCGCGCCACCCCATGCCCCCTGCCCTCAAAGCCCTGGTCGCCCAGCTCGCCGGCTGGCTGGCCGCTTTCCTGCTGGCGCGCAGTGGCGCGCTCGGCAGCGGCATCTGGCCGCTGGTGGCGACACAGGCGATCGGCGCCACAGGCGCTGCCTTCGCCTTGCGCAGCGCGCGCTGGTGGCTGCCGCTCCATCTCGCCTTCATGCCGCTGGTCGTGGCCGCACGCGCGCTGGACCTGCCGCCGGGCTGGTACCTCGGCGCCTTCATCGCCCTGCTGCTGGTTTACTGGACGAGCTTTCGCACTCAAGTTCCGCTCTACCTCAGCAACCGCGCCACCGCCGAAGCCCTCGCGCGCCTGCTGCCGCAAGGCCCGGCCCGCGTGCTCGACGTCGGCGCCGGCACCGGTTCGCTGCTGCGCCGGCTCGCCACATTGCGCCCTGACTGCCGCTTCGCCGGCGTCGAGCTGGCACCGGGCCCCTGGCTCGTGGGCAGCTTGCTGCTTGCTCGCCGAAGCCGGCAGGTCGAGTGGCGGCGTGCCGATCTTTTTTCCGTCCCGTGGGCCGACTACGATGTGGTCTATGCCTTCCTGTCGCCGGTGCCGATGGCGACCGTGTGGCGCAAGGCGGCAGCGGAGATGCGACCCGGCAGCCTGCTGGTCAGCAACACCTTCGAGATCCCCGGGCGCAACCCGGATTTCGTCGTCGAAGTCGGCGACCGTCGCGCCACCCGCCTGCTGGCATGGCGCATCCCGGCATCACGTGCGCCAAAATGACGGCGCGAATCGGCGTTATTTCGCCTCATGAAGTCGGGGCTCGCTGCCGATAATTCCCCATGCGGCACATCTGCCGCGTGCAGAGAAAGGAAGTACATGGCTGAGATCATCTGCGTGATCGGCAACAAGGGCGGCACCGGCAAGACCACCCTTTCGCACATGTTGTGCCAGGGTCTGGGCCTGCTGGGGCAGCGTTCCGCCTGCGTGCTGACCGACACGTCGCGCGAGCCGCTGCAGCCCGCTGGCCGCCGTTACATCACCGCCGATGCCCGCACGCGCGACGCCCTGACCAAGGTCGTGGACAAGCTGCGCACCCTCGACGACTGGATCGGCGTCATTGACGGCGGCGGCAACCGTACCGAGATGGACCGCAAGCTCTACGCGCTGTCGGACATCGTGCTGCTGCCGTTTCGCGAATCGCACGAGGATATCCGCACCGTCGTCCGCGACCTCGAGATGTTCCCGCGTGCCTACGCCGTGCCGTCGCAATGGCCGAGCAACCCGTGGCAGCGGGAGGCTGCAGACCGCAATGTCGCGCACTTGATGGGCGCCTACCGCCACCGCATCCTGAAGCCGGTCGGCGCCCTGTCGTCGTCCAAGCTGCTTTTGCAGAAGCAGGTTCCCGAGCAGTTGCCGACGCCCCTCGCCAACGCCTGCCGCGCCGTCGCGCGCCAGGTGCTGCAGGTGCTGGAAGTCGACTTTGCCGAACCGGCCATCGATATCGAGGAAGTCGAGGAAGTCGAGCGCCTGCCTGCGGCCGAGATGCCGATGCGCTTCGCCGCGACCGCACGCAGGTCGCACTGAGGTTTGCCAGGCGCCATGAAACGCGTCAGAGGCGCGTTCCGCTGCGCGCAATGACGATCAGCGCCTGCGCCCGGCTCGACACACCAAGCGCGCGGAAGATGGCGGACATGTGCACTTTCACCGTGCCTTCGGACAGGCCGAGCGCATCCGCGATTTCGCGATTGCTCTTGCCCAGCGCAAGCAGTTCCGTGACGCGGCCCTGAGCCGCGGTCAGCCCGAAGCGATCGCTGACCGGCCCCGCCGCGCGCCGTCCGGCGGCGGGTGTCGCGGAACCCCCATCGGGAACATGCACACCGCCATCGAGGACGATGCGCACCGCACGCAACATTTCCTCGCCGGAGCTCGCCTTGGACACGAAGCCGGATGCACCGCCCTTGATGGCGCGCTTCACCGAGGCCTCGTCATCCATGGCCGACACCACGATGGCCGGCACGTCGGGGAAACGCTTGGCGAGCACGCCGAGCAAGGCAAAGCCGTTCATGTCCGGCAGCATCAGGTCGACGATGGCGAGATCGACCCCGCCGCCCTCCAGCTTCTGCAGCGCAGCCTCGGCATTGCTTGCCTCGATGCAGTCGATGGCGGCATCGAGGCGCGCAAGCGTTTGCGCCATGGCCTCGCGGACCAGGGCATGGTCTTCGACGACGAGAATCTTCAGAATTTCGGCGCCCACCCGGCCCACCCCTTGTTTCGGCTTCGATGCGTGAAGCATAGCATGCCCATTCTGCGCCTCCCCCTATCGGCACAGCGCGAAAGCGGCGAGAATCTCGCGGTCGCGCCACAAGGCGGATCCCGTGTGCATGCAGCCGGGGCCGGGCCGCTCGCCACAGGCCGCAGTACATCGGCAACGGTCGCCTGCGTCGCGCACCGGGCCTGCCATGGCACCTGCACGCACCACCTTCCCGATGCCCTTTCGCCGCCTGGTCTTCCTGCTGTTGTGGTGCATTCTGCCGTTTGCGCTTAACGGGGCAGTCGCGCATGCGGGCAATGCCGCGGCCGAAGCGAGCGTCGCCGTCGTCACCAGCGCCAACGACGGGCCGTATCAGGAAACCGTGCAGGCATTGCGCGCCAGTCTGCTCGCGGCCGAACCCGAGGCCACGATCGAGGTGCTTGCCAACGCCGGGATCACTGCCGCAGACCTCGCAAACCGCCGGCTCGTCGTCACGGTCGGCACCCAGGCTGCGCAGCATGTTGCCGAACTGGCACCTTCCCGCCCGGTGCTGAACACCTTGCTGCCCGCCAGCGCATACGAACGCCTGCCGCGCGCGGCCGCTGGCAACACCCACACCGCCATCTTCCTCGACCAGCCAGCCGAGCGCCAGATCGCGCTGCTGCGCATCGCCCTGCCCGACTGGCCCCGCGTCGCGCTGGTCTCGGGCAGTGGCAGCGATCGATTGGCAAGCCGCCTGCGCGACGCGGCGATCGCCCGCCATCTGCAGGTGCGAGGCGCATCGATTGAAAGCGATGGCGAGCTCTATCCGGCCCTGCGACAGGTGCTGGCCGAACCATCGGTGCTCGTCGCGCTCCCCGACGCCAACATCTTCAATGCCAACACGGTGCAGAACGTGCTGCTCACCGCCTACCGTTACCGCTCGCCGGTGCTGGGTTTTTCTGCCGCCTATGTCCGTGCGGGCGCGCTGCTGGGCCTGTACTCCACGCCCGCGCAGATCGGCGCGCAGGCCGGCGCCGTTGCCGCACGCATGCTCGGCGGGGAGCGACTGCCCGCCCCGGCCGCGCCGAGCCAGTTCGAAGTGGGCGTCAACCTCAACGTGGCGCGCTCGATGGGCATCGCACTCAGGCCCGCGCAGGAACTTGGCGCCGAGCTCCAGCGCCGCGAACGAGGTCAGCCATGATCCGCAATTGGGGGGTCCGCGCCCGCGTGATGCTCGTCGCCGTGCTGCCCATGCTGGTGCTCGCCGTGCTGATGACCGCGCTGTACACATCGCTGCGCATCACGGACCTCGACCAGGCGCTCACCGATCGCGGCCGGGCCTTCGCACGCCAGCTTGCAGCCGCCAGTGAATACGCCGTGTTTTCCGGCGACCGCGAGGCCCTGCAGCAACTGGCCTCCACCGTGATGGGAGAGGAAGACGTGATCGGCGTGAGGATCGTCGGCCACGACGGCAACACCCTGGTGAACATCGGCCGGTTCGACGCCCGCCTGCCGGCCCTCGCCGGTCCGGGGGACCTGCACCCCGTGACCATCAAGGAGGGGCGAACCTTGCGCCTCGTCGAGCCCATCCGGGCGACCAAGCTGCAGCTCGACGACCTGCTCAGCGCGGCGGCATCGCAGCGCGGCAAGTCCGCCACGCGGAACAGCACGCTGGGTCTGGTCACAGTGGACCTGTCGCTCGACCGTCTGCAGCGCCGCCGTGGAGAACTCCTATGGACAGGCATCCTTTCGGTGCTGTTCGTTCTGACCGGCAGCCTGCTGCTGGCCGGCTACATGAGCCGTGGCGTGAGCGGGCCGATACGGCGCGTGGCCGACACCGCACTGCGGCTCGGCCAGGGGCGCCTGCACGAACGCGTGGCGATCACCGGCGGCGGCAGCCTGCGCAAGCTGGCCGAGGGCATCAACGAGATGGCCGAGCGACTGGCCGAGGTGCACGAGCACATGGCGCGCAAGATCGAGGAAGCCACTGCGGAACTGCGCACGCGCAAGGATGAAGCCGAAACTGCCAACCTCGCCAAGTCGCGCTTCCTGGCCGCCGCCAGCCATGACCTGCGCCAACCGATGCACGCCCTCGGCCTGTTCATCGCCGAACTCGACCAGCAGCCGCTGGCGCCCCGCGCGCACGAGCTGGCAAGGCACATCGCCGCTGCCGCGGAGGCGATGGAGAACCTGCTCGACAGCCTGCTCGACATCTCGCGGCTGGACGCCGGCGTGCTACGGCCGGCGCCCCGCCCGTTCAACCTGCAGCCGCTGCTCGAACGCATCGTCACCGGCCAGCGCCCGGCGGCCGCGGATCGCGGGCTGACGCTCGTCCTGCGTCCGGGCGAGTTCTGGGCGCGTAGCGATCCCGTGCTGCTCGAACGCATCGTCGCCAACCTCGTCAGCAACGCCGTCCGTTACACGCCGCACGGCACCATTCTCGTCGCCTGCCGGCGGAGAGGTGAGCGGGTGCGAATCGAAGTGCGCGACAGCGGCGTCGGCATACCGTCCGCGGCGCAGGAGATCGTCTTTCAGGAATTCGTTCAGCTCGACAACGCCGAACGTTCCCGCGACAAGGGCCTTGGACTCGGCCTGGCAATCGTCCGCCGCCTCGCCGACCTGCTCGATCACCGTCTGGAGCTGCGTTCAGCTCCGGGCCGGGGCGCGGTGTTCGCCGTCGAGCTTCCGCTTGCCGAGCCGGAGGCGAAGCCCTCGGAAAATGTGGACGAGCGCCCGCCCGGAGACCTTGGCGGCGTGCGCATTGCCCTGCTCGACGACGACCCGCTCGCCCGCGACGGCACCCGGGGCCTGCTGGCATCCTGGGGGTGCGAGGTGCTGTCGACCGAGACGGTGGAGGAACTGCGCGCGGCGCTGGCACCCGGTGACTGGCGGCCGGCCCTGCTGATCAGCGATTTCCGCCTCGGCGGCAAGCTGAACGGCATCGACCTGATCGGCCTGCTTCGCAGCCCGGACCAGTTCCCTGCGCTGCCCGCCATCCTGCTCAGTGGCGACACCGGCCCGGAGACGCTGGCCGCTGCCCAGCAAGCCGGCATCGTGCTGCTGCACAAGCCGGTACGCCCGGCGCGGCTGCGGGCGCTGATTCACCGCATGCTGAATGCGGCCGATTGAGCGCCGCCGTTCCTGTACCGGGTCGCCCGGCCTTGCTGCCGCGCAGAATGCTTCAGGCCGCAGGCATCGGTTATGATGATCTTGTCAAAGACCAGCCGGGAGCACTTGAATGTCTCAGGACCAGAACGCCCAGGATCCGCTCGAGTTCGTACGCGGAATGTGGCAGAACATGGGCTTTTCGCTACCGGGCATGGTGACGCCCACGCTCGACGTCGACGAGCTCGACAAGCGCATCGCCGACATGAAGGCGGTCGAGGGTTGGCTCAAGATGAACCTCAACATGCTGCAGATGAGCACCCAGGGGCTGGAGATGCAGCGCGCCGCCCTGGCCGCGGTGAAGGCGATGAGCCAGCATGCCCAGGAGGGCGAGACAGCCGACAAGGCGCAAAACCCAAACCCCTTCGCCGCTGCGGCGGCCATGTGGCCGTGGAACCTCATGGGAGGGCAGCCGGCAGCGTCGCAACCGGCCCCCGCGGGTGACGACAGGACGGCGCCGCGCAGCGCGTCGCGGCGCAAATCCACATCGGAAAAGTGAGCCCGCCGCGCTTCAGATGACGCCAGCGGCGCGCAGGCGGGCGATGTCGGCATCGCCCAGCCCGAGCGCCAGCAGGAGTTCTTCACTGTGCTCGCCGGCGCGGGAAGGCGCGGCAACCGCTGTCACCTCGAGGTCCGACATACGCACCGGCGGCGCGAACTGGCGTACGCCCTCCACGTCCTGAATCATGCCGCGTGCAACGATCTGCGGGTTTTCCATCGCCTCCTCCAGTCGCAGCACCGGCGTCACACAGCAATCCACCGTGTCGAACACTTCCACCCACTGCGCCTGAGTGCGCGAGCGGAAGATCGCCGCGACCTCCTCCCGCGCACGCGCGCCCTCCTCACCCGTGGCCAGGTGGGCGGCCTTGAGGTCCGGTCGACCCAGGGTGTCGCAGGTGAGGTGCCAGAACTTTTCCTCCAGCGAACCGACCGCCATGTGGCGTCCGTCGGCCGTCTCGTAGATGCCGTAGCACGGTACGCCGCCGGTCAGCAGATCCTCGCCGCGCGCACGCACGCCACCGTGGGCGAGCACCTCGGCGAGCGGGAAGATCGCATGCGCCATGGCGGCATGGGTCATCGAGACATCCACATGACGGCCGCGCCCGCTCGCGCGCGCGTCGATCAGCGCGACGAGCATGCCCATCACCGCCGCCATCGTGCCGCCCAGCAGGTCACCGATCTGCAGGTTGGACAGCGCCGGTGCGGCGCCCGCGCTACCGATCTGGTCGAGCACGCCGGCATAGCCGATGTAGTTGATGTCGTGCCCCGCCCGCAGCGCGTAGGGACCGGTCTGCCCATAGCCGGTGATGCTGCAATAGACGATGCGCGGGTTCTCCGCGGCCACGGCCGCATAGCCGAGACCGAGCTTGTCCATCACGCCCGGGCGGAAACCCTCGACCAGGGCATCGGCGTCCCGCACCAGGCGCAGGAACAGCGCCTTGCCGTCGGGGTGCTTCAGGTCCAGGCGCAGGCTCTTCTTGTTGCGGTTCACGACCTGGTAGAAATAGCTGGTATCGCCGCCCCTCACCCCCATCGTGCGCGCATAGTCGCCGGCGCCGGTGTCCTCCACCTTGATGACCTCGGCGCCGTAGTCGGCGAGATGCTGGGTGGCGAGCGGGCCGGGCAGCAGGCGGGTGAGGTCGAGGATGCGCAGCCCCTGCAAGGGGGGCGGTCGATGGCTGGATGCGGTCATGGCTGGTCGAGGGGGAAGAAGGAGAAAAAATGGGCCGCAGGCACCGAGGCCGACTGGCGCCCGGTGCCACGCGGCCCGAATCGCTCAGTCGTACTTGCGCAGGTCGTCGATGACCTTGCCGTCATTGGCAAGCGAACCGACGGGCAGGAAGGCCACTTCGCCGCGCAGTTTGGTCAACTCGCGGATGCTCGCCGCCACGCTCTCGGCCAGCGCCTCGCTGCCGCCGCCCGCCGCCTCGCACATCAGCGTCATGCGGTCGTTGAGCCCGGGATTGTCCACCACCAGGCGCACGCGCAGCAACTCCGGATGCCTCCGCGCCACCTGGGCGATCTGCCCGGGATGCACGAACATGCCTTTCACCTTGGTGGTCTGGTCGGCCCGCCCCATCCAGCCACGGATGCGAAGGTTCGTCCGCCCACAGGGCGAGGCGCCCGGCATCAGCGCCGACAGGTCGCCGGTGCCGAAGCGGATCAGCGGGTAATCGGGGTTGAAGGTGGTGACGACCACCTCGCCCACTTCACCGGGAGCCACCGGGTCGCCGGTGCCGGGGCGCACGATCTCGAGGACGATGTCCTCGTCGACCACCATGCCGTCGCGCGCCGGCGTCTCGTAGGCGATGAGGCCGATGTCGGCCGTCGCATAGGCCTGGAAGGCGGTGATGCCGCGCGCCGCGAAGGCCTCGCGCAGGCTGGGCGGGAAGGCCTCGCCGGACACGAAAGCCTTGTTGAAGGCCGGCTTCACGCCCAGCTCGTCGGCCTTGTCGAGCAGGATGCGCAGGAAGGAAGGCGTGCCGACGTAGGCATTGGGTTGCAGGTCGGCGATGGCCGCCACCTGCTGCTCCGTCTGC
The DNA here is from genome assembly GCF_009469595.2 of Thauera sp. 2A1. Classification (GTDB taxonomy): domain Bacteria; phylum Pseudomonadota; class Gammaproteobacteria; order Burkholderiales; family Rhodocyclaceae; genus Thauera. The sequence continues at coordinate 11,846 of NZ_SSXV01000001.1, read as the reverse complement.
CCCACGCCGGCCGGAAACACCGTGCAGCCGAGCGCGTGCGCCGCCGTCTCCATCATCGAGCCGGCCGGCGTGAAGTGGTACGAGAATGTGTTGTGCACCAGGTCGCCGGCGCGAAAGCCCGCGGCATGCAGTGCGCGCGCCAGCCGGTAGTAGTCGGGCCGGGCGCCTTCGGGCTCGTACAGCGGGCCGGGGGAGGAGAACACGCGACGGCAGGCGGCACCCCAGCCCACCGCAGCGAAACCGCCGAAAGGTCGTGCCAGTTTCTGGCGCTCGACGAGTTCCGACTTGCGCACGACGGGTAGTTCGGCAAGCGCCTCGCGTGTGGTCACGGCGGCCGGGTCGACATCGGCGAGCAGCGCAGCGAAGGCCGGCGCGTGCGCCTTGGCATGCGCGATCTGCGCCGGCAAACGGGCGAGCAGCTCGCGCTCGCGCTCGGCAGCATTGCGGGCTTCCCGCTCGTCAAAGAATTCGGAAGGGTTCATGGCAGCATCCGTCGGATCGGTCGGCAAGCCTGAAAGCCGGGCTCAGCTCAGCCAGCGCTTGCGCCGGCGATAGTGCTTGACGTCGCGGAAGCTCTTGCGGCCCTCGCCCGACAGCCCGAGGTAGAACTCCTTCACGTCCTCGTTGGACGATAGCTCCTTCGCCTCGCCTTCCATCACGATGCGTCCGTTCTCGACGATGTAGCCGAAGTCGGAATAGCGCAGCGCCACCATGGTGTTCTGCTCGGCAAGAAGGAAGCTCACCTTTTCCTTCACGTTGAGATCCTTGACGATCTCGAACACCTCCTCGACGATCTGCGGCGCCAGGCCCATGGACGGCTCGTCCAGCAGCACCATGCGCGGATTCGACATCAGCGCCCGGCCGATCGCGCACATCTGCTGCTCGCCACCCGAAGTGTAGGCCGCCTGGCTGGTGCGGCGCGTCTTCAGGCGCGGGAAGTAGGTGTAGACCTTGTCGAGGTTGGCGGCGATCTCGCCCTTGTCGCGGCGCGTGTAGGCGCCGGCGAGCAGGTTTTCCTCGATTGTCAGGTGGGCGAAGCAGTGCCGCCCCTCCATCACCTGCACCACGCCGCGACGCACGAGGTCGGACGGAGACAGCGCCTCGATGCGCTCGCCCTTGAGCTCGATCTGACCCTTGGTGACCTCGCCGCGCTCACCCTTGAGCAGGTTGGAGATCGCCCTCAGCGTCGTCGTCTTGCCGGCACCGTTGCCGCCGAGCAGCGCGACGATGCGGCCTTCGGGCACCTGCAGCGAGACGCCCTTGAGCACCAGCGCCACATGGTTGTAGATGACCTCGATGCCATTCACATTGAGGAGGAGATTCGGTGCGTTCATCGCTTCATCCGGTCGGTCGGGCCCCTGCGGGAGCCGCTGTCGGTATCCGGAACCGCGCCGCACCCGCCGAAGCGGGCGCGGCACAGGCCCCGATCAGGCGTTGCAGTCGCTTGCGTCGCGGCGCTTGATCTGCTTCTCGGCCGCGTAGCGGTCGGCCGCCTCCTTGACCATCGGGTCGATGACCGACTTGTCGGCCTCGTACCAGTCGGGCTGCATCTTCCACTGGCTGCCATCCCAGGAGTGGATGCGGACCGAAGTCGAACCCATGTGGTCGGTGCAGCTCGTCTTCAGCGGACGGATCAGGCCGGCCAGGCCCAGCTCGCCGATGCGCTTCTCGTCGATGTTCAGGTTCTCCAGGCCCCAGCGCACCTGCTCGCCGGTCATCACCTTGCCCTGGCCGAACTTGGCCTGCGCGGTGCGCACCGCCTCGACGGCGAACATCTGGATCAGCAGGCCGCGCATGTACAGCACCGAACCGACTTCCTCGCGCGGACCGGAACCCTGGCCGGCGTCATGCACCTTCTTCAGGATGTCCTTCACCAGCGGCGAATCGGTGCCGTGCGGGTTGAGCGCCAGCGCGCTGTAGCCCTTGGCGTTGGCACCGACGTCCTTGACGTCCGGTTCGGCGCCCGACCACCACACGCCGAACAGCTTCTCGCGCGGATAGCCCGTGGCAACGGCTTCCTTCAGCGCGGTGGAGTTCATCACGCCCCAGCCCCACAGCAGGGTGTAGTCCGGGCGTTGCTGGCGCACCTGCAGCCAGGTCGCCTTCTGCTCCACGCCGGGCGCCGTCACCGGCAGCAGCACGAGTTCGAAGCCGTGCATCTGCGCGCGCTTCTGCAGCAGCGGGATCGGCTCCTTGCCGAACGGCGAGTCGTGATAGACGAGCGCGATCTTCTTGCCCTTGAGCTTGTCGAGGCCACCTTCCTTCTTGCCCAGGTGCTGGATCAGCGCGTCAGCCGCCGTCCAGTAGCTGCCCATCAGCGGGAAGTTCCACTTGAACACGCCGCCGTCCTGCGAGGCGGCCAGGCCGTAGCCCAGCGTGATGAGCGGAATCTTGTCGACCGGGGCCTTGTCGGTCAGCGCGAAGGTGATGCCGGTGGCCTGCGGGTCGATCAGCGTCGCCTTCTTGCCCTTCAGGCGCTCGTAGCACTCCACGCCCTTGTCGGTGGCGTAGCCGGTCTCGCACTCCTCATAGGCGATCTTCACGCCGTTGATGCCGCCGGTGGCGTTGATGTACTTGACGTAATCCTGCTTGCCGTTGGCCCAGGGCGTGCCGTTGGGGGCGTAGGCGCCGGTGCGATAGACCAGCAGCGGGAAGAACTGCTCGTTCGCCTGCTGCGCCGCGGCCGGCATCGACAGGGTGGCGGCGCCGACGGTCGCCAGCGCCATGGCAAGGGCAAAGGGTCTGAGCTTCATGGTGTCTCCTCTTGTGTAATGGTCGGTGGCAACTCACGTGTGCCGGACGTCGTGCTGGCTGGAATGCATCCGGGTCAGGTCCGCTTTCAGTGCGGGAAAGGCCACAGCCTCAGCTTCTGCTTGCCGATGCTCCACAGCTTGGCCAGCCCGTGCGGCTCGACGATCAGGAAGAACACGATCAGCGCGCCGAAGATCATGTGCACCAGGTGCGAGGTCGTGGCGGTGGAGAGCGGGATGCCGAGCAGTTGCGGAATCTGGTCGAGCAGGATGGGCAGCACGATGATGAAGGCCGCGCCGAAGAAGGCGCCCATGATCGAGCCCAGGCCGCCGATGATGACCATGAACAGCAACTGGAAGGAGCGGTCGATGCTGAAGGCCGCCGGCTCCCAGGCGCCGAGGTGGATGAAGGCCCACAGCACGCCGGCCACGCCGACGATGAAGGAGCTCACCGCGAAGGCGGTCAGCTTGGCGTACATCGGGCGGATGCCGATCACCGCCGCCGCCACGTCCATGTCGCGGATCGCCATCCACTGGCGGCCGATGGCGCTGCGCGTGAGGTTCTTCGCCATCAGCGCGAACACGCACACCACCACCAGGCAGAACATGTACTTGGACACCGGCGACTCGATCGGAAGGCCGAACACGTTGAGGCCCGCAACGCTGACCGAACCGGAGCTCGAGTTGTTGGTGAACCAGCTGATGCGCAGGAAGGCCCAGTCGGTGAAGAACTGCGCCGCCAGCGTGGCCACCGCCAGGTACAGCCCCTTGATGCGCAGCGACGGGATGCCGAACAGCACGCCGATCACCGTCGCCGACAGGCCACCCAGCAGCATTGCCGCGATCAGCGGCATGCCGTCGATGCGCACGAGGAAGTTGTAGGCGCCGTAGGCCCCCACCGCCATGAAGGCGCCGGTGCCGAGCGAGATCTGGCCGCAGTAGCCGACCAGGATGTTGAGCCCGAGCGCCGCCAGCGCGAGGATCAGGAAGGGGATCAGGATGGCGCGGAAGAGGTATTCCGAGCCGAACAGCGGCAGCACGATGAAGGCGATGGCCAGCAGCGCGCCGATGGCGACGCGATCCTGCAGGATCGGAAAGATCTGCTGGTCGGCCGCATAGCTGGCCTTGAACTGGCCGTTTTCCCTGTAGAGCATGAAGGATCTCCTGTTGCGCTCAGACGCGGTCGATGATCTTTTCGCCGAACAGCCCTTGCGGCCGCACCAGCAGGAAGGCGAGCGCCAGCACGTAGGCGAACCAGATCTCGATGCCGCCGCCGAAGAAGGGGCCGAGGTAGATTTCCGACAGTTTCTCGCCGACGCCGATGATCAGCCCGCCGAGGATCGCGCCCGGCACCGAGGTCAGGCCGCCCAGGATCACCACCGGCAGCGCCTTCAGCGCCACCAGCGACAGCGAGAACTGCACGCCCAGCTTGGAGCCCCAGATGATGCCGGCCACCAGCGCGGCGAAACCGGCCACCGACCACACGATGACCCAGATGCGGTTCAGCGGGATGCCGATCGACTGCGCCGCCTGGTGGTCGTCGGCCACCGCGCGCAGCGCGCGGCCGGTGGCGGTCTTCTGGAAGAACAGCGCCAGCAGCGCGACCAGGGCCGCGGCGATGATGGCGGCGATGAGGTCTTCCTTGCTCAGCAGCAGGCCGCCCTCGAACATGTTCTCGAGGATCATCGCCGGGTCCTTGGGCATGCCGACGTTGATGCTGTAGATGTCATTGCCGAACATCGTCTGGCCGAGGCCATCGAGGAAGTAGCTGATGCCCAGCGTCGCCATGAGCAGCGTGATGCCCTCCTGGTTGACCAGCTTCGACAGGCACAGGCGCTCGATCGCCCACGCCAGCACGATCATCAGCGCCATCGCGGCGACGAAGGCGAGCAGGTTGGCGACGATCAGGTTGTCGAAGCCCAGCCACTTCGGGATCCACTCGGCGAAGCGCGCCATCGCCAGCGCGGCGAACAGCACCATCGCGCCCTGCGCAAAGTTGAACACGCCCGAGGCCTTGTAGATCAGCACGAAGCCCAGCGCGATCAGCGAATACAGCATCCCGGCCATCAGCCCGCCGAACAGGGTTTCCAGAAAAAAGCCCATGTCTCGTTCCCCCGCTCAGTGCGACGTGCCCAGATAGGCACGGATGACTTCTTCGTTGTTGCGCACCTCGTCCGGCGCGCCGTCGCCGATCTTCTTGCCGTAGTCGAGCACCACGACGCGGTCCGAGATGTCCATCACCACGCCCATGTCGTGCTCGATCAGCACGATGGTGGTGCCGAACTGGTCGTTCACGTCGAGGATGAAGCGGCACATGTCCTGCTTCTCTTCCACGTTCATGCCCGCCATCGGCTCGTCGAGCAGCAGCATCGTCGGCTCGGCGGCCAGCGCGCGGCCCAGTTCCACCCGCTTCTGCAGGCCGTAGGGCAGTTGCCCCACCGGCGTCTTGCGCACGCTCTGGATCTCGAGGAAGTCGATGATCTCCTCAACCTTCTCGCGGTGGGCGATCTCCTCCTTCTGCACCGCGCCCCAGTACAGCGCCATCTGCAGCAGGTTGGATTTCATCTTCAGGTTGCGCCCGGTCATGATGTTGTCGAGCACGCTCATGCCCTTGAACAGCGCGATGTTCTGGAAGGTGCGGGCGATGCCCTGGGTGGCCGCCATATGCGGCTCCATCTTCTTGCGCTCCTGCCCGTGGAACAGGATGCGCCCCTCCTGCGGGTGATAGACGCCGTTGATCACGTTCAGCATCGAGCTCTTGCCGGCGCCGTTGGGGCCGATGATCGAGCGGATCTCGTGCTCGCGCACGTTGAAGCTGATGTCGGTGAGCGCCTTCACGCCGCCGAAGCGCAGCGAGATGTTCTGCAGGTCCAGGATCACGTCGCCGATCCGCCGCCCGCCGGTCGCGGACGCCGCAGCCTGCGCCGCCGCAATGTCGTTCATCATCATGTCTCCTCTCCTCGGGTGCGCCTCAGGCCGCCCTGCGCCCGGCCTGCGGCGCGAAGGTCTTCGCCTCCTCGATGCGCAGGTCGGCGGCCACCTTGCCGCTGCGGCCGTCCTCGTAGCTCACCTGGGTTTCGATGTACTGGCTGTTGCGGCCTTCGAACAGCGCCTCGATCAGCACCGCGTACTTCTCGGCGATGAAGTTGCGCCGCACCTTGCGCGTGCGCGTCAGTTCGCCGTCGTCGGCGTCCAGTTCCTTGTGCAGGATCAGGAAGCGGCGGATCTGCGAGCCGCCCATCTTCGGATCCGTCGCCAGATCCGCATTGACCTTCTCGACGCAGTCGCGGATCAGCTCGTACACCGCCGGCTGCGAGGCCAGGTCGGTGTAGCCGGAATACGGCATGCCGCGGCGCTCGGCCCAGTTGCCCACCGCTTCCAGGTCGATGTTGATGAAGGCGGTGACGAAGTCGCGTCCGGCACCAAAGGTCACCGCCTCCTTGATGTGCTGGAAGAACTTCAGCTTGTTCTCGATGTAGTTGGGCGCGAACATCGAGCCGTCGGACATCTTGCCCACGTCCTTGGCGCGGTCGATGATCTTCAGGTGGCCGTCCTCGTCGAAGAAGCCCGCGTCGCCGGTCATGAAATAGCCCTCGGCGTTGATCGACTCGGCGGTGGCGTCGGGGCGCTTGTAGTAGGCCTTCAGCAGCATCGGCCCCTTGACCAGGATCTCGCCGTTGTCAGCGAGCTTCACTTCGACGAAAGGCGCCGGCTTGCCGACGGAGTCGAGCTTGATCTCGCCGTCGGGCTGCAGGCACACATAGGCGCAGGTCTCGGTCTGGCCATAGAGCTGCTTCAGGTTGATGCCGATCGAGCGGTAGAAGCGGAACAGGTCCGGCCCGATCGCCGCGCCGGCGGTGTAGGCCACTCGGATGCGGCTCATGCCCAGCACGTTCTTCAGCGGGCCATACACCAGCAGGTTGCCGAGCCAGTACTGCAGGCGGTCGCCACCCGACACCGCCTTGCCGTCGAGGATGTCGGCGCCGCAGCGGCGGGCGACCTCCATGAAGTGCTGGAACAGCTTGCGCTTGAGCGGGCTGGCGTCCTCCATGCGGATCATCACCTGGGTCAGCAGGTTCTCGAACACCCGTGGCGGAGCAAAGTAGTAGGTGGGGCCGATCTCGCGCAGGTCGATCATCACCGTCTCGGCCGATTCCGGGCAGTTGATCGTGAAGCCCGCCACCATCGCCTGCGCGAAGGAAAACAGGTGATCACCCACCCAGGCCATCGGCAGGTAGGACAGGATGTCTTCCTGCTCGGTCAGCTTGTCGAACTGCATCGCGCCGGTGGCTGCGGCGATGAAGGCGCCGTGCGTCTGGCACACGCCCTTGGGCTTGCCGGTGGTGCCCGACGTATAGAGCATCACCGAGATGTCGTCGCCCGCGCCCTTGGCGATCTCGCGCTCGAGGAAGTCCGGCTGGTTGCGGTCGTGGATGCGGCCCATCTCCTGCAGCTCATCCAGGCCCATCAGCAGTGCGTCGGCATAGTGGCGCATGCCTCGAGGGTCGTCGTAGATCACGTGCTCGAGCAGCGGCGCCTCGCCGGCGATCTCGAGCATCTTGTCGACCTGCTCCTGATCCTCGACCACGGCGAACCTGATCTCGGCATCCTGCAGCACGTAGACCATCTCCTGCGCCACCGCGTCCTGGTACATCATCACCGGGATGCCGCCCAGGCACTGGCAAGCGGCCACCGACCAGTACAGCCGCGGCCGGTTGTCGCCGACGATAGCCAGGCGGTCGCCGCGCCGGAAGCCGAGCTGCGCCAGCCCGCAGGCGATGGCGCGCACGTTCTCGGCCACCTGCGCCCAGGTGTAGGTCTGCCAGATGCCGTACTCCTTCTCGCGCATCGCCGGCCTTTGCGGCCGCACGCGGGCGTGATGCATCAGCAGCCGCGGAAACGTGTCCAGCGTGCTTTCGGGCCCCGCCTTGGCTGCGCCCTGACCGTGGGTGTCGGACATGCCCCTTCTCCTCCTTCGGTGTCTTGCCGCCGTTTCCGCCCGCCCGCTTGTTGTGAGTCCGGGCTTCGGGCCTGCGACGCTCGTGAGCGCCGCGAAACGTTGTCAGGCTGCAGTTTCGCAAGGCATGTTTGCGCAACTGTTTGCACAATGTACTGAATTGTGAAGATGCGGCAGAATCCCGTATCACTATCAGCACCCGGCCTGCCCGGGCCCGCCCGCATGCCTTCGACTCTTACCCGACTCGTGCTGCAAGCCCTTTGCGGCGCGACGGTTCTGCTTGCACCCCTGGCCCACGCCGGTGTCGCCGTGGCGCTGAATTCCGCCGACGGCACGGTCAGCATCATCGACACTGCGACCTACCAGGTCATCGGCAAGGAAATCGCCTGCAAGGAGCCGCACCACCTGCTGCCCACGCCGGACGACAGCTCGCTGATCGTGGCCTGCTCGGCATCGAACCAGCTCGTCTATTTCGACCCGAAGACGGGCAAGGAACAGCGCCGCGTGCGCGACATCTCGGACCCCTACCAGCTCGGCTTCTCGCCCGACCGCAAGCTGTTCGTCACCACGTCGCTGCGTCTCGACCGCGTCGATGTGTACGACGCCCAGACGATGCAGTTGAAAGGCCGCCTGCATGCGCCCAAGACGCCGTCCCACCTCGCCTTTGACGACGACAGCCGCTACGTCTTCGTCACGCTGCAGGACTCCAACGAAGTCATGGCGATCAACCTGGCGACGATGCGGCCGGAGTGGTTCCTGCCGGTCGGCGCCACCCCGGCCGGCATCCTGATGTCGCCCGACAACCGCTACCTGATGGTCGCCTGCATGGGTGCAGGCCATGTCGAGATCATCGACTGGCGCGAACAGAAGACGGTGAAGACGATTCCGGCCGGAACGGCCACCCACAACCTGCAGCCGCGCGGTGACGGACGTCACTATTTCGTGTCCAACCGTTCGATGGACGGCAGCATCGTGCTGCTCGACACGCGCACGATGAGCATCATCGAGAAATACGACGTCCCCGGCGGCCCGGACGACATGGAAGTGCGCGCCGACGGCAAGGAGCTGTGGGCCACCGCCCGCTTTGCGCGCAAGGTCCAGGTAGTCGACCTCACCACCAAGCAGCTCGTCCGCTCCATCCCGGTCGGCAGTTCGCCGCACGGCGTGTTCTTCCTCGACCACGCAGGGCGCAAATGAGCTTCCTGCTCCGTCGCCTGACCTGCCTGCTGCCGCTGCTCGCCGCCAGCGGCCTCGCCGCGGCCGAGCCCGCGCCGGCCTGCAGCGGCACGCTGTACCTCACCTTCGACACGGGCAACATGCGCCACGCCGAGCTCATCGCGGAAACGCTGGCGCGCCATCAGGTCAAGGCGACCTTCTTCATCGCCAACGAAAAGACGCTGCGCGGCGACCATGCCCTGGACGACAGTTGGGCCGATTACTGGAAAGCGCGGGTCAAGGAAGGCCATGCCTTCGGCAGCCACACCTGGCGCCACGGCAGCTTCCGCGAGGATGCCGGCGACAAGGTGCATTACCGCCTGATGGACGGCAACACGGTGACGCTTGACCACGCTGCGATCTGCGACGAGATCCGCAAGCCCGACCAGCGCTTCCGCGAACTCACCGGCCGCGGCCTCGATCCCCTGTGGCGCGCGCCCGGCGGGCGCACCACGCCGAACGCGCTGCACGCCGCCACGACCTGCGGCTACCGTCACGTCGGCTGGGCCAAGGCCGGGTTCCTCGGCGACGAGCTGCCGTCCGAGACCTACCCGAACGCCATGCTGGTGGAGCGCGCGCTGGCCAGCCTGCGTGACGGCGACATCGTCATGGCACACCTTGGGATCTGGTCGCGCAAGGACCCGTTCGCACCGATGTTCGAACCGCTGATCGCAGGCCTCAAGGCGCGCGGCTTCTGCTTTGCGACCCTGGCCAGGCCATGATCCAGTCCGTCATCCAGCAATTCCTCGATGCCTTCGTCGCCGTGCAGGGCTGGCTGCTGGACAAGCTGGTACAGCCGCCACTGCTGGCGCTCGGCCTCGGCAGCTACATCGAGCTCGCCTTCGACGGCGTGGAAATCTTCATGTGGGGTGTGCTGCAGTTGCTGGTCGCGCTGCTGGTGCTGCGCCCGCTGGAAACCCTGCGCCCGCTGGAGCACTGGAAGGACCGCAAGCTGGTGCGGGTCGACGTGCTGTACACCCTGCTCGACCGGCTCGGCATCATCCCACTGGTCGTGTTCGCGCTCATCGCCCCCATCTTCGTCGAGATCGACGGCTGGCTGCGCTTCCGCGGCTACATCCCGCCGCAGCTCGAGGACCTCTTCCCGGCCCTGGAGCACGCCCCGCTGCTGGGTTTTTTCGTCTATCTGGTCGCCCTCGATTTCGCCGAATACTGGCGCCACCGCCTGTCTCACACCTTTGGCTGGTGGTGGGCGCTGCACGCGATTCATCACAGCCAGCGCCAGATGAGCCTGTGGACCGACAGCCGCAACCACCTGCTGGACGACGTGATCAGCGGGCTGTGGTTCGCGATCGTTGCCCTGGTGATCGGCATCCCGCCCGGGCACTTCATCGGCCTGATGCTGGTGGTGAAGCTGGTGGAGAACCTGTCGCACATCAACGCGCGCCTGTCCTACGGCCGCCTCGGCGAGCGGCTGGTCGTCAGCCCACACTACCACCGCTGGCATCACTCGCTGGCCTTGCCGCCGGGGCGCAGTTTCCGTCACGGCTGCAACTTCGCCATCCTGTTCCCGGTGTGGGACTGGCTGTTCGGCACGCTCTACCTTGCCCGCGACAATCCGCCCACCGGCATCGCGCCCCACACCGTGCCGGGCACGCCGGATCACGACGGTTTCTGGCGCCAGCAGTGGGATGGGCTGCGGGGAATGTGGCTGGCCCTGTTCGGGCCGCGCCGCCCCCAGCCCTGACCCCGAAACGGCGCTCAGTGCGCCAGGAAGTCCAGCACCATGCGGTTGAACTTGTCCGCATGCTCCCACTGCGCCCAGTGGCCGCAGCGGTTGAAGATGTGCATCTCGGCGTTCTGCATGCCCCACACCAGGCGCAAGCCGGTATCCATCGGCACGAAGCGGTCGTCGCGCCCCCAGATCACCAGCGTGGGCGCACTGATCTCGCCGAGGCGCGGCCCCTGGTCGGGGAACTGCTTGGGATTGGCAGCCAGGCTCTTGACGAAGTTGTCGAGGTGGTCGCGCCGCGCCAGCATGTTGTCAAGGCGCGCCTGGAACAGCTCCTCGGTCATGCTGCTGGGATCGAACACGAAGACGTTCATCATCTTCTTCAGGTTGTCGATCGTCGGCTCGCGATACAGGCCTTGCAGCAGCTTGATGCCTTCGGTGGGCATCGGCACGAACTGGCTCGGCCCGCCGGTGCCGCCGCCCATCAGGATCAGCTTGCCGACGCGCGTCGGGTTGGACAGCGCGAACGCGACCGCGCTGTGGCCACCCATCGAGTTGCCGACGATGTGCACCTTGTCGAGCTTGAGGCCATCGAGCAGGCCCTTCAGCGTGCGCGCATTGAGGTCCGAACGCGAGCCAGTGCACACCACCGGATCGCTCTTGCCCCAGCCGAGGCAGTCCATCAGCACCACGCGGTAGCCGGCGGCCACGAAGGCATCGACGTTGCGGTGGAAGTTCGCCCAGCCGGTGGCGCCCGGGCCGGAGCCGTGCAACATCACCACCGTCTCGGCGCCTTCGCCGGCATCGTTGTAGTGGATACGGGCGTCGATGTCGCCGTCGGTGATGTGCATGAAGCGGCTGGTTGCGGCCTCGGTCAGTGCCTGGGTGTTTGTTGTCATCGCTGTTTCTCCTTTGTTGGGTCCTTGTGTGTCATGAATCGGAATCGGGGCCCCACGCCTGCCGGCGCCGAGGCACGCTTCCGCTGTTTCGTCCGGGGACAGGTGCGCTCAATCGCCCTTGTACGGTCCGCCGCCAAGCCCGATGGGCGCCGGCGCCGCCTCCACCAGCTTCGAGAAGATCCGCGTGAAGTCCTCCTCGCCCGCCTTCGCGCGGCTGCCGCGCATCGGGTCGTCGGCGAGGAAGCCCGCGTCGGCCCGCGCCCAGTCCTCGTCGGTGAAGTGCGCCAGGATCAGCGGCAGCACTTCGCGCTCCTCGAGCAGCATGTGCTCGCGGT
>NZ_SSXV01000019.1 GCF_009469595.2 Thauera sp. 2A1 | reverse complement strand
GTTCGACTTGCATGTGTAAAGCATGCCGCCAGCGTTCAATCTGAGCCAGGATCAAACTCTTAAGTTCAATCCTACAAAGTACTCAAAATACTGACTTAATCAGCATGAGCACCAATCATTGCGAAACCAAAAGCCGCCGAAACGACTTCGCCGCAACAACCAAGCACCCACACTTATCGGTTGTTCAACTTTTTAAAGAACCGCTGCATCGCTGCAGCAGAGAAACGAAATTATGATCAACTCAGAACAACTCGTCAACCCCCCGCGCCGCGCTTTCTAATCCGGCTCCAACTCCACCAGACCCGCAACACAGGCTCCTCGCCTCCCGCTTCCCCCTGCACCGCAACAGCCAAAACCACCGCAGCGCTCAAAGAGGGGCGGATTATAAACAGCAAAGGAAAGACGTCAACAGGCTTTCCGAAAATTGCGATATGGCTTGCGCGGATAGAGGGCACTGGCCGATAGCGCCGCCAGTGGCATCCAGGAGCGAGGGGGTCGATTGGACGAACAGCCACCTCATGCGGCGATCGGTCGTATATACATGGATGTGTATTGTGCGACGCGCCGCGGTCGCCCAAGTTACTTCCGGTTGCCCGCCATGTGGATCGAGTGCTATTGTCCGCGCGTCGCGCGGGAGAGAACTCGAAGAGAGTCGCCGAAGGCGTAATCCCCGGAATCGCTCAGGCACAATGGACCGCACGGCTTGCAAAGATCTGGAGAGCGATACGGGCATCAGCGCCTGCGTATCCACCGAAGGGGCAGTCGTCCGGCGTCATGCAGGACGTAATCTCTCAGGTACAAGGGACAGATGGGGGCAGCTGAGCAAAGTGCTTTGCGCCTCTGTCACTTCTGGTGATCAACTGGAGCCCTCATGAACCGCCCCGCCTTCTCATCGTTCTCTGCCAGAATTCCCGGTACCCATACTGAACCCTCGCACCCGAGGCTCGTCAATCAACGCTCGGCGTGCTTGCACTTTCCCGTTCCGCAGCCCGGACCCGTGCTGACGGGCATCGGCCTTTCCCTTCATCACTGGAGAATTCCATGAGCAACATCCCCGCTGGTCTCAAATATACGAAGTCCCACGAGTGGATCCGCGTCGAGGACGACGGCACGCTGACGGTCGGGATCACCGACCATGCGCAGGAGGCCCTCGGAGACGTGGTATTCCTTGAACTGCCCGAGGCTGGTCGCAAGCTTGCCGCCGGCGAGGCTTGCGCGGTCGTCGAGTCCGTCAAGGCCGCGTCGGACATCTACGCCCCGCTTGCCGGTGAAGTCGTCGCAGCAAACGAGGACGCCGCGTCGGCTCCGGAGAGCGTCAATGGGGATGCTTACGCCGCCTGGCTGTTCAAGCTGAAGCCGGACAACACGGATGACCTGGCGGCGCTTCTCGATGCAACTGCCTACGCGGCCGAGATCGATTGACGCGCTCGTTTTCTTGCACGCTGCCGCCGACTCGGCAGCTCACCCAACCTGACTGACCCCACCAGTGCGCACAGCGGTCACGCCGTCCCGCTGTGCGCGCTCCTCGGATGCGCAAAAGACCATCATGACGCCTAGCCCCCTTTCTGCGCCGCTTGCTCAGCTCGAACAGCGGGATGCCTTCATTCATCGCCATCTCGGCCCTAATGTTGAGGAAATTGCCCACATGTGTGCCGCGCTCGACGTGGCAAATGTGGACGATCTGATCGCGCAGACCGTGCCGGCATCGATCCGCCTGTCGGGCGATCTCCCGCTGCCCGGATCACGACCTGAACATGAGGCGCTCGCCGACCTTCGGGCGATCGCGTCGAAGAACGCGCTCTGCACGTCCATGATCGGCCTGGGCTATTTCGGCACCATCACGCCAGCCGTCATCCTGCGCAACGTCATGGAGAATCCTGGCTGGTACACGGCGTACACGCCTTATCAGGCCGAGATATCCCAGGGGCGCCTCGAGGCGCTACTGAATTACCAGCAGATGGTCATCGACCTGACAGGGCTGGAGCTGGCCAATGCCTCGCTGCTCGACGAGGCGACGGCCGCCGCCGAAGCGATGGCCATGGCGCGCCGGGTGTCGAAATCGAAATCGAACGCATTCTTTGTCGATGCGGCCTGCTATCCGCAGACCATCGACGTCATCCGCACGCGTGCACACTACTTCAGCTTCGACCTGATCCTCGGCAACGCTGTCGAGGCGGAAAACCACGATGTATTCGGCGCCCTGCTGCAGTACCCGAACCTGCACGGCGAGATCGCCGACCTGGGCACCATCATCGCTGCGCTCAAGGCGAAGGGTGCAGTGGCCGCAGTCGCGACCGATCTGCTGGCACTCGTGCTGCTCAAGAGCCCAGGTGCGATGGGGGCGGACATCGCACTCGGCTCAGCGCAGCGCTTTGGCGTTCCGATGGGGTTCGGCGGCCCGCACGCCGCCTTCTTCGCCACGCGCGAAGCTCACGTCCGCTCCATGCCCGGTCGCATCATCGGCGTATCGAAGGATGCCCGCGGCAAGACAGCGCTGCGCATGACGCTGCAGACACGCGAACAGCACATCCGTCGCGAGAAGGCGAACTCCAACATCTGCACCTCGCAGGTTCTGCTCGCCAACATGGCCGGGTTCTACGCTGTCTACCATGGACCGAAGGGCTTGCGCACCATCGCCACACGTGTGCACCGGCTGGCTGCCATCGTCGCCGAGGCGCTGCGCGGCGCAGGTTTCCAACTGGCCAGCACGGCGTTTTTTGACACTATCGAGGTGGAAGTCGGCGCACGAGGGCCCCAGATCCTCGCCGCAGCCGAGGCAGCCGGCTACAACCTCCGCCACGCCGCCGATGACCGCATCGTCGGTCTCTCGGTGGATGAGACCACCGCGGCAGACGACATTGCCGCCGTTCTGCGTTGCTTCGGTGTCGAGGCCGATCTTGCGGCGCTCGATGCACGCGTGACCGCTTCTGGCGGCGCGATCCCGGCCTCGCTGCTGCGCACCGACGCCATCCTGACGCATCCGGTGTTCAATTCGCACCACACCGAGCATCAGATGCTGCGTTACCTCAAGAAGCTGCAGAACCGGGACCTCGCGCTCGACCACTCGATGATCTCGCTCGGCTCGTGCACGATGAAGCTCAACGCCACCAGCGAGATGATCCCGGTCACCTGGCCCGAATTCGCCAACCTGCATCCGTTCGCACCCCGCGAGCAGGCGGCCGGCTATATGGAAATGATCGAGGGCCTCGCCTCCTACCTTCGCGCGGTCACCGGCTTCCCGGCGATCTGCATGCAGCCGAACTCGGGCGCACAGGGCGAATATGCCGGCCTCGTGGCGATCTCGCGTTACCACGCCAGCCGCGGCGAGGCGCACCGGAACATCTGCCTGATCCCGAAATCCGCGCACGGCACCAACCCCGCGACGGCGCAGATGTGCGGCATGCAGGTGGTGGTGGTGGATTGCGACGACAAGGGCAACGTCGATGTCGCCGATCTGCGCGCCAAGGCCGCCCAGCACGCCGACCGCCTGGCTGCGCTGATGATCACCTACCCCTCTACGCACGGCGTGTTCGAGGAGGCAGTGCGCGAGATCTGCGAGATCGTCCACCAGCACGGCGGCCAAGTGTATATGGACGGCGCCAACCTCAACGCGCAGGTCGGGCTCACCTCACCCGCCTGCATCGGCGCCGACGTGTCGCACATGAACCTGCACAAGACCTTCTGCATTCCGCATGGCGGCGGCGGACCGGGTATGGGGCCGATCGGCCTGGCGGCACATCTGGCACCCTTCATGGCCGACCACGTCGTTGCTCCGACCGGCCCTCAGGACCGCCCGAACAAGGGCCAGGGCGCCGTCGCCGCTGCGCCGTTCGGCTCGGCCAGCATCCTGCCGATCTCGTGGATGTACATCACCATGATGGGCGGCCAGGGGCTCAGGCAGGCGACCGAGATCGCCATCCTCAATGCCAACTACCTCGCCGCGCGCCTCGGACCGCACTATCCGGTGCTCTACACCGGAAACCAGGGGCGTGTCGCGCACGAGTGCATCATCGACATCCGTCCGATCAAGGCGGCAACCGGCATCAGCGAGGTCGACATCGCCAAGCGCCTGATGGACTACGGATTCCACGCGCCGACGATGTCCTTCCCGGTGGCCGGCACGATCATGATCGAGCCGACAGAGTCGGAGGATCTGGGCGAGCTCGAACGCTTCGTCGCCGCGATGATCGCGATCCGCGAGGAAATCCGCCAGGTCGAGACCGGTACCTGGCCGGCCGAGGACAACCCGCTGAAGAACGCGCCGCACACCCAGGCCGACCTCACCGGCGACTGGAACCGGCCTTACTCGCGGGAGCAGGCGGTTTTCCCGCTGTCCTGGGTGGCGGAGAACAAGTTCTGGCCGAGCGTGAACCGCATCGACGATGTGTATGGCGACCGCAACCTGTTTTGCGCCTGCGTGCCGATGAGCGACTATGCCTGAGGCAGACACGCGCCTGCGGTAGAATCCGCTCCGCTTCGTCGCGAAGCCACGCCCCTGCGGGCGTGGCTTTTTTATGCAGCTTCCATCGCGGCCCAACCGCTCCGACATCGACCGAACCGATCGTCTGCTCCCGGACATGCAAGCCTCCCGAAACGCCCATCGCCCCCTGTGGGTCGCCCTGCTCGTCGCCCACCTCCTCGCCCTCGCCGCCCTGCTTGCCTGGGTGTGGGCCGGGACGCGTCCTGTTCCGATGTATGACCTGCACCTGTCCGACGGCGAAAAGCTCAAGTGCGTGTCCTATGCGCCCTATCACTTCCCTGGCCAGACGCCCTTCGACAAGAACGCACGCGTCGCGCGCGCGCAGATCGAAACGGATCTGGCAGCACTGGCCAGGATCACCGAGTGCGTGCGGCTGTATTCGATCGATCACGGCCTGGATCAGGTCGTCGACGTCGCCCGCAGCGTCGGGCTGAAGGTGCTGCTCGGCGCCTGGATCGGCTTCGACCGCAAAAAGAACGCCGTCGAACTCGAGCGTGCGATCACGCTGGCAAACGCCAATCGCGACGTCGTCCGCGCCCTGATCGTCGGCAACGAAGTGCTGCTGCGGCGTGAGCGCAGCGAAGACGAAATGCGCGCGCTGATCCGTGAAGCCAAGGCCAGGGCAGCGGTGCCGGTCACCTATGCGGACGTGTGGGAATTCTGGGTCAAGCATGACAGCCTGGCGAGCGAGGTCGATTTCGTTACCGTGCACATCCTGCCCTTCTGGGAGGACGAACCGGTCGACATCGAGCATGCGCTCGCCCACGTCGCCGACATCCACGACAAGATGAGTTCGCATTTCGCCGGAAAGCCCCTCCTGATCGGCGAGACGGGCTGGCCAAGCGAGGGTCGCCAGCGCGAGGAATCGAAGCCGTCCCGGGTCAATCAGGCGCGCTACATCAGGGAGTTCGTGCATCAGGCGCATGCCCGAGGCTGGAACTACAACCTGATCGAGGCGATCGACCAGCCGTGGAAGCGCCGCCTTGAGGGTACCGTCGGCGGCTACTGGGGCATGCTCGAGGCGCAGACCCTGATACCGAAATTTCCGCTTGCCGGCGCGGTGTCGGAGCGCGCCAGCGCCATGCCTCCCCTCGCCGGGGCTGCGGCGGGCGCACTCATCGGCCTGCTGCTGGCAGCAACGACGGCAGGCACGACCGCCTTGCGCACCGCGGCCCTCACTGCCGTGGCAGCAACCGCCGGGCTGATTGCCGTGCTGCATTGGGAACACGCTCTGGTGGCCTATCGCGATGCACTGGAATGGGGCGTACTTGGCGGCATCGCCCTCCTCGCCGCCATGTTGGCCGTCGTGCTCGGACGGTGGCGAGGTGAGGAACTTCCTTCTGGCGAGGCTGCATGGGCGGCGCTTTGCGCGCGCCGGCCTCTATCGTGCGCCACCACCTTGGGGCTGATGCGTTCCCTGCTGATGTTCTCCGCGTCGATCGCGGCCTTGCTGCTGTTCGTCGACGCGCGCTATCGTGATTTCCCGACCCTGCTCTACTTCACGCCAGCGCTCGCACTCGGCGTCATCGGCTGGTGGCAGGGCTGCAGCGGCCGCGCTGAGCGCCTCTTTGCGTGGGTGATGGCAATTTGCGTCCTCGGACGCTGGCTGCCAGAGCCGGCCAACCCCCAGGCCATCGCCTGGCTGGTGATCGGCCTGATCCTGTCAGTGCCGCTGCTGCGGCCGCGCAAGCACGAGGACCGATAGCATCGCGCCCACCGCGGCCGGCTCGTAGCTATAGAGGACGAGACCGAGGAGTCCGGCGAGCCAGCCCGCCCATGCCGCCCTGCGGCAGCCCAGCATGAACGAAATGGCGCCCAGGGCAAGGCTGCCCCAGCCCAGGCGCTCGTGCAGGAAGGACTGCACCAGCGCCGTCTTGAACACGCAAGGCGCGACGGGACTGCCGGGTGCCAGGCAATCGCGCGGCAGCAGGCCATTTTCGAGCAGGCCGTAGCGCACCCCGATCGCAACCGTCAGCACGATGACACCCCACAGCAGCACGCGCATCGGCACGCCGAGCACATCGCCCTGCGCAAGAAGCTTCTGTTCCAAGCTGAATATTCCTTCGAAAGCGCTGTTTCCGCAATGCAACAAGGACTGTTGCAAAATCGGATTCCTGCGGGCTCGTAACGGCCTGAGATAGCGCCTAAAATGCCCGCCGTCAGGATCGATCAAGGCCGGGATTGTGTCACAGCGCCGAATCGAAGTGAATTTCGACACGTGCCCGTGCCCGCCCAGCACGACTGCCGTCGCGGCGCATCCCGTAATGCCCCACGTCGCTCCTTTCCAAGGGTGACGCCCACTTCCATCGGACAAAATTCCAGATGAAACAAGCCGCTTCGTTCGCTTACCGCGTGGCAGTCGCCGCCGCCATCGCCGGCCTGGTCGCGATCGCCCAGTATTGGTTGTGGGAGCATTTCAACCGGGGCGCCGAATTCATCGGCACCAACCAGAGCATCAAGGGTTTCGCCTACAACGGCTTCCAGCGCGACCAGAGCCCGCTGAAGGGCACATACCCCACGCGGGCGGAACTCGCCGCCGACCTCGACCTGCTCGCGCGCAACTCCGACGCGTTGCGCACCTACGGCGTCAACGACATGCCAGAGCTCCTGACGGTCGCGGGCGAGCGCGACATGCTGGTCACCGCCGGCGCCTGGCTGGACCGTGACGCCGACAAGAACGACAAGGAGATCACCGCGCTGATCGCCAAGACGCGCGGCATGCGCCATGTCGAGCGGCTGATGGTGGGCAACGAATCCATCCTGCGCGGCGACCTGACGCCCGACCAGTTGATCGTCTATCTGGACCGCGTGCGCAAAGCCCAGCGCAAGCCGGTGTCGACGGCAGAGCCCTGGCACGTGTGGCTCAAATATCCGGAGTTGGTGAAGCACGTCGATTACATCACCGTGCACCTGCTGCCCTACCACGAGGGCGTTCCGGTCGAAGCTGCAGTCAATTACGCCTTCCAGCGCTATGACGAACTGGCGAAGACCTTCCCGAAGAAGAAGATCGTGATAGGCGAGATCGGCTGGCCCAGCAAGGGGCCGGTCATCGGCGCTGCCGTGCCTTCGCTCGACAACGAGGCGCGCTTCATCCGCGAGTTCCTCGCCAACCCGCGCACGCCGCGCCTGGACTACTTTCTGATGGAAGCCATCGATCAGCCATGGAAGGTTGAGGTCGAGGGTTGGGCCGGCGCCTACTGGGGCATGTACAACGCCGACCGCGAGCAGAAGTTCGCTCTGGAAGGCTTGGTGGAGCGCGATCCGCACTGGGCGAAGAAAGCCAGCAACGCCGCGGTGTTCGCGCTGCTGCCGATGTTCCTGATTGCCTTCTTCCTGACCGACTGGAGCATCTTCGGCCGCATCTTCCTCGCCGGACTGATCCAGGCCTGCGTCTCAACGTTGATCATCGGCCTCAACGTGCCGCTCGACTATTACCTGACCCAGCGCGACCTGATCGGCCTGGCAATGCTCATCGCCGCCACCGGCCTGACGGCGGCGGTGCTGTTGTCGCATGGTTTCGAGTTCGGCGAGATGCTGTTCAAGAAGAAATGGCAGCGTCGCTTCATGCCGATGCGTCCGCACCTCGAGGAAGACCAGCCTTTCGTCTCGATCCACCTTGCCTGCTACAGCGAGCCCCCGGAGATGGTGATCGCCACCATCGACAGCCTGGCGGCAATGAACTACAAGAACTTCGAAGTGCTGGTGCTGGACAACAACACCAAGGAAGAAGAGCTGTGGAAGCCGCTCGAGAAGCGCTGCGCCGAGCTCGGCCCGCGCTTCCGCTTCTTCCACCTGGAGAACTGGCCGGGGTTCAAGGCCGGCGCCCTGAACTACGGCCTCAAGGTGACCGACCCACGCGCCGAGGTCATCGGCGTGGTCGATGCGGACTACGTCGTCGATCCGGAATGGCTCTCCAGCCTCATCCCGCACTTCGACAAGCCCGACGTCGCCGTCGTGCAGGCGCCGCAGGCGCACCGCGACTGGGAGACGCAGCCCTTCCGCCGCATGTGCAACTGGGAGTTCGACGGTTTCTTCCGCATCGGCATGCACCACCGCAACGAGCGCAACGCGCTGATCCAGCACGGCACGATGACGCTGGTGCGCCGCCTGGCGCTGGAGGAGGTCGGCGGCTGGTCCGAATGGTGCATCTGCGAAGACACCGAACTGGGCCTGCGCCTCATCGAGCGCGGCTACGACACACGCTACGTAGACCATATCCTCGGCCGCGGCCTCACGCCGTCCGATTTCGCGTCGATCAAGACCCAGCGCTTCCGCTGGGCCTTCGGCGCGATGCAGATCCTGAAGGCACACCTGCCGCAGATGCTGGGCAAGAGCAACCTTAACCTGGCGCAGCGCTACCACTTCCTGACCGGCTGGTTCGCCTGGCTGGGCGATGCGCTGCAACTGGTCTTCGCCTTTGGCAGCCTCTTCTGGACCCTGGGCATTCTGCTGTTGCCGAAATCCTTCGGCCTGCCGGTGGTCGCGCTGGCCTTGCCGATCCTGGGCTTCATGGCGTTCAAGGCCGCGCTCGGCCCCATCCTTTATCGGCGCACGATGGATTGCCCATGGAAGGACATCCTGGGTGCGTCCATCCTTTCTGTAGGCCTCGCGCACGCCATCGCACGCGGTGTATTCACCGGCATCGTGAAGAAGAAAGGCGTCTTCGTACGCACCCCCAAGGGCTGGCGCGCACAGGGGGCTCTGGCCTTCTTCGGCCCCATCCGCGAGGAAATCGGCATGCTGGTGGCGCTGCTGCTTGGGGCCGTGGCGCTGATCCTGATGCGCGGCGCCAACAGCATCGAAACTCAGCTCTGGGTGGGCATCCTGTGTCTGCAGTGCATCCCCTACCTGGCTGCGATCGCCTGCCAGGTGGCCGCCTACATGCCGGACAAGGCACAGCACGACGGTACGCCGCACGCCGTGCCCGCCTGAACCCTGGCCGCGGCGTATTCGACGCCAGCAACGCCCCTTTTCGCCAGGTCGAACGCCATGACTGCACAACCTGCAGCATGGCGTTTTTGTCATGGGCCCGTCTGCCCTCTGAAGGCAAGCCTGGCCGATCTGAGAGCTGGATCAGAAGCCCGCGGCGCTGCCTTCCCGCCGCGGATCGGCAGCCCCCAGCCAACCTCCATCCGCGGCGCGGACGACAACGCTGCTGCCGCTGGTCAGGCTGCGCAGCACCACGCTTTGGCCGAACAAGCGCAGACGGTCAGCCAGCACCCCGCCCTCCGGCCGATCCTCGACCTCGGTGGGCCCGTTGCGACTGCCGACGTGCGGGCGCGCCAGCACGGCATCCGGCGGCAATTGCCAGTCGGTCAGGCCGACCACTGCCTCGGCGACGTAATTGATGATGGCGCCCCCGCCCGCCGAGCCGAGCACCGCGTATAGCGTGCCGCCACGGCTGAAGATCAGCGTCGGGGCCATGGAGCTGCGCGGGCGCCGTCCTCCTTCCACGCGGTTGGGGTGGACTCCGTGTGCGCTGCGCGGCTGGAAGCTGAAATCGGTCAACTGGTTGTTGAGCAGGAAGCCGCCGACGAGGCGCCGGCTGCCGAAAGCATCCTCGATCGACGCGGTCAGCGCCACTGCATTGCCTTGCGCATCGACGATGGAGAGGTGTGTGGTCGAGGGCTGCTCAATCTCGACGGCCGCGACCGGTGTCCGGCGGGGAACCGGCTCGCCTGCATCCACCCGGGCCAGGCTGGCGTCGAGTCGAATCTGCGCCGCCCGCCGGGCAAGATAGCGGCCGTCGATCAGTGCTGCCGGCGACGTCACCATCGTCGCCGGATCGCCATACCAGGCGTCACGATCCGCATACGCCAGCCGGCCGGCTTCGGCGAACAGGTGCAGCGGAAAGGCGGAGTCGGATGCGAGTTGCGACAGTGGAAAGCGCTCCAGGATGCCGAGCATCGCCAGCAGTGTACCTCCGCCCGAACTCGGGGGCGGCATGCCGCAGATCTTCCAGGTGCGATAAGACGCGCACAGCGGCTGACGACGCACCGCCCGATACTTCCTCAGGTCATCGATGCTCAGCTTCCCGGCGTTCGGCGCAGCCTGCGCAGCGGCAACCAGATCGACGGCAAGGCTTCCCTCGTAGAAGGGCGCGACGCCATCGTGCGCCAGGATGCGCAGCGTCGCCGCCAGGGAGGGATTGACGAGCCGCGCCCCAACCGCCAGCGGCCGCCCCGCCGCATCGAAGAACAGCGCGCGCGCACCCGGATCGCGGAACAAGTGGGCGTCCGCAGCGACCAGCGCGTGCAGCCGCGGCGACACCGGAAAACCTTCTTCCGCGAGCCGGATCGCAGGCTGGAACAGGCTCACCCACGGCAGGCGACCGTGGCGTGCGTGCAGTTCGGCAAGCAGACGCGGCAAGCCGGGCACTCCCACCGCGCGCCCACCGAGCGCTGCCTCGTAAAACGCCATCGGCGCCCCGTCGGCGCCGAGGAACAGCGAAGCATCGACATCCCGCGGCGCTGTCTCGCGGCCGTCCCAGGCCTCCACCACCCCGCCCTCGGTCGCATAGTGCAGCGCGAACCCGCCACCGCCCAGGCCGGATGACTGCGGCTCCACCACGCCGAGGACCAGTGCCGCGGCGATCGCGGCATCCACTGCCGAACCGCCCTCGCGCAGGATGTGCAGCGCTGCCTGGGTGGCGTGAGGGTTGGCGGTCACGACCATGGCCCTCGCCGAATGCACCGCCGGACTGGCGGTGAGCCCGGTTGCGCGCTCTGGCTCGTCGGGGGTCTGTGCGCGCAGCGGCATGGCGGCCAGCCATGCGACGGCCACCACGCTCAAACCGCAGCGACGGCCGATGCGCCTCACCACGGCACACGCCTCCTCGCGGAGGCGCGGTCGCCAGGGCTCAGGTCTCGTCCCACGGCGGCAGGCGCTTGTCGATCAGCGGCAGGCGCAAAGGGCGGTGATCGGGTAGACCGGCCACCGTCGTCACCGGCAGTTCTCCATGGATCAAAGGCCGGATGAAGCCGCATGCAGCCGCGGTGACATGCAACCCGTCATCGGCAATGAACCCGGCAGGCAAGCTGCGCTCGAGATTGGCAATCGTCGCCGCCTGGACCGGCACCACGTCCCAGGCATAAGGAGCGTCGGCAAGGCGCCGAACCGCCGGCATCATGCCGTCGTGTCCCGCGAGTGCGTAGTCCACCGCCGCCCGCCCCAGCGCCATCGCCTGCGCGTGGTCTGTTGCCGATGCCCAGTGCGCAGCCGCACGCTGCAGGTAATCGGGGATCGCCCAATGGAATTTGTAGCCGAGGCGGGCGTTGATCCGGCGCGCGACGGCCAGCCCCGCTCCGCCCAGTTGCACATGGCCGGCCTGGTCGTGCGACTTCTCCATCAGGATGATGCCGTCGGCCCCGCGGATGCCCTCAGAAACTGTCACGGTGCAGTAGCCGAGCCGCTCGACCACCTCACGTACGCGGGCGAGGAAGACGTCCTCAATGAAAGGCACCTCGGGAACCAGCACAATGTGCGGCGGCATGTCGCGATCGCCATCGCTGGCCAGCGCGGTAGCCGCAGCCAGCCAGCCGGTGTTGCGCCCCATCACCTCGAGCACGAAGACGCTGCCCTTGCGGCTCACCATCGAGGCGATGTCCAGCCCCGCCTCGCGCATCGCAGTGGCGACATATTTGGCTGCCGAGCCGAACCCGGGGCAGCAGTCGGTGCCGACGATGTCGTTGTCCACCGTTTTGGGCACGCCCACAGTGACGAGCGGATGGCCACGCCGGCGCGCGGCGGCGGACAGGCGGGCAACGAGATCCATCGACCCGTTCCCGCCGTTGTACAGCACGCCGCCGATGTCATGTGCCGCCAGCACCGCGAAGAGGCGATCGTAAAGGCGCGGATTCGACGCCTCGTCCGGCAGATCGAAGCGGCACGAGCCGAATGCGCCGCCCGGCGTGCGCGCGAGGCGCGCGAGCTCGTCCGCCTGCAGTACGCGCGTATCGACGAGATCCTCCGCCAGCGCGCCGAGAATGCCGCCGCGCGCCGCGAGCACCGTGCCGATCCGCCCGGGATGCTCGCGCGCGGCGCCGATCACCGCCGCCGCCGTCGCATTGATGACGGCAGTCACGCCGCCGGATTGCGCATAGAGCAGATTCATCGCCCCCCTGCCTTGCGAGCTGAATTTCCGACGCCCGCCACGAAAGACCCATGCCAAAAAAGAACGCGGCCGGCCCCTCGCTCGGGATGCCGGCCGCGCCGTTCAGCCTGCGTGCGCTTACTTCAGCGCCGCAAATGCCTGCTCGGTGATGCTATCGACGGCACCGAGGCCGGAGATCTTGCGCACCTTAGGCGCCTTTGCATCACCCGACGCGGCCCACTGCGTGTAGTACTCGACCAGCGGCTTGGTCTGCGCGTGGTAGACCTCCAGGCGCTTGCGGACGGTTTCTTCCTGGTCGTCATCGCGCTGGATCAGGTCCTCGCCGGTCACGTCGTCCTTGCCCGCAACTTTCGGCGGGTTGTACTTGACATGGTAGGTGCGGCCCGACGACAGGTGGACGCGGCGCCCGCTCATGCGCTCGATGATCTCGCTGTCGGGGACGTCGATCTCGAGCACGAAATCGATCGGCACGCCGGCGTCCTTCATCGCGTCAGCCTGCGGGATGGTGCGCGGAAAGCCGTCGAACATGTAGCCAGCCTTGCAATCGTCCTGCTGCAGCCGATCCTTGACCAGGCCGATGATGATGCCGTCGGACACCAGGCCGCCCGCATCCATCACCTTCTTCGCCTCGATGCCCAGCGGCGTGCCCGCCTTCACCGCGGCACGCAGCATGTCGCCGGTGGAAATCTGCGGAATGCCGAACTTCTCCTTGATGAAGTTCGCCTGCGTGCCCTTGCCCGCACCCGGTGGCCCCAGAAGAATCAAACGCATACCCTACCCCCTCACGGATTATCGGCCACTTGCGTGGTCCACTTTGTCATCAACAATGGCCGAAACTTAACCGACTAGCTCCGGCCGGTAAACCCCCACCAGCAGTGCGATCACGCCCCTCCGGCCGCGAAGATGGCCCTCACGCGCTCGAGATCCTCGATGGTGTCCACCCCGGCCGCCGGCTCATGCTGGAGTTCGAGTACGCGGATGCGATAGCCATGCCAGAGCACGCGCAACTGCTCGAGCGCCTCCCAATGCTCCAGCGGAGACGGTGCAAGGCCGGCGTAACGCCGCAGGAAGGACACCCTGTATGCATAGAGGCCGACATGGCGCAGCATCGGCAGCCCGGCGGGCAGGGCGTGCCGCGCCTGCGCCCAGGCGTCGCGCGCCCAGGGGATGGGCGCGCGCGAGAAATAAAGCGCGCGCTGGTCCGCGTCGCACACGACCTTGACCACGTTGGGATTGAACGCGTCCTCGGCCGAACCCAGCGGGTGCGCCGCCGTCGCGATGGCGGCTTCGTCATCGGCGGCAAGTGCCTGCGCGACAGCACACACAACCACGGGATCGATCAGCGGCTCGTCGCCCTGCACATTGACGACGATGTCGTCGTCGTTCCAGCCCAGTGCATGCGCAACCTCGGCCAGCCGGTCGGTGCCGCTGGGATGATCGGGCCGCGTCATCACGACCAGGCCGTCGGCGGCCTCGACCGCAGCGCGCACCTCTTCGTGATCCGTCGCCACCCAGACTTCGTCCGCACCCGAGGCGAGGACGCGCTCCAGCACGCGCACGATCATCGGCCGACCGGCGATGTCGGCAAGCGGCTTGGCAGGCAGGCGGGTGGACGCGTAGCGGGCCGGGATGACGATGCGAAATGGCACCGGCGCCGGCATGATCAGGCCCTGCGCAGCGCGTCGACTTCCTCGGCGCTCATCGCGCGCGCGTCGTCCTCGAGCATCACCGGGATGCCATCGCGGATCGGGAAGGCCAGGCGGTCCGCCTTGCACACCAGCTCCTGCTTGTCCTTCAGGTAGTCCAGCGGGCCCTTGCACAGCGGGCAGACGAGGATTTCAAGCAGCCGGGGGTCCATTCTTGAGCTTCTCCACGATGCGTTCGGCAGCGCCCGGATCGATCTGGGCGCTGACAGGGAACTCCCAGCAGTCGTCCGGCGCAAAGGCTGCGCATTTTACCGCATCCTTGCTCGTCATCACGATGGGCTCGCCCGCCGGAAACGCGAGATCGGTCGCCACGAAGCGGTGGTGATCGGGAAATGCGTGCGGCACGACGTCGAGCCCGAGCGCGCCGAGCTGGTCGAAGAAGCGCTGCGGCCGGCCAATCCCTGCCACCGCATGGACGGGCCGGCCGCGCAGCGTGCCGGCATCGAGCTCGCGGGCGGGATCGCGCAGCGCGCGCAGGCGACCGCCCATCAGCTTCATCGAAAAGACGGCTTGCCCCTCCAGCAAGCTCGCAAGCGCAGCGGACATCTGGCCGTGGGCGATGACGACATCCACCTCCCTGAGCCGCGACAACGGTTCGCGCAACGGTCCGGCAGGCAGCAGCCAGCGGTTGCCGAGCACCGCCTCATCGACCACCGCCACCTCGATGTCGCGTCCCAGCGGGTAATGCTGCATGCCGTCGTCCGCAATGAGGACGTCACAGTGCGGGCTCATCCGCAACAATTCCCGCGCCGCGCCCGGCCGGTCCCTGCCAACGGCGACGGGGCAGCCGGTCAGCCTGGCCAGCAGCACGGGTTCGTCGCCGTAGATGTCGGGGTCGCCATCGCGCGGCACCATCGCCACGCCCTCCACCTTGCCGCCGTAGCCGCGGCTGACGATACCCGGGCGATGGCCCGCCTCTCTCAGTCGCTCCACCAGCCAGGCGACGACCGGCGTCTTGCCGCTGCCGCCAACCGCGATGTTGCCCACCACCACGACCGGCACCGCAAGGCGCTCGACGCGCAGGACGCCGCACCGATGGAGCCACCGCCGCAGCCAGGCAATGAGACCGAACAGGACCGACAGGGGACGCAGGAGGACGGCGGCCAGGCCGCGGTCCTGCCACCAGGCGGGCGCCCGAGAGGCCATGCGGAGCCTCAGCGGGCGGGCGTCTGGGTGGCGAACGTGATGTGTGCGAGCCCGGCGCGTTGCGCCGCCTGCATCACGTTCACGACGCTCTGATGCGCAGCCTTGGCGTCGGCGTTGATGACCACGACCGGGTCGTCACGCCCTGCCGGCACGGCCTTGCCCAGCGCGGCGGCCAGCGCCTCGATGCTGCGCTCGCCTACCGCCTGACGGTTCACGAGCACGTCCCCCGCGGCATTGATCGCGACGTTGATCTCGTTGGGCACCGTCTCGGTTTCGGCCGCGTCGCCGGTAGGCAGGTTGATCTCCAGGCCCGACACCTTGGAAAAGGTCGTCGTCAGCATCAGGAAGATGATGATCACCAGCACGACGTCAATGAGCGGGATCAGGTTGATCTCCGGCTCCTCGCTGCGCGCCCCGCGGCGAAAGTTCATTTCCATCGCCCTCAGCCGCGACGGTCGCCGTGGGCGACCTCGACGAGCTTGATCGCCTGCTGCTCCATGTCGATCACGAAGCTGTCGATGAGCGCACGGAAATGGCGCCAGAAGATCATCGACGGGATGGCGATGATGAGACCCAGGCCGGTCGTGTACAAGGCGATGGAGATGCCCTGTGCGAGCTGGGCCGGATTGGCGCCGCTGGTTCCCTGCGAGGCGAAGATGTCGATCATGCCGACGATGGTGCCGAAGAGGCCGAGCAGCGGGCTGATCGATGCGATCGTGCCCAGCGTGGTGAGGTAGCGCTCGAGTTCATGCACGACGGCGCGGCCGGTTTCCTCGATCGCTTCCTTCATGACCTCGCGCGAGCTGTTCACGTTGCGCAAGCCGGCTGCGAGCACGCGGCCGAGAGGTGAGTGGGCGTCGACCCGCTCGGCCATGGCCTGTGACACACCATGCTCGCGAAGGTCGGCCAGCACCTTGTCGAGCAGCCCGTCGGGCACCACCCGACGGCTGCGCAAGGACATGGAGCGTTCGATGATCAGCGCGAGAGCGATGACCGAGGTCAGCAGCAAGGGCCAGATCGGCCAGCCGACGGCCTGAATGATCGCGAACACGCCGAGGAACCTCCTGCGGGAAAAGGCGAAACTCTAGCGCCGCCGTCCTCAGTGAGCAAGGCCGCAGCAATCCACAGAAGCTGTGGATAAGTTTGTGTGCAATTTCGGGATGTTTGGTCAAAAGCCTGTATCGGTGGGCCGTCCGACACTCCGATGCAAAATTGTGCAATGATTTTATTCATATAAAACAATAACTTGAAAAAACACCCTTGATCCATCAAGGACTTGCGACCGGGGCTTGACATGAAGCGGACGCTGTGGATTCCGCTACAATCCGCCCCCATGCCACCCATCACGCAAGACTTTCACGAGCCACTGCCATCCGGCACCGGCCACCCGGGTTCCGGCGTACTCAGCGTCTCTGCCCTCAACCGCCTCGCGCGCGAAGCGCTCGAGACTGCACTGCCGCTGCTGTGGGTCGGCGGCGAGATTTCCAACCTGGTACGCGCACCTTCCGGGCATGTTTACTTCACCCTGAAGGATGCCAATGCGCAGGTGCGCTGTGCGATGTGGCGCAACCGCGCGCAACTGCTGCCGTTTCGCCCGGAGAACGGCATGCGCGTGGAAGCGCGCGCGCTGGTCACCCTGTACGAGGCGCGCGGTGACTACCAGCTCAACATCGAGGCGCTGCGCCCGGCCGGCATCGGCGACCTGTACGAGGCCTTCAACCGCCTGAAGGAAAGACTCGCTGCCGAAGGGCTGTTCGATCCCGCTGCGCGCCGGGCGCTGCCGCGCTTCCCGCGCGGCGTTGGCATCGTCACCTCGCCTTCGGCGGCGGCGCTGCGCGACGTGTTGAGCGCCCTGCAGCGACGCGCGCCGCATCTGCCCGTCGTCCTCTATCCGGCGCTGGTACAAGGGGTCGAGGCGCCCGGCCGGCTGGTGGAAGCCTTGCGCCGGGCCGGCGAGCGTTGCGCAGCAGACGGCATCGATGTCGTGCTGCTGGTACGCGGCGGCGGGAGCATCGAGGACCTGTGGGCGTTCAACGACGAGGCGCTGGCGCGGGCCATCCGCGCCTGCCCGGTGCCGGTGGTGAGCGGTGTCGGCCACGAAACCGACTTCACCATCGCCGATTTCGCCGCCGACTTGCGTGCGGCGACGCCGACCGGCGCCGCCGAACTGGCGAGCGCAGGTTTTCACGCTGCGCGACTCGAACTGGCCAATCTCGCGCCACGGCTGCAGCGCGCCCTGCAGCGGCGGCTCGAAGTGGCAGCGCAGCGCGTCGACCGTGCCGCGCTGCAGCTCGTGCATCCACGCCAGCGGCTCGCACAGGCTGCGATGCGGACGAGCATGCTTCAGGACAAGCTGCGCGCCGGGCTGTCGCGCCGCCTGGAGCGCGCGACACACGACGTGAGCCAGTTGAAACTGCGCCTGCGCAGCGGCCGCCCGGTCATCGCCCAGGCACACGACAGGTTGTCGATGCTCGCCGCGCGACTGCATCGCAGCGCCGCGGAACGAGTGCAGCGTGAGCAACAATGCCTTGCAGGCCTCGCTACCCACCTGCAGCACCTCGCGCCGGAAGCGGTGCTGGCACGCGGATATGCGATCGCCCGCAGCGCCGACGGACGCATCCTGCGCAGCATCGCCGAGGTGGCCGAGGGCGACACGCTCAAGCTGCAACTGGCCGACGGCCGGCTGGCCACCCGCGTCACCGGGATCTCGCGCTGATGCCGACCTGCAGCCACATGCGCGGCCTGGCACGAAGATGTCTCTGCGGCACATCGCACGATCCAGAAATACGCTTTATCGCGCCGGGATTGTCATCGGCACGCATTCCTGACTAGAATTGTCGGGCTTTCCCCACGAACTCCGAAGAACCTACACAAGGAGAGACACGCATGGAACACACCCTTCCCGCCCTGCCTTACGCCAAGGATGCCCTGGCTCCGCACATTTCCGCCGAAACGCTGGAATTCCACTACGGCAAGCATCACCAGGCCTACGTCACCAACCTCAACAACCTGATCAAGGGCACCGAGTACGAGAACCTCGACCTCGAAGCCATCGTCAAGAAGGCGCCCGCCGGCGGTGTGTATAACAACTCCGCCCAGGTGTGGAACCACACCTTCTTCTGGAACAGCATGAAGCCGAACGGCGGCGGCGAGCCCAGCGGCGCGCTGGCCGATGCGATCAAGGCCAAGTGGGGCTCGTTCGACGACTTCAAGAAAGCCTTCCAGGCCTCGGCCGTGGGCAACTTCGGCTCCGGCTGGACCTGGCTGGTGAAGAAGGCCGACGGCTCGGTCGACATCGTCAACATGGGCGCCGCCGGCACCCCGCTGACCACCGGCGACAAGGCGCTGCTCTGTATCGACGTGTGGGAACACGCCTATTACATCGACTACCGCAACCGTCGTCCGGACTTCGTCGCGACCTTCCTCGACAAGCTGGCCAACTGGGACTTCGCGGCGAAGAACTTCGCCTGATCCCGTTTGCGGCGCGCTGCGCGTAGAGCGCGTGGCGCACATCACGAAAGCGACCGGGAACGGTCGCTTTCGTCGTTTTCGGGACATGGGCGTTATCGCTGCAGCGACGTCGTCCGGCCTCGTCACCCGCGCTGCCCAGCCATGCTCGACATCCTGTACCGCGACGAACACCTCGTCGCCATCCACAAGCCATCCGGCCTGCTCGTCCATCGCAGCCCGATCGCCGCACACGAGGAGCGCTTTGCGGTCCAGCTCCTGCGCGACCAGATCGGGCGGCGCGTGTTCCCCGCGCACCGGCTGGATCGCGGCACGTCGGGCGTGCTGCTGTTCGCCCTCGAACGCGACACCGCGGCAAGGCTCGCCACGCTGTTCGAGACCCGCCAGGTGGGCAAGCGCTACCTCGCCATCGTCCGCGGCCACCCGCCCGAGGAAGGAGAAATCGACCATGCCCTGACGCGCCGCCTCGACCCCATCGAACGCAGCCGCGGCGTGGGCGCCGGACACCGACCCGGCCGGAACCCGCTGCCCGAGGACATCGAACCGCCGGACGCGGCATGGGCTGCCGTGGCGGACGAGGCTTCGAGCGCCTGCGAGCCCGCCGGGATCAGCGCCGCTGATGTGGAACGGACTGAACCGGTGGTCCAGCCTGCGCTGACGCGCTACCGCCGCCTGGCCACCGCCGAACTGCCGCTTCAGGTCGACCGCTACCCCAGCAGCCGTTACGCGCTCGTCGAGCTGGAGCCGGAAACCGGCCGTCGCCACCAGCTTCGCCGCCACCTGAAGCACATCGCTCATCCCATCGTCGGCGACGCCACCTACGGCAAAGGGCGCCACAACCGGCTGTTCCAGCAACTCTTCGGCAGCAGCCGGCTGCTGCTGGCGTGCACCACGCTGACCTTGCCCCACCCGCGAACGGGCGCACGGCTGGGGATCCAGGCCCCACCCGCAGGCGATTTCCTGGACGTGATGCGCGCGCTGGGCTGGCACTTCCCCTGAGCGACAGCGCCCGCAGAGCGATAGCCAGGCACGGGCAAACCGATGCAAAATGCCCGATCAACCGCGCAACCAGCCCAGTCCCGGACCATCGATGAATCCCCTGCTTCAAGTTCGCCAGCACGGCCAGCAGATCTGGCTCGACAACCTGTCCCGCACCCTCCTCAACGAAGGTCACCTCGCGCGCTTCATCTCCGAGGACGGCGTCGCCGGCATCACGACGAACCCGGCCATCTTCCACAAGGCCATCGCCGGCGGACATTACTACGAAGAGGACCTGGCCGCGCTGAAGCGCGAGCCGCTGAGCGCGGAGGCGCGCTACGAGGCGCTGGTGATTCCCGACGTGCAGCGCGCCTGCGACCTGCTGGCGCCGCTCCATCGCGACAGCGGTGGCAATGCGGGCTATGTCAGCCTGGAGGTCTCGCCCGCGCTGGCGCACGATGCCGACGGCACCGTCGCCGCGGGCCTGCGCCTGAGAGCGGCGGTCGACCGTCCCAACCTGCTGATCAAGGTGCCTGCGACCGCCGCTGGCCTGGCCGCGATCGAACGCCTGGTGGCAGCGGGCGTCAGCGTGAACGTCACGCTGATGTTCTCGCTGGCGCATGTGGACGCCGTCGCTTCCGCCTACGTGCGAGGCCTGGCGAACCTGCAGGCGAGCGGCGGCGACGTCGCCGCCGTCATGTCGGTCGCCAGCCTGTTCCTGTCGCGCGTCGACACGCTGGTCGACAAGCAGCTCGACGAACTCGGCGGCCCGGCGCTCGCGCTGCGCGGCAAGACGGCCGTCGCCACCGCCAAGCTGGCCTACCGCCGCTATCGCGAACGCTTCCACGGCAGCTCATTCGACGCCCTGCGCGAAGCCGGCGCGCGACCGCAGTTCATGCTTTGGGCGAGCACGGGCACCAAGAACCCGGCCTACAGCGACCTGCTTTACGTGGAGCCCCTGATCGGGCCCGAGACGGTCAACACCCTGCCCGACGCGACCCTGGCAGCCCTGCTCGACCACGGCAAGGTGGCGAACACGCTGGACAAGGACGTCGATGCCGCCGAGGCGCACTATGCCGCGCTGGCCGCGCAGGACCTGAAGATGGATGAAGTCGGTGAGCGGCTGCAGCAGGAAGGCCTGGCGCAGTTCGAGCAGGCCTTCGCTGCGCTCCTCGAGCTCACTTCCTGACACCGCGCGTGGCGAGTCCGCACGTTGGGGCGGGCATCTGAAGCGGAACGCGGCTGCGCGAAAGTTCAGCCGGACACTGCCTCGCCTTGGGCTGGAATCAGCGCCGAGCGGGGAATGCCCTGCATGGCGTTGCCATCGGCGAGCAATTCCTTCATGTCCAGGATCAGCACGATCTGCCCATTCGACAAGGTCGTGACGCCAGCCACGCCTTTGGGCCGGAAGTCGTCGAGCGACTTGATCACCGCATCCTCGCGTCCGGCGAAACTGTCGATGGCAAGGACGAAGGCCATGTCCGTCGTCTGCATCAGCACGCCGTAGCCCGGCACCTGCTCCTGCGGCCAGCCCAGCAGGCCCGAGAGAGTGAGGATGGGCAGCACTTCACCGCGCACGACCATGGTCGCGCGACCACCGACGTCGTGCACCATGTTCGGCTCGATCGGCAGGATCTCGCGCACCATGGACAGGGGCACGGCAAACGGCTGCGCACCCAGCCGCACCAGCAGCACCGGCAGGATGGCCAGCGTCAGCGGCAGGTTGATGACGAAGGTGGTGCCCTTGCCGGGTTGCGAGCGGATCTCGATGGCGCCGTTGAGCTTCTGGATGTTGGTGCGCACCACATCCATGCCGACGCCGCGGCCCGACACATCGGAAATCTTCTCCGCCATCGAGAAGCCGGGCAGGAAGACCAGGTTGTAGCTCTGCCGCTCGTCGAGGGTGCTGGCTTCCTCCTCGGAAATCAGGCCCTTGGCGACGGCCTTGGCGCGCAGGCGCTCGGCATCCATGCCGCGGCCATCGTCCGCGACAAGGATGACGATGTGGTCGCCCTCCTGGCGCGCCTCGAGCCGCAGCTCGGACTTCGACGGCTTGCCCGCCGCCGCGCGGTCGCTCGCGCTCTCCACGCCGTGGTCGACCGCATTGCGTATCAAGTGGATGATCGGGTCCGAGAGATCCTCGATCATCGTCTTGTCGATCTCGGTGTCCTCGCCCGCCAGCACCAGCTCCACGTCCTTGCCCAGGTTTCGCGCGAGGTCGCGGGCGATGCGTGGGTATTTCTGGAACAGGCGGCCGATCGGCTGCATGCGTGTTTTCATCACCGCGTTCTGCAGATCGGACACCAGCAGGTCGAGCTGGCTCACAGCCAGATCGAGCGCATGGAGGGTCTCGGTGTCGTTGCGCCCGCTGAGGATGTCGCGGCGCAGCGCGTTGAGCCGGTTCTTGGTCAGCCCGATCTCGCCGGACAGGTTCAGCACCTGGTCCAGGCGCGCGGTGTCGACGCGGATGGAGTTGTCCCGCACGCGTTCCGGCTCGCGCCTGCCGGTCGGCCCGCTGACGCCGGGCCTGTCGGTGGCGCGACGCCCCAGTGCGGCGCTGATGATCTTCTCCGGAGCAAGCTCGGGTTCGGCAGGCGGCAAGGCAGCCTGGACTGCCGCGGTGGACGGCGCCCGGGCGCCGGTGACCGCGCTCATCAGCAGTTGCCAGTCGGGCCCGGCCCCTGCAGATGTTACCTGCGGACTTCCCGCCGCCACCTTGGTCGCCACGGCCGGGGGAGCCGGCGTCGCCGCCGCAGACAGCGGGGCCACGCCCTGGATGGCACCCTGCAGGCTCGCGATCAAGGCTCCATCGGCCACGTGTGGCATGACACCGCGTTCGAGGTCGCCGAACATGTCGCGCACGGCGGCAGTGGCCGCGAGGATGATGTCCATCGACTCGGCGGTGACGCTGAGTTCGCCATTGCGCAGGCGGTCGAAGAGGTTCTCGGTGAGGTGGCAGAGCGTCACGAGTTCGCCAGCGTTCAGGAAGCCAGCGCCGCCCTTGATCGTGTGGAAGCCACGGAAGATGTCGTTGAGCAGGCCGCGGTCGTCGGGCGAGCGCTCCAGATCGACGAGCTTGTTGTCCACCCCGGACAGCAGATCGCCTGCTTCAGTCAGGAAATCCTGCAGGAGGTCTTCCATGCCGGCAAAGTCAGTCATCGGCTCACAACTCCACGGCGGCGCCGCACGCGCACGCCTGCATGCAGCGGGGCCCGGCATGCCTGCCGGCAAACCCTGCGCGGTTGTTCTTGGTCAGAATCCCAGGCTCTCGAGCAGGTCATCGACCTGTGCCTGGCTGGTTACGACGTCATCCCTGCCCTCGGCATTCACCACCGGCCCGTTCATCAAGGCGGCCTGCCGCTCTTCAAGGATCTGCGGCGGGGCCGCCTCGATCAGCACCTGCAGCAGTTGCGCCTCGAGGGTCTGCGCGAGGTCGACGACGCGCTTGATCACCTGCCCGGTGAGATCCTGAAAATCCTGCGCCATCATGATCTCGAGCAGTTGCGCGTTGGTCGTCCGGCTCGCCTCGGCCACCTCTGCGACAAAGGTGCGCGTGTCGGATGCGAGCGCCTTGAACTGCTCGACCGACAGCTCGTTGGCATAGAGCCGGTCCCAGCGCTGGCCCAGCTCCTTCGCCTCAGCGCCGATTGCCTCCTGGATCGGGCGCGCGGCATCGGTCGCATTCAGCACCCTCGCCGCGGCCTGCTCGGTCATCTGGGCGATGTAGCCCAGCCGCTGGCGCGCATCCGGAATCGCGTCGGCGGCGCGCTGCAAGGCCTGGTCATAACCCAGTTCGCGCAAGGTGTCGTGAAGCTTGCGCGTCATCTGCCCGATGCGGTTGAACACCGCCTGGGAGGACGGGTGGAGTTCCCCGCCCGACGCACCGGCAGTCTCCGCCTCGGTCCAGGTATTGGCCGCAACCGCGTCGAACAAGGCCTGCAACTCGTCGCTGTCGCCATCCCCGGCAGGCTCGGCCTCTCTCGGCCGGGCCGGTTCCTGCACACGGGCGGCATCGGCCGCCACGCTGTCGAACAGCGCCTGCAATTCGTCACTGTCGCCGGCCGTTGCCGGCTCCGTGACACCGCGCACGGGTTCTGCTCCGCCTTCCGCAATGGGGGCCGACGTTGCGGCGATGCTGTCGAACAGCGCCTGCAACTCGTCGGAATCCCCCGCGTCGTCGAACTTTGGCCTTTTGGTCATTGCCAGGCTCCTGATTGGATCGGCATTGCACGCGCCCGCTTCAGGCGGCGCCGCTCCGGCCCATTTTCTCGAAAATCTTTTCCAGCTTTTCCGCCAGCGTCGCAGCGGTGAATGGCTTCACGATATAGCCGCTCGCGCCCGACTGCGCCGCCGCGATGATGTTCTCCTTCTTGGCTTCGGCCGTGATCATCAGCACCGGCAGATGCTTGAACTGGGGCGTGCGCCGTATCGTCTGCAGCAGCGTGAGGCCGTCCATGTTCGGCATGTTCCAGTCGGTGACGACGAAATCGAAGGGGGCGGCGTTGAGCTTCTGCAGCGCGACCGCGCCATCCTCCGCCTCGTCCACATTCGCGTAGCCGAGCTCCTTGAGGAGGTTGCGGACGATGCGCCGCATCGTCGAAAAGTCATCTACGACCAGAAATCTGAGTTTGGGATCGGCCATCTTGTTCTCCGTGTTGGTGCTCGCGCCCCGCTCACGCCTGCACTGCCCGCTGCAACAGCGGCCGCAATGTTTCCGCGAGTACGTCGGCGTCGAATTTTGCCACGTAGGCATCCACGCCGACGTGCCTGCCCATCGCCCGGTTGGCCTCGGACGACAGGGAGGAATGCATGACCACCGGCACGCCGTCGAACCGCGCATCACCCTTGATGTTGCGCGTCAGCACATAGCCATCCATCTCGGGCATTTCCGCATCCACCAGGATCACATCGATTTCGTCGGCGACCCGACGCCCGATGAGCGTGGCGTGCGACGCGATACCCTCGAGCCGATTCCAGGCCTCGAGGCCATTTTGCGCATGCTTGTGGCGCACGCCGAGGCGGTCGAGCACTTCCACGATCTTGCGCCGGGCCACGGCAGAATCGTCCACGAAGAAGACGTTCACCTCGTGACCGTTGTCGACCGGCACGATATTGCCGACCACGGCGTCGCCGAACGTGTTGGCGAGGATGGTCTCGACGTCGAGGATGGACACCAGGCGACCGTCGTCGAGCTGGGTGATGGCGGTGATGAAACTGGAAGTGCCCGTACCAGCGGCCAGGTTGTCCGGCGCATGCACCTTGTCCCAGTCCACCCGTACGATGCGATCGACCCCGTGCACCAGGAAACCGAGGGTGTGCTTGCTGTACTCGGTCACCATCATCGTGCTGCCCAGGCCCTGCCCCGCGCCGAGGCCGAGCACGGTGTTGAGCGAAAGCACCGGGATGACGTTGCCGCGCAGCGAGATCAGGCCCTCCATGCCGTGCGGCATGTTCGGGGTGCGCGTGATGAAGGGCGTGCAGCAGACCTCGCGCACCTTGAACACGTTGATGCCGAAGCACTCCTCGGTGCCGAGCGAAAACAGCAGCAGTTCCATGCGGTTTGAACCGACGAGCCGCGTCCGGCCATCGATGGAGTCCAGCAGCGCGCTGTCGCGCAGATCGGAATTGAACATGATCCCTGCCTCAGTTCCGCGCCGCATCGACATCGCCCGAGCTCAGCAGCCGGCCGATCGTCTGCGCCAGCCGCTGCGGCTCGAACTTCGAGACGTACTCGTCCACCCCGACCGAGCGCCCGAGCTGCTGGTTCGACCTCCCCGACAGGGAGGAATGCATGATCACCGGGACGCCGCTGAAACGGCTGTCGGACTTGATGTGCCTGGTCAGGATGTAGCCGTCCATCTCCGGCATTTCGACATCGGTGAGTACCAGGCTCACGAAGTCCTTCACCGAGCGGCCGTGGGCCAACGCATGTGCGGCCACCTTGCCCAGCTCATCCCAGGCCTGCCGCCCGTTCACCGCACCCACCTGGCGCACGCCCAGTGCGTCGAGCGTGCGCGAGATCTGCCGGCGCGCGACCGAGGAATCGTCAGCGAAATAGACGGTATGCGCATCGGCGCCAGGCAGCCGGGCGATCTCGCGGAACGCCAGATCATCGTCATAGTGAGTGGTTTCCGACAGCACCCGCTCGACGTCCAGCATCATGACCAGCCGGTTGTCGGCCAGTTCGGTGACCGCCGTGACCAGCCCGCCCATCTTGGCCACCAGCATGCCCGGCGGAACCCGCATCTGCGACCAGTCCAGCCGCAGGATGGTGTCCACGTTCTCGACCAGGAACCCCTGAGTGTGGCCGTTGTACTCGGTGACGATCATGATGTCGCGCGTGCAGTCGGCGCCGATGCCGACGTAGCTCGCCAGATCGACCACCGGCACCAGCTCGCCGCGCAGGCTGACCATGCCCTGGACCGAGGACGGCATTTCCGGCGCCGCAGTGATGGTCGGCGTGCGCATCACCTCGCGCACCTTGAAGACATTGATGCCGAAGGTCTCGCGACGCCCGGTGCGCGCGT
The DNA here is from genome assembly GCF_009469595.2 of Thauera sp. 2A1. Taxonomy (GTDB): domain Bacteria; phylum Pseudomonadota; class Gammaproteobacteria; order Burkholderiales; family Rhodocyclaceae; genus Thauera. Next base: position 70,607 of record NZ_SSXV01000019.1, on the reverse strand, counting down.
CCACACCGAGTGTGAACAGGAGGATCTCCAGCTTGTTGGTGCCCGCTAGCCGCGTGCGTGCGTCGATGTTCTTGAGTAGATCGGACATTTGGTTTTTCCGCCTTCGCCCCGTCGATGCGGATCACGGACGGGGACGCCGATTTTATCGGCCAGGATCGCGCGGACTTGAGCTGGCCTCAGCGCGCCACGAGGCAAACGCCCGGGGCGGCGCTCACATGCCCGCCGGAGGCGGCACCGCGCGCGGCTGTCCTGCAGCGCTGGCCTCGCTGCGCAGCGCCTCCTCGGCGCGCTTATTGAGCACGATGATGCTGATGCGCCGGTTCACCGGGTCGAGCGGGTCTCCGCGGTTGAGCGGCACGGTATCGGCGAGGCCCACCACCCGCACCATCTTGCCCGCCTCGAGCCCGCCGGCCACCAGCTCGCGGCGCGAGGCGTTGGCGCGGTTGGCCGACAGCTCCCAGTTGGAGAAGCCTCGCTCGCCTCCGGCGTACTGGCTCGAGTCCGTGTGGCCTGACAGGCTGATGCGGTTCTGCACGTCGTTCAGCGCATGGCCGATCGCGCGCAGCAGGTCGCGGGTGTAGGGCCGCAGCTCGGCGCTGGCCGACAGGAACATCGGGCGGTTCTGCTCATCGACAAGCTGGATGCGCAAGCCGTCGTTGACGATGTCGATCAGGATCTGGTTCTTGAACTGGCGCAAGGTGGAGCTGGCCTCGATCAGCGCCTCGATCCGCCCCTGCAGGTCGATCAGCTTTGCGCGCTCGCGCCGCATCTCGCCCTCCTCGCCACCGCCTTGGGAATTCTGCCCGGGCGCATTCTGCTGCGTGTGGCTGGGGGCCGCATCGAGGTTGATCGCGCGGGTCGACTCCTTCTCGCCACGCCGCACCTGACCGACCGAGCGGCTCAGGTCCTCACCGCCGCCCTTGATGATGCTGGAACTGTCGCCTGAACCCTCGCCGCCCTGCATGGCCACCTTGAGCGGGTTCTGGAAATAGTCGGCAATGCCCTGCAGATCACCCGCCGCGGTCGAGCCGAGCAGCCACATCAGCAGGAAGAAGGCCATCATCGCGGTGACGAAGTCGGCATAGGCGATCTTCCACGCCCCGCCGTGATGCCCGCCGCCACCCTTCTTGATGCGTTTGACGACAATCGGCTGCTGGGAGTCGTCGCTCATGCCGCGCCTCCCGCGCCCGCGCCAGCCGCCGCGACGCGATCAGAAACGGGAAGACAGCCAGGATGCGTCTCGCGTAGCCGCGGCGCGGAGCTCATCATCAACCCTTGCGATTCTTGATTTCCTGCTCGAGCTCGGCAAAGCCTGGCCGCTCGGTCGAATACAGCACCTTGCGCCCGAACTCGACGGCCACCTGCGGCGCGTAGCCGTTCATGCTGGCCAGCAGCACCACCTTCACGCACTGGTAGATCTTGCCGCCCTCCTCCACCCGCTGCTCGAGCTGGCTGGCAACCGGGCTGACGAAGCCGTAGGCGAGCAGGATGCCGAGAAATGTGCCGACCAGCGCGCCGCCGATCATCTTGCCCAGCACCGCCGGCGGCTGTCCGACCGAGCCCATCACGTTCACCACTCCCATCACGGCAACGACGATACCGAAGGCAGGCACCGAGTCGGCAAGCTTGGACACCAGATGCGGGGCGGTGTGCGCCTCCTGGTGATGGGTCTCGATCTCGATGTCCATGAGGTTCTCGATCTCGAAGGCGTTGAGGTTCCCGCCCACCATCATGCGCAGGTAATCGGTCAGGAACTCGACGACATGGTGGTCCGCCGTAACCGAGGGATACTTGGAGAAGATTGGACTGGAATCCGGATTCTCGATGTCGTTCTCGATCGACATCAGGCCTTCCTTGCGCACCTTTGCCAGGATCTCGAACAGCATCGCCAGCAGGTCGACATAGAGCGCCTTGGTGTAGGGCGAGCCCTTCAGCGCCATCGGCAGCGCACTCACCGTCGCCTTGAGGGCCTTGGGCCCGTTGCTTGCGACGAAACCCCCGACCATCAGACCGAAGATGGCGAGATATTCCATCGGCACCCACAGGGCCCCCAGGCTGCCGTGCACCGCATAGGTGCCGACCGACGCAGCCAGGATGATGACGTAGCCAATGATCAGGAACACCGTTCACTCCAACCATGACCCCGGGGATGGGGGTCGCAGCAGCTTAACGTCGCGCCACAGGAAAACTTGAACGCCGCAGCGGAGCCTGCCTTCGCAAGCAAAACGGGCTGTCCGCTTCGCGGACAGCCCGTCGGGAGCGGGCAGAAGCGAAGACTAGCCCGCGGCGAGGGCGCGCGCCTTGCGGACCGCGGGCTTGGTCGATGTCCGGCTCGACTTGCCGGCACGCGACGGCATGTTGCACAGGCCGCACACGAAGGCGTGCGTCGGGTCATAGGCGTGAGCCACATAGTGTCCACCGCAGGTGGTACAGGCGGCGAGCTGCAGCAAGTCGGCATCGAAGAAGCGCACCAGGGTCCAGGCGCGCGTCAGGCTGAGGATGGGCTCCATGCCCTCGGACTCGATATGATCGAGGTAAAGGTGATAAGCCTTGATGATCGCATCGAGCCCGCCGACGGCGGCACGCTGGGTGAAAAAGCGATGCAGCCCCATGAACAACGAGGAATGGACATTGGGCTGCCAGCTCATGAACCAGTCGGTGGAGAACGGCAGCATGCCCTTCGGGGGCGACGCGCCGCGAACCTCCTTGTAAATCTTGAGCAGCTTCTCGCGGCTGAGGCGAGTCTCGACCTCCAGCATCTGCATGCGGGCGCCCAACTGGACCATCTCCACCGCGCGACGGATGTCGTCCGCCTCGTCGATGACGCGCTTGTTCTTCATCTTCGGCTCCTCAGGCCGCCTCTTCTGCCGCCTTGCCCGCCGCGATGATCGCGGCATGCAGGCTGGCCGTGGCGGTGTTCCGTCCCTCGCCGCTCATCAGCCGGGCGAGCTCCGCGTCGTCGAAGCGGAAGCACGGCATCAACATCTGGTTGCTGGCCAGCTTGACCAGCCTGGCGGCAGACAGGTCGCAGATCAGATCGGCGAACTTTTCACCGATGCCCAGCCGATAGAGTGCGGTCGCACGATCGCTGCGCAACATCTGCTGGGCGAGCATCAGATAGGCGAGGTTCAGCTCCCGGATCTCGGCCTGGTAATCGGGGCGGCTCATGAAATTCTGCTCCCGCTCAGGGGTAATCGGTTCGAAAGCTAAAGTAATTTCTAACTTACGGCAAGTTACAAAGTCATGCGCGCACGACATGCGTCGCGCCCATGCAACATGAAACCAACGAAAGAGGAAACCGGCAGCCGTTCAGCCGCCGTCTGATTCGCGCTGAAGGGCGCAAACGCGATTGCGTCCGCGCTGCTTGCAAATACGCGCACCACGATCCGCGCACTTGATCAGGGCATCGAGACTGCTCGTGCGCCCGTCGCGCATCGCCACACCGATGCTGACCGTGATCTTCAGCTGGGGCCCGCCCGTCTCGATCGTGAGCGCCTCGACCGCTAGCCGCAGGCGCTCGCCGCAGCGCAGGGCCGCGCCGAGTTCGGTGTCAGGGCAGATCACGAGAAATTCGTCGCCGCCGGTCCGGCAGATGACATCCTGCGCGCGCAGCACCGAACGCAGCGCATCGCCCGCCTGGCGCAACACCATGTCGCCAACATCGTGCCCGTGGTTGTCGTTGATCGGCTTGAGGCCGTCCAGATCGATGATCATCACCGACAGCGGACGCTGGTTGCGCGTGACCGCAATCCATTCCTGCTGCAGCCGGTCCAGCGCATAGCGGCGGTTCGGAAAGCCGGTGAGCGCATCGGTCATCGCGACTTCCTCGAGCCGCCGGTTGCTGATCGCCAGTTCGGCCGCGAAATGCCGCAACTCCTCGCGCTCGCGCTCGAGTTCGGCCTGCAGCCCGACCATGCGCCGCGCCGAGCGCAGGCGCGAGCCCAGCACGACCGGCCGGAAAGGACGGGCGACGAAATCGTCCGCCCCGGCGTCGAGCACCGTTGCCAGCAGGGTGTCGTCCTCGGCGGGAATCAGCATCAGCATGTAGATGGCACGCCCCAGGCGCGTCTCGCGCAGCGACCGCACCACATCGATGCCGGCGACGTTCCCGAGCCGCCAGTCGATCAGCATCATGTGCGGCTGTAGATCAACCGCTGCCTCGATGCCCTGGCGCCCGCCGTCGGCCTCGAACACCGCAAGGCCCTCGCGTTCGAGGACCTGACGCAGGCGTTGCCGCTCCGCCGCATCGGAGGCCAGCACGAGCACGCGCAGACGCTCTGCCTGCGCGTCGGAGTCACCCTGTTCGTCGGCCGGGGCGGTCTCGACTGCGGCGGCGAGCGACTGGGCAGCGGCCGCGTCGACCTGCAGCTCGCTCGCACCCTGCTCGCCGAAACCCGCGAGCGTCTCGAACCGCGGCATGGCATGCGTCTCGAACTGCAGCAGGCGGCCCCATTCGATCCACTCGCTCGCGACCCGATCGCAGGCCGCCACGAAGTACTCGCGCGAAACACCGAGCCTCGCTGCAAGCCTCAGCATCGCAGGCATCAGCGCGGCATGCTCGCTGGCGTCGGCAAGACAGATCCGCGCCACCGCGCGTGAGAGCACGAGCGACTGCACCAGCATCTGCTCACGGCCGTTCTCGCCATCGGCCGCAAACTGCGGCTGCTCGAATTGCCGCACCGCGCGCGACACGATGTCGGGCAGCCCCCAGTCGATCAACATCGCTTCGCCAAGGGCGCAGTGGTCGAGCGCGAACGCCTCGTGCTCGAGATCGACCTGGCGCATGCCGGGAGAGCGGTCGGCGACGGCGAGGATCCGGGTAAACTCCAGCGGATAAACGGTTGCGAGGGCGAGTTCGCCGATGCGGGCGAGAAGCCCGACGCTGAAGGCCTCGTCGGCGGCGATCGCTCGCACATGGCGCGCCAGCGCCTGCATCGCCAGCGCCATCAGCAGCGAGGAGGACCAGTAGCGGACATAGTCGAAGCCCGCGCACGCGCCCTTGCGGTAATTGGACAACAGCGAAAAGCCCAGGGCCATGGTGCGCACGGCCGGCAGGCCGAGCACCATCAGCGCTTCCTGAACCGAGACGATGGCGCGTCGCTCGTTGGCGATCACGCCGTTGGCCGCCTTGATGAGCCGCCCGACGAAGGCGGGGTCGCCCTTGATCACGCGCGCCAGTTCCGCCATCGACACGTCCTCGGACTGAGTCAGGCGGATGATCGCGAGCGCCACGCCACGCGGCGAGGGCAATTCCCCCGTCCCCTTGAGCTGCGCGAAGCGTCTGATGTCTATTTTTTTGGTCATTGGACGGAATTCACGGCGGATTGACAGGGCTATCGGCATGGCCGCCGCTACGACTGACGCTGAAGATGCGAGGTAAACGGCCTGCGGGGCCAGCACTTTAGCGCGCAGCCCCGCATCCTGCCAGCCAGGGCCGATCCGGGCTAAAATCGAAAGTTATTCCTTCCGCCCTGCTCCGATGAAGTTCTGTTCAAACTGTGGCGCGCACGTCCATATCCGCATCCCCAGCGGCGACTCGCTGCCGCGCCACGTCTGCGACCGATGCGGGACGATTCATTATCAGAATCCCAAACTGGTGGTCGGTGCGCTGGCCGAATGGGGCGACCGCATCCTGCTGTGTCGGCGCGCGATCGAGCCGCGCCACGGCAAGTGGACGTTGCCGGCCGGGTTCATGGAAAATGCGGAAAGCACCGCCGAAGCCGCCGCCCGCGAAACCCTGGAAGAAGCCTGCGCACGCATCGAGATCGGGCACATGTACACCCTGATCGACGTGCCGCACATCAGCCAGGTGCACATCATCTACCGCGCGCGCCTGCTCGATCTTGACTTCCGCCCCGGCGAGGAATCCCTCGAGGTCGCGCTGTTCGAGGAAAAGGACATCCCTTGGGAGGAGATCGCCTTCCGCACGATCGCCCTCACGCTGCAGCACTACTTCGAAGATCGCCGCAAGGGCCGATGGCCGTTCCACAGCCTGGTGATCGGGGCGCCGCCGGTGGCTGAGGTGCGCCCCTGATCCTGCAGCGGCATCAGGCTTGATGCCCTCCTCGGAGCAAGCGGATAATTCGGAGCTTATTTCAAGCCTGCGAATCATGAGCAGCTATCTATTCGTCGTTCTCGGCGCGGTTCTGGTGAACAACGTCGTCCTGGTGCGCATCCTCGGCCTGTGCCCGTTCATGGGCGTGTCGAAAAAGCTCGAGACCGCAATCGGCATGGGTGCCGCCACCACCTTCGTGCTGACGGTGGCATCGGGCAGCAGTTACCTGATCGACCACTACCTGCTGCAGCCCTTCGACCTCGCCTACCTGCGCACGCTGGCGTTCATCGTCGTCATCGCGGCCATCGTGCAGATGACCGAGCTGGTGATCCAGAAGACCAGCCCCGTGCTGCATCAGGTGCTCGGGATCTATCTGCCGCTGATCACGACCAACTGTGCGGTGCTCGGCGTGCCGCTGCTCAACGTCGGGCTCAAGCACAACCTGCTCGAATCCCTGCTGTTCGGCTTTGGCTCTTCGGTGGGCTTCACGCTTGCGCTGGTGCTGTTCGCCGGCATCCGCGAGCGGCTCGAGGGTGCGGACGTGCCAGCGCCGTTCAAGGGCACCGCGATCGCGATGATCACCGCCGGCTTCATGAGCCTGGCCTTCATGGGCTTTGCCGGGCTGGACCGCTTCCACTGACCGGAGCGGGCCGACAGCGCCCGCGGCTTTGCACGCCCTCACCCACAAACGACAACAAGAGCCTCCGCATGCTTTCAGCCCTGCTCGTCATGACCGGCATCGCCATCGTGCTTGGCGCGGCCCTGGGTTATGCCGCGATCCGCTTCAAGGTCGAGGGCGATCCGCTGGTCGAGAAGATCGACGCGATCCTGCCACAGACCCAGTGCGGCCAGTGCGGCTACCCGGGGTGCAAGCCCTATGCCGAGGCGATCGCCCAGGGCGCGGCCGAGATCAACCAGTGCCCGCCCGGTGGCGAGGAAGGCATCCGCAAGCTGGCCGACCTGCTGGGGCGCGAGTTCAAGCCGCTGTCGGAGGAGCATGGCGTCGAGAAGCCCAAAGCCGTCGCGGTGATCGACGAGCAGACCTGCATCGGCTGCACGCTGTGCATCCAGGCCTGCCCGGTCGATGCCATCGTCGGCGCGGCCAAGCAGATGCACACCGTGATCGACAAGCTCTGCACCGGCTGCGAACTGTGCGTTGCGCCCTGCCCGGTGGACTGCATCACGATGACGCCCATCCCCGAGACCGTGGAAAACTGGAAATGGAAATACCCCGTCGTCGAGCTCAGGAGGGTGGCGTGATGCGCTCGCTCTTCCGCTTCCACGGCGGCGTCAAGCCGGCAACGAACAAGGCGGCTTCGACCTCCGAGCCCATCGTCAAGGCGCCGCTGCCCCCGCGCCTCGTCGTGCCCCTGCACCAGAGCATAGGCGGGACGCCGCATCCGCTCGTGCGCGCAGGCCAGCGGGTGCTGAAGGGAGAGCTCATCGGCGCGGCTGACGGCAACGTCTCGTCCGCCGTCCACGCGCCCACCTCCGGCCTCGTCACGGCCGTCGAGCCCGCCCTCATGGCACACCCCTCCGGCCTGACGATGCTGTCGGTGATCATCGAGCCCGATGGCGAGGATCGCTGGGCCGAGCTCGATCGACTCAACTACAAGAGCACGCCGCCTGACGAACTGCGCGATTTCGTGCGCGACGCCGGCATCGTCGGGCTGGGCGGCGCGGTCTTCCCGACCCATCTGAAGATGAACCCGGGGCGCGAGGGAAGGACACGCACCCTGGTGCTGAACGGCGCCGAATGCGAGCCCTTCATCACCTGCGACGACATGCTGATGCGCGAGCGCGCCGCCGGCATCGTCAAGGGCACTGCGATCCTGCGCCACCTGCTGCAGGCCGATGAGGTGCTGATCGGCATCGAGGACAACAAGCCGGAAGCGGTCGCCGCCATGCAGACGGCCGTTCGTGCGGAAGGCGAGTCGATGGAGGTGGTGGCGATCCCCACCCGCTATCCGGCCGGCGGCGCGAAGCAGTTGATTCGCGTGCTTACCGGCATCGAGGTGCCGCACGGCCGTCGCTCGACCGATTTCGGCGTGCAGTGCTTCAACGTCGGCACCGCCTACGCCGTGTTCGAGGCGCTCACCTGCGGCCATCCGCTGATCTCCCGCATCGTCACCGTCGCCGGCAACGTCGACCGGCCGCGCAACTACGAGGTCCTCATCGGCACGCCGATGAGCGATGTCGTGCGGCTCTCCGGTCAGCGCACCGACACCACTCGCTACCTGATGGGCGGCCCGATGATGGGGATGCGCATGCCCGGCTTCGACGTGCCCGTCGTCAAGGCCACCAACTGCATCCTGGTGGCGAGCGACGCGCTCTTCCCGCCGCCGCCGCCCGAGCAGGCCTGCATCCGCTGCGGCGAGTGCGCGCGCGCCTGCCCCGCAGACCTGCAGCCTTTCGAGCTTTACTGGTTCAGCCGCGCGAAGAACTTCGGCAAGGCACAGGAGTACAACCTGTTCGATTGCATCGAATGTGGCTGCTGCGCCTACGTGTGTCCCTCGCACATCCCGCTGGTCGACTACTACCGCTTTTCCAAGAGCGAGATCTGGGCGCGCGAGCGCGACAAGTCCGCATCGGACCAGGCGCGCGAACGCTTCGAGTTCCGCAATTTCCGCCAGGAGCGCGAGAAGGAGGAGAAGGCCGCCAAGCTCGCCGCGAAGGCAGCCGAGACGCGCGCCAAGCTCGCAACCGAACCGGCGGTCGATGGTGCTGCAGCGACGCCCGCCGCCGATGCTGCCGAAGACCCCAAGAAAGCGCTGATCGCCGCCGCGCTGGCACGTGCGCAGGCACAGAGGGCCGCAGCGCAGCCGAAGAACACGGACAACCTGAGCGCTGAAACGCAGGCCGAGATCGAACAGATCGAGGCCCGCCGGCGCACGACCGGCAACGCCCCAGCCTCCGGCCCCGCGCCCGCGGGGACCGGCGCGTCGGCGCCGGATACCCAGCCCTGAGCGTCAAGATGATTCACTCCCCCTACATCCGCAAGCCGGCCAGCGTGCAGCGCGTCATGGGCACGGTGCTGGTCGCGCTGCTGCCCGGCCTTGCCGCCTACGTCTGGCAGTTCGGCGCCGGCATCCTCGTCAACCTTGCGCTCGCCAGCGTGGCGGCGATCGCCATCGAGGCGCTCGTGATGCGCTTGCGCAAGCGGCCGGTGGCTCTCGCCGTCGGCGACCTGTCGGCGGTCGTCACTGCCTGGCTGGTGGTGCTGAGCATTCCGCCCATCGTGCCGTGGTGGATCACGCTGCTGGCGGTGATCATTTCCATCGGCGTGGCGAAACACCTCTACGGCGGCCTCGGCCAGAACCCGTTCAACCCGGCGATGGTGGCCTTCTGCGCGCTGATCGTGGCCTACCCGGCGCTGATGTCGCAGTGGCCTGGCGCCGGCCAGCTCGACTTCGCCGCGCAACTGGATCTCATCCTCGGCGGCGCCCGCCAGCCGGACGGCATCACCGCGGCAACGGCACTCGATGCGCTGCGCACCGGCATGCGCAGCGGGGCCAGCGTCGGTACGGTGTTTTCCGGCAACAGCGCCTTCGGCATCGCGGGCGGCAGGGGCTGGGAATGGGTTGCGGCAGGCTATGCGCTCGGCGGGCTGATCCTGCTCGGCACCCGCGTCATCACCTGGCATCTGCCGGCCGCGTTCATCGCCATGCTGGCCGTCGTGTCGGGCCTGTTCTGGCTGATCGACCCGGCGCAACACGCGTCGCCGCTGTTCCATCTGGCAAGCGGCGGCGCGATGCTGGCTGCGTTCTTCATCGTCACCGACCCGGTGTCGGGTGCGACCACACCACGCGGCAAGCTGATCTTCGCCGCTGGCATCGCCCTCATCGCCTGGTTGATCCGCAGCTTCGGGGCCTACCCGGATGGAATTGCCTTCGGCGTGCTGCTGATGAACATCTGCGTACCGCTGATCGACATGAAGACCCAGCCGCCGGTGTTCGGCCATCGTGGAGGAAACTCATGAGCGCGCGCTACTCCGCCACTCGCACCTCGGCGCGTACCGCGGCGATCATGCTCGCCTTCACCGTGGTGTTCACGGCATTGATGGCTTCGGCCTACGAAGCGACCCGCCCGAAGATCCAGGCCTCGCTGCAGGAAGCCCAGATGCGCCTGATCGACGAAGTGCTGCCGCCGGGCAGCTACGACAACGCCCTGCTCGACGACGTCGCGAACCTCCCTCCGACCTCGCCCCTGGGGCTGGACGATGGCGGACGCGTGTGGCGCGCACGCAGGGCCGGCGCCCCCGCCGCGCTCGTGCTGGAAGCCGCCGCCACCGACGGCTACGCCGGTCGCATCAGCATCGTGGTGGCGGTGGGCACGGACGGCACGGTGTCCGGCGTGCGCGTCGTGTCGCACAAGGAAACGCCCGGTCTGGGTGATTACATCGACCCCACGAAAGACCGCAACAAGGCTTCGCCGTGGATCAGCCAGTTCGCCGGCGTGTCATGGAGCCAGGTTGCCGCCGAACGGTGGACGGTGAAGAAGGACGGTGGCGTGTTCGACTTCCACTCCGGGGCGACGATCAGCGCCCGCGCCGTGTCGCGCATCGTCGGCCGCACGGTGGCGTTCGCGATGGCGAACCGCGACGCCCTCTTCTCCGCCGCCGCCGGCAGCACGCTGCAAGGAAACCAGCCATGATCAGCGCACAGCAGTTCCGCGACATCGCATCCAACGGCCTGTGGAAGCAAAACACCGGCCTCGCCCAGTTGCTCGGCCTGTGCCCCATCCTTGCGGTGAGCACGAGCATGGTCAACGCCACCAGCCTCGGGCTCGCGACAGTGGTCGCGATGGCGCTGTCCAACCTCGTGGTTGCCAGCCTGCGCAACTTCATTCCCTACGAGATCCGCATCCCGGTCTTCATCCTCATCATCGCCGCGCTGGTGACGGTGATCGACCTGCTGTTCAACGCCTATCTGCACAGCCTGTACCTGGTGCTGGGCATCTTCATTCCGCTGATCGTCACCAACTGCATCGTCCTCGCGCGAGTCGAGGCTTACGCGGCCAAGAACGACCCGGTGGCCTCCACGGTGGACGGCATCATGATGGGACTGGGCCTGGTGTGGGTGCTGGCCCTGCTCGGCGGCGTGCGCGAACTGCTCGGCAGCGGCACGCTGCTGTCGGGCATCGAGATGATCATCCCGGGCACGTCGGCGCTGAACGTGTTCGGCGACGACTATCCCGGCTTCCTGCTGGCGATCCTGCCGCCCGGCGCCTTCTTCGCCCTCGGTTGCCTGATCGCCGCCTACAACGCCATCAAGGCCCGTCTGGACGCGAGCGCGCGCCGTCACCCGCAGGCCCCCGCAGCGCTCGAGCCGCCTCCCGGCGGTGCCGTGGAAGGCGCCGCCGGCTGATCATGCCCAGCATGAAGCGCGAGGCGATCCGTGAGTTCTTCCGCCGCCTGCATGAAGCCAACCCCGAGCCGAAGACCGAGCTCGAGTACGCCTCGGCCTACCAGTTGCTGGTCGCGGTCGTGCTGTCGGCTCAAGCCACCGACCGCAGCGTGAATCTCGCCACGCGCAAGCTCTTCGCGGCTGCGCCCACGCCCGAAGCGATGGTGTCGCTGGGCGAGGACGGCGTGGCCGAACACATCAAGACCATCGGCCTGTTCCGCAACAAGGCGAAGAACACCGTGGCGCTGTCGCGCCTGCTGCTCGAGCGGCACGCCGGCGAGGTTCCGGCCGACCGCGAGGCGCTCGAGGCGCTTCCGGGCGTCGGTCGCAAGACAGCCAACGTCGTGCTGAACACCGTCTTTCGCCAGCCGGCGATGGCGGTGGACACGCACATCTTTCGCCTCGCCAACCGCACCGGGCTGGCGCCGGGCAAGGACGTCGTCGAGGTGGAGAAGGCGCTGCTGCGCCGCGTGCCCAAGGACTTCCTGCTCGACACCCACCACTGGCTGATCCTGCACGGGCGCTACGTGTGCACCGCGCGCAAGCCCAGGTGCGGCGAGTGCTGCGTGCGCGACCTGTGCCTGTATCGGGACAAGACCGCGTGATGTCGCGCGGTCAGCCGTCCCCCCTGCGGGCGCATCGCGCCCGACTGCCGTAACCGACGAGAGAAACAAAGATGTTCAACCCGAGCCGCGACCAGGTGCGCAATTTCTTCATCGAGACCTGGCGCAAGTACCGCGAAAAGAAAGTGCTGACACCGATGGAATCGGTCGCCGCCAACGTGATGACCGTACACCCCGAATACCACGTGGTGCTCGAGGACCCGGAATCGGTCGATCGCGACTTCCCACCCGAAGCCGGTCAGATCAACCCCTTCCTGCACCTGTCGCTGCACCTGGCGATCGAGGAGCAGTTGTCGATCGACCAGCCCCCGGGGATCCGCACCGCCTTCGACCTCGCCTGCCAGCGCCGCGGCGACCGCCACGACGCCATGCACGATGCGCTCGAAGCGCTCGGCGAGATGCTGTTCGACGCGCAACGCAACGGTACGCCGCCGGACGGTGCCGCCTACATCGCCAACCTGAGGCGGCGCATCGGCGCCGGATGAGATCCTTGTTGCGTGCTTGTGACAGTTTTGTTGTTTTTGCACGCAGAACAGGAACAAGTTCATTGTCGGCGGCCCGGGTGAAGGTGATGATGTGCATACCGCACTGCACCATCGTCCGTCGCCATCATGTGCCAACTGCTCGGCATGAACTGCAACAAGCCCGCGAGCCTCGAGTTCTCGCTGGAGGGTTTCGTGCGCCGCGGCGGACAGACGGACGAACATCGCGACGGATGGGGTTTCGCCTGGTTCGATGACGACGATTGCCGCGTGCTGCGCGACGACCGCCCGTCCTGCTCGTCGCCGCTGGCCGAGCAGCTGCGGCGTGCGCCGGTCAAGTCGCGCAACCTCATCGTGCATATCCGCAAGGCGACGCAGGGCGCGGTCGATCTGTCGAACTGTCACCCTTTCAGCCGCAAGCTGTGGGGGCGCAACTGGGTGTTCGCGCACAACGGCGACCTCAAGAACCATGCGCTGGCGCTCGACGGCAGTTACACACCGGCCGGCACCACCGACAGCGAGCATGCGTTCTGCTACGTGATGCAGGAACTGCGCCGGCGCTGCGGGCCGGCACGCCCGGCCCCGGCGGCGTTGCTCGCCACCATGGCCGATCTGTGCGAGGAGATCGCCTGCTTCGGCCCCTTCAATTTCCTCCTGTCGGACGGCAGCGGCCTGTTCGCGCACTGTTCGACGCAGTTGCACCATGTGCGACGGGCCTATCCCTTCCGCTCGGTGCGCCTCGTCGATCACGACCTGAGCGTGGATTTCGCCCGCCGCAATCAGATCGATGACCGCATGACGGTGATCGCAACCAAGCCACTCACCACCGGCGAGGAGTGGGTCGCGTTCGCACCGGGCGAGCTGAAGTACTTCTGCGACGGTACCGAGACGCAGCCGTACGCTGCGCCCGCAAGGCACGCCCTGCCCGCCTGAAGCGCTTCCAAAGCTGGGCTAATCTGCAAGTGGCGGTATGATCGCCGTCGGTGCTCGGGGCGTGGCAAGCCATGGCCCTCCTCCGCGCACCCCCCCAGACAGACCAAGCAAGGAAGAGGAAAAGGAACATGTCCAACTGGTACGCAGACAACGCGGATTCCATCGGCCGCACGCCGCTCGTGAGGCTGAACCGGGTCATCGACGGTGCCAAGGCCACCGTGCTGGCGAAAATCGAGGGTCGCAACCCAGCTTACTCGGTAAAGTGCCGCATCGGCGCCGCGATGATCTGGGATGCCGAGAAGCGCGGCCTGCTCGGACCGGGCAAGGAACTGGTCGAACCCACCAGCGGCAACACCGGCATCGCCCTGGCCTTCGTCGCCGCAGCGCGCGGCATTCCGCTGACGCTGACGATGCCGGAGACGATGAGCATCGAGCGCCGCAAGCTGCTGGTGGCCTATGGCGCCAAGCTGGTGTTGACCGAAGGCGCCAAGGGCATGAACGGCGCGATCGCGAAGGCCGAGGAGATCGTCGCGTCCGATCCGGGCAAATACGTGCTTTTGCAGCAGTTCAAGAACCCGGCCAACCCGGCGATCCACGAGACCACCACCGGCCCGGAAATCTGGCAGGACACCGATGGGGCGGTCGATATCGTGGTGTCGGGCGTGGGCACCGGCGGCACGATCACCGGCATTTCGCGCTACATCAAGAAGACCCAAGGCAAGGCGATCTGCTCGGTCGCGGTGGAGCCTGCCGCCAGTCCAGTGATCACGCAGAGGCGCGCCGGCCAGGAGCTCAAGCCGGCACCGCACAAGATCCAGGGCCTGGGCGCGGGCTTCATCCCGGACGTGCTGGATCTGTCGCTGATCGACCAGGTCGAGACGGTCACCAATGAGGAGGCGGTGGAATACGCACGCCGCCTCGCGCGCGAGGAAGGCATCCTCGCCGGCATCTCCTGCGGCGCGGCCACGGCGGTTGCTGCGCGGCTGGCGAAGGATCCCGCCAATGCGGGGAAGACCATCGTCGTGATCCTGCCGGACTCGGGCGAGCGCTACCTGAGCTCGATCCTGTTCGAGGGCTACTTCGACGAAAAAGGGCTGGCGACGAGCTAGCTGGGGTGCAGGTGCCCGGCTACTCGTGCCTCTAACCGCCAGCCGCGCCGGGTGTTCGTTCCGTGGGCTGCGGAACTCGCTCGCTGCGTTCGCCCGGACAGTCCTCGCCCACTCCACGAACACCCGACACGGCCGGCTTGGCAGTGTCGGATGTCCTCATGGGTGCCGTGAAGCCGCACCAGTGCAAGGGACGCAAGGGTTCTTTCGGTTTTGATCTCCCGCCAGCCCTCGGTGCCAAGCCGGGCGTGCCGCGTATTCCCGGATGCGGCGAGGACTGTCTGAGCCGAGCGAAGCGACGGCGAGTTCCGCAGCCGCTGGAGGGAATGCCCGGTGCGCCCGGCGGTTATTCGCACGCCGCCATCATTACGAACAAGCCACCTTGACCCAGCGACCATGTCCGACCAACACGACGACCACTTCGCCACCCGCCTGTCCCACCTCGGCCGCCCCGGCACTCGCACGCACGGCTTCGTCAATCCGCCGCTGCATCGGGGTTCGACCGTGCTGGTGCCCTCGACCGCCGCGCGCCGCGAGGGCTGGAAGCACCGATACGATCAGTACCTGAGCTACGGCCTGCACGGCAATCAGACCCACCACATGCTCGAGGACCTGATCGCCGACATCGAGGGCGGCACGCGCTGCCAGATCGTGTCGTCGGGCCTCGCCGCCAACTGCATCGGCCTGCTCGCCTACCTTGGCCACGGCGACCACTGCCTGATTCCCGACAGCGTCTATGGACCGGTGCGCAGCTTCTGCGACAGCGTGCTCGCCGGCCGCATGGCGGTCGAGGTGAGCTACTACCGGCCGGACCTGACGCCAGCGGGACTCGAACCGCTGCTCCGCCCCAACACCCGCGTGCTCTATCTCGAGAGCCCGGGCTCGCACACCTTCGAAATGCAGGACGTGCCCGCCCTCGCGGCGCTGGCGCGCCAGCACGGCCTCAAGGTGCTGATGGACAACACCTGGGGGCTGCACTTCTTCCAGCCCTTCGATCACGGGGTGGATGTGTCCATCCAGGCGCTCACCAAGTATGCCGGCGGCCATGCCGACGTATTGCTGGGCAGCCTCACCACGCGCACCGACGAGGACTGGCGCGCGGTCCGGCAGACTGCGCTGCTCTATGGCCAGTACGCCAGCCCGGACGATTGCTGGCTCACCCTGCGCGGCCTGCGCACGCTCAACGTCAGGCTGCGTCACCAGATGGCCTCCGGCCTTGAAGTGGCGCGCTGGTTCGCCGCCCGACAGGAGGTTCTGCGGGTGCTGCATCCCGCCCTGCCCGACGCGCCGGGGCATGGGCTCTGGAAGCGCGACTTCAGTGGCGCCTGCAGCCTGTTCGGCGTGGTCTTCCGGCCTGAATTCGCCGAGGCGCGAGTCGATGCAATGATCGATGCGCTGCGCCTGTTCGGCATCGGCGCGTCATGGGGCGGCTTCGAGAGCCTGGCACTGCCCACCTACGGCAGCATCACGCGCACGGCCTCCTCGCCGGACCTCGGCGGCCCGGCGGTGCGGTTTCATATCGGACTGGAGGAGCCGTCCGACCTGATCGCCGATCTCGCGCAGGCATTCGATCGTCTGCACGCGCGGCCCGCCTAGCGCTTGACGTACAGCCCCTGCTGTGTCGAGAACCAGGTGGCCAGCGCCTCCATGTCTTCCTTGCCGAGGTTCGCGACCTGCGCCGCCATGATGGGGTTCTTGCGACGACCGGCCTTGTAGTCCTGCAGCGCCTGGAAGATGTAATCGCGCTGCTGGCCGGCCAGCCGTGGAAAGGCCGGCGTCGGGCTGTTGCCATCGGCGCCGTGGCACGCGGCGCAGACCTGCGCCTTGTCGTTGGCAGATGGCGGCGTTGCCGGCGGCTGCGCGCCTGCCGAGTAATAGGCGGCGAGGTCGGCCATGTCCTGTTCGGTCAGTCCACCGGCGATCCCTCGCATGGTGGGGTGGCTGCGCTCGCCGCTGCGATAGGCGGCGAGCGCGCTGACGATGTAATCCGCGTGCTGGCCGCCAAGCTTCGGCACGGGGTAAACCTCGGGATAACTTGTCCGATAACCTGGTATGCCGTGGCAACCGATGCACATCGAGATCTTGCCTTTCGCCGCCTCGGCATTTCCCTGGGCAGCGGGCAAAGCCGACGCGAAGGTGGACAACATCGCTGCCAGCAGCAGTTGGGATCGGTTCATTGCGTCTCGTCTCCGTGTTGGGTGCGCGTGCCGGATCTAACCCGGGGGGCAATGGCCCCGCCTTTTTTGCGTAACGCTAGACCTATAATTGCACGGAATTAATCAGAGGAATCCCCGATGTCCGATCTTCGCTTCGAAGGCTCGCGCGAGTACGTGGCCACCCCCGACCTGATGCTGGCCGTCAATGCCGCGATCAGGCTGCAGCGCCCGCTGCTGATCAAGGGCGAGCCGGGAACGGGCAAGACCATGCTCGCCGAGCAGGTCGCAGCGTCGCTCGGCCTGCCACTGCTGCAGTGGCACATCAAGTCCACCACCAAGGCGCAGCAGGGCCTGTACGAATACGACGCGGTGTCGCGCCTGCGCGATTCGCAACTGGGCGACGACCGCGTGCGCGACATCGGCAACTACATCGTCAAAGGCGTGCTGTGGCAGGCTTTCGAAGCCGACTGCCCGACGGTGGTGCTGATCGACGAGATCGACAAGGCCGACATCGAATTCCCCAACGATCTGCTGCGCGAGATCGACCGCATGGAATTCCATGTATACGAAACGCGCCAGACGATACAGGCGCGCCATCGGCCCATCGTCTTCATCACCTCCAACAACGAGAAGGAACTGCCCGACGCCTTCCTGCGCCGCTGCTTCTTCCACTACATCAAGTTCCCAGACCGCGACACGATGCAGCGCATCGTGGATGTGCACTTCCCCGCCATCCGCAAGGAACTGCTGAGCGAGGCGCTGGAAGTGTTCTTCGGGCTGCGCGAGATCCCGGGGCTGAAGAAGAAGCCCTCCACGTCCGAGCTCATCGACTGGCTGAAGCTGCTCGTGGCGGAGGACATTCCGCCCGAGGCACTGCACGCGCCCGACCGCAAGGCCATCGTGCCGCCGCTGCATGGCGCGCTGCTGAAGAACGAGCAGGACATGCACCTGTTCGAGCGCCTGGTGATGATGGCGCGCCACAACCGCTGAGACTGGAGCGACACCATGCTGAGGGCCTTTTTCGACTGGCTGTTCGGCCGCCGCCGCGCAGCGGCAGCGGCGACCGCCGCCACGCCGTCAACGCCGCGCGACAACGATGCGGCAGGTTTCCAGGTGCTCAACCGCAGCGCACCGCTGCGCAGCGAGACGAGCTCCGCCCCAGCCGAGGAGATCGACGCCGAGACGATCTTCCTGTGCCGCGAAGCGGTGCTCGGCCGCGACCAGCGTATCGCTGGTTACCAGTTCATGCTGCAGGAGGGCACCCGCAACCGCATCCGCCACAGCAGCCGGCGGGTGCATCACCTTTACGCCGAAGTCCTGGTGCGCAACCTCGTGCGTGCCGATATCGGCACGTTGATCGGGCGGCGCTTCGCCTTCATCGACGTGCCGGACTCCTTCCTCGACCATCCCTGCCTGGCGACGCTGCCACCGCACAAGACGGTGCTGTTGCTGGGAACGCATCCGGACCCGGGCGCGCCCGACATCCACAACCTGCGTGACACGGTCAGTCGCCTGCGGGTGACGGGCGTGCGCATCGGGATCCCCGACCCTGCGGTGGTCACCGAATTCGAGCCGCTGTTGCCGCTGGCCGATTTCGTCATGTTGCGCGCGCCGGCGATCGACGCGCGACGTGGCCTGCAGCTTGCTTCGCACGTCGTCGAGGCGGCGCCGCAGGCCAGGCTGCTGGTGCGCGACCTTGCGGGGCTCGAGGATTTCCGCTTCTGCTACAAGCTCGGCGCCAGCCTCTTCCAGGGCCCGTTCATCACCAGCCGCGAAAGCTGGGACGACCGCGACCTCGGACCGAACGCCGCCCGCCTGTCGCGCCTCATCGGCAAGGTGAAGGCAGATGCCGACACCAGCGAACTGGCGGCATTGTTGAAGGAGGACGCCGCACTGTCGCTGCGCCTGCTGCGCTACATCAACGCCGCAGCGAATGAACTTGCCGAGCATGTATCGTCGATCGAGCGGGCGATCTTCGTGATCGGCCGCGATAAGCTCTATCGCTGGCTCATCCTGCTGGTGTGCAGCATGGACACTCCGTCCGGGCGCAGTTCGGCAGCGCTGGAGAGTGCGCTGGTGCGCGCGCGCATGCTCGAACTGCTGAGCGCCGACCGCTCGCCCTACGAGCGCGAGGCACTGTTCCTGACCGGCCTGCTGTCGCTGATCGACGTCATCCTCGAGGTGCCCATGGACAAGGCGCTCGGCCCCCTGGCGGTGACGCCGGAGATCAATCTTGCCGTGCGCCACGGCGAGGGCCCCTATGCACCGCTGCTCGAGCTGGCCATCGCCTGCGAGCAGTTCAATGGCACATGCATCGCCGATGCTGCCGCGCGTTGTGGCGTCTCTCCCGCGATCGCGTCCGAGCGGCACCTCGAGGCCCTGTCGTGGGCACTGGCGATCCAGGAATGAAGGCCGCCGGAGGCGTGCGATGCTGATCGACTTCTTCCTGCACCTGAAGGCACGCAAGCTGCCGGTGTCGACGCGCGAGTTCCTGACCCTGCTCGAAGGCCTGCAGCAGCGCGTGTGCGGCCACTCGATCGACGAGTTCTACTTTTTCGCGCGTGCCTGTCTGGTGAAGGACGAGAGCTTCTACGACCGCTTCGACCAGGCCTTCGGCGAATACTTCCGCGGCGTCGCCGAAATCCCCGGCCTGGAAGTCGACCTGCCTGAGGAATGGCTACGTGCGATGGCCCGCAAGCACCTGACGCCGGAAGAACGCGCGCAGCTCGAGAAGCTGGGCTGGGACAAGCTGATGGACGAGTTCCGCAAGCGCCTGGCCGAGCAGAAAGGCCGCCACGCAGGTGGCAGCAAGTGGATCGGCACCGGCGGCAGCTCACCCTTCGGCAACAATGGCACGCACCCCGAAGGCATCCGCGTGGGTGGCGAATCGGCCGGCAACCGCACGGCGGTGAAGGTGTGGGACAAGCGCGAGTTCCGCAACCTCGACGACGACGTCGAGCTCGGCACCCGCAACATCAAGGTGGCACTGCGCCGGCTGCGGCGCTTCGCCCGCGAGGGCGCGAGCGAGGAACTCGATCTCGACGGCACCATCGCCGCCACCGCGCGCAACGCCGGCTGGCTGGACCTGCTGATGCGGCCCGAACGCCACAACGCGGTCAAGGTGCTGCTGTTCCTCGACGTGGGCGGCTCGATGGATGACCACGTCAAGGTGTGCGAGGAATTGTTCTCGGCCTGCCGCAGCGAGTTCAAGCACCTCGAGTACTTCTACTTCCACAACTGTGTGTACGAGGGCGTGTGGCGCGACAATCTGCGCCGCCATCAGGAACGCGCGCCGGTGCTGGACGTCATCCACAAGTACGGCCCGGACTACAAGCTGATCTTCGTCGGCGACGCGACCATGAGCCCTTACGAGATCCTGCATCAGCACGGTTCGATCGAGCACATGAACGCCGAGGCGGGCGCGACCTGGCTGCGCCGCCTGCTCGACGCCTACCCGGCTGCCGCCTGGCTCAACCCGGAGCCCGAGCGGCTATGGAGCTACCGTCAGTCGATCGGCATCATCCACCAGATCGTTGGCGGACGCATGTTCCCGATGACGCTGGACGGCCTGGCGCGGGCGATGCAGGCGCTGTCCAAGCGGCATTGAGCGCTTGCTGCTGCAGCCGGGCTGCCCTGCCTTACTCGGTGAAGGGCAGCGGCTGCATGCCGAAGCCCGCGTCCAGATCCTTGATCTGGCGAAGCAGCGCATCGAGGTCGTCCTGCAGCTTGCACAGGGAGTCCTCGTCGAGCAGGCGCAAGGCTTCGGGCAGCACGCCGCGCGCCGGCGACGGTGCCCGCGCCAGCAGCGCCTCGCCCTGTTCGGTAAGATAGAGCCGCACCACGCGCTGATCGGCGCTGGTGCGCTCCTTGCGGATCAGCTCGGAGGTTTCCAGCCGGTCGATCATGTTGGAAGCGGTCGACTGGTGCAGCGCCATGCGGTTGGCAAGCTCCCCCACGCGCAGGCCGGGAAGTTCCTTCAGCTCCTGCAGCGCCCATAGCTGTGCGCCCGTCACCCCGCTCTGCCGCTCGATCCACTGCGAGTGGCGCTGGGCGGTGCGAATCAGCACCCTGAAACGCTGCAGCACCGAAAGCGGCGACGGCTGTGCCGCCTTGCTGCCACTCGCCCTGGACACTTGTTGCACCTGCACCATGAAACCCGGCTCCTGCTATATTCGGACAAACAATGATCACTGAAAAAATAACCATACTGCCTTTCACGTATGGTACCGAATTCGCGCAGCCGCCGCGGCGAGCATCGGCATATCGGCGTGAACTGATACCGCATGGTGTTGCATTTGCACGCTAGAGCTTGCTCCTTGGACCCTGACACCCCCTCCGATTCCCACCTCGGCACCAACGGCGGCGCTCACGCCGAACCGTCGACCGGGGCGCGACGACGTCTCTGGCCATGGGCGCGCGGCATGCGCCCGCTCGCGCGCGGCGGCAGTCGCATCGTGCTGCCCTGGCTCTCCCCCGGACGCTGGCAGCGGCGTCTGCTGCTCGCCGCCGCGGCGCTGTCCGTGGGCGCCCTGTCCATCCTCTTCGCGATCGGCGCCGAGATCGCGATCAGGACGCATCGCGACCTGCTGCGCGACCATCCGGCGTTGACCCTGATCATCGCGCCGGCGGGGTTCGCGCTGATCGCGTGGCTGTCGCACAGGCTCTTCCCCGGCACCGAAGGCAGCGGCATCCCGCAGGCGATCGCGGCCGCGCAGATCGACGATGCCAGGGTGAGAAGGCAGCTCCTGTCGGTCCGCATCATCGTAGGCAAGATCCTGCTGACACTGGGCGGCCTGCTGTCGGGCGCGGCGGTGGGGCGCGAGGGCCCATCGGTACAGGTCGGCGCATCGGTGATGCATCTGCTGTCGGGCCTGCGCCGGCGCATCGCGTCGCCGCGGGACCTGATCATCGCCGGCAGTGGCGCAGGGATCGCGGCGGCGTTCAACACGCCGCTGGGCGGCATCATGTTCGCCATCGAGGAGATGTGCCGCCACAAGGCATTCCGGGCAAATGCCACCACGCTCACGACGGTGATCTTCGCCGGTCTGATGTCGCTCGCCGTGTTGGGCAACTACACCTATTTCGGCCGCACCCCACAGACGATCTTGTGGCCGGGCGGCATCTGGCCGGTGCTGGCCTGCGGCGTCGCCGGCGGCCTGCTGGGTGGCGGCTTCTCGCGCCTGCTGGTGGCTTCGGCGCGCGGGCTTCCCGGCAGGCTGGGCGAATTCTCCCGCGAGCGCCCCTTCCTCTTCGCCGCCGGCTGCGGACTGGCCACCGGCCTGATCGGCCTCGCGAGCGGCGGCGTCACCTACGGCACCGGCTACGAGGAGTCGAAGGCCGCCCTCGAGGGCGTCGCGCCGCTGCCGGCGCTGTTCATGACCCTCAAGCTGCTGGCGATCTGGCTCGCCTTCGTGTCGCGCATACCCGGCGGGATCTTCGCGCCGGCGCTGGCGGTGGGGGCGGGCATGGGAACGGATGTCGCACTGCTGCTGCCCGGCGAGCACGATTCCGCGATCCTGGTGCTCGGCATGGTGGCTTTTCTCGCCGCGATGACCCAGGCTCCCATCACTTCCTTCGTCATCGTCATGGAAATGACTGCAAACCACCAGATGTTGATCCCGCTGATGGCCACCGCCGTCGTCGCCCACGGTATCTCGCGCTCGGTCGCTTCGGTGCCGCTCTACGAGGCGCTCGCCTACCCGGCGCTGCGCCGTGCGGAAGCCCGCGTTGCCGCCCGGGGCCGTCGCTCATGAGCCGGCCGACCACCACCACCGAGGCCTCGGCACTGCACCTGAGCTGGGAAGAGGACGGCGTCGCCCGCACGGCAAGGTGGCGCTCCGAGAGCGGTCAGCCGGCGCCACGGCGGGTCATCGTCGCCGACGACCAACTCGCGGCCGATGCCGCATACCGCCTCGCCTGCGAGGGCTGCGCGATGCTGTGGCGCGGCGACTACCACAACGCCCGCCAGTTGCTGCAGGCCATGGCCCGACGTATCGCGCGCAGGCCGCGCAAGGCCAAGCAGGACAAGGGCGCCGCGCCGGCACCCGCCGACGCCTTCCACCTGCATCGCCAGGCGCAGGCCCAGCGCGCGCGCATCCTGGGCATGCTGCTGATCCCTTTCGACGCCGATTTCGGCATTCCGCTGCGCCGCGCGCCCGATGCCCGCGCTGCCTGCGCGCAGGCATGGCAGGCCGATGGCGAGCCTTCCGTTGCGTCGCTGCGCGAGCTGCTCGGCCTCATCGGCGCGTGGGAATGGCATCGCAAGGGCGTGGAGGTGCCGGCGCTCGGCGACCGCATCCATCCCTGCTACGGCGTCTTCTCGCCGGTGCGGGGCGAATATGTCGACCTCGTCGCCAAGGCGCCGCTGCCGTCGCCGGCGCTGGCCTTCGACATCGGCACCGGCAGCGGCGTGCTGGCCGCGGTGCTGGCGCGCCGCGGCGTCGCCCGCGTCGTCGCCACCGACCAGGATGAGCGCGCGCTCGCCTGTGCCGCCGACAACCTTGCCCGCCTGGGCCTGTCCGCGCATGTTGACCTCGTGCGCGCCGACCTCTTCCCCGACGGCCGCGCGCCGCTGCTGGTGTGCAATCCGCCCTGGCTGCCCGCGCGTCCGACGTCGCCGGTGGAGCACGCGGTGTATGACCCCGAAAGCCGCATGCTGCGCGGCTTCCTCTCCGGGCTTGCCGGACATCTCGCGCCCGGCGGCGAAGGCTGGCTGATCCTGTCCGATCTCGCCGAACACCTCGGCCTGCGCAGCCGTGCGGAATTGCTCGAATGGATCGGCGCGGCCGGCCTGCGCGTGGTCGACCGACTCGATGCGCGCCCACGCCATCCACGCGCCCAGGATGCGACCGATCCGCTGCATGCTGCGCGCTCCGCCGAAGTCACATCACTCTGGCGGCTCGCCGCAAGCTGATGCGAAAAAAGTCCCTCTCGCGGGCGCAATCCACACCGCTCGCGCACCCTCTGTGCGCCCGGTCGAGCGATAATGCCGGACTACAAGAAATTTGGACGCTAATGCGATGAAGCGTGTTGATGATTTCCGCCTGCGGCTCGGCAACAAGGAACTGGTGCCGATCATGGTGGGCGGCATGGGAGTGGACATCTCGACCGCCGAACTGTCGCTCGAGGCTGCCCGCCTCGGCGGCATCGGCCACATCTCGGACGCGATGCTGCCGACGGTATCGGACCGTCGTTACAACACCAAGTACGTAAAGAACAAGCTCAAGCAGTACAAGTTCAACGTCGAGAACCCCGACAAGTCGGTGGTGCAGTTCGACCTCGGCCTGGTGGCCGAAGCCACGGCGACGCACGTGCGGCGCACGATGGAAGCCAAGCGCGGCGACGGGCTGATCTTCATCAACTGCATGGAGAAACTGACGATGAACAGCCCGAAGGAAACCCTTCGGGCGCGGATGCTCGCCGCCATGGACAACGGCATCGACGGCATCACGCTGGCAGCCGGCCTGCACCTGGGTTCCTTCGCCCTGATGCAGGACCACCCCCGCTTCCGTGACGTCAAGCTCGGCATCATCGTCTCCTCGCTGCGCGCCCTGCAGCTTTTCCTGAAGAAGAACGGGCGCACCGGCCGACTGCCCGACTACGTCGTGGTCGAAGGCCCACTTGCCGGCGGCCACCTCGGCTTCGGCATGGACTGGGCGCAGTACGACCTTGCCACCATCACGATCGAGATCCGCGACTGGCTGAAAGCCGAACAGCTCGACATCCCGCTGATCCCGGCGGGCGGCATCTTCACCGGTACCGATGCGGTGAATTTCCTCGAACTCGGCGCTGCTGCCGTGCAGGTCGCGACGCGCTTCACCGTCACCCGCGAGTGCGGCCTGCCCGGTGACGTGCAGCAGTATTACTTCAAGGCCAGCGAGGAAGACATCGAAGTCAATGGCATCTCGCCCACCGGCTACCCGATGCGCATGCTCAAGAGCAGCCCGGCGATCGGCAGCGGCATCCGCCCGAACTGCGAAGCGTACGGCTACCTGCTCGACTCGAGCGGCAACTGCCAGTACATCGAGGCCTACAACCGCGAAGTCGCCGCGCACCCTGACGCCAAGAAGATCAAGGTGTGGGACAAGACCTGCCTGTGCACCCACATGCGCAACTTCGACTGCTGGACCTGCGGCCACTACACCTACCGGCTCAAGGACACCTCGCGCCTGCAGGACGACGGCAACTACCAGGTGCTGAGTGCCGAGCACGTCTTCCGCGACTACCAGTTCAGCACCGACGGCCGCATCGCGCTGCCGGAGTAAGCCGGCCGCATGCGGGGTGCAGTAACGGTGAGCCCGGGGCGGTCGCGTTGATGCTAGCAGCCATGTGCCGCAGCACCGTCATTGCGGTCGCGGCGGCCGCAGCGCTGGCGGCCGGATGCCTCGGCACCGAGAAGACGGCCGCCACGGCCACGCCCGAAAGCGCCGGTGCGTCGTCCGCCAGCGCGTCCACCGCGTCATCGAGCCGCGCCCGCCCGGCGCTCACCGTCGCCGTCACCACGCCCGACAAGCGCCGCTGGCCGCGCCTGGTGCCAGCCACCGGCGACATTGCCGCCTGGCAGGAAGTCGTCATCAGCGCCGAGATCAGCAATTTTCGCCTGACGGCGGTCAGCGCGGACGTGGGCGACCGGGTCCGCAAAGGTCAGTTGCTGGCCAGCATCGCCGAGGACACCGTCGCCGCCGAGCTCGCCCAATCGACCGCGGCCGTCGCCGAGGCAGACGCCGCCGCGCAGGAAGCGCGGGCCAATGCCGAGCGCGCGCGCCAGTTGCGCGGCAGTGGCGCAATGAGCGAACAGCAGATCCGCCAGTACCTGAGTGCCGAGCAGACGGCCGCCGCCCGCCTGCAGTCGACGCGCGCCCGGGTGCAGGCCGACCGCGTGCGGATGGCCCAGACACGGGTACTTGCGCCCGATGACGGCATCGTCTCGGCACGCACCGCCACAGTGGGCGCACTGGCGCAGTCCGGCCAGCCGCTGTTCCGGCTGATCCGCGGCGGACGGCTGGAATGGCGTGCCGAGGTTCCGGAGGCCACCCTCGGCCAGATCGCGCCCGGCACCCGCGCCACGCTCATCGCTCCCGACGGCAGCACGGTACGCGGCAAGGTGCGCACCGTCGCACCGACCGTCGACCCCGCCACGCGCAATGGCATCGTCTATGTCGATCTGCCGCCTGACGGCGGCAATGTCGCCGTGCGCGCCGGCATGTTCGCGCGCGGCGAATTCGAGCTCGGCCTGGATGAGGTGCAGACGCTGCCACAAACCGCCGTGCTGCTAAGCGACGGCTTTGCCTATGTGTTCCGCGTGGCGCAAGCCGATGCTGGTACAGCGCGCGTGGCGCAGGTCAAGGTGAAGGCAGGTCGCCGCATCGGCGACCGTATCGAGATCGTCGAGGGTCTCGCCGCCGACGCCCCCGTCGTGACCCAGGGCGTGGGCTTCCTGGCCGACGGCGACGCGGTGCGCGTCGCCACCACTTCCACCCCTGCCGGGACGGCGACGCAATGAACGTCTCCGCATGGTCGATCCGGAACCCGATTCCGGCGATCCTGCTCTTCCTGCTGCTCACCGTGCTGGGCCTCATCGGCTTTCGCACGATGAAGATCCAGCAGTTTCCCGACATCGACCTCCCCACCGTGGTCGTCACCGCGTCCCTGCCCGGCGCCGCGCCGGCCCAGCTCGAGACCGAGGTCGCGCGCAAGCTCGAAAACTCGATCGCCACGATCCAGGGCGTCAAGCACATCTACACCAAGGTGCAGGACGGGCTTGCCACCGTCACCACCGAGTTCCGGCTGGAGAAGCCGACGCAGGAGGCGGTGGACGACGTGCGCGACGCAGTGTCGCGCATCCGCTCGGACCTGCCGGGCGAGCTGCGTGACCCGGTCATCTCGCGCATGAACGTGTCCGGCGCGCCCATCCTCACTTACACCGTCGCTTCCGATCGCATGGACGACGAGGCGCTGTCCTGGTTCGTGGACAACACCGTCAGCAAGCGCATGCTCAGCGTGGCCGGGGTCGGCGCGGTGTCTCGCGTCGGTGGCGTCAGCCGCGAGCTGCGGGTGGAGCTGGACCCGCGGCGGCTGCTGGCGCTGAAGGCGAGCGCCGCCGACATCTCGCGCCAGTTGCGCCGCATCCAGCAGGAAGCGGCAGGCGGCCGCGCCGACATCGGCGGCATCGAGCAGTCGGTGCGCACGATTGCCACAGTGCGCTCGGCGGCCGAACTGGCGGCGATGGAAATCGCCCTGCCCGATGGGCGCCGCGTGCGGCTGGACCAGCTCGCGACCGTCAGCGACACGGTGGCTGAAATCCGCACGGCGGCGCTGCTCGACGGCCGCCCGGTAGTCGGCTTCGAGATCACCCGCAGCCGCGGCGCCGGCGAAGTCGAGGTGGCCGACGGCGTACGCGCCGCGCTCGCTCGCCTGCAGGCCGAGCATCCGGACGTCGCCATCACCCAGGCCTTCAACTTCGTCGATCCGGTGCGCGAGAACTTCGACGGCTCGATGTCTCTGCTGCTCGAAGGCGCGATCCTGGCGGTGATCGTGGTCTGGCTGTTCCTGCGCGACTGGCGTGCCACCGTCGTTTCCGCAACCGCGCTGCCGCTGTCGGTCCTGCCGGCCTTCGCCGCGATGTGGCTGCTGGGCTTCTCGCTGAACGTCGTGACCCTGCTGAGCCTGTCGCTGGTGGTGGGCATCCTGGTCGACGACGCCATCGTCGAGATCGAGAACATCATGCGCCACCTGCGCATGGGCAAGACGCCGTACGATGCGGCGATGGAGGCAGCCGACGAGATCGGTCTGGCGGTGATCGCCACCACCTTCACGCTGATCGCGGTGTTCCTCCCCACCGCCTTCATGAGCGGGGTGGCCGGCAAGTTTTTCGTGCAGTTCGGCTGGACGGCGGCGATCGCGGTGTTCTTCTCGCTGGTGGTGGCGCGGCTGCTGACGCCGATGATGGCAGCCTACCTGCTCAAGCCACCGCGCGACGAGCACCACGAGCCCGGCTGGCTCGGCCGCTACCTCGGCTGGGTCGGCGCGTGCCTGCGCCATCGCGCGCTCACGATGCTGGCTGCAGCGGTATTCTTCTTCGGCTCATTCGCGCTCGTGCCGCTGCTGCCGACCGGCTTCATCCCGCCAGACGACCTGTCGCAGACCCAGGTACATCTGTCGCTGCCACCCGGCGCTACCCTTGACGAGAGCCTGGCGGTCGCCGAGCAGGCGCGCACCATCGTGCAGCGCAACCCGCACGTCAAGCTGGTCTATACCGCCGTGGGCGGCGGCGCTGCCGGCTCCGATCCCTTCGTGCCGCGCGGCGCTGCGGAAGTACGCAAGGCGACGCTGACGATCAACCTGACGCCGCGGCAGGAGCGCGGCGGCGTGCGCAAGCAGGACGTGGAGAACGCGCTGCGGGAGGCGCTGGCTGATCTTTCCGGCGTGCGGGTGAAGGTGGGACTGGGCGGCTCCAACGAAAAATACGTGCTGGTGCTGGCGAGCGAAAACGGCGAAGCCCTCGCCGCGCATGCACGCCTCGTCGAGCGCGAGCTGCGCACCCTGGCGGGCATCGGCAACGTCACCACCACCGCCAGCCTGGTGCGCCCGGAAGTCGTCGTGCGGCCCGATTTCGCCCGCGCCGCGGACCTCGGCGTGACCGCCGCCGCGATCGGCGACACGCTGCGCATCGCGACCTCCGGCGACTACGACCAGGGCCTCGCCAAGTTCAACCTGTCGCAGCGCCAGGTGCCGATCGTCGTCAAGCTGCCGCCCGAAGCGCGCCGCGACGTTGCCCTGCTCGGCCAGCTCAGCGTGCCCGGCAGCGGCGGGCCGGTGGCCCTGGCCAATGTCGCCAACATCGGCATCGACAGCGGCCCGGTGGAGATCAATCGCTACGACCGTCTGCGCAATGTGAACTTCGAGATCGAGCTCAACCAGCAGCCGCTGGGCGAGGTCGAAAAGCAGGCGCTGGCCCTGCCCAGCATGCGCAACCTGCCGCCCGGCGTGATCCACACCACCGTGGGCGACGCCGAGGCGATGAACGAGCTCTTCGCCAGCTTCGGCGTCGCCATGCTCACCGGGGTGCTGTGCATCTACATCGTGCTGGTGCTGCTGTTCCACGACTTCGTGCAGCCGGTCACCATCCTCGCGGCGCTGGTGCTGTCGGTGCCGGGCGCGTTCCTGGCGCTGTTCGTCACCCGCTCGGCGCTGTCCATGCCGTCGATGATCGGCCTCATCATGCTGATGGGCATCGCCACCAAGAACTCCATCCTGCTGATCGACTACGTCGTGCTGGCGCGCCGCGAACACGGGCTTGGCCGCCTCGAGGCGCTGCTCGACGCCTGCCGCAAACGCGCGCGCCCCATCGTCATGACCACCGTGGCGATGGGCGCGGGCATGATGCCGATCGCGCTTGGCCTGGGCACCGACCCCAGCTTTCGCGCGCCGATGGCGATCGTCGTGATCGGCGGCCTGATCACCTCCACCTTCCTGAGCCTGCTGGTGATCCCGGTCGTCTTCACGTATGTTGACGATGTCATCGGCAAGGTGAGCAGCCTGCGGCGCGGACGGCGCACACGGGAAAACGAGAATCATGCGCGTGTTGTCTGACGCGTCTACAATCCGCTTCAAGAGCACGAACATGCATTCTGGTTGACGCATGAAAGACGACATCACCGACGGCCCGGCACTCTCGCTGACACTCGACGAAGCGGGGCACTCGCTCGTCGCGAGCCTCGAGTATGACTCGCGCTTTCCCAGCATCAACGCCGTCTGGCTGCGCAACCGCATCACTGCGGCCGGGCATGAGGCGCTGCGCATCAGGCCCGACGCCATCCGTGGGTTGATCGCGCAGTACAACGCCGGACGCAACGTCGCGCCGTCGGTCATCGCCGACGTCGTGGACGGCACCGTCGACATCCTCGTGTCCGCCGACGGCCTTTCCGCGACGATGAGCATCTTTCCGCCGCGAGGCGGCAAGCCCGTCAGCCGCACCATGCTGCTCGAGGCGCTCGAGGCGAGGGGCGTGATCGAAGGCATCCTCGTCGCCGAGATCAATCGTGCGATCAACTCCGGCGAGGCACGCGAACTGGTCATCGCGCGCGGCCGCGCACCGATCGCTGGCGAGGATGGCCGGCTGGAATGCCTGCTGCCGGACACACGTGACCGCGTTCCCAGCATCCGCCCGACAGGCCGCACCGACTACCGCGACCTCGGTGACATCATGGTCGTGCATGCCGGCGACGCCCTGATGCGCCGCCACCCGCCCACTCCAGGCAGCGAAGGGCTGAGCGTACAAGGCCGCCCGATCGCGCCACGGGCGGGAAGAGCCGTGCGTTTTGCTGCGGGATTGCGGGGCACGGCCATTTCGCCAGACGACCCCGACTTGCTGATTGCGGCCACCGATGGCCAGCCGGTGCGCGTGCGGGGCGGCATGGTCGTCGAGCCCATCCTGACGCTGAAGACGGTGAACATGGCCACCGGAAACATCAATTTCGACGGCAACGTCAAGGTGCTCGGCGACGTGACCGCCGGCATGACGGTGCGCGCAACCGGCGACATCGAGATCGGCGGCGTCGTCGAGCCAGCCTTGCTCGACGCTGGCGGCAGCATTGTGGTGAAGGGCGGCGTGATGGGCGGGATTGGCGGCAAGACGGCGGCCAAGGACGCCGGCACCCACGGCATCCGCTGCGGCGGCAGTTTCTCCGCCATCTATGCGCAGCAGGCCCGGATCGACGCGGGGGACTCGATCTTCATCGACGACGTGGCGATGCAGTGCGAACTCAGCGCGGCAAACCACATCCGCGTCGGCAACCATCGCCGCGGCCACATCATCGGCGGAACCGCCCGCGCCTCGCTGTCCATCCACGCGCGCGTCATCGGCAGTTCCAGCCGCACGCGGACCGAGCTCGTGATCGGCACCGGGCCGGCGCTGGCGCAGGCCATGCAGCAAAAGCTCGAAGCGCGCGATCAGAAGGAAAACCAGTTGCTCGAGGTCGGCAAGCTGCTTACGCTGTCCGATCGCAACCCCGGCCGCGTACCGGAAGACGTCGTCACCCGCGCCGAGCAGACGGCGGCAACCCTGGCGGCTGAGATCGAGACCTTGCGCGGCGAGGAGGCTGACCTGCGCCACCTGCTCGAGCTCACCCAGCAGGCGCGGGTCGAGGTCGAGCGCGAAATGCACGAGGGCGTAACGATCACGCTCGGTGAGCACAAGCTGCGCATTCCGCACGAACTGGGCGCCTGTACCGTGCGGCTGGCGGATCAGGGGCTGGGCATCTTTCCGCTGACCTAGGAGGCGCGCGCAAGCGCCTCATGTCGAGCCGCATTGCAGCACGCGCGCACCCGAGGCGCAGAGCGGCACGGTAAACTGCTGCGTCTTGCCGCCCCGAAGGCCTGCCCTCGAACATTGCGGACCCGTTCCCGCCAAATCAGCGGCGCACATCGGTCACGCCTCACCTGGAGTTCCGCCATGAGCCTGCTGTCCCAATTGAAAAAAGACGCCCTGCTCGCGCGCAAATCGGCCTCCGCCGTGCGCGCCACGCTGCTCACCACGCTGATCGCCGAAGCCGAGATGGTCGGCAAGAACGCCGGCAACCGCGAGAGCAGCGACGAGGAAGTACAGGGCACGATCCGCAAGTTCCTGAAGAACAACCAGGAAGCGCTGGCGGTGATCAAGGACGCAGAGCGCCGCACCGTGCTGCAGGAAGAATCCTTCATCCTCACCGGGTACCTGCCGCCGATGGCGACAGAGGCCGACGTCAGGGCGCTCATCGCCGAGACCGTGGCCAGCCTCGCCGACCGCAGCCCGAAGTCGATGGGGGTGGTGATGGCTGCGCTGAAGGCGAAGTTCGGCAGCGGCTTCGATGCTCGACAGGCCAATGCCTGGGTGCGCGAGGCACTCAACGGCTGAAGGCTCCTGATCGGCCCGCGCAGGCCTGCTGCGTGCTCCCGGATGAGCGCCGACCGGTACCACCTCAATGCACAACGAATCCGCCCGCCCTCTTGCCACCGTCCTTGTTTTTGCCTCGCTGATTGTCTGCATCTCGATGGGCATCCGGCACACGATGGGGCTCTTTCTTGCGCCGATGACGCAGGAGCACCAGTGGAGCCGCGAGATCTTCTCGCTCGCGATCGCGGTGCAGAACCTCGCCTGGGGCGCCTGCCAACCCTTCGCCGGCTTGCTGGCCGACCGTTTCGGCGCGCGCCGCGTGCTCTGGGCCGGTGCGGCGCTGTATGCCCTGGGGCTGGCGGGCATGGCGTGGTCGGCGACCGGGACCGGGCTTTCCGCGACGGCCGGCCTGCTGATCGGCATGGCACAGAGCGGCACCACCTATAGCGTGGTGTTCGCCGCGATGGGGCGCATCGTGCCGCCGGTGCGGCTGAGCTGGGCAATGGGGCTGGTCGGCGCGGCGGGTTCCTTCGGCCAGTTCCTGATGGTGCCGGTTGCCGCGGGCCTGATCGAAGGAATGGGCTGGTTCGGCACACTGGTGGTGTTCGCACTGGCGGCCCTGCTGATGGTGCCGCTGGGCGCCTCGCTCACCCGCGGCCTCACGCCCGCCGCCGCCCATGCAGGGCAGTCGGCAAAGGCCGCATTGCGCGAGGCGAGCGGCGATCGGTCGTTCCAGTTGCTCGCGCTCGGCTTCTTTGTATGCGGTTTCCAGGTCGTGTTCATCGGCGTGCATCTGCCCGCCTACCTGCTGGACAGGGGCCTGTCGGCCAACGTCGGCATGACTGCGCTGGCGCTGATCGGCCTGTTCAACATCGTCGGCACTTACGGTTACGGTCACCTCGGCAACCGCTTTCCAAAGCGCACGCTGCTGGCGTCGATCTACCTCCTGCGCAGTGTTGGCGTTGCGGCTTTCCTGCTGGCGCCCCTCACACCGCTGACGGTCTATCTGTTTGCCGCCTTCATCGGCCTCTTGTGGCTGTCCACCGTGCCGCTCACCAATGCGATCGTCGGCCATATCTTCGGCATGCGCTACTTCGGCATGCTGTCCGGCTTCGTCTTCTTCAGTCACCAGGTGGGCAGTTTCCTCGGCGTGTGGCTGGGCGGCAAATTGTTCGACGCCACCGGCTCCTACGATCTGGTGTGGGGCATCGTCATCGCCCTGGGCCTCGTCGCCGCCCTCGCCCACCTGCCGATCGACGAACGGAGCATGGCGCAGCGCGGCGCGAACCAACCTGCCCGATGAGCAGATGAGGCTCATCGCATTCAATAGCGGAGCGATCGCGCCCGCAGCACCGCGCCTGCGGAGTGCTCAGCCTGGCAGGAGCCCCGCGGCCCGCGCATCTTCGGTAAAGAAACGATAGCCATTGCGGCCGCCCTGCTTGGCGTCGTACATCGCGATGTCGGCGCAGCGCAGCAGGGTTTCAGGGTCGGTCGCATGATCGGGGAAGATGGCGATGCCGACACTGGTGCCGATGCGGATCTCGCGTTCGTCGATAATGAACGGGCTGCCCAGCGCCGCTACGATCTTGACCGCGACGCGGGCAGCCGGCTCGGGCGTGTCGATTCCCTCGAGGATCACCACGAACTCGTCGCCATGCACCCGTGCCACCGTGTCGCCCTCCCGCACCGTGAGCTTGAGCCGGTCGGCGACCGCCTGCAGCAGCCGGTCGCCGACTGCATGGCCAAAGCTGTCGTTGACCGGTTTGAACTTGTCCAGATCGAGAAACAGCAGCGCAATGCGATTGCGCGTGCGGCGGGCCTGACGCAGGGCGTGGCCGAGGCGGTCCTGCATCAGGATGCGGTTAGGCAGCCCGGTCAGTTCGTCGTTATAGGCAAGGGTGCGGATCTCGCTCTCGGCTTCCTTGCGCGCAGAGATGTCGACGAAGAGGCCGCTGTAGTTGGTCACCCGATCGCCTTCGTCACGCACTCGCGCCAGTGACACCCAGGCGTCGAACGCAGTGCCATCGCTGCGCCTGAGGCGCAGTTCGCCCTGCCATTGTCCGCCGTCGTCCGCCTGGCGCCAGACCTCCCTGCACTCCGGATCGGCAGGCTCGCCGATGACAAGGCCGCAGAAGCGGCTGCCCCGTACCTCGCGGGCAGAAAGCCCGAGCATGCGACAACCTGCCGGGTTGAGCTCGATGACCCGACGATCGGCGTCAAGGAGCAGGATGCCCTCGCCGCTCGTGCTGAAAACGCTCGCTGCCAGCGCCAGGCGCTGCGACTGCGCGGCGATGCGGTGGGACAGTGGCCGCACCGCTGCAAGCATCAATGCACCGCTGGCCACCATCAGCAGGAGAATTGCAGCGATCGGCCAGTAGAGCTCGCGACTGGCCGTTGCATACAGCACCCTGCGCTCCATCGTCGCCGCGAACTGCCATTCGGCCGCGTCGGCCATCGCCGCGGCGAACATCAGTCGATCTTCGCCTGCGGGGATGGGCGCAATATCCTGAGGCTGGGCGCGGATTCCGTGCAATGCGCCGCGCACGGGATCGTCCTCGCCCACGACGACGAATCCGGCACCGTTGGTCGCGAGTTGCACGAGCCGCTGCTCAGCAGAATGAAACAGGTAGACATGCGCGCCGTACGCAAAGGGCATTGCGCTCCATGCCGCAAGAACGTCGCGCAATTTCGACAGATCGAAGGCCACGACATCGGTGCCGGTGCGCACCCCATCGCGGGTCACGATGGCGGTGGACACGATCATGACGTCCTGCCCCAGCAGGCGGAACGGACCATGCACTTCCTGCGGGCGCACCCCGGTGGGCGGGATGCGCCAGAACTCTTCCGGAATGGTCTTGCCGATGGCAACCGCCGGGAGCCCCTCGTGGTCAAGCCGCAGCAGGGCGATCACCTGCGGCGACTGCTCGAGGGCATCCTGCAGACGAGGAATGCTGAATGCCTCCAGCTCGCTGCGCGAAATGCGCCCCTCGTTGTAAAGGTGAAGGGCATCACGAATCTGTGACCGGCTGGTGAGCTGCGCCGCGATGCTGGACCAGCTCGCAAGCAATTGACCTGCCGCCTGGGCCTGCATCTGCACCTGATAGCCCACTGTCAGGTCCACGTTGCGCCGCAGTTGGCCATGCATCGGAATCAGGGTGGCAAGCCCCACCAGCACTGCCGTCAGGACGATGCCGATGAATTCGAACAGCCTTATGCGGCGCTGAAGCCGCGACAGCGATTCGCGACTGTCGGTCACCGGGTTCGCGCCAAGCGGGGAATATGCCATGCACCATTTTCTCACAGCCGTCCCACAGCGGCATGCGAAGCCTAGGACGGCTTGCCAGAAATGGGCGTCCAGCACGGTCGTCGTTGCCGATTCAGCAACGATGAGTTGCAGACTGGCGACTATTTCACCTCGAGCCAGCCGGGTAGAGTTCGTCCATCACGAATCGCCGCCCTGGAGCGACAACCATGAAACCTGTTGTCCGCCAAGCCATCGCCACCGGCGCCAAGCAAGCCGCACCTGGCCCATTCCATCAACCGTCCGCCCCCAAACTGCGAGCGAGCCAGCCCGACTGACTTGCCAATTCGTTTCCATCAAGGAGCAACACATGCAGGCCATCGTCAGACTTTCCGCCGCCCTCGCCCTGTCCGCAGCCGCCGCAACCGCAATGGCCGCTCCGGAGACCTACGTCGTCGATAGCACCCACACCTTCCCGCGCTTTTCGTACAGCCACTTCGGCATGTCGACGCAGTTGAGCCGCTTCGACAAGACCACCGGCACCGTGGTGCTGGACAAGGCGGCGAAGACCGGCGCGGTGGACGTCGTCATCGACATGAAGTCGGTCAACACCGGCTACACGACATTCAACGAGCACATCCAGGGCGAGGACTTCCTCGACACCGCCAGGTACCCGACCGCCACCTTCAAGTCGACCAAGGTGACTTTCGACGGCGAAAAGCCGGTGAGCATCGACGGCAACCTGACGATCAAGGGTGTCACCAAACCGGTGACGCTGAAGGTCACCAACTTCCTCAACATGCCCCACCCGATGCTGAAGAAGGACGCGATCGGTGCCGACGCCACCGTCGTGATCAAGCGCACCGAGTTCAACGCCGGCAAATACGCACCCAACGTCGGCGACGACGTGACGATCACGATCTCGCTCGAAGCGATCAAGGGCTGAACCTTGACGGTCGCCGATCTGACGACGGCGGCACAATGAAACGGGCGAGCGGCTATGGGCCGCTCGCCCGTTTCATTGTGGCATCGCCTCGCGCCGCCGCCCGCAAACTCGGGCGCCGCGGCAATGAAGCTCAGTTGCCGCTCATCGCCATCATCAACTGGTTGATGCGTTTCACGAACGTGGCCGGATCGTCGAGCGTGCCGCCTTCGGCCAGCAGGGCCTGGTCGAACAGCACTGCCGCCCAGTCGTCGAAGTGCTTCTCCTCGTACTTCAGGCGCAACACCGCCGGATGGCTGGGGTTGATCTCTAGGATGGGCTTCGACACCGGCGCGCTCTGCCCCGCGGCCTTGAGGATGCGCGCCAGGTTCATGCCCAGGTCGTGCTCGTCGGCCACCAGGCAGGCGGGCGAGTCGGTCAGGCGCAGCGTCACCTTCACGTCCTTGACGCGCTCGCCCAGGCTCGCCTTCATCTTGTCGAGCAGTTCCTTGTACTCGTCGGCGGCCTTCTCGGCTTCCTTCTTCTCTGCCTCGTCTTCCAGCGCGCCCAGGTCCAGGCCGCCCTTGGCAACCGACACCAGCGGCTTGCCGTCGAACTCGGTGAGGTTGCCCACCACCCACTCGTCGACGCGGTCGGTGAGCAGCAGCACCTCGATGCCCTTCTTGCGGAAGACCTCGAGATGCGGGCTGTTCTTCGCGGCGTTGAAGGTCTCGGCGGTGACGAAGTAGATCTTGTCCTGGCCTTCCTTCATGCGGCCGATGTAGTCGGCGAGCGACACCACCTCTTCCTGGGTGTCCAGCTTGGTCGAGGCGAAGCGCAGCAGGCCGGCGATCTTGTCTTTGTTGGCGAAATCCTCACCCACGCCTTCCTTCAGCACCTTGCCGAACGCCTTCCAGAACTCGGCGTACTTCTCCTTGTCGGCGGCCTCGTCGCTGTTGGCCAGGCTCTCGAGCAGGGTCAGCACCTTCTTCGTGCACCCGGCGCGGATGGTGTCGATGTCCTTCGATTCCTGCAGGATCTCGCGCGACACGTTGAGCGGCAGATCGGCCGAATCGACCACGCCGCGCACGAAGCGCAGGTAGGTCGGCATCAGCTTCTCGGCGTCGTCCATGATGAACACGCGCTTCACGTACAGCTTGATGCCGTGCTTGGCGTTGCGGTCCCACAGGTCGAAGGGCGCGTTCTTCGGGATGTACAGCAGGTTGGTGTATTCGTGGCGGCCCTCGACGCGCGAGTGCGTCCACGCCAGCGGGTCCTCGAAGTCGTGGGCGACGTGCTTGTAGAAGGCGGTGTACTCGTCCTCAGAAATGTCGTTCTTCGACCGGGTCCACAGCGCGTTGGCCTGGTTGACCGTCTCGTCCTCGTCGCTCAATACCTGCTTCTTCTGCTCTTCGTTCCACTCCTCCTTCTTCATCACGATCGGCTGCACGATGTGATCGGAGTACTTGCGGATCAGGCTCTTGAGCTTCCACGACGACAGCAGGTCTTCCTGGCCTTCGCGCAGGTGCAGCGTGATCTCGGTGCCGCGACCAGCCTTCTCCACCTGCTCCACGGTGTAAGCGCCGGCCTCGTCGCCGGTCATCGAGCATTCCCACCTCACGCCCTGCTCGGCGGGGAGGCCGGCGCGGCGCGACGCCACGGTGACCTTGTCGGCGACGATGAAGGCGGAGTAGAAGCCGACGCCGAACTGGCCGATCAGGTGGGCGTCCTTCTTCTGGTCGCCGGTGAGCTTGCCGAAGAACTCCTTGGTACCCGACTTGGCGATGGTGCCGAGGTGGGCGATGGCCTCGTCGCGGCTCATGCCGATGCCGTTGTCGGCGATGGTGACGGTCTTGGCCTCCGCATCGAAGCCGATGCGGATCTTCAGCTCGCTGTCGTTCTCGTACAGCGCGCCGTTGTCGAGCGCCTCGAAGCGCAGCTTGTCGCAGGCGTCGGAGGCGTTGGAGACGAGCTCGCGCAGGAAGATCTCGCGGTTGGAATACAGCGAATGGATCATCAGGTGAAGGAGTTGCTTCACCTCGGCCTGGAAGGCCAGCGTCTGCGAGTTCTTGTCGGTCGGGGCGGCGGTTTCGGACATGAGTACGGCTCCAGCTCGGTTACGGATCAGTGCGAGCGTATCTGGGGATGGCAGCGCCGGTTTCAAGACCCGGTACGCGGTCACACGTAGCGGATCGCGACGATCTCCACCTCGCGCATGCCGGCCGGGCTCTGGAAGCGCACCGCGTCGCCCTCCTTCGCCTTCAGCAGCGCACGCGCCAGCGGTGAAATCCAGCTTATGCGGCCGTCGGAGGCATCGGCCTCGTCCACACCGACGATCTGCCAGGTCTGCTGCTCCGCAGTCTCGACATCCTCGATGGTGACGGTGGCGCCAAAGAAGACCTGGTCCAGCTCCTGCTGGCGCTCGGGGTCGACCACGTCGGCGCTCTCGATGCGCTTGATCAGGAAGCGGATGCGGCGGTCGATCTCGCGCAGGCGCTTCTTGCCGTAGATGTAGTCGCCATTCTCGGAACGGTCACCGTTGCCGGCCGCCCACGCCACCGTCTCGACCAGCCGCGGTCGCTCGGTGCGCACCAGTTGCTCGAGCTCGGCGCGCAGCGCGTCGTAGCCGCGGCGGGTCATGTAGTTCTTGCTGCCGGCGGGGAGCCGCAGCGACGGCGAGAGCTCTTCCTCCTCGTCGTCCTGGCCGTCGCCTTCGCGGGTGAATGCCTTGCTCACAGTACGGACCGTCGCCTCTGTCATGGAGCGCCGCATGTTAAGCCATGCCCTCCGCCGCTGCCATCCCGGCACGGGTGCGCAGTGCGCTGTGGTTGTCATTCTCAAGGCGCCCGCATACCATCCACCCGAACCCCAGCCTCGGCGCACAAGCGCCCCTCGCCTCATGCAGGTGACTCGATGAACGATGCGTCCTTCGATGACGTGACCAGCCTGCGAGCCCGTCTGGAAGATTTGCGGTTGGAACACCGCGACCTCGACGAAGCCATCGCACGCCTCAACGCCACTCCGGTCGATGACGAACTGATGCTGCGCCGCCTGAAGAAGCGCAAGCTCGCACTGAAGGACCGAATCGCCGCCATCGAACGCATTGTCGATCCCGACGAATTCGCCTGAGCAGACGCGCATGCCCCTCGTCCATCTGGAACTCGACGGCTATCGCGTCTGCGTTGCCGCTCATGGCCCGCATGGCGACGCCTCCACCTCAGGGGCGCCTGCCATCGTCCTGATCCACGGCGCCGGCCACGATCACACGGTGTGGAACGACGTGGCAGCCGCGCTGGTCACGGCTGGCCTGCGGACGCTTGCCCCCGATCTCCCCGGTCACGGCGAGTCCGGCGGCGCAGCCCTTGCGGACGTCGACACCCAGGCTGCGTGGCTCGTGCGCCTGCTCGACAGGCTGGAATGTGCGCGCCTGAGTCTCGTCGGCCACAGCATGGGCTCGCTGACCGCCCTTGCCGCGGCGGCACGCGTGGCCGACCGCTGTGTGAAGCTGGTACTCGTCGGCAGCGTCGCGCCGATGCCGGTGGCCCCCTTCCTGGTGGACGCGGCACGCGAAGACCTGCCTGCGGCGTGGGCGATGGTGAACAAGTGGTCGTTCGGCCCGCTCGAAGAACTCGGCGAAGCCCGACTCGCCGCCCTGCAGGCGCTCAACCTGCATCGCATGCAGCGGCAACCTGCCGCATCGCTGGCGATCGATCTTGGCGCGTGCAACGCATGGCAGGACGGACTGATGGCCGCATCGCAGGTGCGTTGTCCCGCGCTGCTGGTCTGCGGCGAACGCGACCGCATGACGCCGCCCGAAGCGGCACAAGCTCTTTTCAACGCGCTGCACGCCACGACGGGCGGCGCGAGCATGATCCAGATCCCCGGTGCTGGCCATTTGATGATGGACGAAGCGCCGGTGATCCTGAGTGATGCGATCCGGGCGTTCGTCGCAGCGGCACCCTGACAAGAACCGCGACACGCCGCTCCGCTGCAAGCAAGGCCCCAACCAGGAGAAGACAATGTCGCAGCAGAACGATGCCCCGCTGGAAGACAACCAGCAGCCACCCTTTCCCACCGTGCGAGACGTTCCCGCAAGCGCGCCCCTGCGCTGGGTGGCGCGCGGCCTCGCGGATTTCAAGTCCTGCCCCATTCCCAGCCTGTTCTACGGCTTCTGCTTCACCGGCATGGGCCTGCTGATCACCTTCGTATTCGAGCACGCCTACGAATACACCTCGGCCCTGACATCCGGCTTCCTGCTGCTGGGCCCCTTCCTCGCGATGGGTCTGTACGAGATCAGCCGCCGGCGCGAGCTCGGCGAGGGCTGCTCGCTGGCACCGACGCTCACCGTGTGGCGGCGCAACGCGGGCAACATCGGCATCTTCGCGGTGGTGCTGGGCATCGTGTTCCTCGTCTGGGCGCGCGCCTCGCTGGTGATCTTCGCGCTGTTCTATACCAACGAGATGCCCAACCTGTCCGGCTTCCTCGAACAGGTACTGAGCTTGCAGAACGCCGAGTTCCTCGGCGTGTATTTCGGCATCGGCCTGATCTTCGCGACCATCGTCTTCGCCGCCAGCGTGGTGTCCATCCCGCTGATGCTCGACCGCAACCAGGATGCGATCAGCTCCATGCTGGCGAGCGTCGGCGCGCTGACGCGCAATCCGGCCGCGATGATCGTGTGGGCCTTGCTCATCGCCGGCCTGACCCTCCTCGGCTTCCTCAGCTTCCACCTCGGCCTGGTCGTGACCATGCCCATCGTCGGCCATGCGACCTGGCATGCCTACCGCGACCTGGTCGAGCCGCTGCCCGGACGCTGACCACCGCCCTTGGCGGTGCCGCCGTCTCTGAATCGGCCCGGCCTGCGTGCGTACGAGCGTCGCGCCGCGCGAGCGTCAGCCAGCCGGCGCGTCGTCGAGCTCGAGCACGATGGGCTGGTGATCGGAGGCCGGCGTGTCGGCCAGCACCTGCAGCGAGCGCACGCGGCCGACGAGGTCCCCGGTGACGAAGGCGAAGTCGCAGCAATACGCCCGGTCGGGCCACTCTGCACCGTGCAGGCCTACGGTCGGCGCATGCGCCGCGCCCGGATGCACCACCGTCCACGCGTCGCGCCACGGCGGTACCCCGTCCGCCAGTGGCCGCAACATCTGCTGGTATTCGGGCGAGCCCGGTTCGCAGTTGAAGTCACCGCATACCACCGCCGCGGCCGGCCGCGCCGGCAGGGTGAAGGCGGGGTTGGACTCCTTCGCCGCCGACGGCGCGGCGGCCTGCCCCGCCGCCTCGACCTGCAGCGCACGCAGGGCTTGCACCTGCGCACCACGCTGGCGGGCCGAGTAGTACTCGAGGTGCGTCGTCAGGACACGCAGCGGACCGCTCGCACCGCTGACCACCGCCTCCACGCACACGCGCTGCATCGAAGGCCAGGCCGGATCGGCAGGCGCCGGCAGCATGTGGCGGAACACCTGTCCCACCGGCAGGCGCGACAGCAGCAGGTTGCCGAACAGCGCGCGCCCGCCGCGCCCATCCGCAATGTCCAGCCCGGCGCCGAACACCGGCGTGTGCCCGGGAAACGCCGCAGCAAGCAACGCCACCTCGTCGCCGCCCGAACCCCCCGGCAAACCCTCGAAGTTGCACGCGACCTCCTGCAGACAGATCACGTCGAATTCGCCAGCAGCCCTGATCGCAGCAACGGTGCGCGCCAGTTCGACGCGGCCATCGGCCCCGCGCCCCCACTGAATGTTCCAGCTCAAGATGCGCACGTTACACCTATCTTGTTGATCTTTATAACTTATTATTTTTCACTTGTTCGTTGCATACACGCTTGAATACACACGCACAAGGCGGTGCACAGAGCAGGCGGCTTCGGTTCTGAGGATAGACGATGTTGCGCGGGGTGTGCTGACGTGGGCGGGCGCTGCCCACAGGGACGAAGGGCGAGCGAAGGGGAAGGCTACGGGCAACAGGACGCATGGTAGATTCTGAAGCGTCGCGAACCATGCAGCGCAAGCGCCAAGCGGACACACCCTCATGATGCAGCCACCCACCGACAACCTGTATAAGTTTCTAGC
Organism: Thauera sp. 2A1; assembly: GCF_009469595.2. Taxonomy (GTDB): domain Bacteria; phylum Pseudomonadota; class Gammaproteobacteria; order Burkholderiales; family Rhodocyclaceae; genus Thauera. The sequence continues at coordinate 28,750 of NZ_SSXV01000019.1, read as the reverse complement.
GATATTTGGCTTGATCGTCTTTGGGTTCAGCTTTTACCTTCCGCTGCAACGACTAGAGGAACACAGCCGAGAACTCGCAAAGTGGAATGCAGCTTGGGGGCCGATGCTGGAGAGAGCCGTCCAGGCTGATGACGACTCGCGAACGGATCTCGTGTGTGCGATAGCTGAAGCCGAGAAGGTTCGCCCGCAGATCAACAGTCAGGAATGCAAGGGCGTGGCAGCAACTCGCGTCCAGCGTGCCAACGCATCAAGAGACCTTCAAATCGCCATGACTGAGTTACAGAGCGGCAAGCACATGCTGTCACATCTGCAACGTCAGTTCGAGACGTATCGAACCATCAGCATCGTGACCGGGTTGCTAGGTCTGCTCGTCTGTACGGCAGGGTTCTGGTTTTGGTACGTCCGCGTTCAGCGCCCGCTGGATGAAGTTCAAGCAAGAGCGGTGCAGAGGACGGGCGAGCGCGCGACTACTGACGCTGAGACTTGAGCGACGACGAGAGCGCGGACAGTTTCGGCGGGGTCGGTGACAGAGCGGGGGTCACGGTTGCTGTGTGGGTAGCGCACGCGAGCGACGCGCGAGAGCGACGGGGCACGATCTATGCTGTTTGCATGTTTGACGCTGTGCGCATTCTGCGTGTTTTGACGCTCGTCGCTTTTGGGGGGTCACTCAGACGTGTCGCTGCGTGTGATCGCCGCTCAGAGCGCTTGCATTCGCGTGCAAACGCGCTTCGCTCAGCACTCGCAACGTGCACGCTCCGCATCACCCCCACCCCAAGCTATGACATCGATCATATTCGAGCGCTGCAGTTGGGTGAATGAGTCAGCGCGCTAGACGCTTTCCCCTATTGCCTCATCGCAGGTCGCACGGTCTAGCTGCCCATCGGGCTGGCGCGAGGCCGCATAATCCTGCCATCGACCACGACCATCGATCGGCATGACGGACGCCCATCAATCCCACCACAATCACCATCACCATCTGCATGGTCACGGCACGCACGAGCAGGGCGTGCCGCCGCACGAGCATGGGCACGAGCACACCCATCATTCCGCGCACGGCCATCACCATCACGATCACGCCGCCAGTCGGCATCTGCCGCTGGCACTCGTGCTGACGCTCGGTTTTGCCGTCATCGAGGCGCTGGCCGGCTGGTGGTCCGGATCGCTGGCGTTGCTCGGCGACGCCGGCCACATGGTCACCGACGCGCTGTCACTGGGGCTCGCGGCACTGGCGACACGCATTGCCCAGCGCCCCACCAGCCCGCGCCACTCCTACGGCCTGCGCCGGGTGGAGGCGCTCGCGGCGCTGGCGAACAGCCTCTTCATGCTCGTGGTGGTGGCGCTGCTGTCGTGGCAGGCGGTGCTGCGCCTGATGGCGCCGCGGGAAATCGCCGGCGAGGCGGTCACCCTGGTGGCGCTGGGCGGACTCGTGCTCAATCTGGCCGTCGCGTGGCTGCTGACGCGCGGCGAAGGCGACCTCAACACCCGTGGCGCACTGCTGCACGTGATGGGCGACCTGCTCGGCTCGGTCGCGGCACTCGCCGCCGGCCTGGTGATCCAATTCACTGGCTGGACGCCGATCGATCCGCTGCTGACGATGCTGATCTGCGGCCTCATCCTGGCCTCCACGTTGAGTCTGCTCAGAAGCGTGGTGCACACCCTGCTCGAAGGCGTGCCCGACGGCATTTCCCTGCCCGACGTCGGACGCGCGATGGCAGCGGTGGAGGGTGTGCGTTCGGTGCACGACCTCCACATCTGGAGCCTGGATTCACGGCGCCCCGCGCTGTCGGCGCACCTCGTGCTGACCGATGCCCGGCGCTGGCCGGCCATCCTCGCGGCGCAACGTGCCTTGCTCGCTGAACGCTTCGGCATCGAGCATGTCACCCTGCAGCCGGAGCTTCCGGCCGCCGCACCGCTGGTCTTCATGCCCGGCGGTTCAAGACACGACCACGATCACCGATAATCCAAGCCTCCTCTTCCGGACAAGCACACATGTATTCCGCACAGGAACTGGTCAGCCAGATCGACGCCCTGACCTCGCTACCCACCGTCTATCTGCGCATCCGCGAGCAGTTGGACGCCCCCGACGGCGGAATCCACGAGGTGTCGCGGCTGATCGCGGCGGACCCGGCGCTGACGACCCGCCTGCTGCGGGTGGTCAACAGCGCGATGTATGGCTTTGACGGCACGATCGACAACGTCAGCCGTGCGGTGACCATCCTCGGACTGCAACAGGTGCACGATCTCGTGCTGGCAATGTCGCTGGAGTCGGTCTTCCGCGGCGTTCGTCCCGAATTCATGGACATGAACCGTTTCTGGCGCGCCAGCGTACTGCGCGGCCTCACCGCGCGCGCCATCGCGCTTTCATGCCGGCAGTCGGCACCGGAGCGGATCTTCGTCATCGGCTTGCTGGCCGACATCGGCCATCTCGTGATGTATCACGAACTGCCCACGCTCGCGGCAGAGGCGGCCTCTCAGGCGAGGGTATCGGGTGAAGCCTTGCATCAGGTCGAACGACGCGTCATCGGCTGCGATTTCGGCGAAGTGGGCGCCACGCTGATGGACCACTGGAAACTTCCTGCCTGCTTTGCCGGCGTGATCGGCGCCCAGACGGTGCCGCGGCTCGGCGGCGAGTATGCGTCGGATGCATGCGTGGTGCACCTGGCCAATCACATCGTCCGCGCCGACGAGCTCGGCCTGTCGAGCAACGAGGCATCGGCCGAGGTCGATGCGCTGGTGTGGGCCACGCTGGGGCTTCAGCCCGACATGATCAGCGGCATCCGGGAAGAGGCCGAACTGCATCTCGCCGCCTACATGTCGCTATTTTTTCCCGGCGGACGCAGCCTGTAAGACGGTCGGCGCCCAGCCTGCGACGCGACCTGCGGAAGTGGACGGAACCCCGCGAAAACAAAGGATTTTCTGCGCCCGGCCGCCAGTTTCGTGCTACTAGATCTAGTGCATCGAAACCAATGATTACACAACAATTTTTTTCAACTATCTGTTTTTAAACGTTTTTATTTTTTTGCGAAATCGGTCTTTCCGCGCTATTCTTCAGCCCGTTCGAAACAATAACGAGGGGTGAAGAAAAGCACCATGAACGCCACGATCCAGCACACCGACAAGCTCGACGCCAGCACGCTGGCCGCCCAGGAAATCTCCGGCGAAGTCCTCGTCGAAAAATACGCCAAAGGCAACGAACGGTCCGTTGCCGAGGTGCGTCAGCGCGTCGCGCGCGCACTCGCCGCCGTCGAGGCCGAAGACAAGCGTGCCCACTGGGAAGCGAAGTTCCTCGAGGCGCAGGAAAAAGGGTTCGTTCCGGCCGGCCGCATCAACAGCGCCGCCGGCACCACGCTGGCCGCCACGCTGATCAACTGCTTCGTGCAACCGGTGGGTGACTCGGTCACCGAGGCGGTCGATGGCCGCCCCGGCATCTACACCGCGCTGGCCCAGGCCGCGGAAACCATGCGCCGCGGCGGCGGCGTCGGCTACGACTTCTCGTCGATCCGACCGAAGGGCGCGCTGGTCAAGGGCACGGCCTCCAACGCCTCCGGCCCGGTGTCCTACATGCGCGTGTTCGACCGCTCGTGCGAGACGGTGGAATCGGCCGGTGCCCGCCGTGGCGCGCAGATGGGCGTGCTGCGCTGCGACCATCCCGACATCGAGGAATTCATCCACGCCAAGGATGAAGGCGACCTCACCAACTTCAACATCTCGGTCGGCGTCACCGACCCCTTCATGCATGCCGTCGAAGCCGACGGCGACGTCGAACTGGTGCACAAGGCCGAGCCCGCCGAAGAGTTCAAGCAGGGCGGCGCCTATCAGCGCGACGACGGCATGTGGGTGTATCGCAAGGTGCGCGCGCGCGATCTGTGGGACCAGATCATGCGCTCCACCTATGACCACGCCGAGCCGGGCATCCTGTTCCTGGATCGCATGAACCAGGACAACAACCTCTATTACTGCGAGACGATCGAAGCCACCAACCCCTGCGCCGAACAGCCGCTGCCGCCCTACGGCTGCTGCTGCCTGGGCTCGATCAACCTCACCTTGTTCGTGAAGAACCCGTTCAGCGACAAGGCCGAATTCGATTACGCCGGTTTCGGCAAGATCGTGGACGTCTCCATCCGCATGCTCGACAACGTCCTCGAGGCCACCCACTGGCCGCTCGAGCAGCAGCACGCCGAAGCGCAGTCCAAGCGCCGCGTGGGCCTGGGCTTCACCGGCCTGGGCGACGCGCTGATCATGCTCGGCAAGCGCTACGACACGCCCGAAGCGCGCGAGGAAGCACGCAAGATCTCCGAGTACATGCGCAACCGCTCCTACCTGGCTTCGTCCGACTTGGCCAAGGAGCGTGGAGCCTTCCCGCTGTTCAATGCCGACCTGTACCTGTCTGGCGGCAACTTCGCGTCGCGCCTGCCGACCGAGGTGAAGGACAAGATCCGCAAGCACGGCATCCGCAACTCGCACCTGCTGTCGATCGCGCCTACCGGCACCATTTCGCTCGCCTTCGCCGACAACGCCTCCAACGGCATCGAGCCGCCGTTCTCCTACACGTACACCCGCCGCAAGCGCATGGCCGACGGTACGTTCAAGGAGTACGCGGTGGAGGACTACGCCTGGCGCCTGTACAAGCACCTTGGCGGCAATATCGACAACCTGCCTGAATCCTTCGTCACCGCGCTGGAGATCTCCGCGCAGGCGCACAAGGACATGGTGGCCGCAGTCGCGCCCTATGTCGACACGTCGATCTCCAAGACGGTGAACGTGCCGGAGGACTACCCGTACGCCGAATTCGAGGACCTCTACCTCACCGCATGGAAGGCCGGTCTCAAGGGCCTGGCCACCTACCGCCCCAACAACGTGCTCGGCTCGGTGCTGTCCGTCACCCCGACCACCGAGCAGAAACGTCCGCACGACGTCGAGATCGCCGATGCCAACAAGCGTCTTTCGATCAAGAGCCTTCCGGCCCCGGTGCTGGCCAGCCTGCGCTGGCCGGGCCGCCCCGAGATGCCCGATGGCAACATGGCCTGGACCTACATGCTCGGCACGCCGACGGGTGACTTTGCCCTCTTCGTCGGCCAGTTCGGCACCAACGGCGGCACCTTCCCGTTCGAAGTGTGGGTGAATGGCGCCGACCAGCCGCGCGGCCTGGGTGCGGTGGCCAAGACCCTGTCGATGGACATGCGCGCCAACGACCGCGGCTGGCTCAAGCTCAAGCTCGAGACCCTGGCCCGCACCGTGGGCGAGAAGTCCTTCGAGATGCCCTTCCCGCCGCATGGCGAGAAGAAGCTTTTCCCCGGCACGGTGTCCGCGTTCGCCCAGGTGGTGCGCTACCGCTGCGAGAAGCTCGGCGCCTTCGACAAGGAAGACGAGCACAACCCGGTGCTGGACACCCTCTTCAGCCTGGAGGAGCCCAAGACCGGCACCGACGGCACGCTGTCGTGGACGGTGGACATCTACAACCCGGCCACCGGCGAGGACTTCGTGCTCGGCCTGAAGGAAATCACCCTGCCGGACGGTGTCACGCGGCCGTACTCAGTGTGGCTGTCGGGCAACTATCCGCGCGCGCTCGATGGCCTGACGCGCATCCTGTCGCTCGACATGCGCGTCATGGACCCGGCATGGATCGGCATGAAGCTGCGCAAGCTGCTCGACTATCCCGAGCCGCTGGGCGACTTCATGGCCTTCGTGCCCGGCACGAAACGCCAGCAGAACTACCCCAGCACGGTGGCCTATCTGGCGCAACTGATCATCCACCGCTACGCGATGCTCGGCGTGCTCGACGAGAAGGGCTACCCGACACGCGAAATGGGTATCCTCGAATCGCCGCGCGACGACAACGAGCCCAAGCTGATGCAAGGCGCGCTGTGCACCGAGTGCGGCAACCACACGGTGATCCGCAAGGACGGCTGCGACTTCTGCACTGCGTGCGGCGCAGTGGGCACCTGCGGATGAGGGTGATACCCTAGCGGGCGATTGAAATCCGTCCGAGAGCTGCGTCCAAGTGAAATGCCCTAATTGCGGTGGCACGGCGTGCCGCGAATCCAAATGGCGCTCTCACCGCGAGAAGTCCGAACATCCAGGCAGCCATCCCTATCGCTGCCTGGACTGTTCCTATCGCTTCATCGGCCCGGCAAGCCCGCTGGCTGCGGGGCGGGGCAGACTTTTCGGACTGGCGGCCGGGTTGCTGGTCGTCGTGCTGGGCGGCGTCGGCCTGGGGATCAATCACATCCTCGACGGCCGCACAGGAGAGCAGCCGTCGCAAACTGCGACCCCGGCGCCTCATGCAAGCGAGTCCGACGCCCTGCGCCAGGCGGCGCAGGCAGGCGATGCCGACGCCCAGTACCGTCTCGCGAAGTCGATGCTCTATGACACCAGCCGCGGGCGCGAGGGCGCTTCAGAGGCGGTGAGCTGGTTGCGGCGGGCGGCGGAAAGCGGCCATACCGGTGCCATGGTGCAGCTCGGCAAGCTATATCGAACAGGCCTGGGGGTACTGCAGAACTTCGATCTGACGCTCACCTGGCTGCGCAAGGCCGCCGAAAGCGGCGATGCGGAAGGCATGCTGGAACTGGGGCGGATGTACCGCGCCGGGACGGGCGTCAAGCAGGACCTGGTCGAAGCTTATGTGTGGTTCAACCGCGCTGCGGCCGCGCTCCACACCGAGGCCCTGAGCGAGCGCGAAAACGTTGCACTCAAGCTCAGGCCGGAGCAACTGCGCGAAGCACAGGCCCGCTCGGCGCATGATCAGACGCATACGGCGCAAGTCGGTGCCGCCGCCCAGGCGGGCGCGGACGAAGCAGAGCGCTGATTCGCGCCCTGTCGAGGCTCCACCCGGCACGCTCGAAAAAAACGCTGCCTGGCGATGCCACGCAGCGTTTTTTTCATGCCGCCTGCCGGCGGCTCGGGGCTCAGAGCTTCTGCTCGCCCATGCGTCCGGCGAACTTCCAGCCCTGCTCGGCCACGTAGCGATAGACGAAACCGCTCGGCCCATCGATGAACAGCGTCATCGCGCCTGCGTCCGCTTGTGCGGCCGCGCCAAAATCGCTGCGGCCAAGGTATTGCCACCCCGCCTCAGGCATGTAGACGAAGGTGCTTCCCGTGGGGCGGTCGATGAACACGGCGAGCGGCTGTGCCGCAGCGTCGTTAGCGCCGTCGGACAGGTCGAGCTTGACGGTCCGGACGCCGCCTTCGCTCACCACGCGCCAGCCTTCGGCACTGCGGAATTCGAGGCGCTGGGCCACGCCCGACGGCGTGGCCACCGACAGGCCGAAGGCTGCCGCATCAGACGCGGCGAACGCCGGCGCAGCGGCTGCCACTGCCGCAACAAGGGCCGTCGCGGCGGAGATCACGAGTTTGCTGATGGTCGCCATCAGGAGCTCCTTGAGGATGATTGAATTCAAACATACTGCATAGCAACATCAATGGTTGAATTATATCACCATTTTGCATTGCACAAACCTCGCTTCGCCCACGGCCTCCGATGGGCGGTTGCCGCCTCTCCTGACGACCGGCCTCGATGAATTCCACCTGGTGGAACAATTCGTCAGATGTCTTTCAGAAAATCTCGAGGATCGATAAATTCCATCCATGCATTAATGTTTTGCATAACAATGCAGATCCCGAGGAGACAGCCATGAAACCGATCACCCGACGCTTTGCGACGCTGTGCGCACCTGCCGTTGCCACGGCAATGTTCCTGCCCGCGGTGCATGCCGCATCGCCCGCGAGCGCCCCGGCCAAGCGCCCCAACATCCTGCTGATCGTCGCCGACGACCTCGGCTATACCGATCTCGGCGCCTACGGCGCCGAGATCGCCACGCCCAACCTCGACAAGCTGGCCAGCACCGGCGCGAAGATGACGAGCTTCTACGCTTCGCCGTTCTGCTCGCCGACCCGGGCGATGCTGATGTCGGGCAGCGACAACCACCTCGTCGGCTTCGGCGACATGGCCGAGTTGATGCTTCCAGAGCAGATGGGCAAACCCGGCTACGAGGGCTACCTGAACGAGCGCGTAGTGCCGATGGCCCAGGTGCTCAAGGATGCGGGCTACCGCACCGCGATGGCGGGCAAGTGGCACCTCGGCGTCAAGGAGGAGCTAAGCCCCGCGACCCGCGGCTTCGAGCATTCGTATGCAATGGTTCAAGGCGGTGCCAGCCACTTCGGCGACCAGTCGGGCATCGTCGCCATGGATCCGAACAAGCCGCCGAAGGCGATCTACCGAGAGAACGGCAAAGCCATCGACATTCCGCGCGACGGCTTCTACTCCTCCGTGGCCTTCACCGACAAACTCCTGGAGTACCTGAAGAGCGGCGAATCCTCGGGCAAGCCGTTCTTCGGCTATCTCGCCTTCACCGCGCCGCACTGGCCACTGCATGCTCCCGACGCCGACATCGCCAAGTACGAAGGCCACTACAAGGCCGGCTACGACAAGCTGCGCAAGGAGCGCCTGGAGCGCATGATCAAGCAGGGCATCGTACCCGCCGACACGCCGGTGTATGAAGGCCACCCTTACTGGCCCAAGTGGGAGAGCCTGTCGCAGGTCGAAAAGGAATCCGAAGCCCGCCGCATGACGGTCTATGCTGCCATGGTCGACAACATGGACCAGCAGATCGGCCGCGTGCTCGAGTATCTGAAGGCAAGGGGCGAACTCGACAATACCTTCGTGTTCTTCATGTCCGACAATGGCGCCGACGGCAACTCGGTGTATGACGTGGGCCGCACCCGCGAGTGGATCCACAAGGACATGGACAACAGCAACGCCAACATTGGCAAGCCAGGATCCTTCATCGAATATGGACCGGGCTGGGCGCAGGTCGGCTCGACCCCGTTCAAGCTCTACAAGTCGTTCATGTACGAGGGCGGCATCTCGGTGCCCGCCATCGCCTGGGGCCCGGGCATCAAGGGTGGCACCATCAAGCGCGAGTTTGCCCATGTCACCGATGTGGCGCCGACCATCTACGAACTTGCCGGCGCGAAGCACCCAGGCACCGAGTACAAGGGCAAGGAAGTGTTGCCGCTGCGCGGCAAGTCCATGCTGCCCTACCTGCAGGGCAAGGCGCAGCAGGTGCGCGGCGCGAATGATGCCGTCGGCTGGGAGCTGGGCGGGCGCAAGGCCTTGCGCAAGGGCGACTGGAAGATCGTGTATGCGAACAAGCCCTGGGGCAAGGATGGCTGGGAGCTGTACAACCTCGCCCAGGACAGGGCGGAAAGCCGCGACCTCGCCGCACAGAACCCGCAGAAGCTCGGCGAACTGCTGGTTGCGTGGAAGGACTACGTGGCCGACACCGGCACGCTGGAAATCGACGGTCTCGCCTACCGTCCGGGCTACAGCAATGCCGGCAAGTACTATGACGATCTGAAGATCGAAGCGGCGATGAAGCCGCGCGCTGCGAAGTAAGCCTTCGATCGTCGGTGATGGCGGAACCGGTGCTGCGCAGCTTGCTCGTCGTGCTCCTGCTGCTCGCGTCGCTGTCGGCCTTTGCCGCGGCGCCGCGAGCCGAGGTGCGCGCAGACCACGTACCCGACAGTGAATGCGTCGCCTGCCATCAGCCGCAGGCGACGGCATGGACCGGCTCCAAGCACGAGCGCGCGATGCAGGCGGCAACACCCGCCACCGTGCGCGCCGATTTCAACGACTCACTCTTCTCGGGCGCAGATCATCGCGCCCGTTTTTTTCGCCGTGGAGACGCCTTTTTCGTCCGCACCACCGGCCCCGACGGCAAGGAAACCGACTTCCCGATCACCCATACCTTTGGCATCGATCCGCTGCAGCAATACCTGCTTCCACTGCCCGGCGGTCGCCTGCAAGCGCTGACGATCGCCTGGGATACGCACCAGCGCCGGTGGTTCTCGCTGCAGACAGAAGGCGGCATCGCCCCTGGCAGCAGCCTGCACTGGAGCGGCCGCTACCAGAACTGGAACCTGATGTGTGGCGAGTGCCACACCACCGCCTTCAACAAGGGATACGACGCGGCGCGGGACAGCTATCGGACCACCTGGGTCGAGCCGAACGTCGGCTGCCAGGCCTGCCACGGACCCGGTCGCGAACATGCCGTCAGCGCCCGACAGCTCGCGCAGCCCCCCCTTCCGGCTGGCGCGCCGACCAGGCAATCCGCGGCCCTTGCCCGCCCGACGATGACGCCAAACCAGGCGCTGGGTGACGCGCACGCCCAGGTCGACCAGTGCGCCGCCTGTCATTCACGCCGCACCCGCCTGCTGGAGACGACCGTACCGGGGACGCCCTTGCTCGACAATTTCGTTCCCGACAACCTGCGGTCCGAGCTGTACCATGCCGACGGCCAGCAACTGGCGGAAGTGTTCGAATACGGCTCCTTCCGCCAGAGCCGCATGTACCAGGCCGGCGTGGCGTGCACCAATTGCCACGAGCCGCACAGCGGCAGGCTGCGCGCCGACGGCAACGCGCTGTGTACGGCCTGCCACAACCAGGCACCCGACACGGCGCGCTTCCCCGGTCTCAAGGCGAAGAACTACGATTCGCCGCAGCACCACTTCCACACGGCTGGAAAGCCCGGCAGCGAATGCGTCTCCTGCCACATGCCGAGCCGCAACTACATGGTCGTCCATGCACGGCGCGACCACGCAATCCGCATCCCGCGCCCCGACCTGACCCAGCGCATCGGCACACCCAATGCCTGCCAGGATTGCCACGCCGACCGCTCCGCCGCATGGGCGGCGGCGGCGATCGTCCGCCAGCATGGCAGCAGGACGGCGCCCGAGCACTACGGCGAGGTGTTCGCCGCCGCGCGTGGCGGCCAGCCCGGCAGTGACACCCGGCTGCTTGCACTGATAGAGGACGCGCGACAGCCGGCGATCGTCCGTGCCAGCGCGATCGAACAGCTCGCCGCCCTGGGCGGCGTACCACCCCCCGCATCGCTGACCGACGCCGACCCGGCCGTGCGCACCGCATCTGCCGCAGCCTGGAGCGCGCGCCCGGCAGAGGAGCGGCTCGCGCGACTTACCGCCCTGCTGGCCGATCCGGTCCGTGCGGTACGCATCACTGCCGCACGTGGCCTGGCCGACCTCGCCGAGGCGCAGATCCCGGCGCCGGCACGCCCGCTGCGCAATCGTGCGCTGGCGGAATTCGTCGCCGCTCAGCAGGCCATGGGCGACATGCCCAGCGCCCAGGTCAACCTGGCGACGCTGCTCGATGCTCAGGGCGACAAGCCCGCAGCGGAGCGCCATTACCGGCTCGCGATCGCGCAGGACCCGGCGGTCAATCTCGCCCGCCTGAGCTATGCGCAACTGCTGCTCGCGTCACAGCGGCAGGACGAAGCCCGGCATCTGCTGCGCGAGGGCGTCGCACAATCGGCCAACCCGGGCGAACTGCATTTCGCCCTCGGCTTGCTGGCCGGACAACGCCAGCAGTGGCGCGAGGCGGCGCAGGAGCTGCAGCGCGCCGCCGAACTCCTGCCCGACGATGCGCGCATCCGGCGCAACCTGGAAATCGTGCTGCGTCGCGTCGACACGGCGGCGCCGCGCTGACACTCGTGGTGGATGGCGCAGGCAGCCGCCTGCGTCGCAATACCGCTCAAGCCCGTCAGTCGCGCAGATTGTCGGCGATGGCCTGTGCCGTCGCGCGCAAATCCACCAGGTGCGCCTCGACCACCTTGGCGCGCAACCCGTAGCGGCGTGGCCACACCAGGTTGATGCAGCCGCGCACGCCGGCCGACGTCAAGATGGGCACAGCGATCGCATCCAGGCCGTCGTCGAACTCGCTCATCTCCACTTCAGCGCCGCCGAAACCCGCGTCGCGCACGGCAAACCCGCGCTGCCGCGTGTCCTCCACGATGGCGTCCAGCTCGTGCCGGAAGACCTGGGCGCTGCGCATGTTCGCCGGCGGATGCTCGCGGTAATGTGCGAGCGCAGCCTCGCGCTCGGCCGCCGAGCACCACGCCAGCCACGCCCGGCCCGGGGCGGACAGGAACAGGTCGACGCGAAAGCCGATGCGATATCGGCTGTTGATCGCCAGCCCCGACAGCCGGCGCGAGCTCTCGGCCAGCTCCATCATGTAGTCGTTGTAGATCAGCAGATCGGACGGCCACAATGCCTTGCGCTGCAGGGCCGCCAGGTGGGGCGCAGCGATTTCGGCCAGGCGCAGCGCGTGCTCGGACGGTCGCTCGTCCACCTGCAGCGACACGCCCCGCCGCCAGTAGCCGTCATAGATCGCGCGCCACGCCAGCCCGGCCTGCTCCAGCGTATGCAGGATGCGCAGCAGCGTCGGCTTGGGCAGGCCGCAGGCTTCATGCAGTTGCTGCAGCGAACGCCCTTCGTGCTGGCTCAGCAGTCGCAAGACCTCGAGCCCCCGCTCCAGCGCCCGTATCGATTTCATCGCCACTCTCCACGTGCCGCCATGACCACCCGGCGACAGCATCACCGATCGGAGGTGGACGAAAAAGAGGGACCCGCGCGCTGCGAGTCCCTCGATGTTTCTGCCCGCCAGCCGGCGAGCGAAACCAGCCGTTGTTGCTTACTTCTTCGCGGCAGCGAGGCCGTTGACGATTTCCTGCTTGGCGTCCTCGACCGTGCCCCAGCCCAGCACCTTGACCCACTTGCCCGGCTCGAGATCCTTGTAGTGCTCGAAGAAATGCACCGTCTGCTTCATCAGCAACTCGGGCAGGTCTTCGGTCGTCTGCACCTTGTCGTACAGCGGGGTCAGCTTGGACACCGGCACCGCGACAACCTTGGCATCGACGCCACCGTCGTCTTCCATCTTCAGCACGCCGACCGGGCGGCAGCGGATCACGACGCCGGGGGCCAGCGGGAAGGGCGTCACCACCAGCACGTCCACCGGGTCGCCGTCGCCGGCGATGGTGTGCGGGACGTAGCCGTAGTTGAGCGGATAGCGCATCGAGGTACCCATGAAGCGGTCCACGAAGACCGCGCCGCTTTCCTTGTCCACCTCGAACTTGATCGGATCGCCCTGCGCGGAGATCTCGATGATGACGTTGATATCGTTCGGCACGTCCTTGCCGGCGCTGACCAGATCAAAACCCATGGTTCCCTCCCGTGGAAAAAGTCCGCGAATTATAGGGGAAAATCCCTAGTCCGGACGCGGTCGTGACGGCCGTTCGCCGCCGCCAAGACACGAAGCACCGTTCCTCGAATGCTGCCGCGCCCCGCTCACACCGGCGCATCGAAACCGGCGCCCTCCACCGCGGCGCGCATCGCATCCACCGTCACCTTTGCCGGATCGAAATGCACCCGCGCCTGTGCCGCCTCGAGCGAAACGTCGGCGTCCGCCACGCCGGGCAGCGCCTTCAGCACCCCCGTCACGCTGCGTACGCAGCCGCCGCAGGTCATTCCTTGCACCTTGATCGTCACTTCGTCCATCGCTTCCTCCGTTGTCAGCGTCCATGAATTGAAGAAACACTCGCTGCACCGCCTCCAGCCCTCAGCGCCCGGGGCGCCAGCGCTTGAGCAGCAGCGAATTGCTCACCACCGAAACCGAACTCATCGCCATCGCCGCCCCGGCGATCACCGGGTTCAGCATGCCCGCCGCCGCGAGGGGAATGCCGAGCACGTTGTAGATGAAGGCAAAGAACAGATTCTGGCGGATCTTCGACAGGGTCGCGCGCGACAGGTCGATGGCGTCGGCCACGCCCTGCAGGCTGTTGCGCACCAGCGTGATGTCGGCGGCCTCGACCGCCACGTCGGCACCGACTCCGATCGCGAACGACACGTCCGCTGCCGCCAGCGCAGGCGCATCGTTGATGCCGTCGCCAGCCATGCCGATGCGCTCGCCCGGTGCCGCAAGCGCCTTCACCGCCGCGGCCTTGTCGCCCGGCAGCACGCCGGCACGCCATTCGTGGATGCCCGTTTCGCGCGCGATCGCCGCCGCGGTGGCGGGATGGTCGCCCGTCAGCATCACCACCCGCAGCCCGCGCGTCTTCAGGCGCGCCACGGCCGCAGCGGAATCCGCGCGCACGCGGTCGGCAACGCCGATCAGTCCGGCGAAACGCCCTGCGCAAGCCACCGCAACCAGGGTGTGACCCGCCGCCGCCATCTCGCCCAGCATTGTCGGCGGAACCGCCACGCCGCGTTCGGCGACAAAATCGGGCGAACCGAGGACCACCTCGGCCCAGCCTTCCTCCCGGCGCACGCGTCCCTCGACGCCCTTGCCACCCAGCGCGCGGACGGCCTCGGTCTGCGCCAGGGCCACACCGGTCTCCTTTGCCGCGGCCACCACTGCGGCGGCGATCGGATGCCCGCTGCTCTGCTCCAGCGCGGCGGCAACGCCCAGCACGCTCTCGCGAGTCCAGCCTTCTCCCGTCCTCACTTCGGTGACCGCGGGCTTGCCCTCAGTCAGCGTGCCGGTCTTGTCCACCGCGAGCACCCGGATCCGCTCGGCCAGTTCCAGCGCCTCGACGTTCTTCACCAGCATGCCGGCGCGCGCGCCCTGGCCGGTGCCGACCATGATCGCCGTCGGCGTGGCCAGTCCCAGCGCACAGGGACAGGCGATCACCAGCACCGCCACCGCGTTGATCAGCGCCTGCTGGAAGTCTCCGCTCCACAGCCACCAGCCGGCGAACGTCACCAGCGCGACCAGCACCACCGCCGGCACGAACACCGCGGCGATGCGGTCTGCCATGCGCTGCACCGGCGCCTTGGAGCCCTGCGCCTGCTCCACCAGGCGGATGATTCCTGCGAGCATGGTGCTCGCCCCCACGCCGGTCGCGCGGCAGCGCAACACGCCCTCGCCATTGATCGTCGCGGCGAACACCGTGTCGCCGGCGTGCTTGTCCACCGGCAGGCTCTCGCCGGTCAGCATCGCCTCGTTCAGCGCCGACCTGCCGCTCTCGATCACGCCATCCACCGGCACTGCATCGCCCGGGCGCAGCAGGAAGGCATCTCCCGGCTGCAGCGTCTCGACCGGCACTTCGACCACCTCGCCGCCGCGCTCGATGCGGGCCATCTTCGGCTGCAGCCGCAGCAGCGCATCGATCGCCGCCGTGGTGCGCGCCTTCGCACGGGCTTCGAGCAGCTTGCCGAGCAGGATCAGCGTGATGATCATCGCCGAGGCCTCGAAATAGACGTGCAGGTCGTGCCGGCCGGCGAGCGTCACCGCGAGGCTGTAGATATAGGCGATGCTGGTTCCCAGCACCACCAGCACGTCCATGTTCGCGCTGCCGCCACGCAGCGACGCCCACGCGCCGCGATAGAAACGCGCGCCGATCCAGAACTGCACGGGTGTGGCCAGCAGCAGCTGGATCCAGCGTGGCACGAGATCGTGCTGACCTTCGGCAAGCGGCCACCAGCCGAACATCGCCGGCATCTGCGCCGCCAGCGGCAGCGTGAGCAGGGCTGCGATCCAGAAATGTCGCATCTCCAGCCGCCACTCGGCCTCGTGGCGCGCGCGCGTCTGTTCGCGCTGCAGCGCGCCGGTCTCGGTGGCACCGAATCCGGCACGGGCAACAGCGGCCTTCGCCGCCTCGACGGTGAGCGCGCCACTCGGATAACGCAGCGTCGCCCGCTCGGTCGCGAGATTGACGGTCGCCTCGACGTCCGGCAGCCGGTTCAGCACCTTCTCCAGCCGGGTGGAACAAGCTGCACAGGTCATACCGGAGATGGCGAGTTCCAGCGTTTCCCGCGAGGCTCCGGCGACCGACGACGCGCCTGTCTCGAGTGTGATTTCCGACATGGCATCCTCTTGCGCATGTTGATGATGAGGCGCAGTCTAAAGGCCGTACCGAAGTACGGAGTCAACCCCATGGACAGAAAAAGCGCGCAGGAATTCGATCGAACCGCCACGACAAAGACTGCAGCAAAGACAGCGACGCAGACGACAAGATCTGCGCCATTGACCATCGGCGCGCTTGCCAAAGCGGCTGGGGTCGGCGTGGAGACCATCCGCTACTACCAGCGCCGCGGCCTGCTGCGCGAACCACAGCAGACGCGCGGTGCCTACCGGGTATATGGCGAAGCCGAACTCGCGCGCCTGACGGCAATCCGGCGCGCACAGCAGCTCGGCTTTTCGCTCGACGAGATCGACGGACTGCTCGCGCTGAACGAGGAGCGCGACCGCGACCGCGCGCGCGACGCCGCGCAGGCGAAGATCGAACTCATCGAATCACGCATCCGACAGTTGCAGGACATGCGCGATGCGCTGGCCGAACTCGTGCATTGCTGTGAGCACACCGATTCACCCGCCCCGTGCCCGATCCTGCGAGCGCTGTCGAGCGCATGAGCAGCGAAGCGAGCGCCCTGCCGCCACGCGTGGAGCACGCACACGCTTGGCCATCGGGTGGGGCGTTTGTGGCGCAGGCGAGGACTGTCTGAGCCGAGCGCAGCGAAGGCGAGTTCCGCAGCCTGCAGAACAAATGCCCCGCCCGATGGCCAGGTCACGGCGAGCAACGAATCAAACTGCGCAGACCACCCCGCTCCATAGATCACCGCCCAGCGTGGGCGCGTGGTAAAGGCCAAAGAGGCCGAACCCCAGCACCAGCAACCCCGAGGCGAAACGCACCTTGCGGTTACGGGTGAAGTCGCGGAAGCGCTTGAACAGCATGCCGGCCAGCAGGAGGTTGGGCAGCGTGCCCAGGCCGAAAGCCAGCATCAGGCCGGCGCCGCGCGCGCCCGAACCCGTGACGAGCGCGGTGGCGAGGATGGAATACGTCAGGCCGCAGGGAATGAAGCCCCACAACAGGCCGAGCGGCAGGGCCTGCCTGACCGAACGCGCCGGCAGGAAGCGGCGGGTGGCAGGCTGGATGCGGCGCCAGAGCACATGGCCGGCGCGCTCGATCGGCGCCAGCAGACGGGTGAAGCCGGTGAGGTAAAGGCCGAGTGCGACGAGCATCAGATTGGCCAGCACATAAAGCGTAAGCTGCACCGGAAGCATGCCGTCGTAAAGCATGCCGACCGACCCCAGCGCCCCGACCACCCCGCCGATCGCGGTGTAGGTCGTGATCCGACCCAGGTTGTAAGCCAGGTGTAGCGGCCATTGCGGCTTGCTGCCCGGGGTCCGCACCTGCACGGTGAGGGCGCCGACGATGCCGCCGCACATCGCCACGCAGTGCGTGCCGCCGAGCAGGCCGATCAGGAAGACAGCGAGGTAGCCGGTTTCAGGCATGGGCTGGATGGGGAAGCGGATTCGACACGGTGCAACATTCTACGCCAGGCTGCTCCCCTGCCCGGATCAGATCACGCGCGAATAACGGGTGCGCTCGCGGTCGGCGCGCAGGTAGCGGTCGAACACCATCGCGATGCCCCGCACCAGCAGGCGGCCGGCAGGCTGCACGCTGATCCAGTCGCCTTCGACCTTCAGCAGCCCGGCCTTCTGCATCTCCTTGAGATCCTCCAGCTCCTCGGCGAAGTATTCACGGAAGTTGATCAGGTGCGCGATCTCGATCGACTGCATCGACAGTTCGAAATGGCACATCAGCGCCTGGATCACCGCGCGCCGCAGCAGATCGTCGGCGGTGAGCTCGATGCCGCGCAGCACCGGCAGCTCGTCGCGATCGAGCGCGTCGTAGTACTCGTCCAGCGTCTTCACGTTCTGCGAATAGACCGGCCCGACCTTGCCGATCGCCGACACGCCGAAAGCAAGCAGATCGCATTCGGCATGCGTCGAATAACCCTGGAAGTTGCGGTGCAGCCGTCCCTGCCGCTGCGCCACGGTCAGCTCGTCGTCCGGCTTGGCGAAGTGGTCCATGCCGATATAGACGTAGCCCGCCTCGGTAAGCCGGCGGATGCCGAGCTGCAGCAGTTGCAGCTTGGTGTCGGGAGTGGGCATGTCGCCGGTGGCGATGCGACGCTGCGGCTTGAACAGCCCCGGCAGGTGCGCATAGCTGTAGAGGGACACGCGGTCCGGCGCGATCTGCAGCACCTGCTCCAGCGTGCGGTTGAAGCTGATCACGTTCTGCTTGGGCAGGCCGTAGATCAGGTCCATGCTGACCGACTTGAAGCCGGTCTGGCGCGCCGAGTCGATGACGAGCTTGGTCTCGTCGAAGCTCTGGATGCGATTCACCGCCTTCTGCACGTCTTCGGCGAAGTCCTGCACGCCCACACTCATGCGGTTGAAGCCGAGGTCGGCGAGCAGCTTCACTGTGTCGAAATCGACCTTGCGCGGATCCACTTCGATCGAGTACTCGCCATTGGGCACCAGCGTGAAGTGCTCGCGCACGGCCCCCATCAGCTCGCGCATTTCGTCGTGCGACAGGAAGGTGGGCGTACCTCCGCCGAGGTGCAACTGCGTGACCTGCCGACTGCCCTCCAGGCAGGCGGCCTGCATCGCGATCTCTTTCGCCAGATATTTCAGGTACTTCGCCGAGCGCCCATGATCCTTGGTGATGATCTTGTTGCAGGCGCAGTAGTAGCAGATCGTGTTACAGAAAGGGATGTGGAAGTATAATGAAAGCGGTTTGCTCACGCCGCCAATGGCCCGCTTTGCCAGCCATGCCTTCAAGGCATCGGCGTTGAACGCCTCGACGAAACGGTCGGCGGTCGGATACGACGTGTAACGCGGTCCGTTGATGTCGAAGCGGCGAATCAGTTGCGGGTCGAAGATGAGATCGGTCTGACTGGTCATTGTCGTGCTGCAGGCTCGGCTGACGGGATGTGCCGAACAATGGCAGATCACCGCGATTTTGTGGTTGACGTCGATCAACGGTGTCCGGAATGCACCGGCATCAGCAATGTGACAAGGGAAACAAGAATTCGTGCAGATGAAGGCGGCAGTTCCCATCACCGTCAATGGGCTCAAGGCATCCTGCTCGCAGTGTAACCTCGTCGAGCTGTGTCTGCCGTTCGGGATGTCCGAGCACGACCTCAACCGCCTCGACGAGCTTGTCGGTGCGCGCCGCAAGATCAAGCGCCAGCAGAGCCTCTATCGCGCTGGCGACCCCTTCGAGGCGATCTATGCGATCCGTGCCGGCTCCTTCAAGACCGACGTGCTGCTGGAGGATGGTCGCGACCAGGTCACGGGCTTCCAGATGACCGGCGAAATCCTCGGCCTCGACGGCATCAGCGCCGAGACCCACTCCTGCAACGCGATCGCACTCGAGGACAGTGAAGTCTGCGTCATCCCCTACGGCAAGCTCGAAGAGATGTCGCGCGAGGTCGAAGGGCTGCAGCACCAGTTCCACAAGGTGATGAGCCGCGAGATCGTCCGCGACCACGGCGTGATGATGCTGCTCGGTTCGATGCGCGCCGAGGAGCGACTTGCGGCCTTCCTGCTCAACATGTCGCAGCGCTTCACTGCACGTGGCTTCTCACCGGCCGAGTTCCACCTGCGCATGACGCGCGACGAGATCGGCTCCTACCTCGGACTCAAGCTCGAGACCGTCTCGCGCGCCTTCTCCCGCTTCCAGGAAGACGGGCTGGTGAGCGTGCAGCAGAAGCACATTCGCATCCTGAACGCGTCCGGGCTCAAGCGCCTGCTGCAGCATCAGTCGGGCGGACGCTGACAAACGCCTGCGTCGCGACGTGCGCCGTGCGGGCGTCGGCTCACGCCGCGGCGCCGAGCGCCGCAAGATAGCCCAACGGGTTCTTCGTCAAGGCAACCGACACGATCCACAGGAACACCGCGATGGCCGCCGCGAAAGCCGCAAGACGGACCGCCGGGGTGCGTCCACGCTTGAGCGCCACCGTACCGAGCAGGATGTAGGCGATCAGGCCCAGCACCTTGGCCGTCACCCACGCGGCGACGAAGGGGTATTGCCCGATCATGGCGGCCAGCACAAGCGCGCTGCCGAGCAGCAGCGTATCGATGATGTGCGGCAGCACCCGGGTCAGCCGGTGCCGCAACAAGGCGCTGCCGCCAAGCATCCAGGCGCCGCGCAGCAGAAAACCCAGCCCGCTGAGGACCACGCAGGTGACATGAAGATGTTTGATCGCAAGGTACATCTCGACTCTCGAATCCGGAATGCGGCACTTTTCGTCTGGGAAGCGACCCTAACACGAGCGAGTTAAAATTGCTTCTCACTACGGAGAGCATGCTGATGGCCCCCCCACCTGTCGATATTCCCACCCTGTTGCGCCGCATTCCCCTGTTCAGCGAACTGTCGGACGCCGATCTGGAGCTTGTTCTGCGCTTCGCGCGCGAGCGGCGCCTTGCCCGTGGCGAGGTGCTGTTCCAGCGCGGTGACATGGCGCACGGCTTTTACTTTCTGGTGAGCGGCCAGGTCAAGCTGGCTTTCTCGTCCGCCCAGGGCACCGAGAAAGTGGTCGAGATCCTCGGCCCGATGCAGAGCTTCGGCGAAGCGGTGATGTTCATGAACCGGCCCTATCCGGTGTTCGCCGAGGCGCTGAGCGAAAGCGTGCTGCTGCACATCGGCCAGGCCGTGGTCACCGAGCTCATCGAGCAGGATCCGAAGTTCGCGCTCAAGCTGCTGGCCGGCATGTCGGTGCGCATGCACGGTCTGGTGAGCGACGTCGAGACCTACTCCCTGCGCTCCAGCGTGCAGCGTGTGATCGGCTATCTGCTGCAGCAGGCCGACAGCGACAAGCCCTGCGAATTCGCGCTGCCGACCAGCAAGCAGGTCATTGCCTCGCGGCTCAATCTGACGCCCGAGACCCTGTCGCGCATCTTCCACGACCTGTCCGATGCGGGTCTCGTCACCGTCCAGGGCAAGCACATCACGCTCCACGACCCTGCCAGGCTGGCCCGCTACCAGAGCTGAGCCGACGACCCTCGAACCTGCGCTGGCCGCAGCGCCGTCGAACAGCCGTCCCTTGCGCCGCGCCTGCCGCCGCCTCAACGCACGACGTACGCCTGCCCCCGTTCGGGAATCAACGGCGCCGGCCACCCGAGGGCGGACTGTATGGCATCGCAGAATGCAGTGGCCGCCGTCATCTCGCCATGCACGACGAACACCCGGCGCGGCGGAAGGCGCAGATGGCGTAGCCATCCGAGCAAGGCCGGCTGGTCCGCGTGGGCCGAAAGACCGCCAATCGTGTAGATGCGCGCGCGCACCGGGACGCGGTCGCCGAACAGGGTGACATAGCGCGCCCCGTCGACCAGGCGGCGGCCGAGGGTGCCGGCCGCCTGGAAGCCGACGATGACGACCGCGCATTCACGCCGATCCAGGTTGTAACGCAGGTGGTGCTTGACGCGGCCCGCTTCGCACATCCCTGACGCTGAGATGATCACCAGTCCGCCGCGGCACTCGTTGAGCGCGATCGACTCTTCCACGTCCTCGACGAAGCGCACGTGAAAGCGATCGGTGTGGTGTTGCGCCCAGCGGTAAAGCTCGCGCGTCTCGTCGTCCCAGAGCTCCTCGTGCTTCACGGTGAGCGCCGTGACTGCCGACGCCATCGGCGAATCCACCACGACCTGCAGCTTGTCGATGCGCCCCGCACGCACGAGATCTGCCAGCACGAACAGCAGTTCCTGGGTACGACCCACCGCGAATGACGGAATGATGACATTGCCTCCATCGCGCTTCAGAGTCTGCTGCAGCGCGTAAGTCAGCTCGTCCATGGTCTGCGCCATCTGCCGGTGCGCCCGGTTGCCGTAGGTGGACTCGATGCACAGGATGTCGGCGTGATCGACGAATTCCGGATCGCGCAGCACCGGTCGCAACGGCTGTCCGAGATCGCCACTGAAAACGATCCTGCGCAGCGCACCTTGCGCCGCCAGGTCAACCTCGATGAATGCCGAGCCGAGGATGTGCCCCGCATCACGGAATCGGCAACGCACGCCGCGTCCGGGCTCGAAGCCCTCCTCGTAGTCGATCGCCCGCAGGCGCGAAAGGCTCAGCCGGGCCTGCTCCACGGTGTAGAGCGGGGCGACGTCCCAGCCGCGTCGCGCGTGGCGGGCGCGATCGTGGCGGTTGGTCCACTCCGCCTCCTTTTCCTGGATATGGGCCGAATCCAGCAGCATCACCCCGAGCAGATCCACGGTTGCCCTGGTCGCGTAGATCGGCCCCTTGTAGCCGAGCGCAACCAGCCGCGGCAGCAAGCCGGAATGGTCGAGATGAGCGTGTGTCAGGAGGACGAAATCGATCTGTTTCACGTCCAGATCCAGCGCACGCACATTGCGCATCGCAGCGTCCCGGCCGCCCTGGAAAAGCCCGCAATCGACGAGAAAGCTGCCGCCCTCGTGCCTGACCAGGGTGCATGAGCCGGTAACCTCTCCCGCAGCACCGAGAAAACTCAATTCCATTGTCGCTCCCCCTCCTTTTGGCATGCGCAAGCGGTCGTGCTTGACGACCGTCAAACCGCCAATCGCGCATTCGCTGGCTATAATGAGGCGTCGAACACACTACCAAGGGAGCCCCGCGATGTTCAAACATTTCCTCGTGCCCACCGATGGTTCCGCGCTGTCGGAGAGCACGGTTGCGCGTGCCGTATCCTTTGCCAAGGAAGCCGGTGCGCGTGTCACCTTCTTCTACTCTCAGCCTGATTTTCCGATGCCGATCTACGGCGAAGGCGCGCTGATCGACCCGACCACGCCCGAGCAGTTCGCCAAGGCGGCGGCAGCCGAAGCCGAGCAGATCCTGCAGCGCGCGAAGGCAGTGGCGGACGCCGAAGGCGTTGCCGCCGATACCGACACCGTGGTGAACGAGATCCCGTACGAAGCCATCATCGACGCGGCGGATCGCCACGGTTGCGACCTGATCTTCATGGCATCGCATGGCCGTCGCGGCATCGCCGGCCTGCTGCTCGGCAGTGAGACGCAGAAAGTCCTCACCCACAGCAAGACACCGGTTCTCGTCTATCGGTGAAAGCAGGTGTTCGACACTGGAAACAAGACGGCCCGCCGAAGCGGGCCGTCTTGTTTTCTGGCGTGGTACGACTAACGGGGCTGGTTCACTTCCCTTGCCGGGCGCTCGAGAAAGATCGTGGTCAGGCTGGAAGCAGCACAAACCAGCCAGAAGCCGATGAAACCGATCGAGTAGGTCGCCACCGCACTGTAATGCACCGGCTGCCCAAACAAATAGAGCTCCTGCGGATCGATCACGGTAAAGAAGACGCCTTCCGCCAAAGCTGCAATCAGGAAGGACGGCCACAAAACGAGGATCCACTTGCGCATCGCTTCTTCTCCTTTCTCCGTGATCAACTCCGCTCAATGCGCCAGCCTGGCGCTACGCTCAGCCTCGGCCATATGGCGCTTGGCGTAGCCATGAAGGAATCAGCCCATCACCACGATGAAACCAATGGTAAACACGCTCAGCCTCCGGTGTCAGCGCTGAGAAGTTCTTTCAGGGCCATGGCAAACCTGCTTGTTACGATGACAGGTCAAGAACTGGATGGATCCATCCGGATTTCCGTCTCTGTCGGGAGGTATGCGGCCCCGTTCATTCGCCAGACTCGGGACTCGTCTTCCAACTGGAACAGCCAACGCCCGGCCGCGAGCGTCTTCATATCGCCTTCATAGACACCATCGGTGCCGCTGAAGGTCAGCACCTGATCCAGGCCGGTGCGTGTCGGATGCGAAATCGTCACGATCAGTCCTGACGGCAGATCTTTGCGATCGCGCGCCATGAGCTGGACGCGCAGCCGCTCGCTACGCACCTGCACAAGCGCCGACAGGCCGAGCTCGCGCGCGTGCGTCGTACGTTCGATCGTCTGCACGATCGCATTACCCTCCTTGTAGTAGTCGTCGACCACAAGGCCATCCCAGCTTCGGATCGCAATCACCAGCGTCGCGATGCCGGCGATCACCGCGATGGCCGGCAACGCGATCAGGAACCACGGCCATCCCTGCCGGTACCAGCGGGCGTCTTTTCTATCGGTCAAAGTCGTGCTCATCATCAACGGGGGAAGAGGAAAGTTGTTTTTTCATGCACCTTCAGCGCGGGATCGTCCTCGGCCTTCACGTCGATGGCGAGCTCGTTCGCACCGGGCTTGCCGGACTCGGCCGGGACCAGCACACGCAAGGTGACGGCTTCGGTCGCCGCCGCCCCCACCTTGATCCGGCTCTCGCCATCGATCTTCGCGCCGTCCAGCCCGGAAACCGAAAAGTCGAATGCGCGCGGCGCTTCGGTCATGTTCATGACCTGCAGCCGGTACACGTTCTCGATCATGCCGTCCTCCACTTCTCGCGCCAGCGAAGTGCGATCGCGGATCACGTCCACCCGCAAGGGCTCACGCGAAGCAAGGCCGATCAAGAGACCGACGCACACCAGGGCCAGGACGGCGCCGTAGAGCAGCGTGCGCGGGCGCATCACATGCCCGAGGATTTCCTTGCTGCCCCAATGCTGCTTGATCGCGTTCTCGGTCGAGTAGCGAATCAGGCCGCGCGGATAGCTCATCTTGTCCATGACCTGGTCGCAAGCGTCGATGCAGGCGGCACAGCCGATGCACTCATACTGCAGGCCTTCGCGGATGTCGATGCCGGTCGGGCAGACTTGCACGCAGATGCCGCAGTCGATGCAGTCGCCCTTATTCACGGTGCGCGGATCGATCCCCTTCTTGCGGGTGCCACGCGGCTCGCCACGCGCCTCGTCGTAGGTGATCACCAGCGTGTCGGGGTCGAACATCACGCTCTGGAAACGGGCGTAGGGGCACATGTACTTGCACACCTGCTCGCGCATGACGCCCGCAAACAGATAGGTGAAGCTGCCGTAGAACAGGATCCAGAACAGTTCCCACGGGCCGAAACCGAAGGTCGCCACTGAATGCAACAGCTCGCTCAGCGGAGAAAAATAGGCGACAAACGTGAAGCCGGTCCACAGTGCAACGACCGCCCAAGCGCCGTATTTGGCGCTGCGGATCGCCAGCTTGCGGCCGCTCATCGGCGCCTGATCGAGCTTCTGGCGCTTGTTATGGTCGCCTTCGATCTTCTGCTCGATCCACATGAAGATCTCGGTGTACACCGTCTGCGGGCAGGCATAGCCACACCACAATCGCCCCGCCACCGCAGTGAAGAAGAACAGTGCGTACGCGGAAATGATCAGCAGGATGGCCAGGAAGAACACGTCCTGCGGCCAGAAGACCCAGCCGAAGATGTAGAACTTGCGCTCGGTAAGGTGAAACAGGACAGCCTGCCGGTTGTTCCATGTCAACCAGGGCAGGCCGTAAAAGACGATCTGAGTGAGCCACACCAAGGCCCAGCGCCACCTTGCAAAAACGCCAGTGACCGCTCGGACGTAGAGCTTCTTGCGCGGGGAATAGAGGACTTCTTCACGCTCGGCGGCACCATCCTTGCCGGGCGCGGGCTTGGGCGAAGCGTCTTTCATGATCGTCTTATTAGTGGATACTAATTTAACCGCAACAAGATACCCCGGAGGCTGGGCTCCGGGGCAGGCATGCTTACTTCTTGCTCAGGCCGACGACGTAGGCTGCGAGCAGATGCACCTTGTCTTCACCGAGGAATTCACCGAACTGCGGCATCCGGTTGTTGCGGCCATTCGTGATCGTCTCGATGATCGTCGCTTCGGACGAGCCATAGAGCCAGATCTTGTTCGTCAGGTTCGGAGCACCCATCGCCGGTCCACCCTTGGCATCGGCACCGTGGCACGCAACACAGTTCTGCTGGAACAGCTCGGCACCGCGCTGCGCACGCAGCGAGTCGTGTGCCAGGCCGGACAGCGAGCGCACGTAGTTGGCCACATCCTTCACGCCTTCCCCGCCAAGCGACGGACCGAACGGAGGCATCATCGCGATGCGGCCGCCAAGGATCGTCGTCTTGATCGTTTCGGGTTCGCCACCCCACTGCCACTCTTCATCGGTCAGGTTCGGGAAGCCCTTTGCACCCTGGGCAGCCGAACCGTGGCACTGCGCACAGTAGGTCAGGAACATGCGCTGACCCATGGCCTTGGCCTCCGGATCAGCGGCCACGGCAGCCAGATCCATGCCACGATACTTGGCGAAGATCGGGCCGTACTTCTCGTTGGCCGCCTTCATTTCTGCCTCGTACTGGGCGTGTTCGCCGCGATCCTGGTTGGTCTTGCCGAAGCCCGGATAGATCGACAGATACACCACCGCAAACGCGATGGTGATCCAGAACAGGTACATCCACCAACGCGGCAGCGGGTTGTTGTACTCGGCGAGCGTCTCATCCCAGACGTGGCCGTGCAGTTCGACCGGCCCCGATTCCCGCTTCGTCATGTTCGAGACCAGCACGAACACGCAGAACAGCAGGCTGAGGGCGACGATCACCATCACATACATGTTCCAGAAACCGCTGATAAAGTCAGCCATTTTGTCTTCCTTCTTGTTCTTGCCGGCTCATGCTGACCGGCAGATCGTCATCGTCCAGAGGGAGCCGCGCCGCTTCTTCAAAACCGGCCTGCGCCTGTCGGCTGTACGCCCAGGCGCAGATGCCCAGGAAAGACAACAGCCCCATGACGGTGATGATGCTTCTGAAGTCGTTGATATCCACGGCGCATTCCCCCCTTACTTCACGTTCTGCAGCGCGAGACCCATGCCCTGCAGGTAAGCGATGACGGCGTCGAGCTCGGTCTTGCCCTTGAGGGCCTCGGGCGCGGCGGCGATTTCCTCGTCGCTGTACTTGTGCAGGCCGACCTTGTTCAGCGCGCGCATGCGGTCCTGGATGTCATCGCCCTTCGCCGGACGGTTCAGCCATGGGAACGCGGGCATGTTCGACTCAGGCACGACGTCACGCGGATTGAGGAGGTGAACCCTGTGCCATTCGTCCGAGTAACGGCCGCCGACACGGGCCAGATCCGGCCCCGTCCGCTTGGAGCCCCACTGGAACGGGTGGTCGTAGATGTACTCGCCCGCCACCGAGTAATGGCCATAACGTTCGGTCTCGGCGCGGAACGGGCGGATCATCTGCGAGTGGCAGTTGTAGCAGCCTTCGCGGATGTAGATGTCGCGACCGACCAGGCGCACCGGATCATAGGGCTTCACATTGAGCTGATTGCCCTTGTAGTCGACCGGACTCGTGGTCGAGTGCTGGAAGAACAACGGCACGATTTCCAGCAGACCGCCCACGCTCACCGTCAGCAGCGTAAGGACGATCAGCAGGAAGACGTTGCTCTCGATCTTTTCGTGCTTCATCTTGTTTTTCTCCGGTTATCAGTGAGCGGCCGCAGGCGCGAGCACCGGCGCGTTGTAGGCCTTCTCACCCGCAATCGTCTTCACCATGTTGTAGAACATGATGAGCATGCCGGTCAGGAACAGCACGCCGCCGGCCAGACGAATCGTCCAGAACGGATAGCTGGCCTTCACGCTTTCCACGAAGGAGTACGTCAGCGTGCCATCCGGGTTGGTGGCGCGCCACATCAGGCCCTGCATCACGCCGGCGATCCACATCGACGCGATGTACAGCACGACGCCGATGGTGGCGATCCAGAAGTGCGCATTGATGAGCTTCACGCTGTACATCTCGGTCTTGCCGTACATGCGAGGAAGCAGGAAGTAGATCGAGCCGATCGACACCATCGCCACCCAGCCGAGGGCGCCGGAGTGCACGTGGCCAATGGTCCAGTCCGTGTAGTGCGACAGCGCATTCACGGTCTTCACCGACATCATCGGGCCTTCGAAGGTGGACATGCCGTAGAAGGACAGCGAGGTGATCAGGAACTTCAGGATCGGGTCGGTACGCAGCTTGTGCCAGGCGCCCGACAGGGTCAGCACGCCGTTGATCATGCCACCCCAGGACGGCGCAAGCAGGATCAGCGAGAACACCATGCCGACGGACTGGGTCCAGTCAGGCAGCGCGGTGTAGTGCAGGTGGTGCGGACCCGCCCACATGTAGGTGAAGATCAGCGCCCAGAAGTGCACCACGGAGAGGCGATACGAGTACACCGGGCGCTCGGCCTGCTTCGGCACGAAGTAGTACATCATGCCCAGGAAGCCCGCGGTCAGGAAGAAGCCCACCGCGTTGTGGCCGTACCACCACTGCACCATGGCGTCCTGCACGCCGGCATAAGCCGAATAGGACTTCATGCCAGTGAGCGAAACCGGGATTGCCGCGCTATTGACGATGTGAAGCAGCGCCACGGCGAGGATGAAGCCGCCATAGAACCAGTTGGCAACGTAGATGTGCGACACCTTGCGCTTGGCGATGGTGCCGAAGAACACGATCGCGTACGACACCCACACCACGGCGATCAGCAGGTCGATCGGCCATTCGAGCTCTGCGTATTCCTTGCCCTGGGTGTAGCCCAGCGGCAGGGTGATCGCGGCGAGCACGATGACGAGCTGCCAGCCCCAGAAGGTGAACGACGCCAGCGCCGGCGCGAACAGCCGGGTGTGACAGGTGCGTTGAACGACGTAGTAGGACGTCGCGAACAGCGCACAGCCACCGAAGGCGAAGATCACCGCGTTGGTATGCAGCGGACGGAGCCTGCCGAAGTGCAGGAATTCGTGGACGTTCAGTTCAGGCCATACGAGCTGTGCTGCGGCGATGACACCGACCAGCATGCCCACGATGCCCCACACCACCGTCATGATGGCGAACTGGCGCACGACTTTATAGTTATAAGTCGCTTGCGATTGCATGTGAGTCACCTCTACGAAAGAAAACTCTTTGGGGTACAGCCCCGCGCTGCAAGGCACCGCAGCGCAAAAATCGCCGCAAGAATACCGCGGGGCGGGGTCCACAATTTGATACAGATCAACATTGTATTGCACCGCGGCAGCCAGCGGAAGCAAGATGACCAAACGGCGCGGCTGAGGGGCGCGAAATGTGCCGTGGCGGGCTGCGCGAGCCGATTCATCCGGAATGAACCCGCGGGATTCGACAGCCAAAAAAAAGGTTCTTCGCGCGATCCGGGGGAGGTAGTGGTTGACGGGTCGGAGGTTGGTAGATTGGCAGTCGCCAAACAAACCGATCCCCTTCCTCTTTCCCGTCATGCGCGATGCTATGTTGGGCGTGGTCCTC
>NZ_SSXV01000018.1 GCF_009469595.2 Thauera sp. 2A1 | reverse complement strand
CATCGGTCGCCCAAAAAGACAGGAAGCTACACAAAACAATGGCTTGTGAACAGGGGTATCGCAAGTGATTGATCGTGAACGTCATTTTGGCGTGGTCAACGACAAGCGGGTAGCTGCGGCAGCCCTGGGCCAGGAGCTTGACCGATTCCCCGCCGAAATTGACGACGAAATCCGGATGTGCCGCTGTCGCACGGACACTCCGGTCCCGGTACGTGTCGCCGATCAAGGTCAGGTAGACGAGGGCCTTCTTCGGGTCGCCGGTCCTGAAATCGATCACGGCCTTTGCAGGTTTCAATTCCTTGAGGGCTTCGCCCGCCGCGCTGTGAGCGATTCCCGGTCACGGATCGCCGCCGAGCTGGGCCAACTGGAGGAGGCCCGGGCACTGCTTCAGGTCCTCGCGGCGGAACCCCGCATGGGGGAATCCGGTTCGGTGGCCGGGCAAGTCGAGTACGTCCGCGCCGAACTGGCCTGGGCGGAAGGTCAGCCGGAGGAAGCATTGCGCCTGCTGCATCGCGCGCTGGACCTGCTGCTGCAACGGGGCGCAGTCATGGACGCAGCAAGGATCCATTTGCGCCTGGCGAAGCTCCTGGCCCGCCCGGGAGACCAGGCTGCGGCCTGGCTGGAACTGAGCGCCGCAGAAGAGGTGTTCGGGACGTCAGGCGCCGAAGGCTATCTCGTCCAGTGTCGCAGGCTGCGGGATACCTTGTCGGCTTGAACCGGGACCCTGCCTGCTTCCGGCCCCTCGGATTCGCCACCGGTAGGGCCGCCACGATGCGTGGCGCTCGCCGATCATGCCCGGAAATCGGTGATGGAAGCTCGCGGCCTAGGCTTCGTCGAGGGACGCGTAGCTGGCCGCGAGGTGGTCGATCAAGGACCGGACGGCAGGCAGCAGGCCACGTCGCGACGGGTAGACCACATGGATGATCTCGTGGCGCGGCGCCCAATCGGGTAGCAGCCTCACCAGCTCACCGCTGGCGAGTTCATCGCGCACCATCAGCGCCGGCAACTGCACGATCCCCACCCCGGCAAGCGCCGCGCGCCGCAGCGCGATCATGTCGCTCGTGATGAATCGCGGACGATGACGCTGCACGACCTGTGCCCCGTCGGGTCCGAATAGCGTCCATGCGGGATCGTCCTGCGGGGGACCGAGGGCGAGGCTGGGGTAGCCGGCCAGGTCGGCGGGCCGGGCAGGGGGGCCGAAATGCGCGACCAAGGCCGGGCTGGCTACCAGGCACTGGCTTCGATCGGACAGGACGCGCAGGACGAGATCGCTATCCTCGAGCGGGGGCGGGCGGACGCGGATGGCCAGATCGAAGCCTTCGCTGACCAGCGACACGCGCCGATTGGTCGCCTCGAGATGAATCGACACCAGCGGGCAGGCCGCCATGAATTCGGCGAGCATGCGGTCGACATGCGCGTGCAGCAGCGCGATGGGGCAGCTCAGGCGGATGACGCCACGCGGCTCGGCTCGAGTCCGCTCGATCGCCTCCTGCGCGGCCTCGGCCTCGACCAGCATCGCGCGGCAATGCTCATAGTAGGCACGGCCCACCTCCGTCACCGAGAAATGACGGCTCGACCGATGGATCAGGCGCACGCCAAGCCGCTCCTCGAGCAGCGCGATGCGGCGGCTGAGCTTCGATTTCGGGATCCCCAGGGCGCGGCCGGCGGCGGCGAAGCTGGCGTGATCGACCACGCGCACGAAGTAATGGAGATCGTTGAGGTCCTGCATCGGGATCATCGTTCTACCTATGTGACGCTGCAACCGAATTTTGCCGTCTGTTGGATGCGCCGACTCGATTCTATAGTTGATTCACGCAATGAGTACGCAGCCGGGAGAACGCCATGAAAGCGATGCGAGGCCGCACGGGCGACCGCCGAGTTCAGCGCCGGCCGCTCTGGCCGCGTGGCGTCGTGGCCGCCCCGAGTCGCGACTCCTGAACCGGTGCCCAGCACGAGCTGGGCGCCACCACGGTCGGCCAGGGCTCGTCCCGACACGGCGCCTGCTCGGCCATTCCACCCCGAGAGAGAGAAAGGAGTTTCACCATGAGCAAGCCCTACGTGCGCCTCGACAAGAACGATGCCGCCGTGTTGCTGGTCGATCATCAGGCTGGCCTGTTGTCGCTGGTGCGCGATATCGATCCGGACCGCTTCAAGAACAACGTTCTCGCACTGGCCGATCTGGCCAAGTATTTCGGCCTGCCCACCATCCTCACGACGAGCTTCGAGCAGGGCCCCAACGGGCCGCTCGTGCCCGAGCTGAAGGAGACCTTCCCGGATGCGCCCTACATCGCCCGTCCCGGGCAGATCAACGCCTGGGACAACGCCGACTTCGTCCAGGCGGTCAAGGCCACCGGCAAGAAGCAGTTGATCATCGCCGGTGTCGTCACTGAGGTCTGCGTCGCCTTCCCGGCGCTGTCCGCCCTCGAGGAAGGCTTCGAGGTCTTCGTCGTCACCGACGCCTCGGGCACCTTCAACGAACTGACCCGCGATTCGGCCTGGGATCGCGTGTCGGCCGCCGGCGCCCAACTCATGACCTGGTTCGCGGTGGCCTGCGAATTGCACCGCGACTGGCGCAACGATATCGAAGGCCTGGGCACGCTGTTCTCGAATCACATTCCTGACTACCGCAACCTGATCACCAGCTACAACACGCTGACCAGCGGCAAGTAAGGAGCGGGTCGGCCGGGCGGCCTCGAGCCGCAGCTCGCCCAACGGCCGGTCCGCGCTCCTGCGGACCGGCCTCATCTCGAGGAGAAGCTTGCGACGGACCACGAATGGCATACGGAGGCGACCGCCGAGGGACTTTCATGCCGCACTGCACCCGGCTGGTTCCGAGGTGGCCGTATTGCCGATTAAAGAAAGGAGAGCACGATGCGCAATGAACGGAACGCACCCGAGACCAAGGGCGTGACGGTGGAATTGCTCGGGACCGTCGATCTTGGCCCCGAGATCGAGGGCATGGCGGGGCGCGAGCTTCGCATGCGCAAGGTCACGATCGAGCCGGGTGGCGTCTTCGGCCCGGTTCATGACCACAAGGACAGGCCGGGGATCGTCTTCATCCTGCAGGGGACGATCACAGACCATCGAAATGGAATCGCCACCGACTACGGGCCGGGTGTGGGCTGGCCCGAGGACAGGAACACCACCCACTGGCTCGAGAACCGGGGAACGATTCCGGCGGTCGAGATTTCGGTCGACATCGTCAGGCAAGCCTGAGCTCGGGTCCGACATCCTGATACGGCCGCGGGCGGCGCGCTCAGGTTCGGCTGGTTGCCTTGACCGGGACGCGCAGGTGGCGACTCAGGTCGCCGGTGAAGTCGAGCCGGCGGTAGTCGCGCTCGACGAACCACCACTGGCCGTCGATGTGCGCGAAGCGGTCGTGGTAACGGCCGCTGGCGATGATCTGCAGCGGGAAGTCGTCGGTGGCCTGCAGCACGGTGAAGCAGGAGCTGACCCTGGCGGTGCCGGCGGCCTCGTCGATGTCGAGGATGGGGTTGGTGACGAGGTGGCGGGTGCGCGGGGTGCCGCAGGGATGGATGACCAGGATGCGATGCCAAAGGGCCAGCACGCCGTCGGCGTCGAGCGGGCCGGCGGCGCCAGTCTCGATGCGCGCGTGACGGAAGAGGGCGGCGGCATCTTCCAGGCGGCCTTCGTCGATGGCTTCGGCGTAGCGGTAGAGGAGGTTGCAGATCTCGGTGGCGGAGGTGCTCATCGTGCGCTCCGTGAGTGCGCCTGCCGCAAGCGCGGTGGGCGGAAGCAAAAAAGGCCGGGCGGCGGCTTGAACGCCGCACACCCGGCCGAGGGACGACCGGAGGGGCCGGTCAGGCCGACAGGCCGGCGAGCATGCCCGACTTGACGGCGCCTTCGATGTAGCCGATCTGCGCGCCGTCGCCCACCGAGCTGACCGGCACGCCAGCCGCTTCCAGCGAGCGCGCCAGGCTGTCGTCGGGACGCGCGCCGACGGCGAGCACGACCGAATCGGCTGGCAGGGTGTGCTGGACGCCCTCGGCGTCGGCATAGCGCACCGCCTTCTTGTCGATCGACTCGATCTTCACCTTCGTGTGCAGCGCCACGCCGTGCTCGCGCAGCGTGTCGAGCACGCGCCAGCGGCGCACGATCGACAGCTCGCGTCCGAGGCTGGGGCCTTCTTCCAGAACCACGACCTCGCGGCCACGGTCGACCAGGAACTCGGCAAGCTCGACACCGACCAGTCCGCCACCGATGATCGCGACCTTCTTGCCCAGCGGCATCCACACCCGCGACAGGTTCTGGATGGCGTCGGTGCTGTCGGTCACGCCGACCAGGCTGCCGGCCTTCATCAGCGTGCGCTGGGTGAAGGACAGCTTGCGCTTGGCGATCTCGTCCGCACGGTCGTCGGTCATCAGGCGGCGCAGCTCGTCGCCCGACCACACGTGGTCCATCTCGGCGCCGGGGATCGGTGGCGCGTTGCGCTCGGCGCCGGTGGCGACGATCACCGCGGTGGCGCCGAGCTGGCGGATGAGCTCAGGGGTGGCGACGGTGTTCAGGCGCACATCGACGTTCAGCTTCTTCACCTGCGTCGTCAGGTAGTCGAGCAGGGCGCCGTTTTCCGCGTAGGCCAGCGCGGCGAAAAACAGCGTGCCGCCCAGCCGGCTGCCGCGTTCGACCAGCGTGACCTTGTGGCCGCGCAGTGCGGCCGTGCGGGCCGCCTCCATGCCGGCCGGGCCGCCGCCGACGACCAGCACGTGGCCGGGCTTTTCCGCCGGCACGAGCCGCATCTCCGCCTCGTGGCCGGTCATCGGATTGACCGCGCACTTGACGCGCTCATTGATGAAGATCTGGCTGACGCAGGCATAGCAGTAGATGCAGGGGCGGATGTCCTCGGGCCGGTTCTCGACGAGTTTCTTCGGCAGCTCGGGGTCGGCCAGCATCTTGCGCGCCATGGCGACGAAGTCGCACTGGCCGGCGGCGATGGCGTTGTCCGCCACTTCGGGCTCGAGACGGCCGACGGCGATCACCGGGATCTTCAGCACGTCCTTGATCTCGGCCGCCCAATGCAGGAAACCGGCCTTCTGCTGCACCAGCGGCGCTTCGGTGAAGGCCACGCCGGTGCTGATGTTCGCGTAGGCGGACACGCTGACGGCATCGCAGCCGGCGGCTTCGGCCATCTTCGCCACCGCCTTGGCGTCTTCCAGCGTGATGCCGCCTTCCGTGCGCAGCTCACAGGCGTCCAGCCGCAGCCACACCGGGTAGTCGGCACCGACGCGCGCGCGCACCGCGGCGATCACCTCGAGCAGGAAGCGGGCGCGGTTCTGCAGCGGGCCGCCATATTCGTCGTCACGCTTGTTGTAGTAGCCCGACAGGAAGCCGGCGATGATATAAGTGTGCGCGGCGTGGATCTCCACGCCGTCGAAGCCGGCGCGCCTGGCACGGTCGGCCGCGGCGGCGAACCATTCGATCATCTGCGCGATGTCGGCCTTGTCCATCACGCGGATCTTCACGCCGGCCTTCTCGCGGCCCTTGGACGAGCTCACGAAGGCGCCGAGTTCTTCCTGCGTGAGCGCGGCGAACATGTCGGTCTTGAGCGCCGGCGGCATCGACGGCACCCACAGCTCGCGGCCTTCTGCGAGGTCGCGCACCGAGGACTTGCCGGCGTGCTGCAGTTGCACTGCGATCTTGGCGCCATGCCTGTGCACGCGGTCGACGATGCCCTTCAGGCCGGGGATGAACTTGTCGTCGGAAATGCCCACCTGGTAAGGCTCGGCGGTGCCGTGCGGATAGGCGATGGACACCACGCCCATCGTCAGCAGGCCGGCGCCGCCCGCGGCGCGGGCTTCGTAGTAGGCCTGGATGCGTTCGCCGCAAGTGCCGTCGGATTCGGCGAAATTGGACCCCATCGGCGCCATCACGATGCGGTTCCGAAGCTCCATGTTGCCGATGCGGCCGGGCTGCAGCAGGTTGTCGAAGGCTCCCATGGCGTGGCTTACCCCTTGGTCAGAAAATCGATGCAACTACGGTTGAACAGGTCACGGTGTTCCACCTGCACCCAGTGTCCGCAGCGGTTGAGCAGGATCATGCGCGCATCGGGTGCGTTCTCGACCACCTTCAGCGCGCCGGCGTGCGGGTTGAACTTGTCGTTGGTGCCCCAGAAGCCGAAGATCGGCGCCTTGATCTCATGCAGGCGGGTGGTCATGTTCGGGACCATCATGGTCGAGAACAGGTTGGCCGGTTGCGAGGGGGCGATGGCGGAACGCTCGTTGATGATGGTGTCGTCGAGCAGGTCGGGATCGAACACCTGCAGGCTCATCACATGGCGCATCTCGGCGGGCCCCATCGGGCCCTTGGCGAAGGTTTCCACCATGCGCACGATGCCTTCCATCTTGAAATAGGTCTCGCGCTCCTCGACGCCGCCCGGCGCCATGAGAATCAGCCGTTCCACCGTCTCCGGATGGGCCAGCGCCTGGCCGAGCGCAATCGCACCGCCCAGCGAGTTGCCGAGCAGCGTGCATCGGGCCACGCCGATCTTCTTCAGGAAGGCGTCCAGGCTGGAAACGAAGAAATCCAGGTTGTAGTGCACGTCCGCGGGCTTGTCGGAGCGGCCGAAGCCGGGCAGGTCAAGCACGATGTTGCGGAAGCCGGCTTCGGCAAAGGCCGGGTAGTTGCCCTTGAAGTTGCTGTAGCCGCTCGCGCCCGGGCCGCTGCCATGCAGCCAGACGACGACCGGCCCCTGGCCGACGTCGAGGTAGTGCAGGTGCAGGCCGTTGTCGAGCGCGGCAATCTGGTCCAGCGGGATGGGCAGGTCGGTTGAGGTCATTCGTGAGTCTCCGGCTTGGCTTTCAGATGTGGAATCGACATGTCAGGAGTTGGCCAGCGCCACGGCGGCGCCTGGTCGCCGCTCGCCGAGCAGTTTCTGGCGGTAGCGTGGGACGGCTGCGAGCAGGCACGCCGACGTCAGCAGGTACAACAGCACCGAGCCCGCCAGGGCGTAGCGCAGGGCCTCCTGCCCCAGGCGAGGGTTGAGGAAATCGCTCAGCGAGCCGACGATGATCGGCCCGAGTCCGACGCCGAGCAGCGTCATCGACATCACGAAGATCGCCGTGGCCTGGCCCAGGCGGTAGGCCGGAAACAGATGGCTGATGGCGCCGAAGCAGGGCACCGACCACCAGATCGCGGTGAAACTGAAGGCGAGGTAGAAGAGGAAGGCGGTGGGGACGGGCAGGGCGCCGACATGAAAGGCAATGCCGACGGGCCAGAGATAGAAGGCGAGTCCGAGCGGGACGCTGACCATGCAGCCGATCAACGGGATGACCAGTTGCCAGCCCGGATCCCGCGCCACCATGCGATCGGTGACGCTGCCGCAGAGAAGGGTGCCCACGGTCGAGCTGATGCCGCCGCCGAGGCCGACGAGCAGACCCGCCTGCTGCATCGTGAGCCCGTGCGAGCGAATCAGGAAGCTCGGATTCCAGGTGCCGATGGCGTAGCCCATGACCGCGGCAAGCGTTCCGGCAGCGACGATGAGCAGGAATGCCGGCGTGGCGAGCAATTGACCCAGGGTCGTGCGCCAGTCTTCCTTCGCTGGATGATTTGTCGCCACGGCCCGTGTCGGCGCTGCCGGACTGCGCACCGTGAGCCACAGCAGCAAACCGAGCAGCACGCCAGGTGCGCCGATGGCGATGAAGGCGGTACGCCAGCCGTAGGTCTGGGCGATCCAGCCGCCGAGGCCGAGGCCGAACACCGCACCCAGGCTCGGTCCCATGAGGAAGACCGACAGCGCACGCGAGCGCTTCTCGGGCGGATAGAGATCCGACACCATCGCGACCGAAGGTGCCGTGCCGCCCGCCTCGCCGACCGCGACGCCGATGCGGAACAGAAGCAGCATGGCGAAGCTGGTTGCCAGGCCGCACAGCATGGTCATGCCGCTCCAGGCGATGCAGGCGAGGGCGATGACGGGCTTGCGGCCGATCCGGTCCGACAGCCGGCCGGCGGGAAATCCGAACACGGTATAGAAGAGCGCGAAGGCCACCCCCGACAGCAGGCCGACCTGCGTGTCGGAGATGCCGAACTCGAGCTTGATCGGCTCGATCAGGATCGAGATCACCAGCCGGTCGATGTAATTGAAGACGTAGATCGTCGCCAGCATGAACAGCGCATAGTGCGTGTGCCAGGTCGGGCGTTGCGGGGTTGCGGGGCTCGTGCTCACTGCCATGTCTCCGTGGGTTGCCCGGGTGCCGACACTACGGTCCGGGTCTTGTCGGGCGTCTATCGTCCCGTTCCCCCTCATGCGCGGCATCGTCCATTCAGACGAATGGGCTGCAGCGAACCGTCATGCCGTCCATGATGCGGCTGCTCGCCGAACCCTTAGTCCCATTGGACGATGCCGGTCTGCGTCATCGCGAGAAAACTGCGCTCCATCGCGTCCCTCGCCGGTCCCCCGGTGCGGGAGTGTTGCCATAAAACACGATGATGGAGACGGCAGATGAGCTTTGAAGGCAAGGTGGTATTCGTGACGGGTGCGGCCCAGGGCATGGGACGTGCGATCGCGGCGCATTTCGGCGCGCTGGGCGCAAAAGTGGTGGCGGCCGACATCAATGCCGCAGCCGCAGGCGAGGCGGTTGCCGCGTTGGGCGAGCGTGGCCTTGCGCTGAGCTGCAATGTGTCCGAGCCGGCCTCGGTCAGGGCGGCCTTCGATGCCGTCGGCGAGCGCTTCGGTCGTGTCGATGTCGTCGTCAACAGTGCCGGCATCGGCTCGGTCGATGCCTTTCTCGATACGCCCGACGACAACTGGGCGCGGGTGATCGGCGTCAATCTCACCGGCACCTTCCTGTGCTGCCGTGAAGGCGCCCGCCTGATGCAGAAGGGCGGCACGAAGGGGGTGCTCATCAACGTGTCCAGCACCGCCGCGATGTCGGGCGAGGGGCCGAGCCACTACTGCGCGTCCAAGGCCGGGGTCATGGGGCTGACGCGCAGCATCGCACGCGAGCTGGCTGCCAGCGGCATCCGCGTGAACACCATCGTGCCGGGGCCGACCAATACGCCGATGATGGCGGGCATCCCGGACGAATGGATGCAGTCCATGATCAAGGCCATTCCGCTGGGACGCATGTGCGAGCCGGAGGAAATCGCCCGTGTCGCCGCCTTCCTCGCCAGCGACGACGCGAGCTTCATCACCGGCCAGAACATCGCCGTCAACGGCGGCATGGCCTTCATCTGAGCGCCGCCGGCATGACCACCGCCAATGTCCCGGCCGAGCTGCTGGCGCGCATCGATCGGCTCGAGTCGCTCGACGCCATCCGCCAGTTGGCCGGCAAGTATTCGCTGTCGCTCGACATGCGCGACCTCGACGCCCATGTGAACCTGTTCGCGCCGGACATCCGCGTCGGGCGCGAGAAAGTCGGCCGTGCCCATCTGAAGGCCTGGGTGGACGACACGCTGCGCAACCAGTTCTCGGGCACGTCCCACCATCTCGGCCAGCACATCATCGAGTTCTCCGATGCGGATCACGCCACCGGCGTGGTGTATTCGAAGAACGAGCATGAGGCCGGCCCGGAATGGGTAATCATGCAGATGCTGTACTGGGACGATTACGAGAGGATCGACGGCCAATGGTATTTCCGTCGCCGCCTGCCGTGCTACTGGTATGCCACCGACCTGAACAGGCCGCCGATCGGCGATCGCAAGATGCGCTGGCCGGGCCGTGAGCCTTACGAAGGTAGCTTCCACGAGCTTTTTCCGTCGTGGAAGGCGTTCTGGGCGGAACGGCCCGGCAAGGAGCATCTGCCCGAGGTCGCCGCGCCGGCGCCGATGGAGAAATTCCTGGCAACGATGCGGCGCGGCGCGCCCGAGCCGAAGATCCGCGTGCGCTGACACCGGCGCCACCACAGCCTTCCGAGAGACTTTAGAAAACTCATTGGAGATGGACGCATGTCCGATTCCGCCGTCCTTATGGACCCCGTTGCCGCGCGCGGCAAGATCGTGTCGCGCGAGGTCACCCAGGCCAAGCTCGACCTGCGCTCGCGCGCGGCCAACCTGACCAGGCCGGGTGACCTGTACACCGTCGCCGATCGGCTGGAGGAGCAGGCTCGTCGATTCGGCGATCGCGACTTCGTCGTCTATGGCGATCGACGCTACAGCTACGCCGAAGTCGACGCGCGGGCCAACCAGGTTGCGCACGCCCTGCAGGCCCGTGGCCTGCGTTGCGGCGACGTGTGCGCGCTGGCGATGGAGAACCGCCCCGAGTTCTTCTTCTACTGGTTCGGTCTGGCCAAGCTGGGCGTCGTCACCGCCGTGATCAATACCCAGGTGACCGGCCGCCCGCTGGTCCATGCGCTGGAGACCACCCAGGCGCGCGCGGCGATTGTCGGCGAGGAGTGTCTCGAGAACTTTGCCGTGACGGACGGACGTCCGGCACAGCCGATGTATCTCGTCGCCGATGCCGAGAAGCCGGTTGCGGCCGGCCTGCGCGAGATCGTTGCGGCCGACATCAGCGAAGAGGTCGCGGCGGCGTCGCGCGCCGTTTTCCCGCGCGACGGGCGCGCAGCGGTGCGCGCCGACTCGTCGATGCTGCTGATCTTCACCTCGGGCACCACCGGACTGCCCAAGGCCGCGCGCTACAGCCACATGCGCTGGATGTCGTCGGGCGACGTGATGGAGGTGACGCTGGACGTCACGCCGGAAGACGTCTTCTACTGCTGTCTGCCGCTGTACCACGGCGCCGCGGCGACATCGGTGACCTCGACCGCGCTGAAGGCCGGCGGCAGCATCGTCGTCCGGCGCAAGTTCAGTACGCGCGAGTTCTGGACCGACGTGCGCCGGCATCGCATCACGGTCTTCCAGTACATCGGCGAGATCTGCCGCTATCTGCTGAATGCCCCGCCGCAGCCGGACGACCGCGAACATAGCCTGCGCTGCATGCTTGGCGCGGGCCTGACGCCCGAGAGCTGGGTGCGCTGGATCGAGCGCTTCGGGCCGGTCCAGGTCTTCGAGGGCTGGGGTTCGACCGAAGCGAACACCGCGCTGATCAACGTCGACAATTATGTGGGTTCCTGCGGGCGCGTGCCGGACTGGGACAAGACCAACTTCCGCCTGGTGCGCTACGACGTCGAGACCGAGTCGCACCCGCGCGACGAGAACGGCCGCTACATCCTGTGCAAGCCGGGCGAAGTGGGCGAGGGCATCGGCTACATCGTCGACCATCCAGAGATCGGCGCCGGTCGCTTCGAAGGCTACACATCGGCGGAAGCCACCGAGAAGAAGATCCTGCGCAATGTCTTCGTCGAGGGCGACGCCTACTGGAGCTCGGGCGATCTGCTGCGCTATGACGAGAACGGTTACTTCTACTTCGTCGATCGCATTGGCGACACTTTCCGCTGGAAGAGCGAGAACGTGTCGACGGCCGAGGTCGCCGACGCCCTGTCCGACTTCCCTGGGCTGGAGCTGATCAACATCTACGGCGTGAAGGTGCCCGAGCACGAGGGGCGCGCCGGCATGGCGGCGATCGTCATGCAGCCGGGCCATGCGTTCGATCCGCAGGCTTTCTACGCGCTCACCGAGGCCCGGGTTCCGCGCTACGCCGCGCCCCAGTTCGTGCGTGTGTCGAGTGCCGCAGACCTGACGACCACCTTCAAGCTGCGCAAGGTGGACCTGCAGCGCCACGGCTACGATCCGAAGGCCTTCGACGATCCGCTCTACGTGCGCGACGACAAGGCGGGCACCTACCAGCCGTATTCGGACGACGCGCTGAAGAACGCGGGACTGCCGCCTTTCGCCTGATCATCGTGTTGGGGATCGTATGGAGGGGAGCCGTCAGGCTCCCCTTTTTTGTGTCTAGTCCGATCGGACGATGCGCAGACGTTCCGATCGCGACAACCTGCCGACCATGCAGGAGGAGACACTTGGGCGGCAGTCGCAGGCGAAGCGGCGCTGAACCGGGTTCCTGCCTCGATGGTGTGCGTGCGCACCCGATACCCGGGAAAGGAAGGAGAGAGGAATGTTCACCAAGATTCTGGTCTGCAGTCTGGTGCTTGGCTGCGTCTCGGCGCTGACTTCGCTGCTGGACCGTGGCGTCGAGCGATCGCTCGACGAATCCGTGCAGCTTCCGGCGTGCGGCGAAGCAGGCGGCGCCTGCCTCGCGATAGGCGGTCAGCCACGCGTTTCGACCGACCGCTTCCTCGCCATGCTGGCGACTCACTGAAGCGGCCTTCAGCCTCTCCCCGAATCTCTCTTGTCCTTTCCGGCCCGGTGCGTCGATGCGCATCGGGCTGTTGCGCTTGGTGGTACAGGCGCGATCACCCGCGCGGCGGTCCATGTCGGGGGGGACTAGTCGATTTGAACGATGGACGCGGATCTGCCGTGTGGCATCTTTCTCACCCATGCAGGGCCGCGTAGGCCCCGATCAGCGAGGTAAGGGAGCATGGGTCTGAAAGGAAATGCAGCAATCGTCGGCGCCGCGCAGTACAAGCCGGAGAAGTACGCGACCGCACCGCGGATGTTCCATCTGGAACAGGTGGCCGACCTGGCCGGCATGGCACTGGCCGATGCCGGGCTCAAGGCCTCGGACATCGACGGCCTGGTGATCCACGGACCGCAGTTCCACGAGGCGCAGGTCTTCGTGCCGGCGATGGCGGCCGAATACCTCGGCCTGTCGCTCAACTTCGCCGAGGTCGTCGACCTGGGCGGCTGCTCGTCGGTGGCGGCGGTGTGGCGTGCGGCGATGGCGGTCGAGATGGGCCTGTGCCAGGCCGTGCTGTGCGTGATTCCCGCGCGCATGGCGCCCTTCGGCCCGGACGAGGATCCGAGCTGGATGGCCCGTGCGATGCGCTTCGGCGGTCACAGCACCGCTTTCGGCGCGCCCGAGGCCGAGTTCGACCTGCCCTACGGCCACATGGGCCAGAACACCGGCTACGCGATGATCGCCCAGCGTTACGCCGCCAAGTACGGCTACGACCCGGTGGCGATGGCGAAGATTGCGGTCGACCAGCGCACCAACGCCCTGGCCAATCCGCAAGCCAGCTTCTTCGGCAAACCGCTCTCCATCGAGGACGTGCTGGCCAGCAAGATGGTCGCCGAGCCGCTGCGCGTGCTCGAGATCGTGATGCCGGTGGCCGGCGGCGCGGCGGTGATCGTCGCCTCAAAGGAAGTCGCGGCTCGGGCGAAGAACCGCGGCGCTTGCATCACCGGCTTCGGCGAGCACCTCTATTTCAAGTCGCCGACCTACGCGACCGAGATGACCGACACGCCGATCGGCCCTGCCGCAGAGCGCGCCTTCGCGATGGCGGGCATCAAGCGCAGCGACGTCCAGGCCGCGCAGATCTACGACTGCTACACCATCACCGTGCTGCTGACGCTGGAAGACGCCGGCTTCGCGCCCAAGGGCGAGGGCATGCGCTGGGTGCGCGAGCACGACCTGACCTACAAGGGCAACTTCCCGATGAACACCCATGGCGGGCAGCTCAGCTTCGGCCAGAGCGGCACTGCGGGCGGCATGTCGCAGGTCATCGAGGCCTTCCACCAGATTTCCGGCCGCGCCGGCGAGCGCCAGCTCAAGCGCTGCGACACCGTGTTCGTCTCGGGCACCGGTGGCGTGATGAGCGAGCAGGGCGCACTGATTCTCCAGGGAGCATGACGAGCATGTCGACCAACAAACCGCTGCCGACACCGACCGAGATCTCGGCGCCGTACTGGAACGGCCTCAAGGAAGGCCGCCTGACGCTGCCGCACTGCAAGTCGTGCGGCCACTGGATCTTCTTTCCGCGCCGTCACTGCGACAAGTGCTGGTCGCAGGACCTCGAGTGGAAAGAGGTCAAGGGCACCGGCACGCTCTACACCTACACCCTGACCCGCGTCCCGACGCTGCCCGACTTCGCCGACGATATGCCGCAGAAGATGGCGGTGGTCGAGCTCGACGAGGGCGTGCGCATCAACACCACGCTGATCGGCCTCGACGAGGCCGATATCAAGGTCGGCATGCGGGTCAAGCCGGTGTTCGACACGGTGAAATCCGACGGTACCGCGCTGCTGCGCTTCACCGCGGCGCACAAGGATATCCCGTCCCGCATCGACAGCACGCCGGCTGCGCTCGCCGCGGCCGCCGAGGCCCAGGCCAGCGCCGAGCCGGAG
This sequence comes from Thauera sp. 2A1, assembly GCF_009469595.2. GTDB lineage: Bacteria > Pseudomonadota > Gammaproteobacteria > Burkholderiales > Rhodocyclaceae > Thauera. The sequence goes on along the minus strand of NZ_SSXV01000018.1, from coordinate 85,132 downwards.
GCCGCGAAGCGCCAGGTGCGTTTCGACGACGAGGCGGCGATGAAGGCGCTGGTCAGCGAGACCTACTCGGCCTGGAGCAACCAGGTGGTGGTCGATCAGGCGCTGATCGACGAGTTCGCCAGGCTGTCGGGCGATGACTACTGGATCCACACCGATCCCGAGCGCGCGCGCAAGCAGAGCCCCTTCGGCGGCACCATCGCGCACGGCGCGCTGGTGCAGGTGCTGCAGTCGCGCTTCCGCATCCCGCTCGACTACGAAGTGGTCGGCTTCAACAACATGCTCAACTACGGCTCCGATCGCCTGCGCTTCCCGGCGCCGGTCCCGACGGGTTCGCGCATCCAGGCCCGCTCGCGGGTGAAGGCGGTCGAGAAGCTGCCCAAGGGCATGCAGATGACGATCGAGATCGTCACCCATGTGGTCGGCAGCGAGCGGCCCTCGGTCATCAACGACCTGGTGATCCTCTACATGTGATCTGCCGGTGTCAGGGGTTTCGTAGTGCGTTGTTGGCGTTGTAGTGCGTTGTAGCTGTACCGGCAGTTTCGTAGCATGGTTTACTCTCCTCTGTTTGCGGCCGCCTCCCGGAAGGGTTGGCGGCCTCTTTTTTTTGGGGGGTGTGCAGCGGGCGGCCGGCGGCCCGAACAGGGCGGCCGTCACAACCGATCTGCTTAGTCTCAACGGACGATGAGCATCCCTCGCGCTCTTCGCACAATGCTCCCATCGCAAGAAAGCAGTTCACAGGGAGTCAGCAGATGGTCGATATCCGTGGTTTGGCCTATTTCGTCGCCCAGATCGACGACGTCGATGAATGGAAGCGTTATGCCGAGGACGTGCTGGGCATGATGACTTCGCCGGCACCGGGTGGCGGGTTGTACGTCAAGATGGACGAGCGCCCCTTCCGCATTCTGGTCGTGCCGGGCGCCGAGCGCCGCTATGTCGCTTCGGGCTGGGAGCTGGCCGGCGAGGGCGCCTTCAAGGCTGCTCTCGCCACGCTGGAGGCCAAGGGCGTGGGCTATGAACTGGCTGATCCGGTCGCCGTCGCCCAGCGTGGCATGCAGGCGATCGCGGTCGTGGTCGATCCTTCGGGCAACCGCCACGAGCTGTGCTGGGGCCACCTGTCGGACTGCCAGCCCTTCGTGTCGCCGCAGGGCGTGCCGCGCTTCCTCACCGGCGACATGGGCCTGGGCCACACCGTGATGCCGGCGCCCAACTTCGATGCCACCGCGGCCTTCTTCCGCGACGTGCTCGGTTTCGGCCTGTCGGACATCTTCAACTTCCGGCCCGACCCGGCGGCGCCGCCGATTCGCATCCACTTTCTGCACTGCAACAACGCGCGCCATCACAGCCTGGCGATCGCCGAGTATCCGGTGCCGAGCGGCTGCGTGCATGTGATGGTGGAAGTGGATTCGATGACCGAAGTCGGCCGCGCGCACGACCGCCGCATCGCCCACAAGGTGCCGCTGTCGGCCACCCTGGGCCAGCACCTCAACGACCGGATGATCTCCTTCTACATGAAGACGCCGTCCGGTTTCGACCTCGAATACGGCTACGGCGGCCTGCAGTGCGACTGGGAACGCCACAACGCCTTCGAATTCACCCGCGTCAGCATCTGGGGCCACGACTTCGGCGTGGGTCAGCAGGAACAGGCCGCCTGAGCGCGGCCGGCAACAGGAAAGAATCCATGAACAAACTGATGACGACGGCCGATGTCGTCGACCAACTGCGCGATGGCATGACCATCGGTTTCGGTGGCTGGGGCCCGCGGCGCAAGCCGATGGCGATCGTGCGCGAGATCCTGCGCTCGAACGTGAAGGACCTCACCGTGGTGTCCTACGGCGGCCCGGACGTGGGCATGCTGTGCGCCGCCGGCAAGGTGAAGAAGCTGATCTTCGGCTTCGCCACCCTCGACGCCATTCCGCTCGAGCCCTGGTACCGCAAGGTGCGTGAATCCGGCGCGCTGGAGTTGCTCGAGCTCGACGAGGGCATGTGGCAGTGGGGTCTACGCGCGGCTGGCATGCGGGTGCCCTTCCTGCCCACGCGCTGCGGTCTCGCAACCGACATTACCAAGCTGAACCCCGAGCTGAAGACCATCCAGTCGCCCTATGCCGATGGCGAGGTGCTGCTGGCGATGCCGGCGCTCAAGCTCGACGTCGCGCTGGTGCACGTCAACGTCGCCGACCAGCTCGGCAACACCCTGATCCAGGGCGGTGACCCGTACTTCGATCACCTCGTCGCACGTGCGGCAGACGCCTGCTACGTGTCGGCCGAGCGTGTCGAGGAGCGCCTGGCGCTCACCCCCGACCAGGCCCGCCTCAACACCTTCGAGCGCTACCTGGTGAAGGGTGTGGTGCATGCGCCCTGCGGCGCCCACCCGACCACCTGCGCGCCCGAGTACGGCTGGGACATGAGCCACTTCAAGCGCTACGTCGCCAGCGCGGCGGAAGAGGGCGGCTGGCAGGCCTACATGGACGAGTTCGTCACCCCGGGCGAGGCGGCTTACCAGGTCAAGAACGGCGGCATCGAGCGCATGGGCAAGCTGCCCCTGCCGGTGTTTTGAGGAGCGCGAGCGGCATGAGCAACAACACTGAATTCACCCTGGCCGAGCTGATGATCGTCGCGGCTTCGGAAGCCTGGCGCGGCGACGGCGAAGTGCTGGCCTCGGGCATCGGCGTCATTCCCCGCCTGGGCGCCAGCCTGGCCAAGCTCACCTACGCCCCCGAGCTGCTGATGACCGACAGCGAATGCTTCCTGATCGAGGAGCCGATTCCGCTCGGCCCGCGCGGCGACTATGTGCCGAAGTACTCCGGCTACATGTCCTTCGAGCGCGTGTTCGAGTGCGTGTGGGGCGGCCGCCGCCACGCCATGATCGGCCCGACCCAGATCGACCGCTTCGGCCAGACCAACCTCTCGGTGGTGGGCGATTACAAGAAGCCCAAGGCTGCCATCCTCGGCGTGCGCGGCCTGCCCGGCAACAGCATCAACCACATCAACTCCTTCTTCGTGCCCAACCACAGCAAGCGCGTGTTCGTCGAGGGCGAGGTGGACATGGTGTCCGGCGTCGGCTTCAACCCGGCGCGCTGGGAGCCCGGCATGAAGCAGGATTTCATGGACATCCGCCGCATCGTCACCGACCTCTGCGTCCTGGACTTCGAAGGTCCGGATCACGCCATCCGCGTGCGCTCGCTGCACCCGGGCGTCAGCTTCGACGAGGTGCAGGAGAAGACCGGCTTCCCGCTGCTGAAGGCGCCGGAGCTGGGCGAAACCCCGCACCCGACCGCGGCGCAGCTGGAGATCATCCGCCGCCTCGATCCGCACGACCTGCGTGGCGCGCAGATCAAGGGCAACCCGCCCGGCATCCGCACTGCAGCCTGAGGCCGCAAAGGAAGAAGCAGAGATGAGCGCCCCCGACCAGAACTTCGTCACCCGCCCCGACAACGCGGTGTACGAGACCGACAGCCCGGTGCAGTACGCCGTGGCCGACGGCATCGCCACGGTGACGATGAGCCGTACCGAGTTCAACAATGCGCAGAACTCGCAGATGACCTATGCGCTGGACGCCGCCTTCCGCCGTGCGGTGGATGACGACGCGGTCAAGGTCATCGTGCTGCGCGGCGATGGCAAGCACTTTTCCGCCGGCCACGACATCGGTACGCCGGGGCGCGACATCAACAAGCCCTTCGACCGCGTGCACCTGTGGTGGGACCACACCAACAAGCCCGGCGGCGAGTACCTCTACGTGCGTGAGCAGGAGGTCTACCTGAACATGTGCCGGCGCTGGCGCGAGCTGCCCAAGCCGACGATTGCGATGGTGCAGGGCGCCTGCGTCGCCGGCGGGCTGATGCTGGCCTGGGTGTGCGACCTGATCGTCGCCAGTGACGACGCCTTCTTCCAGGACCCGGTCGTGCGCATGGGCATCCCCGGCGTGGAGTACTTCGCCCACCCCTACGAGCTCAATCCGCGCATCGCCAAGGAATTCCTCATGACTGGCGATCGCATGGGGGCCGAGCGCGCTTACCAGATGGGCATGGTGAACCGCGTGGTGGCGCGCGCGCAGCTCGAGGCCGAGACCTACGCGCTCGCCGCGCGCATCGCCAAGCAGCCGCGCATGGGCCTTGCGCTGACCAAGCAGGCGATCAACCACGTCGAGGACCTGCAGGGCAAGCGCACTGCGATGGACGCGGTGTTCGCCTGGCACCACTTCGCCCACACCCACAACGAACTGCTGTCGGGCGACAAGCTCGGCGGCTACGATGCGAAAGCCATGGCCAGCGCCAACAAGCAGGCCGCCGGCGAGCACAAGGCATGAGTCACTCCGCCATGAATCCTGATTTCTCCGCGCTGCTGCGCACGCCGCTCACCGAGCGCCTCGGCTGCCGCTTTCCCATCATCCAGACCGCGATGGGCTGGGTGGCCGACGCCAACCTGGTGATCGCCACCACCAAGGCGGGCGGCTTCGGCTTCCTGGCCGGCGCCACCATCGACGCCGGCAAGCTCGAAGGCGAGATCCAGAAGGTCATCGCCGCCACCGGCGGCAGCAACTTCGGCCTCAACTTCCACATGTTCCAGGAGAACGCCGCGCAGTGCGTCGACCTGGCGATCCAGTACAAGCTACGCGCGGTGAGCTATGGCCGCGGGCCGGACAAGAAGACCATCGCCCGCTTCAAGGAAGCCGGCGTGCTGTGCATCCCCACCGTGGGCGCACTGAAGCACGCGATCAAGGCGGTCGAGCTCGGCGCCGACATGATCACCATCCAGGGCGGCGAGGGCGGTGGCCACACCGGCGGCGTGCCCACCACCATCCTGCTGCCGCAGGTGCTGGCGGCGGTGAAGGTGCCGGTGATCGCCGCCGGTGGCTACTCCACCGGGCGCGGCCTGGCTGCGGCGCTGGCCGCCGGTGCGGCCGGCATCGCCATGGGCACACGCTTCCTGATGACCACCGACTCGCCGACGCCGCCGGCCACGCTCGAGCGCTACGTCAAGGTCGACGACCCGCAGAAGGTGCGCGTCACGCTCGCGGTCGATGGCATGCGCCACCGCATGATCGAGAACCCCTTCATCAACAAGCTCGAGGGCGCCAGCCCGATGGGCCGGCTGCTGATCGCGCTCAAGAGCGCGTGGCACTGGAAGCAGCAGACCGGCATGAGCCTCGGCCACATGCTCGGCGTGTTCCGCCAGGCGCTGAAGGAAGACCCGGGCGCGGTGTCGCAGACGGTGATGTCGGCCAACCAGCCGGTGCTACTGCAGCGCTCGATGGTGGACGGCTTCCCCGACGAAGGCATCCTGCCCAGCGGCCAGGTGGCGGCGGCGATCGGCAAGCTCGAGAGCTGCGAGGACGTCATCCACGGCATCGCCGCCGAAGCCGAGGCCTGCCTCGCCGCGCTGTACGCCCGCCTCGACGACGCGCGTGGCACCGAACCCTGCAAAGAGACCGCGGCCGTCGCCTGAGCGCGCAGCCCGCGCCCCACCGCAACCCCAGACCCGACAAGAGACCCAACGGAGCCCGATAACGTGAGCCAGGCCTTCCAGACCATCATCGAGGGCGGCATTGCCGAACTCGTCATCAACAAGCCGCCGGTCAATGCGCTCGACAGCAGCGAGTGGTTCGCGCTCGCGCACCGCATCGACGAGCTCGGCCACGACCCGGAGGTGCGCGTGATCGTGATCCGCGCCGAGGGCCGCGGTTTTTGCGCGGGTGTGGACATCAAGGAACTCGACGCCCATCCCGAGCGCATCGTCGCGGTCAACGGCGGCAACTACGCCACCTTCAAGGCGGTGCACCGCAACCCGGTGCCGGTCATCGTCGCGGTGCACGGCTTCGTGCTCGGCGGCGGCATCGGCATCACCGGCGCGGCCGACATCGTGGTCGCCTCCGACTGCGCGACCTTCGCGCTGCCCGAGGTCGATCGCGGCGCCATGGGTGGCGGCGCCCACCTGCAGCGCCTGTTCCCGGTGCAGAAGGTGCGCTACCTGTTCTTCACCGGCGAGAAGATCGGCGCACGCGAAGCCGAGCGCTACGGTTTCATCGAGCGCGTCGTGACCAAGGCCGAGCTGCGCGGCGCCGCGCTCGAGATCGCCCGCAAGATCGCCGAGAAGAGCCCGGCCATGATCCGCATCGCCAAGGAGGCGCTGAACGGCATCGAGGACGGCAACCTGGAAGACAAGTACCGCTGGGAGCAGGGCTTCACGCTGCAGGCCTACACCAGCCCCGACTCGGCGGAAACCCGCCGCGCCTTCGTCGAGAAACGCGAAGCCAAGTTCTGAGGACACCATGGATCTCGCCTACACCCCCCGGCAGAAGGCCTTCCGCGAGGAAGTGCGCGCCTGGCTCGCGGCCAACCTGCCGCGCGAGCCGCTGGCCAGCTATGACACCCGCGAGGGCTTCGAGCAGCACCGCGAATGGGAGAGCAAGCTGTTCGACGCGCGCCTGTCGATGGTGATCTGGCCCGAAGCCCTGGGCGGCCGCGGCTGCGACCTCATCGAATGGCTGATCTTCGAGGAGGAGTACTACGGCGCCGGCGCACCGATGCGGGTGAACCAGAACGGCCAGTTGCTGCTCGGCCCGACGCTGATCGAGTTCGGCACCGAGGAACAGAAGGCGCGCTTCCTGCCGCGCATGGCCTCGAGCGAGGACATGTGGGCGCAGGGCTGGTCCGAGCCCAATGCCGGCTCGGACATGGCGGCGATCACCAGCAAGGCCATCCTGTCGGCCGACGGCACGCATTATGTGGTCAATGGCCAGAAGACCTGGTCGACGCGGGCGAGCTTCGCCGACTGGCTGTTCGGCCTGTTCCGCAGCGATCCGGGCTCGAGCCGCCACCACGGCCTGTCCTACCTCGCGGTGCCGCTCGACGCGCCGGGCGTGACCATCCGCCCGATCCAGGCGCTCAACGGCAAGCAGGCCTTCGCCGAGATCTTCTTCGACGACGTCAAGGTGCCGGTGGAGAACCGCATCGGTGACGAGGGCCAGGGCTGGCACGTGGCGATGGCCACCGCCGGCTTCGAGCGCGGGCTGCTGCTGCGCTCGCCGGCGCGCTTCCAATACACAGCGCGCAAGCTGGTCGAGCTCTACAAGGCGAACCGCGAGCTTGCCGACCGCGACCCGAGCATCCGCGACGCGGTCATCGAAGCCTGGACCGGCACCGAGGCCTATGCGCTGTCGGCCTACCACACCGTCGGCCGCCTGGCGAAGGGCGCCCGCATCGGCGCCGAGGCCAGCACCAACAAGATCTACTGGTCCGAGCTCGACCTGAAGATGCACGAGACCGCGATGCGCATCCTCGGCCCCTTCGCCGAGCTCACCGGCGACGCCCCGGAGGCGGTCGAGGCCGCGCGCTGGCTGGACGGCTTCCTGTTCGCCCAGGCCGGGCCGATCTACGCCGGCACCAACGAGATCCAGCGCAACATCATCGCCGAGCGCATGCTCGGCCTGCCGAAATAAGGAAGGGGCCGCCATGGACTTCACCTTCACCGACGACCAGCTCACCTTCCGCGAGGCGGTGAGCCGCTTCCTGATGACCGAGGCCGCCCCCGAGCGGCTGCGCGAGATCTGGGACACCGACACCGGGCGCTCGCCCGAGCTGCGCAAGAACATCGCCGAGCAGGGCCTGACCGCGCTGTCGGTGCCCGAGGACTGCGGCGGCCTGGGCATGGACGATGTCGCCTGGGCGCTGATGACCCAGGAGCTCGGCTACTACGCCCTCCCGGATTCGCTTGCGGATGCCGCCTACGTCGCCGCCGGCCTCATCACCGCGCTGCCTGCCGGCACCGCGTCGCGCGAGGAATGGCTCAGCCGCATCGCCGAGGGCAGCATCCGCATCGCGGTCGGCCATCCGGTCAACCCGCTGGTGGCCGACGCCAACCCGGCCAACCTGCTGCTGCTCGCCGACGGCGACGCGGTGCATGCCGTGCCGCGCGAGCAGGTCGAGGTCGAGGCCAACCCCAGCATCGACCTGTCGCGCCGCCTGGCGCGCGTGCGCTGGACGCCGGCCGCCGCCACCCTGATCGCCGACGGCGAGAGCGGTCGCGCGCTGTGGGCGCAGACGCTCAACCGCGGCGTGCTGTCGGCCGCCGGCCAGCTGCTCGGCCTGGCACAGCGCATGCTCGACCTGTCGGTCGACTATGTCGCCCAGCGCAAGCAGTTCGGCAAGTCGATCGGCAGCTTCCAGGCCGTCAAGCACCATCTGGCCGACGTCGCCACCAAGATCGAGTTCGCCAAGCCGGTGCTGTACCGCGCCGCCTACGCGCTCGCCCACGGCGAGGCCGGTGTCGATGCGCGCGTCTCGCACGCCAAGCTCGCCTGCGGCGAGGCCGCCTGGCTGGCCGCACGCCACGGCATCCAGGTGCATGGCGCGATGGGCTACACCTGGGAAGTCGATCTGCAGATGTTCATGAAGCGCGCCTGGGCGCTCGATGCGTCCTGGGGCGACCGCGGTTTCCACAAGGCGCGCGTCGCCGACGCCATCCTGGTCGAGGGCGCGGCCCTCGGCCCCGGCCACACTTTCGAGGAATGAAGATGGCGCAAGCCTCCAATCAAGCCTACATCGTCGATGCCCTGCGCAGCCCCACCGGCAAGCGCAAGGGCGGTCTGTCCCACGTGCATGCGATCGACCTCGGTGCGCATGTCCTGAAGGCGCTGGTCGAGCGCAACGCCATTCCCGCCGACGAGTACGACGACGTGATCTTCGGCTGCGTCGACACCATCGGCTCGCAGGCGGGCGACATCGCGCGCACCGCGTGGCTGGCCGCCGGCCTGCCGCTGAACGTGCCCGGCACCACGGTGGACCGCCAGTGCGGCTCCTCGCAGCAGGCGGTGCACTTCGCCGCCCAGGCGGTGATGAGCGGCACCCAGGACGTGGTCGCGGTCGGCGGCGTGCAGACCATGACCCAGATCCCGATCTCGTCGGCCATGCTCGCCGGCCAGCCGCTCGGCTTTCCCGACCCGTTCTCGGGCAGCAAGGGCTGGAAGGCGCGCTTCGGCGACCAGCCGGTGAACCAGTTCTATTCCGCCCAGCGCATCGCCGACCACTGGCAGTGCAGCCGCCGCGACATGGAGGTGTATGCGCTCGAGAGCCACCGCCGCGCGCTGGCCGCGATCGCCGAAGGCCGCTTCGAGCGCGAGATCGTCGGCCTCGAGGGGGTGACGAAGGACGAGACGCCGCGCGTGTCCACGCTGGAGAAGATGGCCGAGCTGGAACCGGTCGGCCCCGAGTACCCGTCGATCACCGCCGCGGTGTCGAGCCAGACCTGCGATGCGTCCGCGGCGCTGCTGGTGGTGTCGGAAGCCGCGCTCAAGCGCTACAAGCTGACCCCGCGCGCGCGCATCCACCACCTGTCGGTGATGGGCGACGACCCGATCTGGCACCTCACCGCGCCGATCCCCGCCACCCGCGCCGCGCTCAAGAAGGCCGGCATGCGCATGAGCGACATCGACGTGGTCGAGATCAACGAGGCCTTCGCCTCGGTCGTCATGGCCTGGCAGAAGGAACTCGACTACGACCCCGCACGCATGAACCCCAACGGCGGCGCCATCGCGCTCGGCCATCCGCTGGGTGCCACCGGCGCCCGCCTGATGACCGCGCTGCTGCACGAGCTGGAGCGCAGCGGCGGACGCTATGGCCTGCAGACCATGTGCGAAGGCGGCGGCCAGGCCAACGTCACCATCATCGAACGGCTGTAAGGGAAGGGATCGACATGGGAATTTGTGAAGGACGCACCGTCATCATCACCGGCGCCGGCGGCGGTCTGGGCCGCGCCTATGCGCTGGCCTTCGCGGCCGAGGGCGGCAACGTGGTGGTCAACGACATCCGCAAGGAAGCAGCCGACGCCGTCGTCGCCGAGATCACCGCGGCGGGCGGCAAGGCGATCGCCAACGCCGACGACATCACCCGCATCGACACTGCGCAGCAGATCGTCGACGCCGCCGTGGCGGCCTTCGGCGAGGTGCATGTGCTGGTCAACAACGCCGGCATCCTGCGCGACCGCATGTTCATCAGCCTGTCGGAAGACGATTGGGACCAGGTCATGCGGGTGCACCTGAAGGGCCACTTCTGTCTCGCCAACATCCTCGGCAAGCGCTGGCGCGACCAGGCCAAGGCCGGCAACAAGATCGCCGCGCGCATCATCAACACCAGTTCCGGCGCCGGCCTGCAGGGCTCGGTCGGGCAGTCGAACTATTCCGCGGCCAAGGGCGGCATCGCCACGCTCACCCTGGTGCAGGCTTCCGAGCTGGCGCGCTACGGCGTCACCGCCAACGCGCTGGCCCCGGCCGCGCGCACCTCGATGACCGAGAGCGCGATGCCCGACGTGGTCAAGGCGCCCGAGACCGGCTTTGACGCCTGGGCGGCGGAGAACGTCGCCCCGCTGGTGGTGTGGCTGGGCAGCGAACAGTCCTCGCACGTCACCGGCCAAGTGTTCGAGAGCCAGGGTGGGCGCATCTCGGTGTGCGACGGCTGGCGTACCGGCCCGCAGAAAGACAAGGGCGCGCGCCTGACGCCGGTCGAGGCCGGCGCGATGGTCGACGAACTCATGAAGCAGGCGGTGCCTGCGCAGAAAGTGTGGGGGAGCTGAGGTGAGCGAACGGGCCGTGGCGCAGGGGCGCAGAGAATTCCTGAAGGCGGGCGCCGCGCTCGGTGGTGCCGCCGTCACCGGTCTGGGCATGGCTTCGCCGGCCGCCGCAGGGACGGGCTCGGCGCTGCCCCTGCCGGATTACGAGCGCTGGGATGCAACCGAGATCGCACGCCGCATCCGGCGCGGAGACGTCAAGCCCGGCGAAGTGCTGGAAGCAGCGATCGCACGCGCCGAGGCGTACTCCGCGATCAATGCGGTGGCTGCACGGCATTTCGACCGCGCACGCGAGCTCGCACGCCAGCTTGACGGTGCCGGGCGGGCCGAACGCGAGGCACGTGCGCCGCTTGCCGGCGTGCCTTTCGCACTGAAGGATCTGGGCGTCGCCCTCAAGGGGACGGTGACGACCAACGGCTGCGCGTTCTTCAAGGATGCGGTCGCCGACTACGACTCCACTCTGGTGCAGCGCTACCAGGCGGCCGGACTCAACATCTTCGCCAAGCTCACCTCGCCCGAATTCGGCCAGACCGGCACCACCGAGTCGCGCCTGTTCGGACTCACGCGCAACCCGTGGAATCTCGAGCGCAGCACCGGCGGTTCGTCCGGCGGCTCCGCCGCCGCGATTGCCGCGGGCGTGCTGCCGGCCGCGCATGCGAGCGATGGCGGCGGGTCGATCCGCATCCCGGCTTCGCACTGCGGCCTGTTCGGGCTCAAGCCCAGCCGCGGCCTGATGCCGATGGGGCCGCGCGTGCTCGAGAGCTGGCTCGGCCTGTCCGTGACCAACGTGATCAGCCGCAGCGTGCGCGACACCGCGCTGCTGATGCAGCTCAGCCAGGGCCCCGAGGCGGGCACGCGCACTGCGCCACCGACGGCCGACCTGCTCGCGGCCTTGGCGAAGGCGCCTCGCGGTCTCAGGATCGGGCTGTTCCAGACCAATCTGTTCGGCAGCGGCGTTCACCCGGAATGCCTGGAGGCATCGAACAAGGCCGCCACGCTGTGCGCCGGCCTGGGACACCACGTCGAGCCGATCGACCTGTCGGCGCTGCCGTTTCTCGAAATGGCGGGCAGCATGGGCGTCGTCACCTCCAGCGGCATGTTGTACTCCGTACGCGAGCGCGAGAAGGCGATCGGCCGCGAGGGGCGCGAGGACGAATTCGAGCCCATCGATTGGCGCAGCATGCAGAAGGCCAAGACCTACACTGCGGAGCAGATCCTCGCCGCGCGCAACGTCTTCGACCGCGGCGCACGCGTTCTCGACGAGCTGTTCGCGCGCTACGACCTGATCCTGTCGCCGACCACTGCCGCACTGCCGCCGAAGCTCGGCGAGCTGTCGCTCGACCAGCCCTTCGAGGATTTCGCGCGCAATGCGGTGCAGGCCTCGGCCTTCACCTCGATGTTCAACATGACCGGCCTGCCGGCGATGTCGGTGCCGCTGCACTGGAGTGCGGAAGGGCTGCCGATCGGCGTGCAGTTCGCCGCCCCCTATGGCGGCGAGGCGCGCCTGATCGCGCTCGCCGCGCAACTCGAAAAGGCCGCGCCGTGGGCAGATCGCCGCCCGCCGGCGCTGGCCTGAGGCCGGTCCTGCACTCGACATCACCCGCCCTGCGCGGGCGGTGATTGCACCCTGCGGCGGCTGTCGATGAAGGAGAACCCATGAGCACATCCCAAGCCGCTGCGGCAGGCGTTGCGGTCGTCACCGGCGCCAGCCGCGGCGTGGGCCGGGGCGTGGCCGAAGCGCTCGGCGCGGCCGGCATGACGGTCTTCGTCACCGGGCGCAGCACCACCGACGGCGCATCGCGCATCGGCGACACGCCGCTGCACGGCACCATCCACGACGCCGCCGCCGCGGTCACCGCCGCGGGCGGGCAGGGCATCGCGGTGCATTGCGACCATGGCGACGACGCCCAGGTGAAGGCGCTGTTCGAGCGCATCGAGCGCGAGCAGGGCCGCCTCGACATCCTGGTGAACAACGCGCTGTGCATCGACGACAGCCTGATCGATCCCGGCCCGTTCTGGACCAAGCCGCTCGCCCAGGCCGACATGTTCGGCGTCGGCCTGCGCTCGAACTACGTCGCCGCCTGGTACGCCGCGCCGCTGCTGCTGCAGGCGGGGAGGGCGCTGGTCGCGTTCACCTCCTCCTACGGCGCCGGCTGCTACATGCACGGCCCCGCCTACGGCGCGCAGAAGGCCGGCTGCGACAAGATGGCGGCCGACATGGCGGTGGATTTCGAGGGCACCGGCGTGGCGGCGGTCTCGCTCTGGCTGGGCGTGCAGCGCACCGAACGCACCGAGATCGCCGCCCGGCTGCGCGGCGACGCCTACGGCGACTTCATGGCGCGCAGCGAAAGCCCGCAGTTCGTCGGCCGCGTCATCCATGCGCTGTGGCGCGATCCGGACCGGGCCGCGCTGACCGTGCGCACCCAGATCGTCGCCGAGCTCGCGCAGCGCTATGGCGTGCGCGACGAGGACGGCCGCGAGCCGCCGACCTGGCGCAACATCCTCGGCGCGCCGTGCGCCTTCCATCCGGCGCGAGTGAGCTGAGGGAGCGGGGCGATGACGCTTGAACAACGCATTGCGCGGCTCGAGGCGCTGGAAGCGATCCGCCAGCTCAAGCACCGCTACCTGAACGCCTGCGACCTCAAGGAAGTCGAGACCATCCGCGACTGCTTCGCCAGCGGCCCGATCCTGGTCGACTACGAGGCCGTCGGCCGCTTCGAGGACCGCGACAGCTTCGTCGCCCTCTACCAGTCGCTCGCCTGCCACCCGCGCGTGCGCGACAGCCACCACGGCGCGAACCCCGAGATCGAGCTGCTCTGCGATGACCATGCGCGCGGGCGCTGGGCGCTGTCCTACTTCAACCTCGACGCCGAATCCGGCGCCACCCGCCGGCTCGGTGTGATGTACGACGACGAGTATCGCCGCATCGACGGGGCGTGGAAGATCGTGGCGACGCGGTCGCGGATACTGGCGGCGGTCGCGGGCTGATCCAGCCGAAGCGTCCCGCGCTTGGACTGCAACAATCTTCGCGCGTCCCCGCACGACCTGCCTGCTCTTGGCGCCAGCTTTTATGGATATACTTGTTTTGCTTTGTATATCTTGATGAGGTGCAGCCATGCAGGTCGCCAAATGGGGCAATTCGCTCGCCGTTCGCTTGCCTGCCGCGGTCGTTCAGGCGTTGGACCTGACGGAAGGGGAGGAGATCGAGCTGCATGTCGTCGGTGAGCGCTCGCTCGAGGTCGCGCGCAAGACGCCGCCACAGGAACTGCTGACCCGCCTTCGCCGCCTGCGTGGCCGGCTTCCTGCGGATTTCCGTTTCGACCGCCTCGAGGCCAACGATGCCGACCGCGAGCGCTGAACCAACCCAGCGGGTGTTTCTCGACACCAACGTGGTGCTCTACCTGTTGTCGGCGGACGAGGCGAAGGCGAACACGGCCGAGGCGCTGCTGGCACAAGGCGGCCTGGTCAGTGTGCAGGTACTGAATGAGGCCGCGTCCGTCTGTCTGCGCAAGCTGAAGCTGCCCTGGCCCGAGGTCCGCGAGCTGCTCGACGCGGTGAAAGCCTGCTGCGAGGTGCTGCCGCTCATGCTCCCCGTCCATGAACGCGCGCTGTATCTCGCGGAGCGGTATCGGTTATCGCTTTATGACGCGCTGATTTGCGCCGCGGCACAGAACGCCGGCGCCCAAGTGCTTTACACCGAGGACTTGCAGGACGGTCTGGTGCTCGATGGCCTGACCGTCCGCAATCCTTTCAACGGTTGATGCCCTGTTGCCTGATTCTTTGCGGAGACCTTCCTGGCTCTGCGCGGGCGGGTCGCCTATTCGGCAGTCTGCTCATCGAAGCGGATAATGTGGGCCTGGCTGGGCCTCTCCGCGGATGACCAACCGAAGCAGCGGCGTTGAAGTGGGGCAATCATTGCACTACACTCCGATGCATGCCGATCCTGCAACGCTTCAACGACGTACGTGTTCTGATGTACCTGAGCGACCATCCACCGCCCCATGTCCACGTCAAGCTGCGTGATGGCAGGGAATGCACGGTCGATATCGATGGGGGCGCGATCAAGGGGCGGGTGGCTGAACGCGAAATACGTGAAGCGCTGGCCTGGATCAAAACGAACCGGGATTTCCTGTTCGATCAATGGCGGAGGAACAACCCGTGAGCGATTACTTTTTCCCGAAGCTGACAGCCGTTGTGGCGCTGGCACCCTACCGCCTGCGCACCACCTGGAGCACAGGTGAAGTGCTGGAGGTCGACGTGGGCGACATTCTGCGCAAGATCCCCGCGCTCGCACCCATCCTCGAACCCGAGGTGTTTGCGCGTGCGCATATCGCCGACTGGGGAGGCGGCATCGAGTGGTTCGATACCGAGTTTGGCGAGGACAACGTCTATGCGTGGGCCAAGGAGCAGGCCGGTGAAGTCAGTCATGAAATGTTCGGCGACTGGATGCACCGTAACGATCTGTCGCTGACCACGGCGGCCGAGGCGCTCGGCATCAGCCGCCGCATGGTGAGCTACTACCGCACCGCGCACAAAGCCATTCCGCGTTCCATCTGGCTGGCCTGCCTCGGTTGGGAAGTCACTCGACCGACGACGAAGGCACTGCCGCGTACCTTGCCGACGGTGCGCGAGTACGCTGCTGCGCGTGCTTGAGGGTGACGACCTCGGTTAACGCACCCCATGTGCATGATCTGCAGTAACGGAGGTTGGTGGTAGCGCGGTGTCTGCGAGGATGCGTTCGAGGTAATCACAGGTCATTGCCGTGCAGCCTTGTCGAGCAAGGCCAGGCCTGTCACCTCCCGTCCCTGGCCACGCTGCGTGCGCAGCGCGAAGCGCGTCTCTGCATCGAATTCAGCGGGCGTCGGGGTGGTCAGTTCGCTGATCAGGGCTTCGGCCAGATGCGCCTGCTTGGTCTGGGCGGCGGTGAGTAGGGTCTTGAGGCTGGCGGTCAGTGACTGCAGTTCCTCGACCTTGGCGACGATGCGGGATTGCTCGGCGAGTGGGGGCAAAGCTATACCGAGCGCGCATGACTTCGCCAAGTACAAGCAGGGTTGAGCACTCTGTTTAACCGACTGCCAGATTTCGGTTTGAGTGGCCGGCGAGTTCAGGTGAAGTGCCAGATAGTTTTTGTCGCAAACGGACGCAATTGGCCGGAGAAGTGTCACGCTTCGGACGAGGACCATCGCTTGGGTTTCTCGTAGCACGGAAAGGCGTCCTAGCGTCGCGCCGACAGACACCATCAATATGTCTCCTACTTCCGGCTTGCAGCGGGTCCAACATTTTTCTGCAACTGCTCTCGGTACGAAGTCGGTGACCGTGTAGTCCATATATCCGTTGCGAACATTCTTCGCGGTAACCAGCGGTACCTCTGTTGGATTCTCGACACGCTCTGGCGTGATGTGCTCGCCGTCCGTGACCTGGGAGCAAGTTTCGGCGAGCCTCACCCAGTGCCACCCCTTCGGTATTTGGTAGGGTCTTTCGTCGTCGGTGATCGGCGCAAGCGGCTTGTCGCGCTTGACCTTGCCTTCCTTGATCAGCCGCTCCTTCTCGGCGCGGATCTGCTTGAGCAGTTCGCTGGCGGGCTCGTCGTTCGGGTCTTGCGGGACGAGTTTGCCGCGCACGGCGAGTTGGAGCAGGGTGGCGTCGAGGCGGTCGATGGATTCGGGCGTGGTGAAGAGGGTGTCGAAATGCGCGGCGAGGTGCAGCCAGTGGCGGCGGAACTCATCGGCGTCGGCGGATTCGGCGAGCTGGTCGAGCGCGGCGTCGACCCAATGCCCCTGCACCCGCGCGGCGTGGCCTTGCTCGGCTTCGAGCCGGTCGCACAGGGCCATGAGTTCCTCGACCTTGGCGACGATGCGGGATTGTTCGGCGAGCGGGGGGAGTGGAATCACAAACTGTCCAAGCTTGCCGATGCTCAACCCCTCGCGCGAGACACCAACTTGCACGTCCATCACCGTCTGTTGGACGTGATTGGAGGTCAATACCACGTGCAGGAAGTGCCGTATCTCAGTTAAGGCGGGCCGAATGATCGTTACATGCTGGCTGACATTCGCTTCGTCGAAATCGTCGGGGACGAGCGCGCATCGTCCGATTGAGGCGCCAGTGATGTTGAAGAGAATGTCCTGCGCCAGAACGACTGTTCCAGACATGCGCGCATGTACTTCCGCAGGGATAAGCGCGACATCGGTGAGATGCAGTCCGTTGTTCCAGACGTTCTGCGACCGCAAGAACTTGACCCCGGAGTTCGTGTAGACCTCCTTGCCACCAAGCGGTGTTGACCCGGCGCCGATCTTTGAAAGCAGCGTGCTCAAGCGCACCCACTCCCAACCGGTTGGCAACTCGAAGGGTTGTTCATCATCGGTAATGGCCACCAGCGGCTTGTCCCGACTGATTTTCCCTTCCTTGATCAGCCGATCCTTCTCCGCGCGAATCCGCTTCAGCAGCTCGCTCGCCGGTTCATCGCTCGGGTCCTGCGGCACCAGCCTGCCGCGCACGGCGAGGCTCAGGATCAGTTCGCGCATCCTGGCGACGCCGCCGACGCTGGTGGCGAGCAGGTTGAAGTTTTCCAGTAGCGCGGCGCTCATGGCTGATCCTCCAGAGGGAGGGCGGGAGAGGTGTTCTGGACTTCGACGAGGTATGGGTCACCCGAGCAAATCCCCCCCGGCCCCCCTTTTGCAAAGGGGGGAGTTGCGCTGTCGGGAGTTACGGAGGGGGGAGTTGCGGAGGCGGGGCTTGCAGCGGGGGAGGGTATGGGCGTGGGCGTGCTTGTGACGCTGGACGTCGCCGCGCAGGTTTGAACCCCCCTTTGCAAAAGGGGGGCAGGGGGGATTCGGGTTTCCAACGTCCGATGAATCAGCTGAATCACTGCTTCAGTTTCTTTGAGCACTTGCAGGTTGTCGAACCGCAGCACCATCAAGTCTTGCTGCGCGAGGTATGCATCCCGCTGCTGGTCCCTGGACCGATGCGCGGGCTCGAAATGCTGACTGCCGTCGAGTTCGATCACGAGGCGTGCGGCGGCGCAGTAGAAATCGACGATGTACGGGCCGATCGGCTTCTGGCGATAGAACTGGAGGCCATGGAGTTGCTTGCGGCGCAGGCGATGCCAGAGTTGCTGTTCGGCATCGGTCTGGTGGCTGCGGAGTTCGCGGGCGAAGGCTTTTTGGGCGGGGGGGTAGGGTTTCATCTGGGCTTCCTGCAAAAGGCAAATCCCCCCTGGCCCCCCTTTTGCAAAGGGGGGAAATTCATTGCATATCGGCTGCTTGAGGTGGAAATGCTACGCGGCGCGTAGCGGTTTGATGGCGTCATGCGCGCCCCTCGAGCGCCGCGGCGAGGATGGCCTTGAGTTCGTCGCGCGTGGCCTGGATCTGGGCCTGCAGCGCGGTGTATTGCGCGAGCAGTTCCTGCGGGTCGTGGCTGTCTTCCTCGGGGTGGTGGGGGTTCTTGATGTCGAGGTTGAAGTTGCGCGCGCGGAGCTCGTCGATGCTGACCTTCCAGGCGAACTCGGTCTCGACGCGGGCGGCGAAGCCGTCTTCTTCCGTGCCCCACCAGGCTTTCTCGGCAGCGAATTCCTCGATGCGGATCGGCTTGGTCTTGGAGTAGCTCTTGTAGCCGGCGGGGTAGGGGTGCTCGTAGTACCAGACGTGCTCGGTGGGTCGGCCCTTGGTGAAGAACAGCAGGTTGGTCTTGATGCCGGTGTAGGGCGCGAACACGCCGTTGGGTAGGCGCACGATGGTGTGCAGGTTGCACTCGGTGAGCAGGCGCTCCTTGATGCGAGTCTTCACGCCTTCGCCGAACAGGGTGCCGTCGGGCAGCACCACCGCGGCGCGGCCGCCGTCCCTGAGCAGGTGCATGATCAGCACCAGGAAGAGGTCGGCGGTTTCCTTGGTGCGGATGTCGGCGGGGAAGTTGGCCTCGATGCCGGGTTCCTCGGTGCCGCCGAAGGGCGGGTTGGTGAGGATGACGTCGACGCGGTCGGCCGGGCGGTAGTCGCGCAGCGGGCGCGACAAGGTGTTGTCGTGGCGGATCTGGCTGGGGACTTCGATGCCGTGCAGCAGCATGTTGGTGACGCACAGCAGGTGCGGGAGCTGCTTCTTTTCGACGCCGGCGACGGCGCGCTGCCAGGTGTGGCGATCCTCGACCGTCCGGATCTGGCCGCGCAGGTGCTCCAGCGTGCAGGCGAGGAAGCCGCCGGTGCCGCAGGCCGGGTCGAGCATGCGCTCGCCGAGTCGGGGATTGACCTGGTCGACCATGAACTGGGTGACGGCGCGTGGGGTGTAGAACTCGCCCGCGTTGCCGGCGCTCTGCAGGTCCTTGAGGATCTTTTCGTAGAGGTCGTTGAAGAGGTGGCGCTCGGCCTGGTCGTTGAAGTCGATCTCGTTGACCTTGTTGATCACCTGGCGCAGCAGCTGGCCGGACTTCATGTAGTTGTAGGCGTCCTCGAACACCGACTGCACGACGTAGCCGCGCGGGTTGCGCGCGGGGTCGGCGGCGAGGCCTTTCATGCCGGGGAAGAGTTCGGTGTTGATGAAATCCTGCAGCTCGTCGCCGGTGATGCCTTCGGCGTCCGCCGCCCAGTTGCGCCAACGCAGCGGCTCGGGGATGGGCGAGCGGTAGCGGTCGTGCATCAGCTCGAGCTCGGTTTCCTGGTCGTCGAAAATCTTGAGGAAGAGCAGCCAGCTGAGCTGCGACAGGCGCTGCGCGTCGCCGTCGACGCCGGCGTCCTGGCGCATGATGTCCTGGATGGATTTGATGAGGGTGGTGCTGATTGGCATGGGGTGTCTTTGGAGCTTAGTATCCGAGTCGTACACGTTGTCGGGTCACTGATGCAAACCCTCAGCGTAATGAAAGAAGGGGCCGAAAGGCCCCTTCGCCTTTTCTGGGCAGGCGTCTCCCCGCGTCCGCGAGACGCAACGTGGACCGTTGCCGGTTCTGTTGCCGGTTCCTCCGTCTCGCTGAAAGCCTTGCTGGGCTTGAGTCAGAAGCCGCGAACGGATCGTTCATTGTTCGAATTTTTGCCGGTTAGTTTGCCGCCTGCTGGTAGAGCCCGCGCTCTAGCTCGCGGATGGCGCCGAGGTAAGCGGGCTTGCCGCCGAAGGCCTTGATGATCTGGGAGACGGAGCCGAGCGCATCGAAGGGCTGGAGCTGCAGCACTTCCATGGTCTCGACCTCGGTGATGCCGGCGTCGGCGTACTTGTCGAGCAGCAGCTCCAGCACCTTGCGCGCGGTGCCTTCGTAGCGGGTGAAGTAGTCGCGCTTGCGGACGTTGTCGGCGCGCTCGCGGCGGGTGAGCGGCTTGCGGCCGAAGGCGATGTGGCATACGAGGTCGAAGGGGTCGAGCGCCTTGCCGGTTTCCTTGGCGAGCTCCTCGAAGAGGATGCCCTGGTTTTCCAGTTCGGCGATGACGGCGGCCTTGCGGTCGGCGTCGTTCCAGGTCTTGAGGAAATCGTCGAGCGAGGCAAAGCGTTTGCCGATCTGGATGCGGGTGTAGTCGCGCAGCGATTCGGTGATCAGCCGGCCATCCGGGCCGTAGTACTGGACGCGTTCGTTCACCACGTAGACCGGCACGTCCTTAATGACGTACTTGATGCGTTCGCCGCCAGTCGTGGGCGGTTCGGGAAGCTCGCCGGGCTGGCCCCGAGTCTCCTGGTCCGGTGGCGGCGGGTCCTCCGGCGGCACGACGGGCTCATCGCCACTCGGGTTGTAGATGACCACCGGCTCGCCATCGAAGGCCGGGTCGGCGAACAGTTCGGTTGCGCGCTTGAAGTCGAGGATGGAAAACCAGAGCTTGTCGTACTCCTCGTCGATGCGGGTGCCGCGGCCGATGATCTGCTTGAACTCGGTCATCGAGTTGATGGTGCGATCGAGCACGACGAGCTTGCAGGTCTTGGCGTCGACGCCGGTGGTCATGAGCCGGCTGGTGGTGGCGATGACCGGATACGGCTTTTCTGGGTCGATGAAGTTGTCGAGCTCCAGCTTGCCTTCGAGGTTGTCGCCGGTGATCTGCATCACGTATTTGGGGTTGCGGCTGGCGAGGTCGGCGTTGGCGTTGATCAGCGCCTGGCGCATGCGTGCGGCGTGGTCGATGTCCTCGCAGAACACGATGGTCTTGGCCATGCGGTCGGTGCCGCGGAGGAACTCGCTGATGCGGCGGGCGACGGCCTCGTCGCGCTGGGTGAGCACCAGCGTGCGGTTCATGTCGCGCTGGTTGTAGATGCGGTCCTCGACGAGCTGGCCCTTGGCGTCGAGCTTGCCGGCCTGGGGACGCCAGCCGAGGTCCTTGTCGAGGTCGACGCGGATGACCTTGTACGGGGCGAGAAAGCCGTCCTCGATGCCCTGCTTGAGCGAGTAGGTGTAGACCGGCTCGCCGAAGTAGCTGATGTTCGAGACCTCTTCGGTTTCCTTCGGCGTGGCGGTGAGCCCGAGATGCACGGCACCGCTGAAGTAGTCGAGCACCGTGCGCCAGGCGGAATCCTCGGCCGCGCTGCCGCGGTGGCATTCGTCGATGACGACGAGGTCGAAGAAATCCGGGCTGAACTGGCGGTAGATGTTCCTTTCTTCCTCGGTGCCGGTGACGGCCTGATAGAGCGAGAGGTAGATCTCGTAAGACTTGTCGATCGAGCGGTTCTCGATCTTGGTCATCGCGCCGCCGAAGGGCTTGAAGTCGTTGCTCTTGGTCTGGTCGACGAGGATGTTGCGATCGGCCAGGAAGAGGATGCGGCTGTTGGGGTGCGACTTCCAGAAGCGCCAGATGATCTGGAAGGCGGTGTAGGTCTTGCCGGTGCCGGTCGCCATGACGAGCAGGACGCGGTCCTGGCCCTTGGCAATGGCCTCGATGGCGCGGTTGACCGCTGTCGTCTGGTAGTAGCGTGGCTGCTTGCCGGTGTTGTGGTAGTCCTGCGCGTAAACGGGGGCGATGTCGGCGCCGATGCCTTTCCAGGCCAGGTAGCGCTGCCACAGCACCTCGGGCGACGGAAAGTCGCTCAGCGCGATCTCCGTTTCGAGCGCGCCTTCCGTGCGCGTCCTGTCGTGGAAGACGAAGCCGTCGCCGTTGCTGGAAAAGGCGAAGGGCACGTCGAGCATCGTCGCGTAGTCCAGCGCCTGCTGGATGCCGTCGCGCATCGAGTGATTGTTGTCCTTGGCTTCGACGACGGCGAGCGGCAGGCCGGGCTTGTAGTAGAGGACGTAGTCCGCGCGCCGGATGCTGTTCTTGTCGCGCCTCCCGGTCTGCCCGCGCACCACCACGCGGCCGTCGGTGAGCCGGACCTCTTCGCGCATCTGCAGCTCGGTGTTCCACTGCGCCGCAGCGATCGCCGGGGTGATGTACTGGGTGCAGATGTCGCGTTCGGATAGCGTCTTCTTGTTCATGAGCCCGGAGGGGTCTGGCGTTGAGCTTGGCGGGGATGATGACAGCAACAAGCGCGCGGATGCAAAGGCGATGGATTCCTCTGCGGGCACGCCGGGTCGAGCCCACCTTCGTTCGCTCAAAGTGGGTGGGCGGAGACCTATTGATCACGAGCGCCGGGGGGGCTCAGCCTCCGAAGCGTCAGCGCGCAGCGTTGCTCGATCAAGGCGACGATGCTTTCGACCACCTCATTTTCGGCAAAGCCGTACTCACCCGCAGACTGAAGCGCGCGTGCAGTGTCGGGAAGCAAGTTCGCCAATTCCAGGATGCGTCGTCTGGCCGGTGCCTTGGCAAGGCCCACGCTTTCGGCGAATTGCTCCCAGTGCCGTGCCTCGACTTCGCTGAACTTGTACTTGCTGCCGATCTTCATCGCCATCTTCGGCGTCAGGGTCGGATAGACGGCGGTCGAGAGCGTGTCGTAGAGCGGGGCGAGAACTGGTGTCCTGCCGGAGTAGAGCAGCGAGAAGTTCTTGGCGTGCGCGTCGTGATTGCCGATGAGCGCGTTGAAGATCACGTAGTCGAACAGGCGCAGCACCTGCGGCGCGCTGGGGCGTGTCGCACGCCGTACCAGATCGAAGCATTGCGCCAGGTCCGGCCCGCCCTCGTTCTGGTACTTCATCTCGGGCACCACGCCGAGTGCCTGGCAGAAGTCTTCCTGGTGGAGGCGCTGGCGGCGTCCTTGTGCATCCAGCACACGGTCGTAGCGTTCGACCAGCAGGAAGGGGCGATGCAATACGGCATGGACGCTCGCCTTCGCCGGCTCGAGCTGCAGGGCCTTTGCCAGCGTCATGCAGAATCCTTCGTTGACCACGCTGTCCTCGACGGCGTGGATGGCCGGTTTGAGGATGTGCGAGCTCGGGCTACCGTTGAGGGGGAGGCCGAGGCGTGCGCCGTCGAAGACCACCGGTAGCTTGTCCTGGGCGCCCGCGAGCGAGAGCCGCAAGCCGTCCTTGCCCGCCAGCATCGGGCGACGAGGCAGTTCGTCCAATAGCTCGACGACTTCCTCGTCACTCAGCCATTGAACCTCGCCGGTCTGCGCAGGCGTGGGCAGAGTCTGCCCGGGCGCGATGAAGGTTACGGCTCCGGCACATTCACCTCCGATGTGGTCGAGCAGGGCGAAGTCGTTCTGGCCTGAGACCTGGAATTGCCGCGCGATCAGGCGACGCATCTGTCCTTCCGGCAGCAGGCCGGCAAAGAAGGGGCGAGTCGCCCGATCGTCGAACGGCTCGGCCCGCAGGGGCAGCGAGTGCGACAGGGCGACAGCGTTTGGCCGCGACAGCCAGCCGGACGCATAGCAAAAGCCGAGGCGCCCATCGACCAGCGCCAGGGTCCCTACGCGCTCGGAGAACAGCCAGACCTCCAGCTCATGCGCCATGGCTGCTGCCCTCGGTTGAGCGATTGGCATCCGCGACGGGCAAACCGCTCAACTGGAGCTCTCCTCCCAGGGCATCGATCACCCGCAGGACATTCTCCAGCCGCAGGGTTGGTTTACCCGCTTCGAGGTCGACGATGAAGCGCACCCCGACGCCCGCGGCGAGCGCCAATTGAGGCTGGGTCAGGCCGAGCTGCTTGCGTGCGGCACGCAGTGCATCGCCGAGTTGTTGGGGGGCGCGAATGGACGTCACGGCTTTCCTTGTTTCCCGTTCGGGAAATTATGGGCCAGGCTCCCGCTTTGTGCCAGCAATATTTACCGATCGGGAAACATATGCTCAGAGAGCCGCATCAGGAGGGAGAAATTTACCGATCGGGAATCCGCCACTGCTGTGGCCCCGTCCGTTTTGACGATGCCGGCACCCTGCGACCTCCCTATAAATGACGGCATCTCCACCCTTCGAGGTTCACGCCGTGAAAGAAGCCCCCGCATACGTACCCGGTCACCAGTTGCTCGCTGGCAAGTCCGTCCTGATCACCGCAGCGGCCGGCGCCGGCATCGGCTTTGCCGCCGCGCGCAAGTGCGCCGAAGAAGGTTGCCGCGCGCTGATGATCTCCGACATCCATCCGCGCCGCCTGGAAGAGGCGGTGGCCAAGCTCAAGGCCGACACCGGGCTGCAGAACGTCTGGGGCCAGCTCTGCAACGTGACCAACGAAGAGGAAGTGCAGGCCCTGGTCGCCGCGGCCGAGGACAAGCTCGGCGGCGTCGACGTGCTGATCAACAACGCCGGCCTGGGTGGCGAGAAGCGCGTCACCGAGATGACGGACGACGAGTGGAACCGGGTGCTCGACATCACGCTCACCGGCACTTTCCGCATGACGCGCGCGATGTTGCCGCACATGGAGAAGCGCGGCCGTGGCGCCATCGTCAACAACGCCTCGGTGCTTGGCTGGCGCGCGCAGAAGGGCCAGGCCCACTACGCCGCGGCCAAGGCCGGTGTGATGGCGCTGACGCGCTGCTCGGCGGTGGAAGCGGCCGAGCATGGCGTGCGCATCAACGCGGTGTCGCCGTCGATCGCGCTGCACGAGTTCCTGAAGAAGGCCTCCAGCGAGGAGCTGCTCGCCCAGCTCGCCAGCCGCGAGGCCTTCGGGCGTGCCGCCGAGGTGTGGGAAGTGGCCAACGTGATGGTCTTCCTCGCCAGCGACTACGCGTCGTACATGACGGGCGAAGTGCTCTCCGTCAGCTCGCAGCACGCTTGAGGGCGCGGCGATGACCATGGTTTTCTCCAGCGCCGAGCAGCTCGTCGCGGCCGAGGGCCAGGACCTGGGCACGACCGACTGGGTCGCGCTCGACCAGGACCGCATCGACAAGTTTGCGGACGCCACCGACGACCACCAGTGGATCCACGTCGATCCCGTGCGCGCCAAGGACGGCCCCTTCGGCGCCTGCATCGCGCACGGCTACCTGACGCTGGCGCTCGCCAACCTGTTCCTGCCGCAACTGATCCGCGCCGACAACCTGAAGATGGGCGTGAACGTCGGCTGTGACCGGGTGCGCTTTCCGGCGCCGGTCAAGGCCGGCTCGCGCGTCCGCGGCCGCGGCGAGATCCTCAAGGTCGAGCGCATCAAGGACGCGGTGCAATCGACCGTGCGCGTGACCATCGAGATCGAGGGCAGCGAGCGCCCGGGCTGCGTGGTCGACACCATCAGCCGCTACACCTTCAACGACTGACGCCGCTGCGCTCAGCCACCCGAACCCAGACATCCGCACCCACATTCCCGAATTCCGAGAGAGAGCATCGCCATGACCGAAGCCGTCATCGTTTCCACCGCCCGTACCGCGCTCACCAAGTCCTTCCGCGGCTCCTTCAACGACACCGAGGCGCCGGTGCTGGGCGGCCATGTGGTGCGCGCCGTCGTCGAGCGCGCCGGCATCGAGCCGGCGGCAGTGGAGGACGTGATCATGGGCGCCGCCGTGCAGCAGGGCACCCAGGCCTACAACATCGGCCGTCTGTGCGCCTACACCGGCGGCCTGCCGGACAGCGTGCCGGGCATGGCGCTGGACCGCATGTGCGCCTCGGGCCTGATGACGATCGGCGTCGCCGCCAAGAACATCCTGGCCGGCGAGATGAAGATCGCGGTGGCTGGCGGCGTCGAGTCGCTGTCGCTGACCCAGACCAAGCACAAGAACACCTACCGCGCGCAGTCCGAGGCGGTGAAGGCGATCGTGCCCGCGGCCTACATCCCGATGCTGGAGACGGCCGAGATCGTGTCGGCACGCTACGGCATCTCGCGCGCCGCGCAGGACGAATTCTCGCTGCAGAGCCAGCAGCGCACCGCCGCCGCGCAGGCCGCTGGCCTGTTCGACGCCGAGATCGTGCCGCTGGCGGCGCGGAAGCTCGTGTTCGACAAGGAAGGTAAGCCGGTGGGCCACGAGGATGTGATCGCCACCCGCGACGAGTGCAACCGTGCCTCGACCACGCTGGCGGATCTCGCCAAGCTGAATCCGGTGGTGAAGGACGGCCAGTGGGTCAAACAGGGCGAGTTCGTCACCGCCGGCAACGCCTCGCAACTGTCCGATGGCGCCTCGGCGGCGCTGGTGATGAGCCGTGACGAGGCCGAGCGCCGTGGTATCGCGCCGCTGGGCGCCTACCGCGGCATCGCCGTGGCCGGCTGCGCGCCGGAGGAGATGGGCATCGGCCCGGTGTTCGCCATCCCCAAGCTGCTCGAGCGCTTCAACCTCAAGGTCAGCGACATCGGCCTGTGGGAAATCAACGAGGCCTTCGCCTGCCAGGTCCTGTACAGCCGCGACAAGCTCGGCATTCCCAACGACCGCCTGAATGTCAATGGCGGCGCCATCTCCATCGGCCACCCCTTCGGCATGTCGGGTGCGCGCATGGTCGGTCACGCGCTGCTGGAGGGCCGTCGTCGTGGCGTGCGCTACGTGGTGGTGTCGATGTGCATCGGCGGCGGCATGGGCGCGGCGGGCCTGTTCGAGGTGCTGTGATGAACTTGTCCGACGAACAGCGTGCGCTGCAGGAGACGGCGGCCGACTTCCTCGCCGCCCACACCAATGCGCGCAAGGAAGCGGATGCCGACGCCGAGCTGTGGTCGCGCATCGTCGAGCTGGGCTGGGCGGCGGTGCAGGTGCCCGAGGCGCTCGATGGTCTGGGCCTGGGCGCGGTCGAGCTCGCGCTGCTGATGGAGGAGATGGGCCGGCGCCTGGCGCGCACGCCCTTCCTGGCCAACGTGGTGCTGGCGCAGACCGCGCTGCTGCAGGCCGCAAGCGCGGAGGCGCAGCAGCGCGCACTGGCGGCGCTGGCCTACGGCGAGCGCACCGCCACGCTGATCCTCGGTCCGGGCCTGGATGCGGCGCCGGCGTCGTTGACGGTGAAGGCGCGTCGCGACGGCGAAGGCTGGGTGCTGGCCGGCGAGGCCGCGCAGGTGCTCGACGACGGGCTGCTGACGCACGCCTACGTGGCGGCACGCATCGAGGAGGCACCGGGTGTGGCGCTGTTCGAGCTGGCGGTCGACGCCGCCGGCTTGTCGCGTACCCCGCTCGAGGTGTGGGACCTGACCCGCCCGCAGGCGCACTGGCGCTTCGACGAGGTTCGGCTGACGGCCGACGCGCGCGTCGATGACCCGGCGCAGGTGCTGGCCGGCCTCGCGCGCACGCGCGTCCTCGCTGCGCTGCAGGTGGCGGCGGAGCAGGTCGGCGGTGCGGCGCAGTGCCTGCAGCTCGCGGTCGATTACACCAAGGAGCGCGTGCAGTTCGGCAAGCCGGTGGCGAGCTTCCAGGCGATCAAGCACCGCGCGGCCGAGATGATGGTGCGCATGGAGACCGCGCGCTCCACCGTGCTCGGCGTGGCGTCACGGGTGTCGCAGGGCGCGCAGGGGAACGGACTCGACGACGCTGCGCTGGCGGCGGAGATCGCCGCCGCGCGCGTGCAGGCCACCGAGGCCTATCGCTACTGCGCGCAGGAAGCCATCCAGTTGCACGGCGGGGTCGGCTTCACCTGGGAATACGACCCGCAGATGCACTTCAAGCGCGCGCAGTGGGCGAGCCAGTGGTTCCGCCCCACCCGCGACTGGCGCGAGGCGCTCGCCGCCCATCTGCTCGACGCCGCCTGACAGGACCGACAAGGACCGATGAGCATGAACGAACAGCAATTTCGCCAGGAGGTCGCCGACTGGATGGCGACCCACCTGGTC
Source organism: Thauera sp. 2A1 (assembly GCF_009469595.2). Lineage (GTDB taxonomy): Bacteria > Pseudomonadota > Gammaproteobacteria > Burkholderiales > Rhodocyclaceae > Thauera. The sequence goes on along the minus strand of NZ_SSXV01000018.1, from coordinate 57,591 downwards.
GGCCGCTTCGCCTGCCTGAAGCACCGCGGCGGCCCCGGCGACGAGGAAGCCTTCCCGGCGCTGCGCAAGGAATGGGAACAGGAACTGGCCGCCGGCGGTTGGGTCGGCTTGGGCTGGCCGAAGGAGCACGGCGGGCGCGACCTGCCGCTGGCGCTGCAGCTCGCCTTCCACGAGGAATACGTGCGCGCCGGCGGGCCCGGCCGCATCGGCCACATCGGCGAGACGCTGATGGCGCCGACGCTGATCGCGCTCGGTACCCCCACACAGCAGGCGCGCTTCCTGCCGGGCATCCGTGAAGGGCGTGAATACTGGGCGCAGGGCTACTCCGAACCGGGCGCCGGTTCCGACCTCGCCGCCATCACCACGCGCTGCTGGCAGGACGAGGACGGCCGCTGGCGGCTGCAGGGGCAGAAGGTGTGGACCTCGCTCGCGCACGAATCCGAATGGATCTTCGTCGTCGCACGCAGCACGCCGGGCTCGGTGGGGCGCGAAGGCCTGTCCTTCCTGCTGGTGCCGCTGGCGCAGCCGGGGATCGAGATCCACCCCATCCGCCAGATGACCGGCGAGGCCGAGTTCAACTCGGTCTTCTTCGACGGCGCGGTGACCGAGGCCGACTGCATCGTCGGCAAGCCGGGCGAGGGCTGGAAGGTGGCGATGGCGCTGCTCGGCTTCGAGCGCGGCGTGTCCACGCTCGGCCAGCAGATGCACTTCATCCACGAGCTGCAACTGGTGATCGAGGTCGCCCGCGCCAACGGCGCGGCGCGCGACCCGGCGATCCGCCAGCGCATCGCCGACGCCTGGGTGGGCCTGCAGGGCCTGCGCTACAACGGCCTGCGCATGCTGGAAGAAGACACCGGTTCGACCAAGGTCCGGCCCGAGGCGCTGATCTACAAGTACGCCTGGTCGAACTGGCACCGCGAGCTCGGCCAACTGGCGATGGACGTGATCGGCGTGGCGGGCGACGTGCGCTCGGACGACGACGCGGTGCGCCGCCTGCAGCAGGTGTTCTTCTTCTCGCGCGCCGACACCATCTACGCCGGCACCAACGAGATCCAGCTCAACATCATCGCCGAGCGCGGGCTGGGCATGCCGCGCGGCTGAGCCGGGGCTTTCCGCATAGTCAATACACGGCAGCGCGACTCCCGACAGGGCGTGCGGCCGTTTTCATTTGGAGCATCGATGCCGATGGATGAACGCTGGAAGATGATCTACCTCGCGAGGCGCAACCCCGCCCTGGCGCCCGAGGATTTCCCCCAGGCCTGGCGCGAGCATTCCGCGCTCGGCCGTGAGTGCCGCAACGTGCAGGACAAGGTGCTGGGCGTGCGCCAGTGCTCGCGCGTGCTCGACCGGCCGGGCGTGCCGAGTGGCGCCAGCACCGACTACGACGGCGTCAACCTGCTGTCGCTGCGCGACCGCGAGGCCGCCGACGATATCTGGAACGACGAGGAGACGCTGCGCATCATGCGGCCCGACGAGCCGCGGGTGTTCTCGACCTACGTGCGGGACTTCACTCTGGTCGCAAGTGAGCAGGTGCTGGTCGACGGCACGGAGACCGGCGTGTGTCTGGTGCTGTTTCTGCGCGCGCTGCCCGGGCGACGCTTGCGAGCGCGTGACCTCGCCGGAAGCACCGCCGCACCGTGGTCGGCTGCGACGCGGCTGGTCTGGAACGAGGTGGGGGGCGAGCGACCGCCCGGCTACGAATACGACGAAATCGTCGAGGCCTGGTACGAGTCGGTCGATGCCGTGGCCGCTGCGTTCGCCGGCCCGCCGGTGTGGCAATGGCTGCCGTCGGCCTTGGCGGACGCTGTCGACACCGCTGGATCGGTGTGCATGCTGACGCGGATCACGCACAGGCGACCCTGAGCACCGTTTCAGTACGCGCGATCGGGCTTCCCGAGATCAAAGTCGAGCTGGCGGTGATGGCGGATCGCGAGCAGGTGGACGGTCCCGGGCAGTCGTGCGTAGAGGATCAGGTAGTGCGCCAGTACGTACTCGCGGATGCTGCCTGCGGCGTGCAGAGCGCTCAACGACTCGATCACCGCTTCGCGCCTAAATTGCGCTTCCATCGAGTCGGCGGAGCGGGCGAGATGATCCCGTCCGATGTCGGGATGCCGCTCAAGCATGGGGATCACGCGTTCCGACAACTCATCCAGCAGTCGATCGAAGGCTTCGGGCGCTTCGGCTCGGGTCAGAAAGGCTTCGATCTCATCCAGATTGCGCTCGAAGTTACGGGTGATCCGCACCGTGACGTGGCCGCTCATGCTCGCGAGCGCACCTGTTTCCGCTCCGTCAACGCCTCCCTCGCGTCGCGCGTCTGACCGGATACAACATCCTCGAGACCCCGCTGCACTTCGTCGAGCATCAATAAGTGGAGATGGGCTTGCTCAAGCCGATGGTAGTAGTCGAGTCGGTTTGCATCGATGAGCGCAACGTAGCCCTCGCCGTTCTTGGTGATGATCTTTTCAGCACCCGCTTTGACCTGCTCGACCAATTCGGAAAGCTGCGCACGGGCTGCAGTCAGCGAAACGATGTCTTGTGCCGTGATCGTCATGGCAGAACCTCGCTGTACAGAATTCAATGCCGAATTCTAGGACAGATTGTGTTCATTCGCCTGAGGTTCAAGTAAAGATGGCCTGCTTTCGAAAGCAGGCCATCAAGGTTGAAACTGACGCGGGAGGTGAATCAGGCAACCGCTTCAGGTTCGGTGTAGGGCGAGATGCCCTTGGGCACGTAGTAACCCTCGCACTGCTCGAGGTACTCGTTCTTCTTTGCGCGCGGGTTGTAGAACTGCTTGTACCAGATGCGCGCCTTCATGAACGGGCCGTCGCTGGGGATGAACAGGCCGTTGAGGCAGGCGGCCTTGTGCGACCACACCTCGAAGTCCTGGGCGAAGGCGGTGAGCGCCATCTCCTGGTAGTGGCGCGCGGCCACCATGTCGGTGTGGGTCGCCACCTTGCTGCCGCTGGGCGACTTCACCAGCAGCGCATGCCAGACCTTGATCGTGCCGTCATCGACCGGGGTGTTGCAGATCATCATCACCGCGTCGTAGAGGCCGGTGAGGTGCGAGATCAGTACGCCCGGGCCGTGGTAGATGGTGATGGTGTGCAGGATGGGGCTGACGCCGTCCGCGCCGACCAGGGTGCGATGCGGCCCGCACTGGCGCTGTATGGCGTTGTGGCCGTGGAACTCGTTCTCGTACTTGAGTACGGTCGAGCCGTGGATCGGGCTCAGGTGGCCGTAGTCGCAGATGTTGTCGATGACTTCCTGCGGGTGCTGGTTGAGGACGCCAAGGTGGTCGAACTTCCAGTGTACCCAGGCTGGGTCGTTCCATTCCTTGAGGCTGGGATGATCCCATTCCGGCTCGCCGCCCTCCGGGTCGTGCCACACCCAGATCGCGCCCAGACTCTCGACCACCGGCCACGACTTGACCTTGGCGGCGGCCGGGATCTGGCCCTCGTGGTAGGGGATGTGGTCGCACTTGCCGTCGGCACCGAAGCGCCAGCCGTGGTAGGGGCAGCGGATGCCGTCGCCTTCGACGTTGGTTCCACCGCCGTCGAGCACGACGTACGAGGTCTTGTTGGGCGCGGCGAGGTGGGTTTTCATGTGCGGGCAGTAGGCGTCGAGCAGCACGACCTTGCCACTTTCGCGGCCACGATACAGGGCGAAGTCCTGCCCGAAGAAGCGAACCGACAAGGGCTTGTGGGTGTCGAGTTCGGACGCCTCCGCGATCATGAACCAGCCGCGCGGGTAGGTGAATTCGCCGAGGCGATAGTCTTTCGTTGTGGCCATGCGGCCCTCCTTTTCGAAGTGATCCTGTCTGCGAGCCAACGGCCGGCGCCAGCAACTGACGGGAGGCCTTGAGCGTGTCGAATTCTGTTGACCCCGATCGAGGGGCGCATCCCCTGTTTGGACGATGGGGCCGCAGCCGCGACGCCGCCCGACGGGCCGGCATCGTCCTTTTGGAGGTGTCCGGACGGAGGCGGCCCGCCTAAGGTGAAGGTCGGACAATATTGACCCCCACGGAGACCACATGGCCGATGCCCGGCAAGCCCCTGCGGATGCAGCGCCCGATGCGGCGGATCGGATCGAGTTTCCATTCGAGCCGCCGCGGCCCGATGGAGAAGTCGTGGCGCTGGCACCCGGCGTGCTGTGGGCGCGCATGCCGATGCCGATGCAGCTCGATCACATCAACGTCTATCTGCTTCGCGACGACGACGGCTGGTTCATCGTCGATACCGGACTCAATCTCCCGCGATCACGCGAGCTGTGGGCTTCGATCGTCGAGCAGCATTTCGACGACTTGCCCCTGAAGGGCGTGATCTGTACCCACTTTCACTATGACCACGCGGGGCTCTCGGCCTGGCTCACCGAGCATTTCGATGTCCCGCTGTTCATGACGCATGGCGAGTACTTCACCATGCGCACGCTCGCCGGCCCGCCGCCCGAACCGCTGCCGCCGTCGCTGTTGCAGTTCTACGTACGTGCAGGGATGCCGCGCGAACGCGTCGAAGAGATGTTCGCCAAGCTGAGACGCGACCCGTTCATGCCCCCGCATCCACGCGCCTTCAACCGCCTGCGCGAAGGGCAGGTGCTGGCGATCGGCGGACGCGACTGGCGGGTGGTGATCGGCGAAGGCCACTCGCCCGAGCATGCCTGCCTGTACAGCGAATCCGATCGGCTGCTGATCGCCGGCGACCAGTTGCTGCCCCGCATCACGTCGAACGTGCTTGTTTCGGACATCGAGCCCGAGGCGAATCCGCTCGAGCTCTGGCTCGACTCGCTCGATCGCCTGGCGTCGCTGGCGCCCGATACGCTCGTGCTGCCTTCGCACGAGCGCGTCTTTCGCGGTCTGCTGCCGCGAGTGGCCGAGCTGCATGCTCATCATGCGGAGCAGTTCGATATCGTGCGCGCCCATCTACGCCAGGCCGGCGCAGCGACCGCATTCGAAACCAAGATGAAACTCTTCCCGCGCCTGCTCAGTGCGGTCGAGGACATGATGGCGCTGGGCGAAACCATCGCGCACCTGTCCTGGCTGCGGTACTCGGGGCAGGTGCGGCGGGTGCTGGACGATGACGGCCTGTACCGGTTCAGCCTTGCAAACTGATTTAGTGAATTGGAGTGATCGATGTCCCAGCTTTCCGACCTTGCGCACAGGACCCGCGCCCAACTGACCGCGCCGGGTGCGCCTTTCGAAGTGATCGAGGAAACCGTCGGCGGCCGTTCCCTGCGGGTTTATCGAAATGCCTTCCAGACTTTGCCGGCGCTGCTCGAGAGCGCGCGCGTGCATGGTGACAAGCCCTTCATCCGTTACCTGGGCGAGGAGTGGTCTTTCAGCCGCTTTTTCGCGGAGGCGGATGCAGTCGCGGCCCAGTTGCGGGCCTGGGATGTGCAGCCGGGCGAGCGCGTCGCGATCGCCATGCGCAACCGTCCGGAGTGGGCCGTGGCCTTCGTCGCTGCGGCCCTGATCGGCGCGGTGCCGGCGCCGCTCAACAGCTTCGGCCTCGGCGAGGAGCTGCACGATGCGCTGGCCGATGTGGAGCCCCGCGTTCTCGTTTGCGATGGTGAGCGTCTGGCGCGCATCGGGGGCGACACCCGGGTCGCAGGGTGTCGAATCCTGTGCGCCAGTGATGCCGACCTGCCCGCGGGTGTCGCGGACTTTCGAACGGTGGCGAGTCAGCGGGCCGAACCGGCACCGCCGGTTCGAGTCGGTCCGGATGATCCGGCACTGATCCTCTTCACGTCGGGTGCGACAAGCCGCGCCAAGGGCGTGTTGTCGTCGCAGCGCGCGGTGTGCCAGGCGCTGTTCAACATCGACTACATCGGCGCGATGTCGGCCATGACCTCGCCAGACGCAGTGGCTGCGATGATGGCGCGCGGCATCCCGCCGACGACCTTGACGGCGGTGCCGTTGTTCCACGTCAGCGGACTGCATGCGCAATTGCTGGCTTCGCTGCGCAACGGGCGCCGGCTCGTGTTCATGCCGCGCTGGGACCCGGCGCAGGCGATCGACATGATCCGCGAAGAGCGCATCACGCAGTTCAACGGCGCGCCGTCCATGGTGATGCAGTTGCTGGCGCAGCCCGGCTTCGACGATCCACAGCAGACCGGCAGCCTCGCGGCACTCGGCTTCGGTGGTGCCGGCCTGCCTCAGCGCGCGATCGACGACGTGCTGCGGCGCCGGCCGGACTCGATGTCCGGCATCGGCTTCGGCATGACGGAATCAAACGGCGTCGGCGCCGCGGCTTCGGGCATCTTGTTCGCCTACAGGCCGCGCAGCTCGGGCCTGCTGTCCCCGATCATCGACGTACAGGTTTCAGATCCGGAGGGCCGGCCACTGCACGCCGGTGAGGCGGGCGAGATCTGGCTGCGCGGGGTGACCGTCATGCAGGGCTACTGGCGCAATGCCGAGGCCACGGCCGCCTCGATGAGCGACGGCTGGTTCCGAAGCGGTGATGTCGGGTACGTGGATGACGAGGGTTTCCTGTTTATCGTCGATCGCATCAAGGACGTGATCAACCGCTCGGGCGAGAAGATTGCCGCGGCCGAAGTCGAGTCCTGCCTGCTGCAGATGCCCGACGTGCTGGAGGCCGCCGTGTTCGCCGTGCCGGACGAGACCACCGGCGAGGCAGTGGCTGCCGTGGTGTCTGTGCGCGAGGGGTCGACACTCGACGGGCCTGCGCTGCGAGCGCACGTCGGTGCGCATCTGGCAGCGTACAAGGTGCCCGCGTCGGTGCAGGTGCTGTCCGTGGCGCTACCCCGCAACGCCGCAGGCAAGCTGCTGAAGGGCGAAGTGCGCAGCGCCTTCCTGGCCAGCCGCCAGGGATGAGCGCGGTGCCCCCTGGGCGCCCTCATGCGGCTTAGTCCCATCGGACGATGTAGCGAAACCGCGATCGAAAAACAATGCGCAGCAGATGCAGTGGTGTCGAAACGAGATGGGCACCGTGGCATCCCCAACGCTTGAGTAATCGGGACAGAACGATCCCCACCAGGAAGGAGACGCAAATGACCAAGACCCAGATTTGGGTGCCCGTAGTGACGACGATCGCGCTGTCGCTCGCCGCGACAAGCGTGTCGGCCAAGGTGAGCGAGGCGGAAGCCGCCAAGCTCGGCAAGGAACTCACCTGTGTCGGTGCCGAGGCGGCCGGCAACAAGGAAGGCACCATCCCGCCGTTTTCCGGCAAGTGGCTGGGGACGCCCCCGGGCATCAAGTATTCGCTGCATACCGGGCAGCATCCGGTCGACGTCTATCCGGACGACAAGCCGCTGTTCCAGATCACCGCGGCGAACATGGACAAGTACGCTGACAAGCTGAGCGAAGGCCAGAAGGCCATGCTCAAGAAGTATCCGGACACTTTCCGGATTCCGGTTTATCAGAGCCGGCGCGACTTCCGTTACCCCGACGCCATCTGCGAGGTCGCCAAGAAGAACGCCCTCGAGGCTGAACTGACCGATGGTGGCCTGGGCTACACCGGCTACAAGGGCCCGGTCGGCTTCCCCATCCCCAAGAGCGCGATGGAAGTGCTCGCCAACATGAACTTCCCGTACCGCGCCTACACCGAGGAGATGGTGCGTGACATCGCCGACGTGGCTTCGGACGGCAGCGTCACCTGGGGACGTCAGGTCAACAAGAACCTGAACATCGTCACCCAGCCGACTGAACTGGGCAAGCCGATGGAAGGCCTGATGGCCTATTCCCTTTCGGGCACGCTATTGCCCGAGCGCGACCGCGGCAGCTTCACCGCCTCGCAGGAGCCGGTGAACTTCGCCAAGGCCAAGCGCCTGGCCTGGCAGTACGACCCGGGCACCCGTCGTGTTCGTCAGCTTCCGACCTATGGCTTCGATTCGCCGCTGGGCGGCACCAGCGGCAAACTCACCATCGACCAGGACCGCCTGATGAACGGCGACCCGAGCCGCTACGAGTGGAAGCTGCTCGGCAAGCGCGAGATGTACATCCCGGCCAACGCCTACCGCATTCACTCGAACAAGGTGAAGTACGCCGACCTGCTGCAGAAGGGGCACGCCAATCCGGACTTCGAGCGCTATGAGCTGCGTCGCGTGTGGGTGCTCGAGGGCAACCTGAAGGATGGCTACCGCCACGCCTTCGGCAAGCGCGTGATGTTCATCGACGAGGACAACTGGCAGGCGTCGGTGGGCGATTACTACGACACCCGCGGCCAGCTCTGGCAGCACGCTTTCATCAACCACTACTACGCGTTCGACCTCAATGCGTGGCAGGCCGGCACCTCGTTCTACCACGACCTGAACTCGGGTTCGTACGTCGGCTTCAACCTCATCCAGGAGCGCGAGAAGGGCTACGTGCTCAACAAGGGCGACCTGACGCCGGAAATGTACACGCCGGCTTCCTTGCGTGCGCTGGGCCAGTGATCGAATCGACTCTCAGGGAGTAGGCAGAATGAAGCTGCACAAACAGATGAAGCCGATCGCGCTGGCCGTGATCGGGATGGGGACGATCGCGCCGGCGCAGGCCTTCGACGAAATCACGTTCGACAACGGCATGGTGTTCGAGTCGCGGCTGACGACGACCTACACCCTGTCGTCGCGTCTCGAGGACCGCGACCGCGTGCTGAGGAAGAACGCGTCGGGCAACGACGGCGACAACAACTTCGACAAGGGCGCGCTGACGTCGAACCGCGTCAGCCTGCTGCTCGACACCCGCCTGAGGAAGGGCGACTCGGGCCTGGTCGTGTCGGCCAGTAGCTTCTACGACGACGTCTACCACCGTTCCAACGACAACGACGGCACCTCGTTCCCGAACAAGATCGGCGGCGATGCCGACGAGTTCACGCGGGACGCCAGGCGTTATCACGGCGGCTACACCCGTCTGCTCGATGCCTATGGCTATACGGGCTTCGACGTCGGCAGCGAAGGGCACGCCACGGTCCGCCTCGGCAAGCACGTCGTGTCGTGGGGCGAGACGCTGTTCATCCCCGGCATCTCGGGTGCACAAGGCCCGGCGGACGGCACCAAGGCCGGCATCCCGGGTACCGAGGTGAAGGACCAGTTGCTGCCGGAGGACCAGATCTCGGCGCTGTACGAGGTCAACGACAAGCTTTCGCTGATGGCCCAGTGGCAGTACAACTGGCACAAGACGCTGGTGAACGCGCCCGGATCCTTCATGAGCACGTCCGACGTCGTTGGCCCGGGTGCAGTGTGCCTGACGCCGGGACCGGTATGCACGGTTCCACGGCGGGCCGGAGAATCTCCGGGCAAGACCGGCCAGTGGGGCGTCGGGGCCAAATACCGTCTGACGAACGAGACCGAGGTCGGGCTGATCTATCTGAACTACAGCGATCGCGCCCCGATGGTGGACATCAACTACCTCGATCGGGCTGGTCCGAGTTTCCGTCATCACTACTTCGACGACATCAAGATGCTCGGTGCGACTTTCAGCACCAGCTTCGGCATCGCGACGCTGGGTGGCGAAATCTCGTATCGCAAGGATGCACCCGCGCTGGTGAATACCAAGGTGAATCTGGGTCGGTCCACCCCGCTCTGGGTCCAGTTGCCGACGGCGACCAAGGCGGATGTCCTGCAGACGAACATCAATACCTTCGTCAACCTCGGTCGGACCTTCCTCGCGCCGCAAGCCAACTTCCTTGCGGAAATTGCCTACACGAGCGTGAGCAATCCGGAAGCGCGGCGCGTTCCGGGTGCGACGGCCACGACCAATCGGTTCGGTCTCACCCCGTTGTCCGATGACCTCAATTTCGGCAGCTATGGTCTCGCCTTTGCCTCGACGCTCAGCCTGACCTATCCCGGTATCATCGAGAACTGGGAGCTGGGCGTGCCGATCAGCTACTCGCACCAGTTGGCAGGCCGTACGCTGCAGGGCAACCTGGGCATGGGCGAAGGCGATCATCGCCTGAGCATCGGTGCGACGATGACCTATCGCCGCAACTTCCAGATCGGCCTGACCTACCTGGGCTATTTCGGCAATGCGAGCACCGACCCGGTCAGGAACCGCCTGCTGACCGACCGCGACCAAGTGTCTCTCGTCGCGAAGTACACGTTCTGAGGATCTGACTCCTCGAATGCAGGGCCAGCCAGTGCCTAGAGCACTGGCTGGCCCTTTTTTTGGTTCATCGCGCCGTTTCGGGGAAGGGCTGCCTCGATGCATGCCGCCTCTGGCCGCGCTTCCTCATGCGCTCTCATCCGAGTTCCCGCTTCGTTTTCCTTGCTGCGTTCCACGCAAAGCTTCGCGGCGACCTCGTAGACGTCGTGGATGGCGCACATGATGTCCGACACCTTGCGCGCATCGGCGGCGACGAGGTACCCGGGAACCGGGCAGTCTTCGATCGCCTGCCATGGCGCCTGTTCGGCCGTGTAGCCGATGGCCCCGCCGATTGTGTCGGCCTCAACCCGCTTCGCAGTGCCTTGGACGAGGAACGTCACGGCGCCAGCGCTGGCGCCCTGGACACGGGCATCTGTGCAGTACCGCTTCGGATTCTCGGAACACTTCGCGTAGATGCGCTGCTCACCTCAGCCCCTGGAAACGCGCTGACTCGACCGACGCACCCCTCCGGACACGAGATGCACGGATGGATTTCGTTCCGACGCTGCTCCCATATCTTGTCGGCGACTTCCGGGCCTGTCCGTGCCGGGCGTCCGAGGCTGATGATGTCGGCCGCGGCTTCCCCGATGGCGCGCAGCGCGAGATCGGGGTTGTTCATGCGGCCGGCCAGGATCACGGGGAGATCCGTAAGGATCTGGCGCCCCTGCACCGAAAAGGGCATATGGACGCCCGCGTGCATGATCGATCAACATCGGCGAACGGCCGGTCCGCGAAAGTCCACCGGCCCTCGCTCCCGCAAAGAGAACGCAAAAAAAAAACAGGCCGGGAGGGCCGATGTCGCCATCGGCCTTCACCGGCCCAAGAGAGGGAGTTCTGGTCAGGAATGCAGCGGCTGCGTGGCTGCGGCGCGCATCGCCTGCTCGTCGAGCGGCGTGGCGGCATCGGCTCGGGCGCTCCCGGTTTCCACCGAGGTGGCCTGCCGTCCGCTTGCCGACCTGCGGCCAACATTGAGCCAGCAGGCCAGCGCCGGTAGCAGGAAGATCGCGCCGATCACGTTCACCAGGAACATGAAGGCAAGCAGGATGCCCATGTCGGCCTGGAACTTGAGAGCCGAGAATGCCCAGGTGCCCACGCCGATGGACATCGTCACCGCGGTGAACACGGCAGCCGTGCCGCGCTGGCGCATGGCTTCATAGAACGCCTCGCGCAGGGTATAGCCGAACTCCGCCATTTCATGCTGCATGCGCTCATAGATGTAGATGCCGTAGTCCACACCCACGCCGACGCCGAGCGCGATCACCGGCAGCGTGGCCACCTTGAGGCCGATGCCGAGCAGCGCCATCAGCGCGTTGCACATGATCGTCACCAGCATCAGCGGCACGATCACGCACAGCACCGCGCGCCACGAGCGGAAGGTGAGCCAGCACAGCAGCGAGATCGACGCGAAGATCGATGCAAGCATCTGCACCTCGGCGCGCTCGACCGCCTCGTTGGTCGCCGCGGCGACCCCCGCATTGCCGCCGGCGAGCCTGAAGCGCACGTTGGGCGTCTTGTCCGCCGCAATGAACTTCTGCACTTCGTCGACGACGTGCTTGAGCGTCGGCCCCTGGTGATCGTTCAGATACACCACCAGATGGATCGTCTTGCAGCCGTGCGAGTTGAGGCCGTTCTCGGGGTTGGCGGCACGCCCGCCGGTGCGCAGCGCGGATTCGGTGCGCTGCAGGGCTTCCCATCGCGGATTGGCTTCGTTGTTGCCGGCGGCGTAGAGCTTGGCCATGCCGGCCACGGTGCTGACCGACTGCACGCCGTCGACGCCACGCATGTGCAGGTCGAAGCGTTCCACCGCGTTCATCACTTCCCAGTTCAGGCAGGCCTCGTTCAGGTTGGAGGTCTCGGCGTACACCGACAGCACGTCCATGCCAATGGAATAGTTGCTGATGATCTTCGCGTTGTCCCTGTTGTAGCGCGAGTCGGCGCGCAACTCGGGTACGCCGCTGCCGATGTCGCCGGTCTGCAACTGGCGCGAGAAGTGGGTGGCAACGCCCAGGATGACCAGCATGACCACGAAGGTCACCAGCGCCGGACGCGGCTCCGACAGGGCCGATACCTTCCACCAGGTCGGATGCTTCTCCTTGGTGTCCACCGGCTGGTCGAGGGCCATGCGCTCCAGGTGCAGGTGCGACAGGATGATCGGCATGAACATCTTGTTGGTCATGATCATGAGCGCAACGCCGAGGCAGGCTGTGAGGCCCAGTTCATGCACGATGGGGATGTCGATGAGCATGATCACCATGAAGCCGAGCGCGTTCGCGAGCAAGGCCATGATGCCGGGTACGGCGAGCTTGCGGAACGCACCTTCGGCCGCCTCCATCGCCGTGGCGCCGGCGAGCACGTCCTGCTTCCAGGCGTTGGTCATCTGGACCGCGTGCGACACGCCGATGGAAAAGATCAGGAAAGGCACCAGCACCGACATCGGATCCACGCCGTAGCCGATCAGCGGCAGGATGCCCAGCAGCCAGATGACCGGCAGCAGCGCCACCGCCAGTGCGAGCACGGTGAGCTTGAGCGAGCGCGAATATAGCCACAGCAGCAGGGCGGTGATGGCGAATGCGATGACGAAGAACATCACCACGGTGGTGAGCCCTTCCATCACGTCGCCCATCACCTTGGCGAAGCCGACGATCTGGATGTCGACCTTGTCGCTGGCGAACTGGCTCCGGATGGCCTCGAGCTTGTGGGCCACCTCCGCGTAGTCGAGTTTCTGCCCGGTCTCCGGGTTGATCTCGAGCAGGTCCGCCTGGACCAGTGCGGATTTCAGGTCGTTGGCCACCAGCCGGCCGACGACGCCGGCCTTTGCGACGTTGGCGCGGACCTGGTTGAGGCCGGCCTCGTTGGCCTCGAAGCGGGCGGGAATGACGACGTCGCCGTTGAAACCTTCCTCGGTGACTTCGATGTAGCGCACGTTGGGCGTGAAGATGGAGCGCACGCTCGCACGATTGACGCCCGGCGTGAAGAAGACCTCGTCGTTCACCTTGCGCAGGATGGGCAGGAACTCGGCGTTGTAGATGTCGCCGTCTCCTTTCCACTGCACGCTGATGAGGATGCGGTTGGCGCCCGAGAACGTCGATGAATGCTCGAGGAAGGCCGCCATGTACTCATGCTTGAGCGGAATCAGCTTGTTGAAGCCCGGATCGAGCCGGGTGTTCAGTGCCGAATAGCCCAGGCCCAGGGTCAGCAGCAGGAAGAAGGCTCCGAGCGGCTTGCGCCATTGGATGAGCATGCGCGCGAGAACGGCAACCAGCGCGTCCGTCCGGCTGATGGTGTGGGCAGTGGTCATCAGGCTGCTCCCTTGTTCGTGGGTTGATTGTTACCGGCTTCATTGGCCTTCGGCGCGAAAGTACGCAGGCCGCCGTCGCTCGACATCAGCCATTCACCGTCACGCTTGACGAGAATCCCGGTGAGGCTGGCGCGGCCGCCGCGGCGTTCGATGGCGAAATGCGCGCCGCCATCCTTGCTGCTCAGCACGACGCCGCCCTGGCCCACGAGAAGCAGTTCGCCGCCCGCCGTCAGGGTGTGGCCGTAGAGCGAAACCGGCGCCGGAATCTGGGCTGCACTCCAGGTCTGGCCAGCGTTGTCCGAGAAGAAGGCCTTGCCGCGCATGCCGTAGGCCACCCAGCGGTTTCCGCCGAGGTGGACGGCGCCGTACAGGGAGCCGTGATAAAACGGCTCCACCGCTTCCCATGAACGGGCGCTGTCGGTTGAGCGCAGTACGGTGCCGTTCTCGCCGACGATCATCCATTGCTTCCCGTCCGCGGAGCTGGAGATCTGGTTCAGATGCCAGTCCGACAGGCCAGGCAGCGTGTCCGGTTGCCAGGTGTTGCGATCGTCGCTCGAACGCAACACCTGCCCGAACGCGCCGACGGCGAGCCAGTCGCCGTCGGGCAGGCGAGCGGCGGACATCAGCGGCTCGCCGTTCTTTTCGGTGAATGCGGTTTCCGTCCAGTTCTGCCCGCCGTCGTCGGTGCGCAGGATCCAGCCTTCCTGGCCGAGGGCGACGCCATGACTGTCGTCCGCGAAGACGAGGCGGGTGATCAGCGCCTGACGATCATTCGTCACCGATGCGGGCTTCCAGGTCTTGCCTTCGTCGGGCGAAACCAGGATCAGGCCGAGTTCGCCGGCGACGATGGTGCCGGCCTTGCTCTGCTTGATGTCCATGAGCTGCATCGTATCGGCCGGGATACGGGTTTCCCGCATGGGCGGAACCGATCTCGGTGAGAAGGAATAAATGCTGGCTGCCGCGACAATCGATGCCACGACCAAGCCGACCGCTACGCGCATGGGGCGCCTCCTGTTTTTTCTGGTTGCCATCCGCCGGAAGGATCGCAGGGTGTGTGCATTATTCGCCCGTGGTCGGCGAGGGCATCGTCCAAAAGGGTTACCGTCCCGCGCTTGCCCGGCGTCGGGACGCGGCGCCGGCGGGTCTCGCGTGCGCGTGCGCGGCAAACGCCCTCTGCAAAGGCAAGAATCGTTTCACGTCAGCCGTTTACGGTAGTCCGTTCAGACGATGAGTCGACGTCCGGGCTGTGGAAAATTGCGCTCATTCGGATGGCCGCACGATCCGACAATCTGCAGCACGAGATCACGGAGGATATGGAAATGGGCGCAATTGGACACGAGCAGGTACTTGGCGTCGCAACCGAGGACTACATGACGCCGGAGGCGGTCGAACTGGTCGCCAAGGCAAGGGAGATGGCTCCACGCCTCGCCGAGCGCGCCCGCGCCGCCGAGGCTGCAGGCATGGTGCCGGTGGAAACGGTGCAGGAAATGAAGGAGGCGGGGCTGTTCCGCGTGCTGCAGCCGAAGCGCTTCGGTGGCTACGAACTCGATCCGCGCGTGTTCTACCGCGTGCAGATGGCGCTTGCCGAGGGCTGCATGTCCACCGCCTGGATCTACGGCGTGATTGGCGTGCACAACTGGCAGCTTCCGCTGTTCCCCGAACAGGCGCAGCAGGACGTGTGGGCCAAGGATACCGGCGTGCTGATCGCGTCGACCTACATGCCCACCGGCAAGGCCGAGGCGGTCGAGGGCGGCTATCGCTTCTCCGGGCGCTGGAGCTTCTCGAGCGGCGTCGAGCACTGCGAATGGATCTTCCTCGGCGGTCTGCTGCCCAAGAAGGACGGTTCGGGTCAGTTGGAGCACGCCACCTTCCTGCTGCCGAAGTCGGATTTCCGCGTCGATAAGAACTGGGATGTGCTAGGCCTGCGCGCCACCGGCAGCCATGACATCGTGGTCGATGGCTGCTTCGTGCCCGCGCACCGCACGCACCGCACCAACGATCACAGCGACGCCGGCTGCCCCGGACGTGAGACCAATCCGGGTTGGATCTACAAGATCCCCTTCACCCAGGTTTTCCAGCGCGCGGTCTCGTCGGCCTGCATCGGCGCGCTCGACGGTGCGATCGCCCACTTCCGCGAACGCGCTGCCGCGCACATCGGCAAGCACGGCGCGAAGACGGCCGAGGACGTCAATGCCCAGCAGGCCGTCGCCGAAGCGATGATGACCACCGACCAGCTCAAGCTGGTGCTGTTCCGCAACTACGCCCGCATCGTCGAATGCGCCAAGACCGGCGAGCGCATGCCGGTGGAAGAACGCCTGATGCAGCGCGCCCAGGCTTCGCAGGTGCCCAAGCAGTGCGCGAGCGCGGCGAGCGAGCTGATGCGGGCCTGCGCGGCGTCCGGCACCTACAAGAGCAACCCGATCGAGCGCGTGTTCCGCGACATCCACCAGGCTCGCGGCCACATCGCCAACAACACGGATGCCTACGCGCGTGCTCACGGTGCGGTGATGCTTGGCCTGCCGAACGCGGATCCCTACATCTG
This sequence comes from Thauera sp. 2A1, assembly GCF_009469595.2. Lineage (GTDB taxonomy): Bacteria > Pseudomonadota > Gammaproteobacteria > Burkholderiales > Rhodocyclaceae > Thauera. Next base: position 41,679 of record NZ_SSXV01000018.1, on the reverse strand, counting down.
AGCGGCTCGGCCGCCAACGGAGAACGACGCGACATGACCGCCCAGCGCTATCACGCCCTCACGGTGAGGGCGGTGACCGAGGAGACGCACGACGCGAAGTCGGTCGTATTCGAGGTGCCGCCCGAGCTGGCCGAGACCTTCAAGTACCGCCCCGGCCAGTTCCTGACCCTGCGCCTGCCGGTGCTGGGGCGTCATCTGCCGCGCTGCTACTCGATGTCGAGTGCGCCAACGCTCGATGCCACATTGCGGGTCACGGTCAAGCGAGTGACCGGCGGGCGGGGCTCGAACTGGGTGTGCGATCACGTGCGCCCGGGCGCTACGCTCGAAGTCATGGCGCCGGCGGGCGTATTCACGCCTGCCTCGCTGCAGGGGGATTTCCTGCTGTGCGCGGGCGGCAGCGGGATCACGCCGGTGTTTTCCATCCTGCGTTCGGTGCTGGCGCATGGCCAGGGGCGCATCTGCCTGCTGTATGCCAATCGCGACGAGCGCTCGGTGATCTTTCGCGACGAATTGAGGGTGCTCGCGGCGGCGCATCCCACGCGCCTGCAGGTCATCCACTGGCTCGATTCGGTGCAGGGCGTGCCTTCGGTGGCACAACTGGCGGAGCTGGCCCGACCGTGGGTGCAGGCGCAGGCCTTCATCTGCGGCCCCGGCCTGTTCATGGACGCGATGGTATCGGCGCTGGGCAATGCCGGCATGGCGGCCGAGAGCGTGCATGTGGAGCGCTTCGTGTCGTTGCCGGATGAAGAGGATGTTGCGGCGATCAACGCTGCGGCCCCACCTCCCGCGACGACGGTCGAACGCGCCACGGTAGAGATCGAGCTCGACGGCGAGGTGCATACGCTGGAAGTGGCCGGCAGCGAGACGCTGCTCGAGGCCGCGCTGAAGGCCGGCATCAACGCCCCGCATTCCTGCCAGGCCGGCATGTGCGCGTCCTGCATGTGCCAGGTGGTGGAGGGCGAAGTGCACCTGCGCCACAACGAGGTGCTCGACGCCAAGGACCTGGCCAAGCGCTGGACGCTGAGCTGCCAGGCACTCCCGACGAGTGAGCGGGTCAGGGTTCGCTTTCCTGGCTGAAAGGCTCTCTTCGCCGCCGCCCGCGCTCGCCCATGAGCGGGCGAGGGTTCCTTTTTTTTCAACGGCTTGTAGCCGAATGGCGTCGCGCTGCCGATAGTCTTAATGGACGATGAAAGCGTTGGCCCGAACCCGTATCTTCACTCCTCATGCAAGACGTTTGCGGATTTTCCGCGCACCAGGACGAGGAGAACATTCATGACGGGTCGTTTGCAGGGCAAGGTGGCGTTCGTGACTGGAGGTGGCAGCGGGATCGGCGCAGCCACGGCGGGGCGTCTCGCGCAGGAAGGGGCGACGGTGATCGTGTGCGGCCGCCGGCAGGGGCCGCTCGATGAAGTGGTCGGGCAAATTGCTGCGGCAGGCGGCAAGGCCGAAGCGGTCGTCGCCGACGTCAGTGACGAGGCGGGCTTCACCGCTGCGCTGGAAGCGGCGGCGAAGCGCCACGGCAGCCTGGACATCCTGGTGAACAATGCGATGGCCTACACGTGGGGCAGCATCGAGGAAATGTCCACCGCGGACTGGCACGCCAATTTCAGCACGTCGGTCGACGGCACCTTCTGGGGCACGCGCACCGCGATGCGCCTGATGAAGGGCAAGGGCGGTGCGATCGTCAATGTCTCCTCGATCTGCGGTTCGCTTGGCACGCCCTGGATGTCGGGCTACTCGGCAGCGAAGGCTGCGATCGACAATTTTTCCCGTGCCGCCGCGGCCGAGGGCGCGCCCCACGGCGTGCGCGTCAACGTGGTGGTGCCGGCCGTCGTCGAGACGCCGGCGACCGCAGGCATGCTCGCCGACGAAGCCTCGCGCAAGGCGACCGAGAAGCTGATTCCCATGGGGCGCGTCGGCCGGCCCGAAGAGCTTGCCAATGCCATCGTCTTTCTCGCCAGCGACGAGGCCTCCTACATTACGGGCGCTACGCTGCCTGTCGATGGTGGACGCTCGGCGGTGCTGGTGACCGCGCTCTGAGGAGGGGATGCCCGTGCTGCCTCATCTCTTCAGCCCCGTACGGCTCGGGGAACTCGCGCTTTCAAACCGTATCGTGATGGCGCCGATGACGCGCAATCGGGCCGACGCCGATGGCGTGCCAGGCGAACTGATGACCCTGCATTACGCACAACGTGCCGATGCCGGACTGATCGTCGCCGAAGGTGCCTGGCCGAGCGCAGCCGGGCAGGCCTACTGCCGCCAGCCGGGCATCGCGACGGCAGCGCAGATCGCCGGCTGGCGGCGGGTGACCGATGCGGTGCATGCGCGCGGCGGCTGCATCGTGCTGCAGATCATGCACGCGGGCCGCATCGGCAGCCGCCACATCAAGGGCGACAAGGTCGAGACCGTGTCGGCGTCGGCCATCCAGGCCGCCGGCGAGATCTACACCGATGCGGCGGGAATGCAGCCCTTCGACATGCCGCGCGCGCTGAGCACCGAAGAAGTCCGTGCCGTGGTCGAGGAGCACCGTCAGGCGGCGCTCAATGCGCGCGAGGCCGGGTTTGACGGCGTCGAGCTGCATTGCACCAGTGGCTATCTGCCGATGCAGTTCATGTGTTCGGGAACCAACCACCGCAGCGACGAATACGGCGGTAGTGTCGAGAACCGGGTGCGTTTCGCATTCGAATGCCTGCAGGCAATGGCCGAGGCCATCGGACCGGGCCGGGTGGGGCTTCGTTTCAATCCGGGCAACACCTTCAACGACACGAGCGACGGCGACTCGGCGGCGACCCATGCCGAACTGGCGCGCCAGGCGGCAACACTCGGTCTGGCCTACGCCCACGTGATGAAGGCGACGGTGCCGGGCATCGACGCCTTCGCGCTGGCACGCGAGGCCTTCGGCGAACGGCTGATCCTGAACGATGGCTTCGATGGCGCGTCCGCCGAGGCGGCCGTTGCCCGAGGGCTGGGGCTGGCGGTCTCGTTCGCCCGTCATTTCATCGCAAACCCCGATCTGGTGAGCCGGCTGCGCGACGGGCGCATCCTGGCCGGCTTCGACCGTCGGACGCTGTACACCGCCGGCGCGGCAGGTTATACCGATTATCCGCGGGCCGAGGGAGCGATCGCATGATCTACTGGGAAGATGTCGTCCTGGATCAGCCGCGGGAGTCGGTGCAGAGCTATGTGCTGAGCGCGGAAAACATCAAGGCGTTCGCTTCGGAATGGGACCCGTTCCCGCCGCACGTCGATGACGCGGCCGCTGCCAGATCGCCCATCGGCGAGCTGTTTGCCGCGGGCGTGCACCTGCTGTCGATCACGATCCGCCTCAGCCATACCGTGGCACACGAGGACACCTCGTCGATCGCGGGACGTGGCTGGGAGCGGTTGCGCTTCCACCGGCCCGGCGTGGCCGGAGACGAGCTTCGCGTGCGGGTGACGCATGTCGAACGGCAGCCTGCCAGCCGGCCCGAGCGCGGCCTGCTCGTCTCCCGTTTCGAACTGTTCAACCAGAAAGGCCATGTACTGGTGAGCTTCGACAATCATGTGGTCATGTTGCGGCGCGAAGCAGCGGCCGCGTGACTTTTCCTCGATACACGATCAGTCAGGAAGGAGTGCAAATTGAAGATTCTGGTCCCGGTGAAACGGGTGGTCGATTACAACGTGAAGGTGAGGGTGAAGTCGGACCATAGCGGCGTCGAGCTCGCTGGGGTCAAGATGGCGATGAATCCCTTCGACGAGATCGCGGTCGAGGAGGCGGTGCGCCTGCGCGAAGCGGGACGGGCAACCGAAGTGGTGGCGGTGAGCTGCGGCACCTCGGCCAGCCAGGAGACCCTGCGTGCCGCGCTTGCCATGGGCGCGGACCGCGCGATCCTGGTCGAGACCGACGTCGAACTGCAGCCGCTGGGCGTGGCCCGCCTGCTCAAGGCGGTCGCCGAACGCGAACAGCCGCAGGTGGTCATATGTGGCAAGCAGGCGATCGACGACGATGCGAACCAGACGGGCCAGATGCTGGCTGCGCTGCTGGGCTGGCCGCAGGCGACGTTCGCCTCGCGCATGACGTTCGGCGAGGGTGTCGTCAATGTCACGCGTGAAATCGATGGCGGCCTCGAAACGCTCGAGCTGAAGCTGCCCGCCGTCGTTACCGCGGATCTGCGGCTGAATGAACCGCGCTATGCGACCCTCCCCAACATCATGAAGGCGAAGAAGAAGCCTCTCGATGTGGTGGCGGCCGGCGATCTGGGCGTGGACATTGCGCCGCGGCTGCGCCAGGTGCGCCACGCCGAACCGGCTGCACGCAAGGGCGGCGTCAAGGTGGCCGACGTGGCCGAACTGGTGAACAAGCTTCGCAACGAAGCAAAGGTGATCTGAGGCGGAAACATGAAGACACTGCTCATTGCGGAACACGAAAACGGCCGTCTGGCGACGGCGACCCTCAATACCGCGTCGGCCGCTGCACGTTTCGGCGGCGAGATCGATGTGCTGGTCGCGGGGCACGGTTGCGACGCTGCCGTCGCGCAGGCGCAGGCGATCGCGGGCGCGAGCCGCGTGCTGAAGGTCGATGCGGCGCATTACGCCGAACCGCTGGCCGAAAACCTGGCGGCGCTGGTGACGGGGATTGTGGCCGACGGCGGCTACCGCGCGGTGCTTGTCGGTGCCACGAGTTTCGGCAAGAATCTGGCCCCGCGCGTGGCGGCCCTGCTCGACGTGGCGGCCGTCTCGGACGTCGTGGCGGTGGCGGCCCCCGGTCGCTACGAGCGCCCGATCTACGCCGGCAACGTCATGGTGGCGGTGGAGTCCGACCAGCCGCTCGACGTGCTCACGATCCGCTCCACCGCCTTCGATGCCGCGCCGCTCGGCGGTGAGGCGGCGGTGCAAGTGGTGGCGGCCGGGCCGGATCTGGGCCTGTCCCGCGTGGTCGGTCGCGAGCTCAGCAAGTCCGAGCGTCCCGAACTGGGGGCGGCCTCGATCGTCGTGTCCGGCGGGCGCGGCCTCGGCAGCGGTGAAAACTACCACCGCCTGCTGGATCCGCTGGCGGACAAGCTGGGTGCGGCGCTGGGTGCGTCGCGCGCGGCCGTCGATGCCGGGTTCGTGCCGAATGACTATCAGGTCGGCCAGACGGGCAAGATCGTCGCGCCCGGGCTGTACGTCGCAGTCGGGATCTCGGGCGCGATCCAGCACCTGGCAGGCATGAAGGACTCCAAGGTGATCGTGGCGATCAACAAGGATCCGGACGCACCCATCTTCCAGGTGGCAGACTACGGCCTGGTGGCGGATCTTTTCGAAGCGGTGCCGACCCTCGTGTCCAGCCTGGAAGCAGCCTGAGAGTCGATCCGCGGTAACTGGAGGGAAGGGCGTTGGCCAACATACGGGTCGTCTCAGAAAACGGAAAAAATCGTACGCTAAGCCGTTCCTCAGCCCCACGATGCAAACAGCCCGCGCGAAGGCGGGCTGTCGATGATGCCGGTGAAAGCTGGGCGCTACCCGCAACACCCGCGCTGCGCCTGAATCGGCGGGCATTTCACCGAGCCGAAGGAACAGAACACGCAGCAGTCGCCGGGGTTGGGGCGCAGCAACGCCTTGCAGTTGCAGCACTCGTAGAAGAACTGGCAGGCGTCGGTCGGCATGGTTTCCTGCTGGGCATATCCACAGCGTGGGCACGTCAACACGGACTCCAGGACAATGGGACTCACGGCGCACCTTGCCCGGTGGCGCGGACGCTCAGACTTACCTTGCCCTTGCTGGCAAGGTGCGCAACAACATGAATTGCGCTTGCCTCGCTGATCTTGAGCTTGGTCGCCAGGGCCGTTGCATCTGCCGCGCCCTGGTCGTCCAGTGCCGCGAGCGCCTCACGTTCCAGGCTTTCCATCCACTCGCCGAACAGGGTGTGAAGTTCGGGCGTAGCAAGCGCGGCCATCGACGTTGTCTTGTGGATGGCCGCCAGGATTTCCGAGCACATTCCCATCATCTGCTGCATGGGGTTGCCGGCCTCGCCGCCGGGCTGACTTCCCATCTGCCCCATCATCTTCTGCATCATGTCCATGGGGCCTTCGCCGCCCGAGCCCATCTGAGCCATCATCTTTTTCATCTTAGGGTCGTCTCAGAAAACGGGAAAAAATCGTACGTTAAGACTCGTTGACCAGCCGCCGCAACGCAGCGCCGATCAACGTTCCTTCGCTTTTTGCGTCGTCACTGCTGGATGTTTTCTCCCCGCCGGATGGCATACGCACGCCTCGCCATGGGCGGCGGCCTCCAGTTCGTGCAGGATGCCGCAGTCCGCAGCCACGTGCCCGGCCCCGCAGCTCGCCCGCAACGCCACCAACTGATTCTCCAGGGCGTTCAGGGACTTCAACCGCGCCCGCACCCGTCCGAGATGCTCGTCGATCAGCCGGTTGATCTCACCGCAATCGGCCTCCGGGTGGGCGACGAAATCGAGCAGGTGCCTGATCTCCGCAAGCGACATGTCAAGCGCCCGACAGTGGCGGACGAAGCTCAGGCGTTCCAGGTGTGCCGCGCCGTAGGCGCGGTAGCCATTCGCTGCCCGGGCGGGCGGCGGCAGCAACCTCGCCTTCTCGTAGTAGCGAATCGTTTCGACATCGACGCCGGTCGCCTGGCCAAGTTCTCCGATCCGCATGACACCTCCTCGCACGATTGCTCATGCTAAGCCGTTGACCCCGGAGCGACTACAGGGTTTTCAATGTTGACACTGCCGCAGCGGGCAGGACTCAGGGAACCCTCGAAAGGAGCGCAAGATGAAACCATTGATCACGTTGGGATTGGCCGCGGCCCTCGCGATGCCGGCGCCGTCCCTCTTTGCCGCCGACCCGCCAGCCGGCGCGGGCGGGCAGACGAAACAGGAGGCCCCCGGCACGACGGACTTTGACAAGCAGATGGCGCAGGTGCAGGAGAACATGAGAGCGATGCAGGAGCAGATGGACAGGATCCGCCAGACGGAGGATCCCCAGGCGCGGCAGAAACTGCTCCAGGACCACTGGACCACGATGCAGAACAACATGCAGATGATGCACGGCATGTGGGCACCGGGGATGATGGGGTGTTGCGGCGGGGCGCCGATGATGGGCCAGGGCCGTATGGGCGGCCGCATGATGGGCGGGCCCATGTGGGGGGACTACCGGCGTCTGACGCCCGAGCAACTCAAGCAGCGCCAATTCATGATGGAGCAATACATGCCGATGCAGCAGATGATGATGGATCAAATGATGCAGCATCAGCAGTGGATGTCGCAGCAGCCGCAGCCGAAGTGAGCCGTCCCGGGGTGGTCACTTCGGTGTCATGCCCCGCGAGCGACCGTTGCATTCCTCGTGCAGGACCACCATGAAGCAATCCGTTTTCGTCATCACCCACATGGACTGCCCGACCGAGGAGGCGCTGATTAGGGTAAGTGGTTGACTCTGTGGTCACTACAGGGTTTTCAATGGCGTCAAGGAGCGTGATCATGAACAAAGTGACTGAAGATACCCAGCTCTGCAATGTCGGGGGTGCATGCGCGCAGGACGCGACGCCGTCGCAGGAGCTTTTGCCCGGCGCGGCGGCCGAGAATACGGTTTATCGCATTCCGGCAATGGATTGCGCTACCGAAGAGATGGAGATCAGGCAGGCGCTGTCGTCGGTCGTCGGGGTTCGCCGGCTTGGCTTCGCGCTGGGTACGCGCACGCTTATGATCACGGCCGGCGCGGCCGGGCAGCAACAGGCACAAGATGCAATACGTGCGGCGGGCTTCGAGATCAATCTCGTCGATGCGGGGCAGTCTGGCCAGACGTTGCAAGCCGAGTCCGCTGACGACGATCGGCGAATCGGAGCTGGGCTCGCGCGGCTGATGGGTGCCCTGATCTTGGCGGTGGGCGCTGAAGCATTGGCCTACCTTGCACCGGCAACCCTCCTGGTCAAGGTCGTGGGTATGGCCCTTGCTGCTGCGGCAATCGGCTTGTCGGGTTTGAGCGTTTATAAGAAGGGGCTCGTCGCGCTCAGTCGTGCTCGCCTGAACATCAATGCCCTGATGTCCGTCGCCGTCACGGGCGCATTCGTGATTGGCCAGTGGCCCGAGGCGGCCATGGTCATGGCGCTCTATGCCATCGCCGAGTTGATCGAGGCGCGCGCGGTCGACCAGGCACGCAATGCGATCACGAGCCTGATGGCCCTGGCCCCTGACGAAGCCGAGGTGAGGCAGGCGGACGGAAGTTGGGTGCGCGTCGCGGCGGCCTCGGTGCACCTGGAGGCCATCATTCGCGTGAAACCCGGCGAGCGTGTGCCACTTGATGGTGTCGTGACCGTCGGAAACAGTGCGATCAACCAGGCGCCGGTCACGGGCGAAAGTATTCCCGTCGACAAGCAACCCGGCGATCTCGTCTTTGCCGGGACGATCAATGAAACCGGGTTGCTCGAATGTCGCGTGACGGCCGTGGCGAGCAATACGACGCTGGCACGCATCATTCATGCTGTGGAAGAAGCACAGAGCACGCGGGCGCCCACGCAGCGATTCGTCGACCGTTTCGCGGCGATCTACACGCCCGCCATCTTCGTGATCGCGCTGGCGGTGGCGATCGTCGGACCATTGGGATTCGGCTGGCCATGGCTTGATGCGCTCTACAAGGCGCTGGTCCTGCTCGTCATCGCCTGTCCCTGCGCGCTGGTCATCTCCACACCGGTGACCGTCGTGAGCGGGCTCACCGCGGCTGCACGACGGGGCATTCTGATCAAGGGTGGAACGTACCTCGAGGATGCGCGCAAGATCAAGGCGATCGCGCTTGACAAGACCGGCACCGTGACCGAAGGCAAGCCACGCCTCGTGGCCTTCGACGCCATCGCCGCCGACCATACCGAGCAGCGAACCGGGAGCCTTGCCGCAAGCCTTGCCGCCCACTCGGACCATCCGGTCTCGAAAGCCATTGCGGCCGGGCTCGATCACCCGCTGGAGGCCGTCGACGAATTCAATGCCCTTGCGGGGCGCGGTGTTCAGGGGCGCGTCGGCGACGACGTCCATGCTCTGGGTAACCACCGTTTGATCGAAGATCGCGGCCAGTGCAGTGCTGAACTCGAGGCACGGCTGGCGGAGCACGAATCGCAAGGACGCACTGTCACGCTGCTGGCCTCGTCGACGAAGGTGCTGGGCCTGTTCGCGGTCGCGGACACGATCAAGGCATCGTCCCGGACTGCCATTGCCGAATTGCGTGCGCTGGGGGTCACCCCGGTGATGCTGACCGGCGACAATGAAGCGACCGCACGGTCGATTGCCGCGCAGGCCGGTATCGAGGATGCCCGCGGCAATCTACTGCCTGAAGACAAACTCGCTGCGATTCGCGACCTGCAGCGCCAATATGGTCCTACGGCAATGACAGGGGACGGCATTAACGATGCGCCGGCACTTGCTCAGGCCGACATGGGGATCGCCATGGGCGCGGCGGGCACCGATACGGCGATGGAGGCGGCTGACATCGTGATCATGAACGACGATCTGCGCCGTATCCCCGAGACGATCCGTTTGTCGCGGCGCACGCATTCGGTACTGTGGCAGAACATTACCCTGGCGCTCGGCATCAAGAGCGTTTTTCTGGTGCTCGCTCTTCTGGGGTCGGCCACGATGTGGATGGCCGTGTTTGCCGATATGGGCGCGAGCCTGCTCGTCGTGTTCAACGGCCTGCGCCTCTTGCGCCCGACCGAACGCACGGACTGAGGGACGGAACATCGGTGGAGGAGAAGTATCGTGCATGCGAGCAGCCGCTGCGAAACGGGCGCTGACCAACGCTACCGGTCGCTGTACGGAACCGAGAATCCGATCGTCGTCATTCCCTGAGAGGAACGAGCAAACGTCCGCCCCCCATGCATGCGCGCGATCGCGGCAACAATCGCAAGGCCCAAGCCATAGTTGTTATCCTCGCCATGCTTGCGCGCAGCATCGACCCGGTAGAAACGGTCAAAGAGGCGAGAAAGGTGCTCTTCGGCAATCTCGGGACCCGTATTGGTAACGGATAACGCGACTTCTCCCGGCGCCGCTTCGTGGATATCGACCTCGATCGTCGTGCCAGGTTGCGCGTATCGGGTGGCATTCGACAAAAGATTCGACAGCGCCTGCCGAACGAGACGACCATCGACGCACGCTACGGCATCGCCAATGATCCCGATCGTGAGCCGCGCCTCGAGCAGCGGGGCCTCATGGTACTCGGCGACTTCACGCGCAAGCGCGGCAAGACTGCTGATCGTGCGGGTGCGTGCCTTGACGCCCCGGTCCGCATTGGACAGGAACAGCATGTCGTGCACGAGACTCGAAAGACGGTGTAGCTCTTCGAGGTTTGAACCCATGATGTCGCGAAGCTCAGCCGCGTCACCTTTGCCCTTCAGCGCCAGTTCCGTCTGCCCTATCAGCGTCGTCAAGGGGGTTCGCAGTTCGTGTGCGACGTCTGCGTTGAAACCTTCCAATTGGATGTACGCTCCCTGCAAGCGTTCGAGCACGGCGTTGAACTGCTGAACCAGCGGCTGCACTTCCTCTGCCTGCGCGGCGCCGTCGAGCCGTTCTGCGAGCCGTTCGGGCACGAGACGCATCGCCTGTTGCGCCAGTTCGTTGACCGGCTCGAGCGCTCGACGCACCAGCCACGCTCCTCCCAATGAAATCGCGATCGTGCCTGTCAAGGCGCAGGCGGCCAGTGTCCATGCAAGTCCGCGCAGCAACTGATCGTCGGATGAAACGTCCAACGTCAGTTCTGCCTGCATCAGGGCGAAGGGATGTGTTGGAGAAGCGATCTCGAAGACCACCCGCTTCTCGTTTGCGAGCATGAGGAGGCCTCGATCATCGGCGCCGTAGACCCACTGGCCCGATGCGGAGCGCAGGCGCAAGCGCAGATCGGATCGACCGGCAAAAAAGTCGTCGAGCTTGTGACGCAAGATGGCCAGGTCGCCCGGGGTCGTAAGCTCTTCAACGAGATGTTCAATCACCTGACGATGTTGCTCGAGCGAAACCGCCTGCCGGGACGCCAGACTCAAGTGTGTGGCCACATACACGGCTGCGCAGACCAGACCCAAGCCGACGAGGGTCAGGAGGGCAAGCCCTCGCGAGAGCCACCGGCGCAGCGAACGAGGGGCCGCCGGTTTCATTCTTCCCGGCTTTCGAGCACGTAGCCCATCCCCCGGACCGTGTGCAGAAGCTTCCGGTCGAAGGGATCGTCCAGTTTCCCGCGCAGGCGGCGAACGGCGACTTCGACGACATTGGTATTGCTGTCGAAATTCATGTCCCAGACCTGCTCGGCCAGGACGGTGCGGGAGAGGACCTCCCCCTGCCGGCGCAGCAGCAACGTCAGTAGCGTGAACTCCTTGGCGGTCAGCTCCAGCCGCAGCCCGCCGCGGGTCGCCCTGCGGCGCATCAGGTCGAGTTCGAGGTCTTCGAGGCGAAGCATGTTGAGTTCCGCCGCGGGTGACGCGGAAAGGGCACCCCGGCGCATCAAGGCCTGCACCCGCGCGAGCAGTTCGGACAGCGCAAACGGTTTGCCGAGGTAATCGTCGGCGCCGTCCTGTAGCCCCCGTACCCGGTCTTCGATCCTGTCGCGCGCCGTCAGCATGAGGACCGGAACCTGATTACTCTTGCGCAGTTCGTTCAGGACGCCGAAGCCGTCGACGACCGGCAGCATGACATCCAGCAGGATCAGATCGTATTGCCCTTCGCGGGCGAAGTGCAGTCCGGTGGCCCCGTCATTGGCGACATCGACAACGTAGCTGCTCTCCGACAAGGCCTTGCGAAGATAGTCGGCAAGCTTGGGCTCGTCTTCAATCACCAGGACTTTCATGATCGAATTATGTCAAGAACCGGCTGAGCCGGACATTACAAAAACGTAATGCGGCAGTTCGCAAATTGACGAAGCGGCCTTCGTATAGTCGATTCATGCCTTCACCCTCAAGGCATCGGCAGGCCCAAACCGGTCTGGCGTCACGGATGATTCGACAGGAGTTCCATCATGGTCGCTCGCATACTCACTTCCACTGCGCTCATCGCCAGCCTTCTGGTCGCCCCCACCGTCTCGTACGCGGACGTCTGGCATCGCACGACGACCGAGGTGGGCTGGACGTTTCATCCCGACCATGGTGAAAGCACCAAGACCCGCGCTGACGTGATGCGCGAGCTTGCGCAGGCCAAGGCAGACGGAAGTTACGAATCTTTCCTGCGTGATCTGCCGATGCCGGATACGAACGCGGGCCCCGGCAAAACGCGAGAGCAGGTCCTGCAGGAACTCAAGAACGTGACGCCTGCCGAGCGCGCTTACATGGAGGAACTCTATGGCGCGAACTGAGCCTCCAGTTCGCGCCACGGATTGATGCCACCCCATTTCCAACCCTGAGACCTCCTGTAGAATCGGTGCGTGCGCAAGCTTCTGATCGTCCTCCTCGTGTTTTTTCTGCCGCTGCAGTGGAGCACCGCGGCCGTGGCGGCATTTTGCTCGCACGAAGGCGGTTCCCTGAAGCGCGCTCATCTGGGTCATCACACGCACGATCATGCGGACCGTGACGGCACCGAGCGCTCGGATCACGGGACGAGCAAGGCGTGTGACGCCAGTTGCAGCGCCGATCACGACCACAGCCATAGCCCGCACGCCCTGTTTGCCGCCACGCACAGTCTCGAGGTCTTCCCGGACCGCTCGGGCGACAGTCCCTATCGCTCCCCGCTGTCCGAGCCGCCGCCGGACAACCTCCTTCGCCCGCCCGCATCCCTCCTCGTCTGATTCCGCCGACGAGTTCGGGTTTCATGGATCCACGCATCGGTTGAGCACCGGTCGCGTGGCCGCCCTCGTCGGTTTCCTTTTGATCCGTCTCGCCGGGCGCATTGCCCGAGCGAGCCTGACGCCGTCCAGACGAGGACTCAATGACGAAGATCGACCCTTCGCGCGGCATCGGCCTGTGCGTCGCACTGTGCTTTCCCCTCATGACGTGGGCGCAGAACCCGCCCACTTCCGCGCCGGCCGCGCCAGCGCCAGCATGGCGTTCGCAGCCGGCAGCCGGCGACGCGGCAGTGAGTGGCACCCTGTCGCTAGGCCAAGCGCTCGCGCTGGCCCACGCGCAGAACCCGGAACTGGCCGCATCGCGGCTCGAGGTGGAGGCGATGGCCGGCGCGAGCCAGCAAGCGCACAGCCGCCCCAACCCCGAAATCGCCTACCTGCTTGAGGACACCCAGCGTCAGACGCGGACGACGACGCTCCAGCTCAACCAGACGATCGAGCTGGGCGGCAAACGCGCGGCGCGCATGCTGGCGGCCGAGCGCGGCCACGACATCGCCGCCGAGGAACTCACGGCAAGGCGACTCGCGATCCGCGCGTCCGTCACCTCCGCGTATTACGACGCGCTGACCGCACAGGAGCGCGTGCGCCTGGCCGAGCAGGCCATGGAGCTTGCCCAGCGGGCAAGCCGGGCCGCCGGCCAGCGCGTCAAGGCCGGCAAGGTGGCGCCCATCGAGGAGACCAAGGCCCACGTTGCGCAAGCGGGCGTACAGGTCGAACTGAGTCAGGCGCGCAGTGAGTGGGTCGGTGCGCAGGCGCGGCTGGCGGCCTTGCTCGGCGAGCCCGGCGGCCTGTCGTGGAGGCTGGACGCCCAGCTCGATGCGTTGCCCGCGGTCCCGTCGATGGCCGATCTCGAGCGCTCGCTCGACAACGCGCCGGCCCTGCGCCGCGCCCGACTGGAGATCGACCGACGGCAGGCGCTGACGGAACTCGAGAAGGCGCGCCGAATCCCGGACATCACCGTCAGCCTGGGGGCGAAGCGGTCTGAAGAGTTGGGGCGCAACCAGGCCATCGTCGGCCTGTCCGTCCCGCTGCCGATCTTCGATACGAATCGGGGCAACCTGCTCGAGGCGCTCAAGCGCGAGGAGAAGGCTCGGGAAGGACTCTCCGCCAGCCAGTTGCAGGTGTCGGCCGAAGCGCGGGAGACCCGTGCGCGCCTGGCGTCGCTACGCCAGGAAGCCCAGCTCTTCGCCGAGCAGGTGCTGCCCGGCGCCCAAAGTGCCTACGACGCGGCGGCGAAGGGCTTCGAACTGGGGAAGTTCAGCTTCCTCGAAGCGCTCGATGCGCAGCGCACGCTGCTGCAGGCCCGCAGCCAGTACCTGCGCACCCTGGCCGATACCCACCGCGCCCGCGCGGACCTCGACCGGCTGCTCGGCCTCGACGAATCAACCGAAACCCCGCTCGCGCCGGCAACGGTCCGGCGCACTGGAGAGTGAAATGGCAGAAACCAAACCGAAGAACACACACTGGGCGATCGTCGCCGTGCTCGTCGTCGGGCTCGCGTTGGGTGCAGCGATTCTTGCGACCGATGGCAACAAGGCCGTCACTGACGAACATGGGCATGCCGCCCACCCGGAGGCGCCCGGGCACGCCGAGGAGGAGCATCACGGTCAGGCCAAGTCGACCGACCACGCCGACGATGCCTCGCATGCCGATGAAGAGCACCACGAGGCCGCCGCCGAACCGGCCAAAGGTCCACACGGCGGCAAGCTGCTCACCGATGGCCGCTACGGCATCGAGGTGACGATCTTCGAAACCGGGGCGGAACCTCAATTCCGGCTCTACACGTACTGGGAGGGCAAGCCGCTCGATGTCGCGCAGAGCCAGATCCAGCTCGTCCTCGAGCGGTTGGGACAGTCGCCGCAACGTTTCAGCTTCATCAAGGAAGGGGACTACCTCAAGGGCGATGCGGTCGTGGCCGAGCCGCACTCCTTTGCGGTCAAGGTACAGGCGGACTACGAAGGAAAACGCTACCAGCTCGGCTACGAACAGGTCGAGGCCCGCGTCACCATGACCGATGCACAGCTCCAGGGCGCCGGAATCGAGCTCGCCGAAGCGGGGCCGGCCACGATCGGAACAGCGCTCGAGTTACTGGGAGAGGTGCGCTACAACAGTGATCGTACCGTGCAGGTCGTCCCGCGGCTGGCCGGCCTGGTGGAGTCGGTGGCGGTCAGCGCAGGCGAACGTGTGCGCAAGGGACAGGTGCTCGCCGTGCTGAGCAGTCAATTGCTCGCCGACCAGCGTACCGAATTGTTGGCCGCGCAGCGTCGTCTCGCACTCGCGCGGACCACCTACGAGCGTGAAAGGACGTTGTGGCAGGAGAAGATCTCGCCCGAGCAGGACATGCTGCAGGCGCGCACCGTCATGCAGGAAGGCGAGATTGCCGTACAGAGCGCACAACAGAAGCTCGCCACTCTGGGCAGCGTTGCTTCGGGCGGCAGCGCACTCACGCGCTATGAGCTTCGCTCCCCGATCGACGGGGTCGTGACCGACAAACGCCTGTCGGTCGGCGAGGCGGTCAAGGAGGACGCCGCGGTCTTCACCGTCTCGGACCTGTCGTCGGTATGGGTGGAGGCGCCGGTGTCCGCGCAGGATCTGGGTGCGCTCGCCGCAGGCCAGACGGTAACGATCCGCGCCAGCGCCTTCGACGCGTCGGCGCCGGGCAGGGTCACCTTCATCAGCCCGCTGATCGGCGAGCAGTCCCGTACTGGCATCGCCCGCATCGTGGTGCAGAACCCCTCCGGTGTCTGGCGACCGGGATTGCCGGTGTCCGTCACCGTCGTCGCCGCGGAAACGAAGGTGCCGGTCGCGGTCGCGGTGGACGCCGTCCAGGATCTGCGCGACTGGAAGGTGGTATTCGGCCGCTACGGCGACGCCTTCGAAGCGCGCCCGCTCGAACTGGGTCGCAGCGACGGCCGACACGTGGAGGTGCTGGCAGGCCTGCAGGCGGGCGAGCGCTACGCGGCGAAGAACAGCTATGTCATCAAGGCGGAGCTCGGCAAGGCCGGCGCCAGCCACGACCACTGACCGGGAGCCCCCGACATGAAACAGATCACTGCCATGATTCGCCCCCACCGCCTCGACGCCGTCGAGACGGCGCTCGAAACGCTCCCGCATTGCCCCGGCTTCACCGTATTCGGCGCGAAAGGCCATCCCCGCGGGCATGGGCCGGACCACCGGTTCGTCGCCGATGAATGGAATCCCCACGCCCACGATGTGCTCGTGCTGCTGATCCTGTGCCAGGACGATGACGCGTCCGCCATCGTCGACGCGGTCGCGGCGGCGGCACGCACGGGGCAACCGGGCGACGGGATGGTCGGTGTCGTCGAACTCGTCACCGCGGTCCGTATTCGCACCGGCGAACGCGACGCCGCGGCGCTTTGAGGAGAGGCTCGTGTTCGAACGCATCATCCGCTTCGCCATCGATCAACGATGGCTCGTGCTGCTCGCCGTGCTCGGCATGGTCGGCGTCGGAATCTACAACTATCAGCGTCTGCCCATCGACGCGGTGCCCGACATCACCAATGTCCAGGTCCAGATCAACACCGAAGCACCCGGCTACTCCCCGCTGGAGTCCGAACAGCGCGTGACCTTCCCGATCGAAACCACGATGGCCGGTTTGCCCAATCTCGAGCAGACCCGTTCCCTGTCGCGCTATGGCCTGTCCCAGGTCACCGTCGTGTTCAAGGACGGCACGGACATCTACTTTGCCCGGCAACTGGTGAACGAGCGCATCCAGGAGGCCCGCAGCAAACTGCCGGCCGGCCTCGCCCCGGCGCTCGGCCCCATCGCCACCGGGCTGGGCGAAATCTACATGTGGACGGTCGAGGCGACCGAGGGCGCGAAAAAACCCAACGGAAGCGCGTACACACCGATGGATCTGCGCGAGATTCAAGACTGGATCATCAAGCCGCAATTGCGCACCGTCCCAGGGGTCACCGAGATCAACACGATCGGCGGCTATGCAAAGGAGTTTCAGGTGGCACCCCTGCCCGAGCGCATGGTGTCCTACGGGCTGGCCATCAGCGATCTGGTCACGGCGCTCGAGCGCAACAACGCCAACGTGGGGGCAGGTTATATCGAGCGTCGGGGCGAGCAGTATCTGATCCGCGCACCGGGACAGGTCGCCGGCATCGACGATATCGCCAATATCGTCGTCGGCCACGCCCAAGGGGTCCCGATACGCATCCGCGATGTGGCTGAAGTGGGCCTGGGCAAGGAGCTGCGCACCGGTGCCGCGACCGAGAATGGCCGCGAAGTGGTGCTGGGCACGGTGTTCATGCTCATCGGTGAGAACAGCCGCGACGTGTCGAAGGCGGTCGACGCACGCCTGCAGGCAATCAACAAGACCTTGCCCGAGGGCATCGTCGCCAAGACGGTCTATGACCGCACCATCCTGGTCGAAAAGGCCATCGACACGGTCAAGAAGAACCTGACCGAGGGCGCTCTGCTGGTCATTGCCATCCTGTTCCTGTTTCTCGGCAACATCCGTGCGGCGCTCATCACCGCGATGGTGATCCCGCTGGCGATGCTATTCACCTTCACCGGCATGGTGACGAACCGGGTCAGCGCCAACCTGATGAGCCTGGGCGCCCTGGACTTCGGCATCATCATCGATGGGGCCGTGGTGATCGTCGAGAACTGTGTGCGCCGCCTCGCCCACGCGCAGGCTGCGCTCGACCGGCCGATGACGCGCAACGAGCGGTTTCACGAAGTCTTCGTGGCGTCGAAGGAATCGCGGCGGGCGCTGCTCTTCGGCCAGCTCATCATCATGGTGGTGTACCTGCCGATCTTTGCCCTGACCGGGGTCGAAGGCAAGATGTTCCACCCGATGGCCTTTACCGTCGTGACCGCATTGCTGGGCGCGATGATTCTGTCGGTCACCTTCGTACCCGCAGCGGTTGCGCTCTTTCTGTCCGGCAAGGTCAGCGAGACCGAAAATCGGCTGATGACGATCGCCAAGCGCGGCTACGCCCCGGCGTTCGACTGGGTCATGGCGCGCAAGCCGTTGGTTCTGACGATCGCCTGCGTCAGCATCGTGCTGTCAGGGCTACTGGCGACCCGCATGGGCAGCGAATTCATCCCGAGCCTCGATGAGGGCGACGTCGCACTTCATGCGTTGCGCATTCCAGGCACGAGCCTGAGCCAATCGATCGACATGCAGGTGCAACTGGAGCGCACGGTCAAGACCTTCCCCGAAGTCGACAACGTGTTCGCCAAGATCGGTACGGCCGAGATCGCCACCGACCCGATGCCACCCAATGTCGCCGACAACTTCGTGATGCTCAAGCCGCGGGACCAGTGGCCGGACCCGCAGAAGTCCAAGAGTGAGCTGGTCGCGGCGATGCAGCGTGCGGTCGGTCAGATACCGGGCAACAACTACGAGTTTACGCAACCGATTCAGATGCGATTCAACGAGTTGATCTCGGGCGTTCGCAGCGACGTGGCGGTGAAGGTCTTCGGTGACGACATGGACACCATGAACGAGACGGCAGAACGCATTGCCGCCGTGCTCGAGGGGGTTCCGGGTGCTGCCGACGTGAAGGTGGAGCAGACCACTGGCCTGCCCATGCTGACGGTCCGGATTGAGCGGAATCAGATTGCCCGGCTCGGCCTGAACGTCGCCGACGTCCAGGACAGCGTCTCGGCTGCGCTCGGCGGGCAGGAGGCCGGGGCGGTGTTCGAGGGCGACCGGCGCTTCGACATCCTGGTCCGGTTGCCCGATGCGATTCGCGGTGACCTCGAGGCGATCCGCCGTCTGCCAATCCGCGTGCCCGCCGGCGAGAACGGCGCGCGTGGCTTCGTCCGGCTGGGCGATGTCGCACGCATCGAGTCTGCGCCCGGCCCCAACCAGATCAGCCGCGAAAACGGCAAACGTCGGGTTGTGGTGACCGCCAACGTGCGCGGGCGCGACATTGGTTCCTTCGTCGCCGAGGCGGAAACGAAGATCGCCACGGCGGTGCAGGTGCCCACAGGGTACTGGACGACCTGGGGCGGCACCTTCGAGCAGTTGCAGTCGGCCGCCAAACGGCTTCAGATCGTCGTGCCGGTCGCGTTGCTGCTTGTCCTAACGTTGCTCTTCATGATGTTTGGCAATGTCAAGGACGGGCTGCTGGTCTTCACCGGCGTCCCCTTCGCGCTGACCGGCGGCATCCTGGCGCTGTGGTTGCGCGATATCCCGCTGTCGATCTCCGCCGGTGTCGGCTTCATCGCGCTGTCGGGCGTGGCCGTGCTGAACGGCCTGGTGATGATCTCGTACATCCGGAGTCTGCGCGATGACGGCTTCGATCTCGATGACGCGATCCGGGAGGGCGCGCTGACGCGATTGCGTCCCGTGCTGATGACGGCGCTGGTCGCATCGCTCGGGTTCGTTCCCATGGCGATCGCGGTCGGTACCGGTGCCGAAGTGCAGCGGCCACTGGCCACTGTGGTCATCGGCGGCATCCTGTCGTCTACCGCACTGACGCTGCTCGTGCTGCCGGCGCTGTATCGCATCGCCCATGGACGCGAGAGGCGAATGGCGTCACCCGCGGAGACATTGGCTCCCGCCCATTGATCCTGTGTGGGGCGGAAGGGTACGGACCGCTGCGCTTTCGCCCGATAGACCCGATCCACCCGCGGTTCTCTCCTTCGTCATGGAGGTCGCATGAAACACGCTTCTGTCATTGCAACGGTGATCGTCCTGGTGTCCTTCAGCGTCTTCGCCGCAGGCGGGCATGACCATGACAAGGACCATGTGCCCCGACATGGCGGCATGGTGGCCGAAGTCAATGAAGTGGACTATGAACTCGTGGCTACGCGAACCCTGCTGCAACTCTACCTTCGCGATCATGGGAAGAGCGTTGCCGTCACCGGAGGCGCCGCAAGAGTCACTTTGCTGTCGGGTAAGGAAAGGATCGAAACCGCGCTCTTGCCCGCCGGGGAGAAATTCGAGGTGCAAGGCCACTTCAAGATCATCCCCGGCATGAAGTTTGTGGCCGTGGTTGCCCTCCCCGGGCGGGGTGAGGCAACCGTATGGTTCCGATTGCGATGACTTGACGCACCCATTGCGCTCTACGTGCTGAGCACGTTTCGAGCAGCCGCCTGATCCGCATTCATTGTTGCGCTCCCTGGTGTCGCTTCCGGCACCGGGCGGCCGGTCACGCCTTATGCACACCGTTCAGTGCCGCGTACTGCCTCGTCCCCTTGGCGTCGTGGGCGATTGAGGCTGCGACTGTGCGCCTGTACGGCAGCAGCCTCGACAGCGAAGCCCCATCGCGCGCGTTGCCCAAATCAATTGTTCCAAAGATAACTTCACAGGCGTCAAATCATGCGTTCATTGCATATCATCGGCAGTCGGGAACTGGGCGGCGCAGAAAGCTTTTACTCCCGATTTGTCCCTGCGTTGTCAAATTTCGAAGGGCAGGAGGTCGTTGCCGTAACGCGCCCCGGTGCAATGGTGGCGCAGACCTTGCCGTCCGATTTGACATGTCAGGGCGTACCCATGCGAAGTGGATGGGACCTTGCATCCGTCGTCTCGATTCGGCGGCTGATTCATCGTCTTCGGCCGGATATCGTCCAAACCTACATGGGGCGGGCGACGCGGCTGACACGCATTCCACGCAGTGCGTCGGCTGTTCACGTCGCTCGGCTGGGCGGCTTCTACAAGATCGATGGCTATTATCGGCATGCCGATGCCTGGGTCGGAAACAGCAAGGCCCTGTGCGACTATCTGATCAGAGAAGGGCTGCCTGCTCAGCGCGTCTATCGTATTGGAAACTTCGTCGAGCCACCTGCGCCCACGCCGGCCAGCCTCATCGGCGCATTGCGCAAACAGTATGAAATTCCTGCCGATGCCATCGTGCTCTTCTCGCTCGGACGCCTGATTCCCAAGAAGGGCTTCTCGGACCTCCTTGAGGCGTTTGCAGCGTTGCCGACTCATATCGGCGGACGTCCCCTTTTTCTCGTGATTGCCGGGGATGGACCCCTATGCACGAAGCTGGCAAGCCAAACGGCGGCGCTAAGTATCGAGCACAGAACACGATGGCTCGGCTGGCAGATGCAGACGACGCCGATTTTTCATCTGGCCGATATCTTCATCTGCCCGTCACGCGATGAGCCGCTGGGCAATGTCATTCTCGAGGCCTGGGCACATCGACTGCCGGTTGTGTCCACCGACACGGTAGGCGCTCGCGAGTTGATTCAGGCGGAAGACAATGGGCTCGTTGTTGCAACGGGTCGGCCCGACGAACTTGCAGGATGTCTGCGGTCATTGCTCACGGCGGGGCCGACTGCCTGGCATCGGCTTGCCGAGCGGGGCGCCCATACCGTGCGAGCCCATCATTCCAGGGCTGCCGTCGTTGGTTGCTATGTGGCGATGTATGAGGGGTTGGTGCGTCGATAGCGAATCGGGTGCAGTAGTCGGGGTCGGCTCACGAAAGGGAAAAATCGTACGCTAAGCCGGTCGTAGCGGCCCTAAATTTGCCACGCTCGACTACGAGGAGGTTTGCGAAGCAACAGGATCAATATCGCCGAGTCGCGCGATGAAGCGGACATAGGCTAACTCGCTGAGCAGCTCGATAAGAGTTTGCGTAACGACGATGGCAGGCAATACGGGTATGGCCCCAGGCACAGCGAGAGCAAGCGGCAACACGACAAGGGAATTTCGAGTGCCTGCGCTGAAAGCGATGGCTCGGCCGGCGGGGGCATCAAGGCGGAACAGCCGGCTGATGCTCCATCCGATCAGGGGGGCGATCACAGCAAAGGCGATATAGAAGGGAATCACACCCAAGGCCGCATCGGTCGCGGAGCCGAGGCGCGGCACCACGGCCGCGACGACGACGAATAGGACAAGGGCGGTCGCTGGTACCGGCAATAGACCAAGTGCCGCTGAGGTCTTTTCACCGGCCAGGCTTCGAGCCGCCCATAGTTGCACAAGCCCAGCAAGAGCGAGTGGAACCGCGATCAACCAGACGAAGGCATGAACGAACGGGCCGGGCTGCACGAGGGTTGCGGCATCGTTCCCGAGAAGCAGGCCGAGATAGACCGGCAGCAGCAGCATTTGCACAACCAGGAGCGCAGGGGTTGCCGCCAGTAGCAGCCGCGCATCGGCACGACCGAGGTGCGAGAACGTAACCACGTAGTCAATGCAAGGCGTCAGCAACACCAGCAGCACGCCAAGCCTCACCATAGGGTCCGATGGCAGGAATTGCACCAATACGGCCACCACGAGCGGCGTTACGATGAAATTGGTAATGAGCAGTGCGGCAAGGAACCGGCCGCGACTGAAGGCCCGGCCAAGGTCGGCCAGGGGCACTTGCAGGAATGTCACGAACAGCATGAGTGCAAGCGCCGGGTTGACGCCACCCTCAAGCGCTGCCGTGCCGGGTACGAGCAAAGCGACAAGCGCAGCCAACACAACGGCCGCGAAGTAAATGCCGACTTGGTGCCTCTCGAATATTTCCCGGATGTCTTGCATGTCTGTATTTCGCTCCTTTGTGTCAATTTGAAGCATACCCTAACCTGGCGTCAGACCAGCCGACGCGAAAGCGTCAGGATAGACTTGCTTTCCGAATTGATTGACACACGCCACCAAGGGTCATAAATTTCTTCCTGACACATTGTCCTCAGGAGTACACCTTGAACGGTCAGCGCATCGGCTACGTCCGCGTCAGCAGCTTCGACCAGAACCCGGAACGCCAGCTCGAGCAGGTTTCGGTGGACCGGCTGTTCACTGATAAGGCGTCGGGCAAGGACACCCAGCGTCCTGAGCTGGAACGGCTGCTCGCCTTCGTGCGCGAGGGCGACACCGTGGTGGTGCACAGCATGGACCGCCTGGCGCGCAACCTCGATGATCTGCGCCGCCTGGTGCAAAAGCTCACCCAGCGCGGCGTGCGCATCGAATTCGTCAAGGAGAGTCTGACCTTCACCGGTGAGGACTCGCCGATGGCGAACCTCATGCTGTCGGTGATGGGCGCGTTCGCCGAGTTCGAGCGGGCGCTCATCCGCGAGCGGCAGCGCGAAGGGATCGCGCTCGCCAAGCAGCGCGGAGCCTATCGGGGGCGCAAGAAGTCTCTGAACAGCGAAAAGATCGAGGAACTGAAACGGCGCATCGCGGCGGGCGAGCAGAAAGCCAAGCTCGCCCGCGAGTTCGGCATCAGCCGCGAAACGCTTTACCAGTACATGCGAGAAACCTGACCATGCCTCGCCGTTCGATCCTGTCCGCTGCCGAGCGCGAAAGCTTGCTGGCGTTGCCCGATACACAAGACGAACTCATCCGACACTACACCTTCAGCGAATCCGACCTGTCACTGATCCGCCAGCGGCGCGGTGAGGCCAACCGCCTGGGTGTCGCGGTGCAGTTGTGTTTGCTGCGCTTCCCCGGTCAGGGCCTGTTACCGGACGCTGAGGTGCCGAGGCCCCTGCTGCAATGGATCGAACGGCACCTGCGACTCGATCCGGCATGTTGGCCGCAATATTCCGAACGGGAGGAGACCCGGCGCGAACACCTGCTCGAACTGCGGGCGTACCTGGACATGGAGCCGTTCGGCTTGGGGCACTATCGCCAGGCTGTTCATGCCACGACCGCACTGGCCTTGCAGACCGACAAGGGCATCGTGCTGGCCGGCAGTGTCCTCGACTCCCTGCGGCACCAACACATCATCTTGCCGACACTCGATGTGATCGAGCGCGTCTGCGCCGAGGCGATCACCCGCGCCAACCGGCGCATCTACGACGCCTTGGCCGAACCGCTGTCGGACGCGCATCGCCGCCGCCTCGACGATCTGCTCAAGCGCCGCGAGAACGGCAAGGCGACCTGGCTGGCCTGGCTGCGCCAGTCACCGGCCAAGCCGAACTCGCGGCACATGCTTGAACACATCGGACGCCTCAAGGCATGGCAGGCGCTCGATCTGCCTTCCGGTATTGAGCGCCTGGTACACCAGAACCGCTTGCTGAAGATCGCTCGCGAGGGCGCCCAGATGACGCCCGCCGACCTCGCCAAGTTCGAGCCGCAGCGCCGCTACGCCACCTTGGTAGCGCTCGCCATCGAGGGCATGGCCACCGTCACCGACGAAATCATCGACCTGCACGATCGCATCCTGGGCAAGCTTTTCAACGCCGCCAAGAACAAGCATCAACAGCAGTTTCAGGCATCCGGCAAGGCGATCAACGCCAAGGTGCGCCTGTTCGGCCGCATCGGCCGGGCGCTGATCGAGGCCAAACAGGCGGGCAGCGATCCGTTCGCCGCCATCGAGGCGGTCATGTCGTGGGACGCCTTCACGGAGAGCGTCACCGAGGCGCAGCGGCTCGCGCAGCCCGAGGACTTCGATTTCCTGCACCGCATCGGCGAGCACCACGCCACGCTGCGCCGCTACGCGCCGGAATTCCTCGACGTGCTCAAGCTGCGAGCCGCGCCTGCCGCCAAGGATATGCTCGACGCCATCGAGGTGCTGCGCGGCATGAACCGCGACAACGCCCGCAAGGTGCCCGCCGATGCGCCGACCGACTTCATCAAGCCGCGCTGGCAGAAGCTGGTGATGACCGACACCGGCATCGACCGGCGCTACTACGAGTTGTGCGCGCTGTCGGAGCTGAAGAACGCGCTGCGCTCCGGCGACATCTGGGTACAAGGCTCGCGCCAGTTCAAGGACTTCGAGGACTACCTGGTGCCGCCCGCGAAATTCGTCAGCCTCAAGCAGGCCAGCGAATTGCCGCTGGCCGTGGCCACCGACTGCGATCAGTACCTGCGTGACAGGCTGACACTGTTGGAAACGCAGCTCGCCACGGTCAACCGCATCGCGCTGGCCAACGAACTGCCGGACGCCATCATCACGGAGTCGGGTCTAAAGATCACGCCGCTCGATGCGGCCGTGCCCGACACCGCGCAGGCGCTGATCGACCAGACGGCGATGATCCTGCCGCACGTCAAGATCACCGAACTGCTCTTGGAGGTGGACCAATGGACGGGCTTTACCCGTCACTTCACCCACCTCAAGTCGGGCGATCTGGCCAAGGACAAGAACCTGCTGCTGAGCACGATCCTGGCCGACGCAATCAACCTCGGCCTGACCAAGATGGCGGAATCCTGCCCCGGAACGACCTACGCCAAGCTGGCCTGGTTGCAAGCCTGGCACATCCGCGACGAAACCTACGGGGCGGCGCTGGCCGAGCTGGTCAACGCGCAGTTCCGTCACCCCTTCGCCGAGCATTGGGGCGACGGCACCACCTCGTCGTCAGACGGCCAGAACTTCCGCACCGGCAGCAAGGCCGAGAGTACCGGCCACATCAACCCGAAATACGGCAGCAGTCCAGGGCGGACGTTCTACACCCACATCTCCGACCAGTACGCACCGTTCCACACCAAGGTCGTCAACGTCGGTGTGCGCGACTCGACCTACGTGCTCGACGGCCTGCTGTACCACGAATCCGACCTGCGCATCGAGGAGCACTACACTGATACGGCGGGCTTCACCGATCACGTCTTCGCGCTGATGCACCTGCTGGGCTTTCGCTTCGCGCCACGCATCCGCGACCTGGGCGACACCAAGCTCTACATCCCGAAGGGCGATGCTGCCTTTGAGGCACTGAAGCCCATGATCGGCGGCACGCTCAACATCAAGAACGTCCGTGCCCATTGGGACGAAATCCTGCGGCTGGCCACTTCGATAAAGCAGGGTACTGTGACGGCTTCGCTGATGCTCAGGAAGCTCGGCAGCTACCCGCGCCAGAACGGCCTGGCCGTGGCCCTGCGCGAGCTGGGGCGCATCGAGCGCACGCTGTTCATTCTGGACTGGCTGCAAAGCGTCGAGCTGCGCCGCCGCGTGCATGCCGGGCTGAACAAGGGCGAAGCCCGCAACGCGCTGGCCCGCGCCGTGTTCTTCAACCGGCTGGGCGAAATCCGCGATCGCAGTTTCGAGCAGCAACGCTACCGGGCCAGCGGCCTCAACCTGGTGACGGCGGCCATCGTGTTGTGGAACACGGTCTATCTGGAGCGGGCGGCGAACGCCCTGCGTAGCCACGGCCAAGTCATCGATGACAGCCTGTTGCAGTGCCTGTCGCCGCTGGGCTGGGAGCACATCAACCTGACCGGCGATTACCTCTGGCGCAGCAGCGCCAAGATCGGCGCGGGCAAGTTCAGGCCGCTACGACCGCTGCAACCGGCTTAGCGTACGATTTTTTCCGTTTTCTGAGGCGACCCCAACATAGAGCTGGACCTCGAGGAATATGACCATATCGTCTCGATGCTGTATGAGGCGGCGCTCGACAGCCGCCGGTGGGGAGAAGCGCTCGATCTGTTCAGGTCTCTCTTCCAGGCCAACTACGTCACCCTGATCCTTCGCGGCCCCGATGCGAGCAACCTCGGGATGATGATCGCGGTGGGGCTGGAGGGGGCGGACAAGGTGAGTTACCTGCCTTATGGGCACACCACGACGCCCTTCGTTAACCAGCCCGCAGACAAGGTTTTCACTGTCGAGGACCTGATGACGGAGGCGGAATGGCGGCGCACGCCCTACTTCCAGCACTGGTGTGCGCCCAACGACGTCTTCCACGTGCTCGGAGCGGACATCTCCACGCCTGATTCGGGCAAGCTGCGTTTCCGTATCACGCGCGGCGAGGCCGCTCCTAAATTCAGCGCGCTGGATCGTGCACGGTGTGAGGCCTTGCTGCCTCACCTGCGCAGGGCGCTGCACATCCACAACCTCATCGATCGTAGCGAGTCGCTCGGCACGCTTTACTCGCAGGCGATCGGCCGCCTGTCGGTTGGCACCATCCTGCTCGACGAGACCGGCAAGGTGCTCGAGCAGAACCTGGTCGCGCGCGAAGTCCTGGCTCAGAACGACGGCCTGAAGCTGGTCGGCGGCCGGCTCGAGGCCTCCTATCCGAGTGACAACCGCGAGCTGCAGCAGCTCGTGCGCAGTGCCTTCGCGCGCAACGCAGGGGATCCGGTAAGCATCGCCTCGGCCATGTCGGTGTCACGGCCGTCGGGTCAGGTGAGCCTTGGCGTGGTCGTGGAACCGGTTCCGTCCCAGGAATGGGCCGAAGGCAAGGGGCAACCGGCGGTGGTCGTCTACATCCGCGATGCGGCAGGCAAGTCGCTCGCCAGCACCGCGGCCGCAAAGCAGCTCTTCAACCTGACGCCAGCGGAGACGGCATTGGCGATGGAGCTCGCCAACGGCCTGTCTCTGGAAGAGGCGGCGGAAGCGCTGAACATCCGCCGCAACACCGCGCGTGCGCACCTTCGGTCGATCTTTTCCAAGACCGGCGTGCGGCGTCAGACCGAACTGGTGCGGATCATGTTGAACAGTGTCGCGGCGCTGAGCCGGAACCGCTGAGCTGCAGGCTCCCGGCGTGCCGCGTGCCCGGGAGCCTGCCTTTCGCTAGGCTCGCTCAGCGCAGCGGCCCGAGGTAGGCGCCCGAACCGACGAGATAACCGCCCACGCGCACGATGTAGGCGCGCTTCTTTTCCACTTTCTGGCTCGCCGGGTTGCGCCAGGCATATTCGACCTCGCCTTCGCCCTTCCTGCGTGCGATGTCGAGCATCTCGCGCACGAAACGCCGGCCGTTCGCATCGGTGAGGTCACCCACCTTGCGGCCGATCATGCGCGGGTTGGCGCCGTTGGCATACATCAGCTCGTCGTCGAGACCGATTGCGAACACGTACAGGTCTTCCTGCACGAAACTGTCGCTGGGGTTGTTGAAGCGGTCGAAGGCAGCAGTGCCGCGCTGCTTAAGCTCGTGGACCGCGCGCCACACCATGGATTTCGCAAGCTCCAGCGAAGCATTTGGCACGTAGTAGCCGACCACCAGGATGCGGTCGCCCACCGTGCGGTAGCTCGCGATCTTGTATTCATTTCGGCCACGCACCGGGTTGAGCCAGCGGTACTGCACCTGTCCGCTTGCGCGGGTCTGCGCTCCGTCCAGGATTTCGCGGAAGAACGGCCGGCCGTCGCTGTCCGTCATGTCCCGGACGTTGCGCCCGATCAGCGTGGACGACGCGCCGCCGCTGGCGAGAAAAGTGCCGTCCCTGCCCAGCACGTAAACATAGAGATCGCCGGCCTGGAAATCGCTGGAGCGGCTGAAGGCCGCCAGCGCCTGGTCGCCCTTGTCGCGCAGGAAGGCTTCGGCGCGGTCGAGGAGGGCCTGGGTACGGGCCGCCTCGGCGGTCTCCGCACCCATCGCGACGGATGCTTGGTCCGCTGCGCCACCTGCGGATGCGGCGAGCAGACAGGAGAATGCCAGGGCGAGCGAGACGACGACGGGGCGGTGCACTTTCATGATTGGTGTTCCCGAATGGTTTCTGCTCATCGATCGTGTGTGCTGGGATTGTACGGCTCGTCAACAGGACTCGTGTTAGTCCGGGCGGACGATGCCGGCGCGAGCGACAAGAAGGGATACTCGGTCGGATCGTGGGGTCAGCCGCCCCCGAGTCAGCCAACGACGCCGCTGAGCCCATTTCCGGCGCGGTGTGCGGCGGAACCAGTCATCATCACGCCGGTGTGCGCCGGCCAAATATCGGGAGTCGTCAATGTCCGTCACCGTCGTCACCGGCTCGGCATCAGGGATCGGGGCCGCAATCAGCGAACAGTTGAAACGAGCCGGACACCGCGTCATCGGCATCGATCGCCAGCAGGCCGACATCGTCGCCGACCTGTCCACCGCCGAAGGGCGCAAGGCGGCGGTCGCCGCGTCACTGGATGCCTGCGGCGGAGTGCTCGATGGCCTGGTGTGCTGCGCCGGTCTCGGCTCCACCGCACCGTCGAGCAGCCTGATCGTATCGGTTAACTATTTCGGCATGAGCGAGATCATGGACGGCCTACGTGACGCCCTTGCCCAGGGCAGCCGGCCGGCCGTGCTGCTAATCGGCTCGGTCGCTTCCGTGCAACCGGGCATGGACAAGCTGCCGATGGTGGCGGCGATGCTTGCCGGCGACGAGGCCGGCGCATGTGTCCAGGCCGATGCGACGGGCATGACGCACGCGGCTTATGCGTCGTCGAAATTCGCGATTGCCGTCCATGCGCGTCGCCGGGCGGTCGAATGGGGCGCGCGCGGCATCCGGGTGAACGTGATCGCGCCTGGCGCGGTCGAGACGCCCTTGCTCAAGGCCTCGTTGGACGACCCCCGCTTCGGCGAAGCGACGCGCAAGTTCGTCTCGCCACTCGGCCGCAACGGCAGCCCTGAGGAGATCGCGCGTGTGGCGACCTTCCTGCAGTCGGAACAGGCGAGCTTCGTCAATGGCACCGTCGTCTTCGTCGACGGCGGCATGGACGCAATGATCCGCCCCGACCGGTACTGACGGATTCTTCCGCCCGCCGGCGAGGCGGTGAGCGTGTTCTCGCCGGCGTGGCCGAGCGATGCAAATGATGGAGGGATGGCAATGAAGAAGGTGGCTTTCATTACCGGGGCGAGCCGCGGCATCGGCCGCGAGACTGCGCTGGCCTTGGCCCGTGCGGGCTACGACGTGGCGATCAGCGCGCGCACGATGGAAGAGGGCGAGACGCATGCGCATGCAATCGCCCATGCGGACGGCTCGCCGCTCGCCGGCAGCCTTGCGTCGACGGCGAGCGCGATCCGCGCCCTCGGCCGCGAGGTGTTCGCGGTGCGCATGGACCTGCTCGACGAGCAGTCAGTGCGCAGTGCTGCCGCCCAGGTACTGGAGTATTTCGGTCGGGTGGATGTGCTGGTGAACAATGCCATCTACCAGGGAAAGGACCTCAATCTCCCCTTCATGTCGCTGGGGCACGAGACGCTGCAGCGCGTGTTCCAGGGCTATGTGATGGCGCCGGTGGCGCTGACCCAGGCCTTTCTGCCAACCATGCTGGGGCAGGGTGGGGCGACGATAATCAACGTCACCTCCGGCGCGGGCGAGAGCGACCCGCCGGTTGCCGCGGGCAAGGGCGGATGGGGCTATGCCTATGGTGCCGGCAAGGCCGCGGTGTCGCGCCTGTCTGGCGTACTCGTGGCGGAATTCGGCGACCAGGGAATCCGTGCATTCACCATCAATCCAGGGGTGGTGACGACCGAGGCGCTGCGCGCCACGATCGGCGACAAGGGCGTCATCGCGTTGCGCAATGGTTCGGCCCCGCCTGAAATTCCGGCTGCAGTGATCCGCTGGCTTGCGACGACCCCGGAAGCGGCCCGTTTCCAGCGGCGGACCATCCAGGCGCAGAGCTTCGCGCTCGAACAGGGCATCGTTTCGGACTGGCGCGTCGCGGCAGCCGAACAAAGCTGATCGGCAGGCAAGGAAACGAGTGGGAGGGCGAACATGAGCGTCGAACGCGAATCGATGGAATTTGACGTGCTGATCGTCGGCGGCGGCCCCGCGGGGCTGGCGGCGGCGATCAAGCTCAAGCAACTGGCCGCGGCCAAGGGGCAGGACGTCTCGGTGTGCCTGATCGAGAAGGCCGCCGAGATCGGTGCCCACATCCTGTCGGGCGCGGTGATGGATCCGCGTGCGCTCACCGAGCTGATTCCCGACTGGAAGGACAAGGGCGCGCCGCTCAGGACCGCCGTCACCGAGGACAAGGTGCTGATGCTCTCCGAGACCGGTGCGCGCGCAGTGCCGCACGGCCTCACGCCCGATTGCCTGATCAACCACGGCAACTACATCGTGCGCCTGGGCAACGTGGTGAAGTGGCTCGGCGAGCAGGCCGAGGCGATGGGCGTGGAGGTCTACCCGGGCTTTGCCGGCGCCGAGATCCTGTTCGATGAGGCGGGCGCGGTGAAGGGCGTGGCCACCGGCGACATGGGCGTGGGCCGCGATGGCGAACCGGGCCCCGCCTACCAGCCGGGCATGGAGCTGCACGCCAAGTACACCCTCTTTGCCGAAGGCTGCCGCGGCCACCTGGGCAAGCAGCTCGAGGCGAAGTTCAATCTCAGGGACGGCGTCGATCCGCAGACCTACGGCATCGGCATCAAGGAGCTGTGGGAAGTGAAGCCCGAGAACCATCGCCCCGGCCTGGTGGTGCACACCGCCGGCTGGCCGATGGACAACGCCACCTATGGCGGCGGCTTCGTCTATCACCTCGAGGACAACCTCGTCGCAGTGGGCTTCGTGGTGGGGCTGGGCTACAGCAACCCGCACCTGTCGCCCTTCGAGGAGATGCAGCGCTACAAGACCCACCCCGAGATCCGCAAGTACCTCGAAAGCGGCAAGCGCCTGGCCTATGGCGCGCGCGCCATTGCCGCCGGTGGCCTGCAGAGCCTGCCACGGCTGATCTTCCCGGGCGGGGCGCTGATCGGCGACGACGCCGGCTTCCTCAACGCCGCGCGCATCAAGGGCAGCCATGCGGCGATCAAGTCCGGCATGCTCGCCGCCGATGCTGCCTTCGAGGCGCTCATGACGCAGCGCCAGCGCGATGCGCTCACCGCCTATCCGTCGGCCTTCCAGGATTCCTGGCTGCACGCCGAGCTGCACCAGACGCGCAACTTCAAGCCCTACATGAAGAAGGGCCTGTGGCTGGGCTCCTTCCTGTTCGGCGCCGAGCAGAAGCTCTTCAAGGGCAAGGTGCCCTGGACGCTGCACAACAGCGCCGACCACCTCGAACTCCGGCCCGCGGCCGAGTGCGCGAAGATCGCCTATCCCAAGCCCGACGGCGTGCTGACTTTCGACCGCCTGTCGTCGGTGTTCCTGTCCAACACCAACCACGAGGAAGACCAGCCCTGCCACCTGCAGCTCAAGGACCCCTCGGTGCCGATCAGCGTGAACCTGGCGAAATACGATGCGCCCGAGCAGCGCTACTGCCCGGCCGGGGTGTACGAGATCGTAGTGCCTCAAAGTAATTCTCACGGGTGAAGGTGCAGGCCATACGCCTTAAGAAACAGAGCGTTAACTTCTTACAGCCCCACTCGCATGATGCAGTTACACCGGCTACATTTTTTTGGGCAAATTAAATGTGTCGGCGGGATGCTGGTTCCGATTAACTCTCAAACAAATTCATGAGACGAGCGGATGGGTGGTAAACAAGCACTGCCGCCGAAACTCGATGGAGTGAGGGCTCAAGGCCTAATGTTGGTACGAGACGTGATCGGAACCAGTTCACAACCCAGCGCCGCGAGTACGGAGGCACTCCGGATATGGCTCTGATCGCCTTGGACCACCGCATCGTCTCAGCATGGAACGCGGTCGCAGGAGACGGCTTTCATACTCAACGATTACTGGAAGCCGGGTCTAGATGCTTAAGATGCTCTTTCAGCAACACTAGGAACCTGCTCGAGGACTCAACCGCTGCTAGTAATGCCTCCGGCTCAAAAGCCCTCGTAGCGTGTGCAAGTATCTTCAACTTCGGCTTTGGACCAAGTGAAGACTTGCCGGAACGGATCGTTGCGATAGTGTTGTGTTGAACTTCGAGAAACTTGGCTAGTTCGGCATCGGTTCGATGGCCGAACGCGATCTTAGTAGCTTCCAACAGTGCGACGTTTGGGTCTTCAGCGTTCTCCCTCAACGCTTTCTTGATGAGTTCTGCTACCAACTGGTTGTTGAACTCCACCAAAACCTTCGCAAGATTCTCCGGAAGAATCGACTCAAGGATGGATCGCGCCTTCAGGAACCCGATGTGATCGAGCACTCTTAGCCTTGGAACGAGGCCGAGTCGTCGTTTCCCTGCCCGCACCGCATATAAAAGCGACTTATCAATCTCGAGCCAAGCGGCAAGTTGCGCATCGTTCTTTATCCCGAAACCACGTAGCAAGACGTCGAGAAGTGCAACCTCATCCGAATTCTTGGTAGCAGCCTCTCCCTGATCCGTGTAAGGTGACGTCACCGACGTCACCTTTTCCTGTTCACCCCTAGCGGGAAAGCAGTTTTTGGATTCAGTTCGTCTAGGCATTCTCCGCTTATAGGTAAAGCAAAACGCTTTTTAATTATACATTAAGCCGGCCTAGGGCGCAATACTGGCCCACCCCCTGCTGAGAAGAACACAACGGAGGAGCGCTACTGTGTCGAACGATTCTCATCAGAGTCTCGCGACAGAACACGAGATTCGCGACAGCGTCGCAGATCTCCGCGACGCTCTCTCCGGTGACAACGTGCTGCCCAACATCTGGGGCTTCTATTCCCCCAAGAATCAACGGCTACTCACCTTACTAGGCGACGTAGCGTTCATTCAAGCAGTAATTCTAGAGGGCGACTCAGCCGTTATTTCGTATTCCGTTGAAGGCGACATGACAGCCCCAGAAGATCAAGCCTATGGGCGTATCCTCGCAGCGCAGAAATACGATGGCGAGATCGAGTGGCTACTATGTTGCCGATATGAATCAACTACCAAGTCGAAGGCGACACAGTTCAGAAAAAACGTGGAGAGAGAACGAGAACGAGCTGCAGGAGCAGGGTGGCGCTTTTTCATTCGCACCGAGAAAGATCTAATGCCTAGAATGACGGAGTTCTGGAATTGGCTTGCTCTATGCTCCGCGATGACTCGAGCAAGAGACTTCAACAAGCAAAAAGAGATATATGCACTGAAATCTCACCTGGCAGACCACAAATCATCCACGTTCGAAGATGCGATGCGCATCGAGGGCGTAGATCCCGCGTTAATCGTAGCGGTGGTAGCAAATCAACTTGCTACGGGGTTGCTCAAATGCGACCTTGTGAATCAGTCATTGAACGGACGAACAAGTTTTTGGGAAGACGAGAGCACAAAATGCGTTCCCCAAACAACAAGAAAACAAGATACAGACTCTTCTACTAGCCCCATTAAAAACATCCTTATGAGGAACCGACGCACCTCACCGATACCCGAAATGTGGCTCGACATCGCCTCCTGGCCAGCCCCAAATATCGATCATCTCGTCGATTCTGACGAGTATAGGAGAAAAAGAGAGGCTGTCGAGATGTACTTCGGGAACCACGATTTTACTAGGATAAAAGCGCAGACAGGATTAAACGAGGACTGGTTAAGGGTGCTCGTAAAGAAATGCCTGCATCCCCATGTGGATGGTCGCATTCATGGCTTTAGGGCGCTCGTACGCTACTCGCGGACAGCAGGTTACAGGCGACAAGCCCCTTTACCTTCGTCGAACCTTCATGAGGGGCGAAAAGGAGGATATGCGGGCGCAATGACCGCATTGTTCCAAAAATATCCAGATCTTCTCAATCTTATCGAGGCGCAAGTATTAAAGAAGCGTCGGGAAGTCTGTGATAACCAACTGATTGGAAACGTCCGTTGGATAGACCTAAAAGCTGCAGTGCATACCTTCCTTCGTGGGAGAGGCGTTAAAGACTCGGAGTATCCATTCAATACTCGCGATCAAGGATACGCGACGCTTTCTCAGATAGGCAGATCCCTTCTATTCAAGCACCCCACGAAATTCATCAAGTCTCGCTTTGGTAGCGACGCCGCCCGATTCTCAGGGAAGCGGAGTGGAGAACTCTCGCTCATCCACCCGACGGCTCCCTTTCAGGTGCTAGAGGCGGACTTTCACAAGCACGACAGCGCCACGACGGTCGAAATTGATACACCAATAGGAGGGGTTGTCGATGCGCTGGTTCCAAGGTTTTGGATCGGCTGCGCCGTTGATGTTTTCGACCGCGCAATCATAGCCACGAGCGACTCATTCGAACCACAGACCACCGACTCGTGTGTTCTAGATCTTATTGACGCGTGCATTGCCCCTCCAAAACCTATCGCTGAACTTACCGAATTCAAGGGGTGTGTGGATGGCTACTGGCAACCCAATCAGATTCTTCCCCAGTTCGCTTGGCATGGATGGGACATCATAAAACTTGATCGAGCATGGGCTCACAAATCTAGTAATGCCATTTCGAGACTAATTGCCACATCAGGTAGCGCTGTATGTTACGGCCGCCCGGGAGAATGGTGGGCTAGGCCAATAGTCGAACGTACATTCGGCGAACTAACTCAGCGTGGATCGCAGCGTCTATCCACGAGCTACGGCACGGGGCCAGCGGATCCGCATCGCCAAATGCCTGAAGAAAAAGCCAAGGCTACAAAATTGCGCCGTTGGGAAATATGCGTTTTTGCGAAATCTATAGTGCGTGAAATAAATAGCACAGTGAAAGAGGGCAATTATTGGGAAACCCCACTCTCAATCCTTAGGCGGTGCGACTCTGACAGCAGGTATTTCCCAAGACCGCTTCCACTCCAACGCAAGACCGATCGACCAACTCGATGGGTGTCTCTTTCGGTAAGAGTGGACGCGTATCCGCAGAAAGGAATTGCACCGAGTGTAAGAGTGAATGGCTGTCGATACTATGGAGATGAACTCCATGATGCGTGGCACTTGATGGGGCAGTTCATAATAATTGAAATAGCTCGGGACGATATTAGAATTGCTCGTGCAATCGACCCAAAGAATGGGGATATTATTGGTAAATTAGCGCCAGAAAAAAAATGGCGAATATTCTCCATGACTTGGCAAAACTTCATTCTGCTTCAGAAGTTTGGTCGACTTAAACGCAACCACAGTCGGCCCGAAAGCGTCACCAATGATTTTATTAAAAATCGCCAGGAGAAACTATTTGGAGGCGGGACAAAAAGCCCCGCTGAAGCAAAGAAAGCAGCGTCCGATTTAGATAGAATTAAAAAGGAAACTAGCCTAGATGACGATACTGCTTCGATGAGCATGGATTCGGCAAATCAAGGCACCGTGGAACTAAAAGAGAATGACGTTGCTTCGAAAGAGGAAAGTCCCTCTAGCTCAAATCTAGTCAGTCTACTTAATCCAGCGCCTGAAATTAGATCATTCTCTAGAAAGTAATTTGCAGTTTCTGAGGGCTTAGACACATCATGGATAAGAGTGCTAGTTTCGACTCGGATGCAACGGAACTCCAGAAGGAATTACTATTACTAGGCCCAATTTTCGAGAAGCTGGTTTTCACCTCCGATCCACTGCGAAAGACATATGAACAGTTGCGGCTTGTAGTTTATCTCAAGGTGCCGGGCTGCTGGCTTGCAGCTGCACGTGGAAGAGGAAAGACAATCGCAATCGAGTACTGTGCCAGAAGACTGCGAGCGGAGATTCCAGGGCTTCCGGTTTTTATTATAAATGAACAGATTCTGCCGGGTAACGAACTTAGATCATTCTTCATTAGAGCATTAGCTGAGTCTGGGCACGACAAGCCTGTTTCTCGAGACACTACGGCCCTGCGACATAGACTTCCAATGTATTGGGCAGAACTCTCAAGATACAGCCCGATAGGCTGTGTAGTCGTCCTTCTGGACGAGTGTCAATCGATGCGAGATCTTGATATGTTCTTGATGAAGGATTTGTCGAATGAAATCGCACGGATGGGCGGGTCTCTAATGACCATTGCGTTCGGGGAAAGCCCGAGTTTTGAAGCGCTAATAAGTCAGAAGACAGCACTGATGAACGACAACGGCGCCGTCGATCGACTTTTCGGTGGACGTCAACTTAAGCTCTTCGGATACGAGAGTGAGTCGGACTGGGTCTCACTTTTTTCGGAAATGGATTCGATGATATTCGAAGAACTTGGAAATCGTTCGATAGCGCAAGCGTATTTTTCCCATATGGACATGAGTGCTCTGAGGTTAGCTAACGAGGCGGTTCGGTTCTGTAAGGCCCTGAGGATGGCGCAAGGAAGGACTCCATTGATAGAAGCTAATCTTAGACGGGTATTTGTGGGGATCAGACACGCAATGGTGACAACGGCGTTGAAGTCGATTGATAAAAGACTGACATCGATTACTGAGATACCAATTGAAACCTGGAAAGAGGGGCTCGACTTTGCGATGAATTCAAAATGAGCAAGCCAAGATCAAAGGCTTTAGGCGTCGATAACGCGGAAGCTTATCATCTTACTGGTTTTAGGTACTCTCCATTACCCTATGAGTCGACCTATTCTGCTCTTATGAGACTCGCGTGGCTTAATGCATTTAATCTTAGGGATTTAATCCACTATTGCATTGGACTGAAAAGAAGTGCGCCGTGGAACAGAGACATGGGATTTCCGCGATGGATAAAAACTGAACTTTTATATCAATCGACTGGGTGGGCTCTTCCGAGCGCTATTGAGCGGGAAATAAATATAAAATTTGGGCGTCGTTTCTATAGTTTATTTTCATGCTCGACGCTTAAATACTGCCCGATATGCTTTCAATCGTTGTATCACTCTTTTTGGTTTCAATTGGATAATCTGCACAGATGCCCAATACATCATTGTAGCTTAAAGAAAGTTTGCATGCATTGCGGTAGTGAAAGCCCACCCTATCGGTTCGAGCGGGAAGTCTTCGATCACCCATATCTTTGCAGATTTTGTGGAAATACGTTCTTTGGGGCTCCTTTGGAAATCGAACTTCACTTGGAGATGCGGAATAACATCGCTTTGCTGCAAGCCGCGTTCCGAGATTATCACCTGTGGCTAGAGCGCTTTGATCCGGAGAAACTCGCTAGCTTATGGCCCGATGATGAAATGCCAGATTGGTCAAATTGGTGTGACGTTTCGGGAATTCGTCTTCATTATATAAACCAGATCTCGAAGATGCCCTTGGAGATTGCCCCGAATCCTCGCAAAGACTTGACTGTGCTGTGCTGGAAAATAAGGATGCTCGACAACGGGAAATGGATCCGTCGCAATAGGTTGGTTTATCAAAACCGTGGCGATATGTTAAAAACTTTGAATGTTTTCCTGCGTCACATAAAGCCATGGGTGTTTATTAATGTTTCGGATGAAGAGCAGAGAAGTATTGAGTCCAGGTTTATAAAGGAGGATTTTCACGACCCGCAAGCGTATGATCCTAAGCATCTTGCGTATCTACTTGTTGCACATACGCTTCAATGGGGGTTTGGCCCGCGGAAGGGAGAACTTGGCTTCATGGATGACTGGTGCAATCGTGTTCCGAAGGTCGCGTATTGTGCATATCTTTATAGTATCTATGCGGGCCTGTACCACAAATTACGCCGCCTGAGGCGCCGACAAGAAGTCGCTAGACATCACCATTTATGCTTTATTGTCGAAAACTATTCAATCATTCTTTCTGACGTGAGCGACGAGGGGGTGCATTTTGGTAGAACAATATTCCCGACGATTGACGGATTGCCGATTTTGTTACGTTTTGGGTCGTAGAGAAAGCTCCCGCTAAGAACTGCGCAACGTGAAAACTCAGTGCCTGACATTACAAACAGGAAAGTTAGTAACGGTGACATAGCCTAAAAAAAGGCGCGGCACTCAGCGATGAGTCACCAGGGCCATCGCACTCGAATGACATGCACTTCCTGAAGATCTTCAGAAGATTCGTTCACGTTCAATAGGTTATGCAGCCATCTTGTGAACCCTCTCGAAAACGCGTCTACTCTCGTCCTTTGGGCGATGGAAATGCGCGGAGCGGGAGTCAGTCTGATGGAGAAACTCAGTGAGCTTGAAGATCCGCGTCAGCCCAGCAACGGCACCCGCCACGACTTCCGGGAGATCCTGGTGATCGCGGTGTGCGCCATGCTCTCGGACGCCGACAGCTTCGAGGACATCGCCCTGTGGGGTCGGCTCAAGGCCGCCTGGCTGCGGCGCTTCCTCGTGCTCGAGAACGGCATCCCTTCGCAGGACACGTTCCTGCGCGTATTCCGAGTGCTCGACCCGAAGCTGTTCGAAGCGGTGTTCCGGCGTTGGGTGGGCGGGATCGTTGGCGCACTCGAGGGCATGGTGGCCGTCGATGGCAAGACGCTGCGCCGTTCGGCCGATGGCGATGCGCCGCCGGTGCATATGGTCAGCGCATTCTCGACCGAGCTTGGGTTGGTGCTCGGTCAGGAGAAAGTGGCCGGCAAGAGCAACGAGATCACCGCCATTCCGGAGCTGCTTGAAGCCTTGCACATCAGAGGCTTGCTCGTGAGCATCGATGCCATGGGCTGCCAGCGCGAGATTGCTGCGAAGGTGATCGAGAAGGGGGCGGACTACCTGCTCGCGGTCAAGGGCAACCAGCCCACGCTGCATCAGCAGGTGCGTGATTTGATCAGCGATACCCAACTCGCCAACGACGGCTTCAAGCACGTGGACAAGTCCCATGGCAGGACGGTGATGCAGCTCAGTTGGGTTGCCGCCAGCGGCAAGGAGATTGACCCCGAACTCTGGCCCGGCTGCAAGACGATCGGCTGCGTCGTCTCGCAACGCGTGGTCGGCGACAAGGTCGCTGAGCTGGAAGAGCGCTACTACATCAGCTCGCGCAAACTCACCGCCGAGGAGTTGGCCAAGACCGTGCGTTCCCACTGGGCCATTGAGAACCGCCTTCACTGGATGCTCGATGTCTGCTTCGGCGAGGACGACTGCATGATCCGCAAGGACAACGCACCGCAGAACCTCTCGCTGCTCAAGAAGATCGTGCTGAACCTGATTCGCGCGGACAAGACCGACACCGCCAAGACGAGCCTGCGGCTCAAGCGCAAGCGGGCGGCTTGGGATGACGATATCCGTATGAAAATGCTGGGGATTCATCCGTTATGACTTTCGAGTGCGATGGCCCTGGATGAGTCACCGGCCATCAAGGCGGGTAGTGCGGATGTCCCGTAAAAAGCATCACACTAACATCTCTATACCGGGATCGCGGCAAAGTTGACGGCGGTCGCAGCGACGGAGACGACAGCCCCAGCACGGTTGACGGCGGCGGCCGAGGACCATGGGGAGGGCGAGAATAATTCGAAGTGAGGGGAGCAAGGGCACGAATAAACCCATACGTATGTATGCGTGTGGTTTCATCATATCGTGGCTCTGGAAGCGGGAGCCGACTTGTCGGCCTGACCTGACGCTCACCATCTGCCTCGACTCGCGATCAACGGCAGCTATGTGGATGCGGTTTCCAACAGCGGCAGCCGGCCATCAGCGGACGCAGGGAGGACTTCCCGCAACCGGCCGTTCGATGCGGCACCGATGGCCTTCACGCAGGGGTAGTGAATCCGCCAGGATTGACTTGCGCTGCC
The DNA here is from genome assembly GCF_009469595.2 of Thauera sp. 2A1. Taxonomy (GTDB): domain Bacteria; phylum Pseudomonadota; class Gammaproteobacteria; order Burkholderiales; family Rhodocyclaceae; genus Thauera. The sequence continues at coordinate 2,050 of NZ_SSXV01000018.1, read as the reverse complement.
CTACCTCTCACTAGAGAGGGGCGGCAGCGCATCAAGCGGTGAGCGCACTCCGGCACCGCCAACTTTCAGCACATGCGTGTAAATCATCGTCGTGGAGACGTCGGAATGGCCGAGCAGGTCCTGCACGGTTCGAATGTCGTAACCACTGCGGAGCAAGGCCGTCGCGAACGAGTGGCGCAGGGTATGCGGTGTGGCGGGCTTCGCGACACCTGCTGCTTCCACGGCACGTTTGAAGGCGCGCTGAAAGGTCTGGTCGTACATGTGATGGCGACGCACGACACCGCTCCGTGGGTCGGTCGAATGTGTGTGCTGCGCAAAGACCCAGAACCACGGCCAAGAATGCCCGGCGCGCGGATACTTCCGCTCAAGGGCGTCGGGAAGCGCAACGCCGCTGCGGCCCTCGGCCTGGTCCTTCAGCCACCATGCCCGGGCACGCGCCAGCTGCTCGCGCAGGCCGGGCGCCAAGCTCTCGGGCAACATCAATGCCCGATCCTTGGAGCCCTTGCCCTCCCGCACGATGATCGTGCCGTGATCGAAATCCAGATCCTTGACCCGCAGTTGCAAACCCTCGCTGATCCGCATGCCCGTTCCATACAGAAGCTGGGCGAACAAACGATGCTCCCCTTCCAGAAAACCGAGGATGCGAACCACCTCATCCGGGGTCAGCACGACCGGCAAGCGTCGCGACGGCCGAGGTCTTCCGATCTCCTGAAGCCAAGGCAGATCCGCGCACAGCACCTTGCCGTAGAAGAACAGCAAGGCCGCCAATGCCTGCCGATGCGTGGATGCCGAAACCTTACGCTCGTTCGCCAGCCAGGACAGGAATGCCTCGACTTCGCTGCTGCCCAAGGTTGCCGGGTGACGCACACCGTGGAAACGGATGAAGGCACGAACCCAGTGGACATACGCCTGTTCGGTTCGTAAGCTGTAATGCAAGTAGCGTATGCGCTCACGCAACTGGTCCAGAACCTTGACCGAACGCAGCGGTGGTAACGGTGCAGTGCTGGTTTTCATGGCTTATTAAGACTGTTTTTTTCTACAGTCTATGCCTCGGACATCCAAGCAGCAAGCGCGTTACGCCGTGGGTCGATGTGTGATGTTATGGAGCAGTAACAATGTTACGCAGCAGTGCAGTCGCCAGAAAACAAAGTTGGGCAACACAAGCAACAGGAGAATTGACCTATGAATACGATTGCTAAAGCGATCTCATTGGCAGCGCTGTTTTTCGCCTTAAATGCTTATTCGGCAGCACCTTGCGACTGTACGGCGGCTGGATGGATTGGAGAGTGTATTGCGACGCTCCAAATTAGAGGTACATGGGTAAAAGTTAGTACAAATGTCCAACAGTGCAGCCGGGTCGACTGGTTTGTAGATGACGAAAAAATATCTCAAATGACCATTGTTCTGAACGGTAGTGAAGTTGAAGATGTTTCACCTAGAAAGCCTAAGGCCGTTGTCGCACAGAGTTGCAAGGTATGCAAAGACAATAGAATTCCTGTTGCCTCACGTGACACAGCGCCATCGGATCAGCCTGCCCAGCAAAGTAGAAAATCTCCATCAACTTCACTGTTTTCTGGAACATGGAAAGTATCGGGCACGAACAGTCTCGGCTATGCGCAAAAAGGGGAAATGACCTTTACTCCGATAGATGACCATCGAATGAAAGTATCCTCCTTATGGGAAATTGCAGGTAATTCTTGGTCATCAACTGGAGAGGGCACGGTCGACGGGAAAACTCTTCGATTTTCGATAGGTCAGGCAAATTGCTCGGTAACGCCAACTACTGAAAACGAATTGGCCCAACAATGCACTGAACTTGGCACAACAGGCACGCACCGCCTTATCCGCCAATAGTGCTGTTTACGCCCAACCCGGCAGTCGAGCGGACCTGCGCGAAAAGCCGCGCAGTCCGCTCACTTCTACGTTGAACTAAACCGCTGACGCGGTGGCCGCGAACCCAAGCGCCACCGCGTTTTTCATGACGTCTGCGACGACGACCTACCTTGAAACCGGGGATGTCCCCGCGTTCAAGGAGAAGTGTCATGAGCCC